>BOPV01000001.1:2819976-4229965 GCA_018332375.1 Roseiterribacter gracilis | reverse complement strand
CGCCCGGGAATTCGTACTTCGACAGCAGCTCGCGAATTTCCAGCTCAACCAGGTCGAGCAGTTCCGCGTCGTCGACCATGTCGACCTTGTTCATGAACACGACGATCGCCGGAACACCAACCTGGCGGGCCAGCAGAATGTGCTCGCGCGTCTGCGGCATCGGGCCGTCAGCCGACGACACAACCAGGATCGCGCCGTCCATCTGCGCGGCTCCCGTGATCATGTTCTTCACGTAGTCGGCGTGGCCGGGGCAGTCGACGTGCGCGTAGTGACGGTTGGCCGTCTCGTACTCAACGTGCGCCGTCGAGATCGTGATGCCGCGCGCCTTCTCTTCCGGCGCCTTGTCGATCTGGTCGTACGCCGTAAACGTCGCACCGCCCGTCTTCGCCAGCGTCTTCGTGATCGCCGCCGTCAGCGACGTCTTGCCGTGGTCGACGTGCCCGATCGTGCCGATATTGCAGTGCGGCTTGTTACGGTTGAACTTTTCCTTCGCCATGCCCTGATTCCGTAGTGGTGGCGCCCAAGAGTGGGCTGGTGAGCGCCCCCGTAAGGGGTGCGAAAACGCGCGGCTTCTAGCCGGTCAAACGACCTGACGCAAGCAGGGGGCCGCACAAGAGGGCGGCTGGAGCGGGTGAAGGGAATCGAACCCTCGTCATAAGCTTGGAAGGCTTCTGCTCTACCATTGAGCTACACCCGCAGCTCCGCGCGGCGCCTTCTGTATCAGAAGTCCGAGCCGGCGAGAAAGGTGGCGACCAGCCGCTCGCAGCCGGCCCGATCCACTGCGTCAAACCGGCCTTTGCGCGGGCTGTCGAGGTCCAGCACGCCCAGCACCTGCCCGTCCCGCACCAGCGGCACGACCAGCTCGCTCTGCGAAGCGGCGTCGCAGGCGATGTGGCCGGGGAAGGAATCGACGTCTTCGACCAGCACGCTTTCTTTCCGGGCGGCCGCGGTTCCGCACACGCCCCGGCCCATGGCGATTCGGATGCAGGCCGGCTTGCCCTGGAACGGGCCCAGCACCAGCTCGCCATCCTTCATCAGATAGAAGCCGGCCCAATTCAGATCGGGCAGCGAATGAAACAACAGCGACGACATGTTGGCCGCGTTCGCGAGCCAATCGCGTTCGCCGGTGAACAGTCCTTCAAGCTGCTGCGCAATGTCGTCATACGCCGTCTGTTTGTCGGCGGAGACGGTACGAAGTTCGTGCATCAGGGAATGAAGTAGAACGGGTTCGGCAATTTGAACCCCTTCTCGGCGTGACCGCCGTCGAGATCCGATTGCTGGTCGCCGATATTCACGACGATCGTGTAGCCCTCGGCTTCGATTGCCGCACGCGCCGCCGATTTGAAATCGGCTGACGATTTGTCGGACGGAAAGTTATTCGGCTTCAGCACGACACGCGTCCACGCGTCATAGCCCGCGAATTTGAGATTTTTCTCGGTACCGGCGCGGCGCGGCTCGCGGCGGCCGGTGATGAAAAACACATCCACGCCCAGTTCGCGCGCCCGGCGATATAGCGCCAGCGTCGGCTGCAACGCCGGCATCGTGCCCGCGTCTTCGAACGCGATCGAGTTGCACGGACCTTTGGGCAACTCAGAGCAGGTGCCGTTGGTGATATAGCCGAAATCGTTGGCCTGGATTGCCGACCAGGTGGTGAGCGCGGTGTCGTCAATGTCGAACACGATCGCCGGACGCGTCACGCGCGATGCGCGCTGCTCGAGATAGGCGGTTGCGTCGGCAGCAACCTTGGCAAACTCGGCATCGTAGCGTCCGTCGTCGTGATAGGCGCGCGCTGCCAGCTTGACCTGACCGACATTGGCCAGCTGCTGCCCCGGGGTGCAAGCGGCAAGCGTGAGCACGAGCAGCGGCAGGAAGCGGAGCGGGCGCGACATCATCTCGGTGCCGTACCGCGCCGCTGCGAAGTGGGCAACAAAAAACCCCGCCGGTTGCCCGGCGGGGTTCCTGTGTCGAGCCGAAGCTCGAAGTCTTAGAAGTTGAACTGCGTACGGAGCGCCAGAGCATCCATCTTGAAGCCCTGCGGAACGTTGGTCAGCACCGCCGACTTGGTGATGTCGCCGGTGATGTAGTTCAGCATGAAGCGCACGTTGTTGTTCACGTACCAGTTCACACCGAACGTCCAGAGCGCCTGCTTGCCACCATTGACGATGAAGCCGCCGTTGGTGTCGTTCAGGTTGACGTAGCTGTAACGCACGCCGACTTCCCACGCACCGATACCACCGGTCTCGAGTGAGAACGGACGGGCCGGCTTCGGCGAACCGAAAGCACCCGTACCGATGTTGTACGCACGCGACTCGCCGGTGAGGACGTAGGTCGCCTGCCCATAGTAACCGCTAAAGTCGACGCTTGGGTTGATGCGGTTGGTGATGCCCGTGCCGCTGACAAGCATGTTCTGCGTTTCGTAGCCGAAACGGAAATACTCACCTTCGAAGTAGAAGTTGCGATACGCGCCGGCCAGTTCGAGGCCGTATGCGTAGGCATTATCGATGTTGAGCGTTCCGCCCGAGGCGTTGGTGTTGGCAGCCGCGACCGCGCTCACGAACGAGCGGCCGTCGACACGCAGTTCCGGACGATCGGCGAAACCGCCGATAAGCGGCTTCGGACCAGGCGTGGTGTTCTGCGTGTTCTGCAGAACCTTCTGGCCGTTGATGCCGATGTGGATCACGCCCACGTCCGACTTGTACGGCAGGAAGGCCGCGCGGCCCACGATGCCGATCTGTTCGTCACCAGCGGTCGTGCCCGAGGCGAGCGGGCCGTTGCCGACCGTCGAACCCGTGACATAACCCGACGCGAACACGGTGTCGGTGTTGAAGCGGAAGCCGACCGCAGCGCGCGACTCGGTCGCCGCGATACCTTCGGTGATGTTCGTAACGGCAGCGCGTTCGATGAACGCGAGATCGTTCGACGACATCGCTTCCGAGATGTTGTTCTGCGGATCGAGGTAGCCGATATCGAACTTCCAGTTCTTGATACCGCCGTACGTCAGGCGAGCTTCCTGGAGCAGCGCGGTCGAGTTCGAAAGTTCCTGGCCCGAGCCACCCGCGTTGAGGTTCAACGCGTATTCCCAATCTTTCCACAACTTGCCTGTCACACCGAAGAAGGCGCGACGAACGTTCACGCCGTTGTTCAGATCAGGCACGCCCGTCGACGGCGAACCGTCTTTCGACTTGGTCGAGAAGTAGCTCGCCGTGTCGAAGTGGATGCGGCCGGTCACGGCGAACGAGAAGTTGCCGTCGTTGGTCGCGAGGGTCGGACGGCCGTTCGGCAGCGTCACCTTCACGTCAGACGCGGAAGCCTTCTTCAGCTCCTCAACCGTCTTCTCAGTCGCGACAACCTTGGTGCCGAGCGAGGCCTTCAGGTCATTCAGCTGCTTCTGGAGATCCAACACCTGCTGGCGCAGCACTGCCGTGTCCGACGTCGCCGTCGTGGTGGTGGTCTTTGTGGTTTTGGTCGTAGTCGTCTCGGCAGCGAACGCGTCCGTCGACACGGCGAATGCCGCGGTCAGGATCGTTCCGGCCAGAAGAAGCTTCTTCGACGTCATCGGGGGTAGTCTCCGTCAGGTCTCGTTGGTGGGGCCTGCGTCGCAAGTCCTGCAGCATCAACTGCATCGCCTCCTCCCGGGGGCGACGGCCGGAAACTAAGCCAGCGATGGTTTACGAAGAACCACAACTAAGCCCCTGATGTGCGGAAGTTCCTGTCTGTGGCAGAAGGGCCACAGAACGGTCGCGTACATCACAAATCAGCTCCACTTCCGTGCTGTCCAAGGACGAATGAACCCACCCAATTCCTCTGCCATGCCACCTGCCATACGCGTGCTGGTTGCGTACTGGGGACGTTATGGCGGCGGGGGCAAGCTGACCGCCCAGCTCGTCCCGGCGCTGGCCGCCGATTCGCGATTCGCCGTGAGCCTGTCCTTGTCGCGACAGGCCGAGCATTTCGCTGAGAGCCAAGCGCTGCAGGTCCCGCTTTGGCCGATCGATACGTTTCAAACCATGGCCGGCCTGATCGGCCGGACGCTGCTGCTTCCGCTTACGGCATGGCGTTTTCGCGCCGCCCTGCGCCGCAACCGGATCGACGCCGTCGTGGTGGTGATGCCGCATGTGTGGGACCGGGTGTTTCAGATCGTGGCGCAGGCGGCCGGCGTGCACTGGCTGGTCTGGGCGCATGACGCCGATCAGCATCCGGGTGAGCGATCGCGCCTGCTCGATTGGCTGCAAGGCCGCGAATTTGTGGCTGCCGACGCCGTCATCACCGCATCGCGCTTTGTCGCTGCGCGCTTGCAGGCACGGCGCAAGCTCGCCGCCGATCGCATCGTGCAACTGTTTCTACCGGTTCTGACCTATCCCGGCGCGGTGCAGAAAGCGCGGCCGCGCAAACCGTTTCGGTTTCTCTTTTTCGGCCGGCTGCTGCCGTACAAGGGCGTGCCGTTGCTGCTCGAAGCATTCGCAAAACTGCGCGCGCACAATATCGATGCGACGCTGACCATTGCCGGTGACGGTGCGATCGACGCACCGGTCGCGTCGATCACGCAGCCCGGCGTGACGCTGCAGCAAGGCTGGATCGAGCCCGATCAGATCGGCGCCGTGCTCGCCGCGGCCGATGCGATGGTGGTGCCGTATGTCGAAGCCAGCCAGTCCGGCGTCATTGCAGCGGCGTACGGCGCCGGCCTGCCGGTAATTGCAACGCCGGTCGGCGGGCTTGCCGAACAAGTCGTGCCGGAACAAACCGGACTCGTCACGACTGCGATCGACGCCGCTTCGTTGGCCGATGCGATGCGCCGCCTCGTCGAAGACGGTGCGTTATATGCGCGTTGCGCGGCCGGCGCCGCGCAACAACAAGACACCAATAGCTGGAAACATTTTGCGTCGCTGCTCGGCGACGCAATCGAGAACGTCGTTACTCGCCGACCAGCTGACGCTTCGCTTCGCTAAGCGCGACGCCGATCTGCTTGCGCAAGGTTGCGTCGTCGAGTGCCTTGTTGGCAGCTGCAAGATCGGCGCGCGCTTTCGCCAACAGGTCATCGTCGCCGACTTCTTCGAAATCCGCCGAAATCATGTCTTTGGCGTAACTTTCGGCGGCATCGCCGGAAAGCCCGAGCTGTCCCGCAATCCAACCACCGAACAAGCGGGCGCGGCGTGCGTGCACGCGAAACCGCAGCTCTTCGTCGAGGCTGAACTTTGCTTCGAAGGCTTTTTCACGATCGTCGAAACTCGTCATGCGTAGACCCGTGGTTTCGTAAGTGAGCTGACTTATAAGAGCCGCACGTTGGTAGCACCCGTCTCTCGTCAGGACTAGGAGCCCCAGTTGCCAAACGATTGGTCGAACGATTTCCCGATCACACGTCGCCGCCTGTTTACTTACACGTCGGCGCTGGCCGGCATGTCGGCAATACCAACCTTGCTCGGCTGCGCCACCACGCCGCGCGCCGCGCCGTTGCGCGACCCGTTCACGCTCGGTGTCGCATCGGGTGACCCAAGTGCGGACGGCATGGTCTTGTGGACGCGGCTGGCGACCGAACCGCTGGCGCAAGACGGGCTTGGCGGCATGCCGAACATCGCGATTCCGGTCGCTTGGGAAATCGCCAGCGACGAGCAGATGCGCAGCATCGTTGCGCGCGGCGATGCGGTCGCATCACCCGACGATGCGCATGCGGTGCATGTCGAAGTCGCGAACCTGCTTCCCAACCGGCCGTACTGGTATCGCTTTCGCGCGCTCGGCGCGGAAAGCGGCATCGGCCGGACGCGCACCGCGCCGGCAGCGACCGACAAAATCGATCGTCTACGCCTCGCTTTTGCGTCCTGTTCGAACTGGGAACTCGGCTATTTCGGCGCCTACCAGCACATGGCGGCCGAAGATCCCGACCTGGTCATGTTCCTCGGCGATTACATCTACGAATACAGCTACAAGCCCGACGAACGTGAAGCGAAAGGCGTCGTGCGCGCGCACGATCGTCAGGCGAAACTGACCGAGCTCGCCCACTATCGCAGCCGGTACGCGCAGTACCGCACCGATCCCGACTTGCAGGCGCTGCACGCAACCGCACCCTGCCTGATGACGTGGGACGACCACGAAGTCGAAAACGACTATGGCGGCCCCTATTCCGAGTGGAAGAACACGTCGGAAGCGACGCTGCTGCAGCGTCGCGCCATGGCCTACAAAGCTTATTGGGAGAACATGCCGCTGCGAAAACCGAAGCGGCCGGTCGGTCCCGATGCACGCATCTATGACCGTTTGCGTTGGGGCGATCTGGCGCAGTTCACCGTTCTCGATGGACGGCAATACCGCACGCACCAGCAAGCCTGCCCGATCCCAACCGATCGCAAGCGCGGCGGCCACATGGTCACCGATGCCTGCACCGAACGGCTCGATGACAAACGTTCGATGCTGGGATTCGAGCAGGAAAAATGGCTGTTCGACGGCTTCAAGCGCGATCGTGCGCGCTGGAATCTGTTTGCGCAGGATCTGCTGGTCGCCGAAGTCGTGTCACCGCTCAAAGACGGCACGCTCGGCAACTGGACCGACGCGTGGGATGGCTGGCCCGCGACGCGCGCGCGGATGTTGCGCGCCATGAACCAAGCCAAGTTGAAGAACGCCGTCTTCTTCGGCGGCGACATTCATTCCTTCTGGGCGACCGACCTCAAGACCGACAATCACAAAGCCAATCTCGCCGCCACAGCGACCGAGTTCGTCGGCACATCGGCGACGCATACATCGACGCCGCCCTACGATTACGCCGACATCGCGCCACATAACCAGCACATCAAATTCTACGACCGCAGCAAACGCGGCTACGCCTCGGTCGAGATCACCAAACAATCGGTCGAAACGCGCTTCCAGGCGCTCGACAATGCACGCGACTCCAAGACAGGTGTTTCCACCTTGGCAAAGTTTCACGTCGAAAACGGCCGCGCAGGAGCGATCAAAGCCTGATGTGTACCTTCGTTGTCCTGCGGCGGCCGGGCCATGCCTGGCCGGTCTTGATCGCCGCCAATCGCGACGAGCTGCGGTCACGCCCGTGGTTGCCGCCCGGTCGTCACTGGCCCGATCACGAGCTCGTCGGTGGGCTGGACCAGGTCGGCGGCGGCACCTGGATGGCGATCAACGAAAGCGGCCTGGTCGCCGGCGTGCTCAATCGCGAGAACACGCTGGGGCCGCTGGCGGGCAAACGCAGCCGGGGCGAGTTGCCGCTCGAGGCGCTCGATCATGCCGATGCGGCCGCCGCGGCCGAGGCGCTGGGCGGGCTCGATCCCCGCTCCTACCGCCCGTTCAACCTGGTGCTGGCCGACAATCGCGACGCCTTCGTCCTGTGCCACCGCGACCCGAGCGGCGAATTCCCGATCGAAGTCCGCAAGCTTGGCGTCGGGATCAGCTTCATCACCGCAGCCGAGCCGGACGACCCCAAAAGCCCCCGCGTCGCTTTTCACAAGCCGCGCTTTGCCGCCGCCCCGGTGCCCGATCCCGACAAAAACGACTGGGCGTCCTGGGAAATATTGCTGGCCAGCCGCGACCGGGCCCCAGGCGCGCCGGCAGGCGGCGCGATGTTCGTCGAAGGCTCGAACGGGTTCGGCACGGTCTGCGCGTCGCTGGTGGCGCTGCCCGCGCCAGGCGATCCACCCCGCGATCCGATCTGGCGGTTTGCCGCCGGCGAGCCCGAGCGTTGGGAGTGGGTCAGCATCCCGACCCAGCTCGGTTGAAAGCCGTATCCGCGGCCTGTATGTTTTGGCCTCGGAACCGCGCGCAGGAATCGCCGCGGTTCGTTTTCTTTTCGGGAGACGCCCAGAGGTGAAGATGTCCCGTCGTCGGCGCATCTACGAGGGCAAGGCCAAGGTCCTTTTCGAAGGCCCTGAGCCCGGCACGTTGATCCAATACTTCAAAGACGACACCACGGCCTTCAACAACCAGAAGAAGGACGTGCTGTCGGGCAAAGGTGTGCTGAACAATCGTATTTCAGCCTACCTGATGACCAAGCTCGCCGAGATTGGCGTGCCGACGCATTTCATGCGCCGGCTCAACATGCGCGAGCAGCTCGTCCGCGAAGTCGAAATCATTCCGATCGAAGTCGTCGTGCGCAACATCACGGCGGGTTCGTTCTGCAAACGCTTTGGCGTGCCGGAAGGCCAGGTGCTGGAGCGTTCGATCATCGAGTACTTCTACAAGAAGGACGAACTCGGCGATCCGCTGGTGTCGGAAGAACACATCACCGCGTTCAAATGGGCGACGCCGCACGAACTCGACGAGATCGTTGCGCTCACCATTCGCGTGAACGACTTCCTGTCGGGTCTTTTCCTCGGCATCGGTCTGAAGCTGGTCGATTTCAAACTCGAGTTCGGTCGCATGTGGACCAACGACGAGATGCACATCGTGCTGGCCGACGAAATCAGCCCCGACAATTGCCGTCTGTGGGACGCGCAGACCAACGAGAAGCTCGACAAGGACCGGTTCCGCCAGGATCTCGGTCGCGTCGTCGAAGCCTATCAAGAAGTCGCGCGCCGTTTGGGCCTGACGCCCGAAGACGGCCCCGCCGATACGGCCGCCACGCCGCTCACCCCACTCGTAATTCCGCCTGCACGATGAAAGCTCGCATCTTCGTTACGCTGAAAGACGGCGTGTTGGATCCGCAGGGCAAAGCGATCGGTCACGCGCTGACCGGTCTCGGCTTTGCCGGCGTCGGCGACGTTCGCCAAGGCAAGCTGATCGAAATCGATCTGCCCGGTGCAAAAGACGAAACCAGCGTGCGCACGCAACTCGAAGAGATGTGCCGCAAGCTGCTCGCCAACCCGGTGATCGAAGACTTCAAGGTCGAACTGGCGTCCCAAATCCAAAGTTCGTAAGCCGATGTGGCGAGTTCCGACGAACGTTGGATTTGATAAGGACGCCAGCAAATCAATGTTTGTCGTGCGCCTTCTGGATTTGAAGTTCGCACGGTGCCTGCCCCAAGGCTGGGCGAACTTCAAATCCGGCGCACGACCGGCGTGAGCGCCGCGAAAACGAAACCGGCCGGTGGCACCGACGAGTTGCTGCTGGCCGATCTTCCTGAAATTTCCCGTGGTCTCGATGCGCTCGCCGAGAGCGATGCGCGTTTCGCCGACCTGCGTCCGCGCTTAAAGCTGCGCCGCAAGCGCGAAGGCTTCGCCGGTCTGGTTCGCATCATTCTGGGCCAACAAGTCTCCACGCTTGCCGCCGAAGCGATGTGGAACAAGCTGGTCGTCGCCACCAAGAATCGCGTCGAACCCAAGGTCGTCGCAAATCTCAGCGACGAGACGCTCGCGGCCTGCGGGTTCAGCCGGCAGAAGGTGAAATATGTCCGCGCGCTTGCTGCGGCGATTTTGGACGGCACGCTGAATCTCGATGAAGTCGATCGCGCCGATGACGAGACCGCGATCGAGCTTCTGATGCGCCTGCCCGGCTTCGGCCGTTGGTCGGCGGAAATCTATCTGATGTTCTGCCTTGGCCGCGGCGACGTCTGGCCGGCTGGCGATCTCGGCATCGTGCTGGGACTTGAGACGTGGCACGGGCTGAAAGCGCGTCCGACGCCGATCGATGCGCGCAGCCTCGGCGACGCATGGAAACCGCATCGCACCGCCGCCGCTTTGTTTCTGTGGCAACACTATACCGAGCACGCGATTGCCCAGCGTGCGGCCAAAAAAGCTGCACCAAAGCCCGCCAGGAAAACTGCGACGAAAGCGGCAAAGAAAACCGCTGAGCGGAAACGCTAGGAACCACCGGGCGAAAGACGGTGTTCGCTGGATCGAACGGAGGATCCAATGCCGCAACGCTCGCTTGCTCGTCACGACTCGTTTTTTGATAAGATCGCCGCTGATCCAGCCTGGATCGGACCGGCCGTCGCACTCGTCGGCCTTCTCGGTGTTCGGCGCACCGTCAAACTCGCCGCGCTTGGCGCCGCAGCAGTGTGGCTGCTCGAACGCACACGGACCTTCGCCGATAATCGCGCTACGCACCGCGAACGCGACGAACAGGTCCATATGTCCAGCGAAGACTCGTTCCCGGCCAGCGATCCGCCCAGCTACACGGGCGCGAACGCCACCAAAACGCATTAGGGAAAAGCCGCAGCGCGACCGAAATCACTGGTCCCGGTTCTCCGGCGCACAATGGGCCCGGTGAAATCGGCGCGCGCTGCGTATCGAGGACGCGAAGTCCGCGACTAACAGGCGCTTCGCAAGCAGCGTGCCGCCATAGGCGCTGCCTCAATTTCAACAGCGCGAAATTGCGACGTGTAAAAGATCGCTACGGCAGGAACTGTTCTTTGAGAATGCGCTCTTCGAGCGCGTGTTCGGGATCGAACAACACCGACAAGGTCACGGCGCGATCTTCGTAGATGCGCACCTCGGCGACTTCGCGCACTTCGGTGAAGTCGGCGACCGCGCTGACCGGACGTTTGGCTGCTTCCAGCACGGTAATCGTAATCCGCGCTTGGTGCGGCAACAGCGCGCCGCGCCAACGGCGCGGCCGGAAGGCGCTGATCGGCGTCAACGCCAACACGCCGGCTTCGAGCGGCACGATCGGACCACCAACCGAGAGATTGTAGGCGGTTGATCCAGCCGGCGTCGCAACCATCGCGCCGTCGCAGATCAGTTCATCGAGGCGCACGCGCCCATCGACTTCGATCACCAGCTTGGCGGCTTGGCGCGTCTGGCGCAGCAGCGAGACTTCGTTGATCGCCAGCGCTTCGACTTTGCTGCCGTCGACCCGCGTCGCGCACATGCGCAGCGGGTGCAGGGCAGCGCGATGTGCCGCGACAATGCGCTCGACCAGCCCGTCTTCGCGGTAGTGGTTCATCAGGAACCCGACCGTGCCGCGATTCATGCCATAGACAGGCACGCCGTCACCCATGAAGCCGTGCAGGGTCTCGAGCATGAAACCGTCGCCGCCCAGCGCCACGATGGCGTCGGCGGCCTCGGGCGCGACCGAGCCATAGCGGGCGGACAGCCGGGTGGCGGCGTCACGGGCTTCCTCGGTCTCGGCACAGGCAAAAGCGAGTCGCATAGCTGCTTCTTAGCAGGCTTCCTGTGGTTGCGCCGACTCGGTCACGACCCTAGGTTCGCGCCCATCATGCAAGCCGCCGTCGTCGTCTTCCCCGGTTCCAATCGCGACCGGGATGCCGTGCGCGCGCTGACGCTCGTTATGGGCCGCGCCCCGCACACCGTCTGGCACCATGCGACCGAATTGCCCAAAGCCGATCTGATCGTGCTGCCAGGCGGTTTCAGTCACGGTGACTATCTTCGATGCGGCGCCATGGCCGCCCATTCGCCCGTGATGCGTGAAGTGCGCGCCGCGGCCGAGCGCGGCGTGCCGATCCTGGGCGTGTGCAACGGGTTTCAGATCCTGGTCGAGGCGCATCTGTTGCCGGGCGCGCTGCTGCGCAATGCGGCGCTGAAATTCTCGTGCAAGCGCGTGACGTTGAAGGTCGAAACGTCGAACAGCCCGTTCCTGCGCCGCTACAATGCCGGCGAGCAGATCGTGATCCCCAGCGCGCACGGCGAAGGCAATTACTTCGCAGCGCCCGACGTGGTGAAACAGCTCGAAGACGACGACCGCGTCGCCTTCCGCTACGCGCATTCGCACAACGGTTCGGTCAAGGACATCGCCGGCATTCTGAGCGCGAACCGCCGCGTGCTCGGCATGATGCCGCATCCCGAAGACGCAATCGAAGAACTGACCGGCGGCACTGACGGCAAGCGCCTGTTCGAAAGCATCGTTGAGGCGGTCGCCCAGTGACGAACGTATTCTCGGAACGCGCCGTCGATCTCGACCTGGCGCGCGAACACAACCTGTCGGTCGACGAGTATGAGCGCATGTTGCGCATCGTCGGTCGCGAACCGTCGCTGACCGAACTCGGCATCTTCTCGGCCATGTGGTCCGAGCACTGCAGCTACAAATCTTCCCGCGTGTGGCTGAAGAAGCTGCCGACCACTGGTCCGCGCGTGATTTGCGGCCCAGGCGAGAATGCCGGCGTCGTCGATATCGGCGACGGCCAGGCCGTCATCTTCAAAATGGAAAGCCACAACCATCCGAGCTTCATCGAGCCCTATCAGGGCGCGGCGACCGGTGTGGGCGGTATTCTGCGCGACGTGTTCACGATGGGCGCGCGTCCGATCGCGAACATGAACGCGCTGCGCTTCGGCGATCCGAAACATCCCAAGACGCGGCATCTGGTGAACGGCGTCGTCGCCGGCATCGGCGGCTACGGCAATTCGGTCGGCGTTCCCACTGTCGGCGGCGAAACCGAATTTCACGCCGGCTATAACGGCAACATTCTCGTCAATGCGATGACGGTCGGCATCGCCAACGCCGACAAGATCTTTTATTCGGCTGCCGCAGGCTTGGGGAATCCCGTCGTCTATGTCGGTTCGAAAACCGGACGCGACGGCATTCGCGGCGCCGTGATGGCGTCGGCGGAATTCAGCGGCGACAGCGAAGCGAAACGCCCGACCGTGCAGGTCGGCGATCCCTTCACCGAGAAGTTGCTGATCGAAGCCTGCCTGGAATTGATGGCGACCGATGCGATCGTGTCGATCCAGGACATGGGCGCTGCCGGCCTGACGTCGTCGTCGGTCGAGATGGCCGACAAAGGCGGTCTCGGCATGGAGCTCGATCTCGGCCGCGTGCCGCAGCGCGAGCGCGGCATGACGCCGTACGAAATCATGCTCTCCGAAAGCCAGGAGCGCATGTTGATCATCTTGAAGCCGGGCCGCGAGAAACTCGCCGAAGCGATCTTCCACAAATGGGAGCTCGACTTTGCGGTGATCGGCAAGCTCACCGACACGGGTCGTCTCGTGCTGCGCATGAACGACAAGCTCTATTGCGATCTGCCGGTGCGGCCGCTGGTCGACGAAGCGCCGAAATACGAACGGCCGTGGGAAAAGACGCCGACGCCGGCGCCGCTCGACGCTGCTTATGATCTGCCGTCGGCACCGCTCGACGTGCTGCAGAAACTGATCGCGACGGCCGATCTCGCATCCAAACGTTGGATCTGGGAACAGTACGACTCGCTGGTGCGCGGCGACACTGTGTGGGGGCCGGGTCAGGCCGACGCAGCTGTCGTGCGCGTCGACGAAACCACCAGCAAAGCCGTTGCCATCACCACCGACTGCACGCCGCGTTACTGCGTTGCCGATCCGGTGCAGGGCGGACGACAAGCGGTTGCCGAAGCGTGGCGCAATTTGAGCGCGGTCGGTGCGCTGCCGCTTGCGGTCACCGACAACATGAATTTCGGCAACCCCGAAAAGCCGCGCATCATGGGACAGTTTGCGGGCTGCATCGAAGGCATGGCCGAAGCATGCATCGCGCTCGACTTCCCGGTCGTGAGCGGCAACGTCTCGCTCTACAACGAAACTGACGGCGAACCGATTTTGCCGACGCCCGCAATCGGCGGCGTTGGGTTGCTCGACGACGCACGTCGCGCAGTCGGTCTGTCGCTGCGCGATGGTTTGACGTTGCTGCTGGTCGGCGAACCCGGCACCGGCCATCTCGGCCGCACGCTCTATCTACGCGAGATCCACGGCAAAGAAATGGGCCCGCCCCCGCCGGTCGATCTCGCCGCCGAACGCCGCACCGGCGACTTCGTGCGCGGCCAGATCCAGGCCGGCCACATCCAGGCCAGCCACGATGTCGGCGGCGGCGGCCTGCTGGTCGCGATCGCGGAAATGGCGATGGCGAGCGGCATCGGCGCCACCCTGGCGCTCGAAGAAAAGGCCGGGCTGCTGTTCGGGGAGGACCAGGGGCGCTATATCCTGGCCACCAACCAGCCGGACGTGGTGACGCGTGCGGCCGAACAGGCAAAGGTCCCGGTGCGCCGTATCGGTCAAAGCCAAGGCACCGCGTTGAAGCTCGGTGCGGCTTCGGTCGAAGTCGCGGCGCTGAAACAGGCGAACGAAGCCTGGTTGCCGGCCCTCATGGCAGGAGAAATCTAACGATGGCGATGGATGCCACGCACATCGAACAGCTGATCAAGCAGGCGCTGCCCGACGCCGACGTGCGGATCGATGATCTGCGCGGCGACGGCGACCATTACGCCGCACATGTCACGTCGTCGGCCTTCAAAGGCTTGACCCGTATCCAACAGCACCAATTGGTGTACCGCGCGCTGCAAGGCCGCATGGGCGGCGAACTGCACGCGCTGGCGCTGCAGACCGCTGCGAAGGACTGAGAGAAGGAACGATTGAGATGACCGACCAGACGGTCCTGGACCGCATCAAGAACGAAGTGACCACCAACGACGTCGTGCTGTTCATGAAGGGCACGCCCGTCTTCCCGCAATGCGGCTTCTCGGCCGCGGTGGTGCAGGTGCTGAACTATCTCGGCGTGCCGTACAAAGGCGTCGACGTGCTGCAGGATCCCGGCCTGCGTCAGGGCATCAAAGATTACGCCCAGTGGCCGACCATTCCGCAGCTCTACGTCAAAGGCGAATTCGTCGGCGGCTGCGACATCGTTCGCGAAATGGCGCAGACCGGTGAGCTCACCACCTTGTTGAGCGACAAGGGCGTCGCAGTTCAGGCGCGCGCTTAACCTGCAACACGACGTTCTTCCGGACCTGCTGCGTCCGGATCTCGATCTGGTTTTCTGTGGTACTGCGCCCGGGCATGTCTCTGCCCGGGCGCAAGCATATTACGCCCACAAGCAGAACAAATTCTGGCCGACCCTATTCGCTGTCGGCCTGACACCGCGCCTGTTCGCGCCGCACGAATTTCCCCAACTGCTCGATCTCAACATCGGCCTCACCGATCTGTGCAAACACGCGTCGGGCATGGATCACGAATTGCCGCGCGATGCATTCGACGTCGATGGGCTGCGCCGCAAGCTCGAAACCTTCCGTCCGCGCGTGCTGGCCTTCACGTCGCTGAACGGTGGTCGCGCTGTGTGCGGGAAGAAAGCCGTCTACGGGCCGCAGGAACTACGCATCGGCGACACCGAGCTTTGGATCGTCCCCTCGCCTTCACCGGCGGCGATGAATGCGTGGACGCTCGAACCTTGGCGCGCATTGTCTGTTCGTGTGCGCGGAAGCTCCGCTTCCGCTGGATCGTAGTTCGCCTACGGCGAAACGATCATGGGCCGGCGCGCCGAAACGTCAAGTTGAAGCGATACGGCAAAGCCCCCGCCGCAACCGGCGACACGCCGTGCTTCGCTTTACGTGCGGGACCGCCAAAGACGACGACGTCACCGTCACTGAGCGGAATAACCGCGTCTGCGATCTTGAATCGCGCCGGCAGTCCCAGCGACACCGACACGATTGGCTGGTTGAAATCCAATTCGTCCTTGTCGACATGCGCGCCCATCTTGGCGCCCGGCGCGTAGCGATTGATCAGGCAGGAATCGGGATCGAACCCGACAAAGCCCGCACGCGCAGCAGCATCGATGGCGAGCGTACGAAACGCATCCGGCATCGCGGGCCATGGTCTTCCCGTCACCGGATCGATCGTCTCGTAACGATAGCCACGCGCATCGGTGTACCAGCCGCGCGCGCCGCAGCTCGTCGTCGCCACCGACATCGACTTGCCGCCCGGCACGGTCATGCTGCGAAACGGCGACACCGATGCGATGTCGTCGATCAACGGCAGCAGAACACGCGCATCGGCAAAACCGCGCAGCAGCACGACGCCGTCGCGGATGGTTTCGATGTTGCTGGCGAAGAGATCGGCCATGACGTGAGCCTAAACGAAAAAGGGCCGCGGTTTGCACCGCGGCCCTTCTTGATCGGAATGGTCCGACTGATCAGCGCGAATAATATTCGACGACCAGGTTCGGTTCCATCTGCACCGGGTACGGAATGTCGGTCGGCTTCGGGCCACGAACGAACGAGCCCTTCATCGCCTTGTGATCGACTTCGACATAGTCCGGCACGTCGCGCTCGTTGAGCTGCGTGGCAACCACCACGACCTCAAGCTGCTTCGACTTGTCCTTCACTTCGATCACGTCGCCATCCTTCACCGAGTAGGACGGAATGGTGACGCGCTTGCCGTTGACCTTGATGTGGCCGTGGCTGACGAACTGACGCGCGGCAAACACCGTCGCGACGAATTTCATACGGTAGATGACCGTGTCCAGGCGGCGCTCGAGCAGTTCGAGCAGCAGATCGCCCGTGTCACCGCGACGACGCACGGCTTCGGCGTAGTAACGGCGGAACTGACGTTCGCCGATGTTGCCGTAGTAGCCCTTCAGCTTCTGCTTCGCCATCAGCTGAATGCCGTAGTCGGTCGGCTTCTTGCGGCGCTGGCCGTGCTGGCCCGGGCCGTATTCACGCTTGTTAATCGGGCTCTTGGCACGACCCCACAGATTGACGCCAAGACGGCGGTCGATCTTGTGCTTGGAGTTTTGACGCTTGCTCATCGGTCTCTCATTTTTGCGCGATCATTCGATCGCTTGGGTGTCCCGATAGGCCCCCGGTCTTGCGACCGGCGGCGGGACATCGGCCCTAGGGCCCATATCCACGTTCTCGGGAAGAAGGCGCGCACCATAGGGATGGCGGCCTCGGAGTCAAGAAATCCGGGCCTTTAGCTGCCCCTGGAGGTCCGGCTGCGACCGCTTAGCGCAACGATGACCCCATGGAAGGTCCGGACCTCCTGCTCGGTCATCTGGGTCCGCTGCAGCAGGTTGTAGAGGTTCCGGGTCATCGAGGGCCGCTGCTGCTCGCTGGTATAGAAGCCGCCCGCGGCCAGGGCCTCGTCCAGGTGCCGGAATAGATTCTCGACCTCGTTCTTGGTCGCCGGGGCCACGCCGCTCGTATCCATCACCGACGGCTCGACCTCGATTCCGGCCCGCCGCCAGGCATAGCCGACCAGCAGCACCGCCTGGGCCAGGTTTAACGAGGAAAAGGCGGGATTGACCGGGATGTTGAGGATCGCGTCGGCGCGCGGGATGTCGTCGTTGATCAGCCCCATCCGCTCGGCCCCGAACAGAATGCCGCTGCGCTGCCCCTGGGCGGCCCGCGCATGGAGGCGCTGGGCCCCCTCTTCCGGGGTGACGATCTCTTTGACCATGTCGCGCGGGCGGGCGGTGGTCGCCAGCACGTAATGCAGGTCGGCGAGCGCCGCCGCGGTGGTCGGGTAGAGCTGGGCCGCCTCCAGCACCGCGCCCGCGCCCGATGCCGCGGCGGTCGCGCGTTCGTTGGGCCAGCCGTCGCGCGGCGCCACCAGACGCAGCTCGGTCAGGCCGCAATTCAGCATGGCGCGCGCGCAGGCGCCGATATTCTCGCCCAGCTGCGGGGTCACCAGGACCACCACCGGCGTATGTCCAACCATCGTCATGCAGGGAGCGATAGCAGGCTCTGCCCCGCCGCGTCGAAGCACCTTCACAAAATCGTCGCTTAAGTCATGTTGCGATTCTGCGTTCGTGCCGTAGGATCGGCATCGACGTGGAGTTGCAGGATTCTTTTCTGGGCGGAGCTGGATGGACGTACGCACGAACGCTGCGCTGGCTGCTTGGATCGATGGCGCCACGCATCGCCTGCCGAGTGGCTGGACGTTGATCGAACGCGCCGCGGACTACACCGACTATTCCGGCGCCGCTGTCGGACGGCACGACCCCCGCGCCAGCGCGCAGGCCGGCAGCGACCGGTTCAACGAAATCATGGTCGTGAATAGCGGTCAGCAGCGCGACGCACGCCAAGAGATCGACGCCGACGCGATCCCCAATCTCGAAGCGGCTGGCCGCTTCTGGCGCCGGGTCAACGATCGCTACGGCGAACCATCGGGCATTCGCGTCGATGCGACCGGCCACGGATTCGGCGGCACCTGCGCCTATGCGCAACGCGCATCGGCAATCGAATCCGGCCTGCCGCAAGACGCCTGGCCCGAAATCGTCGCCTTCGCGACCCTGGGCGATGGTGGGCTGATTTCGGCGCGCTGGCCGCAAGCGACCGCCGACCGATTCACCCAGGCGATGAACTATGTGCGCGTCGACGACCGGATCGCCGGCCCGTATGCCAGCCCAGGCTCAATGCCGTCGCTGGGACAGAACGTGCTGCTGCCGCGCGATCGCAACGCTGACGGGCCGCTCGGCGCGCATGCGGTGAACAGCACCTTGCGTTGGACCGAAGGCGAAATGCCGGTCGAAGAATCGCGCCTGTGGTCGAATCTGCGCGTGTCGCTGACGCCGGAAGCGCCAAGCGTCGAACGCTAAGCGAACGACGCGCGCGTTTTCGCCAGGCCTTCGTCGAGCGTCGTCACCGCTTCAAAGCCCAGCGCATCGCGCGCGCGGCTGGGATCGCCCAGCGAGGCACGCACATCGCCCGCACGCGCCGGCCCGTGTTCGATCACTGCCGGAACACCACACGCTTTGGCGATGCCATGCGCAAGGTCGAGCACGCTGGTCGCGCGACCGGTGCAAACATTGAACACCGGATGTTTGCCGCCATCGCGGTCCATCGCCGCGATCAGCGCGCGCACCACGTCGCCGACATAGACGAAGTCGCGCGTCTGCAAACCGTCGCCGAGCACGGTGACTTTGCCGTTGAGCAACGTGCGATCGAAGAAGATCGAAATCACGCCCGAATAGGGCGACTTCGGGTCCTGGCGCGGCCCATAGACATTGAAGAAGCGGCAACCCGCCGTCGGCACGCCATGCACGACGGTGGCGACACGTGCATGAAGTTCGGACGCCAGCTTGTCGGCGCCATAGGCCGAGAGCGGGCGCGTTTCCGCCGTCTCGCTCAACGGGAGCGCATCATTGTCGCCATAGGTCGCAGCCGACGACGCATAGACGACTTTTGCCGCGGCGTTCGGTTTTGCGCGGCGCGCAGCGTCGAGCACGGCAATCGTGCCGACCAGATTGGCGCGGTTGGTGCCCAGCCAATCCCGGTTGCCACGTTCGACGGATGCGATCGCAGCCAGATGAAAACATCCGTCGGCGCCCGCCATCGCGCGCGCCACTGCCCGATCATCGGCAACGTCGCCGACAATCAATTCCGCGTTGCCGGGAATGTTGTCGCGCTTGCCGGTCGACAGATCGTCCAGAATGCGCACCTTGTCGCCGCGCGCCAGCAACGCTTCGGTCAGGTGCGAACCGATGAAACCGGCTCCACCAGTGACGAGAAACAGACGGCTCACGTCGCGACTCCAGCAAGCTGACGCTTCACGAGGTCACCGAAATCGGCCACGTCGATCGGCTTGGATCGGAATTCGGTGAAGCCGGCTTCCCGCAGCGTCGATTCCTGGTTGGTCGACAGACGCGTCGTGACCGCAATGATCGGAACTTTGTCCAATCCTTCGATCGCGCGGATTTCGCGCGTCGCTTCGATTCCGGTTCCGTCAGGCAAGTTGATGTCCATGATGATGAGTGCGGGCATGGTTTGGCGTGCCAACGCCAGCGCTTCGCGTTTCGTCCCCGCCCGTACGCTGCGAATGTCCAACTGCCGGAAAATGGCCTGGTACATCCGGTTCTGCAGATCGCTGTCTTCGACGATCAGCACCGTCGGGCGTTGTTCGCCCGTCACATTGGTATTCATCGGAGGCCCTGATTATTCGCGACGAAGGTCAGGTACGGCAGCCGGCCGACAGCGCGCGCTGCCAGCACATAGGCAACCAGGAACGTAACCAGCGCCGCTAGAAAATATCCGTACCCATACCATGCGAACCCTGCTTCACGGCTGATCCAGGCGAACAGCCCGGTCGTGACCAGAAAGACGCCGTACACGACCATCAGATGTTTGCGCAGATCGAAATAGCTGAGCACGATACCGCAGAACAGGGTCAGCGCATGAAACAGAGCCCCCAGACAGCCGAACCGGAAAATACCGATCTGCGCGAAGTCAGACCGCGTAACGTCCAGAATCGAGGCTGCCAGCAACACCATCAGCAGACAGACCACGGTTTGCAGCACCGTCACATTGCGCAGGGACTCGACCAGAACGTCGATAATCGAGCGATGGTTGCGTTCGATCGTCGACCACGAACCATGGCCCTGAATGTCGCGATAGAATCGTAGATAACGTTCGAAGAACCGCGTCTCGATCGAGATCAAAAAGATCGCCAGCCCGGGCAGGATCGACAGATACGCAAGGAACATGGCCGAATCGTAAGTCGGGTACGAAATCATCGCACCGGCAATGGTGCGCCGTTCGGGCGCGAACCACATGATCCATTTATCGATCCAGATTGCGGCGTTGTAGAAGCCGCCAGCCAACGCCAGCTCCCAATAGCGGGCGAAATATTTGAGGAAGCCGAACGGCGTTTTCACGCGGTACGGATATTCGGCCAGCACGCGTGCGATCAGCGCGAAAAAGATCACCAGAAGTCCGACCGTAAAGCCGCCCAGAATCCCCGCCGCGCCAACCGTGTTTGCAAAGGCGACCGCCAGAACGAAGGCGAGCAGCATGCCGATCCCGAAGGTCGCCGCGATGGTGCGATAGGATTTGAGCGCGGACAGAAAGATCGCGACCACCCAGATGCCGCCAACCGCGAAGAAATTCGCAATCGACAACAGCCGCGTCGCCAGATCCATGTCGACGACGAACAGATAATAGGGAACGCCAAACGCGCCTTGGATCGCGAACTGCAAGGTCAGCGCGCCCAACATCATGCCGGGTGCTTCGCTGACATCCTTGCCGTAAATCAGATCGGCGAGATAGCGCGTCGCGACCATCGTGATCGGTCCCGCGACCACGAGTGAGAAGCCGAAATTATAGACGACGACGATGCGGAAGATTTCGACCGCATCTTGCGGTACGAAATTTCCCAGCAGCACGTTGACGCCGGTCAGCGCGAAAATCGTGAACAGCCACGGCCCCGACGAAATCAGCGCCGCGTGCGCATAGGCACCCGCCAGTCCCGACAGATCGTCGCGCTCGGTCAGACGGCGCAGCGTGAACCCAATGCCGGCCAACTTATGACTCCAACGTCCAACTACCCCTCTCCCCGAGGGAGAGGGGATCTGCGGTGCGCATGCGCGTGCTTTTCATGCGGCTGCCTGTTTGGTCGACGGTTTCGCGTCGGGCGCCGCCAGATGTTTGGCGTAGAGATCGGCATAGACGCGATCGATTTCGCGCTTGTTGTAACTCTTCTCGACCCGCGCCTTCATCGACGCTGCAGCAGCCGCGCGCTGGCGCGGATCCAACAGCAACTCGGCCAGCGCACGCGCCGTCGCCATCGGGTTGGAGAGCGGCGTGATTTCGCCGCCCTTGCCCAGCCACGGCTCCTCGTCAGGACGGCCGTAAATGATTTCGCGGCAGGACCCGACATCCGTCGCCACCGACGGAACGCCAGCCGCGCCCGCTTCGAGGATGACCAATGGCTGCGCTTCGCTGATCGAGGTCAGCGCGATCACATCGACGCGGCCGAGCTGTTCGCGAATATTGACCTTGCCCATGAATTTGAGCGTGCCTTCGAGCAGGCCGAGATGCGCCGCCATGGTCCGGCATTCTTCGGCGTAGACCGCATCCTCGTCGTCCGGCCCCCAGATCTCGGCTTGCAGATCGGGCACTGCTTCACGCAGCGCGCCGATCGCACGAATGAACGTCTTCACGTCTTTGATCGGCACGACGCGCCCGATCAATACCACCGTCGGACGGCGCGCTTCGGTCGAGCGCACGATAGTTGCGTAGCCCGCATAGTCGATCCCGTTGGGAATGATGCGCAGCCGATCGGGCGGCGCGCCGTCGCGTTTCTGCAGTTCCTGGTTGCCGCCATAAAGCGTGACGATTTCGGCGCAGGCCTCGTAACAGGCGCGGCTATAGCCGACGAAGGCGTCGATCCAGAAGTCGCGCAGGTCGCGCCTCGATTTGTCGATGTCGAGCGATGCGGTCGCGCGTGTCGTCAACCAATCCGCCATCGCGATCTCGACGCGGCGCTCGTTGGTGTAGATGCCGTGTTCGGTCAGCAAGGCTGGACGACCCGTCTCCAACGCAGCCCGCGCCAATAGCACGCCGGCATAGCCGGTCGACACGGCGTGATAGACGCGTGCCGGCGGCAACTCGGCGAGCAAGGTTGCGAACAAGCCGCCGGCCAACGAACGCCAGCTCCAGAAGTAATCGAGAAACGAGGTGCCCGGCAGGCCGCGCTCATACATGCCGACGATCATCTTCCAAGAGTCTTCGGCATTGAGGAGATCGGTGCGTGCGGTTTCGGGGTCGGTCTTCAACGCCTCGATCACCTGCGCCAAATCGTCGAGCGAACCTTGCTGCAGCAGACGCGACAGCGGCGGCTCCATCCGCTCGACCATGCGCGTGAAGCGGCGTCCGCCGCGGCCGCGGCGCGATTTTTCCTGCAGATAGATTTCCTGAATGCCGACGACGTTGGACGGTACGTCGAATTTGCGTGCGCGTTCGGCCCGGTCGGGCAACAACGCCACGATCGAGAACGTCAGGTTCGATTGCGCTTTGATCAGGTCGTGCACCCACACCGACACGCCACCCGCCACATACGGATAGGTGCCTTCCAGGATCAGGCAGATATCTGCTTTGGGCAGCGTCACGTCTGGTTCCCAAACGAAGCGGTGACGACGGCGGCGAAACCGGGATCGCCGCGCTCGGTCATCGGACGGCCGGGCAATTGCGCGGCGCTTTCGGCCCAAGCCTCGATCGCGTCGGCCAGTTCGACCGGCACATCACGCATCGACAGCAATTTGGCGCGGTGGCGCACGCACAGCGCGCGCAATTCCGAGAACCGTCCCAACCGGTAGAGACATTCGAGCTGCCAGACGATGGTCGTGCCCGGCGCACCGAGCTGTTCGATTTTCTCGAACTCGACCAGCGCCTCTTGCAACCGGCCCAACCGCACCAGCAGGCGGCCCATCGCATGCAGCGGACGCACGTCGGTCGGCGCCATGCGATGGCAGGCAGCAAACAAGACCAGCGCGCGTTCGCGCGTGTCGGCGCTGCGCTGTTTGTCGAGCAGGCCCGCAGCCGCCCAGTCATCCATCAAGCTCGCGCGCGCCCAGGCCAGGTCGTAACTGTCGCCGACATCGGCAACATGTTCTTCGAGTTTCATCAACCGTTCGAGAAACTGGTTCTCCAGCTGCGCCACCGCGGTCGCCGCCTGCACGCGCACCGCCGGTTCGACGTCGTTCAGCGCTGCACGCAGGGCTGGCGCAAACGCGGTGCGGAAATTATCGGCGACCAGCGCGATCACCGATCGTTTCTGGTCGACCGTGCCGTTGGCCATCATGTCGGTGAAGCTGGCGACGCTGGATCGTTCCAGCGATCCGTCGAACCCTTCGATGATCGAGCGATAGGTCGCCTCGACCGGATCCTTGATCTCGTCGGGAAACAGCGACGCGTACCATTCGTCGAACGGCGTCGCGCTGCGCTGGTACCAGGCGATCATCGCCATCGTGATCAGCGTGCCGATCGCGCCCAGCGGTCCCATCGTGATGGTGGTGAGGCCCAGCAGCCAGGCGACGCGACGGCCATGGCGGCGGCGCGAACTCGATCGCGCCCACAACAACAAAGCAAAGCCGACACCGATATGACCGGCCGCGGCCATCCACGGCGCCAGCCTTCCGTCGATTGCCGCGCCGAGCAAAGTCGCATCGGCGACAGCAACCGCAATCGACAAGACGGCGGTTTCCGCCGTCAGTCGTAAACGCAGCCGATCGCGTACGCGGTCTTCGTCAGCGATCGGCATGCATCGTCGGGTCTCCTTACCCTGCCTGCACCGAGGCGATGAAACCGCCGACTTCGGATCGCAGCCGTTCCGATTCCTTGGCCAGCATCCGCGCGGCGCTCAACACCTGTGTCGCCGCACCGCCGACTTCGGACGAGCTTTGCGACAAGGCGCCAAGAGTCGACGCAGCATCCTGCGCGCCCGCAGCCGCGCTGCTGACGTTGCCTGCGATGTTGCGCGTTGCAGCACCCTGCTCTTCGACCGCCGCCGCAATCGCGGTGGTGACCTGGTCGATTTCACCGATCACCTGACCGATGTCGCGGATCGCATCGACCGTGCCGGTGGTCGCATGCTGAATCGCGGCAATCTGGCCCGAGATTTCTTCGGTCGCACGCGCGGTCTGACCCGCCAGCGCCTTCACTTCGTTCGCGACGACGGCAAAGCCTTTGCCCGCATCGCCGGCACGCGCCGCTTCGATCGTGGCGTTGAGCGCAAGCAGATTGGTCTGTCCGGCAATGTCCTGAATCAGACGCACGACTTCGCCGATCTTCTGCGCCGACTCTGCCAAGCCACGCACGGTCTCGTCGGTGTTCTGCACCGTCAAGACCGCCTTTGACGCGATGCTGGAGCAGGTTTCGACCTGACGGCCGATTTCCTGCGCCGACGCAGCAAGCTGTTCGGTTGCGGCTGCAACCATCTGCACGTTGTTCGTGGTCTGGTCGATTGCCGATGCAGCAGCACCGGCTTGGCTGTTGGCATTGTCCGCAACTGACGACATCGAGCCGGCAGTCGCTTCCATCTGCGTTGCCGCCGACGACACGCCCTGCACGATCGAACCGACGCGGGCTTCGAAGCCGCTGCCGAGTTCGCGGCGCGCCTGACGACGCTCTTCGGCCGCACGTTCTTCGCTTGCCTTTTGGTCCTGGCGCAGCCGGTCGTTTTCCTGCGCCTGCTGCTTGAACACGTCGACTGCGCTCGCCATCGCACCGATTTCATCGGCGCGACCGAGGCCGACGACTTCCACGCGCAGATTGCCCTGCGCCAGGTCGGTCATCGCGTTTTCCAGACCGGCGAGCGGCTTGGTGATCGAACGGCCGACCAGCTGCGCGGCCACCGCGCCGACGATCGCCGTCAACAATACGATCGCGCCGAGGCGCAGCGCGAAGGTCCGGTACAGCACGTCGATGTCGTCGATATACACGCCGGTGCCAATGAACACGTTCCACGGCTTGAACGCTGCGACATAGGTCAGCTTCGGCTGCAGCGGCGCGCCCGGGGTGCGCGGATAGTCGTACGGAACCATCGCTTCGCCGGTCGGCGAATTAGCGACCGCGTCGCGCAACATGCGCGTGATGTACTGGCCGTTGGTTGCGACATCGAGACGGTTGGTGCCGATGAAGGCCGGGTTGCCGTGCGCGATGCTGAGCCCATCCATGTAATAGGCCAGAACGTAATCGTTCTCGGGTCCGTACTTCATCGACGACAGCGTCTTGCCCCACGCCTTGATCGCGTCTTCTTTCGAAATCTTGCCGGCTTTGATCTCAGCCTCGTAGCTCGCGGCCAGCGTCTTCGTCGTATCGACGATCGCATGCAGCGCGAAGATTCGATCCTCGACCATCTGCGCGCGGTTCATTTGCAGCGCGATGAAGCCGACGACGGCGAGCGAAACGGCGACCAGCACGCTGAGCAATGTCAGCTTGGTTTGGACGCGCAGATTTCGCAGGCGGGTGTACAGAGACATGGAACGGACCTCCCGAAGTTGCGGGGAGGTCAACAAGGTCTTGTGACCAATTGGTAAATAGGACAGAGAACCCTGCGACCCAGACTGCGGTCCGGCCAGGAATCCGCCCGAAAACTCAGCCGTCGGCACGGTGCAATTCTTCCACGAGATGTCGGACGCGGCCGGGCAAATGGGCCGCCTCCAGCAAGTCCTCGACTGCCTTGGTCAGGCGTTCGACCACCGGCGCCGCGGTCTCGCCGCGCATTTTCGGCAGCAGCAGCGCGTAGTGCCAGCCATCTTCGCGCCGCTCGAACACGAGGTCGGTGGCGCGCAGCAGTGACTGCGCAGCGGTCGCGACCGAGCGCGTAAATGCGGCCACCGAATCAGCGTCGAGCACGCCATCGCCTTCGATCCGCAAGTACAGCGCGGTCAGGTCAAATCCGACACGGCGCGCCAAGGCCAGCATCAAACCGCGCTGCCGTTCGAACAACGTCGCCGACAACATGTTGCGCGCGATCGAAAAGGCGCCGCCCTGTTCCTGGCTGTCTTCGAACCGCCGCGCATTCGCAAAGGCGGTGCCGATCCAATCGCACAGCAGCTGGAAATTCTGGACGCTGGTCGGGTTGAGATCGAGAAACCCCAACCGTTCGACTTTCAACATGCCGACGATCTCGCCGGTATCGACCGCGAGCAGCGGTCCGGCCAACACGCCTTCGCCCGACAAGAGACGCTCGTCGATCGGATCGATCGCCGACAGCAATTTCCGCCCCGCAACGACCGAGCGGAACAGGATCGAGTTGGCGTCGAATTCGCGCGCATAGTGATCGTCGGCGGCCCAGCCGACATTCGCCGCTGCTTCGAGATGCTGCTTGTTGAGCAGGAACAGCGAGAATTTTTCGGGATTCAAAATCGATTTCACCAGGTCGGACACGCCGACCAGAACTTCGCCCGTATCGAATTTCTCGATCGACCGCGCCGCATTGTACGTCGTCAGCACAGTCTTCAACTGACCCGCAACGCGCGCTTCGAGATTCTCTTTCAGGCGGCTCATCTGGTCGAACGCATCGGCGATGACGCGTTCGCGCTGGCGCGCGGCGGCGAGTTCGCCGTCCAGCCGTATCGCCATGCGCCGGCGGCGATCGACCAGCTCGCCCAGAATGACCGCAGCGGCGAACCACAAAATCGGCTGCAAGCTGAGATCGAGCAGCCAGCCGTAGAAATCCTGCCCGATCGTTTGCGCCGGCACATTGCCGACGCGCAGCGCCAAGGTCGACGCAGCCGCTGCGACCAGACCTTCGTTGGTGCCGTATTGCGCCGTCAGCAAAAGAACCGCGAGCCAGAACGGATGCGGTGCGACGCCCGCAAAGCGCGTTCCGCCCAGCAGAAAGACATCGATCGCCAAAGCGACGGCAAAGAACAACGCAAGCTCGATCAACGCAGCACGGCGCAACCCAAGCACCGTCGCACCGCCGACATGCGGCATCGTCGTTTCAACCGGCGTGTCGGTCGGGCCGAGCAGCGTCGTCATCTAAAACTGCCTCATCAGCGACAGGCCCAGCGTTCCGACGGAATCGCCGTTCCGTCCGATCTTTGCCACCCATCCGCCGCGCACCGCAACACGCCACGGCCCGCGCGCATAGGAGATCGAGCTGTTGGCGAGCCACCCGCCGCGCCCGTAGCGGTCGAAGCCAGGACCAGCCGCAACTTCCAGCAACAGCGAACGGTCGAACCGCGCACCGTCGAGAAATTCATGCGCATAGACCAAGGTCAATACATGCACTTCGCGATTGACCAACGGGATCGGCGCGAATTGTTCGGGCGTGGTGGTCGGCACGTCGATGAAATTCGTCGTGACTTCGCCCGTGTCGGGATCGACCGAGTCGACCGCGACCTGCGTCGTGCCGGGGCGATTGAACGTCGCCAATTTGCGCTTCAACACATATTCGGCGTCATACGCATAGCCGACGGACCAGGACGGTCCGAACCAATCGAACGGCGTGCGCAGATCGAGATTGGCAACAACCGAACGCGCCAGGTTCGGTTTCGACACCGGATCGCTCGACCCTTTGAGCCCGTAATTCGCAAAGCCAATCGCCGCCCGTCCGGTGACGTCGCGGATGCGCGCCTCTTCGAGCGACAGCAATACGCGGTCGCGCGTGCCGCCTTGCGCCAGACCTTCGGTGAAATCCCAGTTGGGACGGTGCCACTCGACGCGCCCGACCAGACGGCCGAACGACAGTTTCTCCGACCATTCCAATCCGCCACCCCGCGCAGCGCCGTGGAAACTGTCGAACGGATCCGAGGTCAGCGACGGCACCTGTCCCGACTTGGCGCCGCCATCGGCGTACAGCTCGATCCGTCCAACCCCGCCGGCCAGATCGTCGTAGCGCAGGAACGCATCGGCACGCCGCGCCCAACCGTTCAGCGCCACGGTGCGCGTATCCGGACTCAGCACGCCGACTTGCGCCGCCTTCACGCGTGCCGCGTCGAAATTCAGACCGACGCGCCATTGATCGGTCAGTTGCACCTCGGCGGTCGAGTGAGTTCCGAAATAGCGCTGATCGTTGGCCGTACCGGCCGCGTCGGGGCTGCCGCCGTCGGTCTTGCGCCATTCGGCTTCGAACCGCACGAAGGACCGGTGTTCGGACTCGATCCGGTCGTGCGCGTCGCGGACTTCTTCGTTCAACGGCGCCTGTCGCGACGCTTCGGCGTAGAGGTCGCGTGCTTCGCGCCAGTGTCCCTGATGTTCGGCGACTTCGGCTAGGCCTGCGGTCGGCTCTGCATCGCCCGGCAGATCGTTGCGCAGTGCCTCGTACTTCTCGCGCGCCTGATCGTACGCACCTTCGCGCGTCGTCAATTGCGCTTCGAGCGTTTTCAAACGTAGCTCGCTGCGATCGGAAGCACCGGTTTCCATCGGCGGCGCGGCGGCTTCGACAAAGGTGATGACGATCTCACCCGGCTTGCGTTCGACCGTGGTTTCGATCGGCCGCGCGCTGCGGAACAGCACGCTGTCGTACCCGGCCTGCGCCGATTCAATCCAACCGTTGGATTTGGCGACGGCGGACTCGGTGTCGAACTCTTTCAGCGGACGATCGAGCTGCACCACCACATCGCGCCCGTCGACGCGCACCTGCGCCTGGTCGCTGCGCGGCGTCGATACGACCATGCGATAGCGGTCCGTCTGCGGGCGGTAGGCGAACGGATAATCGCCCGCCTGTGCCGCAACCGGCGCCAGCAACAATGCGAGCAGCAAACCGCGCTTCATCGCGGCCCCGCCACGGCACGGGCGCGATCGAGCTGGCCCAGCTCGAGCAGCATCTGCAGATAGTCGGCGCGCAGATCCTTGTCGTCGGGTCGCTGCGCCAGCAGATCGCGATACAGCCGATCGGCTTCGTCGTCGCGTTGCAGCCGGTGCAGCAGATGCGCCTGCACGACACGGGCGCGATAGTCGGGCTTCGTCATCGCTTCGATCCGCGCCAGCGACTTGCGGTACCACGGCCGTGCGCCGTCGGTGTCGCGTTGGCGCTGCAGGATCTCGGCATAGAATTCTTCGCTCTCAAAGTCGCCGCCCGTGGCATGCCAACGTTCCAGCGCGGCACGCGAATTGGTCCAGTCCTCTTGCTCGAACGCGATCATGCCTAGCTCGCGCTGGCCGCGCGGATCGGTGGGCGCCAATGCAACCCAACGATCGGCCGCGCGACGCGCCAGATTCAACTCGTTCGCCTGCCGTGCCACGTCCAGCAGGCGATGCAGCCGTGCGGGATCGCGCGCATCGCCGATCGCGCGCGCGAGTTCGGTGCGCAAGGTTGCACGGTCGCGGATCTGCGCCAGCGCCTGTACATAGGCATCCAGCGCGCGGTCGCGCGGCGGTGCCGTCACCGCGGCGACGCTGCGCCGCGCCGCACCCGCATCGTTTAGCCGCTCCAGCCACGCCGCCTGCACGTCGCCGCTGGCGCGCCGCGCCGCCTGTTCGGCGAAGGCAAGCTGCTCCGTCGTCGGGCGCGGTCCCCAGACGAAGAACAATTGCTCCACATCGTTGGGATCGGTGGTGCTCGACGCGACGCGGCGCAAGCCCGTTTCCGCACTGCGCTTGTTGCCGCGTTCGAGCAGGCGCGCGACCAAGCCGCGCCGGTCGGCATCGCGCGTGTCATTGGCCGCGACGCGTTCGGCTTCAAACTTGTCGAGCTCGCCCACGCGGCCGGCTTTGGTCATCGCATCGGCAAAGGCGTCGTACCAGCTGCCGCCTTCGATGGTTGCAAGCCGGCGCAGCAACGGTGCTGCACGCATCCCCTCGCCTGCTTCCAGCAGCGCGTAGGCGACGCGATGCTGCACCTCGGGCGGCAGATCGGTGCGCAGCGCAAGCTGGTCGAGCTGCGTCAGCACCAGATCCCAGCGTTTGAGATCGATCAGCCCCGCAATTGCCGTGTCCCGGCGCGCCGGGTCCTGCAAATCGGCCTGCAGCAGACCGGCCAGTCGCGTTGCAGCCGCTGCATCGCGCGGCGCAACGCTAAGCAACGCATCGCGCAGCAACTGATCGCGTTCGCGCGACGCGGGTAGCGCATCGAGCAGCGGCAATGCTTCGGCGGCGCGTCCCGACACAAGCAGCGCGGCCGCGCGCGTACTGCGCGACGCATCGTCGGGACGAAGCAGCAACAGCTTCTCGCTGGCGGTCAGCGCCAATGCTTTCTGGTTCGAGTCCAGCGCACGGCCCGCAATCGCGGCCAGCGCTTCGACATGAAGCTGCTGGACCGGTTGCGCATCGAGCCAGGCGCGCACCGCATCGCCCTCACCGGCCCAGGTCGCGATGATCGACCAGGCACGCGCCGCATCGGCATCGTTGCGCGTCCTTCGCACGCGTTCGAACAGCGCCAGCGCCACCGGCATGCGTTTGGCTTCGTCGAACAGAGTTGCAAGTTCGATCACCAACCCGTCGGGCAGTGCGGCGCGTTCGGCGATCGCAGCCAGGCGCGGCATCGCCAAGGCGCGATCGCCAAGCCGCAGCGCCAGATCGATCAGCGCGAATTCATTGTCGATGTCGGGCGACGGTCCGGCTTCGGCGGCACGGGCGAGCCAGGTGCGCGCCGCGTCGAGCCGTCCTTCGGCGAACGCAACTTCGCCCGCCAGCAACGGCCGGTCGACCTGGAAGCCCTCCCCGCGTTTGGTCAGCAACGCCTGCACGAGCGGCAGCGCGTTACGATCGAGCGCGGCGCGCACCAGATCTTCGACCAGATCGTCCGACAGCTCGGTCTTTCCTGCGATCGACAAGGCTTCGTCGAACCGGCCAGCGCGCAGCAGCGCGCGCAACAGCGGCGGCGCCAACTCGCCGCTTGCCTGCACGCCAAGCCGGTCGATCACGACCTGCGTACGCTTGGCTTCGATCGCGCGCTCGGCCCACAGCGCAAGGATGCCGGCCGGTGCATCGGGCTTGGCGGCGCGCGCGTCCAACATCTCGTCCGCGATCGCTTTGCGCCCGATCCGGTCGAACGGCTCGACCAGCGCCAGCGCGTCGCCATAGGCGCTGATCCGCGGCATCGCCGCGCGCGCCAGCGCAATCGCGCCGTCGACGTCGCCGGCGTCGATGCGCATATCGACTTCCAGCACGGTCAGAAACGGGCGCGAGGCAGCCGGATCGCGTTGGCGCAGCCGGCCCAAGGTCTGGGCGGCGGCGGGGAGATTGCCCTGCGCTGCTTCGATCCGCGCCAGATCTTCGAAGTCATTTGGCGTCGCGTCGGCGCGCTGCACGATCCGCAGCAAGGTCTCGCGCGCCTCCACGACCATGTCGCGCGACTGAAATTCGTCGAGCAGTTGGCGGTCGAGTTCGGGGTTCGGCGCCAGCCGCGAGATATCGCGCATCGTGACCAGCCAGTCGTCGAGACGCTGGGCTTGGCGTTGCCACTTGGCCAGCAAGCGCAGCGCTTCGACGTCGCGCCCGTGATCGCGCACATAGATCTGCATGATCTCGATCGCGCGATCGACGTCGCCGCGTTCGACCGCGATCTTGCACAAGGTCGACACCACCTCTGAGGAGCGCTCACCCGAGTCCCACCGCGCCTGGAAGGTTCGCTGTGCGCGCTCGATCCGTGCGGCGCGGAATTCGATCAGCCCCATTTCACCCGCGCGCGGCACCAGCAGCAGCGACAGGCCCAGCGCGAACGAGATCAACAGCAAGACGACGAGATGCGGGCTGGCGCGGGTCATCGGACCTGCTCCGCAACCAATTCGACTGCAACCGGGTCGGCGCTGGCGGAAAGTTCGAACGCGATCGTGTTGTCGGCCGCACGCGTGACGACGCTCAATTCTTGTCCGTTGACGCGCACGCGCCAGCGCGGCGCCGACGGTACCGACCAACGCATCGACCCGGCGCCGTAGCCCGCAGCCCGGAAAGTTGCGCTGCCGGGTGCACGTACCAAAGCTTCGATCGGCCACCGGCTTTCGACTAGGCTGGTGTCGTTGCCGCTCGCTGTTTGCGTCAGCGCCACGACTGGCGCTGCAACGGCAGGGTCGAGCGCGACATACAGCGCGTCGCCTTGCACGCGCCATCCCAGCACGCCCGCCGAGCGCGCGAGATCGACGGCGCCTGGTCGGTCGAACCGGATCGTCTGCAGCGCGCCACGATTGTCGATGCGCCAGCGCCCATTCTCGAGCGCGGTGAGTTTTGCGGTGTAGAAGCCCTGCGCGATGCGCGCGAAGTTGCTGGTCGCGACCGGCACCAGCGGCTGCGCCTTGGCCCATTCGAGCACCGAGACGAGTGCCGCAAGGCTGGCGGCGCGATCGGCGCTGTAGACGTGATAATAGACGTCGACCGGTTTCAACCGGCGCGGCGTTTCGGTGCGATCGAAGGTGCGCGTTGTGTAGCGAAAACCGAAGAAGCGATCGGTGAACAGATCGGTGAAGGTGTTCTCGTTCGAACCCGCCGCGTAGATCTGGTACAGGCCCGGCGCGACCCAGCGTCCGACCGGTGACACCCAACCGACGGAATCGAATTCCGGATCGAAGCGCGTGTCGCCGCCATTGATGTTGGCAAGTCCGGCAGCGCCCGCACGACGCACCGCGTCGGCATAGGCAAGCGTGTTGCCCGACCATTGCACCAGATCAATTTTGCGGCCGCTGATTTTCTCGATCAACTGCTTGGCGCCGGTCAGTTCTTTGTCGATTGAGAAATCTTCGACCGCGTACGACCGCGGCGTCGCATAGGCGCCCGGCGCAACTGCGCCCTCGCCCGATACTTCGGCGCTGAGCTCGGTTGCGTCGCCATAGATGCGCGCTTTGGCGCGATCGACGAGGCGGCCGACTGCGTTCGGCAGGCCCGGCTTTTTGCAATCGGCGTAGTAGCGTCGCAGCGGCGCTTCTTTCGCGACCGGATCCGCCGCGTCGAAGAAGCCCCAATCAAGGGGATGACTCCAGGTGTGATGCGCGATTTCGACTTGGCGCAGCACCGCGATGCGGCGCAACGAGTCACGCGCTGCTTCGTCGCCGCACCACGCTTCGTCGAGATCGCCCGCGATTGGCGCGATGCTGACCGGTAAATCGGGATAGGGCGCGATCGCACGATCGCGCAGCAGATCGATCGAACGACGCTTTTGCGTGCTGTTGTCCTGCGCAGGCGACTCGTCGATGAGGCTGACATTGCGCCAGCCGTCGCCATCGACTTGGCTGAAATACATGCGCCGCCCGACCAAGGTCGTAATGTCGGGTTTCGGCAGATCGTCGGTCGCGAAGCTTTCGCGGAAGAACGCGAACGGATCGATCAGCCAGGCTTTGCGCTGCAGGTCGATGTCATAGGCATAGGCGTACGAACCGGTGGCGTAGCCGCCCGACGGCGAGGTCACGACCAGGTCGGCCGTGCTGCCGCCATTCGCGGTCAGGCGCAGGCGCGACACGCCCTGCCCGGTCACGCTGGTGCGCGGAAAGGACGGCAGCACCGGTGGTACGTTGCGTTCGAACCACAACATCGGATCGGCGCTGGTAACCCGCCACCGCCAGGTGCGGTCTTCGAACCGTTCTTCGTCGCGCAACCCGATGCGCGACCAAACGCGGTTGGCGCGCAACGGTGCCGTGGCGTGGCCGGCCGCATCGTTTTCCCAACCGGCATACCCGACGACGACGAATTTGCGCCCGCTATCGAGCACGCGTTCGGCCCAGGCCAACAACGCAGTCGGATCGTCGCTGCGATCCTGGCGGCTCCAATCCAGCACGCCGCGCACGTCGCTGCGCGCGCTGATGTCGGGGAGGCCTTTGGACACGTCGTGCGGTTCGACCACCAGACCCAGATGGTTGAGCGGCATCTCGGCCAACTGATGCGGAAGACTGTCGCGCCAGCGTTTGTCGACGCGCGAATCGTAGAGCGCGATCACGACGCGCGGCAGCTCCGCCGCCGCAAGCGCGTGCGGCACGAACAGACAGGCGACAAGAAGAAGCTGGCGGATCACGGTTCCGGCACGACGCGATCGAGCGCCAAGGTGGCAACGTATGGAATCAATCCCTCGCTACGTGCTTCCCGATAGAGAGCGGAAACGCCGGCGACGTCGGATGGGTCCCAATAGTCGAGCGATGCGATCTGCAGATCTTTGTTGGCGGCGCGCGCGGCAGCGAGCGCTGTGCGTTGCACGTCGATCTCAGCCGGCGGAACGCGGCGATACGCTTTCGTCTTTGCGTCCCAATCGGCGTGCAGCGATTCCGCCAGCACGAAGTCGATCGACGGCGCCAGGCGCGGCAGGATTTCATAGCCGCGATTGACCATGATCACCGCGTCAGGAAAACGCGCGCGCAGTTGCGCCACCAGCGCCACCGCCGCGTCGCTCATGCCCCTGTTCGCATTTGGCTTCGCTTTCGGTGCGCGCGCTTCGAGAAACGGCGGATCATCGAGCGTGTCGAGAAAGAACCCATCAAAGCCCTGCGCCAGAATCGCTGGCGCCAGTTCGTCCAGCACGCGCGCCTGCCATTGCGGCGCGCGAATATCGACATAGCGCGCGTCGGGCCAGGCGGGGACTTTTCCGCGCAACGCGCCGGCTTTGTTCATCGCCTGGAAATACGGTCGCGATTTGTCGATCTCGCCGAGCGACAAATATCCCAGCACACGATGCGTGCTGCGTTTGGGTGGCAGTTGCGGATGCGCGGCGGCGTCGAGCACGACGAGTTCGCGATCGAACAAGCCGGCTACGTCGGCAGCTCCGTAATAGACGGCAAAGCGCGCGGTCGCAGGATCAAGACGGTTCGTAGCGGCAAGCGTCGATGCAGGCAGCGCCAGCATCAGCACGAACAACCGGACCACCAAATCCACACAAACGCGACGCCTGTTCGAAGGCGGCGCGAGCATAGGATTTGATAACTAGCGCTATTTGCGGCTCATTTGAACGGTTCGGGCGGCCGAACCGGCCGTCATTCACATCCTGTCCAAAGCCGGACGGCCCAACGCACCGAAGGCAGCAACGATCGCCAAGATGGCGACGACATGCATGCCGGTGTCGCCAAGCCCGCCGTCGAACGGATGGAACGCGTGCAGTGCTGCAGCTGCGAGCGCCGAAACACCAAGCCCACCCAGCATCGCTGTGCGCACCGGCTCGGTCGGCGCGCCGCGTCGCATCACCAGCAGCAACGCGATGCCGAGCGGAATGCTGACGACCGCAATGAAGACAAAGCAGGGCCAGCCGACCTTCTGGAACAGCGCCGCGACGCCGCGATCCACCGCGGTCTGCACGCACGCAAAACACGTCGCACCAATCCACAGAACCAAGGTCGGCACCGGCAGCCACGCCCAACGCGGCGAACGATCGGGCATCGTCAGATAGAACGCAGCCACCAGCGCCAGCACGCCGGTTGCTGTGGCGGCCAGCAGCTCGATCGTGTTGGTGGCGCGCGTGAATTCCTTGGCCAGGCCGCGCATCGCGCCCATGCGCCAGATCAGACCGATCATCACGGTCAAAGCGAGACCGATCCAGACCAAGCTGCGCTTGGCCGGCGACCAGACGCGGCGCACCGGACGCATCTCGGCAACCAGACGGTCGATGGTCTGGTCGACATTGTTGTCGGGGATGCTCATCGCTCGCCCTCACGCGCCAACCGCGCCCGCAGCGACTTGATCGCGCGATGCACGCCGACCTTGAGCGACCCTTCGCTTTGGCCCGTGATGGCGGCGGCTTCTTTCAACGACATTTCTTTCAACTTCAGCAGCTCCAGCGCTTGGCGCTGACCAGGGGAGAGAGCGTCCAGCGCCGAGGCGATTTCCTCGGCAGCCTCGCTGGCCCGTGCATCCTTGTTCGCATCGGGGTCGGCATAGGTTTCGTAGGCCAGGGGTGCGTCGATCTCGACCGCGTTCTCGCGAATTCGCCGCCGTACAGCGTCGATCGACCTGCGGCGTGCGATCGCGGTCAGCCATTGCTTGAACGGACGCCCCGGATCGTAGGTGTGGCGGACCCGGTGGATCGACAACAGCACCTCTTGCACCACGTCGTCGGCGCGGTCGGGCGACCGGTGCTGTTGGCGCACCAGCGCCCGGATATAGGGCGTGATCTCGCGCAGCAGCCGTTCATAGGAGCGGTTGTCGCCGTCCTGCGCCGCCGCCATCCACACCGACCAGGAATCGTCAGCGCCGCCCTGTTCGGCAGCGCGCGTCTCCGTCACGACGCCTTGTCCTCGGCCCCTTGCGCCACGGCATAGAGCAGAATGCGCGTGCCGTCGGGATCCATGACGGTCAGCTGCTGCTGGCCGCCCTCGCGGCGAACCGCAGTGATGGTCGCCTTGGCGGCACGCAGCTTGGATTCGACCGCGGCCAGGTCGGTGACGCGGAAGCTCAGCACGCTTTCGCCCATCGCGCCCTTGCCCCCGCGGGGGTGGGTCATCCGGCCAAGTTTGGGATCGTCGATTTTGACCAGGGTCAGAACCGCGCCGTGCAGCTCGCCACCGTCGATCCGGGCATGGGCGGTTCCCAGCACGACCGAGGTGATCTTGGCGGCCGGGTCGGCCCCCAGGCCGCGCGCCAGCTCGGGGCTGCTGAGATCGCGCCGCTCGAGCACGGTCAGCCCCAACGCGTCGCGATAGAAGGCGATGGACGCGTCGAGATCGCGCGAGATCTGCATCACGCGCCGCAGGACGATGGTGCCGGCTGGGCCGGCATCGGCCTGGGCCGGACGCGACGAAGCACCGGACGAGCCGAACTCGGCCGCGCCGGTGCAGCCGGCAAGCGCCAGCAAGAAAACAGGAACGAGAATCCGCATTGGCCGGGGACGATAGAACCCGTCTACCGGCCGGTCAAAGTGGGCCGCCAGAGGGGGTCGTTGCGCCACAAACGAAAACGGCGGGGCCGAAGCCCCGCCGTTCGCGTCACAACCTTCGTGGAAGGTCTAGAAGCGGTACTTGGCACCGATCTGAATCTGCCAGACCGAAGCACGGTTCGAGGTCGTGTTGGTCTGGTCGCGCGGCGTGCCGGTGTAGACGTACTTACCGTCTGCACCGATCGACGGCGTGATGCCGGTATCAGCAGCGTAGAAGAAGCCCTGCTGTTCGATACGGCCCCAGTTCTTATTGATCAGGTTGGTCAGGTTGAAGATGTCGAGCGACAGTTCGACCGCGTGGCCATCCCAGAAGGACGGGATTTCCTGCGTGATCTTGCCGTCGAGACGGTGCGTCCACGGGCTGTAGAACGCGTTACGCGGAGCGATCTGGCCGCGATACGGATCGAGGCCGTTGCGCACGATGTACGCATCCAGAACCGAAGCGCTGATGCTGCCAGCAGCGCCGAAGTTCACACGCGGATCGCTTGCACCGGTCGGCACGTAGAACAGGTCGCGGTTACGACCACCACGGGCGCAGGCCGTGTCGCCGAACGGATTGGCCGTCGCCGAGCAGGTGAAGGTGAAGCTGTAGGGCTGACCTTCGCGTGCTTCGTAGAACAGCGAGAACGTCGTCTTGCTGTCGCCGAAGAAGCGCTTCGACCAGCTCAGATTCGCCGTCACACGATGACGCGTCTCGTAGTTCGACGTCGCGAGCGCCGGGTTGTTCGGATCGTAGGTGGTGAACTGTTCAAAGTTCGAGTTCGCGACCGAGCTGGTCGCCGGCTCGATTTCTTTGATGTGCTGGTAGGCGTAGCTGCCCTGTGCGTACAGCTCGCCGTAGGCACCCATGTCCCACGTCTTTTCGACGCCGGCCGACAGAACGAAGCCATGACCCTTGTCGGTGTTGCTCAGAACCAGGTCGTTCTGCGTCGCACCGCGCGTGTCGATGAAGCCGTAAATCGGGCGTCCGTCCGGCGCAGTGCCGATCTGACGCTGATGCTTGTCCTTGTACAGGATGCCGTTGTTCACCTGGGTGAACAGCGCATCCACCATCACGCCGACGCCGTTGTCGAAGCGATGATCGGCACCGAGGTTGAAGCGCCAGCTCGACGGCGTCTTGAAGTTCGGGTCGATCGTGTTGACCGGACCGTCACCACCGGCGAGCAACGTCTTCGCGCGATCCGGAACCGTCAACGTCGCGTTGTCGAGAACCGGGTCACGCGGTGCCGTCGTGCTGGTCGGCGCCGTGATGTTCAGCGAACGCTGCGTCACGCCGTCGTTCGAATAGCTGTTCGAAATCCACACCGCCGGGCCCAAGGTCGAGAACAGACCGGCGCCGCCGCGGATGTTGGTGTTCTGCGTCAGCTTGTAGTTGAAGCCGAAGCGCGGCTGCCAGATGTCCTTGCCGTCCAGCGTCTGCTGGTTCGAGAAACCGACGCGGTTGAAGAAGCCCTGGTTGAACGCCGGCTTGTCGGTGTTTTCGTAGACTTCGTAACGCAGGCCGAACAACAGGGTCAGGTCCGGCGTAACGTCGTACTTGTCCTGCACGTAGAAGCTGTTCAGCGCGTAGCCGAACTTTGCCGCTGCGTGATCCTGCACGTTGTCGAACGCGTTGTTGTACTGGAACTGGCCCAGGCGACGGGCCTGGAAGTCGCTGATCGAGTTGAACGTGTAGACGCCCAACGAGCCCTGGATGAACAGGTTGAAGTAGTCGTTCTGTTCACGCTCGTAGCCGCCCGTGAAAGTGTGCGGGCCCCACGTGTACTTGGCCTTCGCCTTCAGCGTGTCGGTGGTCGTGTTCAGGATGTTCGACTGCGACGAGAAATCGGGGCCGAAATAGATCTGGCCGCCGGTTGGCGTACGCACGCGAACTTCACCGACCGTCAGCGCGCCCAACGGCGGACGCAGCGAGTCGACTTCCTTGCGGGCTGCTTTCAGTTCGGTCGAGAAGTCGCTCGTCCAATCCGAGAAGATCTGCAGCGCGTAGGCGTTCAGCACCTGCGTGCGGTTGTACCAGTTCGACTGCAGCGCCAGACGGTTCGAGCTCGTCGACGAGTCCGGATCGATGAAGTTGTTGCCTTCGTTGCGGATGAAGGTGAACGACGCACGGTGCTGGTCGGTGATGTTCCAGTCGACCTTACCGAGAATCTTTTCATCCTGTTCCGGCAACTGACCGGCACCGAGGCCGAGCGTGTCGTACCCGTAGACGCTCTTGGCGATCGACGAGACCTGCGCAACTTCGGCGCTGGTCACGCCGGTGATGCGGTTGCCGAAGCCACCGTCGGCCGGGCCGAACAGAACCGGCGTCTGGCTGTCGAACTTCTCGTAGCTGAAGAAGACGAACAGTTTGTCTTTGATGATCGGGCCGCTGACATAGCCGCCATACGTCTTGTTCGTATACGGGCTGATCAGGTTGTCCTGGCTGCCGCTCTTCTTACCCGACAGGCTGTCCGACGAATAATAGTAGAAGGCGCCGCCGTGGTAGTCGTTCGAACCAGACTTGGTCTGGATGTTGATGACGCCACCTTGGAAGCCCGAATATTCGACGTCGAACGGTGCGGTCATGACCTGCATCTGTTCGACCGCGTCGAGCGGGATCGGCTGACGCTGGGTCGGGTAACCGCCGCCGTTCAGACCGAAATCGTCCTGCAGCGACACGCCGTCGATGGTCAGGCGGTTGAAGCGGTTGTTGGTGCCGGCGATCTGGATCGCACCCGAGTTGGTCGGATCGATGACCACCTTCGGATCGCGACGGATGATGTCCTTAATGTCGCGCGTGACGGTGGGCTGTTCCTGGATCTGGCTCTGCGTGAAAGCCGTCGAGGAACCCATCACCTGCTTGGTGCCGCGACGGGCGGTGACGACGACTTCTTCAATGCCGGCGGCGCGCGGAGCGGTGCCGATCGTGATGACGGTCGGCGAACCGACGTCGGCGCTGATGTCGGTCACCGGGGCGGCGGTGACGCCCGGGCCGGTGGCGCGAATGGTGTAGGGACCACCCGGACGCAGGTTCGGGGCGTTGAAACGACCGTCTGCGTTGGTGGTGACGACACTGCGCGTGCCCGTCGGGACGTGGGTCACTTCAACCGAAGCGCCGGCAGCGGGAGCGCCGGCACCGGTCAGGACCTGGCCCTGGATGATGCCCGTGGTTTCCTGCGCGTAGGCCGGCATCGCGAACATCGCAGCGCCAAGCGCCAACGGCGCAACACCGAGTTTGAGAATAAATAGGTGGCGGCGGAGCACGGCACTTGTCGTCTCGAGCATGTCGTCAGGTCCCCTTATCTGTCGGGTGCGGTAATCGGCTGTCGCGGTCGCGGGCGCGGGAAAGCCGATTCAGGTTTTTGCGATTCCGTTTGAATCGATCGTGGACAAGCGCGCGGTGTTCGGCAGTGCCGTTGTTTTATCGCGCATCGTGTCCCCTCCACTCAGATTGGCCGGTGTCTAACTGGCTGGCGTGAGTCCGAGCAAGCGCGACGCGCACCTGGGTCGCGCGGATTCGAGGGGTCGCGAATGAATCAGCGACCAGTGTGGCAAGATTGCACTAGGTGGACCGCTGCGCAGATCAAGATTTGCGTCCGGAACGCGCCGGGGCCTCAAAGTGAATCGGAAGTAAAAGCTTGTCGAAACGCTAGTCGATGCAGAGGCTGCGCCGCGCCATGAATGACGTTTCCAAAGCACTCGTTACACGCCGAAAAGCGACGCTGATTTTGGCGTCAACGGCTGCACTTGCGCCGATCGCGCGTGTGAGTTTTGCAGCCGAGAATTCGCCGCTCGATTTTACCATTCTCGCAACCAGCGACCTGCACGGACACGTTGCGGCATATGACTATTATCGCGATGTGCCGGATCCGGCGGTGGGGCTCGCGCGTGTCGCAACGTTGATCGCGCGCGCACGTTCGGCGAGTAAAAATCTGCTGCTCGTCGACAACGGCGATTTGATCCAAGGCAACCCGCTCGCCGACCTCGCAGCAGCGGACAGCGGTCCTCACGCAGTCATCGAAATCCTCAACCAGCTTGGCTACGACGCCGGCACAGTCGGCAATCATGAATTCAACTACGGGCTGCCGATTCTTGACCGTGCGGTCAGGAACGCGAGATTCCCCCTCACCGTCGCCAATCTGGCCCGACCGGACGGGTCCCCGCTCCTGCCGCGGCGGCTTTTGCTCGACCGCACCCTGACCGATCGGTCAGGTCAGGCACGCAAGGTTAAAATCGGGGTGCTGGGTCTGTGTCCGCCGCAGATCCTGGCCTGGGACAAGTCCAATCTCGACGGAAAGCTGCTCGCCGAAGACATGGTCGAGACCGCGACCCGCGAAGCCGCCCGGTTGAAACGCGACGGGGCCGATTTGGTGGTGGCGCTGGCCCATACCGGCATCGACGCGCGGCCGCATGTGCGCGGTGCCGAGAATGTCGGCTGGCACCTCGCCCATCTCAGCGATATCGACGCCATCGTCACCGGCCACGCGCACCGCGTCTTTCCAGGCCCCGGATTTGCCGGTCTTCCCGAGGCCGACTTGGCTGCCGGCACGATCGCGGGCAAACCGGTGGTGATGCCGGGCTTTTACGGCAGCCATCTCGGCGTGCTGCAGCTGGTGCTGCAGGCCGACGACAGCGGCCGGCTGCGCGTCACCAGCGGGCGCGCCGAAGCCCGTCCGATCGCATCCGCCGACGTGACCGCCGACCCTGCGGTCGAAGCCGCGATTGCACCGATGCATGCGCGCACGCTCGCCTATGTGCGCCGGCCGGTCGGTCGCACAACCGCGCCGATCCACAGCTTCTTCGCCATGGTGCGCGACGATCCGTCGGTCGCGATGGTGCAGGCGGTGCAATTGTCGGCCGCACGGGCACGGTTGGCTGGAACCGACGCGCAGGCTTTGCCGCTTTTGTCGGCAGCCGCACCGTTTCGCGCCGGCAGCGGATCGCCCGACGCCTATGTCGACATCGCGGCCGGTCCACTGGCGATCAAAAACGTTGCCGATCTCTATCTCTACCCGAACACGCTGACCGTCGTTGCGGTCGACGGGCGCGGGCTGCGCGCATGGTTGGAAATGGCGGCGGGCGCGTTTGCGACGCTCACCGCCGGCGAGGTGCAGCCGTTGCTGGCGGCGCAGTTTGCCAGCTTCAATTTCGATGCGATTGCGGGCATCGACTACACGATCGATGTCACCAAGCCGGCGCGCTACGACCGCGACGGCGCGCTGATTCAGCCGGACTCGCAGCGGATTTCTGCGCTGACCTACGAAGGCCGTCCGGTGCGCGACGACGACCGGTTTGCCGTCGTCACCAACAACTACCGCGCCGGCGGTGGGGGCCATTTTCCCGGTCTCGACGGTAGCAACATCCTTCTGGCTGCGCCCGATCCGATGCAGACCTTGATCGCTGCCTGGCTGACCGAGCGGGGCACAATCGATCCGGCCGCACTCCATCCGCCCGGACGCTGGCGCCTGGCGCGCAGCGACGTGCGTGCCAGCTTCCGGTCATCGCCGCGCGGCGCAACGGTGATCGACGACCCGCGAATTCGCTTCGAGGGGCCTGCGGCCGACGGCTACGCCAACTTCACGCTCGATCTCGGTGCGGCTTGACGGGCGGCGTGCGACCCAGTGCTACTGTGCGCGTTCTTCGCCTTAGCCGGACCCTTCTCCACATGCATCGCCTTCTGTCGCCCGTCCTGATGCTCGTTCTGCTGGCGTTGGCGCCGGCCGCCGTCACGGCTGCCGACTTCATGCCCGCGATCGTGTTCGACATGGGCGGCAAGTTCGACAAAAGCTTCAACCAGATGGCGTATGAAGGCGCCGAGGCGTGGCGCAAGGAAAACGGCATCGCCTACCGCGAATTCGAAGTCACCAGCCCGGTGCAGCGCGAACAGGCGTTGCGGCAGCTGGCGCGTCGTGGTGCTGCGATCGTGATTGCAATCGGCTTCAGCCAAGGTCCGGCGGTTGCGACCGTCGCGAAAGAATTCCCCAACACGAAATTCACCGTCATCGACGCCATCGTTGATGCGCCGAACGTGCAGTCGGTGGTGATGCGCGAACAGGAAGGTTCGTTCCTGGTCGGCATGCTGGCGGCGATGAAATCGCAAACCGGCAAAGTCGGTTTTGTCGGCGGCATGGATATTCCGCTGATCCGCAAGTTCGCCGCCGGCTATCGCCAGGGCGCGCTGTACGTGAATCCGAAAATCGAAGTGCTGGAAAACATGACCGGCACGACGCCCGAAGCCTGGAACGATCCGACGCGCGGCGCCGAATTGGCGAAGGCGCAATTCGGTCGTGGCGTCGACGTGATCTACGCCGCTGCCGGCGGCACCGGCCTCGGCGTGTACCAGGCCGCGAAAGACGCGGGCAAATACGCGATCGGCGTCGACTCCAACCAGAATTACGTGCAGCCGGGGACGATGCTGACCTCGATGGTGAAGCGCATCGACAAAGTCGTCGGCGAAGCTTTCACCAGCGCGCGCGATGGAAGCTGGCAACCCGGCACGCGCGACCTTGGCCTTGCCGCCGACGCGGTGGGTTGGGCGCTCGACCAATATAACCGCCCGCTGATCACCGCCGAGATGGAAGAACGTTGCAAACAAGCGACGGCCGACATCGTCGCCGGCAAAATAAAAGTTTCGGAAACGTGCAGCAACGCAGCGTGCACGAATTGATTCCTGACACTCTTCTCCGCGAACCCAATCGTATGACCGACCAAACAGCGTCGCAGATCCCGGCGCTCGAACTCGTCGACGTGCAAAAAAGCTTCGGCGCTGTACGCGCCGTACGCGGCGTGTCCTTCACCGTCGCCAAAAGCAGCATCCACGGCATCGTCGGTGAAAACGGCGCCGGCAAATCGACCTTGATGAATCTCGTCTACGGCTTTCATCGCGCCGATGCGGGCGAGATCAAAGTCGACGGCACTGCCCGCAACATCACCTCGCCCGACGATGCGATCGCCGCCGGCATCGGCATGGTGCACCAGCACTACATGCTGGTCGAACCGATGACGGTGCTGGAAAATATCGTGCTAGGCACCGCACCTTCGGGACGGCTTGCCAATACCGAACGCGAAGCGACGACCAAGCTCGAACGGTTGATGCTAGAAACCGGCCTGTCGTTGCCGCTCGATGCGCGCGTTGCCGATCTCGAAGTCGGCGCGCGCCAGCAGGTCGAAATCCTGAAGGCGCTGTTCCGCGACGTACAGATTCTCATCCTCGACGAACCGACCAGCGTGTTGACGCCGCACGACACCGAACGTCTGTTCGATGCGTTGCGCCGCCTACGCGATCACGGCCGCACCATCCTGGTCATCACGCACAAGCTGGAAGAAATCACGCGGCTCACCGATCGCGTCACGGTAATGCGCCAAGGGCAAGTCGTCGGCGATGTTGCGACCAGCAGCGTCGACGAAGCCAAGCTCGCCGAAATGATGGTCGGCCGCCCGGTGCTGCTGCGCGTCGAAAAAGGCCCCGCCAATCCCGGCGAAACCTTGCTTGAACTCAGCGGTCTCACCGGCCGCAATTTCAGCGACGTGTCGTTCCATGTGCGGCGCGGCGAGATCGTCGGCATTGCCGGCGTCGCGGGCAATGGCCAGTCGGAATTGCTGCACGCAATTGCAGGCTTGCTGCCATCGGCGGGCGGGCTGGCTTGGAAAGGCGCGCAAGTTGCGCGGCGTGACGCTGCGCATATGCGCGATGCCGGCATCGCGCACGTGCCCGAAGACCGGCAGCGCGACGGGCTGGTGCAGGAATTCGCGGCGCAGGATACGGCCATCCTTGGCCGTCACAACGATCCTGCACTGCGTCGCAACGGATTGCTGTCGCGGCGTGCGGTGCGCGCCCATTGCGAAGATCGTATGCGCCGTTTCGACGTGCGCCCGCCCGATCCGGCCTGGCCAACGCGCGGCTTCTCGGGTGGCAACCAGCAAAAGCTGGTGTTGGCGCGCGAGATGGAGTGCAACCCCGATCTGTTGCTGATCGGCCAGCCGACGCGCGGCGTCGATGTCGGCGCGATCGAATTCATTTATGCGCGGCTGATCGATCTGCGCGATCGCGGCGGCGCCGTGCTGCTCGTTTCGAGCGAACTGGATCAGCTCGTGTCGCTTGCTGACCGGATCCTGGTGATGAGCGGCGGAAAATTGATCGGTGAACTCGCGCCTGAAGACGCGACCGATGAACGTCTGGGATTGATGATGGGCGGCGTTACGGAAAAGCCGGTTGCCGCGTGAGGGACAAAAGAGTTGAGCAGTGAGATTACGCCCGCACGTCGTGCGGGCATTGAAGTTGCCGTGGTTGCCAGCGCGTTGATTGCAGCCTTTGCGGTTGCGGGCATCGTGCTTGCCGTCATCGGTGCCGACCCGATCGAGGCGTTCGGCATTCTTGTCTACGGCGCCTTCGGCTATCCCGAAGCGATCGGCTACACGCTGTATTACGCGACCAGCTACATGTTCGCGGGATTGGCCGTGTGGGTCGCGTTGAAGGCCGGCATCTTCAATATCGGCGGTGAAGGCCAGGCCTATCTCGGCGGGCTTGGCGCTGCCTTGCCCTGTCTCTTCCTCGACACGTTGCCGCCGATCCTGCTGCTGCCGCTGGCGATGATCTCGGCGGCTGTGTTTGGCGCCGGCTGGGCTGCGATTCCGGGCTATCTGCAAGCGCGCCGGCAAACGCATGTCGTCGTCACCACGATCATGTTCAATTTCATCGCCGGTGCGTTGATGACGTACCTGCTGAACAATTGGTTGTTGGCACCGGGCGGCGGCTCGCCCGAGACGCGCTCCTTTGCACCGCAGGCAATCATGCCGGCGCTGCACGAGATTCTTGCGCTGGTCGGAATCAAGATCGCGCATTCACCCGCCAACCTGTCGTTGCTGGTGGCGCTGCTTGCGGTCGCTTGCACCTGGACGTTCATGTTCCGCACCGTGTGGGGCTATGAGACGCGCGTCGTCGGCGCCAATCCCAACGCGGCGCGTTATGCCGGCATCGATCCCGGCGCGGTGATCCTGCGAACCATGTTGATCTCGGGCGCGCTGGTCGGGCTGGTTGCGGTCAACGAAGTGATGGGCGTGCACAAACGCCTGATCCTCGACTTTCCCGCCGGCGCCGGCTTCGTCGGCATCGCGGTTGCGTTGATGGCGCGCGAAAGCGCCATCGGTCTGGTGCTGGCCTCGGTTCTGTTTGCGGCCTTGGCGCAAGGCAGTCTCGATCTCGTCATCGACATGCCGATGATCAATCGCGAAGTCGTACGCCTGATCCAAGGCGTGCTGATCCTGTTCTGCGGCGCGCTGCCGTCGCTGTTCCGCAAATTTATTACGCGGCTGCTGACGCAGTCCCCTGCGGCAGCTCAGGCAGGAGCGCTGTAATGGAAACCGCAACGCAAATCCTGCTGTTGGTCGCGGCTGCAATCCGTCTCGCGACGCCGCTGCTGCTCGCTGCCTTGGCCGGTCTCTACGCCGAACGGTCGGGTGTCATCGACCTGTCGCTCGAAGGCAAGATGCTGGCGGGCGCGTTTGCTGGTGCAGCCGTCGCATCGGTCACGGGCAGCGTCTGGGTCGGCGCGTTGGGCGCGATCCTCACCGGCATTGTCCTGTCGTTGCTGCACGGCTTCGCAACGGTTACGCATCGCGGCAACCAGGTCGTCGCCGGCATGGCGATCAATATCGCCATGGCGGGTCTGATCCCAACCGTCGCGCAGGCGATCTTCGCGTTGGGCGGACAGACGCCCCAGCTTGGCCCCGCGCAGCGCTTCCTGAATGTTGCGTTGGGTAACAACGCGCTCACCTTCTTCGCCTTCCTGGCTGTACCGGCGACCGGTTGGTTGCTGTATCGCACCGGCTGGGGGCTGCGGTTGCGCGCGGTCGGTGAAAATCCCTACGCGGTCGACACGGCGGGCCTGCCGGTCGCGCGGCTGCGCTATCAGGCGCTGCTGGTGAATGGCGCGCTTGCGGGTCTGGCCGGTGCGTATCTATCGATGGCCGCCAATGCGGGCTTCTCGCGCGATATGACCGCGGGCAAAGGCTATCTCGCGATTGCGGCGCTGATCTTCGGTCGTTGGGCGCCGGTGCCGACGATGCTCGCGTGCTTGCTCTTTGCCTTCGCCGACGCGGCGCAGGCGCAATTGCAGACCGTGCGAATCCTGCCCAGCCAGTTTGTCGGCGCGCTGCCCTACATTCTGACTGTGCTGGTGTTGGCGCTGGTGGGCAAAGGCGGCGGGATGCCAAAAGCGCTCGGCATTCCCTACGTAAAAGAGCGCGGCGCGTAATTCCCGCGCCCGCTTGATGGGCACGCAGTAGCTACTCATTCGCCGCTATATCCCCTATGGTCGGGGCCATGTCCTTGCGAATCTTGGTGATCGATGATGAGCGCAGCGTCGGCGTTACGTTGCGCGACATGCTGGAAACGCTGGGACACACGGTTGTCGCGGTTCAGAACGCAACCGACGCGTTGGTCAAAGCGCGCTCGAAGAATTTCGACGTCGCCATCGTCGACGTGAATCTCGGCCCCGGTATCGACGGCATCTCGCTGACCCGCGAGCTGCGCCACCGATTCGGCCTGCGCGCGGTGATCATCAGTGGTTTTCTGCAAGGCACGTTGAAGGACTTCGCGTCCGAAGCGGCCGACGCGGTGCTCGCCAAGCCGTTTGTGTCCTCGCAGATGGAAGAAGCGCTGGCGCGAATCCCGCTGCGCCGCGATCTCAGCGCCGGCGTCCCACCGGCCGACGCGCCGCCCTACCGCCGCGCCGCGCGTTCCGCGCGATAAAATAGATAGCTAGCGCCCGTTAGGGTTTGGCCTTCCACGCGTCATAGGTGACGCGATGGATCTCGAACAAGTCACTGGTCCGGGCATAGACGCCACGCCCGTGCATGCGCCCGACCAGCCGCATGCGTTCGGCTGCAACATGCAGTTTCTCGGCGTCGACGAATTCATCCGCGATATGCATGGCGACGACTTCGCCCAACACGATCAGGCCGGCGCTGCCGACTTCGATCGACTTCCACAATTTGCATTCGAACGACGAGGGTGATTCCGCAACGCGTGGCGGCCGCACTTTCAAGCTTGGCGCGGCGGTCAAGCCGGCTTGCTGCAGCTCGTCGATCTCGGGCGGGAAATCGATGGCGCAGATATTCATCGCCTCGGCGATCGACTCGCTGACCGTATTCACGACGAACTCGCCGGTCTCGGTGATGTTGCGCGCCGTGTCTTTGGCTTTGCCGCTGGCGGCCTGCAGCCCCAGCACCAGCAACGGTGGCTCTTCGGCCAGCGCATTGAAGAAGCTGAACGGCGCCGCGTTGACGACGCCGTCACGATCGACGGTGGTGGTGAAGCCGATCGGCCGCGGCAGCACGGTCGAAACCAGCAGCTTGTAGCGGTCGCGCGAAGCCAGCTTGTCGAAGTCGAATTGCATGCTGCCGGCTTAGCGCAAGCCGCGCCCCGGGTCACCCGAGACGCGGCCCGCACGCTCGAAGCTATTTCGCCGCGACCGCCGGCAACTGCCCCAGCAGATAGGTGCCGATGCCGCCCTGCCCGCCGGCGCCAACCACTTGGGGCACGTCGCCCTTATAGGCTTTGGCGACGGTGTAGCTGACCAGCGACGGGTTGCGCGCCAGCGCCTGGCCGACGACTTCGAGACTTTTCGCTTCGGCCGCGCCGCGCAGCTCGATCTGCTTTGCTTCTGCTTCGGCGCCCAGCACGCGCACTTTCTGCGCCGCTTCGGCTTCGGTCACGCGCGCAACTGCATCGGCCTGCGCCTGCACTTTGCGCTGCTCGCCTTCATAGCGCACGCGCGTCACCGTGTTCTCGGCTGCGATCGCGTCGTTCTTGGCTTTCACCGCCGCTTCGACCGACGCGCGGAAACTGTCCGAGTAGGTGATCGACGCGATCTGCAGGTCGGCGACCTCGACGCCATAGAGCTGGCGCAGGTCGTGCGACAAAGTCGTACGCAGCAGATCGGACAGACGCTGGCGGCTCTCCGAAATCGTGGTCGTGTTTTGTTGCGCGAACACTTTCGACGCGCGGTCGCGCACGATGCGGCTGAGATTCTCGTCGATGTCGTGCACGCCGGCGCGACCGATCTCGTAGAGAAGATGGAACACCGCATCGCGCGGCACGGTGTAGGACACGGCAACCGCCAAGGTCACCGGCTGGTTGTCGATCGTGTGCACGACGAGGCGATCGACCAGCACGCTGTTGAGCGAGGTTTGCACCTTGTCGACATGGTCAATGAACGGGGCCTTCCAGTGCAGGCCCGGACCAACCGGTGCGGCGGAGATCACGTTACCGAACCGGCGCACGCCGGCTTGTTCGGTTGGTTGAACGACGAAATAGCTACCGGCCGCGGCACTGATCACGACGCCGGCAAGCACACAACCCGCCACCACGCGCAGGCCATGACGGCGCGCCGCTTCGGCGGCGGCAGGCGCGTGTTCGAGCATGAAAGACATCGTCTTCTCCTAGGGTGAACGCACCCGGCTGGGTGCGGTCAGAAGAAGATGGCGATGTGCCGTAAACGGAAGATCGTGCGGCCCTGCATGGCCGCCCTCCTCCGTTCGCGCTGGTCTTAACCGTGATTTACGAGCCGCGCCCGCGGCGCGCGGATGCAAAAAAGCTGGCCTGAATCGTGTCGCCTTTGGCGGTGTAATGCTTCTCGCATTCGACCAGCTCGCGCGGCGACGGCAGCTTTTTTGCCAGCCATTCGGTGTAGGCGGTCATGCAGCGCGCTTCGTAGGCGCGCGTCTGTGACTCGTCCATCGGCGGTTCCTGCGCCAGGTACGTAACCGTGCCGGCGACGATCACCGCCAGCACACCCGCAATCACGACAGTCCGTTTGATCTCCATCGGCCCAGAATATGACAAAGGGCCGGTCCACCCAAGGACCGGCCCTGCATCACGTCCGTTCGAACCGATCAGCGCTGCTGTTGCTTGCGCCGACGGATCGCACCGAGGCCCAACAACGCGCCGCCCAGCAACGCGGCCGAGGCCGGTTCCGGAACTGCGGTTCCACCCACGCTGACCGAACCCGACACGGTCGGGCTGGTGCCAGCCGGATTGTTGTTGCCGGTCAGGATCACCGAGCACGTCGTCGGGTCGCGACCCGGGATGTTGCACGTTGCGCCGCCGGTCACCTTTGTAGCCGTTCCCGTCGAGCCGCTCGTATGCGTCACCGACGTGATCGAGTTCAGGTCCACCGTCAGACCACCGCCGAAATCAAGAAAGGCAGTGATCGGTGCGAAGCTGGTGAAGCTCGGAATGTCCTTCACGCTACCGATCGTCAGCAGGCCAGCATAGGAACCGCTGGTGCTGACGGCGAGAACGCCATTCGTGTTGGTCAGAAAATCGAATTGATTGGCAATGCTACCAGTGAGGCCCGCACCAATCGCGAAACCACTGCCGGGATCAATCGGCGCTGCTTGTGCGCTACCGGCGACACCGGCTAACGCAAGCGCCGCGGCAGCCGCGGTTAGCTTGAGCTTGTTTGCAAACATTGTTCACCTCCACAGTTTGACAAGCAGCTCTTCGCAAGCCGCGGGCCAAGTGAGCCTGCGTGAGGCTTTCCAGCATGTCTTACAGTTGAGTGTTCAGTTTGCCGACACGGTGTTGCGTGCATATTTGAACTGCGAAATCACGCATGTTCGAAAAACGCAGACGGCGATGGAACATTCCGCGCGCGCAAACAAAAAAGGGCCGGTCGCATTGCGACCGGCCCGCCCCCGACTCTGCTGTCGTGTTTAGTGCTGCAGCTTGCGCCGCGCCGCACCGAGACCCAACAGCGCCATACCAAGCAGTGCCACCGACGCCGGTTCCGGAACGTTCGGACCACCGCCGCCTTCACCGGTTTCGCTGCTCGCCGAGAAGGACAGGTTCAGACCATGTCCTGCATCGTCCTGCAGCGTCAGGATGAACACGCCTGCCGTGTCGTCAAAGCCGGCCATCTGGAAACGGCCCGTGCCACGAACCTCGATCGCTTTGCCTTCCGCATCCGTCGTGCGCGTCACCGAGCTCAGCGCCAACAGATCGAAATTCAGCGTCGACGACATGAAGGTCAGGAAATCTTGCACCGGGGCAAAAGAAACGATCGGCAGATTCTTGATCATGCCGAACGTGCCGCCAAGCGCAGTGAAATCACCACTTGCATTACCCGCGACCATGAATGGGTTGTTGAAATGGATCGTCGAGATGGTCGAGAGATCCTGACCGCTGGTGACGCCGCCGAAGATGCCAAGCGAGCCACTCAACGGGACCGCCGCGGCGGGCGTTGCGATGGCGCCGGCGATGAGCGCTGCGACCGCGACGAAGGCTCCCTTGAGCTTGTTCGTGATCATTGCTGTTCCTCCTGGGTTACTGGGGACAGCTTGATTGCAACGCCAATGCCAGCGGAAAAAGGCCACGGTTTCTGCGCTTCTTGGCGGTCGCGGCGTTGCTCGCGTCGGACTTCTTTACGGTTGTCGCCGCCGCGTCTGTGTATTGGAACCCGTATCCGGATCGTGGGCGCGCAATTGACAGCGACCGCTCGCAGTACCTTCCATGCGTCATGACTGACTCGCGCCTGCCGGTTTCGTTTCGCGGCAACCTCGCCCTGCCGATCATCGGCAGCCCGATGTTCATCTGCTCCTATCCCGATCTGGTGCTGGCGCAGTGCAAAGCTGGGATCATCGGCACCTTTCCTAGTTTGAACGCGCGGCCCGCCGAAGAACTGCCGCGCTGGCTCGAACGGATCGAGTCCGAACTGACCGCGCATCGCGCGGCCAATCCGGGCGCGCGCGTTGCGCCCTATGGCGTCAATCTAATCGTGCACAAAACCAATCCGCGGCTCGAAGAAGATCTACGCATCTGCGCCGCGGCGCGCGTGCCGTTCATCATCACCTCGGTCGGCGATCCGACGCCGATCGTGCAGGTCGTGCATCAATATGGCGGCGTCGTCTTTCACGACGTCACCAATGTGCGGCACGCGCAGAAAGCGATCGCAGCCGGCGTCGACGGGCTCATTCTTGTCTGCGCCGGCGCCGGCGGTCATGCCGGCACCTTGTCGCCCTTCGCGCTGTTGCCCGAAGTGCGGAAGATTTTCGACGGCACGATCGTGCTGGCAGGCGCCATCTCGACCGGCGCACAAGTCCGCGCCGCGCAGATGCTGGGCGCCGACCTCGTCTATATCGGCACACGCTTCATCGCGACGCGCGAAGCCAATGCCAACGAACGCTACAAAGAACTGTTGGTCGAAGGTCAGGCTGCCGACATCGTCTACACGCCGTATTTCACCGGCATCCCGGGCAATTATCTGCGCCATTCGATCGAAGCCGCAGGCATCGATCCGCGCAAATTGAATCCAGACGCCAACGTCGATTTGTCGAGTGACGAAAAAACAGCGAAGGCCTGGAAAGAAATCTGGTCGGCGGGGCAGGGCATCGGTTCGATTACCGATGTACCGAGCGTCGCAGAGCTGATTGCGCGACTCACAGATGAGTATGATCGCGCCACTCTGCCACAAAGATAGCGCGACTGTTGCCTTGCGGTGACAAGCGCAGCTGCGACGCTGCGCACATCGCGCGAAAAAGGAACTTCATCTCGCAACTGCGAGTTCTCGGCCCCGTGTCAAAGCACCGGCGCGAGGAGTCGCATGCCTATCCGTTGGCCGTTACTCGCTGGCCTCTGCATTGCGCTGCTGAGTCCGATTTGGGTCGCGGGCTATATGCCCACGCTCGATGGGCCGATTCATTTGAACATCGCTGCGATGCTGGCGCGCCCGTCGCTTGCCGCCGCGTCGAACGAATTGTTCTCGATCGGACTCCATCCCGATCCGAACTGGACGATTTACATTCTGCTGTGGTCGTTTCTGCAACTGTTCAATGACATTCTGCTGGCCGAAAAGCTGGCGCTGTCGCTTTACGCGCTGTTGTTTCTGTTCAGCTTCGACCTCGCCGACCGGATCGTGCATCGCCGCCACCAGTTCCGCTGGGCGCGCTTGCTGCTGGCGGTGCCGTTCGTCTACAGCGCGATCTTCTACTACGGCTTTTACAATTTCATTTTCAGCCTGCCGCTGTTGATCCTCGCGAGCGCAACCTATCTGCGGTTTCTCGAAGACCAGACTCTGCGCAGCGGACTTTGGGCAGCGCTCGGCGGGTTGGGCGCCTATTTTGGGCACGCGACCTCGTTCGGCGTGCTGGGCGTGTTCGTCGGCGTCTCGCTGTTGCTTGTCTGGCTGGCGCGCATTCCGCTCGCCGACGCGGCGGCGCCCGCGCGCAGCTACGCGCGTCTGTTTCGCCTGACCTGGCGCAGCGCGCTGCCCTATCTCGCTCCGGTGGCACTGTTCTTTCTGTTCCTGGAAAAGAACAGCGACGCGCATCTCGACTACGCGAAATTCTGGACCTTCGAACAGCGCCTGCGCTCGCTAGCGAGCATGAGCTCGATGCAAATCAACGGCGTCGGCGACATGGCGATGGCGCTGTTGTTCGGACTGCTGCTGGTGCTGGCGACGATCTGGGCCTTTGCGCATTGGCGCGGTCGGCGGATTGGCCTCGAAGATTGCTATCTCGGCGCGGCGGCGGCGATGGTGTTGGTCGCGCTGGCTTTGCCCGACACGTTGTTCGGCGGCGGCTACACCGCGATCCGCGTGCAGATCTATGTCTATCTGTTGCTGGCCGCGTGGCTGGCCTTGAAGAACGAAGCGATCGCGCAGCCGCTGTTCACCGCGCGTCCGGCGCTGGCCGGGTTCGCAGCGCTGTGTCTCGTAACCATCGCGGTCCACGCGCAGCAGATTCGCGGCATGTCGCAGCAGATCGGCAACGTCATGGCGGCCACGCACAAGATCGAAGCGGGCAGCACGGTGCTGCCGGTCGTATTCGACAGTTGGGGCGTCGAACGCGACGGGTCGCGCACGTCCCGCGGCGATCAGTTCCTGCTCAACGTTGCGTCGCTGGTTGCGGTCGAACGCGACGCGGCGCAGCTGCGCCTGTACCAGGCCTCGACCTTGACCTTCCCGATCCGCTATCGCGACGAGATCACGCCCTACACCTACCTGCCCTACGTGCTGCACGTGCTGGCCAAGGGCGGCGGCTATACGCGTGAAGAGCTGACCGCCATTCCGCGCCAGATCGACTACTACACCGGCGTCGCGATGGGCCGCGTCGATTACGTGCTGGTGGTCGGTCGCACTGCTGCGTCGCTCGATGGCGACTTCCAGCAATTCCGCCACGACCTGGAAGCGAATTACGTCGCGGTCGCGCGCACCGACGAACGACCGGGTGCGATTCTATATGCGCGCAAACATGGCGACGCGCCGGCAGCACCGGTCGCATTCCATGCCTGGACGCGCGACTAGTTGCGGAAGCGCGAGACGTCCTCGACGTCGACGAACAGGCCATTGCCGCGCAGCTGCGGTTTGATGCGCCGCTTGACGACGTTGACTGCACCGAGCGGATCGAGCGCGCGTACGCGTTCGTGACAGGAACTGGATCGCGGACGCCCGGTCCACGAATCCGACAATCGCCAGCGCACATCGTACCATTCCATGTGCGCCCACTTGGCAAGCTTTGCGCCAAGTCAGGAATCGCGCCTCTTTTCAGTGGCCGCACACCGCGATTGTCAAATCGTCCGACGCATTGCCGCAAATGCCGCGGTCGGATCGTCTGCATGGGCGAACGCGCCAAGCACCGCAACTGCTTGCGCGCCGGCATCGATGCAGGCCCGCGCATTCAACAGTTCGATACCGCCCAACGCCACCAGTGGCAGCGCAATCTCGCGCGCAGCTTCGCGCAGCGCATCGAGCCCCAGCGCCGGTCCATAGCCCGGTTTGCTGACCGTCGGGAAAATCGGGCTGTAGGTCGCGTAGTCGGCACCGTCGTCGCGCGCGCGCAACAGCTCGTCGCGGCGGTGGGCGGAGATACCTATCAGCTTAACGCCGGCTGCGCGCGCAGCGGCGATCGAACCGGCCGCGCCGAGATGCACGCCATCCGCGCCGGGCACCGGATCGCCATGCACGAACAAGCACAACGACGGCGCGGCGGCGCGGATCTCGTCGAACAGCCGGGTGCGTGCGCCAACGCCCAGCGTCTTGGCGCGCAGGCTGAACCATTTGCAGCCGCCCTCTTCCAGCGCAGCCGCGTACGACGGCATGCGCGCCGCGTCTTCGTCGCTGCGGACATTGCCGATGACGAAGATGCGGTCGGGCAACATGTCAGCCGCCGATCAAGCCAAGTTCAGGGCTCGACGCTTCGGCATAGGTGCGTTTGGGAATGCGGCCGGCATGGCGCGCAGCGTGGCCTGCAAGCACGGCGAGGCTCATCGCGCGCGCCATCGCGACCGGATCGTGGCTGCGTGCCACGGCGGTGTTCAGCAACACGCCAGCGCAACCAAGCTCCATCGCCAGCGCCGCGTCCGACGCGGTGCCGACGCCGGCATCGAGCAGCACCGGCACGCTGGCGCGCGAACAGATCCGTTCGATGTTGAGCGGGTTCAGAATGCCGAGACCCGATCCGATCGGACTGCCGAGCGGCATCACCGCAACACAGCCGAGATCTTCGAGCTTCTGCGCCGTGACCGGATCGTCGGTCGTGTAGGGCAGCACTTTGAATCCATCGGCCACCAGCTCGCCCGCTGCGCGCAGCAATTCCGGCACGTCGGGATAGAGGGTTTCGCGGTCGCCGATGACTTCGAGTTTGATCCAGTCCGTGTCGAGCGCTTCGCGTGCGAGCTGCGCCGTCAACACCGCGTCGCGCGCAGTCGCGCAGCCCGCCGTGTTCGGCAGCAAACGATACGTGCCGTTCAGCGTGTCGAGCAGGCTCTCCAAACCACCGGCCAGGTCGATGCGCCGGATCGACACCGTCACCGCCGCTGCGTTGCCGGCGCTGAGCGCATCGAGCATCACCTGGCGATTGGGATAGCCGCCGGTACCGAGCAGCAGCCGCGACGGCAGCGCAATACCGTCGATGACGAGTCCGTCCTGGCTCATCTCAGCCACCCGACAGCGGTTGCACGACTTCGACTTCGTCGCCCGAGCGCAATTCGGTCGTCGCCCATTCTTTGCGGCGCACGACTTTGCGGTTGATCGCGATCGCCATGCCTTTCTGCGATGCGCTGATGCCGGCGCGGTCGAGTACGGCGAGCAACGCGGGCTCGACCAGCGCGGTCTCTTTGCCGTTGAGTTTGATGATCTTCATGTCATGCAGCCTTCGGAGAAAAACGCGCGAGCGAAAAGCCCGCGAGCAACGGATCGGCACGACCCGTCAAAACCAATTCAGCGATCAATTCGGCGGTCACAGGCGTGAGCAGAATGCCGTTGCGGTGGTGGCCGGCCGCAACCACAAGGCCGGGCTCGACCTCGCCCAGGATCGGCGCGTCGTCGCGACTGCCGGGGCGATGTCCGACCCATTGTTCGACGATCGGTGCTTCTTCGATCGTCGGCAGCGCGCGCCAGGCGCTTTCGAGCAACCCCATCACGCCGCCGGCGGTCATGCGATCGTCGAACCCCGCCTCTTCGACCGTCGCACCGACCAGCAACCGCCCGTCGTCCCGCGGAACGAGATAGGCTTTTTGTGTCCACACGACATGGCGCAACAGCGGGCGCGCCGGATCCATGCCCAACGCCAGCATTTGGCCCTTGATCGGACGGATCGGCAGCGACGGCAGCAGCGCGGCACTCCACGCGCCGGTTGCCAGCACGGTGCGATCGGCGCGACGCGACCCGCGCGCAGTCTCCAGCCCGACGACGCGTCCGCCCTCGCGCAGCAGTGCGTGAATCTCGGTCTCTTCTTCCAGCGTCCCGCCGGCCGCGAGAAACGCCGCGCGCAGCGCCTGTACCAGCAGGCGATTATCGACCTGCCCATCATCGGCAACGCGCAGCGCAGCTGCGACGCGCGGCGACAGCGCCGGTTCCAGCTCGCGCGCTCCATCGCCGCTCAGCCAGTCGCTGGCGACGCCGAACCGGTCGTGCAGCACCTTGGCGGCGCGCAGCCGTTCCACCTCGTCGCGGGTCAGCGCGATCGACAAGGTGCCGTCGAGACGGAGATGGGAATCGATGCCGCTGGCCTGGTGCAGCGCGCGGGCGAAGTCGGGCCAGTCGCGCTGGGCGCGGCGGTTGAGGTGGAACAGCGCGTCTTCGCCGGGCTCGGTTTCGACGCCGGCGGCTAGCATGCCGGCCGCGGCCCAGCTTGCGCCGTGGCCGGACGCGCCGCGTTCGACGATCGTCACCTGCGCGCCGCGCTGCACCAGGCGCCAGCCGATTGCGAGGCCGATTGCGCCCGCGCCGGCGATGACAACTGAAAGGGATTGATTCTGGACCATGACTCCGAGCTCCCTTCGCCGGCATGATCCGGATCAGGTTCTGCGGGTGTAATCTCAGCCACGCCCTACATCAGAAGAAGGTCGCGGCACCCCGGCTGTTGGCGCACGATAGAAGCGCCGGATGGGCCCGTCAAAAGGGCGTCTAGGAGACGAGATGGAAAATCTGTCGGTCAACGAGTTGCGGCGCTATTCGCGCCAGCTGATGCTTCCGGAAATCGGCCCTGCGGGCCAAGAAAAGCTCAAAAAAGCCCGGGTACTCGTGATCGGCGGCGGCGGCCTGGGTTCGCCCGCCCTGCTCTATTTGGCCGCGGCCGGGATCGGCACGTTGTGCGTGGTCGACGACGACCTGGTCGACGAGACCAATCTCCAGCGCCAGGTGCTGCACGACGCGGCCGGCGTCGGCCTGCCCAAGGTCGACAGCGCGGCGGCCAAGCTCACCGCGCTCAACCCGCATATCGCGATCCGCACGATGAAGCGCCGGCTCGAACCCGACGACGTCGAGCTGGTGCGCGACTGGGACGTCGTGCTCGACGGCAGCGACAACTTCCGCACGCGCTTCGCCGCCAACGATGCATGCGTCGCGGCTCGTACGACGCTCGTATCCGGCGCCGTGTTGCGTTTCCGCGGACAGATCTCGACCTACAAGCCGCATGCGGGACCGGAGCATCCGTGCCTGCGCTGCCTGTTTCCCGAACCGCCCGCCGAAGGTGAAGTCCCGTCCTGCGCCGAAGGCGGTGTGCTGGGCACCGTTGCGGGCATGATCGGCGTGCTGCAGGCGACCGAGACGATTAAAGAAATTCTCGGCATCGGCCGATCGCTGTCGGGGCGTTTACTTACTTGGGATGCGCTCAACGCGACATTGTCGACAATTGAAGTATCACGCGACCCCAGCTGCGCCGTGTGCGGAGCACACTGAGGGCGTGTGCGGGACGCACGAAGGAGCGACCGGCGGAACGCATCGAACGTACATGACAGATGTCATTAACGCTCACGCACGCTTGACTTTAACGCACCGGATCCCGGAACTGCCCGCGTAGTAGAGGGATCCGGACGACAATGGTTCAAGACAAAGCCGCCCTGTTGCGGTCGCTGCGCATCGATGCGCCGGCCGCAGCCCCCGCATCGCGCGGCCCCGACAGCAAACGCATCCTGGGTGTCGGTGGTGCGGTGCTCGCCGTCGTTGCACTCGGGGTCGGCATCTACGCCTTCACCGGCGACAGCAAACCACAACAAGCCGCAACCACCACGACGGCGGGCGCCACGACCGCGCAAACGCCGGCTGCTGCACCGGTGCCGCTCGAAAGCGGCGGGCTGGTCGCATCGGGCTTCGTGGTCGCGCGCCGCAAGGCGACAGTCGCTGCCGAAATCTCGGGCAAGGTGACCGAGCTTTCGATCGAAGAAGGCATGCGCGTCGAAGCGGGCCAGATTCTGGCGCGTCTCGATTCGGTGCTCGCCGAAGCCGATCTCGCCACCACAAAAAGCCGGGCCCGTTCTGCCGAAGCCTTTGTCAGCAGCACCGAAGCCGATCTGCGCGACGCCGAGAAGACGCGCGATCGTACGCGCACCTTGCGCGGCCAAGGCTTCGCCAGCGAAGCCGACATGATCCGCGCCGAGTCACGCGCGGACTCGCTGCGCGGTTTGCTCAACCGCGCCAAAGCAGATTTGGAGACCGCGCGTCGTTCGGTCGAACGCGACACGCGCCTGCTCGATAAATATACGATCCGCGCGCCCTATAGCGGCATCGTCGTCGATCGCCAGGCGCAGCCGGGCGAAATCATTTCGCCGTCGTCGGCGGGCGGCGGTTTCACCCGTACCGGCATCTGCACCATCGTCGACATGGACTCGATCGAAGTCGAAGTCGACGTCAACGAGTCCTTCATCGGCCGCGTTGTGCCGAACCAACATGCCGAAGCCGTGCTCGACGCCTATCCGAGCTGGCAGATCCCTGCATCCGTGATCGCCATCGTGCCCACGGCCAATCGTGAAAAGGCGACCGTGAAGGTCCGCCTGCGTCTCGAACAGAAAGACCCTCGCATTCTCCCTGACATGGCGGTGAAGGTTTCCTTCCGCGATGCGCAGAAGGACGCGGCGAAGGGCAAAGGAGGTTGATGCTTATGTCCGATACCCTGATCCGCCTTGCGCACGTTGAAAAAAGCTTCGTCAAAGGCAAAGAGAAGATCTCGATCTTCGAACATCTCGACATGACGATTCCGCGCGGCGACTTCGTTGCGATCATGGGACCGTCGGGTTCGGGCAAGACGACCTTGCTGAACATGTTGGGCGGCATCGATACGCCGACCGCGGGCGAGATCTCGTTCGATGGCCAACGGATCGACCAGTACAACGAACGCCAATTGTCGAAATGGCGTTCGGACCATGTCGGCTTCATCTTCCAGTTCTACAATCTGATGCCGATGCTGAACGCGGCGCAGAATGTCGAGCTGCCGCTGCTGCTGAAGCCACTGTCGGCAAGCCAGCGCAAGCAGAACGTCGCCGCTGCCCTCGAAGTCGTCAGCCTGGCCGACCGCGCCAAACACTATCCGCGCGAAATGTCGGGCGGCCAGCAACAGCGCGTCGCCATCGCGCGCGCGATCGTGTCGGATCCGCAGCTGCTGCTGTGCGACGAACCGACGGGCGATCTTGATCGTACGGTCGCCGACGAAATTCTCGCCATGCTGCAATTGCTGAACAAGGAACTGGGCAAGACCATCGTGATGGTCACCCACGATCCCGCCGCGGCGCGCTACGCCAAGCGCACCTTGCATCTCGACAAGGGCAAGTTCGTCGAGCGCGAGGAGTTGGCGGCATGAGCGACTTCAAACTCGTCTGGAAGAACCTGATGCGGCGCAAGCTGCGCACGTTCCTGATGTTGTTCGCGACCTTGATCGCCTTTGCAATCTTCGGCGTGCTGTCGGCGTTCAACAACGCCTTTAGCGGCGACCAGGCCGCTGCGATCGACCGTCTGGTCGTGGTCAACAAGATCAACTTCACGCAGCCGCTGCCGGTCTCCTACCCAGCGCGCATCAAACAGATCGAAGGCGTCAAGCAGCTCAGCTACGCCAACTGGTTCGGCGGCTACTATCCCGAGCCGAAGAACCAGCTCGTCGTGTTCGCGGTCGATCACACGACCTATCTCGACGTTTATGACGACGCGATTACCGTCGACGCCGCGACGCGCAAGAATTTCATGACCGACAAGACCAGCGCCATCGTCGGGCGCGCCATGGCCGACAAGTTCGGCTGGAAAGTCGGCGACCGCGTGCCGATGAACAGCAACATCTTCTCGCAAAAGAGCGGCGCGCGTGTCTGGGACCTGACGATTGCCGGCATCTTCGACAAGAAGAAGGAAAACCAGGACACCAACTTCATGTTCTTCCGCTACGACTATTTCGACGAGACGCGCTCGTTCGGAAAAGATACGATCGGTTGGATGATGTTGAACCTGACCAGCAGTTCGCTGGCCGACAAAGTCGCAAAGCAGATCGACGAAACCTTCGCCAATTCGCCCTACGAAACCCAGACCGACACCGAGAAGGCGTTCAACAAGGCCTTCGTCGCGCAGTTCGGCAATATCGCGCTGATCGTGACTCTGGTCGTCGGCGCCGCCTTCATTACGATTCTGATGATCGTCGGCAACACGATGGCGATGGCGGTGCGCGAACGGACCCGCGAAATCGGGGTGATGAAGTCGCTGGGCTTTCCCGGTGCCCGCATTCTGAAAATGGTGCTGGGTGAATCGCTGCTGCTGGCCGCGCTGGGCGGATTGCTCGGCCTTGGCCTGGCAACGCTCGCGATCGGCGGCATGAAACAGGCAGCCGGCAATTTCGTGCCCGGCCTCGCTATGACCGGCGACATTATGGTGTTCGGCATCGCGCTGATCGTTGCGCTGGGCGTACTGACCGGCATCGTCCCCGCGATGAGCGCGATGCGCATGTCGATCATCAGCGCACTGGGAAGGACCTGATCCATGAGCCTCGCTAGTCAGGTCAGTGCGGTTGTCCGCATGAACGTCAAAAGCATCGGCCAGCGCTTCTGGCCGTCGCTTTCGACCGTTGTTGCCGTGATGTTGGTGGTGCTGGTGCTGTTATCGTTCCTCGCAATGGCGAACGGCTTCCAGCAAACGATCCGCGGTGCCGGGCGCGACGACGTCGCGATCGTGCTGCGCGCGGGCGCCACGACCGAACTCAATTCGGGTCTGTCGCGCGATCAGGTACGTCTGCTGGGCGAAGGTCCCGGCGTCGCGCATGACGCAAACGGCGATGCGCTTTTGTCGCCGGAATTGTTCGTCATCGCCGACGGCAAGAAGAAAGCGACCGGTCTCAAGGCGAACCTGCCGCTGCGCGGCATCGGTGCGGCCGGCGCGGGTCTGCGCGACAATCTGAAGATCGCCGAAGGCCGCATGTTCGCCAGCGGCTCGAACGAGCTGGTGGTCGGCCGCGGCGTGCAGCGCGAGTTCGAGAACTTCGATCTCGGTTCGAAAGTCACGCTCGGCAAGTCGCAATGGGTCGTCGTCGGTATTTTCGAAACCGGCGGCTCGGTGTTCGAGTCGGAACTGTGGGCCGATCTGCCGGTGGTGCAGAGCCTGTTCAACCGCACTGCTGCGGTACAGACGGTGCGCGCCAAGCTGGACGGACCGGATGGTTTGCAGAAGTTCAAGGACTACGCGACCAACGATCCGCGCCTGAAACTCGACGTGCTGAGCGAGACGCAGTACTTCTCGGACCAGGCGTCGCAAACCTCGGGCCTGATTCAGTATCTCGGCTGGCCGCTGGCGATCGCGATGGCGTTCGGTGCGCTCGCCGGCGCGCTGAACACGATGTATAGCGCGGTGCTATCGCGCACGCGTGAGATCGCGACCTTGCGCGCCATCGGCTATGGCGGCTTTCCCGCCTTCGTCGGCACGCTGGTGGAATCGCTGGTGCTGGCCGCAGTGGGCGGCTGCATCGGTGCGTTGGCCGCCTGGATCTTCTTTGACGGTCTGTCGGCGACGACCTTGGGCGCGAGCTTCACGCAGGTCGTGTTCAAGTTCGAAATGTCGCCCAAGCTGGTCGAACAAGGCCTGGTTCTTGGCATGGCAATCGGTCTGATCGGCGGTCTGTTGCCCGCCTTCCGCGCCGCGCGCGTGCCGATCATTGCCGGCCTTGCCGAGCGATAATGTAATCACCGGACTGGCCCAGCGCGCACGGCGCTGGGCCTATCTGGTTCTCATCTTCTGCGTCACGCTGCTGCTGCTCGAAACGCTGCCGTTCGATCTGGCGTTTCTGCTCGCGACCGGTCTGCTCTATCAGCTCGGCTTCATCGCCAAGGATTTCTCGCTGCGGACGCGCTTGCGCAGCGTGCAAGCACGGCTTCGCGCGCAGCTGCGGTAGCGGCGAAACACCAGCAGCAAATTGTTGGCTTGCATCTCGATCCGCTTTTCGACTTGCAGCGCGTACGACGCGGCGAGGTCTTTGACGTCGTCGAGATGACGAACGCCCCAGTCTGGGTGCGAGCTTCACCCAGATCGTGTTCAAGTTCGAAATGTCGCCAAAATTGGTCGAACAGGGCCTGGTGCAGGGCATGTTGATCGGTCTGATCGGCGGCCTGCTCCCCGCCTTTCGTGCCGCACGCCTGCCGATCATCGCAGGGTTGGCCGAGCGCTGATCTTGCGTCGGGGAATTTGACAGAAGAGGTGCGCCGCTTCGCAAGGAGCGGCGCGTTTTCTGTATCGGCCCGGTATTTGCTGGTGAAGTGGCGGAGGTATCGATGCTCCGCACAGTCTCTTTCGCCCTGCTCGCCGCGCTGCTTGCTCTACCCGCGTCAGCCAATCAGATCGTGCAGCGGCTCGATTGGACGAGCCGCGCCAGCGATCCACAGTATGAATACATCTATAAGCCGTCGTTTCAGCAATTCGATCCGTCGCAGGGTATGTTGACCGGCGTCACCTATCGCGTTTTCGGCACGACCTTCGGCAGCATCACTGCGGTGCTTCGCGACGGCGAAGAACCTGGCGGGCCCAGCTCGTACATCGCGTATCAGCGCGGCTTCTTCCTGGCCGTCGAAGCACCGTCACTGTCACCTTCGATCGACACCGCACCGACAGAGTTCTTTGCCAGCCACCAATTCACGACAGACGCTGGCCCCGTGACGCTCACCAATCAAAGCGACTGGGGGCCGACGCTCGACTATCCTCTCGGCGACGTCACGTCCTATCTCGGCAACGGCACGATCGGCCTGCGCGTCTTCATCAGCGCCAACCGCGATACGACACTGGAGGGGCGCGGTATACCGATCGCCGATGATACGGGTGCGCTGCTGACGCTCGAATTGATCTATGACTTCACGCCCGCCGCTGTGCCGGAACCCGCAAGCGTCGCAATCCTCGGCGCCGCGTTGCTCGGATTCGGCGCGATCAGGTACGGCGGAAGACGACGCTGAGATTGTTGGCAGGCATGTCGATGCGCTCGACGAACTGCAGACCGTTCAAAGCGGCGAGCGCTTTGACGTCCTCGAGCCGGCGCAGGCCCCAGGCAGGGTTCCGCAGACGCAGACTTTCGTCGAACGACTCGTTGCTCGGCGCGGTCGGGCGGTCGCTCTCGCGAAACGGACCGTAGAGTACCATCGCGGCGCCAGCCCGCAGCACGTGGCCGGCGCCCGCGAACAGTCCCTGCGCAGCTTCCCACGGCGCGATATGGATCATGTTGCAGCAGAGGATCGCGTCGGCCTGTTCGACCGGCCACGGCATTTTGGTCACGTCGAGCGTGATCGACGGCAGCAGGTTCGGCAGTTGCGCGATCTGCGCATGCGCTTCGATGCTGCGCAGCGCCTCGTCCGACAGATCGCTCGGCTGCCACCGGATCCCGGGAAGCGCGCCAGCGAAATGCACCGCATGTTCGCCGGTGCCGCTGGCGATTTCGAGGATGAGGCCGCGATCGGGAAGGACGCGGCGCAGAATGGCGAGAATGGGATCGCGGTTGCGCAGTGCAGCCGGCGACGTTTGGGCTTCAGTCATCCGCCCAGGAACAGACGCCCCACGTCCGGATCGGTCAACAGCTCGCTGCCCTTCCCGGCCAGCGCAACTTCACCCGCGACGAGCACGTAGCCGAGATCGGCGAATTCGAGTCCTTTGCGCGCATTCTGCTCGACCATCACGATGGTCTTGCCGTCTTTGCGCTGCAGGTCGCTCAAGATTTCGAACACCTGATCGATGAAGCGCGGTTCGAGGCCGATCGACGGTTCGTCGACCAGCAGGATTTCCGGATTCATGATCAGCGCGCGGCTGATTTCGAGCAGGCGGCGTTCGCCACCCGACAACACGCCGGCGCGCTGGTTTTTGCGCTTGGCCAGACGGTCGTATTTTTCGAACACGCGCTCGGCTGCTTCTTTCGCCGCTTTGGGCGACGGCAGCAAATAGCCGCCCATCAGCAAATTCTCTTCGACCGTCATCTGCGGGAAGACGGAATTGTCCTGCAGGATGTACGCGATCCCCGCCTGCGCCAGCTTCTTGTCCGAGGTCATGCGCGTGACGTCGGTGCCGCCGACCTTCACCGCACCACCAAAGATCGACGTCATGCCGAAGATCGTGTGCAGCACCGTCGACTTGCCCGCGCCATTCGGGCCGATCAGACAAACCGACTGACCCTTCGCCACCGCCATGTCGACGCCGTGCAGGATTTCCATGCGGCCATAGCCCGCTTTCAAGCCTTCGAGCGACAGAAACGGTGCGTCGTTGGCGAGCGTGTCGATCTGCGCGCGCGAAGGTGCGCGGCGTTTCAGTTCGGACGCTGCCTTTGCGACTGCGTCTGCCGTCAGAACGACGTCGACCGTGCCTTCGCCGTAGCCGCTGATGCTGCTCATTAGTGCCCGCCCAAGTAGGCTTCGATGACACGCGGATCCTGGCGCACCGCTTCGGGCGCGCCCTCAGCCAGGATCTTGCCCTGCGCCAGACAATAGAGGCGCGTCGCGAGATTCATGATCACGCGCATATTATGTTCGATCACCAGCAAGGTGACGCCGAACTCGGCGTTGGCGCGCCGCAGCCGGTCGATCAGCCCGTTGATCAAGGTCGGGTTGATGCCCGCAGTCGGTTCGTCGAGCAGCAGCAGCTTGGGCTCGCTCATCAACGCCATCGCGAATTCCAGCAGCTTCTGCTGTCCGAACGACAGATCGCCGGCCAGCAAATAGCGCTTCGACGACAGGCCGACGAAATCGAGCAGGGCTTCGGCTTTTTCGGTCACCGGTTTCGGCACGCGCACGAACAGGCTGGCGGTCGACAATTGCGCCGCCGGGGTCGAGATCTGCAAATTCTCGACGCAGTTCATCTGCTTGTAGACGCGCGTCTGCTGAAACGTGCGCAGCAAGCCAAGCCGCGCGATCTCGGGAACGCGCAGCGTCGTGATCTCTTTGCCTGCAAACTGGATCGTGCCGCCATCGACCGGGTGATAGCCGACGATCGAGTTGAACAAGGTCGTCTTGCCCGATCCGTTCGGACCGATCAGCCCGACGATCTCGCCCGCATTGACGCGAATCGACACGTCGGTGTTGGCCTTGACGCCTTCGAACGCTTTCGAGACGCCAGTGACTTCAAGCAGTGTGCTCATGCCGGCGTCTCCACAACGCGCACGCCAAACCGTTGCGGCCAGCGTTCGCGCGCCCAGCCCAGAATGCCGCGCGGGAAGAACACGACGATCGCGACGATCAACACGCCCAGCGCAATGCGCTGCCATTCGGCGAGATAGACCCAGAACAATTCTTTGGTGATCTGAAACACGAAGGCGCCCAACACCGGCCCCCACAAGGTGCCGCGGCCGCCCAGGATCGCCATCAGAATCATCCAGGTGCCGTACGTCGGTCCTGCGAACGCAATGTCGCGCGGATCGATGAAGCCCTGCATGTTGCCGACGATGCCGCCCGCAACACCGAGCGGGAACGCCGACACCGCCCACGCCAGCGTCTTCACGCGCGTCGTCGGCAGGCCCATCGCTTCGGCTTTGTCTTCGTCATCGCGAATTGCGCCCAACGCCAGGCCGATACGGCCGACATAGAGTCGCTTCAACGCGAAGAACGTCACGACCGCGGTCGCAAAGGCGATATAGGCCCAATAGACGTTGGCGTTGCCCGCAACCGGCATCAGTGTCGTCGAAAGCCCGCCACCTGCGCCGATATAATCCCAGCTGGCAGCGATCTCACCGGCAGCAACGCCGAGCCCCAACGTGCCGACCGCGAAATATTTCTCGCGCAGGCCCAACATGCCGACGCCGAAGAACACGGCTGCAAGCGACGCCAGGATACCGGCGAACACCAGACCGATCGGCAAGGCGACCCAATAGCCACCCCAATTGAGATCGCGCTGGAACACCGCCAGCGCGTAACAACCGATGCCGAAGAACAGGATGTTGCCGAACGAGTTGTAGCCCATTCGCCCGCCCATAATGTCCCAGGCGAGCGCGAACACGACCATGATCCACAAGAACGCCAACTGGCTGGCGATCTGCGGCAACAACACAGGTGCAAACACGCCGACGGCGAGCAGCACGACGTACAGCCAACGCGGTGTCGAGCTCATCGTAGATATTTCCGCTGCCGCTGCAGGCGCCAGTTGCGCAGAACCAGAATCGCGACCAGCAGCAAGAAGGTGAAGGCCTGCTGCAATTCGCTGCCGGCGAGAAAGCCGAACAGATTTTCCGCAGCCCCAAGGCCGGTGCCGGCGAGCAGCGAACCGATGACACTGCCGAGCCCACCCAGAATGCCGATCAGAAACGCGCGCAGCGTGTAGATCAGCCCCAAGGTCGGGCCGACGATGATTGCCATCGCAACCAGCGCACCCGCTGCGCCGCAGATTGCGGCGTTGAGCGCGAAGGTGTGCGCATAGACCTTGTCGACATTGATGCCGAGGATGCGCGCGGCGCGCGGATTCTGCGCCGTGGCGCGGATCGACTGTCCCAGCCGCGAGCGACGCAGGAACATCCACAGTGACAGAGCGATCACGATCGACAGCGCGAACGCGACGACGCGGATGCCCGAAATCGTCAGCTCGCCGTCAAAGAAGAAGATCGTACCAAGCCCGGCATCGACCGTGACCGGTGCGGCGCCAAAGGCGAGGTTCATGCCCTGCGCCAACACCTGGCTGATGCCGAACGTGGCCAGCAGCGAGATGAACATGTCGCGCCCGACGATGCGGTTGACCACGGTGCGATAGAGCACCCAGCCGACGATCCATAAGACAAAGGCGGCGATTGGAATCGTCGCCAACGGATGCATCCCGTATTTCGACAGGACGTAGGTCACGTACCCGCCCAGCATCACGTATTCGCCTTGCGTGACGTTGATGATGCCCATCACGCCCCACACGAGAGCGAGGCCAAAGGCAGCGAGCGCGAAAATGGCGCCGATCAACACGCCATCGAGCATCAGCCCGAGCGATAGGATCGGCGCCTGGAACAGAAGGTTTAGATTGTCCAATTAATTCCCCGCGTAGGCGGGGATCCATTCCGCGTTCATGCGTACTGCATCCAGCTTCTTGGTGAGATGGATCCCCGCTTTCGCGGGGACTATGTCAGCGCTTCGACCAGCTCGGCACTGGATAGACGATCTGCGCATTCGCGACTTCGGCCGGGTACACGACTTTGTATTGGCCGTTCTGCACCTGGAACATGATCATCTTCTTGCCCGCGTTCTGACCGGTCGCGTCGAACTTGATCGGACCGTAGAAGGTCTTGATGTCGGTTGCGGCGATCGCGTCGCGCACGCTATCCGGCGTCAGATCCTTGGCGCGGCTGAAGGCGTCGGCGAACACCATGACGGCGGCGGCAGATTCCGCGACCTGGTATGACGGCGCGCGCTTGTAGTCTTTCTCGAACAACTTGGCGAAGTCCTCGGCTGAGCCGAAGAGCTTGTCCGAGAATTTCAGCGAACGATCCCACTGCGACGCGCACAGCACATAGTCGGAAATCTTCGGCTGCTTCTCGGTGATCTGCGCCGTGTCGCAATGCGACGTCGCGATCATCGGAACGTCGACTTTCATTTCCGCGGTCTGGCGCACGACCAGCGCTGCACCTTTTTCATGGCCCGACACGATCAGCAGATCGGGCTTCAATGCCTTGGCCTTGGTCAAGGTCGCAGCCATGTCGTTGATTTCCGGCGGCAGCTTGTCGTCGACAAGCACCTTCATGTTGTACTTCTTCGTCAGCTCTTCGATGCCGGTGCGGACGTCGAGCGAGAACGGATCATTCTCGAACGCCATCACGATCTTGGCGGCGGACGGATCCTTGCCCGCTTTCTTGAATTGTTCGGCGAGCAACTCGACCGACGGCGACACATATTGATCGGCGGTCGTCAGCGTCGCGAACATGTACTTCCAGCCGTTCTGGAACAGCTCGCGCGCGGCACCGTTGCCCTGGATCATCGGCACTTTGTATTTCTCGGTGATCGGCGCCATCGCCTTCGACAGGCCGGAGCCGTACGGACCGAGAATATATTTGATGCCGTCCTGCTGAATCAGTCGTTCGGCAAGCTGCGCTGCACGCGCCGGCGTGGATTCATCGTCGTAGTACTTTACTTCGAGCTTGTACTTCTTGCCGCCGACCGTGACGCCACCGGCGTCGTTGAGCTTTTTGACGGTGATGTCGTAGCCGTCTTTGGTGTCCTGACCCGAGCTCGCATATTTGCCGGTCAGCGACACGGCTGCGCCCATCGTGATCACGTCGCTTTGTTGTGCCTGCGCCGGCCCCGTCGCGAATGCGACAACGCTAGGTGCGAGCGCGATCGTGGCGACCGCAGCGACAGCGGAAATTTTGTTGGTAAGCATGGCGTCCCTCCCAGGATGCGGAACTCATTTGGCGCTTCTCGGCGCCTTTCGGACCGGGGACACTAGGTGTGCAAAGCGCCGGCTGTAAAGCGAGCGCACGGTGTGAAATACGAGCTTGCACGCAAGACGGTTGGTCGCATCTGCGACAGCCCGCGCGAGTTGCCCGATCCTTGTGCAAGCACCCGTGAATCGGGGTGCTACATGCCGAGTTCGGTGAGACCCGGGTGATCGGCGGGACGCGGTCCCAGCGGCCATAAGAAGCGGCGATCTTCGACTCGGATCGGCACGTCGTTGATGCTGGCTTCGCGGCGGCGCATCAAACCGTGCTCGTCGAATTCCCACTGCTCGTTGCCATAGGCACGAAACCAGGTGCCGGAATCGTCGTGCCACTCATATTGAAACCGGACTGCGATCCGGTTGTCGGTGAAGGCCCATACTTCTTTGATCAGCCGATACTCGATTTCCTTCGCCCATTTGCGCGTCAGAAACGCGACGATGGCGTCGCGGCCGGAAAAGAACTCAGCCCGGTTTCGCCAGTTGCTGTCTTGCGTATAAGCGCCAGCGACACGCTGCGGATCGCGCGAATTCCAGGCGTCCTCAGCCATGCGGGCTTTCTGGATCGCTGTTTCGCGGGTGAAAGGCGGCAGCGGCGGCCGGCTCATTGGAACTCTCCGTCGACATAAGAACGCCGCCACGTTTGCACGTGGCGGCGCATCAATCACGACGGCTTTGTCGATTACGCGATTGCAAAAACAATCGCGCGGCACGCGACCTAGCGATCGTCTTTCTTCTGCGACTGACCGGTCTTGGACTGGTCCATCTTGCCCGGCTGCTTGTTCTGCTCCGGACGCTGATTCTTCATGTCCTTCTGGCCGCCTTGCTGCTGTTGCTGATCGCGATTTTCGTTGGCCATCTGGATGCTCCTCAAGTGTGGGACGTGCTGAATCAACCAGCGTGACGCCGCGTTGTTTCGATCTGCACATCACTCTCGTGGAACGAAAAACGCCCGCCGCTCGAGGAACGAGCGACGGGCGTTTTGCTGCGCGGACCTACGCGAGGACTTATTTGTCCAAGGTCTCGCGAATCTTGTCTTTCACGCCGCCGACGGCGTTTTGCACCTTGCCTGCGGCCTTGTCCGCCGCGCCTTCGGCTTTGAGCTTTTCGTCGCCGGTAATCTTGCCCGCCGCCTCTTTCAGGCCGCCCTTGGCCTGCTTGGCAGCGCCTTCGATCCGATCACGATCAACCATCTTCGCCTCCTAAACTGCGTGTTTATTCAACAGGCTGGGTGGGGCGCGGTTCCCTGCGAAGCGAGCCCTTTGAGGCCGATAAGGGCGGCTTATCCGTTCATAAGGAGATGTCGTTCGCGGTGGACGGGCCCTCGCCTCATGGTTGCAACAGCAGATTGCAGCCTCGTGAGTAAACGCTTACCTCCCTGTCTCGCGGAAACCGGCCATGACCTCGATCGCCAACGCAGCGCCCCTGGGCGCCACCCGCAGCACCCCGCGCCTGCGTTTGCGCGACCGGCGCCGGGCCATCGTCGAAGCGGCAGTCCCGCTCTTTGCGCGCAAAGGGCTGCGGGGCACGACCACCCGCGCGCTGGCCCAAGCAGCCGGCGTGTCCGAAGCCCTGCTTTATCGCCACTTCCCCTCGAAAGAGGCGCTGCACCAGGAAGTGCTGGATCACGTTACGGAAAGCGGCGACCAGGCGATCGACCTGATCCGCTCGCTGCCGGCCTCGACGTCGACCTTGGTGCACATGCTGACCTACATGGTGCATCGCTTCGCCAATCAGGCGCATGTCGATCGCGAAGCGGCGCAGCAGCGTTTGTTTCTCGCCAGCCTGATCGGCGACGGTGAATTCGCGCGCGCCGTGTTGAAGCGCGCCTTCGAACAATATTATCCGCCGATGCTGGCAGCGATGCAGGCGGCCGAAGAAGCGGGCGACCTGACGCCCGGACCGGTCTCGCCTGCCAACCGTTTCTGGTTCGTCGAACATGTCGCGTCGATGCTGATCAACCTGCGCTTGTCGGGCGGGCCGGCAGTGACGTACGCCAACAACGACGCACAGGACGAATCCGACGTGATTCGCCAGGCCGTCTGGTTCTGCTGCCGCGGCATCGGTCTCACCGACGCGGCGATTGCCACGCATCTCAATCCACAGGCACTCGGCCTGCTTGCTGACAGTGCGGCGCGTAACGCCGCACGCGCATGACTGAATTTTCGGACCGGAGCACCTCTATGTCGCCGTCACGCCCCGCCATCCTGCCGCGTCCGGTCGAAGAGACCGCGTATGTGGCACCGCCCGCACCGCGCGATCGGCTTGCCATGGCGCGCGACATGCTGCGTGGCCGGCGCAAATGGATCGCGCTTGGTGTGCTGGCGCTGCTGGTTGCGGCGCTCGCGGCGTCGATGCGCGGCAAAGGCGGTGACGCCGCCGCGACGAAAGACGTGCCCAGCCTGACCGTCACGACCGCGACCGTCGAACGCTCGACGATGGCGAAGAACCTGCTCGTCACCGGTTCGATCACCGCCTGGGATGAATTGCCGATCGGCAGCGAAATCGGCGGCTACGCGCTGGTGCAGGTGCTGGTCGAAGAAGGCGACAAGGTGCAGGCGGGCCAGTTGCTGGCGCGCTTCAACGACTCGGTGCTGAAAGCCGATCTGGCGCAGAAGGAAGCGGCGCTGCGCGAAGCCGAGGCCTCGGCGTCGCAGTTGGGCGCCGACGCACGTCGCGCCGAAGAATTGTCGAAGAGCGGCACGACCAGCGGCCGCGATCTCGACACGCGCAAAGCCGCGGCGGTGACCGCGCAGGCGCGCGTCGGCGTCGCCAAAGCAAATCTCGATCAAGCAGCCGCCCGGTTGCGCCAGACCGAAGTTCGCGCGCCTGCTGCCGGCACGATTACCGCGCGCGGCGCGCGCCTCGGCGCGGTTCCGAACGCCGGCACCGAGATGTTTCGCATGATCCGCGAAGACCGGCTGGAGCTGTGGGCCGAAGTGCCCGAGATGGATATCACCTCGATCGCAGTCGGCCAGAAAGTCAGCGTCCGGATCGACGGTTCGCCCGACACGGCGCGTACGTTCGACGGCACGGTTCGTCTGGTCGGTCCCGCGGTCAATCCGCAGACCCGTCTCGGCAAGGTGCAGATCGCGTTGCCGAACGATGCGGGCCTGAAGCCCGGCATGTTCGTGCGCGGCATGGTCGAGCTGGGCAAAGCCAGCGTGCTGTCGGTGCCGGAACAGTCGGTCATCTACAAAGACCAGCGTCCGCAGGTCTTCGCGCTGTTGCCCGACAACAAGGTGCAGATGCGCAACGTCGAAACCGGCGCGCGCCAGGACGGCAAGATCGCGCTGCTCAAAGGCGTGCAGGAAGGCGAGAAGGTCGTGTTGGCCGGCGCCGGCTACCTGAAAGAAGGCGACAAGGTCAATCCGACCGCGGCGCCGACCGGCGCGGTGCGTCCGCTGCCGACGCAGGAGTAAGCAAGCGTGTCGGGCAATATCTCAGCGGTCGCGATCAAGCATCCGATCCCGCCGATCGTTCTGTTCATCATTCTGACGTTGGCGGGCCTGCTCGCCTTCTTGACGATGGACATCACGCAGAATCCCGACATCGACGTTCCGATCGTGAACGTCTATGTCAGCCGCCCGTCGGCGGCGCCGTCGGAACTGGAAACGCAGATCACGCGCAAAGTCGAAGACGCGGTCGCGACGATCCAGAACATCAAGCGCATCCGCTCGTCGATCAATGACGGTCGTTCCTCGACCACGATCGAATTCGAAATCGGTACCAACATCGACCGCGCCACCAACGACGTGCGCGACGCGGTTGCACGCATTCGCCAGGACCTGCCGCAGGACATTTACGAACCGCAGGTCCAGCGCGTCAATTTCTCGGGCAACGAAGTTCTGTTCTACGCGGTGTCTTCCAAGAACCGCACCGTCGAACAGCTGTCTTGGCTGGTTGACAATGAAATCAGCCGCGGCCTGCAGGCGTTGCAGGGCGTCGGCCAGGTCGAACGGTCCGGCGGCCTGCAGCGCGAAATTCGCATTCATCTCGATCCGACGCGTTTGATGGCGCTGGGCATCACCGCCGACGACGTCAACAACCAGCTGCGCGCGATGAACGTCGATCTGCCCGGCGGGCGCGGCACGGTTGGCTCGTCGGAACAGACGATCCGCACCCTGGGCTCGGCGCGCAGCGTCGACGATTTGCGCAACACCGAGATCGCTTTGCCCAACGGTCGCAAAGCGCGCCTCAGCGACATGGCGACCGTGATCGACGGCATGTCGGAACTGCGCCAGACGGCGCGGCTCGACGGCGAACCGGTCGTCACCTTCTCGGTCTATCGCGCACCGCAAAGCTCGGAAATCACCGTCGCCAAGCTGATCGAAAAGAAGGTCGAGGAATTCAAAGAGCAATTCCCCGACGTACGGTTCGAGACCGTGTTCCGCGGCGTCGATTTCGTGCAGCACAGCTACGACGCGTCGGTCGAAGCGCTGGTGTTGGGTGCCGGCCTCGCGATCCTGGTCGTCTTGTGGTTCCTCGGTGATTGGCGCGCCACGGTGATCGCCGCAGTGGCGATGCCTCTGTCGATGATCCCAACCTTTATCGCGATGCAGGCGCTGGGCTTTACGCTCAACGGCATCACGATGCTAGCGCTGGCGTTGGTCACGGGCATTCTGGTCGACGACGCGATCGTCGAAATCGAAAACATCGTGCGCCACATCCGCATGGGCAAACGCCCGTACCAGGCGGCGCTGGAAGCGGCCGACGAAATCGGCCTGGCGGTCGTCGCCACCACGATGACGATCGTCGCGACCTTCTTGCCGGTGTCGTTCATGCCCGGCATTCCGGGTCAGTTCTTCAAGTCATTCGGCATCACGGTCGCGGTCGCAGTGATGTTCTCGCTGCTGGTCGCGCGCCTGATCACGCCGCTGATGTCGGCCTATTTCCTGGCGCCGGCGCAGAAGGAGCACGGCACGCCGAAATGGATCGACAAATATCTGCACCTGCTCGACTGGTGCCTGGCACATCGCCTGAAGACGATCGGCATCACCTTGGCCGTATTCGGCCTGTCGATCTTTCTCGCGACCAAAATCCCGCAGGGTTTCATCCCTGACCAGGATATCGGGTTCAGCCAGTTCGAAGCCGAGTTGCCGCCCGGCGTGACGCTGCAAGAAACCGACGCGCTGATGCAGCGCTTCGCCATGATGTTCAAAGCGCAGCCCGAAGTGCGCGCCGTCTGGGCGGTCGCGGGTCGCGGCGGCGACATTCGTCGCGGTCGTGCGCTGGTGTTGCTGAAGCCCAAGAGCGAACGCACCCGGTCGCAAAAAGACTTCGAACGCGCCATGGCGCCCGAGCTGCTGAAATTCCCGGGCGTGCGGTCGGGCTTTGCTTCGACCAGCGGCGTCGGTGGCAAAGACGTGCAGGTCGTGCTGGTCTCGGACGATGGTCAGGCGCTCGAACGCCATGCCGACAAAGTCATGTCCGAGATGCAGAAGCTGCCAGCGATCGCCAACATCATGTCGACCGCGGCGCTGCAGCGGCCCGAGCTGATCATCAAGCCGAAATTCGATCGCGCCGCCGAACAAGGCGTGTCGGTTGCGTCGATCGGCCAGGTCGCGCGCATCGCAACCCTGGGCGATATCGACAGCAACACCGCCAAGTACAATCTCGGCGAACGGCAGGTGCCGATCCGCGTGACGTTGGATCCGTCCTGGCGCACCGATCTCGACACGATCGAAAATCTGCGCGTCCGCACCTTCAGCGGCACGACCGTCCCGTTGAAGTCAGTGGCCGAGATCGTGATGGGATCGGGTCCCAGCCAGATCGACCGGTTCGCGCGTTCGCGCAAAGCCGAGATCCAGGCCGACTTGGCCAAAGGCGAACTCAGCGACGCGTTCAAGCAGGTCAACGATCTGCCGTCGATCAAGAATCTGCCGCCCGGCATTCGCAAAGCGAATATCGGCAACCAGGAAGAAATGGGCGTGATGTTCCGCGGCTTCATGGTTGCGCTTGCGACCGCGTTGTTGCTGAACTTGGCGGTGCTGGTCTTGTTGTTCCGCAACTTCTTCCAACCGCCGACCATCCTCGTTGCCTTGCCGCTGTCGCTGTGCGGCGCATTGGCGGCGCTGATGTTCTCGAACCTGGCGCTGTCACTGCCGGCGATGATCGGGATCCTGATGCTGATGGGCATCGTGACCAAGAATTCGATCCTGCTGGTCGAATACGCGATCGTCGCGATGCGCGACCACGGCAAGTCGATGCACGACGCGCTGATGGATGCGGGGCACAAGCGTGCGCGTCCGATCGTGATGACCACGATCGCGATGATCGCAGGCATGATCCCGATCGCGGCTGGTTGGGGCGAAGATGGCGACTTCCGTCAGCCGATGGCGATTGCGGTGATTGGCGGCCTGATCACGTCGACTGCCTTGTCGCTGGTCGTGATCCCGGTCGTGTTCACCTATATGGACCAGCTGCAGAACTGGCTCGCACCCAAAATGGGACGCATCCTGACGCCGAAAGACGGGCACACACGTCCGCACGCGGTGCAGGCTGGCGACTAAAGGTTCCCGCATTGCTGCTAAGATAAGAGCGCGTCTTCGGACGCGCTCTTTTTTTGTGCCTGTATTCGACAGTTCGAAAGCGTCGAAACGAATTGCGCGCAAACGCATTTCTAGCGTGACGACCCCTGCCTTTCTTTCACCTTGGCATGGTCACGCGAAAGACGTGACGCGATCCCACATGGGATGCGGTCCCGAAGTACGATCACTCCAGGAGATAAATTCCATGCGTTCGACCAAGATTCTTACTGCGACCGCGATTGCTTCTCTGCTCATCGGCAGCGCCGCCTTTGCGGGCACCAAAGAAGACTTCGCCACCGTCAGCAGCGCCAAGCATTCCTTGGCCGATGCGATTGGCGCGGCGGAAAAAGCAGCCGGCGGTAAGGCGACCGATGCCAAGTTCGAAACCGAACATGGCGTCAGCAAGTACGAAGTCACCGTGGTGCAGAACGGCAAGCGCGACATTCTGAATGTCGACTTGACGACCGGCGCCGCCGTGAAGGGTTCGGAAAAGAACGCCAGCTCGAGCAAGCAGCAGGACGCGCAGACGATTACGGCGGCGAAGACTGGCCTCGCCGCAGCGATCGCAACTGCCGAACAGCAGAGCGGCGGTAAGGCGCTTGAAGCCAGCCTTGAAAAGGAAAACGGCAATCCCGTTTACGAAGTGAAACTTGCCAACGGCGACAAGACCCAGAAGGTCAATGTCGACGCCAGCACCGGCAAGATCGCTAGCGCGAAGTAAGTTCGGTTCGCCGGCGCTTGGATCTCCAGGCGCCGGCATCCGACTAGCGGCTCGGTAAGGATTTACCGTCGCGACAGAATCGCCCGTGCGGCTGGGCCGTTCATACGTTTGTCAGGATCCCGGCGCGACCATCCGCACATGCCCGCACCGCATTCCCCCACATCGCGCGCCGCGCGCGCAGTCCCGGCCGTTCTCAAGACCGAGGACCGTCTCGACGACGTCACATCATCGTCGCCCGTCTTCGTCGTCGAAGACGATCCCAACCTGACGGAATTGCTGCGCTCGCATTTGACCGAGCTCGGCTTCACCACCGAAGCGACCGCCAGCGGCCACGCCGCCCTGGCGCGACTTGCGGTCGGCCCGTGCGCGATGGTGCTTTTGGATCTCGGCCTGCCCGATCTCGACGGTGTCGCGCTGCTGACGGCGCTGCGCGCGCGCGGCGACGCGACGCCCGTGATCGTGCTGACCGCACGCGACGCGATTGAAGAACGCGTCGCAGCCCTGGCTGCGGGCGCCGACGACTATGTCACCAAGCCGTTCGAAACCGACGAGCTGGTTGCGCGCATCCGCGCCGTGCTGCGCCGACACGATGCGCACATCAAAGATACGCTGCGTCTCGGCGGCATTCAGATCGAACGACCCGGCGGCGAAGTCTTCGTCCGCGGCCGCCGGCTGCATATGGCCCCGCGCGAAGCCTCGCTGCTTGAAGTTCTGCTGGGCGGTGCGCGCCGCGTTCTCTATCGCGACGCGTTGATGCAGGCGATCTTCGGCGACGACGAGGCCGGCTTCAACGCGCTCGAGGCGCTGGTGTCGCGGCTGCGCAAACGCCTCGCCGACGTCGATGCTGGCATTGTCATCCACACGGTGCGCGGCGTCGGCTATCTTGCCACGGATGACATTGAATAAAGCCACCGGATCGGTCGCCCCACATTCGATTGGACGACGTCTCGTCCGCGACCTGGCGATCGTTTATGGGCTGACGCTGTCGCTATCGGTCGGTGCGTTCATGGCGATGATCTGGCGCGGCGGCAACGTCGAAGCCGACCGCGACCAAGGCCGCATCACGAATATCATCAGCGCCGCCGTCGCACGCGACCAGGACTTTACGCTGCGTCTCAACCAAACCGCCGACCTGATCGAGTTCTGCGCCGACAATCCGCATTTCCGCTATCTGGTGATCGACGCCAAAGACGGCACGGCCGCCATCGGCTCATCCCCCGACTTGATGCCGCTCGCCGAACGCGGCCTGCGTGAAGTCGAATTCGCCGAACTTGACGTGCCGCAGCCCCATCGCGGCCTCACCTCGGCGATCCTGGTCACCGCCGACACGCCGGCCGGACGCATGCGCGTGATTACGATCGGCGCCCACCACCAGCTCTACGACGTGCTGCACTGGATCTGGGCCGAGCTGGAAAACGAGCTGCTGCCCATGATCATTCCGATGGTCGTCTTCTCGCTGGTCCTGTCACCCTGGATCGTGCGCCGCGGCTTGCGTCCGCTGCTACAGCTCGAACGCGAAGCCGAAGCGATTTCGCCGACCAACCTCGAACAGCGTCTCAACGTGGCCTCGGCGCCCAACGAATTGCAGGCGCTGATTCGCGCCGTGAACGGAGCGCTGGAACGAGTCGATGGCGGCTTCCGCAACCAGCGCCGTTTCATCGCCAACGCGGCGCACGAACTGCGTACGCCGATCGCGGTGCTGCGCGCGCGTCTCGACCAGATTGCGCAGCCGCGGCTGGCCGCCGAACTGAAACAAGATCTGCGGCGCATGACGATTCTGGTCGACCAGCTTTTGTCGCTGGCGCGACTGCAGACGCAGCAGAAACCGCTGGAACGGTTGGAGCTGGTGGCGCTGGCGCGCAACGTCGTCGCCGAACTGGCGCCGCTTGCGCTGGCGCGTGGATCGCAGATTTCGCTCGAAGCGGGCGATGCACCGGTCTTCGTCGCGGGCAGCGAAGACGGCTTGGCGGCGGCCTTGCGCAACGTCGTCGACAATGCGCTGCGACATGCCGGTAGCGGCGGCTCGGTTGAAGTTGCGGTCAATCCAAGCGGATGCATCGATGTGCGCGACACCGGTCCCGGTGTCAGCGACGCCGATCGCGCGCGAATTTTCGAACCGTTCGAACGCGGCCTGGCGCCGGTCGGTACTGGTTCAGGCCTGGGCCTCGCGATCGCGCGCGAAGTGCTGGCGCTGCATGACGGAAAAATCGAAGTCGAGAACGGAACAGGCGGCGGCGCCGTCTTTCACATCACGCTGCCGGTGCTGGCAGCGTGACGTGTCGCGAAAGACGGCGCCCCGTTTCTAGAAGTTGATCCGGAACTGCGCTCCGACCAGGCGCGGTTCGTTGACCATGGCGGTCAGGTTGTTGAAGTCGATCGCGCTGACTGGCCGGATCTGATCCAGAATATTGCGCACGAACAGCGCCGCTTCCCAATTGCCCGTGTAGGATTTGTAGCCAAGCCGCAAGCCGCCTTCGATCAGCGACTTGCCTTTGAATTCCTTGGCTTCGTACAGGAAGAAATTGACCTCGCTGCGATAGGCCCAGTCGGTGTAGCCGAAGATTTCTCCCGACGCGCCAACTGGCACCGCATAACGCGCAGTCACGTTCCAGATCCATTGCGGTGCTTGCGGCAACGGATTGCCGTTGATCAGCGCACGCCCCGCGGCATTCAACGGATCGGTGACGGTGCAACCACCGCCGCACGGATCAATCGACAGGCCCGGCGACTGAATCTCGGTGTGATTGTAGCTGAGGCCCGTCGTAAAGGTCAGATGCTCGGCCGGTGCGGCTTCGAATTCGACTTCGAACCCGTAACCGATTGCCTTGTCCGCATTCAGCAAACGCGCCGAGTTGTCGGCGCCGCCGACCGCGGTCAACTGGATGTTGCGCGTCAACGCGTAATACCCGGTAAGATCGAGATGCGCCTTGTTGTTGAACAAGGCCGTCTTGATGCCCGCTTCATACGAGGTCGTGACCTGCGACTTGGCGGTCGAGATCGTGTTGCCGAAGCCGACGCGATCCTGAATCGCCGGCCCGAGATAGCCGTTCGACACACGCGCGAACAAATTGACCTCGGGTCCGAGCTTATAGGTAGCGCTGACGTCCCAGGACGGTTTGTCGTCGTTGACGTTGGTGGTGCGGTTGAGACGCCCCAGCCCGACGCTGTTGACCTGGCGATCGGTGACGTTGGTCTTGTCGTCGCTGGAGACGCGCACGCCGGCGCGCAAATTTAGCTGATCGGTCGCCTGATATTCGACCGAACCGAATAGCGCCTTGGTTTCGTTCTCGTCCTTGTGCGCGACGACGTCGGTGATCTTGCCGCCGAAATCGTAGCTCAGCTCGCTGATATAGAGATCCTGGTGGAAGTAATAGGCGCCGACCTGAAAGCGGAACTTGCCGATCGGGTCGAAAGCAAGACGCAGCTCCTGGCTGAATTCGCGCGGCACTGCACCGGTCGACGTTTCGACCGGGAACGGAATAAAGCCGGGGCCGAACGGCGGCGCGAAAGATGCGCCGAACCCGCCGTCAATGTCGCCACGGCTGAACGTGTTCGACCGTTCGTATCCGGTGACCGAATGCAGAGTCGCACCTGCGAATTTGTAGCTCATGCGCAGACCGACGCCGTAGCTGTTCAGCGTCTGCTTGTTGTCGCCGTCCTGCGCCACCTTGTCGATGTCGAACCCGTCGACGAAATCGTTGGAGCCCTTCTTCAGAATATTGGCGCGGAACAGGCGCGCGGTTCCGTCCAACTCGCGCCCGTGAATGTTGAGCAGCGCGTTGAAATTGTCTTTGGTGAATTCCAACTGCACGCGCCCGGCGGAGTCGTCGTAGCCTTCCAACTTGCGCCGGTATTTCGTCGCCGCGTTGGTGTTGTCGACATAGTCGTCGCGATGTTGCTGGATGAACGAGGCGCGGAATTTCAAATAGGGCGAGATCGGGCCACCCACCGCGCCTTCGGTATTGATCGTCGTATCGGTGCCGATCGACACGCTGCCATAGCCGCTGAACGTATCGCCGGGTTTGGCCGAGTTGAGCACGATCACGCCCGCATTGGTGTTGCGGCCGAACAGCGTGCCTTGCGGGCCGCGCAACACTTCGACGCTGGCGAGATCGAACACCGGAAACGACTTGAGCACCGGATTTTCGAGCACGACTTCGTCATAGACCATCGACACGGGCTGGGCCGCGTTGACGTCGAAGTCGGTATTACCGAGACCGCGAATATAAAAACGCGGGAAGGTGCGGCCGAAGGACGACTCCGCCAGAAAGCTCGGCGTGCGCGCCGACAGAAAGCGAATGTCCTGGCCGCTTGAATTCAAAACGTCAAGCTTCTCGCCCGACAGCGACGAAACTGCGACAGGCACGTCGATGGCGCGCTCGGCGCGGCGTGATGCGGTGACGACGACTTCTTCCAGCGCCGGCGCGGTCTGCGCGGCAACTGATTCAATGCAACCGATCGAAAGAATTGTGCCGGCCAACGCGGCGTGACGTGTGCGACGATTCATGTTTGGACTCCCCGTTTTCCATCGAAAGCCCTCCCCAAGATCCGTTGTCACCCCCGGTTGCTCCGGGGTTCAAACAACGAGCCTATCCAGGTGAAAGCAGTGCGATAGGGGCAAGCCCTGTTCGTCGTGAAATGAAGTGCGTGCTGTGTTCCAGCGGCAACGCACGCAACCGTTAACGGCGCGACTTAGATGTCCAGCGTACGAAAGCGATAGCCGAGTTCGGGCACGTCGCCCTGCTCGTACGCCAACTGCGCCACCAGCAGCGCAAACGATTCGAGTCGTCCCGACAGCGACAACGGCCCGACATGGACCGGATCGAACGACGCACCGTGCGCCAACTGGATCGCGATTTCTTTCGCGTCGTCGTGATCGGTCGCGAACAACACGTCGAAGCGTTTCTTCGAACGCGGCGCCTGCAGCAGCTCGGCCGGGATCGTGTTGAAGATCTTCACGACGCGCGCTGCAGTCCGCTGCGCCAGGGTTTCGCCGCCCGAGAGGCCCGGCACCAGATCGGTGTCGTCGTCATTCATCGGGTTCGAACAGTCGAGCAGCAAGCGACCGTCGAGCGATCCGGTCTGCGCCAGCACCAGATCCAAATTCGGCCAGCGCGCCGCGAACAGAATAACGTCGGCGCTCTCGACCGCGTCGGCGACGCTGGCCGAGGCGGCGCCGATCTCGCTCGCACGCTTGGCCAGCGCCTGCGCGTCGCGCGCGAAGCTCAGCGTGACGGCGTGGCCAGAATCGGCCCAGCGCCGCGCCAACGCGCAGCCCATCGCACCCGCACCGAGGATCGCAATCCGCATACGGTGAAGTTTAGAACTCGCCCGCCGAAAAGCGAATACGCGAAGCGAGGGCCTGGAAATCCCCCGGCTTGTTGAGCTTCGCCGCCGGCTTGGCCGACGGCACGAAGGCGACGATCGCGGCGATGTCTTTGGTTAGCGACGCGGTCTGCGCCGGCGCCTTCGCTTGCAGCTTGTCGCGGCGTGCTTCAAACCAGGCTTTGGTCGCGACGTAAAAGCCGCGTGCGTCCTGATATTCGGTCAGGGCTGCGACTTTGCCGTTCTTCACGCCGTCACCGTATTCGTGCGCCGCCTGGTCCAGCGCTGCGCCGAGCACGCGCACTTGCGCTTCTTCGCTCAACGGGCCGGCTTTTGCTTCGGCGGCGTCGATCCGCGCCGTCACCGCGCCGTACAATTTGCGGATTTCTTCGATCGGCGCTTTGCGCAGCGCGGCCGCGACCAACTGGTCGAGCCCGTCTTTGAATGGCGTCGCGTTGCGCTTGGCGAGTTCGGGTTCGAGCCAGCCATAGAGCTCGACCGACGGATGCGCGAAATGCTGCGCGCCGGTTTCCTTGTCGCCCGCGCCATACAGTTCGAGTCCGACGGCGAGATGTCCGCGCGACAGCAGCAAACGTCCAACAAACTGCTCGTCGGGTTTCGAGAAGGCGAACGCGTCGGTATCAACACCTTCGCCGCCTTCACCCCCCTCGCCCGCGTCCGACGGCATGCTGCCGCTGTCTTTGGTCTCGGGCGCTTTTGCTCTGGCTTCGGGGGCCGGCTTCGCAGCGGGTGCGGCCTGCGCCGCGGCGGGCGCAGCGCCATGCTGGTGAGTCTGCGCGACCGCAGCGTCGAGCGGCGCGACCAGCGCGAACGAACTCATCCCGACCCAAAGCTTCAAGCGACGCGTGGCCATGAAAAAACCCCGGCTAATGGAAGCCGAGGTTCTAAATGAGAATTGGTCGCAACCGCAAGAGCGGGCCTTGTCAGGCTATTTCAGCGACAGGCTGCCTTTGAGCCAGAACTCGGCCTGCAGCCGTTCGAGCTGGGCGTGTTCGGTAGGTGCACTGCGCGAATCGGACCGCATCGCGCCCTCCCGCTGGATGCCAATCCGGGCGACATCGCGCCGATGCAAAGCCGGGTCGAATACCGATGCCACGTTGGGGTTCCTCGAAAGCACGGCTGAGAAATCCAATAGTCCGACGGCTAAAACATGGCGGCGTGGCGGGTTGTTCCGCAGGTGCGAAGCGACATGCGGGCCTGCCCGCCTGTCGTCCCCGCGAAGGCGGGGATCCACGGTTCCGTAGGCTTGATAGTCACAGTCATCCACGACCGTGGATCCCGGCCTTCGCGGACGCGACGACGCGACGCGTCGTCAGTAATCCCGCTTCCATTCGATGCCGACGCCGGTGCCGCTTTGGCCCGCGCCAACCGTCGAGGTCGCGTTGATCGATGGCGTGATCTCGATTTCGACCTTGGCGCGGGTTGAGGCGCTGCTGCCGGTGCCTTGCTCGACACCGAGATAGACGCCGTCGGCAACGTAGCGTCCGCCCGACACGGTCGTGCCTTTGCTGCGGGCCGCGTCGCCGGCGCCGACATCCAACCGGTCGAGTCCCATCCCTTGTCGGATCTTGTCGAGGAAACCTGGCCCGCCACCGCCCGCAAGTTCGCGCGCCGCTGCGGCAAGCTGCAGCCCCTGGATCGGCGAGATCTGACCGACATTCTTGCCGAACAAAACGCGCGCCAGAACTTCGTCTTGCGGCAAAGCCGGATCGGACGAGAACGCAATCTTGGGCGTGTTGACGCGACCCGAAATCGTTGCGCGCGCGGTGATGTCGTTGGCGTTCGCTTCGGCGACGATGTCGAGCAGCGGATCGACTCTGGCGCCGCCATCGAATTCGACCACGCCGCGCGTCAACGCAAAGTCTTTGCCCAGCAGCGCCATCTGCCCGCGTACCACTTCCAACTTGCCGCGCACATCCGGCGACGCGGTCGAGCCCGCAATCTTCACGTCGCCCTTCCATTCGCTGTCGAGCCCGCGGCCGCGCACATAGGCGCGTCCCGGCACGACGAGTCCAAGATCGAGCGCGACCGTGAAGACCGGCTTCTTCACGCCCGGCGCTTGCGCGCGTTTGCCTTTGCGGCTGTCGATTTCAATCACTTCGATGGTCGCAACCGAGGCCGGCAGTTTTTCCGGAATGCGCAATTCGGCGTCGGGCCGTACCTGTACCTTGCCGTCGACGCGCGCGGCGATGAACGAGCCCGTCATCGCAAGCTCGCCATCGACCGCGACATTGGCGTCGTCGCGCTTGGCGACGCGAAATCCGTCGAGCGCCAGATGGAAATCCAGGCTCGGCGCTGGCATCGCAGCCAGGTCGATCGCGCCGCGCGCGCCGACTTTGCCGCCGGCACCGTCAGTGCCAGCGAAACGCGTCAGAGTCAGATGCTCGCGGTCGCCCTGCAATTCGATTTGCGCGTCGCGCAGCTCGGCGCCGGAATCCTGGTTGAGATAGCGCCCATTTGCGATCGCGACGCGCCCACCTGCCAGCGGCCGCGCAACCGTACCGTCGACATGCAGATCGACGTCGTAGCGGCCTTCGACCCGGTCTTCGCCGATCGGCAGCAAATCGGCGACGTCTTCCAATGTGCCGCCGCCCGCAAGCCGCAGTGCCAACGCGCCATCCTGCACCAGCCCGACCTTGTTCTGCTGCAGATCGACCAGCATCGGCGCGCGGCCGGTCAGCGCCAGGCGCGCACCAGTTGGACTCGTTGCAACACCGTCCAAACTCACGACGCGGCGCGCGAGGTTTGCGTCCAACGCGATCTGCAACGGCTTGGCGTCGGGCCGCAAAGCCGCGGCGAGATTCAGATCGCGCAGCGCGACATGCAGCTTGCCGGTGGGATCGCTGCGCGCACCGTCGAGCGACAGATCGGCCTCGATCACACCGCTGGCGCCGCGCATCTCGCCCAGCGCCGCCAAGGTCGCAACGCGCAAGTCGCGCAGGCTTGCTTTGGCGGCAACGCGCGCGCCCGCAACCAGCGCCGATGCGTCGAGCTGCGCCGTGCCCCATTTGAGCGACAGCGTGTCGAGACGCATGCCATCGCCCTGCTGTGCCAAGGTAGCGGTGCGCGTCAGGATAAGTTTCTGCCCCGCCACCTCGCCGTCGAGGCGCGACAGAGTCAGCGCGCGTGCACCCGCCGTCATGCGCAGCCCGCCGCCCAGCGCGAACTGAAATGGCTTGCCCGCATCGCCGCTCGTATCGAGCGCGATCGTCACGCGCTCGGGTCCCGCCGGCGTCGCGGTCGCGCGCAGGCGTGTCACCGCAATGTCGCCCAGCGCAGCTTTGTCGATTTGCAGATTGGCGCGCCCGGTCGGCGCAGTCGCAAGCCCGGTCAGATCCGCATCCAAGGTTGCGCGCTGCACGCTGGTCGTGCCGACCGACAACGCATCGGCACGCGCAGCAATGCGTGCTCGCTGTCCGTCGGTGGCGCGCAAGGTTACGTCGGCGGCTGCACGCCCGGTCATCGTCATGCCCAGCAACGGCGCCCACGCGGCCAGATTGGGCGCGTCGAGCTTCACCGTGCCGTCGGCGCGTCCAATGTCGGCGATCAACAGGTCGGCATCGAGCTTGGCGCCGCCACCGGTCGCGTGCGCGACGAGTTTGGTTGCGTCCTGCTGCCGCTTGGCGTCGGCGATGAGACGCGCCGCCAGCGCCTTGCCGTCCAGCACCGCTTCGACATGACCGGTCGGTGCACTGACCGCGCCCTCCGCGTGCGCAGTGACGTTGGCGGTTCCATCCAGACCCGGCCGCACCTTCGCCATATCGGCGACGTGCAAGGTCACGTCGGCATCGATCTGCTCGCCTTGCAGCGTGCCTTTTGCGCCCAGCTTCATCTGCGGCGACGCAAGCTCGACCGAACGCGCGGTGATACGATCACCCGCTTTGGTCGCGTCGAGCGTGACGTGCAGGTTGGGCCCCAGCAACGCATCGAGCGCGGGAATGCCAATCGTGAGATGTTGCGACTCGCCGCGCATCGTCGCGGTCAGTTCACCATTGCGGCTCGCCGCTGTGCCGTCGAGCGACAGCGCGCCGGTCAATGGACGACCGACGATCGGCGCCAAGGTCGTCAAATCCGCGACGCGCAACTTCGCGGTGCCGTCAGCACCACCGCCGCGTGAGGTGCCGTTGGCGTCCAGCTCGACGCCGAGTCCGTTCAGATGCAGCCGGTCGAGTTGGATCGAGGCGAGATCGCGATCGGCGTTGCCGGCTGCGTCGAGTACGAGATCGCCCTTCGACGCGCCCAGCGCCATACCGTTGGCGCGCAACTGCGCCGTGCCGGCAAAGCGCCCGTCACTCGCGCGGCGGTCGCCCGCAATGTCGGCCACCAACGTGTCGATCCGCGCAGCGCCGGCTTCGACATTGGTGCCGTCGATATGTGCGGTGATGCGCGGCGCCGCACCGGTGCCGGTGAATTTCGCCTCGACGCGCGCACTGCCCGCCAGCGGTTCGCCCGCGACTTCGCTGAACGCGCCGAGATTGGCCACTTCGACCGTCAGCGTGCCCGCAATCGGCTTGTCGCCAGGCGCACCACGAAACGCGCCGCTCAGTTTCAGCGAAGGCGCCGCGATGCTGCTCGGCTCGATCGCCAAGGTGCCGTCCTGCAGCAACCGCACCGCCATGTTGATCGACGCCGGCCCGCCGAGCAGTCGCGCGATGCGTTGGTCGAACACCACGCCCGGCGTCGCACTACCGGCAATGCGCAACAAGCGATCACTGCCGGCTTGATCAATCGCAAGCGAAACATTGAGCCGCGCCGCGTCGACGCTTTTGCCGGCTTCGACGCCAAGCGTGCCACGCCACTGCGTGTCGGGCCCATCGCCGAAGAGCATCAGCGTGAACGGCTTCGGTGCGGCATGACCGAGATTGCGCTGCAGAACGCGCCCGGTCGGCTCGGTGATCACAAGCTGGACTTCGCTGCGCCCATTCTGATGGCGCGTCATCAAGCTGACGCGACCCGGCGATCCGTCGCTGCGATCGAGCGCCAATTCCGCGTCGGCTTCGGCATCGACGCGCACATGGCCCGACAATTTGTACGTCGCCGCTTCGCCCAGGAACGGCGCGCCGAGCGCGATCACGGGCACCGACAACGTATCGACCGCAATCGCGACCGGCAGGTTCGGCAACAGGAACTTGATTTCGCCGGGCGCTTCCTGCGTCGCCGACGGCGCCGGCGGGCGCACAATGTCGATGCGCGCAGCGGTCAAGTTGGTCAGGCGTGCACGTCGCGACAGCAACGCAGTGCCAACGATGTCGAGTTCCACGTCTTGCGCAGTCAGCCAGACACCGTCGCGATCGCTGAGCGACAGACGCTCGATGCGCGGATGAAACGGCAGACTGCCGCCGATCCGTCCCAACGTGATTTTGCGATCGGGCCCCTGGACCAAACTCGCCAGCGACGCACCGACGACGGAGCGACCCCAGTCGGTCTGCAACCAGATCCAGCCGCCGGCGACGAGCAGCAGCGGAATGGCAACGATGACACCCGCGACCCAGGCGGCAATTTTCGCGGGGCGGGTCATTGACGAACACCGCTTCGTTCGTCACCCCGGCGAAGGCCGGGGCCCACGGTTCGCCGGGTACGGAACGGCTCCGTGTTGCCACGCCGGTGGGTCCCCGCCTTCGCGGGGACGTTTTGAACATGCGTGTGCATGTTCAAAACGCCTGCCCCAACGACACGTACAATTGGAACGCGTCGTCCTGGCTTCGTTTCTTCAACGGCACGGCAATGTCGAAGCGCACCGGACCAAACGGCGTGTAATAGCGCGCACCGATGCCGGCGCCGGGCAGCAGGTCGTTGAAGGTCGGGAACGAGTCCGGATAGGCGCGACCCGCATCGACGAAGGGCACGATGCCGATCGTGTCGGTGACTTTGACGCGCATCTCCATGCCGAACTCGACCGACGACAGGCCGCCGCGCGGATCGCCGAACTGGTCGAAGTCGCCGGCCTTTTGATAGCCGTAACCGCGCACCGATCCGCCGCCGCCCGCGTAATAGCGTTTGTCCTTGGGCAGATCGTCGAGCCCGATGCCGCTCGATCCAGCCACGGCACCAAACACGGCAAAGATGTAGCGGCCCTTGTCGTCGAAGCTGCGATACCAGCTCGCATTGAGCTTCGCCTGCACGAAAGCGGGCAGTTTCGACACGCCGGGTAGATAGGGCGTGACCGTCAGTTGCGCACGATCGCCGCGCGTCGGGTTCAGCAGATCGTCGGCCGCATCGCGCTTCACGAACATCGGCAGACCGACCAGCGTGTAATTGCGCGTGCGGTCTTTCTCGTCGACACGGCCGCGTTCGAATTGCGCGCCGCCGCCGACCGACAATTGCTTCGAGAATTTATACTCGGCGCCGCCGAACAATTTGACCCGGCGCGAGTCGTACGCGTCGACCAGCTCGCGCGTCACCGCAATGGACGCAATCGCGTCGAGATTCTTGATGCGCAGTATGTCGGGCTTTCGGTAGTCGGCGGTCAGCCCGTAGAGATTCTGACCGAACTCTGCGGTCAGCCGCAGCTTCTCGGCACCGCCAAACAGATTGCGGTGCTCCCACGTCGCCTTGGCGGAAATGCCGTTGGTTGAATCGTACTGCGCGCCCGCCGACACCGAACGGCGCAGACGTTCGGTCGTATCGACGATGATCGGCGTCTCACCGTTCGCAAGCACCGCTTGCGGTTTCAGCTGCACGCTGCCGAACAGCGACGTGTCGACCAGCGCGTCGCGGCTCGCTTCCAGCTCGCGCACGTCGTAAGGCGCACCTTCGGCCCAGGTGACGCGGCGTTCGACATAGGCGGGATCCAACCGGTCCAGGCCGCCGACCAGTGCGGGACCGAACAGCGCGTACGATCCAGGTTCGATCTTGACGCTGAGTTCCATCGACCGGTCGGCGTGATCGACGATGGCGGTGCGGTCGACGATCTTCGCAAACGGATAGCCGTTCTCTTGGTAGATGCGCGTGATCTTTTCGTCCTGCGCCACGATCGGTGCAGCGGCGGCAACATCGCCGACCTTCACGCCGAACGTGCCGACCGGAAACCGGTCGTCGAGCGGCGGACGTTTGTTGTCGTCGGTTGCGATCGTCAGCGTCTTGATGTGATAGGGCGCGCCCGGTTCGATTTCGACGATCACCGTGCGTTTGACGTCGTCGCCCAGCTTGGCGCCAGCAACTGCGTCAGGCTCCAACCGGTAGGTCAATTTCGCGTCGTAGAACCCGAACGAGCGCAGCACGCGCTCCAGCCGTTCGAGATCGCCGTCGGCGCGTCGCCGCAGAGCGGCTTCGGTCGGCGGTTCGTTGTCGTCTTCATCTTCGAGTGTTTTTAGCCGCGATGCGGACTCAACCGCGCTCGCCAATTCACCATCGACGCCATGGAATTTGGTTTCGTACGCCAGCGCTTGTGCTGCGCGCGGTGCAAAGACGCAGAGCCCTAGCAAAAGCAGGGCGAAGACAGGTGCGAGTGGAATGCTAAATCCCCGGATGCGTGCAGTTGTCGATGAACAAATGCTCGATCCGCACCGTTCCTCTCGTACGCGGAACGAAGACCCAAGCGCATCGTTTGGGCTGTGAATTCCGTTACGCCCCACCAGGAGATTCTCAATGACCAAGTTTGCAAGCATCTTGGCAGCCGCCGGCCTGCTGGTCGCGTTGCCCGCCGTCGCCCAGACCAATAGCGCGCAGCCGCGCACCACCACGACCGGCCAGGCACCCGCCACCGCGCCGTCGCTCAGCGACTCGAACAACACCAGCGACAAAGGCGCCGCGTCCTCGCCGTTGGCGAACACGCAGGGTGCCACGACCGCAACGACGACCAACCGCAGCGGTTCGACCGGCAGCAGCGCGCCGGCGATGGGCGACGCCAATTCGACGCTCGACAAATCGGCCAAGTCCGACAAGTCGCCGCTCGCCAATACGCAAGGCTCGACCGGCGCGTCCAGCGACAATGCTGCGACCGACGACACGACGGCGAAGAAGTCCACCAAGAAGACGACCACCAAGCACAAGCATGTGCAGAGCTCGTCGGCCGACGATCACATGGCCGACCAGTTGAACGCGCGCGTGCTTGCGGGTGACATGCCGCAAGGCACCAGCGGTTCGTCGATGCCGACGACACGCGAATAACCGCCGACGCGGTTTCGCAGCAACGGCGCAGCGAGCGATCGCTGCGCCGTTTGCATGTTCAGAGCGCGACAGGACCCGTCCAACGTTCCGTCGCCTGCGCCACCGTTTTGCGCGGGCGATCGTCGGGCGTCGAGGCGGGCGTGCCGACGAAAATGAATCCAGCGATGTCGTCGCGCGGATGGCCCAACGCCGCTTTGACTTGCGTGTCGTACGCGGGCCAGCCGGTCAGCCAGTTGGCGGCGAAGCCCATCGCGTGCGCGGCCAGCAACAGGTTCTGGCACACCGCGCCTGCCGACAGGATCTGTTCGAATTCCGGAATCTTGTGGCCGGCCTGGCGCGCCGACCAGACGATCAACAGCAGCGGCGCCTGTTGCGGCCGTTTGCGTTCCATCTCGATCTGTTCGGGACGCGGGTCGGGATAGGTCTCGGCGAACAGGCGCGCATAGAGATCGCCCAGCGCCGCCTGCCCCGCCTTGTCGACGATCTGGATCCGCCACGGGCCCAGCTTGCCGTGGTCGGGCACGCGCAGCCCCGCTTCCAACAATTGCTCGAGCTGGGCCGCGTCCGGGCCGGGTTCGATCAGGTCGCGCGCGGCCACCGAACGGCGGGTTTGCAGCAGCTTGAGCGTGGCGTTGGTCACGAGAGATCTCCGTCCGGAATTCGTAGATATGTCGGCGATGTGAACGGGGGGGAGCGCTTAACCCGCAATTCAGCCGTATCCTTGAGCCTGATTCGGGCAAGAACCAAAACCACGAATCGAGGGAGGCGCCCATGCGCATCGAGCGCAACGTGGCGATCGACAATTGCTACATCCGGATCAGCGACGCGCCGGCCGAAGAAGCCCGCATCCTGGCCCCGCATCTCGCGGTCGATCTCGACCATGACGGCAACGTCGTCGGTTGGGACGTTTACGAGGCGTCGGAAAACGAAGAACTGATCAGCTTTCTGTCCACCGCCCTGCCCGAAAGCGCGCTGGTCGAAGCGTTGGAACGTTCGGAAGCGCGTCTGGCGGCGTAGGCCGCCAAAGAACAATCACGGCGTAGCTAAGGCAAAGGCGCGCCCGCGCCTTTCTCAGCATCGCAATCGCGGCCGCAAACCTTCGCGATTGTCTTCAGCCCGGTCTCTGCAGGTCGCAGGATCGGGCGCATGGACTACATCAATCTGGGTCGCAGCGGCTTGCGCGTGTCGCGCATTGCGCTCGGCTGTATGAGTTTCGGCGTAGCAAAGCGGCGCTGGTTTCTCGACGAAGCGCAAAGCCGCCCGTTCTTTCGCCGTGCGATCGAACGCGGCATCAATTTCTTCGACACCGCCAATATGTATGGCGACGGCGCCAGTGAAGAAGTCACCGGCCGTGCGCTGCGCGAATACGGCAAGCGCGACGAGATCGTGCTGGCGACCAAGCTCTATTTCCCGATGCATGGCGGCGCCAACGCGCAGGGCCTGTCGCGCAAGTCGGTGCTGACGGAAATCGACGCGTCGCTGCGGCGGCTCGGTACCGACTATATCGACCTCTACCAGATCCACCGCTTCGACGAGACGACGCCGGTCGAAGAAACCATCGACGCGCTGCACGACACGGTGCGTGCGGGCAAGGTGCGCTATCTCGGTGCATCGTCGATGCAGTCCTGGCGCTTCGCCAAGATGCTCTATGTCGCCGACCAACAACGCGCGCCGCGCTTCGTATCGATGCAACCGCATTACAATCTTCTCTACCGCGAAGAAGAGCGCGAGATGCTGGGCCTGTGCCGCGACGAGGGCATCGGCGTACTGCCCTGGAGCCCGCTTGCGCGTGGCCGTCTGGCGCGGCCGTGGGCGACGCAAAGCTCCGCGCGCAGCGGTGACGATCCGTGGGGTGACGGTCTCTATGCAGCGACGGAAGCGTCCGACCGCAAGATCGTCGATCGCGTTGGCGAGCTCGCCGCTGCGCGCGGGCGCAGCCACGCGCAGATTGCGCTGGCGTGGTTGCTGCACCAGCAGGACGTGACTGCACCGATCGTGGGCGTGACGAAGATCGAACAGTTGGACGAAGCGATCGATGCGCTGGCGGTAAAACTCAGCACGGACGAGATCGCATCGCTGGAAGCGCCCTACACGCCGCGTGCGGTGGTGGGGTTTGGGCGGTAGTTGCGAGTCATCAATCCGATGAACCACCACGACGCCACGAGCGCCAAGGTGCACCACGAGAGCGAGCGTACAACCGCAGCTTTGTCGCAAGATCAGATTGGATTTCCTGACGCGCTTTGCGCGTCGATAAAACCTTGTCGCCATGCGACGCGCCCGCGCCGCCTTCTGTGACTCGTGGTGCCCCGTCGTGTCCGTGGCGTCGTGGTGGTCTGCCCGGCTAGTGACTAGTCGGCAGAGCGCAGCAGCACCGGCATGCGCCGCTTCACCGGCGACGACTGGATCACCGACGTGTTGGTTTTGCCGTAGGGCAGGAACCGGTCGATCAGCCGCTCCAGTTCATCCACCGACGTCAGATAGGCTTTGGCGACGAAGCAATCGTCGCCGGTGACGCGGTCGCATTCGACGATCTCGGGACTCGCGGTCAGCAATTCGACCACGCGTTTCAATTCGCCCGGCAGCGGCTGCACGCGCACATAGACGGCGAGCGGGAAGCCGACTTTTTCGGCATCGACCTCGGCGGCGTAGCCGCGGATCGCGCCGGTATCTTCCAACCGCCGCACGCGTTCGCCGACGCTGGGCGACGACAGGCCGACTTCGGCTGCCAGGTCTTTCATCGCGATGCGGCCGCGCGTCGACAGGATCGACAGGATCTTGGCGTCGATCGCGTCCAGCTCGCCATTCACATAGCGCGTGCGTTTCATGGCCACCTCAACATCGAAGGAAGAATAGAACCGCCGCCTCGCCAAGCAAAGCAGATCGCGCGAACTCGCCTTCGCCATCCCATTCGAACGCGCAGCCCGGCCTTCTACCTTCGCGCCCATGCAAACCAGCAGCAGCAGCGCCAACCAGACCATGTCGCGCGCCGCAACCGTCGTTCCACCGCATGCGTGGTTCGCGGTCAGCGCCGTCTTCCACTATCTCGGCCCGTCTTTCGCGGTGCTGTTGTTTCCAGCCGTCGGTGTGCTGGGCGTCGCCTGGCTGCGCATCGCATCGGCCGCGCTGATCTTCGCGCCGATCACCAAACCGTGGCGCGCGCTGCGCACCGCCAAGAACCGCACCCTTCTAATTGCCTGGGGCGCGACTCTGGCGGCGATGAATTGCAGCTTCTATCTGGCGCTGTCGCATTTGCCGATCAGCCTGGTCGCCGCAATCGAGTTCGTCGGCACGATCGGGCTGGCGCTCTACGGCGTGCGCAGCCAGCGCAACTTCGTCGCGTTCGCGACGACGATCGCGGGTGCGTCGATGCTGATCAACGCGACCTGGTCGAGCGATCCAATCGGACTCGCTTGGGCGTTTCTGAACGGCGTGTTGTTCGTGATCTATGTCGCGCTGGGTCACCGCGTCGCGCAAACCGGTGCGGGCAGTGGCATCGAAGCGTTGGGCGCAGCGATGACGGTCGCGTTCGTCTTCGTGTCACCGATCGGTTTCAACGACGCGATCCACGCCTTCACCGATCCGACCCTGCTCCTCGCCGGCATCGGCGTTGGTGTCTGTTCGTCGGTAATCCCCTATGTCTGCGACCAACTCGCCATGTCCCGCCTACCGCGCGCGAGTTTTGCGTTGCTGCTGGCGTTACTACCCGCGAGTGCCACGATCATCGGCGCGATTGTGTTGGCGCAGATTCCGAGTGGGCGTGACGTTGTGGGGATTGCACTTGTGATGGCGGGGGTGGCGGTGCATCGGCCGGGGCGGTAAGCAGCCTGCGTTGCACCCGCCGACCGGGCAGAGGGCCATGTTTATTTGACGAAACTTCCAATAAGCGCGCGCAGGCGAACTTGTATCTCCGGCCAATCCTGCAAATGCGTTTCCGAGAACCGGACATCTACGGCGACGCCATGCATGTTTTCTCCAAACGTCCGGCAAAAAGGCTGCGCGCCCGCATCGGCGCCGCAAGAAAGAAAAGCCCCACCGTCTCCATCATCGATAACGTACAGTCGTTCGACATACGGCGCTGGACTTCGCACGCTGAAAACCTTGAAGCCGCTCGGGCCAACGCCGGCTTCGTGACATCGCGAATTACCGCATGAATTCCGAAGCAACTGCGCCGGCGGCGGTGCTAAATCGCGACTAAGATAAACTAGCGCCACGTCGAGATTCCCCAATGGCGGCTGCCCGTATCTCTTCGACGGGTCCTTCACAGCCCAGACCGTCGGCAGCTCGACAGCAAGTATCACCATGTTGTCGCTGACGACGGGTTGCTGATGCGAAATATATTCGACTGGAATCACGAGCGGCACGCCAAGTATTCGAGCTCGCACGTTAGCCGGCTGCTCAGATGCCAGACACGGCGCAGATGAATACGCTAAGCCTGACACAACCATCGTTAGGGCCAAAAAGCTCTTCATTGCATTCGCCCGCCCGCGTTGCCTCCACCGAACTTCGATGCGTCGAACATCTAGTTCACTGATACAGCTCGAAACGAAGCGTCTCGAGTGATCGCTTCTTTAGGAAGACACTCGGTCCTCCGCCTTCGGCGTCGTTGGGAGGTGAGTACGTGACTTCCCACTCCGTTCCCGCATCAAGAATGACGACCGACCAATCGTCTTTGCGGAATGTAGGGAAAGCTCTTGCTATGCGAGCCTCAGCCACGTTTGCGACCTGCTTCTCTTCCCGCGACTGAGGGGCGTGGAACGGCAGAGGCTCATAGCTATTACGAAGATTCTCGATGTGAATCCACCGTTCGCGCTCCGCTTCCGCGGTGCTGACACACGACGCGATCGCGAGCAGCGTTAGCATCGACATTAGGTGCTTTATGGCTGGCTCCCAAAATCTCGCTGCAATCCAGTCACGGCACGTCACTAGGTTCTAGGCGCGGCATCAGTAACTTCAGCCTCGTGGGCCAGCCACGTAATGTCGACCGGCCCACGATTGATCTCAAGCGTTCGATTTGTCTGGCGTTTCGGTCCCGTTGGCTGCTTCCGCCTGCAGACGTTCGAAATCGGCTTCGACGTTGCGCAGATAGGACCACGGCTCCTGGTCCGTGCGCGGCGATGGTTCGGTCTGGCGTAGCGCGACGGTCAGTTTGGCGATCGCGCCCGCGAGCGACTTGGCCTTGATGCGGAAGATACCCTGCGCCAGCCCCTCGACCTTGTCGCCCTGGGCGTCGCTCAGCTTCGCCGCGTCCAGGAACAGACGCTTCGCCTCGCCCGCATGTTCGGGCGTTGCATCGAACATCGCGCGTTCGCGCTTGTTGGTTTCGCGCAGCAACGCTTCGAGCTGTTCACGGTCCTGCCGCCACACAGCACACAGGATCAACGCGGGATCTTCGGTCGCTTTGGAGGGCGCCGTCATGTCCGCACCTGCGCCCGGTTCGCGGCCAGAGGATGCGGGGTTCTGCAAGCGGGCAAAGGTCGAGTATTCTCGGAATCAACCATGATCCAAGCTCCGTTTGGTTTGTGGCCAGGCCGGGCGAGGTGTCTCTAGCACTTCGTTCGGCCGCCTTCTGCGAGAAGGCGCTGGAAGTATATTGCCGGTATGGCGAAATTCAAAAGGAAACTTGGTGAGTTGTGCGCTTGAATCCGCACGGATAGCTCGCGCGCCGCCCAAATGCGCAACTTATCTTTCCGCTGGTAAGATGCGCGTCGATCGCAACATCTTTTTAAACTCTGACAAGTCCAGCCGGTACCGGTCTTTAGTGGTCTGCAGGTTTGCATAAAGATTGATACCGGGCGCATCACGAACACTTCTCTTCGCGTCACCCATTGGCAACTGGGTTAAAACGATCACTTCAATTCGTTCGCTGTCTCCATCAACTCGGCACGTCGCCGATCGTTTGCCGCCAATCTGCAGGCCCGATGGTGCCTTCACACGCATCCCGCCGATCCTCGATAATGTCGCTGCGCAATTGAAATTTAAGACCGACGTAAAGTCGGCAGGCTCTAACGTGTTGTATGATGCATATACGCGCATGGTCGCCGCGTTTTTATCGTCGCAGTTTGTATTGCCATCTTGAAGCAAAATCCAAATTCCTGAGCCATGCTCGTATGACTCCGGCTTGCAAACTTTGTGTGCCCCCGCATCAAGCAAACTAATGCGGAAGTTCGGGTCGCGATATACGTCCGCATGCGCAACAAGAGTCACGCTCACGCATAGCAGCGAAAGAAAAAGAGGCGTCAATCTGAGGAGCATTTTGTCTAGCCTTACGGATTTGCGCTCGCCCACTGGTTCAACTTTGTCGGCACGCTCAAAATCGTATTTTTGACCAACTGCGCATAGTTGGGCGTTTCGGTATTATATGATCCTCGATTGTCGGTATTCGGTACACCACGGTTGTCGACCAGAAGCGCCGAAATGAATCGATCAACGTCTCCGCCTACACCCTCGACTCTCGAACCCCATTGGTTCGCCCAATTCTGCCATGCAGAGTCAAAAGAATTATAGGTGACTGGCGTCGATCCTTGCCCGCCAGGAGTTGCCCCGAATGGGTTGTTTAGGTTGTTGAACTGCGGACTTGCTCCCCATCCCGTTTCAAACGCAGAGAGTCCGAACAAAAGTGACGGATCGACGCCGAGCTGCCCGGCGACTTTCATAATCGCCGCGGACTGCTTATCGAAAAAGTTGATGAACTTTTTATCGAGCGGTCGTGGTGTCGTTGAGACAGCCGGACCAGCTACGTTGCCGAAGATTATTGTGCCGTCCGCGGCTGGATTGTACCAACCGGGCGGCGTTGTGTCGGCACCGCTTGCGTTTCGAACGCCCCACACAACCATTCCGTCTGAACTGTAAATCACAGTTGAGCCGCCGGCACTGATCGAAAGCGGCGAATTAGCCGTGAACTGGTCGATCGAATCGATGGACCCAAGCTGTAGTAAACGTCCGTCTTGAAGTTGGCCGTACACTTTGTTGTCCGCGTCTGTCAGAACTGCCAACGCTCCCTCGGCCGTCGTGCGTAACGTGAACGTGCTGCCGCCAAGCACGATGTCCGCGACTCCCAAGTTGGAATTCACGCCGTTTCGCATCATGTCGATGCTCACCATTGCGGAGACTTGGTTCGAAACATCGCGCGATGCCACGTTAAATTCCTGGCCACCCGCGTAGCCGGTTGCCAGCGATTGATTTCCACCCAGGAAGAGCAGCGGTGCGAGAGAAGAAGGGAGATTCTCACCGTCGTTTGTGACCGGCGTGAGCGTGTACAGTACCCCTCGATTCAGATCGCCCGGATTGAATTTGAGAAGCGGCGTCCCGTCTGCTGCGTAGCCCGCAATCTGGTCATCTGGTGGATCATACCCATCAACACCGAGCGGCTTTCCAACGCTATCAAACGTCACGACGGAACCAGCGAGACTATACGTCAGCCCGGGAATATGGGATCCCGACGGCGCAGCTCCGTTTCGCGGCGTGTCCGATCCGGTTCCTGTCCCGCCGGTGTTGTCCCCTCCGCTTCCATCGTTCGGGTCACCATCGTCAAGCATCAAGTTGTACGTGTGACCGTGCGTATCGGAGTACTCGCGGCTCTCTTTGAAACGCCAATAGAACTCGTCTTCGGCGGCGACGAAGCCGTTCTGCTTTGCGAAGCTGATGAAGGCCGCGGTCTGAACCTTCAATCCGCCTGCATCAGCAGAACGTCCGAGCACCGTGCCATAAAGCGAAATTAAGTAGTTCGCTGCAACGGTCGCGCGCGCTTTATTCACAGCGGTTGTTTCTGGCGAAGTCGCTGCGAACAAATCTCGGATTGTCAGCGAAGCGCCCTGACCACTGGATAGCTGCTGGCCGCGGAATGTCGTCGCTTCTGTAGAGTTGTATATGCGCGCTTGGAATTCCGTTTTGGCCGCAGCTTGTCCGTGCGCGTTTGCATATGACAAAAAGTCGGTCGCCTGCACCTCAAGCGCGGTATTTTCCGCGGCGTGTCCAACAAGCTGCTTATACAGATCGCTCAAGAATGCTTTTGCTGCTGTCCGCGCTGGGTCGTCGACGGGCACGGTCGAGATGCCCGCATCACGCGCAATCGCCTCCGCAGAGTCCGCAAAGTTCGAAGCAAACTGCACCTGCGCCGCACGAATCCCATTCGCAACCGCGTAGCTCGTAAACGCGGCCACCTGCGTCGCGAGTCCACTCGCATCCGCCGGTCGGCCCAGTACCGTGTCGTACAGCTTGCTGAGAAACTGGCTTGCATAGTTCGAAATCGGCGCCGTGTTCACACCCTGCGTCGGCGGCGTGTAGTTCGCAGCCGCTTGCAACGCTGCACTATGCGCCTGCCCTTCGCCGGAATTCGCGAACGCGGCCGCGAAGTCGGATTCGGCGGCGGCGATGCCGGCGCTTGCCACTTCGGCGTTGAACGCGTTCAACTGCACCGTCAGACCGGCACTGTCCGGTGCGCGCCCCAGCTCGTCGAGATACAGGCTGGTCAGAAAGCTCGCGCCGTCGACCGCGTTGTGTTGCTGCGCTTCCGACGAGTGCGCGATCTGCGACGCAATGTTGATCTCGGCCGCGGAAATGCCGCCCGCGGCGGCATAGCTGCGGAACGCAGCGACCTGCGTCGCAAGACCGCCTGCGTCAGCGGAACGCCCCAGCACGTTGACGTAAAGATTGCCGATAAACTGCGTCGCGAAATTGCCGATCACGTCGGGCGGCGGTGGTGGCGGCGGCGGTACGGTCGCTGCCTGGATTGCGTTGCTGTAGGCGACGCCCTCGGACGAGTTCACGAACTGGGTCGCGAACTGTTTCTCTGCTGCGGCAATGCCGTTGGTCGTCGCGAACGCGACGAACGCATCGCGCTGCGTCGTCAACCCAGCCGTGTCCGGCGCACGACCGAGCACGGTCGTGTACAGGCCCGACAGATAGTCGGTTGCAAGCGACTGCAACGTCACCGTGGCTGGCGGCGGAGGTGGCGGCGGCGGAACGGTTACGGGCGGTGGAGGCGGTGGAGGTGGCGGCGGAGAAACCGGCTGGCTTCCACCCTGCACCGGCAACGGCGTGATGATCGTGCCCGGCGACTGCCAACCGCCGACCGGATTGGGAATATAGGAATTGACTGCCGCCGACGCAGCATTCGCGAGTTGCGATTTCAGCGTCGCGGCGCTGGCGCCACTATTCCATGCCGACTGGAAGCTTGAAAACAGCGACGACGCATTGCTCGCGCCGATCATCACAAGCGCTTCGAGATCCTGGATGAACTGCGCTGCGCCGAGCTGCGACGTGCTCAACGAACCGAACTTGGTTTCGTACTCGCCCAACAGCGTCTGGAACTGGCCGCTGAAATCGACCGCCTGATGCTGGTGGTAGAGCGGATCGATCCCGACTTCGATGTTGTACCATTGCGCCTTGGCCGACGCGCTCGTCTGAGAGATGCCAAGCTGGTTGCCATCGCCGAACGTGTTCGGACCGCTCCACGGCAGCACGACTTGCGGCGGCAGTGTCGTGCCCGAGCCACCGCTTGAACCGCCACCCGAACCAGGCTGACTACCCGTCTGCGCCGGCAAAGGTGTGATCGTCGTCCCCGGCGATTGCCAGCCGCCAACCGGATTCGGGACATAGGAATTGACCGCAGCCGACGCATTGCTCGCGAGCTGCTGTTTCAGCGTCGCTTCGCTCGCACCGCTATTCCATGCCGTCTGGAAACTCGAGAACAGCGATGACGCGTTGCTGGCGCCGATCATATCCAGCGACTCGAGGTCCTGAATGAACTGCGCAGCACCGAATTGGGAAGCCGCCAGCGAACCGAATTTCGCTTCGTACTCGTTCAGCAACGTCGAGAACTGCGACGTGAAGTCGACTGGCTGATGCTGGTAGTAGAGCGGCCCGACCGCGACTTCGATATTGTACCACTGCGTTTGCGCGGAAGCGTTTTCCTGGGAAATCGCGAGCAGATTACCGTTGCCGAACGAGTTCGGTCCGCTCCAGGGCTGGATTTGCTCCGGCGGTAGCGACGTCACGCTTGCCGTAGAAAAACTCTGCGCCGACGCGAACGCGGCAAACGCCTGCAGACCACCCCCACCCTCTTCCGGCGTAAAGACGTCATATTGATTCCCCGGCGCCGCGGCCTGGTCCGTTTGCGTCGCGTCTAACAGCGCCTGGATTAGCGCAGCTTTCGCGCTCGCTGGATCGTTCTGCAGCACAGCCTGCACGGCGCCGAGCGCTGTATGGCCGCCCTCTGCACTCAAAACGCCGATGCGCACGAGATCGGTCGTAAGCTGATCGGCGGCGTCGCCGCCCTGGCCGCTGATCGCGCCATATCGCGACACATACGCGTCGGTAGCGCGCGCATAGGCGCTTCGGAGCGCATCGGCATCGCCGCTGGCAATCGCGGTTTCCGCATCCGCCAGCGCCGAAGCTGCGCTGGTATCGACATCCAAACTATAGGCATCGCCGAACCCGTTCGCGCCACCATCCTGCGCGCGAGTCGGCGTATCGGAACCGCCGTCGTCATTCGCACCGGGCCAGCGCAACAAGGTGGAAAGCAGGCCGTCGCTGCTGATGGACGTCGTCATGGTCGGCTCCCTGCGGACAAGCGTGTGCGTTCGCCGAAGTGGCGTTCGCGATTGCAATTTTGGATTGGGAAAGCGGCGGAAGCGGCGCGAGCGCGCCCGAGCTTCTAATCGTCGTCTTCTGGCATCGACGCGTACTCCGGTGGTTCTACCGAACTGCGACGCCAATTAGAGGAGCACCGGCGAAACTGACAAGCTATTTATTTATATGCGTTTCACATTTCGGCGCTTATTCACGCGCCTATGTCCGTAGAGCATCGCTTCGCAATCTCCATGTCAGCTTCGTCCGCGACATGCAGCTTCAAAACGAGGCAACTGCCCAAATAAGTGAGGAGGAAATCGAGCGGCGCACGAATCGTTCGTGCACAATCGCGCTGCCTAAATCCGCGCCGTCGCCACCGTCGGCGCAATCGCGTTCGTATTCGCAGGCTCACCCAGCACTTGCGCCAAGGCAGCGAGCAACTCGACCAGCGTCTCAGGTTTGGGCGCTTTGCCTTTGAGTGCGGTGTTGAAGCGGTCCCAGACCAACGTCACGTGCTGCACGCGGCCGATCGCGACGCCCAGCACGTTGAAATGCTGTGACGCCTTGGACAGGAATTCGATGAAAGGCTGCGCACCTTTGGCACCGCCGCCGAACAGATCGTCGAACGATTGCTGGTACGCCGCCAGCCGCTGGTTGATCTCGTCGAGATCCGTCGTCATGCGCGCGAACAACGTGTCGCGCAGACGGTTCACCTCTTGCGGGATCGGCGCCGCGATCCAGGCCGGCACGGTGGCGTCGTTTTTCAGCCACAGCAGAAATTTCCGGATGCGCTCGGCGAAGGTGCCGTATTCGTACGTGAAGTAGATGACGCCCTTCCACGCATAGAAGGTCGATTCCGGATTTTCCGTCGGTAGGCGGAACGCAGCCGCCAGCGCGGTCAGCGCCGGCTTGTCTTCGAGGTCCCACAATTTCTGCAGCAGCTGATCCAACTTGGCGTCGTTGCCCGAGCCGTTAGTGCCGAACACGGCAAGAATGATTTTGCGGAACTGGGTGCGGATGAAGTGGCTGATTTCGTCCCATTCGTTGGTCGATACCTGCACATAGCGGTCATCGACCGGATAGCCGGCCCGCTCCAGCCGATCGCGCACCAGAAACGGCGCCAGCGACGGCAGCGAATCCATCACGCCCAGCATCGCCATGTCGGTGTCGAGCGCGGCCTTGCGTTCGGGCACGCGCACGTCGGCAAATTGTTCGAGCGCGGAACGATAATCGCGCGCGCCGACATCGATCATCTGTCCGCCTTCGAACGCATTGGCCGGATCGAACGGCAGATAGATACGGGTGCGCACCCGGATCCGCTCGCGATCCATCGTCAGGTCGATGCGCGGATCGACGTCTTTGATCAAGTACGCGTCATTGAGCGCGGTGGTACCGAAGAAGCGCTTGCCGCCCTCGCCCTTGGCGAGCAGACGACGCGTCACGCGATGCAAATTCATCACGCGCCCCGAGCCCGACGACAGGGTTAAGCGCAGATACGGATCGACGTGACCTTGCATCCGGTAGCAGTAACCGAGGCTTCTGAAATTAACGAAGCAGAATCTGCGTCCTTGCGCTTCGGTTCGGTCGCGATCTCAGCGCGATATTGCGACGCTTTCCGAATCCGTGGTGGACTGGCGCCGATTTGCTGGAGATTTCGATGGTCCGCCTGGTCCTGTTCGCCACATTTGCCGCTGCCCTCGTCGCCGCAACCGTTGCGCCTTCGCATGCGTTCGCGGTTGCCCGGGCCGACGCCGTGGATGACGAGCTGCGCGCCTACGATCAATTGTTGAAGCCGACCGGCGACGCGCTGGCTGCGATCAAATGCGATGCGCGCGATTGCGTGCCGGCGCTGCTCGCCGCGATGCGCGGGCACGACCAGGCCATCCGGCGCGGCGTGCAGACGATCAAACTTGAATGCGAAAAATTGGATGAAGCGGCGAAGAAGCGCTGCGCCGACGGCGTGCAGAAACGCTCGGATCAAAGCGACCGCGCCAATTCCGAACGGCTGAAACAGATCGTCGACAAATATGGCTGGCCGTCGACCAAAGAATTCGGCGAAGCCGCCGAAGCGGCCGCCTGGTTGATCGCGCTGCATGCCGATCACGACCGCCCGTTCCAGCGCCACGTGCTGCAACTGCTCGAACGGTCGACCGCGTCGGGCGAGTCGCCCGAACGGCATCGCGCCTTTCTGTACGACCGGATCGCCGTTGCCGATCACAAGCCGCAACGCTGGGGCACGCAGGGTCGGTGCGTCGCCAACAAATGGGAACCGTTTCCAATCGAGGACGCCGATACGGTGGATCAGCGGCGGTCGGCCGCCGGGATGGCGCCGATGGCGACCTATCGCAGCGCGGTCGATCCCACCAGCTGCGCCGGGAAAAACTAAGACCGGCCCAGGGTTTCTGCGGCTGAGCGGGCAGAAACCAATCCGATTGCGCGAGGTTCCGGAACTTTCCCCTGCCCGCCGGCGTCCAACTCCGCATGCCGGTCAACACCCCCGCCCAGGAATCCGCCCTCCGCAGTAGCAGGTCGAATTCCCTTCCGCCGGTCTCGCCCGATGCGCATGACGGGGAGGCCTTCCCGAAAGCGCCATCGCAGCTTTCGCCCACCCACGCTGCCGAGGCACGTGGACTGGCGCCGCTGTTGGCCGAGACCCCGCGTCCGACCTCCAAAACGCTGCGCCCGATCCGCGCCTTGCTGCGCGGCCTCGACGCGTTGCGCGTGTTGAACATGCGCAACGGTGCGACCGTCACCGACGTCGCGCTTGCAACCAAACTGCCGCGCACGACGGCGCATCGCGTGCTCGAAACGCTGTGCGTCGGCGGCTACGCGGTGCGCGATCCGTCAGACGAACGCTATCGCCCGACCATCGCGGTCAAAGGACTGAGCGACGGGTTCGGCGATGAAAGCTGGATCCGTGAAGTGGCGAAGCCGCTGATCGATCAGTTGACGCAAAAAATCATCTGGCCGACCGCGATCGCGACGCCGATGGGGACCTCGCTGCTGGTGCGCGGCACCACCGACAAAGACAGTCCGCTGGCGCTCGAACGCTATTCGGCCGGTCTGCGCGTGCCGTTGCTGGCCAGCGCGTCGGGCATTGCCTATCTCGCCTTCTGCTCGGCCGACTATCGTTCGGCGCTGCTGGATATTCTGGCACGCTCGACCGACGCGGCGGATGCCGAAGCCAAGAACCGCACCAACGTCGAACGCCAGCTCGATCAAGTCCGCCAACGCGGCTACGTCGTGCATGAGTGGTCGCCGACGCGCCAAGCCTCGCTCGCCATTCCGGTCCTGGCCGGCAACCAGGTGGTGGCGGTGCTGTCGATGCGCTGGATCACCTCGGCCCTGACCGAGAAGCAAGTGGTCGAACGCTATCTGCCCGCGATGCAGGACACGGCACGCCGGATCAGCGAAGCCTATCTGCGCCACCAGACGCAGTCGGGTGCAGGCGAACATGCGCTGGGCCCGATCAGCCACGAAGGCAACGGCGCGGGATAAACGCCCACACCCTGACCGACCATGAAACGCCGCGGCTCACACCGCGGCGTTTTCATTTGCGTTGGCCGCCTACGCGGCCGGGGGCGTTTTCATTTGCGTTGGCCGCCTACGCGGCCGGGGGCGTTTTCATTTGCGTTGGCCGCCTACGCGGCCGGGGGCGTTTTCATTTGCGTTGGCCGCCTACGCGGCCGGGGGCGTTTGCATTTGTGCGTCGTCTTTGCAGATCGTGCGTTCGGGCTTGCACCGTACCGATTCCAAGGCGACCGTCGCGCCCGTGCACGAACCTGAGTCGAATGGCCTGATGAGTCGCCGGCGCAAACGCGCCGAGGCAGATATTCGCGTTCTGCTTGAAGCGTGGCACAGCCTGCGCGCAGACGGCGAAGATGTGCCGCTGTGGAGCAAGTTCGATCCGGTTCTATGTTTCCCGCATCTGGTCGGCCATCTCTTCGTGCTGGCGCTCGAACCGTCGGGCAGTTGGCGCGTCCGGTTGGTCGGGTCGTCGTTGCGCGGCGCGCTGACCAACGGCGCCGGCAAGCTGATGGAAGAGATCTATCCGCCGCACGTGATGCAGATTTTCACGCCGCGCCTGGCCGAGCTGGCGACCAAGCGCCGGCCGATGCAAATCCGCCAGGCATCGGCCTATGACCGCGTGCTGCATTCGCTGGGTGTGGTGCTGCCCTTTCATCAAGGCGACTTTCTCGTCACCCGCATCGCCTCGGCGACGTTCTATCTCGACGAATTCCATCCCGCAGGGCCGCTGCACGCAATGAGCAGCGAGGTCGAGACGCCGGCGCACGATCTCGTCGAATAGGATCCGTATGTCCGCCGACCGCATGCCGCCGCTGGCGGACGAGACGCTGACCGACGCGCAGCGCGCCGCTGCAAAGGAATTCGCCGCGTCGCGCGGCGTGCAGCTGTTCGGCCCCTTTGTTCCGTTGCTGCGCAGCCCCGAGCTGCTCAGCAACGCCAGCGCGATGGGCCAGCATCTGCGCTATCGATCGAGCCTGCCGCTGAAATTGAGCGAGTTGGTGATCCTGCTGATCGCCCGGCAATGGACGCAGCAAGTCGAGTGGCAGATCCATCATCCGGCGGCGCTGAAAGCCGGCCTGTCACCCGCAATTGCGCAAGCGATCGCTGAAGGCCGCCGCCCCGACGGCATGGACGAACAGGAAAGCGCCGTGTGGGAGTTCTGCCGCGAACTTCACACCAACCGTGCGGTTTGCGATTCGACCTACGCAACCGCGCTGTCGCTGTTCGGCGAGCAAGGCATCGCCGATTTGTGCGGCCTCAACGGCTATTACACGTTGCTGGCGATGACGATGAATGTCGCGCGCACGCCGACCAGCGACGGATCGACCCCGCTCAAACCGCTCTGACGTTTCGGCCGCGGCCGAAGCGATGTCGCGTGACCGCGGCCGCGCAGACGCCCAACGTCGCCCGCCGTAACGCGGGAGTAGTCGTTCATGCTTGGGTCGATCCTGTTCGCAATCGTCGCTGCCTTTGGCATCGCGGCCGAACAAACCGAAATGCTGCCGGCGACGGCGACCGAACCGTCGCTGCTGCTGCGCCATATGCGCGGCAACGGGCCCAGCGTCATCTATATTCACGGCGCCACGTTTCCGTCGGGCTCGTCGATGTTCTATCGCATCGATGGACGGTCCTGGGCCGACGATCTGGCAGCGCGCGGCTTTGACGTCTGGGCATTCGACTTCGCCGGTTATGGCGGATCCGACCGCCCCGCAGCCATGCGCGAAGCCGTGGGCGCACCGATCGGACGTACCGAAGAAGCGGTGCCGCAAATCGAACGCGTCGTACGTCACGTGCTGCGCGAACGCGGTGGCGACAAAGTCATTCTGCTCGCCCATAGCTGGGGTACGATTCCGGCCGGCGCCTTTGCCGCCGAACATCCCGAGCTGGTGCAAAGCCTGATCCTGTTCGGCGCGGTGGCGCAACGCGAGGGCGTGCGTACGCCAACGCAAGTGCCGGCGCTGCAAGTGAGCGAAGACGATCAGTGGCAGTCGTTCCAATCCGGCGTTCCGGCGGGCGAAGAATCACCGATCAACAAAGCGATCTTCGCCGCTTGGGCGAAAGACTATCTCGCCACCGACAAAGCCAGCGACAGCACGACGCCACCCAGCGTGCGCGTACCGTCAGGCGCGCAAGCCGACATTGGCGACGCCTGGTCGGGCAAGTTTCCGTACGACCCGTCGCGCGTGCGCGTGCCGACCTTACTCGTGCGCGGCGCCTGGGATCCGGTGACGAAAGACGCCGACGCTGCGTGGCTGGTTGCGCACCTCAGCAACGTCCCCGGCGGCGCACGCGATATCGTGCTGCCGCGCGGCGCGCATCGCATGCATCTCGAAACCAATCGCCAGGCCTTGTTCGACGCAGTCGGCGAATATCTGCTCGCCGCGCCGAAGGGCTGATCGCTATTTCAGCAGGCAGCTATTTCAGAAGTCTGGGCGGATCTTCGATCTGCAGCGTTTCGAGACGCTGGCGGAAGGCGCGGGTGACCGCGTCGCTTTCGCTGTCATTGTTGATCACGTAGGGCGTGATCAGAATGATCAGCTCGGTCTTGCGACGGGAATCGACGTCGTTCTTGAACAAGGTGCCCAGCACCGGAATGTCTTTCAGCACCGGGACGCCGGTCTTGGTGCGATTGAGATTCTCGCTGATCAATCCGCCCAGCATCACGGTCGCACCATCGGCCAAGGACAGCTGCGTCGACACACGCCGGTTGAGGATCAGCGGCGACGAGACGTTCGACGTGTCGTTCTTCTGCGCTTCGGACACTTCCTGCGCGATGTCGAGATCGATGCGGTTGCCGGCATGGATGGTCGGCTTGACGTTCAGGATCACGCCCGTGGTGCGGTACTGGATCGACTGCAGAATCGCGGTGTTGGCGTCTTGCTGAATGTTGGTCGTGCCCTGGCTGGTCACGATCGGCACGTCGGTGCCGACTTGGATGCGCGCTTCGGCACCGTTGCGCGCCAGCACGCGCGGGCTCGACAGGATCGAGACACGGCTGTCATTGGCGAACGCGTTCAGGATCGCACGCACTTCGCGCGCGCTGTTGAGCACGACGTAGTTGAGTCCGTTCTGGCCGATGCCAAGCCCGCCCAACGTACCGATCGTCGACGGCGCGCCGCCCAAGCCAACCGACAAAGCCCATTCGACGCCGAGGCGCGTCGTTTCATCCAACGTGACTTCGGCAACGGTGACTTCGATCAACGCTTCGCGACCAGCCTGATCCATGTTGCGCAACAGCGGCAGGATTTGGCCCCACTCTTCCGACGTGCCGCGGAAGATCAGCGCATTGCGCGTCGGATCCACCACCAGGCGACGACGCCCGTCGCCGCCGCTGCCGGCTGCGTTGGGATTGACGCCAACCATCGAGGGCTGCGTCGGCAGCGCCTGGCCCGCAATGCCGGTGGCGCCAACGTTGTTGTTGCCGAAGGCCGACTGCCCGCCGATCCCCATCGCGCCCTGTTGCTGCATGGGCTGCTGCTGCATCGCAGGCGCTGCCGACATTGCCATCGTGTCGCCGCTCGCCGCAGCGCTCGTCACGTCGCGCGAACGGTCGGCGCCGATCAAGCCTTCGAGCAGCTGGTTCAGCACTTGCGCCAACCCGTCCGCCGACGTGTTGCGCACCGCGTAATAGAACAGCGTCTTGCCCTGCCCGGCCGCGTTCGGCACGTCCAAGGTGCGCGCCCATTTCACCACCTGCTCCAGCGTTTTCTGGTCGGCGGCAAAGGCGATCACCGTATTGCCGGTTTCGATCGGCAGGATCGTGATCGCCGTATTGGCGCGCACCTGCGTGTCGGCGGCATAGCCTTGTGCACGCAGCACTTCGACCAGGCGTGTCGCGAATTTCTCGGCGCTCCAATAGGCCGGCTGCAGCTTCACGCTGCGCGCACCGGCCAGTTTGGGCTGGTCGAGAATGCGCGTCGCTTCGACCGCGTCGCGTACGTCGTCGGCGAGCCCCAGCAGCAACACCGCGTTGGCGTCGGGCAGCGGCGTCGCGCGCACCTTCTGGCCATAGGCCTGGGTCAGCGCATTGGCGATCGCGTCGCTGCGCACCGCATGCAGATCGACGACCTGGAACAAGGGACGCAAACCGACCGGCACTTCGGCCAGCGCGCGCGAACGCAACACTTGCGGCGACCGTGCCGCCAGCGCGTCGCTGGGCGCGATGCGATAGAGCGCGCCTTCTTTGACGACCGCGACGCCGTAGGCGCTTAGGACCTGGCTGGCGAGTTCGACCAGCTTTTGCGGCGAGGCCGATCCCGGCGTGCGCAAGGTGACGAGTTCGGTGCGCGACGCGACGCGTTGATCGACCTCGTACGCGACTTTCAGCGTGTCGCCGAACACGGCATCGATGAAGCGCGGAATCGGAACCTGATCGAGGCTGGCCGACACCGGCGCGCCGGTCAGCGACGGCGTCGAGCGCGTCGCGCCCGTCGCAAGCACCGCCTCGGCGCTGGGTCCCGGCGTCACGCGCAGCCCGTCGGTGGTCGTCGTGCTGGTGATGCTCGTCGTCATCTGCGACGCGACTTTGGGCGGCAACGTCGTCGCCAGAAACGGCTTGGGCTGCTCGCTGCAGGAAACCAGACCGAGAAGGAACAGCGGCAGAAGAAGGCGGCGCACGGTCATCGAATTCCTGTGAAGAGCGGCAGAGTCGAATTGACGCCGCCAGCCTCGAGCAGGATCGAGGTTGGGCGAATGTCTACGATCCGCCTGCCATCGGGCAAGGATTCTCCGATGCGGCGCAGTTCGAGACGGTTCTGCGGCTGAAACAGCAATGCCGCGGCAAGACCGTCGGCGCGATTCAGCACGCCGACCACGCGCCACGGCGCAAGCGGCCCCACAACCGCCTCGCCGCGCGGCACGGCACGGCCGCGCAACTGCGCGCCCCATGGCGACCGTTCCTGCAGCAATGCAAGATCGGCGGACGGATCGTACGGCTCGGCCATCGCCACATCCTGTGGCGCGGATGAAGCGGCCAAACCCGGCGCTGCCGGCACCGGCGCGCGCACCGCACCGATCACGGCCGCAGCAAGCACCAGCGCGACGGCGGCGATGACCTGCGCGCGCGGCGTCATTTCTTGTCCTCAGTGTTGTTCGTGGCGCCAAACGTCGCCAACAACAAGTCGACGCGCGGCACTGGCGCCTCCGACAGCCGCATCGTTTGCACCACAATCAGGCGCGGCGCTGTCGCCAAGGTTGCAAGCAGCCGCTCCAGCGCCGGCCCGTCGAGATCAGCCGTCAGCGATGCAACCAGACGGCGCGGACCAGCACCCGGCGCTTCACCCAATTCGAGTCGCGTCTGTACGCGCGCCAAGCCCGCGTTGCGCGCAGCGACCGTGATCCATTCCTGAAACTCGGCCCGCGCCAGACCTTCATTCGCGATCGGCCACAGACGCTGTTCGGCATCGGCGCGTCGTGCCGCTGCTTCGGCCGCAACCGTCGTCCAGTCGCGATCTGCCAACCGCGCCGCGCGCGCAAGATCGCGTTGCCGCGTTTCGATCCGCGCCCGCGCACCGTCGATCGCACCGTCGAGCGCCAGCAACGCCAATACCCACACCAGCAACGCTGCAACCGCAGCACCGATCGCGAGACGACGGTTCTGGCGCAACTGCGCGCCCGCGCTGCGCATCGTGTCGGTCAGCATCGTCATGCCCGCACCCGGCAGCGCACGACGATGCCGCGCCCGTCGAGCGCGCGGTCGGCGACGAGATTGGTCAGCAATGGCGCTGCGCTCAACGTACGCACCGCAGCGGGCAAATCGATCGGCGCGTCGGCGGTTGCCGTGAACGACAGATCGCCGGCCTGGAAACTCCATTCGACCAGGCGCGTGTCGTCGGGCAGGCGCTTCGTCACTGCGGCAAGCAGCGCAAGTTGCGACGGAAACCGGTCGAGCTGCGCAATCGCCTGCACCGCATCGAGATCGGCGAGTGCGCGTCGGCGCGACGCTTCCAGCCCACCCAGCGACGCAGCTTCGCTTGCTTGCGCACGCGCCAGCCGCGCATCGGCAAGATTGAGCGCAATCGCCTCGCCCGCGCGCCAGCCAAGCGGCAAGGCAGCGAGCAGCGCGATCGCGGCTGCAAGCTGGCGCGGTGCGACGCGCGTGAAATTGAAGCTCGACGGACCGGCCAGCCAGGCGCGGTCGATCCAAACCGGCGCCACCGGCTGCGGTATCGTCGACTGCAGCGTCGCGATCGATGCGCCGCGTTGGAACAACAACCAGTCGGCTTGCGTCGGCACATCGGCAAACCAGCGGCTCGCGACCAGCACGCCGTCGCGCCAAAGCTGCGCGTCGACGCCGTCCAAGGCTGCGACGAGACGCAACCCATCGACAGCGGCGCGTGCCTGCACGATCGTTTCGGGCACGATGCGCACGCGCGCCGGATCGAATCCCGCCGCTTCGATCGAGCGCCACACGCGCGGACGATCCCAGCACCAGATTGCGACTGCGTCGCTGCGCCAGTCTTCGGCGAAGCCCGGTTCGGCAAAGGGTGCATCGGCACGTGCACGCAAGCGCACCGCATCGCGACGACGGGTTGCGTCGGCCGGCAACGGCACCAAGGTGAAGCTGCACAGCGCGCGCGACAGCACCCACTGTACCTGACCAAGCCGATCCGAGCTGCCCGCAGCCGGATCGACTCCGTCAAGCCGGTGGAAGCGCCGCCGCGACGTCGGGGAAAGGAAGCGGCGCAAATTCAGGCCTGTTGCCATGGGACGGACCCGACACGGGGGAGCGAGAATAGTCAATGCGGAACGGCGCATCGCTTGCGCGTGGCGTCAGCGTCACACCGAAAATCTGGGTACGCCCGCCGATTTCCAGCTCGACGCGGAATTCATCGGCAGGAAACAGCGGAAAGCGCAGCGGATCGGGCGGTGTCGCAAGACCGGCGACAGCTTGCAGTTGCGCCATCGTATCGATCACGTCGGTGCGGCGATGCGCGAGCAAAGCTGCGATCTGCGTCTCGTTGAAACCGGCTGCGCGCAAAACCGGCGCAGCCGCGCTGTTGATGCCGATGCCGCGCGTGAAGCCCGCATGTACGGATTGCAGCAGACGCGCATCGTCGAGCGGCGACGGCGCGTCGGCGAAGCCAAGCACCAGCGCCAATTCACCGACGTCACGCAATGGACGATCGGGCGGCGGCGCACGACCCGCAGCGCGATAGGCCGCCGCCTCGGCGCCGCCCGGCCGCACCAGTTGGTCGGCGTCGATATAGTCGAGCAGGCACGCAGCCAGCGTGCGGGCGCGCGGCGCCGCAACGCCGACGGTTTGGAGCAAACGTTCGATCTCGTCGCTGCTTGCGGTGTTGAGACCCAGCAGGCCGCGCGCATCCTGCAGCCGCACGATCGCGCCGCCCGGCAATTGATAGGGTCGCGCGTCGAGCCGCACCGACGCAGCCTGCAACGCAATGCCGGTGCGCAGATCGTAGGGGCGCAGACCTTGGCGCAACGTCGTCAGCGGCACGATTTCCAGCCCGCGCGTCGAGAGGGATTCGACCGACAGCGCGTACAGAACCGTCGCGCGCGCATCGGCGAAGGCGCGGTCGGCGACGACACGCGCCTGCAACGCCGCCGTATCGCTCTGCACGCGATCGAGCCACGCCAGCAGCGCGGTCGCGCCCAACGCCAGCAGTGCAATCAGACCCAGCACCGCCGGCAGAACGAAACCGCGCTGCCGCGCGGCAGCGCAGCGAGCACGCGCGCCAGCGGGAGCGCAGAAACGCAATGGCGTCATCGCTGCGCTGCCTCCAGCAATTTCGCTGGCACGTTCTTGGCGCCGGCGATCGCAGCGAAGGTGACGACCGGCGTTTCGTCGGCGCCGCTCTGCAACAACACTGCTGCGGGCAATTGCGGCGCGCCGTCGGCGTCGGGCCACCGCGCATGCTGCATGCCTGCGGCGTCGAGATAGGCAAACAGGCCGCGCGGTCCGCGCCAGGTCAGCGTCTCGAGCGTACGGTCGCCTTCCTGCACCTCGAGACGATGCAGGCCGGGTGCAGGCTCGCTGAGGCGCCAGATCAGGATCGTCGGCGTGCCCCCGGCAGCACCGACCGGCGCGAGCGTCAACAAGGTCAGGCTTTGCGCGTCACCATGAAACAGGCCGCTGCCACCGGGCAGATCGGGCAATGCGTTGGCAACCGATTGCCGGAACCAGCCGATGCGCATCGCACGATCGCTGGCGCCCTCGACGCGCGTCGCCAGACGTTGCCGCAGATCGCCAAGCCGGCTGCCGCCATCGGCCAGCACACCCACGATCAGCGCAACCAGCACCAGCACGACCAGCGTTTCGAGTAACGTGAATCCGGCCTGCCGCTTCATCGTCCGTTCCGCCAGCCGATGCGGCGCGCGGGGAATTGCGCGCGCACCTGGCCTTTTGCATCGCGCAGCTCGACATCGAGGTCGTAGAGCGCGATGGCAAACGACGACGTGCCGGTCGGATAATCCGCGCCGAGCACCGGCGGCACCGCTTCGAGCGCACGCCACACCATCTGCACGGTGCCGAGCTGCAACGTTCCTTGCGGGCGCAGCGCCGGATTGATCGTCTCCAGCGCCGCCAGCGCATTCAGCTCGTCGGCGGCACGATCGGCGGCGTCGCGCGCGCGCAGCATCGACGACATCGCGTTGCCGATCAGCGTGTAGAGCGGGATCAACACGACCGCGAGAATCGCCAGCGCGACGATCGATTCCAACAGGGTGAAGCCGCGCTGCGCTTTCATGGCACAAGCACCGGATGACAGCGCGGCGCGTCGAGCCGGTAGTGAAAGCGCGTGTCGCCCGCCTGCACGAACAGCTCGCCGCCGCTGCACGCACCGTCGGCGCGAATGTCGATCGGACGCGGCACTTCGGCCGTCCAGCCGCGCGGCAGATCCAGCACGACGCCGTCGGCGCCGCCGATGCGCATCGCACGGGACTGGGCGAAGGCGGTCGTGGCAAGGGAATCGATCTGTCGTTCGATGCCGTCGCGCGCAAAGCGAAAGCGCAGCGACGCGCCGAGATTACCCAGCATCGGCAGCGCCAGCACCGTCAACAGTGCGCACACCGCCAGCACGATCAGCATCTCGAGCAGGGTGAAACCCCGCTCAGCGCGCGGGGAGGAAACCAATATCCGCATCGAGATCCGTGCCGCCCGGCTTGCCGTCGGCGCCGAGGCTGTACAACGTCACCGGCCCGTTCGCTGCCGGTTTGGGATCGTAGACATAGGCGCGCCCCCATGGATCGACCGGCACCTGCCCGTCGAGATACGGCCCCGTCCAACGCCGGCGCAGCGCCGGATCGGCCGGCGGAACCAGCAACAGTTGCAAGCCTTCCTGCGCGTCCGGATAGCGGCCGAGATCGAGCTTCATCGTGTCGAGCGCGCTTTTGAGCAGCTTCACCTGCGTTTCCGCCGCGGTGACTTTCGACCGGTCGAGACGGTTGAAGAGTTGCGTGCCGACCAGACCGACGACCAGCCCGATGATCACCAGCACGACCAACATTTCCAGCAAGGTGAATCCGCGTTGCGCGCGACGACCGCGCGCGCAACGCGCCCCCGCGAAGGCGGGGGCCCAAGCAACATTGCGTTTCTTGTTCATACGGCCCCTGCACTGATCGACGTGACGGCAAGCATGATGGCGGCAACGACGAGTCCGACGATGCCGCCGATGGCGAGAATGGCGGCGGGCTCGACCAGCGCCAGCGCGCGTTTGCGGCGCGCATCGGCGTTGCGCGTCGCCATGTCGGCGTAGTTGGCCAGCATTCGCGCCAACTCGCCCGACCGTTCGCCGACACGCACCAGATTGATTGCGGCTGCCGACAAGTCGGTATGTGCTGCAAGCGCGTCGGCTAGCGCGCGACCGCCGCGCACCGCGCGTTCGACCGCGTCGAGATTGCGCGCGCTGCTTGGCAGCGCGACACCCGCGCGCGCCAAGGCCAGCGCCGGCATCAAGCGCAGCTTCGCGCCTAGCAACGTCGCAACCAAGGTCGACCAGCGCGCCGCGTCTGCGTCGATCAACCAGCTTCCGATCACCGGCACGCCGCGCAGATGGTCGAGCAGCGCCGCGCGCCGTTCGGGCGGGCGCAACCACGCCGTCAGCGCGACCGCAACGAGCAGCGCCACCAGCAAAAGCCACACCAGGTTCGCCTGCACGAACAGGCCGGTCGCGATCACGATGCGGCTCAACCACGGCAAGGCGACCTGCCGATTGTCGAGCAGCGCCGCAAAGCGCGGCACGACTGCGACGAACACGAACAACACGGCAGCGATTCCGGCCGCGGCGAGAATGGCGGGATAGAGCAAGGCCTGCGCGAAATCCTGGCGCAGCTTGAGGTCGTAGCGCATCTGCTTGGCTGCATCGGCGAGCGATGCGGCCAGGGTGCCGACGGTCTCGCCGGCTTGCGCCAGCGCGTGCACGTAAGCCGGCAGGCCCGGCACGCAACGACGCAACGAGTCGGCGAAATTCTCGCCGCGCCGAACCGCGCGCGACAATTCTTCGAGCGACGCAGCCAAGGTCGCCGGACGCTCGCCCCGCTGCACCGCTTGCAACGCTTCGGACAGCGCAACGCCGGCGCCCAGCAAGGTCGCCAACTCGTCCAGCAACAGCACCAGATCCTGCCGCGTCGCGCGCGTGCGACGCGACGTGCGGCTCGTCGTCGTTACCGGATCGATGGCGAGCGGCGACAAACCCTGCCGGCGCAACGCGCGCTGCGCGCTGCGCAAGCTCGCCGCTTCGAGACGGCCGCGCACGACACGGCCTTGCTCGTCGGTCGCTTCATAGGCGAAGTCACCGCTCATGCGTCCAACTCGCCGCCGCCGAGCACGCGCAGAATCTCAGCGACGCTGGTTTCACCGCGCCATGCCTTTGCCAGCCCGTCTTCGCGCAGGCCGGCATAGCCCGCCGCTCTGGCACGCCGCACCAGCTCGGATTCCTGCGCGCCGGCCACGATCGCATCGTGCAGCGACGCATCGATCGGCACCGCTTCGTACAAGCCAAGCCGGCCGCGATAGCCCGTGTTGCCGCAGTGACTGCAGCCAACCGGACGCAGCCAGTTCGCGGTACCGGCAAGCCCCAGCGCACGCGCTTCGGCGTCGATTGCGGCGCCGGGCTCGTCGCGCGTCGCGCAATGCGGACACAGGCGACGCACCAGACGTTGCGCTGCGACCATGCGCAGCGCGGTCGCGACCAGGAACGGTTCGACGCCGAGATCGATCAGCCGCGTGATCGCGCCGATCGCGTGGTTGGTGTGCAAGGTCGAGAAAACGAGATGGCCGGTCAGCGCCGCTTGGGCCGCAATTTCCGCCGTCTCGCGATCGCGAATTTCGCCGATCATGATGACGTCGGGGTCCTGGCGCAGAATGGCGCGCAGCGCGCGCGCAAAGTCGTAGCCGATGTCGCTTTGCACCTGCACCTGGCTGATGCCGGGCAGTTCGTATTCGACCGGATCTTCGACCGTGACGATTTTGTCTTCGCCCGCATCGATCGATTCGATGGTCGCGTAGAGCGTCGTCGACTTGCCCGATCCGGTCGGCCCGGTGACGAGCACGATTCCGTCGGCGCCCGCAATCGCGGCGCGATAGCGCGCCAAAGTCGCCGCTTCCATGCCCAACCGGTCGAGCGAGAATTCCATGCGGCCTTTCGGCAGCAGACGCAGCACCAGACTTTCACCGTGCACGCCGGGCAAGGCCGAGACGCGCACGTCGATTTCGCCACCGCCGGCGCGAAACACGAACCGCCCGTCTTGCGGCAGGCGCCGTTCGGCAATGTCGCAACCCGCCATGAGTTTGATCCGCGACGCGACCGCATCGAACCGGTCGCGCGGCAGATCCAGCCGCTTTTGCAACACACCGTCGAGCCGCAGCCGCACGGTAAAACTGCGCTCGCCGGGTTCGACGTGAATGTCGGAGGCGCGTTCGGCGGCCGCCTGGCTCAGCATATTCGCAACCAGCTCGACCGACGGCGCGGCTTCGGCAAGTTCGCGCAGCTGTTCAATTGCCGTCTCGGGCGTGACGCGATCGAACTCATCGGCGCGGCGCAATGCGTCGAGAAGACGGTCGAGATCCTGCGTTGCCACCAAGGCAAAGGTGACGGTGCCGAAGCAACGTTGCGCCGTCTCCTGTAGCAGCGCCGCAAGCGGATCGCGCGCGACGACGACGACGCCCCCGCCGCTGCCAGGTTCGCCGGTCCAGGCGAACGCGGATTGATCGAGCCACCAATCGAACTCAACCGAGCTTGCGTCGAGCGTTGCGCGAATCGATTCGACAGTCGGCAGTGCGTCGCGCGCAACCACCGGCCAACCAAGTTGCTGCGACAGGATTTGCAGCAACCGATCCTCACCGACAGCGCCCATCCGCACCAGGATGCTGCCGATCCGTCCGCCGAATTGGCGCTGGAAGGTCAACGCGCGCGCCACGTCATCAGCGCTGACGAGCCCTGCCCCCACAAGCAGCGCGCCGAGCGGACGCTGCTCGGCGATTGCAGAATTGGAGGCGGCCAAATCCATGCGTGCATGCAGTAGCACGGCGCGCCCGCCCATGCGCCAGCCGAAAAGCTGCGCTACACAAGCATCGTGTTGACCGTGTTGACCGCCCTTCTCGGCCTCGTCCAGGGAAGCTTGTTTGCGACCATCGTGCTGCGGCTTCCGCAAGCGCGTCCGATCGGCATGGCTCGTTCGGTCTGCGATGCGTGTGGCGTGCGGCTGGTCTGGTTCGAGCTCGTCCCACTTCTGTCGTGGGGCTGGCTGCGCGGCCGGTGCCGCCGCTGCGGCACAACGATCGCGCTGGTGCATCCGCTGTTGGAAGCAGGCTCGATGCTGGTTTGGATCGCCGCGCTGTATCTCGCGCCAGGCGACGTCCCGGAGCGATTCGCATGGGGCTTTCTTGGCGCGTCGACGCTTGCGCTGTTGTGGTCGGATTTCGCCGATCAGCTTCTGCCCGACCTGATTGTCGGATCGATTGCGGTGGTCGGATTGACGCGTGCAGCGACGTTGCAAACGCTGAATGAGGCAGTGGGTGCGTCACTGCTTGCAGGGTCACTGTTGCTGCTCGTTCGCTGGGCGTTCATACGGCTGCGCAAGCGTGAAGCGCTGGGATTCGGCGACGTAAAGCTATTTGCCGCCCTGGGGCTGTGGATGCAGCCACAGCAAATTGGGCCGGCTTTGTTAATCGCTGCGCTCGCAACGTTGACGGTGGCACTCGCGGCGCGTGTACAGCCGCAGCGGGAGATTCCGTTCGGCCCAGGCTTGCTGCTGGGCGCCTGGATCGTCTTCACCATCGCGTAAGGGAAAAGACCGCAGGATATTTCCGAGAAAAACGTGCATCCTTTGTGGAACTGCACTCGTCGGAGAAGCCGATGCTTGCGAGCGTGCCTGATCAATCCCGTCTGCTGCTGAATCGCGTCACCTACGGGGCGACGCCGCTGGATCTGTATTACATCGGGATGATGGGCCCGACCGCGTGGCTCGACGCGCAATTGGCGGCGCCGATCGATAGCGACGGCGTCAGCGACGCAGCGCTTGCTGCAGCGACGATCCCGATCCGGAACGCAGCCGGCGAAACCGAACAACGCGGACTGACCGCGCTCTACGCGCCGATCAGCGACCTGTGGCCGTTCATCGCGCAATCGAACAACACCGAAATCAATCGCGTCGTGCAGGAGACGCGCGCAGCGGCGTGGATCCGTTCGGCAACCAGCCCGTTTCAGCTGCGCGAAAAGCTGGTCGAGTTCTGGACCGACCATTTCAACGTCAACGCATCGACGTCGAACCAGACCGCCGTTTCTTACGCGGCGTATATCCGCGTCATCCGCGCCAACGCGCTGGGCAACTTTCGCGCCATGCTGGAAGGCGTCGCGAGTTCGACCGCGATGCTCTACTACCTCTCGAACCAATCGAGCCGGGCTACGACGCCGAACGAGAATTTCGCTCGCGAGATGATGGAGCTGCACACGCTGGGCGTGAGCAACTACTACGAATTCACGACGCCGCCGATGGTGAATGGCATTGCCGCCGGCTACACCGATCTGGATGTGGTCACGGCCGCCAAGGCGCTGTCGGGCTGGACGGTCGAAAACGGATCGCGCGCGGGCAATCGCACGCTGCCGAACACCGGCAACTTTGTGTTCGTTTCGGAATTCCACAATACCGAAACCAAGAAGATCCTTGGCGTCACACTGAAACAAACCAGCGATCCGCAATCCGAAGCGCGACAGCTCTTCGACATGCTGGCGTCGCACACCGGCACGGCGCAGTTTTTGGCTAGCAAGCTCGCCAAACGCTTTGTCTCTGATACGCCGCCGCAAAGCGTGATCGATGCGGGCGCTGCGACCTTCCAGGCGCGCAACGGACAGGCGACGCAGATCGCCGACACGCTGCGCGCGATCCTGACGCATCCGGATGCGCTGCAGATCAGCGGCGTGAAGCTGAAACGCCCGTTCGAACAGATCATCGGCGTGCTGCGCGTGACCGGTGCTGCGGCGAATCCGCAGCCGGCCGTGGCAAGCGCGCTCGATGCCACCGGCTATACGCAATATGGCTGGGGCGCGCCCAACGGCCTGCCTGACACAGCGGGCTATTGGTTGACCACCAACACGACGCTACGCACCTGGAACCTGCTACAGACCGTGCTGTCGACGACCAGCTACGGCACGCTTGGCGCGTTGCGCGCGCAGATGAGCGCCAGCGACCTTTCCTCGGGACAGGCGGCGTTGGATTTCTGGCTCAACCGCCTGCTCGGCTATCGGCCCGACGACACGGTCTATCAGGCTCTGATGAGCGATACGAACAGCAGTGCGGGCTACGGCACCAAAACGACCGCGGCGGCGACCACGCAGGAAACTGCGTTGCGGCGCATGGTGGCGTTGATCGCCGCCACCACCAACTACGTCTATCGTTGAGGAGCACCGGCATGACGATCACCCGCCGCTCCTTCATCGCCAGCACCGGCGCCATGATCGCGACCGGCACGCCGGGCTTGCGCGTTGCGCTGGCGGCGACGCCATCAACCAATCGCGACATCTTCGTCGTGTTGTTTTTGCGCGGCGCCGCCGACGGCCTGTCGCTGGTCGCACCGGTCAACGATCCCGACTATATCGCCAACCGCCCGACGATCCGCGTGCGCGACAGCGGCACCAATGTCGGCTTGCAGATTCCGAACGGCCCCAACGGTCTCGACTGGCGCCTGCACGGCACGATGAGCGGCATGCAATCGCTCTATACCGACGGCAAACTTGCGATCGTGCACGCGACCGGCGTGCTGTCGAATTCGCGCAGCCATTTCGACAGCCAAGACTTTATGGAGCGCGGCGTCGCGGACGGCGAAAAGACCCAGACCAGCGGCTGGCTGGCGCGCCACGTCGCAACCGTCGGCAATGCTGGTGGCCTGCTGCCTGACGTCGCTGTGTCGAGCAGCGTGCCGCGTTCACTGATGGGCGATGCCAGCGCGGTTGCCGTGTCGACGCCGTCGAGTTTCGCGCTCACCAACGCAACCACCGACACCGCCATCTATACCGCGTTGACCAAAGGCAATAGCGGCTACGAGCAGGTCGCGCGCAAAACCGTGTCGGCGACGCAGGCGATTCAAAGCAAGCTGGCCCGCGACGCTGCCGGACGCGTCATCGCCTATACGCCGGGCACCGGCCTCGCCTACGGCAATGACGGTCTGGGCACCGGCCTCGCATCGCTGGCGCAGCTGATCAAAATGGATATCGGGCTTGAAGTCGCGACGGTCGATTTCGGCGGCTGGGATCATCACGACAATCTGGTCGCGCAGATGAACAACGTGGCGCGGCAATTGTCGTCCAACCTCACCACCTTCTGGAACGACATTGCCGCCTATCAAAGCCGCGTCACCGTCGTCGCCATGACCGAGTTCGGTCGCCGCTTCAAAGAAAACGGTTCGGGCGGACTCGATCACGGCCATGGATCGGCGATGTTCGTGCTTGGCGGCGGTATCAATGGCGGCAAGATCTACGGCACCTGGCCGGGCTTGAACGCGGCGGTGCTGGACGAGACGCGCGATCTTGCGATCACCACCGACTATCGCCGCGTCCTGTCCGAAGTGCTGGTCAACCGCACCGGCAATTCCAACATCGCCAACGTCTTCCCGACCGTGCCCTACGCACCGCTGGGTTTGACGAAAGCGGTCGGCGTTTAAAGCCAGCCATTCTGGCGCGCAACGCGCACCGCATCGATGCGGTTGCCGGCGCCGAGTTTCTGCGCCGCTTCGTGCAAATAATTGCGCACCGTACCGGGTGACAGGCCAAGGATGGCGGCAATCTGCTTGCTGCTATTGCCGTGTTCGGAGAGGCGCAGCACCTCGCGTTCGCGGTCGTTGAGCGGGTCTTCGTAGTCCCACGCGCTGTCGGCCAGCGCCGGATCAATCGCGCGCTGTCCGGCTGCGATGCGCCGCACCGCGTCGGCCAATTGTTCGCTCGGCGCGTCTTTCAGCAGATAGCCGCGCACGCCAGCTTCGAGCGCGCGGCGCAAATAGCCCGGCCGACCGAAGGTTGTGACGATCAACACGCGCGTGCGCCGCCCTTCTTCTTTGAGCAGCTGCGCCAGATCGAGTCCGCTGCGGCCGGGCATTTCGATGTCGGTCACCAGCAGGTCGGGATCCAACGCGCGCACCAGCGCAAGCGCGGCGTCGCCGTTGGTCGCGCGGCCGACCACCTCGATATCCTCTTCGAGATCCAGCAGCGCCACCAACGCGCCCAGCACCATCGTCTGATCTTCCGCAACAACCAGCCGGATCATTGCGCCGCCTCTCCTGCATGTTCGATCGGTGGAAAGCGCACGGTGAGCCGCGTGCCGCCGGTCGCCGCCGCCGGTTCGATCGAAAGCACGCCGCCCAGCGCAGCAGCGCGCGCACGCATGCCGGCGAGGCCGGTGCCTTCGCGCACGACGCCGCTGCCCTGCCCGTCATCTTCGACCGTCAAGCGCACGACACCGTCCTTCCCGCGCACGATCGTGACGGCGCAGCGCGTGGCGCTGGCGTGACGTACGACGTTGGTCACCGCTTCGCGCAGGATCATCGCTGCAGTCGCATCGATCGGAGCGGGCAACGGCAAGGCGGCTGCGTCGACGGTGAAGGCCACGTCGGCCGCCGCCAGGGTGCGCCGTGCCAGCGCAAGTTCGGCCGCCAGAACGGGCTGGTGCATGCCGGTGACGGCCTGGCGGATCTGCGCCAGCGCCTCGCGCGCCGCGTCGCGCACCTCTTCCATCTCGCGCCGCGCCTGCACCGCATCGCGCGCGGCAAGTTTCGCGGCGAGATCGGCCTTGACCGATACAAGCGTCAGCGTGTGACCCAGCACGTCGTGCAGATCGCGCGCGATCCGTTCGCGCTCGGCCGTCACGGCCAGCGTGCGCACTTCTTGTTGGGCGCGTTCCAGCGCCGCATTCTTGGTGTGCAGCTCGCTTTGAAAGAAACAGGCGCCGCCGATCGTGCAAGACAGCAACAGCGTCGGCAGAAATTCGATCAGCGACAAGGACGCGATGCCGTACAGCACGATCACCAGCGCCAATCCGCCCAAGGCGCGCAGCGCGACACGCGACGGGCGCAACTGGCCCGCAGCCGCACCCGCATAGACGGTGAAGACCGACCAAACGCCGCCGAACGGAACCAGCGCGAAGCCGATCGCAGCGAAAAGCGGGACCTGCCACAAATGGGTACGCGTGCCGGGCTTTGTCTTGGGCCCAACATAGCCGACCAGAAACACCGCCAGCCCGGCCAGCGATGCGAGGATCGCGGTGCGATTGGGCGCCCGGTACAGATACGGCATCGGATAGAGCAGCAAATAAATCAGCCACGGATACCGGGACTCGGGCGCAAAGACGCGACGCGCCCACGCCGCCGCTTTGCGGGTCGTGGGCGCGCTGTCGGCAAGTTGTTGGGTCGCGGTGTGCTCCATTTAGACCAGCATAGTGATTGCAGCGATCACACCGAAGCGAGTTGACGCCGCCACGCCCACAGCGCCGCGGCTGCAAACAGCGCAGTCTCGCCCAGCGCGACGATCGCGTGCAGCGACGCGGGATAGCGATCGCCCAACCCGACCGCGTGCAAGGCCAGCTCGCCCGCGTGATAGGACGGCAGCAGCAACGCGAAATGCTGCAACCAGCCGGGGAACGCGGCCATCGGCATCCACAAGCCACCCAGCACTGCGAGTAGGAAGAAGGCGACGTTGGCCGCGGCCATCGCTGCCTGGTCGCGCAGCGCTAAACCCAGCAACAGGCCGATGCAGGCGAAGGGCACGACCGACACGGTCTGGATCGCGGCGAGTCCGAGTTGCGTCAGAAACGGCAAGCGCACGCCGCCGGCCAAGGTCGCCAGCCCGTGCAGCGCAACCACGACGGCAAAGGCGAAGACCATGCACATGATAAGTTTGGCCGCGACGATCGCTTGTGCCGGCATCGGCGACACGCGTTTGAGTTCGAGCAGCCCTTGTTGCCGCTCGTTTGCCATGCCGACGCCGAAGCCGAAGATGGCGGGCCCCAACGCGGCGTAGACGCCGAAGGTTGCGAGCAGCGGCAATTGCGGCCCGCGACCGCCCGCCTGTCCCAAGGCGAGCGCGAACAGCGAATAAAATCCAAGCGGCAACAGAATGGTCGGCAGCGAGAATTCCGGCATGCGCCAGGCTTTGCGGAATTCGGCTTGGCATTCGCGGGCGTAGATAGCCCCAATGGATACTGAGGTAACGGACATGGTCAGGCGACCTCCTGCAAATCCTGGTTGCTGCGCGTGAGCGCGAGAAACGCATCTTCGAGTTCGGTATCGACGATACTGAGATCGGTTGCGGTGGTGTCACGATCGAGCAAGGCGCGCATCGTCTGCTCGACCGCGTCGGTTTGCAGAACGACATGCATGCCGGCCTGCGCGACGTTGCGGACGCCGGGCAGCGCGCCGAGTTGCACCGGGGTCAGTTGCGTGCGGCAACGGATGGTGCGCGTCGCGAAGCGTGCTTTGATCGCTTCCTGCGTGCCGTCGGCGACGATGCGCCCGCGATCGAGCACGACGATGCGATCGGCGAGCGCTTCGGCTTCTTCCATATGGTGTGTGGTCAACAGCACGGTGGTGCCTTCGGCGACCAGGTCGCGAATGGTCTTCCAGACTTCGTGCCGCGCCTCGAGGTCGAGCGCGACCGTCGGTTCGTCGAGCACGAGCAGGCGCGGCCCGCCGCAAATGGCGAGCGCAAATTGCACCCGCCGTTTCTGCCCGCCCGACAGATCACTGCAACGCCGGTTCGCAACATCGGCAATGCCGGCGCGCTGCAACGTTTCTTCAAGTGGTCGCGGCGCCGGGTAGTAGCCGCTGAACAGCTGCACCAGCTCGCGCACGGTGAGCGGCCGCGGCAGACCTGCAGTCTGCAGCATCACGCCGCGCTGTTGCCGCACCTCCAGTGCATGCGGGGCGCGGCCGAAGGCGCGGATCTCGCCCGCGTCGGGGCGCAACAGGCCGAGCATCAATCCGACCAAGGTCGACTTGCCCGCACCGTTGCGGCCGAGCACCGCGGTCAGGCCGGCGCCGAGTTCGAAATCGAGTCCGTCGAGTGCGGTGACGGTACCGTAGCGTTTGCTGCAGCCGTGCATGCTGACGAGCGGTTCGTGGGATGTGCGCATGGCGTGACCTCCTGGTCCCGCTTCGTAGCGCGCGCGCCGGCCGTCCAGCAGTGCAGCTCGTCACCCGTTGCAGGTGACTTTTGTCATCCCTAGCCGACGACGGCGCGCAGTCCTTCGCGATAGGTCGGAAAGGCGAGCTGCACGCCCAACTCGTCTTTGATCCGCGCATTCGAAACGCGCCGGCATTCTTGGTAGAAGCTGCGCGCCATCTCGCTCATCGCCGGGGCTGCGTCGTCGAACGAAACGGCCGGCGGCGGGTCGATGCCCAGCATCGCGGCTGCGTATTCGATGACTTCGGCCGAGGATGCGGGCTCATCATCGGCGATGTCGTAGATCGCACCCGGATTGGGCCGCTCGAACGACGCCAGCAAGCTGCTGCAAATGTCGTAGACGTGGCAGCGCGAGAAGACCTGGCCCGGCTTGATGATCCGTCGCGTGGTGCGGCCGTGGCGCAGATCGTCGATCGCGTTGCGGCCGGGCCCGTAAATGCCGGCCAGGCGAAAGACATGCGCGTCGATCGCCAGCCACGCTTTCTCGCCTTCAACGCGACGGCGCGCGCGTTCGGTCCGCGGCGCGACCGGCGTCGATTGCGCATCGACCCATCCGCCCTGGTGATCGCCATAGACGCCGGTGGTCGAGAGATAGCCCAGCCACGGAATTCCACGCAGCTGGTGCTGCGCGACGATCGTCTCAGGCGGCGGCACCGACACAAGCACATGCGTGACGCCATCGAGCGCTGACTCGGCCAGCGCGGCGCTGCCGTCATAGGCGAAGGCGCGCACGCCGACAGCGTTGAGCGCGGCCGCACGCGCGGGATCGCGCACCGTGCCCGCGATCGTCCATCCGTGCGGCGTCAGTCGCGCAGCCAACCGCCGCGCGACGTCGCCATAGCCGAAACAGAAGAGGTGCAAGGCCTGTCCCCGCGAAGGCGGGGATCAGTCTGCCGTGTCAGCCAGAATGCGCTTGGCGCGTTGCAGCGCGTCGCGGAAATGGCGCGGCTGGGCGTCGTGCGGCAGGATCGCCTGCGCGTGCATGACGAAATAGCCGAAATGGTGGCGCACCATGTCGGCCTCTTCGAGCTTCGACGCCAGGTTCAGCAGAAACTCTGCTTCGTCCTTGTTGCCGGCAGCCTGCGCCTTCTGCGCGCGTTCATGCAGCTCGGTGATCGACTTGCTCATCGTCCTCAGCTCCTCAACGTTGCGCCAAGTTTGGCTGCGGCCGCGACCACCTTGGCCGCGATCGCTTCAATCTCCACGTCGGTCAACGTAGCCCGCATCGGCTGCAGCACCACTTCGACCGCCATCGACTTCTTCCCCGCCGGTACGTTCGTGCCTTGATAGACGTCGAACAACGAGGCCTCGGCCACCAACTCTTTGTCGGCCTGTCGTACCGCTTTGAGCAAGGCCTCTGCCGTCACGTCATGATCGACCAAAAAGGCAAAGTCGCGGCGTACCGGTTGGAACGGTGACAACGCCAAAAATGGTGTTGCCGTCCCTTTTTTCTTCGACGCCGGCGCACGATCGACCCAGATCTCGGCTGCAGCAGCCGGACCTTCGAGCTCGAGCGATTCCAAGACAGTCGGGTGCAGCTCGCCAAACACGGCCAGCACGGTCGGTCCCAACCGCAACGTGCCGGAGCGGCCCGGATGGAACCAGGCCGGCGCGTCGGCGGTCACTTGCAGATTCGCGGTCGGCGCACCGATCGCAGCCAGCACGGCAAGCGCGTCGGCTTTCACCGCAAACAGATCGGCCGCCTCGGCCTTGCCACGCCACCAGCGCGGGCGGGTCGAGCCCGTGCGCACGATGGCGGCAACACGGTCCTGGCCCGACGGCGACGCATCGCGATAAACCGGACCGACTTCGAACAAGCCAACGTCGGCAAAGCCGCGCGCCGCATTGCGCGACGCTGCGCGCAGCAGGTTCGGCAGAATCGACGGACGCATCTGATCGAGATCGGCCGCGATCGGATTGACCAGACGAAGTTCGTCCGGCGCACCGCCAAAGGTTTCGGCTGTGGCGCGATCGAGGAACGACCAGGTCACCGCTTCGGACAGGCCACGCAACGCCAGCGAGCGACGCGCGGCAACCGCACGACGCTGGTTGTTGTCGAGCGCGCTGCGCGTGACTGCAGACAGGCGCGGCAACATCACCGACGGGATCTTGTCGTAGCCTTCGATGCGCAGCACTTCTTCGACCAGATCGGCTTCGATCGACAGATCCGGACGCCAGGACGGCACGGTCACCGCAAACAAATTCCCTTGGCCTGCAACCTTGCAGCCGAGGCCGGTCAGGATTTCGTGCTGGCGCGAAACCGGCACGTCGACGCCGCCGAGTGCCAACACGCGCGTGGTGCGGAATTCGATCGTGCGCACCGGCACGTCTTCTTTGCCGCCGAACGTGATCTCGCTGGCGGTACCGCCGCACAGATCGAGGATCATCTGCGTCGCCAGCTCGACACCCGGCCGCACGAAAGCCGGATCGACGCCGCGTTCGAAGCGATAGCGCGCGTCCGACATGATCTGCAGGCTTCGCCCGGTCGCGGCCGTGCGCACCGGATCGAACAACGCGCATTCCAGGAACACGTCGGTCGTCGTGTCCGACACCGAGGTCGACTCGCCGCCCATAATGCCGCCGATGCCGATTGCACCGCTGGCGTCGGCGATCACCGTCATCTCGGAGGTCAGCTCGTAGGTCTTGCCGTTGAGCGCTTCGAGCGTTTCACCGTTCTTGGCGCGGCGCGCGAAGACGCGGTCGCCTTGGATCTTCGCCGCATCGAACACGTGCAGCGGGCGCGACGCGTCGATCGTGAAGAAATTGGTGATGTCGACCAGCGCCGAAATCGGGCGCAAACCCACGGCGCGCAGCGCGTCCTGCAACCAGGCCGGGCTGGGTCCGTTCTTCACGCCGCGAATGAGACGACCCATGAACAGCGGGCATGCATCGGTATCGTCGGTGCCGCCGCTGATCGTTGCTTTGAACGATGCCGGAACCGGCTTGGCGTCGAGCGGCTTCAACGTCCCGACCTTGGCCGCAGCCAGATCGCGCGCAACGCCCAGCACGCCGGCGCAATCGCCGCGATTGGGCGTCAGTGCGATTTCGATGACGGGATCTTCGAGACCCAGCGCCACCGCAGCCGGCGTGCCAGGTTTCAAATCGGTGACGAGGTCGATGATGCCGTCGTGATCGTCGCCAAGTTCCAGCTCGCGCGAGGAACACAGCATGCCGTTCGATTCCTCGCCGCGAATGACGCCCTTTTCGAGCTTCTTCTTGGTCGCAGGAATGACGACGCCGGACGGCGCGAACACGGCTTTCATGCCGGCACGCGCATTGGGCGCGCCACAGACGACGTTCAGCAATTCGCCGGTGCCCGCATCGACTTTGCAGACGCGCAGGCGATCGGCATTGGGATGCTGCTTGGCTTCGACGACGGATGCGACGACGAATCCGTTGAGCGACGCGCCGCGATCTTCGACGCCTTCGACTTCGAGACCGATTGCCGTCAGCCGTTCCGACAGCGTGTCGAGCGAAACGTCGGTATCAAGGTGACGCTTCAACCAGGAGAGCGTGAATTTCATCGGCCGAGCCCCGTCGCCAGATCCGGCTGTTCCAGAATTGAGAAACCGTAATGGCGCAGCCAACGCAGATCGGCGTCGAAGAAGGTGCGCAAATCCGGAATGCCGTATTTCAGCATCGCGATACGTTCGATCCCCATGCCGAAGGCGAAGCCTTGGTATTTGGTCGAATCGATGCCGCAGCTTTCGAGCACTTTCGGATGCACCATGCCGCAGCCGAGAATTTCCAGCCAATCGCCATGCGGGCCGAGCACAAGCTCGCCGCCCGAACGACGGCAACCGATATCGACTTCGGCCGACGGCTCGGTGAAGGGGAAGAAGCTGGGACGAAAGCGGATTGGCAGATCGTCGATTTTGAAAAACGCGCGCGCGAATTCGAGAATCGTGCCGCGCAGATGCCCCATATGCGTCGCTTCGTCGATCACCAGACCTTCGACTTGGTGGAACATCGGCGTGTGCGTCTGATCGTAATCCGAGCGGAAGGTGCGGCCCGGCACGATGATGCGGATCGGCGGCTTGGTGCTGAGCATGGTGCGCACCTGCACGGGCGAGGTGTGTGTGCGCAGAACACGGTTCTGCCCGTCCGGCGCCGGCGGCAGATAGAACGTGTCGTGCATCTGCCGCGCCGGATGTTCCGGCGGAATGTTGAGCGCGCCGAAATTATGGAAGTCATCTTCGACGTCCGGTCCTTCGGCGACGGTGAATCCCATGTCGGCGAAGATCGCGACCAGCTCGTCGATCGTCTGGCTGATCGGATGAATGCGACCCTGCGTTTCGGGCGCCACCGGCAGAGTGACGTCGACGCGCTCGGCCACAAGGCGCGCATTCAGCGCCGCACCTTTGAGGATCGTCTGGCGCGCATCGATCGCAGCGGCGACGCGTTCCTTGGCGACGTTCAGCGCCTGGCCCGCTTCTTTGCGTTCTTCGGGCGACAGGCCGCCGAGTTTTTTCATCAGCTCGGTGATCGAGCCTTTCTTGCCCAACGCATCGACGCGCGCTGCGTCGAGCGCGGCGAGATCGCTCGCCGCTTCGACGCGTTGCAACGCGCCCGTCGTCAGACTGTCCAATTCACCCAGCATTATAGTCTCTCCACGACGACCGCGGTGCCGTAGGCCAGCACTTCGGCCGCGTTCTGCATCAACTCATTGGTGTCGTAGCGCACGCCGAGCACCGCGTTGGCGCCGCGCACGCCGGCTGCTTCGAGCAATTGCTCGAAGGCGCGCTCGCGGCTCTGTTCGGCAATCTTCACATACTCGTCGATCTCGCCGCCGAGGATGGTGCGCAAACCGCCGAGGATCTGGTTGCCGATATGCGGCGAACGGACCGTGATGCCGCGCACGACGCCAAGCGAACGCGTCACGCGATAGCCGGGCAGATCGAACGTGGTCGACGTCATGTCATGTGCGACTGCAGTCATGAGATCCTCCAACGGTGAAGGTGGTCGTAGCCAAGAACGCAGATGCGAAAAAGGGGCCCGTAGGCCCCTTGATCTTTGCTCGTCGCCGTTTCTGAGAGCGTCAGGCGTTCGCCGTCGCTCCCAGGGCCTTCTTGGCCTGGGCGACGAGCGCCGTAAACGACTCCGGCATGTTCATGGCGATGTCGGCGAGGACCTTGCGGTCGACTTCGACGCCGGCCTTCTTCAGGCCGTTCATGAACTGCGAGTAGGTCAAACCTTCGGCGCGGACACCGGCGTTGATGCGCTGGATCCACAGGCCGCGGAACTCGCGCTTCTTATTGCGACGGTCGCGATAGGCGTACTGGAGACCCTTCTCGACCTTTTCGAGAGCGATCCGGTAGGCCTTGGACGAACGGCCCCGATATCCCTTGGCGAGATCCAGAACCTTCTTGTGACGGGCGTGAGCGGTGGTACCGCGCTTAACACGTGCCATGGGTCAGGCCTCCTTAGCGCGCGTACGGCATCCAGAAGTCGAGGACCTTCTTTGCGTCCTGCTCCTGGAGAATTTGGGTGCCGCGATTGCGCATCTTGGCCGACTTACGCTTGGACACGAGGCGATGGCCCGTGAAGGCGGATTTGCACTTCACTTTGCCGCTGCCGGTGACCGAGAAGCGCTTCTTGGCGCCGCTCTTGGTCTTCATCTTGGGCATTTGGATCTCCGTATTCTTGAGGCAAACCCTAGGGATTTGCGGGAGCGGTTGGGCATGCCCTACAGGCCGTGGCCGCTATGGAAGCCGGGGTTTCTACTGGAGAGGGGCTGGCGGATCAACCGTTTCGGTGCCGCAGCGGGCTCAGGCCAGCCCTGCCCGTCAGGGCCGGGTCCCGTCGTCCCGGAACCCCTCGGCTCGCAGGCGGGCCTCGATCCTGGCCACCAATTCCTTGCGCGGGACCTCGAACAGGGCGTCGCCGGGCTCGTAGAGGATCTGCAGCAGCGCGCTGTCCAGGGCGCTCATCTTGGCATAGGGCGGCGTGATCAGGCTGGGCGGGACATTGGACCAGTTGAGCAGCGACGGCGCCGCCTCGCTCTCCGAGAAGCCGCTCAGGCACTGATAGATCTGCCGTGCCAGCAGGAACCCGACCGCCGCCGGCCTGGTGTGGTCCGGCCGTAGGAAGATCGCGCAGCGTACGACCCGCCCGGACCAGGCATCACCATTCCTGCCGCTGCGAGGCTTGAGCGTCCGGAACGCAGCCGGCCGCAACGCAAGTTGTTCGGTCTGCACCGAGGTCAGACGCTTTGCGTTCAGAAAAAAGGCAATGCGTCGCGGATTGTCCCGCAACTCGGGATCGTCCGGCACAAAGACTGCGATTTGCGCATCGTCGATCTGACTGGGCTCAACCCGACGCACGCGCAGACCCGCGCGCTGCGCCAGACCTTCGAGCAGATCTTCAAAGACGCCGGCCGTTTCGGCTGGCAGTCCGATGGTGGTGAATCGAATCGGATCGGTCTCTTCCCATCGCACGACACGCGCATGGTCGCGTGCATCGCTTGCGAAGAGCCGCGCCAGATGTTGGCAAAGTTTGTTTTGCGGCGCGCATTCCACCGGCTCAGCGGCATACGCGCTTGCCGTGACCAACAAGCCAGCCGCGATCAGCAAGATTCGTTTCATGGTTTGGTCCCGTCATCTCGAAAGCCTTCAGCCCGCAACCGCGCCTCAAGCCGGGCGACCAGCTCGGGCTGCGGAACTTGGAACAGCGCGTCGCCCGGCTCGTACACGATCCGCAGCAGCGCCGAGTCGAGCGCGCTGAATTTGGCGTAAGGCGGCGACAGAAGGCTGGGTGGCGGCGTGGTGTTCATGATCGAAACCACTGCGTCGCTCGTCGGAAAGCTGGTCAGGCACTGATAGACCTGCCGCGCGACGACGAAGCCGGCCAGGTCGGGCGTCGCGGCCAAACTGTTTGCACGCAGCAGCAGCGTGCATTTCTCTAGCCGCCCCTGCGCGGAACGCGCCCAGCCCGGATAGCGAAGGCGCGAATGCACCTTCAGCAGCGCGGTGTTTGCGCTCGCGAGCATGTTCAATTTTTCCAACGGACGATCGCCGACGACATGAATGATGCGCGGCAAGTTTTTGCGCACTTCGTCATTCTCGGCATTAGCGGCAATGATCTGCACGTCAGCAATCTTGTCCGGCGTCACCGGTTGCACTTCGAGGCCGACACGTTTGGAGAGGTTGGTCAGCAGATCGGAAAAGATCTGCGCCTGCTCGGCCGTCAGACCGAATGTCGTGTAAAGAATGGGCCGCTTCTCTTCCCACCTGCGCACCGTCGCCCAGTCGTGCATTTCGGCCGGGAACACCCGATCAAGATGCTGGCAAAGTTTGTTCAACGGCGCGCATCGCGCTCGGCAGCGCTCGCTTGCATCGCACAAAACAGTGCAAGCGCTGCAAACATCAAAGCGCGCATCATTGCTTGCTTCCATCGTCGCGAAATCCATCGGCGCGCAGACGAGCTTCGAGCTGGGCCACTAGTTCAGCCGGCTCGACGCCGAACAGCGAGTGGCCGCGCGCATACAGCAGACGCAGAAGCGCCTCATCCAACACGCTCAACCGCACTGTCGCAGGACCGATCAGGTCACGCGGCGGCGTCTTCCAGTTCAGAATCGAAGGCAGGACTTCGCTGCTCCCGAAGCTCGTCAGACACTGAAAAATCTGACGCCCGAGAATGAATCCGGCTAAGTCGGATTTCATCTGCGCTTCGCGCACGAACATGCCGCAACGTTCGACTTTGCCTTCGGAGGATCCCGGCCAACGCTGTTTGTAGAGCAGAATTGCGCGCGAAATATTGGCCATCAGCGCAGCCTGTTCGACCGTGACGTTGGCGCCGGCGAAACTGAACACACGCTGCGAATTGGCGCGAACGTTGGGATCGTCGGTGTTGACCGCAACGATACGAACAAAGCGCATCTTGTCCGGCGTCGCACGCTGCATCGAGAGGCCGGCGCGCCGGCCAAAATCTTCCAGCAACGTGCCGAAGAGATTCGCGCTTTCGTCGGATAGGCCGATCGTCGAGTAGAGGAACGGTCCGTTGTCTTCCCAGCGCCGGATCGGTCCGAGCCCGTCTTTCCCGGGCGGCAGCAACTGCACCAAATGCTGGCAAAGCTTGCTGCCGCACGCAGGCTCATTCGCGGCGTGCGCCTGCACGATCCCGAGCAGCAGCGCTGCTACCAAAATCAAGACACGCCGCATTCTCGCGTCCCCCTGCGTTTCTCGCAGTGAGACGATTTTCACATCGCTTTGATCTTGTCCACGTTCTTGCGCGCTTATCGGCGTATCAGTCGCGCGCGCCGTCTTTGATCGGCTTGGCGTACTGGGCTTCGAGGTCCCAGGGGAAATGGATCCAGGTGTCCTGGCTCACTTCGGTGACGTAGGTGTCGACCAGCGGCTTGCCGAGCGGCTTGGCGTAGATCGTCGCCAGATGCGCCTTGGGCAGCATCTTGCGGATCTCGACCGCAGTCGCGCCGGTATCGACCAGATCATCGACCACGACCCAGCCCGCGCCGTCACCGATGCCGTCGGCGCTGATGCCTTTCAGCACCTGCAGGCCGCGCTGATTCTGATGGTCGTAGGACGAGATGCAGACCGTATCGATCACGCGCAGATCCAGCTCGCGCGCCACGATCGCCGCCGGGACCAGACCGCCGCGCGTGACCGCGATGACGCCGTGCCAGGAATGGGTCTCCAGCAGACGCCAGGCCAGCGCCTTGGCGTTGCGATGCAGCTCTTCCCACGACACCGGGAAGGTACGTTTCGAATTCTCGCTCATGATCCACGACTCCATGCGCCAATCCGGCAGGGGCCGAGCTTGTAACCGCGACGACCGCCGGCGCGAAGCCTATTCCATGCGCATCCACGCGATCCTCCTCGCCCTTTTTGCCGCGCTTGGCCTCGGCCGCACGGCCGGTGCCGAAACGCCGGTCGTCGTCGAGCTTTTCACCAGCCAGGGCTGCTCGTCCTGTCCGCCCGCTGACGCGGTGCTGGCCGATCTCGCCAAACGGCCGGGCGTCATCGCGCTCGCCTGGCATGTCGACTATTGGAACAATCTCGGCTGGAAGGACCCGTATTCGGGCGCTGGCGGCACGCAGCGCCAGCGCGACTACAAAACCGCGTTGAAGCTGCCGCATCTCTACACGCCGCAGACGATCGTGCAGGGCACGAGCGACATCGTCGGCACCCAAGGGATCGAGATCAACCGCACCGTCGACGCGGCGCGCAAACAAGACAGTATCGCCGTGCAGGCGCGTTGGCAGAACGACGGCACGCTTGCGATCGATCTTCCCGCAACCGCGACCAGCGCGAACGTGCGCGTCGTCGTCTATGACCGCGGCGAAACGCAGAGCGTGACGGCGGGCGAAAATGCCGGCCGCCAACTGAACACGACCCATCCGGTTGCGAGCAGCAAAGCGCTGCCGCGCTGGAACGGCGAAGCGACGACGCTGACAACCCGCCCCGACCTGACCGCGCACAGCGCCGGGGTCGTGGTCTTGCTGCAGAATGACCAGCTCCACGTGCTGGGCGCGGCAACATTGTCGACTGTGCAAAATTAACCGCTCATTCGTCACCTGGGCTGCAGGTCAGACGTCATGCGACGCCTTGGCCTGGCCCCTCTTCTCGCAACTGCCTTCGGCGCCCTGACGCTGGTGCTCACCGCGTCGGTGACGGTCGCGGTGTTGGTTGCCAGCGAACGACAAATCGTTGCCGGCATCGGCCAAGGTCTCGAAGATCTTGCGATCCAGATGGGCGACAAGCTCGACCGCGGCATGTTTGAACGTGCGCGCGAAGTCCGCACCATCGCTGCGCTCGACCCGTTGCCCGACCCCAACGCCGATCCCGCAGCTTTGCGCGCCGTGCTCGACCGGATGAAAAGCACGTTCGACTCCTATGCCTGGATCGGCGTTGCAACCTTGGACGGCAAAGTCAAAGCAGCCGCCGGCGGCATGCTGGAAAATGCCGACGTCAGCAAACGTCCGTGGTTCCAATCGGCGCAGGACAAGCCGTTTGTCGGTGACGTGCATGACGCGTTGCTGCTGGCGAAGTTGCTGCCGACCATGAGCAACGGCGAACCGCAGCGTTTCGTCGACGTCGCAACGCCGCTGTTGACGCGCGACGGCACCAAGTTTGGCGTGCTTGGCGCGCATCTCGCCTGGAGCTGGGCCGAAGAAGTGCAGAACTCGCTGCTCAGCGCCGTGCCGGATCGCACACGCGGCGCCGAGATCTGCATCATCGACACTGAAGGCACGGTTCTGTTGGGGCCCGGCCAAGGCAACAAGCTCAACCTCGCCAGCATTGCGGCCGCGCAGCGCGGCGAACGCGGCACTGCGACCGAGACGTTTCCCGACGGCAAGAGCTACGTCGTCGGCTATACGCGCGAAGCGGGCTATCGCGACTATGCCGGCCTGGGCTGGACGATCCTGGCGCGTCAGCCGGCCGAGCTGGCGCTGGCGCCGGCGCGTGATCTCGCAAAGCAGATTGTGATTCTGGGCGTCGTGTGCGGCCTGCTCGGCGTCGGACTGGCGTTGTGGCTGGCGCGGCGCATCGCGCGTCCGCTGGAATTGCTGACCAAGGCTGCGATCAAAGTCGTGCCCGATCGAGTCGCCGACATTCCCGCCGTCACCGGCTACCGCGAAGTGGTGCGTCTTGCGACCGAGCTGAAGCGCATGACGACCAGCCTGTTCGACGCCAACACGACCTTGGAAAATCGCGTCGCCGAACGCACCAGCGCCTTGCTGCAGGCAGCGCAAGCAGCCGAACAGGCGACGCGCGCCAAGGGCGATCTGCTTGCGGTCATCAGCCACGAAATCCGCACGCCGATGAACGGCGTGCTCGGCTATAGCGCGCTGCTGCAAAAGACGCCGCTGAACGAGCAGCAGGAACATTACGCCGCTGCGGTCTATCGCTCAGCCGAGACGTTGCTGGTGCTGCTCAACGATCTGCTCGACGCGTCGAAACTCGAAGCGGGCAAGCTGTCGATCGAAACCTTGCCGTTCGATCTGGGCACGATCGTCGGCGACGCAGTATCGGTGATCGAACCGCGCGCGGCGGAAAAAGACCTGACCTTGGTGATCGCAATCGCGCCTGACGTTGCCGGCTGGGTCGAAGGCGATCCGACGCGCGTGCGCCAGATCCTGACCAACCTGCTCGGCAACGCGGTCAAATTCACCGAAAAGGGAAGCGTCGCCGTCACAGCGCTGCGCCACGGCGACACAGTGCGGTTCGAAGTGCGCGACACCGGCCCCGGCATGGACGCGGACACGCGCGGCCGTCTGTTCCAGAAATTTGCCCAGGCCGACGGCACGATTGCACGCCGCTATGGCGGCACCGGTCTTGGCCTCGCCATCTGCCGCGACCTGGTCGAACTGATGCACGGCAAAATCGGCGTCGAGAGCGAACCCGGCAAGGGCGCGACCTTCTGGTTCGAACTGCCGCTGCCGGCGACCGCGACGCCGCAAAGCGCGGTCGCCGCGCGCATCGACGGCGCCGGTCGCCGTTTGTTGCTGGCCGAAGACAATCCAATCAACCAGCAACTTGCCGAAGCGATCCTGACGCGCGCCGGTTTCGTGGTCGATATTGTCGGCGATGGCGCGCAGGCGGTGAACGCGGCGCAGACGATGCGCTACGACGCGATTCTGATGGACGTGCAGATGCCGGTGATGGACGGCACCGAAGCGGCGCGCAAATTGCGCGATGCGGGCAACGACACGCCGATCGTGGCGCTGACCGCGCATTCGCAGGGCGATCTGCAAGCGCGCTTTGGCGACGTCGGCATGCAGACCTATCTCGCCAAACCATTCACGCCGGACGAGATGCTTGCGTGCCTGGCGCGCCTGTTCGACGGCAAGGCTGTTGCTGCACCGGTGAAAGCCGCCGGCGAAGCGCAGATTCTCGATCCGAGTCGGTTGGAGACATTGGCGACCGCGCTCGACGGCGCGACGTTCCGCGGCTTGATCGAAGCCTGGATCGAACATGCCGAAGAGCGTCGTGTGCGCCTGTCGGCAGCGTTGGACGAGATGGACCTGACCTTGCTGCGCGCCGAAGGACACAGCGCGATCAGCAGCGCCGGCAGCTATGGCGCAGCGCAGATCGAAGCCCTGGCGCGCACCTTGGAACGCGCCGCGGTCGCCAAGGACGAACCCGGCGTGCGCGTCGCCGCCACCGCAATCCTGGGCGCCTACGGCCCCACCATCGACGCGATGCGGGCCCGCTTCCTCGCCTGATCGTCAGACGCCGGCGAAGAAGCGGCGCGGGTTGTCGACGGTCATTTGACGGATCAACTGCGCCGTCACGCCCTGCTGCTGCAGGTACGGAAGCACTTTGCGCGTGTTGAACAGCAACCCATCCGGATTGATCTTCTCCAGCGCGTCTTGCGTGCCGGTCGGAGCCACCGAGATGCCGAACATCCAGTCGTTCGACAGCAGCAGCTGACCCGCGAAGCCCGCATCGATCAGCGTCTTGATGCAGTCGGCGCGCTTCTGCCACGGCAGCTTCGCGCCCGCCGGGATGCCGTACATCATGTGATCCATTCCGATCCGGTAGCCGCGTTTGAGCAGGCCAGTCAGATAATCGAGATCGTCACTCTCGTCGCTGTGCCCCAGCGAAACCCGCGCAGGCTGCAGCCCTTCGCTTTCGAAAATCTCGGCCTGCTTAAGCCCGTCGCGATTGAGCGCGTGCGTGTGGGTTTCGATCGGAATGCCGGTCGCTTTGCTCACCCGCGCCGCAGCGCGCAGCAGCTTGTCGTCAAACAGCGTGCCGGGATCCTGTGGTGTCGCGGTTTCGGTCGCCACTTTGATCACGCCCGCTTTGATCTTGGTGCCTTCGATTCCGTGCTCGATTTCCTTGTGAAAGAAATCAGCCAGTTCTTCGACGCTGCGCGCGTCCATCGACACGGACGGGTGCAGCCAATGGCCGGTGCAGGCGACGATCTGCATCCCCGACTTGCGCGACACTTCCTCCATCAGGCGAATGTCGCGGCCGAGATCGGCGGTGGTGAGATCGACGATCGTCGTGACGCCTTCGGCGCGCGCTGCTTTGAGCTTCGCCACCGCCTTCTCGACGAATTTTTTACGGCCGCCAAAATATTCGGGCCAGACTTGCCAGAAGCCCGCTGAACTGGCGCAGAGATGTTCGTGCGGCAGCGTGAAGCCAAGCTTGGCCGCATCGATCGGACCAAGCACGGTCTGCACCGTCTTTCGCGCAGCGGCATGCGCCGTGACGCTCGGCGCAAGGATGCAGGCAGCAGCGGTTCGAGTGAGAAATTCGCGCCGTGTCGTCATGCCGCCTCTCCCGCGTGAAGCTTTGGCTTCATCCGCATTCGGCACAAATCGTCCGTCGTTACAGACGATTTTCTAGTGAGCGTCAGCCCACGATTTGCCCCAGCCCGCTTCGGCAACTAACGGCACGCCCAACGTTGCGGCCCGTTCCATTTCGGTACGTACGATGGCTGCGGTTGCTTCCGCATGCGTCTCGGGCACTTCGAACACAAGTTCGTCATGCACCTGCAGCAGCATCTGCGCCGGCGAGCCGGCGCGCTGCAGCGCGCGCGAAACATTGCGCATGGCGCGGCGCATGATGTCGGCGGCAGTGCCCTGGATACGGCCGTTGATGGCCTGGCGCTCGGCAAAGCTCCGGCGCGCCGGATTCTTTTCGTTGATGCCGGCGACATGGCATTTGCGGCCCAGCAACGTCAGCACGTAACCGTGCTTGCGCGCGAAGGACTTGGTCTCTTCCATATAATCGCGCAGCTCGGAGAACCGTTCGAGATAGGCCTTGATGTAGGCCGACGCCTCGCTTTGCGGAATGCCGAGCTGGCGTGCCAGGCCGAAGGCCGAGATGCCGTAGATGATGCCGAAATTGATCGCCTTGGCGCGGGCGCGGATGTCCTTGGTCATATCGGCCATCGGCACGCCGAACACCTGGCTCGCGGTCAGCGCGTGAATGTCGTCGCCGTTGGTGAAGGCATCGCGCAACGCCTGGATGTTGGCGATGTCGGCAACGATGCGCAGTTCGATCTGCGAATAGTCGACCGACAAAAGAACATTGCCCGGCCCCGCAATGAAGGCGGTGCGGATCTGCCGGCCTTCTTCGGTGCGGATCGGAATATTCTGCAGATTGGGTTCGGTCGACGACAAGCGGCCGGTGCTGGTCGCAGCCAGCGCGTAGGACGTGTGCACGCGCCCGGTCTTCTGCTGGATCTCTTCCTGCAGCGCGTCGGTATAGGTCGCTTTCAACTTGGCAAGCTGACGCCAACTCTGGATCGCCGGAATAATCGGATGGGAGTCTTCGATCTCGTCCAGCACCGACGCGTCGGTGGTCCAGGCGCCGCTTTTCAGCTTGCGCCCGCCTTCGAGCTTCAATTCATCAAACAACACTTCGCCGAGTTGCTTCGGCGAACCGAGATTGAACGGTCGCCCGGCGAGTTTCTGCACTTCGGCTTCAAGCTGCACCATGCGCTCGCCGAACTTCTGGCCCATTTTCGCCAGCGCGTTGCGGTCGATCAAAATGCCGGCGCTTTCCATGCCAGCAACGACACGCAGCAACGGACGGTCGATCGTCTCGTACAAGGTCGTCATGTGATCGGCGAGCAGGCGCTGTTTGAACAGCTGCCACAGCCGCAACGTTACGTCGGCATCTTCGGCGGCATAGGCCAGTGCGCGATCGAGCGGAACGCGATCGAAGGTGATCTGCGCTTTGCCGCTGCCGCACACTTCGGCGAAGGTCGTCGTCTTCAAGCCGAGATGGATCGAGGCCAGCTCGTCCATACCGTGCCCATGGCTGCCGCCGTCGAGCGCGTAGGACATCAGCATCGTGTCGTCGATCGGCGTCACGTCTAGCCCGAGGCACTGCAGGACCTGCAGGTCGAACTTGCCGTTATGCGCAATCTTCAACACCGACGGATCGGTCAGCAGCGGGCCGATCGCCGTTTTGAACTCATCGAGCGAGATCTGTTGCGGCTTGGCTGCCTGATCGAGATCGAGACCGCCCGCATCGGGATTCACGTGGCACAGCGGAATGTAGCAGGCCTCGCCCGGCGCCACCGCCAGCGACACGCCGACAATGCCGCACACGCACGGGGTCAGGGAATCGGTTTCGGTGTCGAACGCGACGACACCAACGCGCTGTGCGCGTGCGATCCAGCGCTGCAACGCCGGCAGATCCTGCACCAGCTCGTAACGCGCTTCGACCGGCGCTTCGGGCGTGGGATCCAGCGCGCGCGCTGCGGCAGCCGCGGTTTCAACCGGCAGGTCGGGATGTTCGACGACCTGGCCTTCTTCGCGCAGCCGCGTCGTCACGCGGTTCAGCAGCGTCTTGAATTCCATCTTCGCCAGATAGGCGGTCAGTTTCGAACTGTCGGGTTCGCGCGGACGCAGCTCGTCAATGGGCGTCGTGACAGGAACGGCCTCGTCAAGTTTGACGAGGAGCTTGGACACCCGCGCCTTCTCGGCGTGTTCGATCAGGCTTTCGCGCCGTTTGGGCTGTTTGATCTCGCCCGCGCGCGCCAGCAAGGTTTCGAGATCGCCATATTCGTTGATCAGCTGCGCCGCCGTCTTGATGCCGATCCCGGGCACGCCGGGCACGTTGTCGACGCTGTCGCCGGCCAGCGCTTGCACATCCACGACCTTATCGGGCGTGACGCCGAATTTTTCGAACACTTCCGGTTCAGCGATGCTGCGCGCTTTGATCGGGTCCCACATCGTGACGCCGTCGCCGACCAGCTGCATCAGGTCCTTGTCGGACGAGACGATCACGACTTTCTGGCCGCGCGCTTTCGCCTGTTTGGCGTAGGTCGCGATCAGATCGTCGGCTTCGAACCCTTCCAGTTCGAGACACGGCAGGCAGAACGCATGCACCGACTCGCGGATCAGCGCGAATTGCGGAACCAGTTCTTCCGGCGGTGCGTCGCGATTGGCTTTGTAGTCGGGGTAGATTTTGTTGCGGAAGGTCTCTTCCTTGGCATCGAAAATCACCGCGACCTGCGCTGCTGCGAAATCGGTCAGCAGCTTGTAGATCATGTTGGAGAAGCCGTAGACGGCGTTCACCGGCACGCCATCGCCGCGCGTCATCGGCGGCAAAGCGTGGAAGGCTCGAAAAATGAAACCCGACCCGTCGACGAGGTACAGGTCGGGATGCGCTGGCGCCGGGCTCGTCATGGCGGCGGACCTTGCCGCCGCATGCGCGCTGAGTCGAGCACCGCTATCGCTATGCTACGAAGAGCCGCTTTCTTACTGGCTGCGCGCCTTGTAGATGCGCAGCTGCGCGTTGAAGGCGTTGGCGACCTCTTCCATCTTGTCGACCGCGTTGTTGTATTGGGTCAGCCAGATGCGGCGCTGTTCGTCGGTCGTGCCCGCCGGCGCGTCCGAATCCTGCTTCTTCAAGCAGGCCTGATAAAATTCCAGCATCTTCACGTACTGCTTCACCGCGACCGCGGCATTGTTCATCTGGTCGACGGACGCCGTCTTGCCGTCCGGAATGCCCGGCGGCGCCGGCGCCAGGCACGCCGCTTCGGCAGCACCCGCGACGAAAATAGCCAGCACGGCCGCAGCCACGATCTTCAGCATCATACGTCCCCTAGAAACCCATCTGTTCAGTACCTGCCCCGATCGTGGCCCTGGTCGGGCGACGATCAGTGCCCGACCCGCGCGCCGTGTTTGAGCTTGAAATGCCGGCTGCAATACGGGCAATCGGCGCTTCCATCGTGGAGCGGCAGATAGACCAGCGGGTGGCCGAGCGCGCCGCCGCCGCCGTCACATCCGACGGGCGTGGTCTCGACTTCGATGGTTTCTGGCGCATCTGTCACGTATCTGGCTTTCTTGACGGGTCGAAAGGCGGCCGGATGATAGCGATCCGTCACGTCCGATCAATTCCACCGGAAGAATTCTCTCCCCAATGTCAGCTTCCCTGCCGGCAAACGCCGTCGAAGTCTCAGGCCTGGTCAAAACCTATGCGGGTACCAAAAAGGCCGGTCCCAAGACCGCGCTGAAGGGAATCGACCTCGCGATCCCCCGCGGCGCGATGTTCGGTTTCCTGGGCCCCAACGGCGCCGGCAAATCGACCCTGATCAACATCCTGGCCGGCCTGGTCGTGAAGACAGCGGGCAGCGCCAAGGTCTGGGGCTACGACATTGATCGCGACACGCGCAAAGCGAAGTCGGCGATCGGCGTCGTGCCGCAGGAGCTGAATCTCGATCCGTTCTTCACGCCGCGCGAAATCCTCGAAGTGCAGGCCGGCCTCTACGGCGTGCCCAAGGCCGAACGACGCACCAACGAGCTGCTCGAAGCGGTTGGCCTGGCCGACAAGGGTGACGCCTATGCGCGCACCCTGTCGGGCGGCATGCGCCGGCGCCTGATGGTCGCCAAAGCGATGGTGCACGCGCCGCCGGTGCTGATCCTCGACGAGCCGACGGCGGGCGTCGACATCGAACTGCGGCAGGCGTTGTGGCGTTATGTGCGTGAACTAAACGCGCGCGGCACGACGATCGTGCTGACGACGCACTATCTGCAGGAAGCGGAAGAACTCTGCGATACGATCGCGATCATCAATCACGGCGAAGTGGTTGCGTGCGAGCCGACGCAGACCTTGCTGGCGCGCACCGACGCGAAAGAACTTTGGCTGACCCTGGATCGCGACGTGGCGGCATTGCCCGCTTCGTTGGTCGCGTTTTCGGCCGAACTTCCGTCCCCACGCAAAGTCGTGATCCGCTACCAGCCAAGCCGTGCACAAGTCGGCGAGATTCTGGCGGCGGTTGCGGCAGCCGATCTGCGCATCGTCGACCTGTCGACCAAAGAGACCGATCTCGAAGACGTGTTCCTGCAGCTCGTACGCGAACAGCCACGCGCTGCATGACGAAACTTGCCGCTGCGGTCGTTGCGATGCTGCTGCTCAGCGGCTGCGTCGCGCGACTGCAGCCGGCAGGTCCCAGCATCGCGACACCGCAAGTCGCGCCCGCAACATTCATCACAACAGACGGCACTGCATTGCCGTTGCGCGTCTGGGGCCCCGCCGACGCGCGAACCGTCATCGTTGCGCTGCATGGATTCGGCGACTACTCGCAAGGGTTCGAACGTGCAGCGCGCGCGTGGGATGCAGCGGGCATTCGCACCTACGCTTACGACCAGCGCGGTTTTGGCCAGGCACCCAACCCGACCATCTGGGCCGGCACCGATACGTTGATCGCCGACGCCGTCGCTGCCGTTCGCGCGGTGCATGCAGCGCATCCCAAAGCGAAACTGTTTCTGCTCGGCGAAAGCATGGGCGGTTCGGTGGCGTTGCTTGCAACCGTGCGCACACAGTCGCTGCCGATCGACGGGCTGTGCCTGATGGCGCCGGCCGTGTGGGGCGAGCGCACCATGCCGTGGCACTATCAGCTTGCGTTGGAGCTTGGTCGCCGCTTCGTGCCGGGCTGGTTTCTCGAACCGCCCAAAGGTCTCAAAATTCGCGCCAGCGACAATCCCGATGCGCTGCGCGAATTACGCGACGATCCGTTGGTGCAAAAAGGCGCGCGCGTCGATACGACGGCGGGGCTGGTCGATCTGATGGGAGCCGCGCTCGACGCCGCACCGCGACTCGCACGGCCAACCTTGGTCGCCTATGGCGCCCACGAACAGATCGTGCCGAAAAAGGCCGCCGACGAGTTTCTCGAGCTGCTGCCCAGCCGCATACAGGTCGCGATTTACAAAGACGGCTGGCATTTGCTGTTGCGCGACCGACAGGCCGCGACGGTCTGGCGCGACGTGGTCAATTGGACCCAGGGCAGCGCCCTGCCGAGCGGTGCCGACGGCCCGGCCAAAGTGCACATCGAGCCCACCGCGCAGTACTAGAGAAGCAGGCACCGGCCCGGTACATTCCGGCCCGTGTCGACTCGCACCAGCCGCCTGCTTCCCGGACTCGCATTCCTCCACGACGTCGTGATGGCGACGATCGCCTATCCGGCGGCGCTGTATCTGCGCGTCGGCGACGGCATGTTCGATCGCTGGTACGGCGCGCTCGAAGCGGGCTGGCCGTTATGGGTTGCGATCGCGGCCGTGTCGTTCCTCGCCTCGCGCCTCTATCGCGGCGTCTGGCGCTACGCATCGCTGCAGGATCTGTGGGCGGTCACGCAGGCCGTGACGATTGCGGTGCTGGCGTTCGTGCCAGCGCTATTCCTGGTCAATCGTCTCGAAGCATTGCCGCGTTCGGTGCCACTGATCCTCGGCTTGCTGTTGCTGGTGCTGCTCGGCGGACCACGGTTTCTCTATCGCGTCGCCAAAGACCGGCGCATGGACCGCAAGCGCGCGGCGCAGCGCATTCCGGTGTTGCTGATCGGCGCTGGCGACGGCGCTGAGTTGTTCATTCGTGCCATGCAGAACGATCCGCTGGCGCCGTACGAACCGGTCGGCGTGATCGACGATCTCGGCCGTCGCGTCGGACGCGACATTCACGGCGTGCGCGTGTTGGGCACGGCAAGCGATCTGGAACGCGTTGCACGCGATCTCGGCGACAAAGGAAAAGCACCGCAACGTTTGATCGTGACGCGCGTGAACGCACCGATCGAAGGGCCGGTGCTGCGCGAATTGTTCGACGCCGCCGATCGTCTGGGCATGACCTTGGCGCGCATGCCGTCGCTCGCCGATCTCGACGAAAGCAACGGCGAGAACCGGATCAAGCTGCGTCCGATTGCGATCGAAGATCTGCTCGGCCGGCCGCAAGTGCTGCATGACGAAGAAGCGGTGCGCGGCCTGGTCAAAGGCAAGCGCGTACTGATCACGGGCGCGGGCGGCACAATCGGCTCGGAACTCTGCCGCCAGCTTGCCAATTTCGGCCCGGCGAAAATGGCGCTGCTCGAAAATGGCGAGTTCAATCTCTACGCGATCGAGATGGAGCTGGCCGAACGTCCTGACGCGCCGGTCTTGACGCCGTGGCTTGCCGACGTGCGCGACGCGGCGCGCCTGAAACAGATTTTCGAAACCGAACGGCCCGAACTGGTGTTTCACGCCGCCGCGCTGAAACACGTACCGCTGGTCGAATCCAATCCGGCCGAAGGCGTGCTGACCAACATCATCGGCTCGCGCAACGTCGCCGACGCGGCCCGCGCCATCGGCGCGCGCGCGATGGTGCAGATCTCGACCGACAAGGCGGTGCGCCCGTCGAGCATCATGGGTGCGTGCAAACGCGTCGCCGAGGAATATTGCCAGTCGCTCGATCTCGACAGCGACACGCGCTTCGTCACCGTGCGCTTCGGCAATGTGCTGGGCTCGACTGGATCCGTCGTGCCGCGCTTCGAACAGCAGCTCGCCAAAGGCGGACCGATCACGGTCACGCATCCCGACGTCGAACGCTATTTCATGACCTGTCGCGAAGCGGTGCAGCTGGTGCTGCAAGCGTCGGCGTACGGCGTGACGCATACCGAACGGCGCGGTCGCATTCTCGTGCTCGACATGGGCGAGCCGGTCAAAATCGTGGATCTCGCACGCCGTATGATCCTGCTGGCGGGCCTGCGCCCCGACCGCGACATCCGCATCGAGTTCACCGGCCTGCGTCCGGGCGAGAAACTCAGCGAGCGTCTGTTCAACGACGCCGAACCACCCGAGCGCACCGAAGAAGCCGGCATCTTCGTCGCGCCCAACCAGGCGCGCTCACGCCAGGCCATCACTGATTTCGTCACCTCCCTCGAACGCGCCGCGCGCGCCGAGAAGGACGACGACGTGCGTCGGCTAATTGGGACTGTGCTCGGCACCTGAACGGTGCAGTCGAAGCCACGACCAAGCGACGATCGCCGCAAGCGGGCCGCCCCAGCCGAGCCAAATTCCCAACCAACTGATGCTTCCGGCTACACAATAAAAGATGAGTGCGGGCAAAGTTGTGATGGCAGCGCCTGCACTGACATAGGCGGCAGCACTGGTGACGTTCCGATCGCGCAACGCCCAATGCACCGGCAAGCCGATCGACCCGACGACAACCATCGCGACCAGCACGAGGAAGAGAAAACCCACGGCATAGAAGGCGCTGGACGGCGAGATCGTGATCGCGCCCGGCGACGCTGAGCGAAAACTCGCGCTGAGCGCGATTGCGAGAAGCCCCGACAAAATGACGCTGACGCTTGCCCACCAAACCGCACCGAGAAGATGACGATCGCCGTTGGGCATCGCAGCGGCGATGACGCTTACTGAACGTCCGCTTCGGCCAGCCGCTTCTTCGGCTTCTTCCACTCGTATTGCGGCCAGTCGCCGTTTGCGAGTTGGGCCAAGGACGGCACGTCCTGGCGGAACTTCAGACGATAGATCCAGTAGTTCGTCAGCACGCGCTGAATGAACTGGCGCGTCTGGCCGTTCGGAACCTGCTCGATGAAGATCAACGGATCTTCAGTTTCTTCGATCGCCTTGCGCCAGCGCGTCAACGCGCCGGGACCGACGTTGTAGGCAACCGCCATCAAGAACAGATCGCCGTCGATGTCGGGATCTTTGAGCAGCTTCGACACGTAGGTTTGGCCGAGCGCGAGATTGGTCTCGGGATCCGTCAACTGGCCGCGCACATGTTCGCCGCCCATCGCGGCCGCCGTGCTGGGCATCAATTGCATCAGGCCAGTTGCGCCCGACGGGTTGCGCGCCAGCGGATCAAATTTCGATTCCTGTTTCACCAACGCATAGACCAGCGCCGGATCGACCGCGAAGCCACCGCGCGGCTGCCACGGCGGAATCGGATACTGGCTGGCGACGTAGCGGCTCATTGCAGCCGGCTCGGTCAAGTCGCGCACCAGCTGCGTCATGTGCAGCGCGTCACCCACGGCCAGCGCGGGTTCGCGCAGCTCGGCGTGACGGTCATAATCGATTTCTTCGAGCTCGGCTTGCGCCAGCTTCATCTCGCCGATGTCGAGCAGCGCAATCGCGCGATAGCCAGCCGGGGTTTCGGCGAGCTGCGCGATGTGATCGCCGATCAATTCCGACGGCTTGATTGCAAGATCGACGTTGGGCGACAGCGAACGTTGCGCCAGCAGACCGTAGAAGGTCGTGCGGTGTTGCGCGGCGCGCGCCCACCAACGTTGTGCACCAATCGTATCGCCGAGCTGCTTGCGCGCACGGCCGGCCCAGTAATTCGCTGCCGACTGCATCCACGGCGTCAGGCCGCGTGCGGTCGAAAGCGCTTCGAAGTGGCGCGAGGCTTCTTCGATCTGATTCAGACGCCAGGCCGACAGGCCGGCGATGTAACGCGTGTCGGTGGCTTTGCTGCCGAGGCTGGCCAGCGCCGCATTGGCGGCCGACAGCGCCTTCTTGGCGTCGCCGTCATAAAAAGCCTGGGTCGCGATCTCGCCCATGCGGTTGGACGGCTCGGGCACGCTGCGTTCGACCGCGACCGCGGCGGTGCCGGGCACGCCCAGCTTGGGCAGCGGCGCGCCGGCCGGGCGCTTGGTCTTGGCCAGGGCCAGCACCTGCTCGGCCTGGGGCAAGTCGGAATATTGGTCCAGCCACTGTTTCAGGGTGGCGAAGTCCGGCGTCGTGGCCGGGTCGTTGATCCAGCGCTGGGCGAGGACGTGACCGCGCAGGCGCGAGTCCTCGATACGGCTGAGAAGCTGGTCGGCGTTCGCGTAGTCGCGGGCGGCCGTGACGTCGAAGATCTGGCGATAGAGGGCGCGGTCGTTCGGCGCCAAGCGATAGCCCGACCCTTCGAGCGCGGCCGGCAGATACGAGACAGGCTGGGTCGGCGCGAGGTCGCGCACCACCAGGCTTGCCACCTGCAGGGTCGGATCGATGGGTCGTACGTTGGTCGCTGCGGGCCTGCCGTGACCGGCCAAGGCGGATGACAAAATCACCGCCGCGCAGGCAAAGAATGGACACCGGAGCCGAAGCAAATCGGGCCCGGCGTTGAGAATTCGCCGTCGCATTGGCGCCCTCATAGAGGGGCCGTGCGAGTCTTGGCGAGTAAAAAGGTGGTAAACGAGACGGGATGCCGCAATGCAGCGACGGGAATCCTTGGGATTCCTACAGTTCGACTGTCCGCAGTGCCCGATCTACGGCCAGCATGTCTCTCCATGCTTCTCTTTTCTGCGCAGGACTTCTGAGCAGATAAGCCGGATGGAAGGTCGCAAGCGCCCGGATTGGCTTGGTTTGGGGCCCGAATCCGGGTCGCTCCAGGCTCTTCCACTTGCCCCGGAGCCGGGTAATTCCCTCGGTCGTATCGAGCAAAGTCTTGGCCGAAGTATCGCCAAGTAGAACCACGAGCTTTGGCTTCGCCAGTGCGATATGGCGCTCGAGGAAAGGTAACGTGATGGCCCATTCCGCCGGGCTCGGCTTGCGGTTTCCGGGCGGACGCCAGTTCAGAATATTGGTGATGTAGGCGCTGGTCCGGTCCCGGCCGATCGCGCCCAGCATCCGGTCCAGCAGCTGGCCCGACGGTCCGACAAAGGGCAGGCCCCGCCGGTCCTCTTCGGCGCCAGGCGCTTCCCCGATGAGCATCAGGCCCGACTCGGGGTTGCCGTCGGCAAAGACCAGGTTGGTGGCGGTCGGTTTGAGCGCCAGCCCGTCAAAGGCCGCGATGGCTGCCTGCAGCTCTTCCAGCGTATTGGCCGCCTGGGCCGCCGCCCGGGCCCGGCCGGCATTGGCCTCGGCGCCGGCCAGCGGGTCGCTCGCGGCCGGACGCAGGATCACGGGCGCAGCCGCGGCCGGGGCCGGGGCAGAAGGAACGTTCGCCGCAGCGGCCGGCGCGCGCTGGGTCGGGGCCGCTGGACGCGTCTCGCGCGCAACAAAGCGATCGACCGGCATGTCGGCGATTGCTTCGTCGGCGCCCGCTTCGACGAGCCATGTAAGTGCAGTGCGTGGATCCAGCTGGGTCACGGGCGCGATCCTGCCACAGACCTACGGAGAAGCGCATCTTTCGCCCAACGTCTTTCACGAGGGCGGTTTACGCGCTACCAGCGGACATAAGGCTTTGGGGAGAAGACGCCGCATGACGACCGAACGCGAAAGCATGGAGTACGACGTCGTGATCGTCGGCGCCGGTCCAGCAGGACTGAGCGCGGCAATCCGATTGAAGCAACTCGCCGCGTCGAACGGCAGCGAGCTCAGCGTCGTCATTCTCGAAAAGGGATCCGAAGTCGGCGCCCATATTCTGTCGGGCGCCGTGATCGATCCGACCGCGCTCAACGAATTGATCCCCGACTGGAAGTCGAAAGGCGCGCCGCTGGTCGCGCAAGTCACCGACGACAAATTCTATCTGCTGACCGAAACGTCGCATTACGAAATTCCGCATGCGCTGTTGCCGCCTTTGATGAGCAACAAAGGCAACTACGCAATCAGCCTCGCCAATCTTTGCCGTTGGCTTGGCACGCAAGCCGAAGAGCTTGGCGTCGAAATCTTCCCGGGCTTTGCCGCAACCGAAGTGCTGTACGACGACAATGGCCGCGTCAAAGGTGTCGCCACCGGCGACATGGGTATCGGGCGCGAAGGCGAACACAAAGCCAGCTTTCAGCCCGGCATGGAGCTGCACGGCAAATACGTGCTGTTCGGCGAAGGCGCGCGTGGTTCGCTGTCGAAAACGCTCATGCAGAAATTCAATCTGCGCGACGGCGTCGATCCGCAGAAATTCGGCATCGGCATCAAAGAGCTTTGGCAGATCAATCCAGCCAAGCACAAACAAGGTTTGGTGCTGCACACGCAGGGCTGGCCGCTCGACAATGCGACCGTCGGCGGTTCCTTCATGTACCATCTCGAAGACGGCATCGTGTCGATCGGTTTCGTGGTGCCGCTCAGCTACCAGAATCCGCATCTGTCGCCGTTCGACGAATTCCAGCGTTTCAAACATCACCCGTCGATCAAACCGTATCTCGAAGGCGGCAAGCGCATTTCGTACGGCGCGCGTGCGATCACCCAGGGCGGCTTGCAGTCGATCCCGCATCTGACCTTCCCAGGCGGCGCGCTGATCGGTTGCGCGGCAGGCTTCGTCAACGTGCCGCGCATCAAGGGCACGCACAACGCGATGAAGACCGGCATGCTGGCCGCCGAAGCCGCGTTCGACGCAATCAAGAACGGCCGCGCCAACGACGAGCTGGTCGAATATCCCAAAGCCTTCAAGTCGAGCTGGGCGCACGAAGATCTGCGCAAAGTGCGCAACGTGAAGCCGGGCCTGAAATGGGGGCTGTGGCTCGGCAACTTGAATGCCGGTTTCAACATGTGGCTCGAAAGCCTGGGCGTGCATCTGCCGTGGACGATGCGCCACGAAAAGCACGACTACGAGACGTTGAAACCTGCGGCTGAGATGCCGAAAATCGCCTATCCGAAACCGGACGGCGTGATCAGCTTCGACAAACTATCGAGCGTGTTCATCTCGAACACCAACCACGAAGAAGACCAGCCGGTGCATTTGAAGTTGAAGGATCCGTCGATCCCGATCAGCTACAATCTGCCCATGTACGACGAGCCGGCGCAGCGTTATTGCCCGGCCGGTGTCTACGAAGTCGTGCGCGACGACGCTGGTAACAATCCGCGCTTCCAGATCAATGCGCAGAATTGCGTCCACTGCAAAACCTGCGACATCAAAGATCCCAAGCAAAACATCACCTGGGTCCCGCCCGAAGGCGGCGGCGGACCGAACTATCCCAACATGTAATTGGGTCCCTTAACCGCACAGAAAGTTCGATGACCTGACGCTTCGTGCAAAGGGCCAAACGCCCAACGGACGATCAGGGGATGCGGATGGGGCTGAAGGGGATTGTGGCGGGGGCGCTTGCCGCCGCCGCGCTGGCGCAACCAGCCTCGGCTGGTGAACAAAAACTGGGCGATTATCTGGCTGGGCGCGCCGCGCAACGTCAGAACGATTGGGTCGCCGCCAGCAGCGCCATGACGCGCGCGCTTAGCGTCGCGCCGCCTGACTCCGACTTGCGCCACAACACGCTGCTGCTCGCGATCGCTGCGGGCGATATCGCCACCGCCGCACGCATTGCGGCCACCACGCCACCCGGCTCGACCGACTCGCCGATCGCATCGCTGACGCTTGCGGTTGAAAAGCTCGGCAAAGGCGACGTTGCCGGCGCCAGCAAAGCCACCGACGCAATGCCAAGCGCCGGCGTCACGCATCTCGCACGGCCGTTGCTCGCGGCGCGGTTTGCCGCTGCACGCGGCGATTTGAGAGCCGCACGCGCTGCGCTGGATCCGATGTTCGAAATCGATCCGACCAAAGATCTCGGCGAGTTGGAAGCTGCGCGTCTCGACGACAAGCTTTCACCGGTGCGCGCGATTGCGCGCGGCCTCAGTGAATATGCCGGCTTCCTTGCTGCGCAGGAGCAGCTCGATCCGTCGCTGCTTTTGTCGCGCCTGTCGCTGCATCTGGTGCCGAACGAACCCAGCGCGCTGGTGCGCGCCGCCGAAGCGCTGGCACGACAGGGTCGTCCTGCCGAAGCGCTGGCGCTGTTCGACAAAGTGCCGGCCAAAGATTTCTGGGCCACCACCGCGTCGCGCGGCGCAGTCGATTGCCTGCACGCGCTGAAACGCAGCGGCGAAGCCCGCGCCCGCGCGGAAGCGGCGGTGAAGGCCAATCCAAAAGACGTCGATGCGCGGCTGAAGCTCGGCGACTTGCTGCGCAAGCAGAAATCCTATGCCGAAGCGGCAGCTGCGTACGACACCGCGCTCGCCATGTTGCCTGCGGACTCGCCGCGGCGCTGGATCGTGCTGTATGCGCGCGGCGCATCGCGCGAACGTATCGGCGATTGGGACGCAGCCGAAGCCGACTTGCTGCAGTCGCTGTCGCTGAAACCGGAAACGCCCACTCTGCTCAACTTCATCGGCTTTGCCTGGGCCGAGCGCGGCATGAATTTGACGCGTGCGCGCGAGCTGCTCGAACGCGCGGTCAAGCTGGCCCCCGATGACGGCGCCATCGCCGACAGTCTGGGCTGGACCCTGTACCGGCAAGGCGAATTTGGCGGCGCCGTGCTCGAACTCGAACGCGCCGCAGCGCTACAGCCGAGCGACGGCGTGATCAACGATCACCTGGGCGATGCCTATTGGCGCGTCGGGCGCACGCGCGAAGCGGAGTTCCAGTGGGTGCGCGCGGTGCATCTCGCAACCGATCCGGTGACCGCGCGCAGCATCGAAGCCAAATTGCAGCAGGGGCTGGCGGCGGCGGATCTCAGCCGCTAACACCGGCGCCCGCGCGAAGGCGCGATTCATATTGGATGTTGGATAGCCCCTTTTTCGCGAAGCAAAAAAGGGGCTACTCAACAGGATGGACATCCGCGTCGCCGCTCCGGCCAAGCTCAATCTTTATCTGCATGTCGTCGGCAAGCGCGCCGATGGCTATCACCTGCTCGACAGTCTGGTTGCGTTCGCGGCCGACGGCGACGTCGTGTCCGCATCGCCCGCACCGTCGTTGCAGCTGACGATTGACGGTCCGTTCGCCGACGGGCTTTCCAACGGCGCCGACAATCTCGTCCATCGCGCTGCGAGCGAGCTTGCGGCTGCAGTGGGTCGCGCGCCCGCCGTCGCGCTCACCTTGACCAAGAATCTACCGGTTGCATCGGGCATTGGCGGCGGCTCGGCCGACGCGGCGGCTGCGCTGCGCGCGCTGTGCGACTTATGGTCGATCGCACCCGACGATGCGCGCGTCGAAGCGATTGCGGCCAAGCTTGGTGCCGACGTGCCGGTCTGTTTGCGCGGCGAGGCTGCGTATCTGGTCGGCATCGGACATGAAACCGATCCGGCGCCGTCCCTGCCCGCTGCTGGTCTGTTGCTGGTCAATCCGCGCGTACCGTTGCCGACGCCGCCGGTGTTCAAGGCCCGCTCGGGACCGTTCTCGGCCCCCGCGAGACTCGAACGCGCGCCGCGCGACGCGGCCGAGCTGGGTGCGATGCTGGCGGCGCGACACAATGATCTCGCCGCACCCGCCATCACGATCGTGCCCGCGATCCGCGACATTCTGACCGCGCTGGAAGCGACCGGCGGCGTGCGCTTGGCGCGCATGTCGGGCAGCGGTGCCACCTGCTTTGCGCTCTATGACGACGAAGATTCTGCAATCCGCGCCGCGGCGACGCTAAACCCGTCCTGGTGGGCGCTGCCGAGCCGGCTTTCGACCCGGTTGCCCCCGCCCATCCGCTGCGAGTAAGTTCCCGGCCCGCCCGCCAGGGTACGATTCTGGGGGCGCCGTGTTGGGCCGTCGCCAAGTGGTAAGGCAGCGGATTTTGATTCCGCCATTCGGAGGTTCGAATCCTCCCGGCCCAGCCAGACTCACTCCGCTTTCATCGTCCGTGCTGCGTTTCGATAGTCGATCAGGCGCGCCTGCAATCCGGGTCGCGCTGCACTGATCGTCAACGCTGCAAGATCCTGCGCCTGCTCGTCGCCATGAATCCGCTGCGCGAGCTGCGCTTGCGTCGTTGCGTCAATCACCGGCAGCCGGTGCAAACAGCGATCGAGCCAAGCAGACCAATCGGCACAGTCGACCAGCGCGCTTGCTAGCCCCGTTTCGGCAGCGACCTCCGCCGAGATCGGCGACGGCGCCTGCAACAGACGAAATGCTGCATCGACACCGACCAGCGCGCGCAGCCGGCGCGTGCCCAGTACCAAGCCGAAACGCGCACCGGGAAAACTGAATCGCGTTGCGGAGTCACAGACGCGAAAGCGGCAAGCAGCGAACAGGTCGGCGCCGGCGCCCCACGCAAATTTTTGCGCCAACGCGATGGTCGGTGCGGGAAAATACTGCACCGCTTGCAGCAACTGTTCGATACGCACGAACCGCAGCAGCAAGTCGCCGTCGCTTTGCTGATCGAGATCCGCCAGGTCAAACCCGCCGCAGAAACCACTGCCTTCGCCCCGCAGCACCAGCGCGCGCGGTCCGTCGGCTGCCAACACGGCCAATTGCGCGATCAGCTCGTCGACCAAGGTTGCGTTCAGCGCGTTGCCCTGGGCAGGCCGCGCCAGTGTCAGCGTGGCCACTCCGCTTGCGTCGACGCTGGTATCTAGAAAATCCGGCATGGCGGATCATCGGGCACAAGCGTGCTGGACAGCAACAGTTGGCGTTTCAGAGCAGGAACGCGGCGCTGCCAACCGCCAGGCTGGAACCTCGCCAGCAACCGGGCTGCAACAAACCGTCTTTTTGCGTCGCTGCGTGATCCGCAGCTACGTCGCGCCGATTGCAGCCGCTAGGCTGCTTGAAACACGGGGGCAGATCATGACGCGCACGATTTTCGCTTCGCTTGCACTGACGCTGTTGGCTGCATCGTTGATTGCCTCCGGGGCCCAAGCACAAGACGCCGCCGCCAAATTAAAGAGCGACATCGAAACGACCTGCGCGTCGTACGAAAAAACCGACGTGATGATCGCGATGCGCGACGGCGTGAAGCTGCACACCGAAATCTTCCGGCCCAAAAATCTGACCGGCAAAACCGCGATCGTGATGTCGCGCACGCCGTACGGAATCGACAGCGCCACCTATCCGTGTTCGCCGGGCCTGACCACGTCGATGCAGGGCGTGCGCGACGACGGCTATATTTTCGTACTGCAAGACATTCGCGGCCGGTTCAAATCCGAAGGCGAGTTCGAGATGGTGAAGCCGGTGCGCCATCTCAAAGACCCGAAGGCGACCGACGAAAGCACCGATGCCTGGGACACGGTCGATTGGCTGGTCAAGAACGTGCCCGACAATAACGGCAAAGTTGGCGTCACCGGCGTGTCGTATAGCGGCTGGACCGCGATCATGGCCGCGATCGATCCGCATCCCGCCATCGCGGCCGTGTCGCCGCAAGCATCGCCGATCGACATCTGGATCGGCGACGATTTCTGGCGCAACGGCGCGCTGCGCCTCAACTACATGTTCGAATATACCGGCGCGATGGAACTGTCGAAGACGATGGAACCGTTCCCGTTCGACCAGACCGATTCCTACGCCTGGTATTTGAAACAGGGCGCGCTGAAGAATTTCGACAAGGAGATCATCCGCGGACGCAGCCGCACCTGGTCCGAGATGATGCAGCACCAGACCTATGACTCGTACTGGGCCAGCCGCAACTTCACGCGCGAATTGCGCGATGTGCGCGTGCCGGTCTTGAGCACCGCCGGCTGGTTCGACGCCGAAGATTTCTACGGCGCAATGCAGATCGGCAAAGAGACCCTGTCGAACGGACGGCTTGTCGTCGGCCCCTGGACGCATGGCAGTTGGAACGCGGCCTACAATCCGACGCCGACCGCAATTGCGCCGATCGATTTCGGCGCCGACACCGGCGCCTATTGGCGGCAGGAAATTCAGCGCCCGTTCCTGGCGCATCATCTTTTGGGCAAGCCGGCGCCGGATCTGCCGCGCGCACTGTCCTTCCGCACCGGCGTCAATGAATGGAAGCGCTATGACTCCTGGCCGCCCAAGCCGGCGCAGGGCGTGCAGACGCTGGCACTCGGTTGTGACGGCACGCTGTCGATCGGCAAAGCGCCATCTGCCAAACCGTGCCGCGCCTCGTACGTGTCGGATCCCGCCAATCCGATTCCCTATCTGTCGCGTCCGTTCGGACCATTCCTCGGCGCACGCGGACTCGACAAGAGTTACAAGTCGCGCTGGGCGAGCTGGCAGGTGCAGGACCAGCGCTTTGCTGCCGACCGCCCCGACACGTTGCTGTTCAGCAGCGCACCGCTGATCGAACAGTTCGTGTTGACCGGTGAAGCCGAGCTGACGCTGCACATTGCGACGACGGGCACGGACGGCGACTTCATCGTCAAACTGCTCGACATCTATCCTGCGACCGATCCCGAGAACTGGCAGATGGCAGGCTATCAATTGATGCTCGACCACGCGGTGCAGTCGGGTCGCTATCTCGAAAGCAAACAGGTGCCGACAAAAATGCAGCCCAGTCGCGTCTACGAAGTGAAATTTAAATTCACCGGCAACGACCACGCGTTCCTGCCCGGTCACCGCATCGCATTGCAGGTGCAAAGCACGATGTTCCCCGTCTTGGCGCGCAATCCCCAGACCTTCGTTGCGAATATTTTCGAAGCGAAAGACTCGGATTTCAAAACCGCCAAAATCGACGTCGTGTTCGGACCGGGACAGGCAAACATCCTGGCCCTGCCCCGCAACTAGGCGGCGCCGCTGCCGCGTTACAATTCGTTGCGAAGAAAGCCGCACTGGCTGCCGGGAGCGCCAATTGCGCCCCCGGTTCGGGCAACGAATTGCCGACTGCCGCCAGACACAGAAAGATTCCTTTAAGCAGCGCGGCCCAAGCTGCCTGGCATGACTGCGCTCATCCAACTCGGCGGACTTCTGTGCCTGCTTTGCTGTGCCATTGCGGGCGCACGCGTCGTGCTGGAACTGTTCAACGCCGACGCATGGGCGCGTCTGCAGGCGCGGCTCGGCGGCGCCAAAGCCTATTGGCATCTGCTTGCCGACGTCACCTTCTGCACCGGCATCGCGTCGGTCCGCCTCTACGCCACGCACGGGCAGCCGCGCTATGCGCTGACCTCGCTGCTCTATCTCGCGATTGCGATCGCTGCATTGCGGATCGGCGCGGCGGCGATGCCCGCTGAAACGAGCCAGGCATAAGACGATCGGGAAGCGGATAGAGCCGTCTCTCAATCGTTCGTTTCGCATGTTCCGTAGTCTTCGCGCCCGACTGTTCGGACTCGTGCTGGTTGCCAGCCTGCCCGCGATCGCGATTCAAGGATTCAACGAAGTCGATCTGCGCCGGCAACGCACCGCCGACCTGCACGCACAAGCGCTGACCCAAGCGCGACTGGCTGCCAGCGATCTCGGTCGCGTGCTGGAAGGCGCGCGGCAAACCATGGTCGCGATCGGCAATTTCACTGCGGTGCGCAACTTCGAACCCGAAGCGTGCGGTAGGCAGCTGCAGGCGTTGCGCCCGCAATATCCAGCCTATGTCACGATCGCGATCTTCGATCTGCAGGACCGCGTGATTTGCAGTTCGACGACGCAATTGACCGTTACCAGCGCCAGCGATGACGACGCGCGCACCTTGAACGCCAATGCGCGGCGCCTGGGATTTCAAGTCGGCTTCTATCGCGTGGGCGTTGTCAGCGGCAAACGCGTGCTGCCGATGGCCTACCCGATCGTCGATGACGGGCGCGTCGTCGGCAACGTCCTGCTGACCTTGGGACTCGATTGGCTGGCGGGCGAGCTGCAGCGCATCAACCACGAAGCGGGCGTGTCCCTCACCGTCAGCGATCGCAACTTCACGGTGATCGGGCGCATGCCCGAAACGCCGGGCGCGATCGGCAACAAACTTTCCTTCGATCCCGGCGCCGACCGGTCGCGCGACGGCACGGTCGATCGCGTCGGTCTAGACGGGCACCGGCGCGTCTACGGATTCGTCCCCAACGATCCGCGCCTGTACGGCTTGGGCGTTTCGCTTGGCATCGAACGCGATCCTGCATTCGCGCAAATCGATCGGTCGACCTGGCGCGGCGTGATGCTGATCCTGGCCGGGCTGATCGGATCGCTGACGTTGGTTGCGCTGATTTCGCAGCGGCTTCTGATTCAACCGATCGAACGGTTGGCGACGGCGGCGCGCGAATGGCGCGAAGGTTCGCTCGATCGTCGCGTCGATCCGGCCGGCCCAAGCGAGCTCACCGACCTTGCGCGCGCCTTCAACATGATGGCTGCACGCGTCGAGGAAACCGTGCAGCGCCAGGACATGATGCTGCGCGAAGTCGACCATCGCGTGATGAACAGCTTTCAGCTGTTGTCGAGCCTGCTCGCCCTGCAACGACGCGGCGCCCAAAATCCGGCGGCTGTGCAAGAGCTGGAACTGGTCGAACAGCGCGTGCATGCGTTGGCACTGGTTCATACGCGGCTGCATCAATCGGGCGGCTTTACCGATGTCGATGTTGGCCCCTATTTGACAGAACTGGCGCGCGATCTCGCCAACAGCCTGCTGCGCGACGCAGGACAAAAGCAGCTCGTCGTGCAAGCGGTGGGCGCCGTGTTACCGGTGCAGGTCGCAACGTCGCTCGGCATGATCGCAGCCGAACTGATCACCAACGCGGTCAAACATGCTGGCCAGACCAATCCCGCAACCGAGATTCGTCTGACCTTCGAGCGGACTGCTTCGGGTGGGATGCGCCTCTCGGTGCACGACAATGGGCCAGGTTTGCCGCCGAATTTCGATCCCGCACGATCGAGCGGGCTGGGCATGCGATTGGTGCAGATTCTCGCGCGACAGCTCGGTGCGAAGCTGAGCTGGCACAGCGACGCGCTGGGCAGCGAATTCAATCTCGATCTCGAACGGCGGGAAACCGGCGCGCCGTAAATCTGCAGCGCTCCTTGGTCGCTGTCGCCCGAAATGTTACACCGTACCCATGGCCACGCCCCGCCCGCGGCGCACCCGTGCCGCGCATCCCTGCCCCGATTGCGATGTGCTGACTCCAAATCAGCGCATGGTGCTCGACGCTATGACGCGCGCCGGCAAACCGATCGGCGCGTATGGCGTGATCGCCGAACTGACTGCAGGTGGACGACGTGTCATGCCGCCGACCGTCTATCGCGCGCTCGATGGGCTGACGCGGCAGAAGCTGGTCCATCGCCTGGAAAGCCTGAACGCGTACATCGTCTGCAGCGGTCACGATCACGCCCATGACAGCCTGTTCGTGATTTGCGAGCAGTGCGGCCACGCAGAAGAGTTCGCTGATCACGAATCGATTGCCCGCCTGACCGCGCAGGCAAACGCGCTGGGTTTCGAAATTGATTCGCGAATGATCGAACTGCGCGGGCGCTGTGCTGACTGCCGGCGCAAGCAATAACCCGCACGTCAAATCGCGCGTTCACGCTGAATTCACGATAACGACGCGTTGCATACTCTGGGCGCCGATAGGATCCGCTGCTTGATGATGCGTTTCCTTCTCTCCGCCTGCGTCGCCGTCTTGCTGCTGTTCGCCGCGCCGGATGCGGCTTTTGCACAGCGCGTAACGCCAACCGACTCCACTGCGGTCGAGCTGGGCTCGGCGACCTGGGTGCTGCGCGATCCTGCCGGCACGCTCGATCTCGGTGCTGCACGCGCGGCCTGGCGCGAAGGGCGCTTTACAGCACCAGCCGGTGCTGTGCCGCGCCATCATGCCGGCGACGGTGCGTCGTGGCTGCGCATCGAGTTGGATCTGCAGAACGATCCCGGCCGTGGCGAACGGTGGATCGAATTCGAAGCGATCCGACCGCGCGTCGTCGAACTGTATGTGCTGGACCGGAACGACGAGTCCAAACCGCTTCTGACCTATCGCGGCGGGCTCGAAATTACGGGGTCGGCGCCCGACCGGTTGTTCGCGACGCCGATCGGTACCGTCGGCGCAACCGACCTTGTTCTGTATGGACGCATGGTCGCCGACTTCACGCCCGAACTGCGCACGCGACTTGTCACCGAACGCGATGCGGTTGCGCGCGAACGTCGGCTCGAACGCTATCTCGGTCCGCTTGAAGGCGGCGTTATCGGCTTGAGCATCCTGTTGCTTGCGCTGTGGATCGGCGCGCGCGACCGCATGCTGTTGTCGGGCGCCGGCCTGGTCACATCGTGCCTGGTCGTCGTGCATGTGCTGATGGGCCAGGACCGGAAGATCTGGCCGTCGGTGCTGCAACCGGCCTCCATCAACGAGCCGCTATTCCTGCTCGCGATTGGCGCACTGATGTGCGGCGGCCTGCGATTCAGCAACAGCTGGCTTGGCACCAACCGCTATGCACCACGCCTGTCGCGCGTGCTGCGCGTGGTCAGCATCATTGTGCCGATCGCGTTCGTGCTCGTGCCGCTCTTCGCGCCGCGATCGAAGCTGCTGTTGCTGACGGTACTGGTCGGTTCGTCGATGTTCCTACTCGCCGCTGCAATTTTTCGCGCAGCCATCGCGCGGGCACAGGGCACGTGGCTGTTCATCGCCTTCGGCGTGCCGATGCTGGTCGCAGCTTTGGTGCGGATCATGTCCGCCAACGGTCTGCTGCCGTGGTCGGAAGGCATGCCGTACATGTCCTTCATCACCATGATCGCGCTGGCGCTTGGCATCACCTTTGGGCTTGCCGATGCGTCGCGCCGGCGTCTGCAGGCGATGGTCGATTTGCGCACGCGCCAGCTTGCCGACGCCAATGACTCGCTGCGCGCCTTGAGCGACGGGCGCAATCGCCTGCTCGGCGTCGTCGCGCACGATGTGCGTGCGCCGCTGGCATCGATGGTCACTGCGGCCGAGATGCTGCGGGTCGGTCAGCTCGACAGCAAAGACGCGCCGCCCTTGCTCGATCTCGTCGCCGCCAACGGGCGCGCGACTTTGGTGATGCTGGAAGATCTGCTGGATCTGGCCGCGATCGAAAGCGGTACGATTCCGGTCGATCTGCGGTCGACTGACATTCTCAGCGTGGCGCAGGAACGCGCGCATCTGCTGCGCCCGTTGTTGGGCACGCGCGCCGTGCAGATCGACGGCGCGCCGCTGCAGGCGATGGCCGACAAAGTACGGTTGGGACAGGCGCTCGATAATCTGTTGTCGAACGCGATCAAATTCTCGCCGGCCGGCGCGCCGATTTCGCTGACCGTGCATCGCGACAATGGCTTCGCGATGATCGATGTCGCCGATCGCGGCACCGGCCTTACCGACATCGAACTGCAACGTCTGTTCGCGCCATTCTCGCCCGGCATACGCCAACCTGAAATCGGCCGCAGCACCGGGCTTGGCCTCGCCATCGTCAAACGCCTAGTCGAATTGCAGAGCGGGCGCGTCGAAGCACATCCGCGGCCCGACGGCGGTACGATCTTCCGGATTTTGTTGAAGCCGTCCTGAAAGAACGGACGACCGGCTCAAGCCGCGAGCGTCGCCAGCAACTGGTCGATATCGGTGCGGCTGGCGCGTGGGCCTTGGGCCAATGCATGCGCCGCCGCCAGCGCATGGGCGCGAAACAGTTTCTTGCGTCGCGCCATGTCCGCGTTGGGATCGCTGAGCGCGACGTTGAGATGGTCGACGACCCGCGCCGCAGCTTCGTGGCGATAGAGCATCGCCTCATCGCGGACCTGGGCCAGCGCGATGGCGTTGCGGGCCGCGTGTTCTTCGCTGGTGATCTTGGCTTCGATGCCGGCTAGACGGCCGACCGCCCAAGCTTCGAACGCACCACGCGACGCGGCCAGCGCCGCATCCGCCCTAGCGACGGCTTCGGTCTCAGTCACGCCGCCGCCCGACAGCACCAGACGGCGCAGGGTCGGATCGGGGTCGTAGAGAAGGGTGTTCGGTTGGTCGGTCATGCAGGCTGCAGACCCTGGCCTAAGATCGAGCCCCCGCGCAACTGCTTGGCGTAACGACGTTCGGGGCCTTGATGACCTTCGGCCTGGGTCCGGCGGCACGGTCCGACATAGGCGCGATCGACCACGAACGGCCGAACGAACTCGACCACGCGCGTGATCTGGCGAAACAGATCGCCGACGCCGAAGGGCTTTTTCATGAAATCATTGGCGCCGGCATTGCGCGCCTCGCACACCGTCTTCGACGTCGTCAGCGCCGATGAGGCGACGATCGGCACAGCCCGCGACGGGAACGGAAAGTCACGGCGCACGCGGCGGATCCAGTCGAGGCCGACGGCACGACGCTCTTCGTCGAGAACTTCGACGAAGGCCAAATGCGGGCGCTCTTCGGTAAATCGTGCAAGCGCGCCATCCCAATCCGGCACGGTCGAGATGCGGCCAGTGCCGAACGCAGTCAGCGCGTCGCGATACACGCGATGCAGCCGAACGTTCGGTTCGACGATCAGAACAGACGTCTGTGCCAGGTCCAGTCGACGCTCGGACACGGGAAACCCTCAGTGATTCGCGCTCAAAATTAGCCGAGAACGATGACTCCGTCAGGAGTCGCCGAACGGCTTTTCTACTGACGATGCTCGGCGTGCCCGCTGGGAGGAACGCATGATCGCGCATCCGCCAAAGAAGGGCGGAGTTGGTATCACCGTGCGGCTGGCGAAATCCTGCGTCGTATCGGCGCGCTTTTCTCGGAAAGCAACGAACAACAACCATGGGTCGTGGAATGCGCGTGGCGATCACCAGCCGAATCTAAATATTCCTAGGGCGCGTCAGGCCGTCATCACGATCTGCACATCGTCGCTGCGCGAAAGCGATGTGAGCGACACGGATTCGCCGTGCCGGCGCAGCAGGATGTCCGCACCGCCATTGCCGAGGCGTAGATTTTCAATCCGCAGCTCGTCCATCCACGGCGGCAGTGCCGGACGCGTAAAGCGGATCTGCCGCGCGGCTGGATCAAATTCGACGCCCAGCATCGCGCCGAGAATCGCGAATACGGATGCGGCGGCCCAGGCCTGCGGGATGCACGCGACCGGATAGGCGGTCGGTCCGGCGCCAGTTCGGCGGTCGAAGCCGCAGAACAATTCCGGCAGCCGATTGAGATCCATCTGCATCGCGCTGTCGAACATGCCGCTCAACAACCGCGTCAGTTCGCGGCCTTTGCCGTACCGCGCCAGCCCCATTGCGATCAGCCCGTTATCGTGTGGCCAGATCGACCCATTGTGATAGCTCATCGGATTGTAGCGCGACGCGTCGGTCGCAATGGTGCGGATGCCCCAGTGCGAAAAGAAGGCCGGCCCCAGCAGCGCATGCGCGACACGGTCGGCGCGATCGGATGCGGCGATGCCGCCGAACAGCGCGTGACCTGCATTCGACGATCGCACGCGGCAGGCGCGCTTCTCCCCATCGAGCGCCAGCACATAGAGACCAAGTTCTTCGTCCCAGAACTTGTCCTCGAACGCGACACGCAGATTTTCTGCCCGCGCGGCAAGCACGCTCGCCTGCTCGTGCGCGCCGAGAAGCTTGGCCAGGCGCGCTGCTTCGCGCCACGCCGCAAACGCATAGGCCTGCACCTCGGCCAATGCGATCGGTGCGTCGGCGAGACGTCCGTCGGCGTGAAAGATCGAGTCTGCGGAATCCTTCCAGCCCTGGTTGATCAGCCCGTTGACGGACTTGCGGTCATATTCGAGGAACTGGTCGCCATCGATATCGCCATACCGGTCCATCCAGCCCAGCGCCGCTTCGATGCTGGGCCACAATTCGCGGATCAGATTCAGATCGCCGGTACGTTGCTCGTAGGCGCCCGCCAGCACGATGAAGAGCGGTGTGGAATCGACGCTGCCGTAATAGCGACCGAACGGAACCTCGCCGAGATCCGACATCTCGCCGCCGCGCGTCTCGTGCAGAATCTTTCCGGGTTCGGCGTCCTTGCCCGGATCCAGCACCTGCGCCTGCGTCGCCGCAAGATAGCGCAACGTGCCCGCGGCGAGATCGGGATCCAGCCACAGCGTTTCCAGCGCAGTGATGATGCCGTCGCGGCCGAACGGGCACGAGAACCACGGAATGCCCGCATACGGATAGCGGCCGTGGCTCGTCTCGGTGATCAGCATGTCGAGATCGGCGCGGCTGCGCCCAACCCAATCGTTGAACAGCTCGTTGCTGCTGATCAGCCGCACATGCGCCCGGTCCTGCGCAGTAATCCGTTGCTTGGTCTCGGCCAGCACGTCGTCATAGTTGCGCCGCCGGACCCGGGCTCGATCGGTCTCGCACAAGATGTCGATGTCGATCGTGCGTGCTTCGCCCGGCGCCAAAGTCCAATCCCAGCGCGCACGCCGCAACATCCAGCTATCGGGCGACGGTTCGACGACAATGCGCGTCGAACGCAGGACATGATCCAGCCCTTCATAGGCAAGCGTGACCGTATTGCCGACGCGCTCGTCCCGCCGTTGCAGGCCGCGCGCGGCGCGTACCATGCCGCGCACTTCGAAAATGTCGGCGAAGTCGGCGCCGTAGCCCAGCTCGATCTGGATGCGCGCCGGCGCGACGCCAAAATTGCGCAGCGCCAGACGTTCGTACAACGCGCCGTGATCGAGCACTTTGGTGCGCAACACATGCACCGTGTCGCGCGGCAAGGTGATCCGTTCACCGTCGGTCAGATCGGGATTGGTCATGTCGACGGCGATGGTCGCGTTCTCGGCCGTCACGCTCGACGACAAGAGCAGCGGCCGCTGGCCTTCGATGGTCAGGGTCAATTGCGACAGGTAGCGCGTGTCGCGATGAAACAGACCCTCGGCGGCCGGACCCGTCGCCTGCGCGTCGCCGAACGGATCCAGCACCAGGAACGTGTCGCCCTGCTTCAATACGCGCGGGCGATAGCTCGTCGTGGCCGCGTTGGCCGGAATGTAGAACGGGCCGACTTCGGCTTCGTCGAGCAGCATCTCTGCCGTTGAAGTACGGGTCATCTTGCCTCCAAACGCTCGCGCCTCAGGAAGATCGCACCACCGCCAACGGGCGGTCGGTGCGGGTCCTGGTGACGGACTCGACGTCGGATGCGGTGCGGCCGCGCGTGCCGTGTTCGGCCGCGATCTGGGCGTAGAGATCGAGATAGGCGGTCGCCATGCGCGCGGCGGTGAAGCGTGCGTCGAAATCGCGGCGCACTGCGCCACGGTCCAGCGACGGCAATTTCGCCAGTGCAGCCACCGCACCGATTTCATCTTCCACGACAAAGCCGGATACGCCGTCGCGCACGACTTCCGACACCGAGCCGCGATTGAAGGCGATGGTCGGGCAACCGCATGCCATTGCCTCGATCTGCACCAGGCCGAACGGTTCGGGCCAGCAGATCGGGAACAGCAAAGCGGCGGCGTTGCCAAGAAACGCTGCCTTCTCGCTTTCGCCGATTTCACCGATCCATTCGACATGCGGCTCGGCCAGCATCGGTTTGACGACGTCTTCGAACCAGACACGGTCGGCGCGATCGACCTTGGCCGCGATCTTCAATTTCATGCCGGCCTCGCGCGCGATGCGGATGGCAGCATCGGGGCCTTTCTCGGGACTGATCCGGCCGAGAAAGGCGAGATAGTCACAAGACGGCGCGCGCGGCGGTGTCAGCAAATTCGCCGGCAGACCGTGATGCACCGTCGCCATCCAGCCGGCCTGCTGCATCGGCTTGCGCTGGGAATCGGAAATCGAAACCACCGGCACGTCGGTGAATTCATCGAACAAAGGTTTCAGCTCGTCGAGATCGAGACGCCCATGCAGCGTCGTAAGGAAGGGCAGGCCCAACCGCCGATAGAGCGAGAATGGCAGGTAATCGAGATGGCAATGAACCACATCAAATCGATGTGCCTGCTGTGCAACTTTTTCGAGCATCAGCAACTGCGGCGCCAACGGATCCCGAATGACCTTGTCGAGCCGCAGCGCGCGCGGCGCCATCGGAATCAATTCTGCACAGGTGATGCTGTCGCCCGACGCGAACAGCGTGACCTCGTGGCCTTGCGCCACCAATTCTTCGGTCAGATACGAAACAATGCGTTCGGTTCCGCCGTAGAATTTCGGCGGCACTGCTTCCATCAACGGTGCAATTTGCGCGATACGCATGTTCGGTCCTCTGGCGTTTGCGCAGAGAACCGCATAGCGGCGGCGCGGTTCCGCTTTACGTCGGTGGCGCGTCCGGTTGCCGCTCGGGCTGCGCGTCGATAAACGGCTGCAGCTTCGCGGCTTCGGCGTCGATTGCGCACAATTTCGGGTACGGCGTCAGATCTACATCGAATCGCCGCGCGTTGTATAGCTGCGGCACGATGCAGATATCTGCGACACTGGGGCGATCGCCCACTGCGTAACGCTTGCCGTCGACAATCAACGCTTCTGCCGCTGCGAGGCCGCTGGCGATCCAGGTATGGATCCAGGCCTGCACCTGCGCATCGTCCTGTTTCATCTCGGTACGCAGATATGCTTGCACCCGCGTATTGTTGAGCGGGTGGATGTCGCACGCGATGATCTGCGCGATCGTGCGCGCGCGGACGCGGTCATATTCTTTTTCGGGCAAGATGCTGGGACCGGAGACGGTTTCTTCCAGCCATTCGCAGATCGCGATCGATTGCGTCAGAACCTGCCCGTCGTCGGTCACCAACGCCGGCACCAGCCCCGACGGATTCAGCGCCAGATATTCGGGCGAAGACTGTTCCTTCTTCACCAGGTGAATCGGCACTTGTTCATAGACGACGCGCTTCATGTTGAGCGCGATGCGCACGCGGTACGCGGCGGACGAGCGCCAATAGCTGTAGAGCTTCATGGCACTGTCTACCGCGTCCGCGGCGACATTCAAACTACGCGGATCTTTCCGATCATGTGCGGATGCAGCGAACAATAATATTCAACCGTTCCGGGCTGATCGAAGAGCCGCTTCCACTCTTCGCCTTTGTCGAGGATGGGTGACCGGAACGCCTTCTTGTTCTCGGTCACGTCATGCTCGTCGCCGTCTTGGTTGACCCACTGGACCACCGTGCCGACTTTGACTTCGAGATCCGGCGGCAGATAGGCGTGGTTGTCGATCACGACGACCTGCTTGTCGCCCGACGTGTCATCGGCTGCCTTGGACGTTGCAGCCCCCGCGACGAGGGCTGCTCCGGCAAGCAAAAGAGTACGTCGTTTCACGTTCACGTCGCCAAGCTGTGATCGACGATGGCGAGCGGACCTTTGTTGGGCACGAAATTCACCTGCGTGACGCCCAACACCGACTTCAATTTGTCGGCCGGCACCGTCATCGGTCCGGGTGCAGCTGTGCTGCCCGGCGCCGGTTGCGGGAACGCAGTCGACGACGCGGTGTGGAACGCGACCTTACCTTCGACTTTCTGCAAGGTCTGGTGAATGTGGCCGTTGAGAACGGTCACCGATCCAAACTTCTTCAACGCCGTCATGGCGCGTTCGGAATCGGCCGTCGCCCAACCCCAGTCGGGATAGACCGACCACAGCGGCACGTGCGCGAACACCACGATCGGCGTGCTGGCGCTGCGCGTGCTGAGATCCTTCTCCAGCCATTCCAGCTGTTCGGTGCCAAGCGCGCCCAGCTTACCGCTGCGTTCGCTGACATTGTTCAGCCCGACGAAATGCACGCCGCCCTGATCGAAACTGACCCAGCCTTTTTCGCCGGTCTGGCGGCCCCACAAATCCTTCCAGCGCGCATAGCCGTCATTGGCGAGATCGTGTTCGCCCGGCACTGCGTGCATGTGGTCGACCTTCAACGTCTTCAGCACGTCGACCGCAACTTCGTGGCTGCCTGCTTGCGACAGATGGGTGACGTCGCCCGTGTGCAGCACAAAAGCCGGCCGGGTCTGCAGCCCGTTCACCTTGGCGATGGCCTCGCGCAACGTCGCGGTGACGTCGGGATTGGCCTCTTTGTTGTAGCCGACATGCGTGTCGCTCATCTGCACGAAGCTGAAGCCCGGGGTGGCCGCATGGGCCTCGCCGACCCCCAGCAGGCGCGAGGTGGGGATGCCGCCGCTGACGGTCCAAACCAGGCCACCGGCCGCCCAGGCCATACATTCCAGCGCACCGCGCCGGGTTACTTGTTCATCGTCCTTCGCCATGACTTCCACTCCAGCTACCGTTGGTCCGCCTCAAAGACCGGTGCCGGGCTGGAATTATTCCGGGAATAAAGGCGCGATCGCCCCGGTCCAGCGGGTGGAGGTCAGATTTGCGCGACTTGGACAGATCCCGGCGGTTCGATGCGGCAGTGATGCCGCATCTGGAGCGAGGCTACGCATTGGCGCGGTGGCTCGTCCGCGACCCGTCCGAGGCCGAAGACGTGGTGCAGGACGCCTGTATCCGCGCTCTCAAATATATCGACGGCTGGACCGGTGACACCAACCGGTCCTGGTTCCTCGCCATCGTCCGCAACGCTGCCTACGACACGCTTGCCAAGCGTGGCGTACGCGCCGAGGTGCCGCTCGACGACACCGATCTCGGCTGTGTCGAAGGAACGCCTGAGACGTCTTTGCTCGCAGCGTCCGACCGGACGCTGCTCAACCGGCTGGTCGAAGAATTACCGCCGCTTTTTCGGGAAGTAATTGTGCTGCGTGAAGTCGAAGAACTGTCCTATCGCGATATCGCAACCGTCCTCGACGTTCCGGTCGGCACGGTGATGTCGCGCCTCGCGCGTGCCCGCGGCCGACTGCTCGTCGCGTGGCAGGCGGCTACGAAAACGGAGCGTGCGTGATGCGTTGCGAAGATGCCCTGATCCAGATTTCGGCTGCGGTCGATCGTGAACTTGATCCTGCACGCGCGGTGAAGCTGCACGACCATCTCGAAACCTGCCCCACCTGCCGCGCCGCCGACGAACAGATGCGCGTTCTGTCGAGCACGCTGCGCACCTCGTTGACGCAATATGAACTGCCCGCCGGCATGGCGGCGCGCATGCGCGCAACCGCGCTGGCGACGCCGACCTTGGTGACGTCGACGACGCCGCGCTGGGTGCCGCGCGCTTCGAAATTCGCCGCCTTGGCGGCGAGCTGGTTGTTGGCCGCCTATGTCGGCATGTGGGTGGCGCTGCCGCATATGAGCAGCGACGATCAGCTGGTCGCTGCGCATTCGCGTTCGTTGCAGGCCAATCACCTGATCGACGTGGCGAGTTCCGACCGGCACACGGTGAAGCCGTGGTTCGCCGACAAACTCTCCTTCTCGCCGCCGGTGGTCGAAGTCGACGGTTATCAGTTGATCGGCGGACGGTTGGACGTGCTCGACGGCAAACCCGCCGCCGCGATCGTCTATAAGCGCCGGCTCCACACGATCAATCTGTTCGCCGCTGCGGCAACGCCGGGCACAACGAAACTATCAACCTCGGTGCGCAACGGGTTGAGCCTGGTTCATTGGCGCGCCGACGGCATGCAAATGACGTTGGTGTCGGACATAAACCAGAACGAGCTGGTCGACCTCGCCCACGCGCTGGGCGCCCGCTGATGTGGTGGCGCGCTAGAAGTAGCGCGCAACTTTGAACAGAACGGTACCGGCCTGCTGCAAACTGCCGAACTCGGTGCGCGCACTGCCGAGATTCGCGCTGACCAATCCGCCGACCGTCCATCGATCCGACAGATGATAGTCGGCGGTGAATTGCAGCAGGCTGGACCGGTCCGGCAGGTCGGTGCGGATGAATCCCGTCACGTCGAGATTGCGCACCAACGCATCGACCCAGTCGGCCCGCAGGAACAGCGCATGCCGATTGGCTGGCGCCTGCTGATCCGCCGCATAGCTGCGCAAGAACCAAAGCGTCCCCGATGAAACGGTTCGATTGCCGAACCAGCGATCCCAGTCACCCGCCCCGAACGCGCCCTGCGCGTAGTGATATTCGAGATTGAAGGTGATCTTGCTCTCGGTCGTGTAAGACGCGCCGATTGCCAGATCGCTTTGAAAATGGCGGCGCGGATCGGTCGCGAAACTCCGCGCGACAGATGCGGGCAGCGTGCCGGTACGTGTGCCGAACTGCAGCGCCTGTTCGATCAGATTTGCCCGCCGCCCGCCCGCCCATTCGGCATAGGCCACCACGTCACGGCCGAGATCGCGCGTGACGTTCGCGCCGAACATCGTGCGGCTTCCTTCACGATAGACGAGCAGTTCGGGCGTCACCCCCTCGCCCAGATCGGCGCTCGCTTTCAACAGCGTTCGCATATGCGCGTTGGTGCGATCGAACATCGGATCGAAGCTTGGCAGGTTGCGATTGCCATAGATCGGGCTGACGGACTCGATCGCAGGCGCGAACGCGGCCAGAAGAGTCACGCCGTTCCCGACATATTGCAGACGCGCCATCAACGTCCCGAGCCGATCCTCGCGCTGCACCGACGGATCGGCAGACAGCGGCTCGACCACCGCACGCGTTTTGAAGAAGTCGGTCGGATTGAATCCGAGCGCAACGCCGTTCTTCAGATTGATGCGGCCGACATCGAGATACACGCGTTCGACCGGCTCCCAACCGAGATAGGCCTCGCGCAGATCGTGAATCAGATTCAGGTGGCGCGGAAACGGCAGGTCGTTCTCGGCCCGCAGATTAAGCCTGCCGCTATAGGCGGCGCGCAGACCGTCACCCAGCGACCATTCCTTCCGTATGTCGAGGAACAGGCGCTCTTGCCAGTCGGGCGTGCTGGACGAAGACGGCAGCGGCACAACGAGCCCGCTGCGCTTCGACATGGCGGTGAGGACGTTTTCGAGATAGATGCGCCCGCTGTCCGACGACGCAGATGAAGGAGCCTGCGCGGACGCCTGCGTGGGGATGCGATCGAGATCATTTGACTGTGCTGCCGCCGTTCCGGTGAGGAACCAGCACAACAGCAGCAGCGGACGCAGTTTCATTTCAACTGCAGCCGCGGCAGGTAATCGCGCTGGAACCAGGCATCGGGCACGTCCTGGAATTGATCGCCGGATTGCCGCGCCGTCGTGACCAGATTGGTATCGACCGCATCGATGATCACCGCTTCGGCCGGACGCAGCGCGCCAAGCCGCTCGGCAAAGTCGCGGTAGTACAGAACTTTGAGCACGCGTCCGCTGTCGGAATAGACGCGCAGCTTGACCGGCTGGAAGTTCGCCTGATCGACCCAGTATTCCACGCGATTGTAGGTCGACTGGTCCGACGCGGCTTTCAGATCCAAGTGCCAGCACGTGCGCTTCTGGCGCGCCGCGTCGTCGATCGTCTCGCTCCCCAACACGGACGCGGTGTAATCGGCGGCGAGATTGACGGTCAGGATGTCGCCGATCGACGCCTGCCCGACCAGACGCTGCTGCGCCGAAATGCGCACGCTGGCTTTCGAGGCCGGGTCGTAGAACCACAGCGAGCGCCCGTCGAGCAGTACGCGTTTTCCGGTATCGCGCGGCGGCTCGACATACTGCACCAGGTTGCGGAACTGATGCGTCACCGGATCTTCTTTGGAGAAGACCGCGAGCATCGTGCGATCGCGCTCACCGCCATTGACGTACTCAGTCAAGGTGACGGTCGAACGAAATGCCTGGCCGGGATTGCGGATCCGGTCGGCCTTGGCGACGATTTCCTGCGCCGTCTGCGCCGACGCCGAACCGGCGACCAGAAGAAGCAACAGAACGAGCAGACGCATCGGACCCTCAAACATGACGCAGCGCATCGACGACAGAGAGGCGCGCCGCACGACCGGCGGGAAGCAACGCAGCGATCGTCGCCATCACGGCCAGAACCAGCCACGTGCTCAGGATCAGGCGTGGATGACTGAGAACTTCGAGACGCAGCGGCGACGGAGCGGCGCTGCCGGGCGGCATCCAAGTCAGGCCGGCGCGATTGATCAGCAACGCAATCGCGATCGCCAATACTGCACCAATGCTCGCACCGACTGCGCCGATCAGCGCGCCTTCGGCAATGAATTGCCAGCGGATGCTGGCGCGGCGCACGCCCATCGCGCGGATCGTGCCGATTTCGTTGGTCCGTTCCATCACGTTCATCGTCATGGTGTTGACCACTGCGAACAGAACGATCACCCCCATCACCAGCGCGATGAAGAAGAAGATCGAGCTGAACAGCGCGACGACCTGCGTATAGAACGGCACTTGCTCGGCGAAGTCGCGCACTTCGAGCGGCAGGTTGTTTTGCTGCAGGACGGTGGTCAGCCGCGCGCGCGCAGCCGGCATGTCTTCGCTGCGATGAAGCTGCAGCACGATGCCGGTCGCCTTGTGCTCGCCGCGGCCGTAGACGAGCTGCTGCGCAAGCGCGAGATGCATCGCGACGTAATTGTCGTCCAGCTCTTTCGCAGCCTGCGACTCGGCACCGCGAACCGAAAGAACGACGACGTTCGGCGCGCCGCCCGCCGTCGCAGCGAGCAGGTTGATTTGCGGCATGGCCTGCTTGTCGCCGCCACGCTCGATCGACCGCGCAGCCAGATCGGCAATGTCCTGCCGTACCGACACGGGCTTTTTCACTTCGGCCGCGCGTGGCGCGCCGGCGCAATTCGGTAGCGACAGCGGTGCGCAGAGTCCAAGAATTCGCGCGATGCCGACACCGAGCAAGCCGCGCTCTGGATCCTGGTCGGACAAGCGCGCATCGCCGACATAGCGTGCGCTGACGCCGAACTCATCCCACTGGCGCATCCGCTCGCGGTCGGACGGGATCAATCCGACGCCCATAAACGTCTTGGATGCATCGGCTTCGCCCGAGAAATTTCCGGCGATGCCAAGCAATGTCTGCGTCGGCGTGACCACGCGGATCATCGGCTGCAACACCGGATCCTTGCGCACCAGATCGATCACCGATTGGTAGCGATCGATTCCATAGGCCGCAGGATTTCCCGACCCGAACAGGAAATAGCCGGAGCGAAAGATCGTCAGGTGACCAACCCGCTGCACGTTGTTGGTCTCAAGCCCGGCGAAAATATACGCAGCGAAGCCACCGAACAGCAGCATCGCAGCGGCACCCGCCGCAACCGCCGAACCCGTCATCAACGAGCGGCGCCGGTTGCGCAGAATATTGCGAAAGGCGATCTGAAGCAGACGCATCATCAGTGCAATCCCGGTTGGACCAGCGCGCCGTCGCGGATCGTGAAGGTCTCGTCCGCATGCGACATCAAGTGCGGGTCATGGGTGGAGAAGACGAAGCTGGTACGCAGCTCGACCTGAATGCGGCGCATCAACTCGATGATCGACGCGCCGGTTGCGGTATCGAGATTGGCCGTCGGCTCGTCTGCCAGGACCAGCTGCGGCTGCTTGACCAGCGCGCGTGCGATGGCGACGCGTTGCTTCTGCCCGCCCGACAATTCGTTCGGACGCTGGCGCGCCTGCGCGGCAAGGCCGACCGCGTCCAGCATCGCCAGGGTGCGCCGACGCCGCTCGGCGGGTGCCATGCCGACCAGCAGCAGCGGATATTCGACGTTCTCGTACGCCGACAAAACCGGAACGAGACTGAAATTCTGGAAGATGAAGCCGATGTTGCGGGCCCGGAAATCGGACAGCGCATTGTCGCCGAACGCTGCGATCGCTTCGCCGCAGACCTCGACCGTCCCTTCCGTCGGCGCATCGATGCAGCCGATCAGATTGAGCAGCGTCGTCTTTCCGCTGCCGGACGGGCCGACCAGCATCGAGAAACAATTCTGCGGAATTTCGAGACTGACGCCGCGCAGCGCCGCCACTTGCACGGCACCGGCGTCGTAATTCTTGGCGACGGCGCGCAGGCGCACGACCGGCCGTTCTGCGCCGGCGGTAAGCTGGACAGTCATGGGAACCTGATGATAGTGGTTGGTACCAGTCGGTACCAATGTGATCGACCGTACGGTACCGCTCGGTACCAGGTCAAGGGGGATGGTTTGCCGCGCGCGAAATCCAATTCGAAGACACGCGACACGATCGATTCAGACACGCCGATCCGCGACCGCATCCTGCATGCCGCCTTCACCGCCTTCACCGAGCGCGGCTATGGCGAGACGAGCACGCTGGAAATCGCAACGCGCGCGCGTGTCTCCAAGCGCGAGCTCTATGCGGTGGTCGGCAACAAACAGCAGATGCTGATCGCCTGTATCGCCACGCGCGCACAACGCATGGAGGCGCCGGCCGACATGCCGGCGCCGCACGATCACGACTCGTTGATCGCGATTCTGGCGGCGTTCGGCGCGCGCGTCATGACCGAGGTTTGCGATGTGGACGTGCTGGCGGTGCATCGCCTGGCAATTGCCGAGGCCGAACGTTCGCCCGAAGTGGCGCAGGCACTCGACGAGGTCGGCCGCAAAGCCGCGGTCGCCAAGCTGCGCAACTTGATCGAAGCGGCGCAGCAACAAGATCTGATCGCCGCCGGCGATCCGGCACAAATCAGCCGGCGGTATCTGGCCCTGCTTTGGGAAGGTACGCTGGTCGATCTTCTGCTGCGCCTGGCCGAACCGCCGAGCGCAGCAGACATCAAAACACGCGCAAGAAACGCCGCCGAGCTGTTGCTCCGCCTCTACCCGGCACCAGAGAAAAAGCCAGCGGCGCGCAAGCGCGCTTGAGCCTGCGCGTTACGCGACTTCCTTGATCACGCCGCGCTTGATCTGGTCGCGTTCGATCGACTCGAACAAGGCTTTGAAGTTGCCTTCGCCGAAACCGTCATCGCCTTTGCGCTGAATGATTTCGAAGAAGATCGGGCCGACCACGGTCTCGCTGAAGATCTGCAGCAACAGGCGGTTGTTGGCACCGTTCTGCGACGCAGTCGTACCGTCGAGCAGCAGACAATTGTCTTTCAGCGCGGCGACGTCTTCGCCATGGCCCGGCAGACGTTCTTCGAGCATTTCGTAATAGGTGTCCGGCGGCGCATCCATGAAGCCGAGCCCCTTGGTACGCAACCCTTTCACGGTCGCAAAAATGTCGCCGGTCGACATCGCGATGTGCTGGATGCCTTCGCCTTTATACTGCTCAATGAATTCCTGGATCTGATCCTTCTGCTCGCCGCCGGCGCTTTCGTTGAGCGGGATCTTGATCTTGCCGCAGGGCGACGTCAGCGCGCGCGAACGCAAGCCGGTCACTTTGCCTTCGATGTTGAAGTAGCGGATCTCGCGGAAATTGAAGAGCTTGTTGTAGAAGCCGTACCAAGTGTCCATCTCGCCCTGCCGCAGATTGTGCGTCAGGTGATCGATGATCTGCAGGCCGACGCCGGGCACGTTGGGGTCGGCGAAGAATTCAAAGTCGACGTCGTAGATCGTGTTCTTGCCGTAGCGATCGACGAAATAAAGCGCCGACCCGCCGATCCCTTCGATGGCGGGAATGTTCAGCTCCATCGCACCGACTTTGCCGGTGAAGGGCTTTGCACCCAGCGACAGCGCGCGTTGATAGGCGAAGGCCGCGTCTTTGACGCGGAACGCCATCGCATTGGCGCTGGGGCCGTGCGCAGCGGCGAAGGTCGCGGCCGGGCTGCCGGGCTCGGCATTGACGATGAAGTTGATGTCGCCCTGCTTCCACAAGGTGACTTTCTTCGAGCGATGTTTGGCGACGGGGGAAAAACCGAGACGCGTCAGCACGCCTTCCAGCACCGCGGGATCGGGGGCGGTGAATTCGACGAATTCGAACCCGTCGGTGCCCATCGGATTCTGCTCGGTGATCTCGGCCATCAGACGCCTCCCAAAATGATGGGCTTGAGACTACGCCGCCCCGGCCAGGCAAGTCCTTGCCTTCTCGGTCTCGGACCGGTCAGATCGGGGCAGCTTCTGCCAACAAGAACCGAATCTGGAGCATATCGTGCCCGAAACCGCCCTCAGCCCGGCAGACCGGAAGATTCTCGAGACGCTGCAGCAGGACGGGCGGATCGCCAATGTCGAGCTTGCCGACCGGATCGGCCTGTCGCCCTCGCCCTGCCTGCGCCGGGTCCGGCAATTGGAAGAACAGGGAATGATCGGCGGCTATGTCGCGCTGCTCGATCGCAAGAAGCTGGGCCTCGACGTCGTCGCGTTCGTCGAAGTGCAGGTCGAACGGCACAACGATCAGTTGGCAGATGCATTCCGTGACGCGGCTGCCGCCGAACCCGAAGTCGTCGCCGTGCATATGATGACCGGCGCGTTCGACTATCTGCTCAAAGTCGTCGTGCCGACCTTGGACGACTACGCCAACTTCGCGCGCAAGAAGCTGTTGAAGATGCCGGGCGTCAAAGACGTGCGATCGAGCTTCGTGCTCGAAACTTATAAAGACTCGACCGCGTTGCCATTAGCGCATTTGCAACGTTGAGCGCGCTTCTTCCCCTTCATGCAATCGATGGATTCGTCGTCGCGGATTGACGCGCTGGATGGTTTGCGCGGCGTGGCCGCGCTGTGCGTCGTGCTGGGCCACACGATTGCGGTCGCGTTTCCGGTCATCGGATGGGGACCGATCCCGGTTGGATCCTTGGCGGCGGCGCAGACCGCCGTCTGGAATTCGCCGCTGCAGATTTTCTGCAATGGCGGCCCGTGGGTCTGCGTGTTCTTTCTTTTGTCGGGATTCGTGCTGACGCGCGCTGCGGAACGCAGCCGCGCCAATTTGCCGACGCTGGGGCTGCGCCGCTATTTGCGGCTGACCGTGCCGTCCTTCGTCGCCTGCCTGTTCGGGCTCGCCTGCCTGGCACTGTTCCCGACGGCTGGAAACGACATGCGCGTTGCGACCGGCCACACGTTTCTTGCCGTCACCGACGGTGCGCTGGATACCAACCTTCTGCATTTTCTGCGCACGACGCTGCTCGATCTCTATCGCGGCCGCATGGTGAAATTCGATCCGCCGCTGTGGACGATGCAGATCGAATTCTTCGGCTCGCTCGGCATCTATCTTCTCGTGCGTTTGATCCCCGCGCGGGCGCGCATCGCCGTCGCGGTCCTGTCGATCCCCTGCTGTCTCTATGTCGCCGGGCAAAGCGTGTTTTATGCCGCCTTCCCGCTCGGCTTTCTGTTCGAGCGCGCCTGGCGTGCGGGCCAGTTGCGCCACATGCGCTGGATCTGGTTGCTGCCGCTTGCGGTCGGCGTCGCGTTTGGCGGCGACTGGTTGCTTGGCCCGCAGACGTCGCTGCGCGAACGCTACGGCGAACTGACCGTGGCCAATCTGATCGCCACGATCAGCGCGATCGGCCTGTTTCTGGCGGTGTTGTTGAGCGCGCGCCTGCAGCGTCTGTTGACGTCACGGCCGGGACAGTTTCTCGGCCACAATTCTTTCGCGATCTATCTGCTGCATTTCCCGCTGCTGGCCGGTCCGTTCGCGGCCTGGTGGGTGGTCGAGGCGACGTCGGGGAAGATCGTCGGCTGGTCGATCGCAAGCGTCTTTCTTGCGACCTTGTTCGCCTGCGCGACGATCTTCACCCGGTTTGTCGACCAGCCGTTGCTGGCTTGGTTGCACCGGATCGTGCTGTTTCCGCGCCGGACTTAGCGGCCGTAAATCTCAGTCGGAAACCAGGTCGCGATCCCGGGTGCGAAGCAGAGCAGCAGCACCGCGACCATCATCAACCCGACGAACGGCAGCACACCCCAGATCACTTCGCCCAACGGAATGTCGGGCGCGATGTTCTTGATGACGAAGAGATTGAGTCCCACCGGCGGATGGATCAGCCCCATCTCCATCACGATCGTCATCACGATGCCGAACCAGATCAGGTCGAAATTCGCCGCGCGCAGCGGCGGCAGAATGATCGGTGCGGTCATCAGAATGATCGAGACCGGCGGCAGGAAGAATCCCAGCACCACGACCAGCACCAACAGCGCCGCCAGCAACGCCCATTTCGACAGGCCCAAGCCCACGATCCACGCAGCCGCGCTCTGCGAGATGTGCAGGTACGACATCACGTAGGAATAGAGCAGCGACATGCCGATGATCATCATCAGCATCCCGGACTCGCGCAGCGTCGAGAACAGGATCGGTCCGAGATCGCTGATCTTGTACGCACCGTAGATCGCGGCGATCAGCGCCAAGGCCAGCACCGCACCAAGCCCGGCTGTTTCGCTCGGCGTGGCGTAGCCGCCATAGAGCGCGACCATGACGCCGGTCAGCAGCAGCACGAAGGGTGCGACGCGCGGAATCGCCTGCACACGTTCTTTCAGCGTGAAGCGATCTTCCTGCAGCAGCGCAGAATGCGCACCGCCCGCTTCGTGAATGACGCGCGCTGCGCTTTGCTCGCGCCGGTACCGCCACACCGCATAGGCCGCGAACATGCCGACCAGCAGCATGCCGGGACCGATGCCGGCAAGAAACAGACGGCCCAGCGATTGCTCGGCCGCAACCGCAAACAGGATCAGCGTGATCGACGGCGGCAACAGAATGCCAAGTGTGCCGCCCGCGGCGATGATGCCGGCGGCGAACCCACCCGAATATCCACGGCGGCGCATTTCCGGAATGCCGGCGCTGCCGATCGCTGAGCACGTCGCGGGCGACGAGCCGGCCATCGCAGCGAACAGGCCGCAGGCAAACACGTTGGCGACGCCGAGCCCGCCCGGCACGCGATGCAGCCAGACATGCAGCGCCGAATAGAGATCGGCACCGGCGCGGCTTTTGCCGATCGCAGCGCCTTTCAGAATGAACAGCGGAATGGTGAGCAAGGTGATGCTCGCCATTTCTTCGTAGACATTCTGCGTCACCGTATCGAGCGACGCGCGCGGCATGAAGATCGCCATGAAGACGGTCGCCACGGCACCGAGCGCAAACGCGATCGGCATGCCCGAGAACAACAACAGCAAGGTTGCGCCGCCATAGAGGAGGCCGATTTCGGTGACGCTCATTTCGGTTGGCGCTTCATGATCAATTGCAGGAAAAGCTGCAGCGTCAGCACGGTCATGCCGACCGCCATCATGCCGTAGGGAATCCACAAAGGCGGTGCCCAGGTCGTCTGCGTGACCTGACCTTCGTGGATCGCTTCTGCGACGAGGGTCCAGCTCTTCCAGCTAAAGAACAGGCAGAACAGGAACGACAGAAGATCGGCCAGCCAGCGGCGCACGCGATCGGCTTTGGGCGGCAGAATTTCCGCCAGCGCATCGATGCCGACATGACCGCGCTTGAACTGGATGTAGCCCGCCGACAGGAACGTCGCGCCGACCAGCAGGAACACGGTCAGCTCGTCCTGCCAGTCGGTCGGAATGCGCAGCCAGTAGCGCACGAACATGCCGTAGGTCAGCACCGCACCCGCGATCACCAAAGCGATCGCCGACAAGATCGTCAGGATGCGATTGACGAGGCCGAGTGCGAAATCGAGCGGGCTGGCGTTCGGCGGTACAAACGCGTTCGGTTGTACCGCCGGGTCAAAGATCTCTGTTTTCAAGCAGGAACCGATTCAGCAAGCTTGAGCAACTTGGCGTATTCCTCGCCCTTGTCGGCGAAGTCCTTCCACGCAGTCTCGCGCGCGATCTTGGTCCATTTCTCGACCACCGACGCATCCATGTCGTGGACTTTCGCGCCGACTTTTTCGTAGACGCGCGCCACTTCCTGGTCGTCGGCCTTGGCGCCTTCGATGCCGAACTTCTCGAGATCGGCACCGATCTCGTCGACGATCTTTTGCTGCGCCGGCGTCAGGCTGCTCCAGATCTCTTTCGAGATCACCAGCGGCTCCAACATGTACCAATAGCTTTTGCCGCGTCCCGTCGTGAGGTGCTTGGCAAGTTCTTCGAGTTTGAACGAGATCAGGCTGGTCGACGAGGTCAGCGCCGCATCGACTGCACCGGTCTGCATGCCGACATAGATTTCGTTCGACGGCATGGTCAGCACTGCAGAGCCGGCCGCTTTCAGAACCATGTCCATCTCGCGCGAGCCGCCGCGGATCTTGAGACCCTTCGCATCTTCCGGCGCGACCACCGGTGAGGTGCGCGACGCGAGTCCGCCGGCCTGCCAAATCCAGGTCAGGATTTTGACGCCCTTGTCGTCGAGGATCTTGGTGAACTCGGTACCGATCGGCGCCTTCTTCCACGCAGCGCCCTGGTCGTAGCTCGTCACCAGACACGGCATCAGGCCGAGATTGAGCGCCGGCACTTCGCCGCCCGAATAGGAAATCGGCACCAGGCTCAGATCCAACGCGCCTTTACGCAGCGCGCTGAATTGCGCGTTCGTCTTCATCAGCGACGAGTTGGGATAGATGTCGAATTTCAGCTCGCCGTTGGTGCGCTTCTCGACCTCGGCCGCGAATTTGCGGCACAGCCGGTCGCGGAAATCACCCTGGTCGATCGAGCCGCCGGGAAATTGGTGCGAAATTTTCAACGTGCGCGGCGCGGCGCCGAATGCGAGGCGCGGCGCGCTGATTACGGCGCCGGCTGCAGCCAGCCCACCCAGCACGGTCCGTCGAGTTGTTTGTGTCATGGTCTGGTTCCTCCCCTGGCCCCGCATCGTGACGCGCGGGTGTGCCATGGAAGATAGCCGGATTCATTCCCTGCGAAAGCAGGGATCCATTCCGGTGACCGCTATGATCAATGAGACTGCCGCAACTTTGATCACTTGCCTGCATCCGCAGGGAATAAAAAAGGGCGGGTGTTGCCACCCGCCCTTCTTTTGTTGCGCTTGCGAAGGTCAGCGTGCTTCCGCGCGCGTCTCCGCGCCAGTCAGCTCGCGCACCAGCCACTCGGCCTTGTAGACCTTGGCCAGCGCCTGCTTCATCGCCATCACGTCGACGCCGACGCAACGGTTGAGCGCTGCGTCATAGCCATAGTCGCCACCGATCGAGTGAATGTTGCCGTCGAAGGCAAGACCGACGACTTCGCCCTTCTGGTTGATCATCGGCGAACCCGAATTGCCACCCACAATGTCGTTCGTCGTGACGAAGTTCATGTGGACGTTGCCGTCCAACGACGCCTTCGCATCGAGCCATGATTTCGGCAGGCGGAACGGATCGTTGCCGGTGGCGCGTTCGTACAGGCCGCTGGTCACGGTGAAGTACGGAACCTGCTTGCCGGTCGGCTCGGTCCAGCCCGTCACTTTGCCGTAGCTGAGGCGCGGGCTGAACGTCGCGTCGGGCGGCGTCGAAGTGCCTTCCAACGCAAAGCGCGCCTTGGCGATGGCGCCGCCGAACTTCTTCTCCGGCGCATCGACTTCTTCTTCGACCTTGGCACGCACAGCGCGCGCATCGGCATCGACCTGCTTGGCGAGCAGGATCATGGGATCCTTGCTTGCGTCGATCGCAGCCTTGCCACCATCGAGCAGGGCTTTGCGCACTTTCGCGTCGCCGAGCTTGGTGCCGGTGACCAGTTTCTTGGCGAGGTCGAACGTGTCGTCCTTGCCCAGCACCGCTTTGACCGTCGCGTCGTCGGGCGACAGCCATGCGCGCATGCTGGCCAGCGACCAGCCCAGCATTTCGATTTCAAGTTCGTTCGAAATCGGGAACGCACTTACCAAACGCTGCTGGATCGCCGGGAAAGCCGCGTCGGTATATTCGCGCAGACGCTGCTCGTTCGGCTTGGCCCGCTCATCCGCCGCACGCACCAGCTGGCGCGCCAAGGTGAAGAGTTGCGAGTCGAACGCGGCCGCCGTCTCCAGCATGTAGCGACGATCGAACAAGGCGCGATCGATCTGCACCGCTTTCGCGATCCCGTCCCAGGCGTCGCCCGCCATCTGTTTCAGATTCGGATCGGCATCGACCTTGGCGCGGAAATCCGCTTCAGCTTTCGCTTTCAAGACACCAAGCGAACCCGCAAGCGCGTCGTAGCGGCCCTTATAGACTTTGAGCGAGTTCTCGATGCCCAGCAGCTTTTCTTCGGCAACGCGCTTCTGCTCGGCGCCGCGGCGGCCGAACTCGACCAGAATGCCACGCCGTTCCGAATAGCGTGCGATGACGCGCGGCAGCACGTAGTCGCGCTGGATGTAGAGCTGCGCCATCGTCAATTGACGATCGGTGCCGCCGGGATTGCCCGAGGTGAAGACGAGATCGTTTTCCGCCGCACTGGCTTTCGCCCACGGCAGGTAGTTGTCGACCTTGAGCGGCTTGCCGTCAGCGCCATAGACGCGCAGCAGCGACATATCGAGGTCGTAGCGCGGGAAATTGAAATTGTCGGGGTCGCCGCCGAACATGCCGATATCGACTTCGGGCGTGAAGACCAGGCGTGCATCCTGGTAGCGGCGGTATTTGTAGAGATCGTAGCGACCGCCCTGATAGAGGCTGACCACGTCGCAGCGAATGTCGGCGCCGGTCGCGCATTCTTTCTGGATCGTCGCTTGCGTCGACTTCAGCGCATCGGCGAACTCTTTGCCAGTCTTGCCCTCGGTCGCCTTGGTGATGCGATCGGTCACTTCGGTGATTTCGACCAGCTGGTTGATTTCAACGTCGGGGCATTTGCGCTCGGACGCCTGATCCTTGGCGGTGAAGCCTTTCGACGACAGATCTTCCTTGGCGCTCGACAGCTGCTCGACGCAGCCACGCACGCAATGCTGGTTGGTCAGAACCAGACCGTCCTTCGACACGAACGAGCCCGAGCAGCCGCGTGCGAGACGCACCGAGGCAAGCTGGACGCGGTCAAGCCAGGCTTTGTCGGGCGAGAAACCGTATTTCTCGCTCAGCTGCTTCACTGGCGGATTGTTGAAGGTGAACATGCCTTCGTCGGCATGCGCAGTCGTTGCAGCGCCAAACAGTAAGGCCGCGGCGGCGACCAAAGACAAATACTTCATTGCAGTTCGTTCCCCTTGCTACGGGTGAGACATCACCCGCCTTCTCGATCGTGACGTTTTTCTTCAGCGTGCTTCTGCACGCGTGTCGTTGCCGGTGAGTTCACGCACCAGCGCGTCGGCTTTGTAGACCTTGGCGAGCGCCTGCTTCATCGCCATCACATCGACCCCGATGCAGCGATTGAGCGCGCCGTCATAGCCGTACGATCCACCGATCGAATGCGCGTTGCCGTCGAAGGCAAGCCCAACCAGCTCGCCTTTCTGGTTGATGATCGGCGACCCCGAATTGCCGCCGACAATGTCGTTCGTGGTGACGAAATCCATGTGGACAGTACCGTCGAGCGCCGGTTTGGCGTCGAGCCACGATTGCGGCAGACGGAACGGCACGTTGCCGGTGGCACGTTCGAACACCGCGCTGGTCAAGGTGAAGTACGGTACTTGCTTGCCGCTCGGCTCGGTCCAGCCTGCAACTTTGCCGTAGCTGAGACGCGGGCTGAAGGTTGCGTCGGGCGGCACCGCGCTGCCCTCGAGTGCGAAGCGCGCCTGCGCCAACGCAGCACCGAATTTCTTCTCCGGCGCATCGACGTCGGCTTCGTAGGTGGCACGAACTGCGCGCGAGGCTGCGTCGACCTGTTTCGCGAACAGGATCATCGGATCTTTGCTAGCTTCGATCGCGGCCTTGCCGCCGGCCAGCAACGTCTTGCGTACCTGTACGTCGTTCAACTTGGTGCCGGTGACGAGACGCTTGGCGAGATCGAACGTATCGTCCTTACCAAGCGCCTCTTTGACCGTCGCGTCGTCGGGTGACAGCCAGGCGCGCATCGTCGCAAGCGACCACCCCAAGGTTTCGACTTCGAGGTCTTTCGCGATCGGAAACGAGCTGACCAGACGCTGCTCGATCTGCGGGAAGGCCGCGTCGGTATATTCTTTGAGACGCTGTTCGTTCGGCTTGGCCCGTTCATCGGCGGCGCGCACCAGCTGGCGCGCGAGCGTGAAGAGATCTGAATCGAACCCGTTGCCGAGGTCGAGCATGTAGCGCCGGTCATGCAGCGCACGTTCGGCCTGCACGGCTTTGGCAATCCCGTCCCAGGCATCGCCTGCGACCGACTTGAGCTTGGGATCGGCGTCGACCTTGGCGCGGAAGTCGGCCTCTGCCGTTTGCTTTTGCGCGTAGAGCGCGCCGGCCAGCGCATCCAGCCGGCCCTTATAGACTTTCAGCGTGTTCTCGATGCGCAGCAGCTTCTCTTCAGCGACGCGTTGTTGTTCGGGCCCGCGTCGGCTGAACGCGACCAAGATACCGCGACGTTCCGAGAACTGCGCCACCAGGCGCGGCAGCACATAGTCGCGCCGGAAGCTCAGCTGCGCGAGCGTCAATTGCCGATCAGTCCCGCCGGGATTGCCCGAGGTGAACACCAGATCGTTCTCGGCCGCGCTGGCTTTCGCCCACGAGAGATGATGGTCGACTTTGATCGGCTTGCCGTCGGCGCCGTAGACGCGCAGCAGCGCCATGTCGAGGCCGTAGCGCGGGAAGTTGAAATTGTCCGGGTCGCCGCCGAACTTCGCGACGCCAAGTTCGGGTGCGAACACCAGACGCGCATCCTGGTAACGACGGTATTTGTACAGATCGTACTGACCGCCCTGGTACAGGCTGACCACGTCGCAGCGTATGTCGGCGCCGGTCGAACATTCTTTCTGGATCGCTGCCTGCACGCCGCGCAGCGCATCGGCGAAGTCTTTGCCGGTCTTGCCGTCCGTCGCTTTCGTGATGCGATCGGTGACGCTGGTGATTTCGACCAGTTGGTTCACTTCGACGTCGGGGCATTTGCGTTCGGCCGCCGGATCTTTGGCGGTGAAGCCCTTGGCCATCAGGTTTTCTTGCGCCGTCGACAATTGTTCGACGCAGCCGCGCATGCAGTGATGATTGGTCAGCACCAACCCGTCCTTGGACACGAACGAGCCCGAACAGCCGCGCGCCAACCGCACCGACGAAAGCTGCACATGATCGAGCCAGGCTTTGTCGGGCGAGAAACCGTATTTCTCGCCGATCGCTTTGGCCGGCGCGTTGTTGAACGTGTACATGCCTTCGTCGGCATGCGCGGCCATCGACGGAAGAACGAGCGCCGCAACAAGCAGAAGCTTCTTCATGGTCAGCCTCGCGTCCCGATCCGTTCTGCGATGATGCGATTGAGCGGCCGGTTGAAGGCCTGGATCGCGACGCCGGAGGCAATTGCGATCACCGCCATCAGCAACCAGAAGCTCGATTTCGGCATCACTTCCCAGAAGCTGCCGAGATAGCCCTGCAGGTAGTTGCCCAGCAGGTTGGACATGTAGTTCACACCCATCATCATCGAGACGAATTTGATCGGCGCGACTTTGGAAAACAGCGACAGGCCGACCGGCGACAAATACAGCTCGCCGACCGTGATGATGGCGCAATGAACGATGCTCCACATCACGCCCGCTTTGCCGGTTTCGCCGATCATCAGCGCTGGGATCATCAGGAACAGATAGGCGGCACCAACCAGCCAACAACCGATCGCCATCTTGGTGACGGCCGTCGGCTCGGCGTTGCGCGCGCGCTGGCGCGCCCAGAAGGCGACGAGGAACGGCGTCAGCGTGAAAATGAAAAACGGATTGAACGACTGGAACCAGGTGACCGGGATTTCGATCAGGCCGAAGAACGACCGGTCGGTGTAATCGCGCGCCCACAGCGCAAACGTGTTGCCCTGCTGTTCGTAGGTCGCCCAGAAGAACGTGTTGAGCAACGCGATCACCAGCAGTGCCCAGATCGCGTTCTTGTCGCTCTTGGTCAACGGCCCGTGCGCTTTTCCTTCTTCGCGCGACTGAGTCAGCGTGTCGGGCGGCAGATGTTTGCGGCCCATGCGGAAAATGATCAGCCCGACGATCATGCCCACGCCCGCAGCAGCGAAGCCGTATTTCCAGCCATAGAATTCGCCGATCGTGCCGCACAGAAGCGGCGCGATGAACGCGCCGATATTCACGCCGACATAGAAGAGCGAAAAGGCGCTGTCGCGACGCGCGTCACCGGGCGCGTAGAGATTGCCGACCTGGGTCGAGATATTGGCTTTGAAGCAACCGTTGCCGCAGATCAGAACCAGCAGCGCCGGCAGAAACAGCGACTCCGACATCAGCATGAACTGACCGATCGCCATCAATACGCCGCCGAGAAACACGCTCTTGCGTTGTCCCAGCACGCGATCGGCGAGCAACCCGCCGAACAACGTCGCGCCGTACACCGACGCGGTATAGGTGCCGTAGATCTGCGACGACACCGCCTGGACCGACATCGGTCCGAACAGCATTTCCAGAAAGCTTTTGAAGCCCGCGTAGCCGAGCACCGTTTCGGCATGGCCCGGCTGCAGCAACTGCTCGGTCATGTAGAGGACGAGCAGCGCGCGCATGCCGTAATACGACACGCGCTCCCACATCTCGGTGAAGAACAGAAAAGCCAACCCGGTCGGGTGGCCCAGAAACGTGCGCTCGTCCCGGCGCAATCCCGCAATAGCGGGCGTAACTACGGTCATACGGTCTCTTTGTTGTTTGTCGTGAAGCCCCTGGAAGTCCGCGAGCGAACCACAGACAGACCTGGATCGGAAGCGCGAAGACCCTACTGGGACAACGAAATTCGCGCCCGGCGCAGCTTTGTTGCGCCAGGGCGACAGGCGCCCGACGTACCGTTACGCAGGGGCGGTTACGGCAGCGGTGCCGTTACAATATCGGTGGCCGTTTCAACCGTCTTGGTGACGACGCTGGTTGTGGTCCGAACGACCGTACCGCAGCCGCCAAGCAGGGCGATCAGAATCAGGCAAAGCATCGTGCGCATCATACCGGCAGCCTGAATCCTGCGCTGCGTTCACGCAAGCGCCGAATGTAGAACTTGGCTCAGGCGCCCTGTTGACCCGCATCCTGTACGGCGCCGCGCCGGACGCCGCGCGGCGCACCGCGCATATTGCCGCCCGCATCGGCCGGCAGACGCAGGAACATAAGCAGCGCAATCACCACGACAGCGGCGCAGACCAGGAATGTATGCGCAAAGTCGATGCGCGTCGGCGTGACGCCGCCCGCAAACAGACTCAGCAACGCGCCGGCCAAGGCGACGCCCAACGACTGCGACAATTGCTGGCCGACGCTGGCGAGGCTGGTTGCGTGGCTGGATTTGTTGTCGGGCACGTCGGCATAGGCGAGCGCGTTCAGAAAGGTGAATTGCAGCGACCGCAAAAAGCCGTACCCGACCAACAGACCCAGGATCGCGTAATGCGGCGTGGTCGGCTGCAGCAATGCGAAGCTGGCCAAGGCGACCGCGATGGCTGCGCCATTGACCAGCAGCACGCGTTTGAACGGCCAGGCGCGCGCGACGCGTGGCGCAATCGTTTTCAAGCCGATCGCGCCAATTGCAACGGCGAAGGTCAGGCCGCCGGATTCCAACGGCGACAGGCCAAAGCCGAGCTGGAACAACAGCGGTAACAGAAACGGCGTGCCGGCAAACCCGATGCGGCACAAGGTGCCGCCGACCACGCTGGTGCGAAAACTGGCGATGCGGAACAGCGACAGATCCAAGGCCGGATCGGTCCTGCGCCGTGCATGCAACGCATAGAGAAGCAGCAGTGCGACGCCACCCGTCCCGACCGCGACTTCACCGCTGCGGCCAAGGCCGGAACGTCCCGCCGTTTCGCAAGCGAGCACGATTGCAGCCAGGCCGGCTGCGAAGAGTGCAAAGCCGATCCCGTCAAAGCCGCGTCTGGTTTCGTGAATGTCAGGAATGACGCGCAGCACGAAAATCGTGCCGATGATCCCGATCGGCAGATTGATCAGAAAGATCCACGGCCAGCCGAACCATTCGGTGATCGCACCGCCCAACACTGGACCGATGGCGGGACCGACCAGTGCCGGGATCGTCACCAGGCTCATCGTCTCGACGAACCGTTCGCGCGGAATGGTGCGCAGCACGATCAACCGCGCCACCGGCATCATCAACGCGCCGGCCGCTCCTTGCAGCGCACGCGCGATGAGCAACGACGGGAAATCGCGCGACGTGGCGGCCAGCGCCGATGCGGCGGTGAACAGAAGAATGGCGCCGGCAAAGACGCGACGCGCGCCGAACCGGTCCGCGATCCAGCCCGACAACGGAATCAGAACCGTCACGGCCAACAGGTAGGCGGTCACTAGCGACGACAATTCCGTCGCCGGCACATGCAGGTCGCGCGCAATTGCGGGCAGCGCGGTGGTGACGACGGTGGAATCGATCGCTTCGATAAAGGCCGCGACCGCAATGGCAAACGGAATGGCGCGATTGATGGCGGGCAGATCGCCGGAAGGAGCAGACGAGTCGGGCATGTGCCCGCCTAACCTAAAGCGATCCGCCGCCCTGTCACCGCCCTAGCCTGCACGGCAGAACGTCGTTGTCCGCCCACTGAATAAAAAAGAGCGAGTTGCCGGGGACCGGCAACTCGCTCCAGGGACGCACGTTCCTACGACCAGATCGGCACGCGCGTACGTCGCATCACCAGATCTTGCAGGCCGTCGCGCGCACCATTGCGCTGCCGGGCTTGCACTGGAACGCCTTGGCGAATTCGGCCAGGTTCGACACCGTGCCGTTGACGCGGAACTTGGCCGCGGGATGCGGATCGGTCAGCGCCTGCAGACGGGCGAATTCGGGCCGCGAATTTTCGGCCCAGATCTGTCCGTAGCTGAGGAAGAAGCGCTGTTCGGGCGTGAGATTGTCGATCTTCTCACCCTTCTTCGCCTGCTCGGTCTTTTGGAATGCACGATACGCAACCGCAAGACCACCGAGATCGGCGATCGATTCACCCTGCACCAGCTTGCCGTTTTCCTTCACGTCGTCGACGACGGTGTAGCCGCTGAACTGATCGACGATGCATTGCGCCTTGGCGTTAAAGCGCTTGCCGTCTTCTTTGGTCCACCAGTCGCGCAGCAGACCGTCAGAATCGTATTGACGGCCCTGATCGTCGAAGCCGTGCGTCATCTCGTGGCCGATCACCGCGCCGATGCCGCCGTAATTCACCGCATCGTCGGCTTTCGCGTCAAAGAACGGCGGCATCAAAATGCCGGCCGGGAACACGATCACGTTGATCAACGGCTCGTAGTAGGCGTTGGTGATCATCGGCGACATCTGCCATTCGTCTTTCGACGTCGGCTTGCCGATCTTTGCCAGCTCGTGCTTGACCTCCCACGCGCGCGCGCCGCGCAGGTTCGATGCGTAGAACGGCTCGGTCGGCTGCAGCGCCGAATAGTCGATCCAGACGTTCGGATTGACGATCTGCTCGGCCATCTTGTCGAGCTTGACCGCCGCCTGCTGCTTGGTTGCAGCCCCCATCCAGTCGAGCGTCTTGATGTCTTCGGCCAAAGTTGCGCGCAGATTCTGCACCATCTTCAGCGCGCGGGCCTTGGTCTCGGGATCAACCGCCTTGGTGACGAACGCTTTGCCGACCGCGTCGGGCATCGCACCCGTGGTTGCGATCGTGCAGCGCTTCCAGCGCGGCTGCAGTTCCTTGGCGCCAGTCAGTTGCTTGCGAAAGGCGAACGCCTCGTCGACGAACGCTTTCGGCAATGCGTTGGCGTTGCTGCGCAACACCTGCCAGCCGAGATAGGCCTTCAAATCGTCGGGCGCCGATTTGGTCACGACGCGTTCGACGGCTTTCAGGAAATCGGGCTGCGACAGGTCGATGTCGCCGGTCGCGACGTTGGCCTGTTTGTAGTAGCTGCCCCAATCGACCGACGGCGCGTAGGTCTTGAGCTGCGCCTGTTTGACCAGGTGATAGTTCGCTTCCGGATCGCGCAGATCGACCGGCGATTTCGATCCTTTGGCCAGGTCGGTTTCGATGCGCAGCACCGCATCCGCTGTCTTGCCCGCCGTCGCATCGTCCTGACCGGCGAGCTTCGACATGGTGACGACATAGGCGCGGAACGCGTCGCGCAGCGACTTCGATTTGGCGTCGTCCTTGAAGTAGTAGTCGCGATTGGGAAGCGACAGGCCGCCCTGCTGGATCTGCGCGATGGTGCGCTTGCTGTCTTTCGGATCCGGCTCCTGGCCGAAGGCAAAGAACACCGGCACGCCCACCGCATGCAGGTTTGCGATCTCGGCGACGATCGCCTTGCGATCTTTCAACGACGCGATGCGCTTCAAGTCGGCTTCGATCGGCTTCAGCCCGGCCGCTTCAACCGCGGCTTCGTCCATGCAGCTTTTGAAATAGGCGCCGATCTTCTGGAAGTCGGCGTCGCCATTGACGCCGTCGCCCGCCGCCAGCTTGTCAAGAATCCCGCGCATGGTTGCGAGATTGTCGTCGGCCAGCTTGTTGAAGTTGCCCCAGCGCGGTTCCGACGCCGGGATCGGATTTGCCTTCATCCAACCGCCGGTCGAATAGGCAAAGAAATCATCACAAGGCTGCGCGCTTGGATCGATATTCGCGGGATCGAGCGACATCCGCGCGGTCCCACTCGTCGGAGATTGGGCGACGGCGGGGATCGCCGCCAGCACGAAGCTGGCGGCGAGGAGTCGTGTACGAAGTTTCATCTACTCACCAAATCTTGCAGGCGGTTGCGCGCACCATTGCGTCGCCCGGCTTGCATGCGAAGGCGGTGGCGAACTCGCTCATGTTCGACACGGTACCGATGGTGCGGAACTTGCCGAGCGGGTGCGGATCGGTGGCAAGACGCGTACGGATCGCTTCCGGACGAATGGCACCCGCCCAGATCTGACCGAACGACAAGAAGAAGCGCTGGTCCGGCGTCAGACCGTCGATTTCCTTCTTGGCTTTGGCTTCGTCGGTCTTCTGGAAGGCGCGATACGAAATCGTCAGGCCGCCAAGATCGGCGATCGCTTCACCCTGCACCAGGCGACCCTGGTGATGGACATCGTCGATGCCGACATAGGATTCGAACTGATCGACCACGCATTGCGCGCGCTTTTTGTAGTTGTCGGCGTCCGACGGCTCCCACCAATCCTGCAGGATGCCCTTGGCGTCGAACTGACGGCCCTGATCGTCAAAGCCGTGCGTCAGCTCGTGACCGATCACGGCGCCGATGCCGCCGTAATTGACCGCGTCGTCTGCATTCGCATCGAAGAACGGCGGCTGCAGAATGCCAGCCGGGAACAGGATCCGATTGTAGAGCGGGCTGTACTGCGCGTTCACGATCGACGCCGCAAAGGTCCACTCGTCGCGGGCCGGCGGCTTGCCGATTTTGGCGCGGTTGCGCGCGACCTCGAAGCTACGCACCGCGGCTTGATCGACCGCGAAGGGCGTGCCCGCTTCAATCTTCAGGTTGGTGTAGTCGCGCGGCTTGTCCGGCCAGGCGACGAGCTGCATCACCGCATCGGCCTTGGCCAAGGCGCGCGCCTTGGTGGCGGGCGTCATCCAGTCGAGCTGCTGCAAGGTTTCGCTCAGCGCGGCGCGGATATTGACCAGCATGCCTTCGACGCGCGTCTTGGTGCGCGGATCGATGACTTCTTTGACGAACACTTTGCCGACCGCATCGGGCATCGCAGCGGTCGTCGCAGCAACGCAGCGCTTCCAGCGCGGCTGTTGTTCCTTGGCACCGGTCATCTTGCTGTCGAACGCGAAGGCCGTGTCGATGAAGCGTTTCGGCATCGACGAGACCGTCGTCTGCATGAGGCGCCATTTGGCGTAAGTCTTCAGTGTCGCCAGCGGTTCCGAGCCGAGCAGCGCATCGGCGTTCTTGACGAATTCCGGCTGACCGACATTCACGCCGTCGAGCTGCACGCCCAGCGACGCGATATAGCGATCCCAGTTGAAGCCCGGTGCCAGCGTCTTCAAGTCCGCCAGCTTGTGCGGATTGTAGTTGGCGTTGGGATTGCGCAGTTCGACCGGCGTGCGCGAACCGCCCGCAAGCTTGGTTTCGAATGCCAACACAGTCGCGCCCGGCGACGGCGTCTTGTCGCCCATCAGCTCGAACATCTTGTCGACATACTGGGTAAAGGCGGCGCGCAGCGCGACCGTCTTCTCGTCGGTCTTGGTGTAGTAGTCCTTGTTCGGCAGCGACAGGCCGCCTTGCGAGATCGAGCCGATCACGCGATCGGGATTCTTCTGATCTTGCGACGAGAAGAAGTTGAACAAGGTCGGGACGCCGCCCGCCTGCAGCTTGGCAAATTCGGCTTCAAAACCGGCGCGGTTCTTGACCGCGTCGATCGCGACCAGGCGCGGCTTCAACGGCGCGATGCCGTCGGCTTCGACCTTCGCTTCGTTCATGCAGGCGCCGTAAAAGGCGCCGACTTTGCGCTCTTCGACGTCGCTGCTCGGCTTGGCCGCCAGCTTGTCGAGCACGCCGCGCACTGCGACCTGATTGCGCTCGGCCAATTCGTCGAAGCTGCCCCAGCGGCTTTCCGCAGGCGGGATCTCGTATTTCTTTCCACCGGTCGCGAACTGGAAGAAGTCGGTGCAGGCGCTGACGCTGCGGTCGAGATTCTTTGGATCGAGCGACATGCGCGGCGCATCAGCCGCAAAAGCGAAGCTGCCGACTGCCAGCAACGGCAGGGCAAGGATGAGCGGACGGTTCAAAACGGTTCTCCCCAAAAGCGACCCTCTCCTCGGTCCGGATCTGATGTCCGGTTCCGACGAGATCAGTGGTGCTACCGACCTGGACACGCGAGCGTCCACGAAGGAAGCGTGACGAACTTTGACATTCGTCCGGTCGCGACCGGATGTTTCCCGGATTCAGTTAACGCCGTCGCGGATCGGTCGCGAAACCAGTCGAAGATCCGTACGTGCCCCCTCCGGCCGCTTCGAAGAGGCGCGCAGGGACAGGCAGGTGCGCCGCACCCGTGCCGCCGCTTCTTCAAGCACAGCCGGGGTCCGGTCGTGCAGGTCGGCCGGCGTCCATTGTTCGGCCTCGTCGACCAAGTCGGCGAGGCGCGGCGCACCCAGCTGACGCGCGACACTGGCCAGCGCATGGGCCTGTGTCGCGATTGCAACCAGATCGGCCTCCTCCAACCCACGTCGCGCTTTTACGAGCGCGCGCTGTGCGTCTTCTTCGAAACGGTCCACCAAACGGAGAAGAAATGCAGGATCGTCGGGGGCGATCGCCTTCAGCACCGCGAGACGCTCGGCATCGACTTCACCAATCTGGGTCACGACTGCTTCGATGGCGTTGCGCAACGCTGCCGGGTCGGTCGGCTTGGTCAGCAATGTTTCGAAGCCCACCGCAATCGCGGCTTCCCGCGTTTCCGGCACCGCGTCAGCGGTCAATGCGATCAGCTTTGTCTGTAGTCCGGCTGCACGCGCTCGGCGGGCAACTTCGATACCGCTGATTCCAGGCATGCGAAGATCGAGCAGCGCAACATCGACCGCCGTATGGTCTGACAGAACTTTGAGCGCTTCGCGACCGTCTTCGGCCTCGACGACAAGATAGGTCAGGCTGCGCAACATACGCGCGACGAGATCGCGATTGGTGGCGTTGTCATCGACAAGCAGCACGCGAACGCCGGCGGTTCCCGGCAAAACCGCATCCGCGCTGGCGTCGCGCATCGCGCCAATGAACGCGGCGATCCAACTTTCGGCCGCGGGACCGTGAATCTCGTACGTGGCAAGACCTGCCGCGTCGATCACTGCTTGCATCGGAGCTGGGCGCTGCACGCGAATGAAATCGAGCTCGACTTCGAAATGCACTGAATCGACCGGAGGAACCTCGGCAACAGACAATAGCGGCAGGGAAAGAAGAAATGTGGCGCCGAAGCCGACCGCCGAGGTCACGGTGAGCGAACCGTTCAGCGCCTCGGTCAAATGGCGCGCGACGAATAGACCTAATCCAACGCCGCCGAAGCGTGCGCCAATCGATTCATCGGCTTGGCGGAAAGGTTCGAAGACCCGCGCTTGCGCATGCTCGGGAATGCCGGGACCGGTGTCCTGCACCCGCAGCAGCAAGTGCGTCGGATCAGAACTGACCAACAGCTTCACCGATCCGCTGTCGGTGAACTTCACGGCGTTTTCAAGCAGGCTGCCGAGAACCTGCCGCAGCCGCGCCGGATCGGTCTGCAGATATCGCGGCGTGTCCGCGTCTAAAATGACGGAAAAAGTCAGTCCGCGATCGCGCGCCGCCTTTGCCGCAGGCCGGGCCACCGCAACCAGTTCGCGCGCGAGATCAACGTCGCGGACTCGAATCTCAAAGGCGCGTGCATCAGCGCGCGCTGCATCGAGCAGGTCGCCGACCGATTCCAACATCGAATTGGCGGCGGTTCGAATGGTGCGCGCGAGTTCGATACGTGCCGGCCCGTCGCGTTCTTGGATCAAGGTCGTAGCGCCGCTGACAATCGTCGAAAGCGGCGTACGCAATTCGTGGCTGACTTTGGCAAGAAATCGGCTTTTGGCGCGGCTTGCATGTTCAGCCTCGGCGCGCGCCTGGTTGGTGCGCCGGATCAGCAGCCCGCCATACGCTGGCACGATGATCAGCGCGATCAGCAGCCCGGCAAGCAGCCAGGGGTCGGCGCGCCAGGTGGGATTGACCGCGACCGCGATCGAAAACCCGACAAACGCAATGAGCGCGGTCGAAGCGAGATGCGCGACTCCGTAGCGAAGCCCGGCGCCGAGCGAGACCCACAGGTACATCGCATAGCAGACCGCGGTGTAAGGCGCCCCGATGGCTAAATATGCACTAAGGATCGCGACGTCGAATCCATTGGCGAAGGCCCGCCGCAAATTCGAAACCGGCGGGCGGCCCGCCAGCACGATCAGCATCACCCAGGCCATGGTGATGTGCGCCCCGCCGAGCCATCCGACATTCGCCAATTCGGGCCGCAATCCGGCCGACCAGATGCTGAATAGATACGCAAGCGCCACAACGGCGAGCGCAACGATGCGGATTGCCGCCTGTTCGTGCTCCACGTCCGCCGGCCGGTCCAGCAGCAGGCCTGCCCGAAGTCGGCGTGCCGTCGCCAACGGCAAGATCGTTAACGCGGCGACCCAACTCCAGAACCATGGCGGGTTTGGCATCTGCGCGCCGTGAACGAATCCGAGAATGATGAATCCCGCACTCGCAACGACGCCGCCGAAAAAAACGAGGCGCAGCATCCGCTTCGGTCCTGTTTACCTGCGATTCCGGCTGAACGCAGCGGTTACGAAACACGTTTAGACGCAGGCCAAATTTAGCATGCGCCGCTCGCTTTACGCTGAACCTCTGCATTTTATTGTGTTTATCATCACGACTGTCCGCCACCTTTCCCTGGAGTCGATTCATGCTCTCACATCGCGGTGCCATACGCCTCGCCACCGTCCAACCCGACACACAGACCGACGCTCCGCGCCGACCCTGGGTCGAGTCCTTCCGATCTCTTCGCGAACTCGAGGTCGATGTCGATCCGGTTCACGGCATGCTGTTCCAGCGCATGAAGCCAATCACGCGCCCGAGCCTTACACGCAATCTGATCAGCGAGTTGCTGCACGTCATTCGTGCGCTGCCGGCAGGATATGCCGAGGACGCGGAGACCGGACGTCCGGCGCTGAAATATATGGTTCTGGCCTCGAAGGTGCCCGGCATCTTCCAGACTGGCGGCGACCTCACACTGTTCACCGACGCGATCGCGCGTGGTGAACGCGAAACCATGCGCCGCTATGCGCACGACTGCATCGACATCGTGCATGCCTATCTCCACGCGATCGACCTGCCGTTGCATATGATCGCGCTGGTCCAGGGCGATGCGCTGGGCGGCGGTTGGGAAGGCGCGCTGGCCAACGACGTCATCATCGCCGAGCGCAGCGCGAAATTTGCGTTCCCCGAGTCGCTCTTCAACCTGTTCCCCGGAATGGGCGCCTATTCAATGATTTCGCGGCGTCTCAGCGCGGCGCAGGCCGAAGAAATGATGCTGTCGGGTCGCATTTACACCGCTGAGGAAATGCACAAGCTGGGCCTCGTCGCGGTACTTGCCGAAGACGGGCAAGGCGAAGCCGCTCTCTACGACTATATTCGCCAGTACGAGCGGCAAAGCGTTGCGCGCCAGTCGATCTTCAAAGCTCGCCGACTCGCCAATCCGGTGACCCGCGAAGAATTGATCCAGATCGTCAATGTCTGGGTCGATGCCGCGATGAGCCTGACGCCGGCGGACGTCCGCAAAATGCAGCGCCTTGCGAGTGCGCAGGCGCGGCGCAACACGCGGGGATGAAAGCGGCTTCCTAAGATCGATGGTCGGACAAACGGACGCGCAACTCAGGTTGCGCGTCCGTGCCCCGCCTTGCGCTCAAGCCAGGCTTGCACCTCAAGCCGGTAGCGCGTGAATTCGTGAATGAGGCGCGACATGTATTCAGGCGCGCGCGCCTGGAAGTCCCGCCGGTCGATGCCACCAAGCTGCACGCATGTCGCATGCAACTGCGCTGCACCGACATTGGCGCTCGCACTGCGAAGCGCGTGGATCAGATCGCGGAACTCGGCAAAATCGCGGTTCCGAACCGTTGCTTCGATCTGCTCCAACAACAGTTCCGAGTCTTCGATATAAATCCCGACGATTTCGTCCAAGAACGACGCGTCCGAGTCCAGTTCGCTGAGCTCGCGCAACGTTTCGCGATCGATCACCTGATCGTTGCTCGACTGAAAACGTGGATGAGAAGCAATGTCGGCAACGCTGCCATCGGGCGCGCCGACAACGGCGGCCGCCGTGCCGCGCGCAGTCAGTAAGCCGCTAAGCGTGCGCAGCAGCCGGTCCGCTTCGATCGGCTTTGGCAGGAAGAAGTCGACACCTGCTTCAATGCAGCGCCGCTGCGTTTCCAAGGTTGTATCGGCCGTCAACGCAACGATTGGAATGCGCTCCTGGCCGAGCTGCTGGATCGAATACAGCTTGACCACGTCGATGCCATTGGTGCCTGGCATGTTCACGTCGACAATGAAGAGGTCGAACGACTCACTCTCCAAGCGGTCCAGCGCCTCATCGCCGTCTTCGACAACCACGGGGTCAAATCCGCCGCGACGCAGGATTTTTTCGATTACGCGCCGGTTCACCGGATTATCTTCGGCCACCAAGACTCTTGCGGCTCGCAGGCGCGTCGGTACTGGCTGCTCCGAGCCGGCCGCTTCCTCCATCGTATCGGGCACTGCCTCGTCGGACTCGGTGTCTGCCGGCGCCGGCGCCAGCAGCCGCAACATGCGGCCGATCGTCGGCGAGTCAGCCGGCCAGCTCACGCGGCCAGAAGCAAATGGTTCGAGATCAGGCGACAAGCCGCCCACCCTGGTATCCGTCAGCGCGACGACGCGATGCGCCGCAAGTAGATCGGTCGCGAGCGGCAAGACTTGCCACAAGCTTCGATCGTCGATCACCACGCTACGTGCGCCGGCCTGCAAAACTGCGCGCATCGCAAGCACGTCATCGACGATGTCCACGAGCGCGCCTCGCGCTGTCAGCGCGGCAGCTACACTCGGATCCCGACCGACCAGCACGATGCGCTGTTCGTTCGGCAGCGGCGCAAGTGCGTCGGCGCCTTCGGAGGTGGCTTCGGGCAGGGGTAGCTCGACTGTGAACACGCTGCCGCGGCCCGGCACGCTTTGCACCGTCACGCTGCCGCTCATCAATTCGGTGAGTTGCTTGACGATCGCGAGACCAAGGCCGGCGCCATCATGCCGTCGGCCGATGCTTTCGTCGGCTTGGGTGAAGCTGTCGAAGATGCGCTCCATATGCGCCTGCTCGATGCCGACGCCCGTATCGATCACATCGAAGGCGATCTGGCCCGACGGTGTCGGACGCACGCGCAGCCGCACCGAACCGGCTTCGGTGAATTTGATGGCGTTGGCGATCAGGTTGAACAGGATCTGCCGAAGCTGGCGCTGTCCGCCGAAAACCCGCGTCGGTACCTCGGCCGCTATTTGCAGGCTCAGCGTGAGGCTTTTCCGCCGCGCTTGGATCTGCAGCATCGACGTCGTTTCGCTCAGGTCTGCATAAAGATCGAAGTCGCGGCGCTCGACCCGTTCCTTGCCGGCTTCAATGCGGCTCAGATCCAGCACATCCTCGATCAATGCCAGCAGCGATCGGCCAGCCTGCCCGATCGTGCGTGTCATCGCGACTTGCTCGACGTCCATCTTGGTGCCCAGCAGAACGTCGTTGGCACCGATGATCGCGTTGAGCGGCGTGCGCAGTTCGTGGCTCATAACCGCGAGGAAGCGGCTCTTCGCGCGATTGGCGCGATCCGCCTGTTCTTTGGCCTCGGTCAGTTGCTTGATCAGCGACGCGGTGTAGAGCGGGATCAAAACCACGCACATCAGCAGGCCGATCGAAAGCTCGGGCATGGTTCGCCAAAATGGCGACAGCACCAACACGGCACCGAAGAACGAAGCTGAGATTGCGGTCGCCAAGATCAGCGCGCGCAGCCCGTAACGAAAGCCGTTGCCAAGCGCGACCCACAGATACAACAGAAAAAGTGGCGTGCTGACTTCGCCCTCAAGGAGCAAGCCGAGCGATATTGAGCCGAAGTCGCCGATCATGCCGATCAGACGGCGCAGATGCGAAACACCTGGACTGACGGCGATCCAGAGCAGGATCGGCACCGAACAGAGGAACCAGATAGCTGCGACGAAGGTGCCATCAAAGTTCAGCAGCGCGGTCTCCGGCCCGCGCACACTGCCGAGATAGGCCGCGATCATTGCAGTGAAGGCGACACGCAGCAGCGCCTGCTGATGCTCGGTATCGGGACGCTTGGCGAACCGACGGCTGAGAATCGTTAGGTTGCGGCGCAGCCAGGTCATCGCGGCCTCACCCAACCTTGGCCGCGGTAAGACGGACGCGTCGCGCCGCCGGCAAAATCAGATCGACCCGCGTGCCTCGTCCTGGCTGGCTTTGCACCTGCAGCGAACCGCCATGCAATTCGGCGAGATCGACCGACAGCGGCAATCCCAGCCCCGCGCCCGGTTCGACATTCTCGCGGCGCAAGACACGGCCGAATCGCGCCAAGGCAATTTCGAGTTCGTCAGGCGTCATGCCTAGCCCGTTGTCCGTCACGATAAAGCGCAAACCGCCGGTTTCGATCGACTCTGCCGTCACCGTGACGCCGTGCTCATCGCTGCCGCTGGCATGAATGGCGTTAACGACGAGATTGATCAGTGCCTGACGCAGCTTGGTGTGGTCGGCGCGCAAACGCAGCCCCGGCTCGGCGCGGATGACCAACGGCACCTTGGCCTGCTCGGCGCGAAACAAAGAGATCGTACGAACTTCTTCGAGCAGGGCTTCGGCTTCGAACTCGGTCTCGGCGAGTTCCATCACGCCCGCTTCGAGCTGCGCGCTGTCGAGCACGTCGTTGATCATCGACAATAGATGATCGGCGCTGCTGCGGATGTGATGTGCATATTCGAGATAGCGCGGCGATCCGATCGGCCCCAGCACTTCGCGCTCCATCATGTCGGCAAAACCAATGATCGCGTTCATCGGGGTGCGCAATTCATGGCTCATATTGGCCAGGAACGTCGTCTTCGCGCGGCTCGACCGGTTGGCCGCTTCGATCGCGATCTGCAACGCATTCTCGGCTTCACGACGCTGCGTAATGTCCGTGGCGACGGTAAGGATTTCCGAAGCGGCGTTCGGCCGCTCCTGCAGCTTTGTCTTAGCGACTTGCACGAAAATATTGACGCCCGACGCCAGGTTAAAGGCGCACTCGCTACGGCTCGAAACGCCGCCGTCAATCCGCAGACGCGTATCTTCGGCAATCGATGCGCGGGCGAAATCGTGATCAGGAACACAGTCCATGATCGCACGGCGCACCAGGCGATCCGGTTCCACACCGCATGCCCGCGCAAAGGCGCGGTTCGCTAAGGTTACCTTACCCGACGCGGAAGTGATGTAGACGAAGCTCGGAATCGTATCCAAGACTTGACGCAGCCGCTGCTCGCTGGCGGCGACCGTTTCGGCATGCTGCGCTTTTTCTTCATCCAATTCCTGCCGCAACGTCGTCGCTTCGATGCGTGCGTTGCGCGTCCGGTGGTAGGCGGCAAGAATGTTGCGCACGCGAGTCTGAAACTCGCGATGATCGATCGGCGACAGAAGAAAGTCCGCGGCGCCCGCTTCAAGCGCTTCGTAGCGATAGCTGCGATCCTCGTAAGCGGTGATCACGATCACTGGCGCGTCGAAGTCGGGCTGGTCGGAATAAATACGCCGAATGAAGTCCGCGCCATTGAGGAGCGGCATCTTGAAATCGGTGATGACGAGATCGACGGGGCGCATCCGAATGCGCGCCAGCGCAGCGACTGGATCCGCGTAGCAATCTACTTCGGCCGAGCTGTCGAATGCCTGGCTGAGCTTGCTAAGGATCGTTCGGTTGCTCGCACGGTCGTCGACAATGACGATCGATGTCATGCAGCGCGGTCGTCCTTCCATCGGATGGCCGGGGGGCGCAACCGCCCGGAATGGCCTCTAGCATGATGGAAAGACGGGCATATTGCAAAAAAATCCACCGCGGCAGCCCGGCCGGCCGCCGCGGCGCGCCGCTTCAAGCCATTCGGTCGCGGACATAGTCCCAGTTCACCAGCGTATCGAGCACCGCTTTGACGTGATCGGGCCGGCGATTTTGATAGTCGAGATAATAGGCATGCTCCCACACATCGATGCCCAGCAGTGCGCGCTTGCCTTTGGCGACCGGGTTGTCGCCGCCCGGCGTGCTCATGATGGTGAGCTTGTCGCCGTCCTGCACCAACCAGCCCCAACCCGAACCGAACACGCCGACCGACGCTTCGGTCAGCTTGTCTTTCATCGCCTGGAAGCCGCCGAGATCTTTGTCGATCGCTGCAGCCAATTTTCCCGACGGTGTTTTCGCACCGCCTGGTTTGAACTGATCCCAATAGAGAATGTGATTCCAGGCCTGGCCCGCATTGTTGAAGATGCGCGCATCTTCCGGCTTGCCCGCTGAAGCTTTCATCACCTCTTCGAGTTTCATCGCGGCGTAGGGCGTGCCAGCGGTGAATTTGTTGAGGTTGTCGAAATAGGCTTTGTGATGCTTGCCGTAATGCAGGCCGACCGTCTGCGCTGAAATCGACGGTGCCAGCGCGTCTTCTTTGTACGGCAATGGCGGTTGGGTGAACGGGCCCGCAGCCTGTCCGAACGCGAGATAGGGTTTGGCGATCGTCACGGCTGCCGCGGTCATGGCCGCACCGCGAACGATCGAACGACGAGAGATCGTCTGCATCGAGCTTCTCCTCCCTAAGGACGAAGGGCGGAGACTACTTCTTCTTGGGACGGAAGGCGACGAGCACCGCGGGATCGGTTTCGAGATACGGCCCGCCGATCAGCTCCACGCAATAGGGAATGGCCGGCATCACAGCTTCGAGACATTCTCGAATTGCGCGCGGGCTTCCGGGTAGGTTGACCAACAAGGCGCCGCCGTCGCTTTCCTGGGCGCCGGCATAGCGAATTCCGGCCTCTTGGCGCGACAAGATCGCGGTCGGTACGCTTTTCAGCGAGACCGCGCGCATCAACTCGCCAAAGCCCGGCATCGGCTTGTGACAGACTGCCAGCGTTGCCTCGACAGTGACGTCGCGACGCGCCGGTCCGGTGCCGCCGGTCGTAACGACAAGACAGCAACCTTCTTTGTCGACCAGCTCGATCAACGCAGCTTCGATCGTCGCGCGTTCGTCGGGCACCAGCCGGTAGACGATTTCGTGCTTCGTCGTCAGCCATTCAGCCAAGCAGTCGCGGATCGCTTGCCCGCTGGCATCGTCATAGACACCGGCATGGGCACGATCCGACGCCGTCAGGACTCCGATTTTTGCGATCACGTGCGCCCAGTCCCTTCACGAAGGGCTGCTTCGGCGCGCGCCAAATCTTCGGGCACGTTGACGTTGAAGAACGGGTCGATCGCTTCGGTCACGAACGCGACTTCGATGACGCGGTAGTCCTGCATGAATTCCTTGATCCTGCGTGTCCCACCGCGCAGCGCGGTTTCGAGATGATCGGCGAGATAGACCGGCCACAGCGACGCGGTCGGGTGCGGCCGCCCTTCCGACACCGCGATCGCAATCTCCGCCCCTTCTTCATCGATCGCTTCGATGAAACCGGCAGCGAGATCGGCGGGCAGAAACGGCGTGTCGGTGGGAACCGACAGCAACAGCGGCAGATTGTGCGACGCCGCCCAACGCAAACCGGTCAACACGCCGGCCAACGGTCCGACGAAGCCTTCGACTGTATCGGGCAGCACTTCAAACCCGAACGCGGCGAAGCGCGACGGATCGCCATTGGCATTGACGGCAAGCTGCGCCACTTGCGGCTGCACGCGTTCGATCACATGCGCAAGCAACGGCCGGCCGGCCAAGGTCAGCAAGCCTTTGTCGACACCGCCCATGCGCGTGCCAAGACCGCCGGCCAAAAGAACGCATGCTGGTTTCATACCAATCCCAACGCTCGCCACGACAGAAACGGCAACGCCTGGCCGGCGGCGAAGGTCTCGATCGCTTCCGGCAATTCGACCACGCCGTCGCTCTCCACCACCGAGGTCAGAACACCGACGCCGTCGCGTGGATATTTCATCGCCACCACCGCGCCGTCAGCGCGGCGCACCAAATTTACGCGCACGAATTCGCGCCGACCGACTTTCTTGCGAATGTCGAAGCCGCACGTGACCGGCACGCGCAGCGGCGGCGTCACGGTGAAGCCGCCCAGACGCTGCAACGCCGGTTGCACCACCAGCAGCAAGGTCAACAACGCTGCAACCGGATTGCCCGGCAGGCCGAAACACGGCGTGCCGGCGACATTGCCGATCGCGATCGGCTTGCCTGGCTTGATCGCAAGCGACCAGAAATCCAGCGCACCGCGCGCTTCGATCGCGGCGCGGACATGATCTTCTTCGCCGACCGACATGCCGGCCGAACTGACGATCGCGTCGGCGCTTGACGCTGCGTGCAGCAGCGCGGCGTCAATCGTGTCGCGCCGGTCGGGCAGAATGCCGAGATCTTCGACGTTGCAGCCAAGCGCGGTCAGCGCCGCACGCATCATCGGCCGGTTGGAATCGTAGATCCGGCCCGGGGCTGCATTTGCACCAGCCTCGGTCAGCTCGTCGCCGTTGGAGAAGATCGCCACTTTCAAGCGTGCGCGTGTCGCAACCCGACCGATGCCGAGCGCGGCCAGCATGCCAAGCGCGCCCGCGCCGAGCCGCGTGCCCGCACGCAGCACAACGTCACCCGCCTGCATGTCTTCGCCCGCCAACCGACGGTTGGCACCGACGCGCGCGGTTGCGGGCAGCACGACGGCGCCGTCTTGCTCGCGCGCATCTTCCTGCATCACCACCGTGTCGGCGCCGTCGGGAATGATCGCGCCGGTGAAAATACGCAACGCCTCGCCCGGCGCGACCGTGCCGCCGAATGGATGTCCCGCTGCGGCGCGGCCGGTTGCGACGCGCAACGTGCCCGGCAGATCTTCGAACCGCACTGCCCAGCCATCGACCGCCGAATTGTCGGCGGGCGGCACCGAGACCGGTGCGATCACGTCGGCCGCAAGGGCGCGGCCGCGCGCAAGGTCGAGCGAAACGGTTTCGGTTGCGCCGGTGGGCGCAAACATCGCTGCGATCCGGTCGAGCGCCTGGTCGAGAGTCAGCATCAACCGACCGTAGCGAGCGGAAGCGTCAGGATGAAGTCCGCGATCTTGTCGGTGTCGTCGAGATCGATCCACGGGACTGTGGCGCCCGGCGGTGCCGCGGGTGCGGCGATCGCAACGATGGTCGGATCGTCGGGATGCAGGAACGGTTTGCCGGTTTCTTCGCGCCAGACTTCGATCTTGGTGTGCGTGCCGCGCTTGAAGCCTTCGACCAACACCAGATCGACCGGCGCCAGCCGTTGCAGCAACACGTCGAGCCCAGGTTCTTCGCCGTCGCGATGTTCGCGCAGAAGCGCCATGCGCGCGCTACTGGAAATCAGTACCTCGGTCGCACCCGCTTCGCGATGGATCCAGCTGTCTTTGCCGGGCTTGTCGACTTCGAACGCGTGATGCGCGTGTTTGATCGTCGAAACGCGCACGCCACGCGCAATCAGCGCCGGCACGAGGCGCGCGATTAGGTGCGTTTTGCCGCTGCCGCTCCAGCCAGCCAGGCCGATCAGTTTCATGCCGGCGAGTCTACGGGCCCTGGCCGGCCGCTTCTAGTCGGCGTATTTCTGCGCCACGCCCATGAAGCCGCCAGCCTATCTCGACAACCACGCCACCACGCCGACCGATCGCCGCGTCGTCGCTGCGATGCGTCCGTTTTTTGAAGAGCGGTTCGGCAATCCGCATTCGGTCGAGCATGGCTATGGATGGGAAGCCGAGCGCGCAGTCGGCATGGCGCGCAGCGAAATCGCCAAGCTGATTGCAGCACAACCGGCCGAGATCATTTTCACCTCGGGCGCAACCGAGGCCAACAATCTCGCCATTCTAGGGGCGGTGCGCGCAGCACCACCGTCGCGCCGCCACCTGATCATCAGCGCCGTCGAACATGCATGCGTGCGCGAAGCGGCCGCGATGGCGGCCCATGACGGCGCGCGCGTCACGACCCTGCCGGTCGATCGCAACGGCCGGGTCGATCCGGCTGCGTTGCGCGCGGCGCTGGCGCCCGACACGCTGCTCGTGTCGATCATGGCGGCCAATCACGAGATCGGCACGATCCAGCCGCTCGCCGAATTGGGTGCAATCGTGTGCGCGCACGGCGCGTTGTTTCATGTCGATGCGGCGCAGGCACTGTCGACGCAAGCAATCGACGTGACGCAGATCCAGGCCGATCTTCTGTCGATCTCGGCGCATAAAATTTATGGACCGAAAGGCATCGGCGCCTTGTGGGGCCGGCGCAGCGTCAAGCTGACGCCGCTATTCGGCGGCGGCGGGCAGGAACAAGGTTTGCGCCCAGGCACCTTGCCGGTGCCGTTGATCGTCGGCTTTGCCGTTGCAGCGCAGGTCGCGCGCGAAGAACGCACCAACGATGCGCGGCGCCTTAGCGTCCAGCGCGACCGGTTGCTGCGCGCGCTGCAGAACGCGGTGCCCGATCTGCGCGTGCATGGCGGCATGGAAAATCGCTTGCCGCACAATTTGAATTTCGCTTTCCCCGGCATCCCCGCCCAGGACGTGCTGTGGCAGGTGCGCGAACATATCGCGCTGTCGTCGGGCTCGGCCTGCGCCACCGCAGCGATCGAACCGTCGAGCGTGCTGATGGCGCTGGGACTGCACCAAGAACAGGCGTTGGAAGGATTGCGGATCGGACTCGGCCGCTTCACCTACGAGACCGATATCGACGTCGCAATCGACGCGCTGCTTCAGGCGCGTTCGGAAATCCTGTCGGCGCGCGCATAGACATTGTAGCGCGTGCCGCGCGCCGATGCGACCAAGGTTACGTTCGATGTTTCGGCCATGCGCACCGCCAACGCCGTCGGCGCCGACACCGACACGACGATGCCGATCCCGAACATCACCGCCTTTTGCACGATCTCGTAGCTGCAGCGGCTGGTCATCACCAGAAATCCGTCGCGCGGATCGATTGCCTGCTTCGCCATCGCACCGATCAGCTTGTCGAGCGCGTTGTGGCGGCCGACATCTTCGCGCACCAGCACGATCGAACCGTCGCGCGATGCCCACGCCGCCGCGTGCAGCGCACGCACGTCGCGATTGAGCGGCTGCAGATCCGGCAGCGACGCCATGGCGCGATCGATCGCGCCGTGCGTGATGGTCGGCGCCACGCCAACGTCACGCGACGGCCGCACCGCCTCGTCCAGGGAATCGACGCCGCACAGGCCGCAGCCGGTCCGGCCTGTCAGGTTGCGGCGCCGCGCCTTCAGGGCCTGAAAACGTTCGGCCGCGACGGTGAGCTGGACCTCGATCCCGGTCGCATGTGCGGCTTCGGCCAGGTCATAGATCTCGCCCGGCTCGGCCAGGATCCCCTCGGTCAGGCTGAATCCCAGCGCAAAATCGGCCAGGTCCTGTGGGGTCGCCATCATCACGACGTGGCTGATCTCGTTATAGACCAGCGCCACCGGCACCTCTTCGGCGATGGTCTCGAGACCAGGTTGGGTCGTATCCCCGTCCCGGCGAAGGCTTTGAATCTGCACGAAAGGTGGCGTGGCCATGGTCCCAGAGAGTAGCGGCGTTATATCCGAGTGGAAACGACGCTAGGCCCGTGCTTGAGTCCCTTTTCCATGCAAGCCATTCAGCTCCGCTATTTCGCCTTGCTCCGTGAGGAGCGTGGGCTTGGTGCCGAGGTCATCGAGACCGCGGCCCGGACCCCGCGCGACCTCTATCAGGAGCTGGCGGGCCGGCACGGGTTCAGCCTGCCGGCCGATCGCATCGGCGTCGCAATCAACGAGTCCTTTGCGGCAATGGATCGCGAACTGGCCGCCAACGACGTGGTCGTGTTCATCCCGCCGGTCGCGGGGGGCTGACCATGGCGCGCTTTACGATGGAGGCGGCGCCATTCGATCTGGCCCCGCTTGAATCCGCGTTGCGCGATCATCGTGCCGGCGCCTACGCCACCTTCGAAGGCTGGGTGCGCGATCACAATGACGGGCGCAAAGTTTCCAGGCTCGACTACGAAGCGTTCGAACCGCTGGCGGTCGCCGAAGCCGAACGCATTCTCGACGAAGCCCAGGCCAAATTCGCCATTCACGCTGCGCGCGCCGTGCATCGCGTCGGCACGTTGCAGCTCGGCGATCGCGCTGTGTGGATCGGCGTCGTCGCCAGCCATCGCGACGAAGCGTTTCGCGCCTGCCGCTACATTATCGACGAGATCAAAGCGCGGCTGCCGGTCTGGAAAAAAGAACATTACGTCAGCGGTGACGCGATCTGGGTGAACTGCCAGCACGCAGCACCGTCGCAGCAGGTCTACGCACCGAAGCTGGACGAAGCGCAGCTCTATGCGCGTCAGATCCGCTTGCCGGAAATCGGCGAAGCCGGCCAGGCCAAGTTGAAAGCAGCGCGCGTACTGATCGTCGGCATGGGCGGTCTCGGCAGCGCTGCAGCACCGAGCCTCGCGGCTGCGGGCGTCGGTACGATCGGTCTGGTCGAGCAGGACACGCTCGACGCGTCGAATTTGCACCGTCAGCTGATCTATGACGCGGCCGATGTCGGCAAGCCGAAGGCACAACTCGCCGCGTTGCGCCTGACCTCGCTCAATCCGTTCGTGTCGGTGCGCGTCCATAGCGACCGGCTGGGTCCGGCGAACTGCGCTGCGATCGTCGCCGACTACGACCTCGTGCTCGACTGCACCGACAATTTCACGACCAAATATCTGCTCAACGACGCAGCCCATCTGCTCGGCGTGCCGGTGATCCAGGCCAGCCTGTATCAGTATGAAGGCCAGCTGCTGACGATCGACGCTGCGTCGGACGGCGGTTGTCTGCGTTGCGTCCATCCCGCACCGCCGCCCGCAGGCGCGGTCGGCAATTGCGCCGAAGTCGGCGTGCTGGGCGTGGTCCCGCAATTGTTCGGTGGCTTGCAAGCGACCGAAGCGTTGAAGCGCATCCTCGGCATGTCGGGCCAGTTGACCGATGCGACGTTGCTGTTCGATCTCAACAGCTACGAGACGCAGCGGCTCAAACGACCGCGCCGCGCCGACTGCGCGCTGTGCGGCGAACACCCCACCATTTCGGTTCTGGCCGACGTGACGCAGGGCCAGGCGCCGCTCAACGAAATCGAAGTCGAATTGGCCGACCTCGAGGCCGCGACCTTGCGCGGCGCGCGCTGGATCGATCTGCGCGAACCAGCCGAACGCACCGGCGCCGTACCGCCGGGCACGATCTCGCACCCGTTCGGCACGTTCGACGCCGACGCGCCCGGATTCGAACCGGGTCCGCAAACCTTCCTGTTCTGCGCCGCCGGCCGGCGCTCGCTCCGCGCGACGCAGAAGCTGCGCGCGCGCGGCTGGCGCAATGTCTGGTCGGTGCGCGGCGGTGCCGATGCGCTGCGCGCAATTCTGACCGAGACCGCAGAATGAGCTACGCCGCGCTCAAACTCAGCAACGAACCCGCGCGCGGTCTGATCGACCGGTTCGGTCGCCGCCATTCCTATCTGCGCGTCTCGCTCACCGATCGCTGCAATCTTCGCTGCGGCTATTGCATGCCGCCGGAAGGCATCACGGTGACGCCGAAGCCGCAGCTGCTCGACGAAAACGAAGTGGTGCGGGTGGCGTCGGTGTTCGTGCGCATGGGCGTCGACAAGATCCGGCTGACCGGCGGCGAGCCGTTGGTGCGCAAAGATCTCGATGCGATCGTCGCGCGTCTGGGCGCACTGCCCGGCCTGTCGGTGCTGGCGATGACGAGCAACGGCATCACGCTGGGCGAACGCGCCGCCAGCCTGCGCGCAGCCGGATTGAATGCGCTGACGATCAGCCTCGACACGCTCAAGCGCGACCGGTTTCTCGACATCACCAAGCGCGACAAGTTCGATGCGGTGATGGAAGGGATCGAGGCGGCGCTCGCCGCCGGCTATGCGCCGGTCAAGATCAACATGGTGGTGATGCGCGGCGTCAATGACGACGAAATCGAAGACTTCGTCGCTTGGGCGCAGGACCGGCCGCTGCAGATCCGCTTCATCGAGTACATGCCCTTCCCCGGCAATCACTGGCACAGCGCCGGCGTCGTCGGCTGGAACGAAATTCGCGAACGGCTGGAAACGCGCTGGAAGCTGGCGCCGATCGCGGTGCATCCGTCGGCGGTGGCGAAAGAATTCCAGCTCGTCGGCCATCAAGGCTCGATCGGCTTCGTGACCTCGATGACCGACAGTTTTTGCGGCACTTGCAATCGGCTGCGTCTGACCTCGGACGGCAATCTCAAAACCTGCTTGTTCAGCCCGGCTGAGCAGTCGCTCCGCGACATCATGCGTGCAGGTGGCGATGACGCCGCACTGGAAGCGCAGATTGGCCGCGCCGTCGGCTTGAAACAGGCGGCGCATGCGCCGATGGAAGAACTGGCCCGGCTGGGCAACCGCGCGATGATCGAAATCGGCGGCTAAAAACAAGAATTCAGGTCCTTTGATGCGCGACGTCTCTGCCAAGATCACGACTCTCCGTACCGCGACCGCCAAGGCGGTGCTGCACGCCGAACCCGATACGATCCGCGCCGTCGTCGAAGGCCGCGTGCCGAAAGGCGATCCGTTGCCGGTTGCGAAAGTCGCCGCGATCCAGGCGGCCAAGGAAACGCCGCGCGCCATTCCCTATTGCCATCCGCTGCCGATCGATTGGGTCGGCGTCGAGTTCGATGTACGCGAACGCCAGATCGAATGTCGCGTGTCGGTGCGCGTGATCCACAAGACCGGCGTCGAGATGGAAGCGCTGCACGGCGCCACCGTCGCGGTGCTGACGATCTACGACATGCTGAAAATGCTCGACGAGAAAATGTGGATCGACGGCGTCGAACTGTTGTCGAAGCGCGGCGGCAAAAGCGACTTCGCCAGCGGTGACGGCGTGCGCGCGGCGGTCATCACCTTGTCCGACCGCGTCGCTGCGGGCCAGGCACAGGACCGGTCCGGCCCGTTGCTGGTCGAACGTCTGGAAACAGCCGGTGTCGGAGTCATCCGGATCGAAACCATCGCCGACGAGCCGGCGGAACTCGAGACACTGATCCTGCACTTCGCCGATGAACAACGGCTGGATCTGGTTCTAACCACCGGCGGCACCGGCATCGGTCCGCGCGACACGACGCCCGAGACGATCGCCAAACTGCTCGACCGCGAAATTCCCGGCATCGCCGAAGCAATGCGCAGCTACGGCCAGGCACGCTTGCCCACCGCAATGTTGTCGCGTTCGATCGCGGGCATGCGTGGCAATACGCTGATCGCCGCCCTGCCCGGTTCAGCCGGTGGCGTCGCCGATGCGATGGACGCGTTGTTGCCGGGCCTGCTGCACGCGATCGAAATCGCGCGCGGTGGCGATCACTAACCGAACAGGCCGAGTACCAGGCCGAACGCAGCGAATTGCAGGACGTGATAGCCGGCGTCGATCGCCCAGGTTTTCAACGGACGCTGATCGAATGCGTAGTTGACGCCAAAGCTGGTCGCGACGACGAGCAAGCCGACCATGAAGCCGACATGCACGCCGCGTCCGACCGACGGCGCATGGCCGAGCAAGGCACCCAGCGCGTAGGCGGCAATGACGGACAACACATAGGCTGTACCGAACACGATCGCGGGATGGCCCTTCTTTTCGACCGTGTTGGCGTTGCGGTCGCGCAGAGGTCCAAGAAACCGGTACCAGGGACCACCGATCACGAAGGTCGCAAGCGCAGCGACCAGGACGGCAAGCAGACTTGGATGCCCCATCTCGAGTCCTCCGTTGTTTTTGGGCGACAGGTCTGGCCCGCGCCTTCGTCGATTGTGGGACGCCTGCTTGGAGATATAAAGCCGCATGTCGATCAACCATCTGTCTGACGCGTTGGCGCTGATCGCGGCGCGCGTGCAACCGGTCGCCGAGATCGAACGCGTACGTCTGACCGACGCGATCGGTCGCGCGCTCGCCGCCGACATTCCGGCCGCGCTGACCTTGCCGCCGTTCGACAATACTGGCGTCGACGGCTGGGCGTTCCGCCACGGCGATGTTGGGCCCGACGCAAAGCTACAGATCGTCGGCGAGTCCGCAGCCGGCATTCCGTTCACTGGCACCTTGCCCGCCGGCAGGACGACGCGCATCTCGACCGGTGCAGTGATCCCCAACGGCGCCGATACGGTCGTGATGCAGGAAGACTGCACCCGCGACGGCGACATACTGGTGCTGAACACGGTGCCGAAACACGGCGCCAACATCCGCAAGTCCGGCGAAGATATTCGCGCCGGCGATCTGGCGCTGGGTGCTGGGCGGCGATTGGCGCCGCAGGATCTGGCGCTGCTTCTGTCGCTGGGCGAAAGCCACGCGCCGGTGCGACGCAAATTGCGCGTCGGCATCATCTCGACTGGTACCGAGCTGCGCACGCTCGACGACGGCAAAGGCCCGCCGCAAGAAGGGCAGATATTCGATTCCAACCGGCCGATGTTGGCGGCATTGCTGCAGCGCTGGCCGGTCGAAGCGACGACTTTGCCGATCCTGACCGACGATCGCGCCGCAACCGAACGCGCGCTGCTCGACGCATCGAAGACGTTCGACCTGCTGCTGACGACCGGCGGTGTGTCGGTCGGCGATCACGATCACGTTCGCCCAAGCGTCGAAACCCTCGGCGAGATTCTGTTCTGGCGCATTGCGATCCGTCCCGGCCGCCCGGTGCTGCTGGGCCGCATCGGCAACGCGCATATTCTGGGCCTGCCCGGCAATCCCGTGTCGGTCGCGGTGATTTTCGCGCTGTTGGGACGTGCCGTGTTGAGCGCGCTGGCCGGATTCGACGCGCCGCGCTTTGTGCGTATTCCGGTACAGCTCGCCAATGCGCACACCAAGCCGGCGCGGCTCAACGAATTCGTGCGCGCGCGCATCGAAGACGGACGCGCCACCTTGTATCGCGCGCAAGGCTCGAACCTGCTGACCTCGCTCGCCTGGAGCGACGGTCTGTGCGACCTGCCCGCCGGTCGTGACAGTTTCGCGCCTGGTGACGTGGTCGACTTTCTGCCGTTCGGCGGCATCTTCGATTGACGATCGACACGGATCTCCTGGCGCTGTTGATCGCAGTTGCGACGGCCGCAGGTTTCATCGACGCGATCGCGGGCGGCGGCGGGTTGATCTGTATTCCGGCGTTGTTGTGGGTTGGGTTGCCACCTGCTGTCGCGATCGCGACCAACAAGGCACAATCGGTGTTCGGCACCACGAGCGCGGTGCTGACCTTCTGGCGCCGCGGCCATCTCGATTTTCGCGGCACTTTGCCGGCTATTGTCGCAACCGCTGCCGCGTCCGCGTTGGGCGGCTGGGCGTTGCGGTTGGTCGATGCGTCGGTGATGTCGGCGGTGATCCCGCTGCTGCTGATCGGCGTCGCGTTGTTCTTCCTGTTCGGTCCGCGCCTCACCGATGAAGACGCCAAGAGTCGCATTCCGCTGTGGCTGTTCGCACTGACCCTCGCACCCGCCGTTGGATTCTATGACGGCTTCTTCGGACCCGGCGCAGGTTCGTTCTTCACCATCGGATTCGTCGTGCTGCTCGGTTACGGGCTGCGGCGCGCGACAGCCAATGCCAAGCTGCTCAACCTGACTTCCAACTTCACTGCATTGACCGTGCTTGCGCTCAACGGCCAAGTCGCGTGGGAGATCGGCTTGCCGATGGCGGTCGGACAGGTTGCGGGCGGTTGGTTGGGATCACGCGCCGCAATCCGGTTCGGCGCGCGCTTGATCCGGCCGTTGCTGGTGATCGTGTCCTTGGCCATCACGGGCAAGCTGCTCGCCAACGACCAGCACCCGATCCGGGTTTGGATCAGCGACCATGCTTGACCTCGATTCCTACTTCGCGCGCATTGGCTATGACGGGCCGCGCAGCGCGACCTTGGACGTGCTGCAGCACCTCCAGCTGCTGCATCCGATTGCGATCCCGTTCGAAAATCTGGACTCGCTGCATGGGCGCACGCCGCTTCTGGATGCGGAGGCGCTGCAGGCGAAACTCGTCGACAGCAAACGCGGCGGCTATTGCTTCGAGCAGAACACGCTGTTGCGTCTCGCGCTCGAAGCGCTGGGCTTTCGCGTCACCTCGCTGCTGGCGCGCGTGTGCTGGGGCCTGCCCGCCGGCGCGGAAACTGCGCGCGGTCACATGCTGCTGCGCGTCGATATCGGCGACGAAGCGTGGATTGCCGATGTCGGTTTCGGCAGCGTCACGCTGACGGCGCCGATCCGGCTTGCCTACGATATTGAGCAGGCAACCCCGCACGAGACGTTTCGCCTGGTCCGTTGCGGCGACCGGTTCGAACAACAAGTCCGGTTCGACCAAACGTGGCTGCCCGTCTATCGCTTCGGCTTGTTGCCCGAAGGCGACGATGACATCGCGATGTCCAACTGGTACGTCGCGACCCATCCGCGTTCGAACTTCGTTCGCAATCTGATTGCAGCCCGGCCGACGTTGCGCGGCCGCATCTCGCTCGCCGGTGGCGCACTCACCATCCGCGAAGGCGGCGCGGTCGAGAAGCGCACCGCCGCGTCGCGTGACGAGTTGCTGCAGATGCTACACGCGCAATTCGGGATCGACGTCCCGGCCTGGGCGACGCTCGACGCGCTGTTTGCCTAGCGCGTCGCGTCGTAGAAGCGGAATTCGAACAGCTGTTCGAGCGGCGTCGATTTGGATAAGGCGCCCAGCTCGACCATGAAATCCTGCAGCCCGGTCGTGCCGGTCAGGATCTTGCGCGGGTCGCCGACAAAGCGCGGCGTCTCGCGTTGCAACGCGCGCTTCAAGGTTGCGGGATCGACCAGGCCTTTGCCGACGAACTGCGCCACATGATCGACCGTGCGGTCGGTATGCGTGTGGATGAAAGCGATGGCGCGTGCGTGCAACATCACCAACGCCTTCACCGCGTCCGGCTGCTGCGTGATCGCATTCTCGCTTGCGACCACCACCGCGCCCGGCTGGCCCGGCATCAACTCGCCATTCTTGACCAACACGCGCGCACTGGGTTCGCGCTCCTGCACGATGGTCAGGATCGGTTCCAGAATTGACGCGGCATCGACGGCGCCAGCCAGCAATTGCTGTTGCACCGCATCCTCGCCGACGCCGATCACTTCGACATCCGTCGGCGCAATCTTGGCGATGCGCAGCAGCCAATAGCGCAACACCGCATCCGGCACCGAGCCCGGCGGCAAGGTTGCGATTTTCGCCGCATGGCCTTCGCGTTCGCGAAAGCGCCGGAACGAACCGGCTGGATCGGCGGGATCATAATCGCGCGCCAGCGCACCGCGCCCGACCAACGCGACCTGATCGACGACGCAGGACGCAACGACACGTTGCGGCAGGCCGCGCGAACGCGCGACCAACGCCGGACCGACACCGACATAGGCAATGTCGAGCGAGTCCGCGGCCATCGCCTGCACCATCGCCGGGCCGGACGAAAACGGCGCCAGTTTGAGTTCGAGATTTTGCGACGCAGCCCAACCTTCGCCCGCCAGCACGAAGAGCGGCGTCATCGGCAGGATCGGAATATAGCCGACGCGCAACGTCGTCGGTGCAGCGCGCGCCGACGGCGCGAAAGCGAGTGCGGCGGATGCGGCGAGGAAGGTCCGGCGTTGCATCTAGGAGATCGAAATCTTGGGCGGGGCCTTCACGCCCGCGCCGCCTTCGAGTTTCGCCAGCACGCGTTCCGCGATCGCGCGATACGCAGCTGCGTGCGGACCGTCGGGCGCTTCGATCATGATCGGCGTTCCTTCGTCCGAGGTGCGCCGGATGTCGGCGTGCAGCGGAATCTCACCGAGGAAATCGATGCCCAGCCGCATCGCTTCGTCGTGCGCGCCGCCATGGCCGAAGATGTGCGCCTCGTGTCCGCAATTGGGGCAGATATAGGTCGACATGTTTTCGACCACGCCCAGAATCGGGATCGCGACTTTCTTGAACATCGACACAGCGCGCGTCGCATCGATCAGCGCCAGATCTTGCGGCGTCGAGACGACGACCGCGCCGGACAGCGGCGCCTGCTGCGAAATCGTCAGCTGCGCGTCGCCAGTGCCCGGCGGCATGTCGATCACCAGAATATCGAGCGGCGCCCACGCGACTTCGCGCAGCAGCTGGTTCAGCGCACCCTGCACCATCGGTCCGCGCCAGATCATCGCCTGATCTTCCGGTACCAAGAGACCGATCGTCATCGCCTTCAAGCCGAAGGCGCGTTTGGGTTCGAGCTGTTTGTTGTCGGTGAGTTCGGGTTTGCCCGCGAGGCCAAGAATACGGTGTTGCGACGGGCCGTAAATATCCGCGTCGAGCACGCCGACTTTCTGGCCCAACCCTGCCAACGCCAGCGCCAAATTTGCAGCCGTGGTCGATTTGCCGACGCCGCCTTTGCCCGACGCGACCGCAATCACGTGACGCACGCCTTCGAGCGGACGTTTGGGCGGCAGTTGCGGCTGCTGCGAAGCTGCGGGCGCGTGGCTATGGCCGTGCGCGTGCGTATGCGCAGCTTGCGCGGCGGTTGGTGCGGTGGCGGCGGTCAGAACCACGCTGGCGCGCTCGATGCCCGGCAACGCTGCGATCGCGGCTTCGGCTTCGGCGCGCGGCTTTTCGAACGCGGCGGCGCGCGCCGGGTTGATCTCGATCGCGACGGAAACGCGACCGTCCTTGATCGTGACGCCTGCGATTGTGGCGCCCAGCCCCTGCGCGGGGTCGAAAAACCGCGCCAGCAATGTGCGCACCTGGTCGGAAGAAGGCGATTCCATCGAGACATATCCCCAAAAGCACATCACCCCGGCGTAACGGCCGGGGTGATGCGGGAGAGTAGAGGAAGTTGCCGATCCGGCAACTTCCTCTCCTTGCTTTATTTGCGCGTTTTCCCCCGCGAACCGGTACCCACTTCACGGAAAAACGCGGGCGCCGGAAGCGCCGTCTACAAGAGGCCTGCTCTTACGGCGTGGCCACTTCCTTGGGATCGACCGGCGTGCCTGGGAAGAGATTCTGCAGGCCGCTGATGATCAGACGGTCGCCGGCGGCAACGCCGTCCAGCACCAGCTGCGATGCGTTGAACACGCTGCCCAGCTTGATTTGCCGTTCTTCGACCTTGTTGTCCTTGCTGACGACGTAAACGAACTTGCCCTGCTGGTTCGAACCCAGCGCCGATTGCGGGATCAGCAGACCGTTGGGTTCGTCGCGCAGCTTGACGCGCACATGCACGAACTGGCCCGGCAGGATGATCTTGCGCGAATTGCGGAACACGCCACGCATCGCGACCGTGCCTGTCGAGCGATCGACCGCGTTGTCGACGAAGTCGAGCTGGCCGACCGCAACCGGATCGTCGCTGCTGGGGAACAGAAGCTGGGTTTCGACCGGGCCGACCGCACGCGCCTGATTGATCTCGGCCAGCTCGGCGTCGCTGGGCGTGAAATAGGCGTAGATCGGATCGAGCTGCACCAGCGAGGTGAGCTTGGTATTGGCTTCACTGACCAGGCCGCCAACATCGATTTCGGTGCGGCCGACGCGACCCGCGAACGGTGCCTTCACAGTCGTATATTCGAGATTGAGCTGCGCCGTACGCAGCGCCGCTTCGTCCTGCTTCTGCTGCGACACTTGCTGGTCGAGCGTCTGGCGCGACGAGAAGCCCCGTGCCGCGAGCGGCTCGGTGCGCGCGACGTTCTGCTTCGACAGCAGCACAGCTGCTTCGGCGCGTTGCACCGCGGCCTGATAGTCGCGCGGGTCGATCTGGTACAGGACCTGCCCCGCTTCGACGTCGGCGCCTTCCTTGACCTTGCGCTCGACGAGATAGCCGGCGACGCGCGCGCGCACATCGATCGTGTTGAGTGCGCGGGTATAGCCCACGAACTCGCGATAGATCGGCACGTTGCGCACGCCGATCGTAATCACCGGCACCGGGATCGGCGGCCGTGCCTGCTGTGCCTGCTGCTTTTTGCCGTGGGGCAGAAACACCCAAACGGCGACTGCAGCGGCGAGCACCAGCGCGACGCCCAGAACAATTCGCCTGCGGTCCATCTCTTCTTCTCCAACCTTAATCGTGGCCGACAGCGGCCGCGTCATGCGGCATCTGCAGGCGATGTGCTTCGAGGTCCGCCGCTTCCTGTTCCAGATCGCCCATGCGGCGCCGTTCGCGCAGCGTTTCGATCAGGGAGAAAAACACGGGAACCGAAACGAGTGACAGGATCGTCGCGACCAACATGCCGCCGAACACGGTGGTGCCCAGCGACTGGCGGCCCGATGCGCCGGCGCCGGTCGCGATCACCAGCGGCACGACGCCGAGGATGAAGGCGAAGGCGGTCATCAAGATCGGACGCAGGCGCAGACGCGCTGCTTCGACCGCGGCCATGACGATCGGCATGTTTTCTTGCTCGCGCCGCTCTTTTGCGAACTCCACGATCAAGATCGCGTTCTTCGCCGCCAGACCGATCAACATCACGAGACCGATCTGTCCGTAGATGTCGAGCGCCATGCCGCGCAACGCCAGCGCCGCCAGCGCGCCCAACAGCGCCAATGGAACCGCCAGCAAGATGATCACCGGCAGCACCCAGCTTTCATACTGGGCAGCCAGGAACAGGAACACGAAGACCAGTGCCAGCGCGAAGATCAGCGGTGCCAGATCGCCAGCGCGCAACTGCTGGAAGGTGACGCCGGTCCAGCTATAGGTGATGCCCGGCGGCAGAACCTGCGCCGCCACTTCCTGCATCGCCTTGATCGCATCGCCCGAACTGTAGCCCGGTGCCGGACCGCCATTGATCAGGATCGAGCGGTACAGATTGTAGTGCGTGACGATGTCGGGGCCGACGATCGGACGCGTTTCCGCAACCGCCGACAACGGCACCATGTTGCCCGCTTTGTTGCGTGCATAGAGCTGCGTGACGTCGGATTGCTGCAGACGGTCTTTGGCTTCCGACTGCAGGATCACGCGGTAGACGCGACCGAACAGGTTGAAGTCGTTGACGTAGAGCGAACCCAGATAAATCTGCAGCGTCTGGAACACGTCGGTCAGCGTCAGGCCTTGCAGCTTGGCCTTTTCGCGATCGACGTCGAGATAGAGCTGCGGCACCTGGTCCGAATAGAAGGTGAAGATGCCGGTCAGTTCGGGACGCTTGCGCGCCGCGTTGATCAGATCGTTCGACGCCTTGCCCAAGGTCGCAGCGCCGACACCCTGCAGATCCTGCAACTGGAATTCGAACCCGCCCGACACCGACAGGCCCTGGATCGACGGCGGCTGAATCGCGAAGACGCGTGCGTCGCTGATCTGGAAGAACTGCATGTTGAGCTGCGTCAGGATCGTCTTGATGTCAGGACGATCTGCGTACGGCGCCAGACGGCCGAATTTGATGCCGGCGTTGGGCTGCGCCACGCCCGAGATGAAGTTGTAGCCGTCGACTTCCACCGCATTGGTGATGCCGGGCGTCTTCATCATGATGTCGAGCACGCGCTGGCTCACCTTTTCGGTGCGCTCGAGCGACGAACCGTCCGGTCCCTGCATCGCGACGATGATGTAGCCCTGGTCTTCTTCGGGCAGGAACGCGGTCGGCAGCGAACGGACCAGGCCGATCGCGACGAAGATGCCGATCATGAAGAAGGCGAGCACCCAGCGCCAGCTTCGCACCGCGCCGGCCAGGCGGTCGGCGTAGCCATCGCGGAACGCGTTGAAGTTGCGATTGAACCAGACGAACGGCTTGAAGGTCGGCTCGTCACCCTTGCGCAACAACACCGCGCAGAGTGCCGGCGACAGAGTCAGTGAGTTGATCGCCGACAGCAGCACCGAGAAGGCGATGGTCAGCGCGAATTGATTGTACAACCGGCCCGAAATGCCGGGGATGAAAGCGACCGGCACGAACACCGCCATCAACACCGCGGTGGTGGCGATGATCGGCGCCGTCACTTCGGCCATCGCGTCGCGCGCGGCCACCAGCGGCTTCTTTCCCATTTCCAACTGACGCTGGACGTTCTCGACCACGACGATGGCGTCGTCGACCACCAGACCGATCGCCAGCACCATGCCCAGCAGCGACACCGTGTTGATCGAGAAGCCAAAGGCCAGCATCAGCGCGAAGGTGCCGATCAGCGACACCGGAATGGTGATCGCGGGAATGATCGTTGCGCGCCAGCTCTGCAGGAAGATGAACACGACCGCGAAGACCAGCAGCATCGCCACGAACAGCGTGTGGATGACTTCGCTGATCGAGTCTTTCACGAAGCTCGTCGTGTCGTAGACGATCGTGTACTCGACGCCGGCCGGGAAGCGCGTCTTGATCTTGTCCATCTCGGCGCGGATGCCAGACGCCATCGAGAATGCGTTCGATCCCGGGGCCTGGAAGATCGGCACCGCGACGCCGGGCTGGCCTTTCAGCTTGGCGGTCGAGCCGTAATCCTGGGCGCCCAGTTCGATGCGCGCGATGTCGCGCACGCGCACGACGCGGCCTTGATCGTCGGTGCGCAGAACGATGTCGCCGAATTGTTCGGCCGAGGTCAGACGACCCTGGGCGTTGATCTGGATCTGGAAGGCGGCGCCGTTTTGCGGGATCGGCGGTGCGCCGACGCGGCCGGCAGCGACCTGCACGTTCTGTTCGAGAATTGCCTGCTGCACGTCCTGGGCGGCGATGCCCAACGACGCCATCCGGTCCGGGTTCAACCAGACGCGCATGGAATAGCGCTTCTCACCGAAGATCAGCGCGTCGCCGACGCCGGGCACGCGCTTCAATGCGTCGACCACCTGGATGTTGGCGTAGTTCGACAGAAACAGCGCGTCGCGGCTGTTGTCGGGTGAATAGAGATTGACCACCAGCGCCACCGACGGCTGGCGCTTCTGGGTCACGACGCCGCCGCGATTGACGATGTCGGGCAGCTGCGGCGTGGCGCGCGTGACGCGGTTCTGCACGTTGACCGCCGCGATATCGACATTGGTGCCGACGTCGAACGTCACGTTGATCGTCGCGGTGCCGTCATTGGCCGCGGTCGACGCGATGTAGAGCATGTTCTCGACGCCGTTCACCTGACTTTCGATCGGTGTGACGACGGTATCGGCCACGACTTCGGCCGAGGCGCCCGGATAGGCGGCCGTGATGCTCACTTGCGGCGGGATGATTTCCGGAAACTGCGAGATCGGCAGGATCAACATGCAGACCGAGCCGGCCAGCACGAAGATCATCGCGATGACCGCGGAAAAGATCGGCCGTTCGATGAAGAAATTGACCATGACGCGCAGCTCCACTCAGCCCCGGACCCAACGTCCATCAGCCGGGGCGCACTGAACCGATCCGTACAGTTCCCGTCAAGGAACCGATCCACAACGCAGCTAGTCCGGTTCTGCTTGTATGGAACCGAAAAACGCAAAGGGCCGCCTCGCGGCGGCCCTGTCGGCGTTGGTATGTGGCTTATTTACCGCACGATCCGGTTCGGATCGTGCGATCCCTCTTTGGTTCGACGCGTTTTCCCTCCGCGAACCGGTCCCCACTTCGCGGGAAAACGCGTCAGCGCAGCGACGCGTTCACCGCGGCCAGCGCGGCCGCACCGGGAACCAGCTCTGCATCGCCGAGACGGTTAAGACCGGCAGCCGGCGTGCGCAGCGCTGCATGCAGGTCGCTTGGTTCGGGATCGACGAACAACAGGCCGGTCACGATCTCGCCTGCACGCTTGCGCTCTGCGAGGTACGAAATCGCGCCGTCGCGATCGTGCGCATCATAGTCGGGCGCCAGCTTGCGCAGGCGCAGAACGCTGCCGTCATGCTGCGTGACCTCGTCCACCGTGCCCGGTTCCTGGGCATGCACGATCTCGTCGCGGCCGACGATGACGTCGAGACGGTTCACCGCTTCGTTATGCGCGCGTACCCAGTCGAACGACCGGGTCGAGCCTTCATGGTTGTTGAAGGCGACGCAGGGGCTGATCACGTCGAGCAACGCCGGCCCCCGATGCAGCAACGCACCCTGGATCAACGGCACCAGCTGTTCCTTGTCGCCCGAGAAGCCGCGGCCGACATAGGTCGCGCCCAGCGACAGCGCCATCTGCACCAGATCGATGCCTTCGTCGGCATTGACCTGTCCCTTTTTCGATTTCGAGCCGCGATCGGCGGTGGCCGAGAACTGGCCTTTGGTCAGCCCATACACGCCGTTGTTCTCGACGATATAGCACATGTCGACGCCGCGCCGCATCGCGTGCGCGAATTGGCCGAAGCCGATCGACGCAGAATCGCCGTCGCCCGACACGCCGAGATAAATCAGTTCGCGGTTGGCGAGATTGGCGCCGGTCGCGACCGACGGCATGCGGCCATGCACCGAATTGAATCCATGTGCGGGATTCAAAAAGTAATTCGGCGTTTTCGACGAACAGCCGATGCCGGACAGTTTGGCGATACGGTGCGGTTCGATTTCCAGCTCGAACACTGCCTGCACGATCGCAGCCGAGATCGAGTCGTGGCCGCACCCGGCGCACAAGGTCGAAATCGTCCCCTCATAGTCGCGCCGCGTATAGCCGAGCTTGTTGGTCGGCAGATTCGGATGATGGAGTTTCGGCTTGGGCAGAAAGCTCATGACGCAATCCTCCGCCGCGGTTCGACATTCGCAGGCTGGAGCGCCTTCGAAATCGCACCGTGGATGAAGCGGGCGGTGATCGGCGACCCGTCGAAATGCACCATCGACACCAGCTTGGCGGGATCGATGCCAAGCTCAGCGGTCAGCAAGGTGCGCAACTGGCCGTCGCGATTCTGTTCGACGACGAAGATCTGGTCGTGGCGTTCGATCCAGGCCTTGATCTCGTCGGCAAACGGAAAGCCGCGCGCGCGCAGACCGTCGACCTGCAACCCGTCCTTGTTCAGCATCGACAAGGCTTCCTGCATCGCCGGCGATGTTGAGCCATAGAACAGCGCACCGGTCTTGGTCGGCTGGGCGGCGTCGATCATCTGCGGCGCCGGCACCAAGGTACGTGCGGTCGCATGTTTCTTCAGCAGACGTTCGACGCTGTCGACATAGGCCGCACCGTCTTCGGTGTAGCGCGCATAGCGATCGTGGCTCGAGCCACGCGTGAAATAGGCGCCTTTGGTCGGATGGGTGCCGGGATAGGTGCGGTATGCGATGCCGTCGCCATCAACATCGAGATAGCGGCCGAACTCGAACCCGTTCTCGAGCATCTCAGCCGTGACGACTTTGCCGCGATCGAGCTTGCGATTCGGATCCCATTCGAACGGTTTGCACAGCCGCTCATTCATGCCGATATCGAGATCCAGCATGACGAAGACCGGCGTCTGCAAACGATCGGCAAGATCGAACGCCTGGGCGCCGAACTCGAACGCTTCATACGGATCTTCGGGGAACAGCAGCACGTGTTTGGTGTCGCCGTGGCTGGCATAGGCGCAGGCCAGCACGTCGCATTGCTGGGTGCGCGTGGGCATACCCGTAGACGGCCCGGCGCGCTGGACGTTGAACAGCACCGCAGGAATTTCCGCGAAATAGGCCAGGCCCAAAAACTCGCTCATCAGCGAAATGCCCGGACCCGACGTGCTGGTGAAGGCACGCGCGCCGTTCCAGGCCGCGCCCAGCACCATGCCGATCGAGGCCAGCTCGTCTTCGGCCTGCACGATCGCGAACCGTTGTTCGCCGGTCGCGGCATCGATACGGAATTTCTTGCACCAGCGCGTGAAGCCTTCGGCAAGCGAGGTCGACGGCGTGATCGGATACCAGGCGCAGACCGTGGCACCGCCATAGACCGCGCCGAGACTGGCCGCAGAATTTCCTTCGATGAAAATCTTGTCACCGACCTGGTCGCTTTTGCGCACCACCAGACCGATCGGCTCGCCGAAGGTTTCCTTGGCACGCTCGCGTCCCATGCGGAACGCTTCGACGTTGGGCGCAATCAGCTTGTCTTTGCCTTTGAATTGTTCGGCGATCAGCGTCTCAATCGTCTCCGCGTCCATCGACAACAGAAACGACAGCGCGCCGACATAGACGATGTTCTTGAACAGCTGACGCTGGCGCGGATCTTTGTAGGCCGCGTTGCAGATTTCGGTCAGCGGCAGACCCAACGTCGTGACGTCGTCGCGGAATTTCGACTTCGGCAGCGCGCGCGTCGAGTCATAGAACAAATACCCGCCGGGCTCGATCGAGGCGACGTCCTTGTCCCAGGTCTGCGGATTCATCTGGATCATGAAATCGACGCCGCCGCGCGCGCCCAGCCAACCGGCTTCGGACACGCGCACTTCGTACCAGGTCGGCAGGCCCTGGATGTTCGACGGAAAGATGTTGCGCGGCGCGCACGGCACGCCCATGCGCAACAGCGACTTGGCGAACAGCGCATTGGCGCTGGCCGAGCCCGATCCGTTGACGTTGGCGAACTTGACGACGAAGTCGTTGACGGCACTCAGGCGGCGCGACGACATGCGCGATCTCCTGATTGAGCGGTTTCGAGAAAGAACTTCTGCATGTCCCAGGCGCCGGTCGGACAGCGCTCGGCGCACATGCCGCAATGGAGACAAACGTCTTCGTCTTTGACCATGATCCGTCCGGTCTTGAGCGCGCCTGACGTATATAGCGGTTGCGTCAGGTTCAGCGCCGGTGCGCTAAGCCGTTCGCGCACATCCGCTTCGTCGCCATTGGCGGTGAAGGTGATGCAGTCGGTCGGGCAAATATCGACGCAGGCATCGCATTCGATGCACAGCTTGTCGGCAAACACAGTCTGCACGTCGCAATTCAGACAGCGTTGCGCTTCTTTGAACGCAAGCCGGTCGTCATAGCCGAGTTCGACTTCGAGCTTGATGTTCGACAAAGCCTGCGCCGCCGGCAGCTGCGGTACTTTGAACCGCAGGTCGTTCGACACGTCGTTGTCGTAGCTCCATTCGTGAATGCCCATCTTCTGGCTGGCGAGCGTGACATGCGGCGGCGGCCGGTCGGCGACGTCCTGTCCTTGACAGAATTTGTCGATCGACACTGCAGCCTGATGCCCGTGCGCGACGGCCCAGATGATGTTCTTCGGTCCGAACGCCGCGTCGCCGCCGAAGAACACCGATGGCAGAGTCGATTGCAGCGTATCGGGGTTGAGTTGCGGCAGGCCCCATTTGTCGAATTCGAGTCCGGCGTCGCGTTCGATCCAGGGGAAGGAATTTTCCTGGCCGACTGCGATCAGAACTTCATCGCATTCCATGCGCACGTCGGGCTCGCCGGTCGGACGCGCCGACTTCTTGCCGTCAGCGCCGACGACCGGTGCGACTTTCTCGAACACCATCGCGACCAGCTTGCCGTTTTCGTGCTCGAAGCTTTTCGGCACCAGCCAGTTGTGGATCGGAATGCCTTCGTGCTGCGCGTCTTCTTTTTCCCAGGGCGACGCTTTCATTTCGTCGAAGCCCGAACGCACGACCACACGCACGTCTTCGCCGCCAAGGCGTTTGGAAGACCTACAGCAATCCATCGCGGTGTTGCCGCCACCCAGCACCAGAACACGCTTGCCGATTTTGGTGATGTGGCCGAACGACACCGACGACAGCCAGTCGATGCCGATATGGATGTTCGCAGCCGCTTCTTTGCGGCCGGGCAAATCCAGATCGCGCCCGCGCGGCGCGCCAGATCCGACGAATATGGCGTCGAATCCTTGCGCCAGCAGCGACTTCAAACTGTCGACGCGTTCGCCGCTGCGTACGGTGAGACCGAGACGCGCGACATAGCCGACTTCTTCGTCGATCACGCTTTCGGGCAACCGAAAGCGCGGAATCTGGGTGCGGATCATCCCGCCCAGCTTGTTGTCGCCGTCGAACACGGTGACGTCGTAGCCGAGCGGCAGCAGATCGCGCGCAACGGTCAGCGACGCCGGACCGGCGCCGATCAGCGCGACACGCTTGCCGTTCTTCGCAGTTGCAGCGAGCGGCATCCGGGCTTCGACGTCGCCTTTATTGTCGGCGGCAACGCGTTTGAGGCGGCAGATCGCGACCGGTTCGTCTTCGACGCGACCGCGGCGGCAGGCCGGTTCGCAGGGGCGGTCGCAGGTGCGACCGAGAATTCCCGGAAAGACATTGGATTTCCAGTTGACCATATACGCGTCGGCGTAACGGCCCTGGCTGATCATGCGGATGTATTCGGGGACGGGAGTGTGGGCCGGACAGGCCCACTGGCAGTCAACAACCCGATGGAAATAGTCGGGCGCCTTGATGTCGGTGGGATTCAAGATCGCACACCTCGTCGGGCGAATTGATCTGATACCGGACTCATGCGCGCCTCCACTTCCCGTGCAGTGCTCGAAGGACCGGATCGGACACCCGCGCTGTGCGTGCGTCAAGCAACCGCGGAAGCTATGCAGAGCTGCGCAGAATCGAATCTCGCATGCGCGAACGCGGTACCGCTTCCTGACGATTAGGGTGCGCGCAGCGCCGGTAGCAGCGGGTCGATCCGTCCGTCGTTCGGTTGCGGCCGCAGGCCCAGCAACCGCGTCAGCAGCGAATAGACGTCGACATTGTCGAACGTGGGCAGCACCACGCCTGGTTTGAAATCGGGCCCGACGGCAACGAACAAGGCCGCCATCTTTGGATCGGCCGGATCGAAACCGTGCTGGCCGTTGCTGGGTTCGCGATTGGGCTTGTTCAGCTCCGCTTCGGTGCGGAACACGTATCCGATTTCGGCGAGACAGACATAGCGCGGGACGCGCGCATGGGTGCCGTAGCGGAAGCGCGCCGGAATTTTGTCTTTGGTCCAGCACTGCATGTGCGGCGGCAGATGGCGCATCACATGCGTAATTTCTTTTTCGGCGCCCGGCAACGGCGAGAAGCCCAGCGTCGCACCTTCCCACACGCCGTGGATGCGGTTCATCGGCAGAAACGAATCCACCACCATCGTATGTGCGGGCGGCACCGCGGCCATGCCGTGATCGGCGACGATGATCAAATCGGTTTTCGCCAGCAGGCCACGGCTTTTCAGACCATCGCGCAAGCGCGCGACTGCGGCGTCGGATTGCGCCAGCGCGGTGTCGACTTCGGGTGAATCGGGGCCGCGCAAATGGCCCTGATGATCGACCTGGTCGAAATAGAGCGTCAGAAAACGCGGCCGTTCTGCCGCCGGCAGATCAAGCCAGGCCAGCACCTGATCGACGCGCGCTTCGGGCGTGACTTTCTTGTCGAAGGCGCGCGTGAAGCTGGCCATCACGCCGCGGATCGGCGCTTCGGATCCGGGCCAGAACATCGTCGCGCTGCGCACGCCGTTTCGTTCGGCGGTGACCCAGACCGGTTCGCCGTCGTTCCACCAGCGCGCGTCGCGCACCGCTTTCTCCTTCGACATGGTGAACGGGCTCGTATCGAGCTGCGGATCTTCCATCCGGTTGTTCACGATGCCGTGATGGTCGGGCACCAGCCCCGTCACCAACGTGTAGTGGTTCGGGAAAGTCAGCGACGGGAAGGACGGTCGCATGCCTTCGCTGCGCGCGCCGGCAGCGGCCAAGGCGGCGATGGTCGGGGTCTTGCCGCGCTGGAGATAGTCGGCGCGGAACCCGTCGATCGAAATCAGAATGACCGGGCCAGGCTCGGGCTTGGGGATCTGGGGCGTCCCGGCACAGCCGGACAGGACGAGCAGCGCCAGGATCGATCCGACCAACGTCCGCATTGCCCATCCCCCAAAGGTGCCGGTGCTTACCCCGGGGGCAGGGCTGGGACAATCGGCCGGAAGCGTCTCAACCCGACTCGACTCAGGGGCAGACGGACGAGTACAAAAGAAGAACATCGCCGGGAGCCAGGCTGCAGGTCAGCCGTTCTCTCAGGCGAGAGGAGACCGCCCATGGCCATCAAGCTTCCGCCTGACAGCGCCGCCCGTTTTCTGCCCGCTAACCCGGCCGACCTCGCCGCGCTGCGCGAAGCGGCGGCCGGCTGCACCGCCTGCCCGCTGCATCAGCTCGGGACTCAAACCGTGTTCGGCGAAGGGCCGAAGACGGCCGAGGTCATGTTCATCGGCGAGCAGCCTGGGGATTCCGAGGATCTCGCGGGCAAGCCCTTCGTCGGTCCGGCCGGCAAGCTGCTCGACCGGGCGCTCAAAGACGCCGGGATCGACCGGCGGCGGACCTACGTCACCAACGCCGTTAAGCATTTTAAGTGGGTCCCGCGGGGCAAGAAGCGGATCCATTCCTCGCCCAACACGATGCAAATTCGTGCGTGTAATCCGTGGCTTAAGGCCGAAATCCTGGCCGTGAAGCCGGCCATCCTGGTCTGTCTCGGGGCCGTAGCCGCGGCGGCCGTGATCGGTCCAAAATTTCGCGTCACAAAGGACCGCGGACGATTCGTCCCGAGCGATCTCGCGCCCTATGTGGTAGGAACAGTGCACCCCTCGATGATCCTCCGGTTGGAGGACGAGGAGTCCAAACGGATTGAATATGGGCGGCTCGTCGAGGACCTCCGCCTGGTCCACGACGTACTGGCCCAAACGGCCTGAAGCGGGTCGTTGATGGAAAGCCACCGGCTCGAAGCCGTACTCGCCCCCCTCCTGGCGGCCGGGCTGGTGGCACGCGCCGGCGCATCTGCGTTCGACGCCCGATCTGCTGGCTCTGCCGCGGAGACGGTCGTTGCGACAGGTGCGCCGGCGCTCGATTCTTGGCTGCCCGCTGGCGGCCTCGCCCGCGCCGGTCTGCACGAATTCACCGGCGCCCCGCTCGACCTCGCTCCCCTCGCCCTCGCGCTTATTCTTGGCAGTCGCAGTCGCGGCCCGATCATCTGGATCCGTCTCGCGCATGCCGCGCTTGGCCTGCCCTACGGGTTCGGTCTCGGCCAGATCGGATTCGATCCCGATCGTCTGTTGCTGGTCGAAGCGCCGAAAGAACGCGACGCCTTGTGGGCTGCTGAAGAGTCGCTGCGCGCTGCATGCGCGGGCGCCGTGCTGCTCGACGGCGTTGCACCCGACCTCACCTCGCAACGACGCTTGCTGCTTGCTGCCGAACAAGGTGACGGACCTGCGCTTGCCGCCTATGACGCAAGCAAGGTCGCAAGTTCCAGCGCGGCGACGACGCGCTTCCGCGTGACGTCCGAACCAGCTTCGCAAGATGCGTCCGGCATTGGCGCGCCGCGTTGGCGCGTCGAGCTCGAACGATGCCGCGGTGGCCGCGCCGGCCGTTCGATGCTGCTCGAATGGAACGAAGCCGACCGCGTGTTGTACACGCCCTCTCCCCTCGGGGAGGGGGTTGGGGTGAAGGGGACGCACAAGCACGATGCTTCCCAATTCAGCCCCCACACCTTCCCACGCGCTGTTGCGCGCGGGCCCCTTCCTCTCCCCGAGGGGAGAGGAAAAGTCGGAACCGGCTGATGGCTCGCCGTTACGTCGCCGTCTGGTTTCCGTTCTTTGCCATCGACCGGTTCCGCAGCGTCAAACCCGCGGAAAGTGATGCGCCGTTCGTCTTGATCGAACATCACGCGCACGGGCCGCGCATCGCCGCGCTCGACGCCAAGGCGCGCAGCATCGGACTTACGATCGGCCGCCCGCTCAGCGAAGCGCGCGCGATCGAACCGTCGCTGCTACATGATTGGATCGACGAGACACAGGACCGCGCGACCTTGGCGCGCTTTGCCGCTTGGGCACAACGCTGGACGCCGTTCGCCTATGCGCAGGGAACCGACGGGCTGGCGCTCGATACGACCGGTTGCGCGCATCTGTTCGGCGGCGAGAGTCATCTGCTGCAAGATCTGCGAGCCCGGTTTCGCGCCTTGGGATTCACGACGCGTGCAGCCGCTGCCGACACGCCCACCGCCGCCTGGATGCAAGTGCGTTGGGGCGACGGCGAGTCGATTCCACGCGGTCAGTCACGCCTTCATCTCAGCAAGCTGCCGGTCGAGGCGCTGCAGCCCGACGAAGCAACGCGCGAAACGCTGCGCAGTCTTGGCATTCGCGAGGTGCGCGAGATCGATGCGTTGCCGCGCGCCGGCACCGGCGCCCGGTTTCCCGCGCTGCTGCAACGGCTCGATGCCGCGCTGGGACGCACGCCGACACCCAGTCAGGTCCGGCGCGCCGTGCCGCGCTTTCGCGCCCGTGTCGCCTTTGCCGAACCGATCGCAACGCGCGAAGCGCTGGAAGCGACCTTGGACAAATTGCTCGACGCGCTGTCGGTGCAGCTCGAACGCGAAGTGCGCGGTGCGCGACGTCTCGACCTGACCTGGTTTCGCGTCGACGGCACAACCCAACTGACGCGCATCGACACGTCTGCACCAACGCGTAGCGCGCCGCATCTGAAACGTCTGTTTCTGGAACGGCTCGACAAGGTCGATCCCGGCTTCGGTATCGATGCGGCGTCGTTGGTGGCACCCAACACCGATCACAATCCCGCGCACCAACTAGGCGCCGGCGGCCTGCTGGGCGACCGCGTGCGCGACACCGCCCCGTTGATCGACCGGCTGCAAACACGGCTGGGCATGTCGCGCGTGCTGCGACCTGCACCGTATGACAGCCACCTGCCCGAACGCGCCATGCAGTTCGACATCGCCACCGGGGCGCAACCCAAACGCACATGGCCCGTGCGTGGGCCGCGTCCGCTGTTGCTGCTGCCGCGGGCCGAACCGATCGACGCAATCGCGCAAGTGCCCGACCATCCGCCGCTGCGCTTTACCTGGCGCAACCGCACGCGCCGCGTGCTGGCTGCCGACGGGCCGGAACGGATCGAACCGGAATGGTGGCGCGCAGTCGGAGATGGAAAGGGGCAAGGCGACGCGCTGGAGCGTTTGCTGCTGACGGTGCGGTCGCGCGTCGACGAAGACGACGACGATCAGCCGCCGGTCGCGATCAACCACGATCTGACGCCCGACCTGCCCGACCCGTCGTTGCGCGACTACTACCGCGTGCAGGCCGATGACGGTCGCCGCTATTGGGTGTTTCGCATCGGCCTCTACCAACAGGACATACCGACGCGCTGGTACCTGCACGGTGTGTTCGCGTGAAACCTGCCTACGCTGAACTGCAGGTCACCTCGAATTTCAGTTTCCTGCGCGGCGGCGCGTCGCCGGCAGAATATGTCGTCGCGGCTGATGCAATCGGGCTGCACGGGCTGGCGATCACCGATCGCAACACAGTGGCGGGCATCGTGCGCGGCTGGGATGCGGCGCGCGAACTGAACCTCAAATATCTTTCGGCGTGTCGCGTCGATCTGGTCGATGCGCCGTCGGTGCTGCTCTACCCGACCGATCGCGCGGCGTACGGGCGCATGACCAGCTTGCTTACGCGCGGCAAGCGTCGCGCGCCCAAGGCGCAATGCCACCTGACACGCGACGATCTGCTGGCCTATGCCGAGGGTCTGATCGCGATCGCGCTGCCCGGCGACGGGTTCGAAGCGCATCTGCGCGCGTTGCGCGAAGCGTTCGACGATCGGCTCTACGTTGGTGCCAGCCATTTGTTTCGCGGTGACGATGCGCGGCGCATCGCGCTGCTACAAACCCAGGCCGATGCGATCGGCGCGCCGCTCGTGGCACTGGGCGACACGCTGTATCACGTGCCGGCGCGGCGGCCGCTGCAAGACGTGCTGACCTGCATCCGCGAGAAATGCACGATCCAGGAAGCGGGCTCGCGCCTGGAGGCCAACGCCGAGCGTTGCCTCAAAAGCCCACGCGAAATGGCCCGGCTCTTCGCCAACCATCCGGGCGCGCTGGAACATACGATCGAGATCACGCAGCGCTGCACGTTCGATCTCGGCGAACTCAAATACGAATATCCGGCCGAACCGGTTCCCGAGGGGCTGACACCGCAACTCCATCTCGAAGAACGCGTCTGGACGCATGCAGCCGAGAAATATCACGGCGACGTTCCGATCAAAGTGCGCGACCGGCTCAACACCGAATTGAAGCTGATCGCCGAGCTCGACTACGCGCCGTATTTTCTGACCGTCTACGACATCGTCAATTTTGCACGCTCGCAGAAGATCCTGTGCCAGGGGCGCGGCTCGGCCGCCAATTCGATCGTCTGCTACATCCTCGGCATCACCGCGGTCAGTCCGGACATGGTCGACACGCTGTTCGAACGGTTCGTGTCGCCCGAACGCAAAGAGCCGCCCGATATCGACGTCGATTTCGAACATGAGCGGCGCGAAGAAGTCATCCAGTACATCTACAAGAAGTACACGCGCGACCGGGCCGCGCTGACCGCGACCTTGATCACCTATCGTCCACGGAGCGCCATTCGCGACGTCGGGAAAGCGATGGGTTTAAGCCAAGATGTCGTCGATCGACTGGCGCAAACGCTGTGGGGCTGGGGCCGCGACGGCGTGCAGGACGATTATGTGCGCGAAGCCGGACTCGACCCGGAAGAGCCAACCATCCGTGCCACGCTTGCGCTGACGCGCGCGCTGCTGGGGTTTCCACGGCACCTGTCGCAGCATGTTGGCGGCTTCGTGATCAGCGCCGGTCCGCTGCACGAAACCGTGCCGATCGAAAACGCAGCGATGGACGATCGTACCGTCATCGAATGGGACAAGGACGATCTCGATTCAGTCGGCCTGCTCAAAATCGACGTGCTGGCGCTGGGCATGCTGACCTGTCTGCGCAAAGGGCTCGATCTGCTGGCGCGGCATAAGAACCTGCCGCTGCAACTCGGCGACATCGAAGACGGCGACCGAGAAACCTACGAGATGCTACAGCGGGCCGACTCGGTCGGCGTGTTTCAGGTCGAAAGCCGCGCGCAGATGTCGATGCTGCCGCGCCTGAAACCCGAGACTTTCTACGACCTCGTCGTCGAAGTCGCGATCGTGCGGCCGGGTCCGATCCAGGGCGACATGGTGCATCCCTATCTGCGCCGTCGCTCGGGCCTGGAGCCGGTGACCTACCCAAAAGAAGAGCTGCGCGAGGTGCTGCACAAAACCTGCGGCGTACCGCTGTTCCAGGAACAGGCGATGAAGATCGCGATGGTGGCCGCGAAATTCACCGGCTCGGAAGCCAACCAGCTGCGCCGTGCGATGGCGACGTTCCGGCATACGGGCACGATCCATACGCTGAAAAAACGCTTCATCACCGGCATGGTCGACAATGGCTACGAGCTGGACTTCGCGCAGAATTGTTTCGCGCAAATCGAGGGGTTCGGCGATTACGGCTTTCCCGAAAGCCACGCCGCCTCCTTCGCGTTGCTGGTCTATGTCTCGGCCTGGATGAAATGCCACCATCCCGACGTGTTCGGGGCGGCCTTGCTGAACAGTCTGCCGATGGGGTTCTACGCGCCGGCGCAGTTGGTGCGCGACGCGCGCGAACATGGCGTCGAAATCCGCCCCGTCGACGTCAATCACAGCGACTGGGACTGCACGCTCGAACCATCCAGTGGAAAATATCTCGCGCTGCGTCTCGGCATGCGCCAGGCCAAAGGCGTCAGCAAACAAGAAGCCGAAACCATCATGGCGGTCCGGGCGCGCATGGGCCCGTTCGAACGGGTCGAACAGCTGCGCCGGATTCCGACCGTGACGACGCGCACGATCAATGCGCTGGCCAAAGCCGATGCGTTCGGGTCGATGCAGCGCTCGCGCCGTGACGCGCTATGGCGCGCGCAAGGGTTCGATCGCGGCGCGCAGACTGCGCTCGAAGCTGAACGGGTCGAACCCACTGCACGCCTACGCGACGAAACCATCGGTGAGGCGGTGCTGCAGGATTACGCGCATCTGCGCTTGTCGTTGAAGGCGCATCCGGTTGGCCTGTTCCGCCGCTCGCTGACCGGCGACGGCTACGTGCAGAACAAGAAACTCGCCGACTGGATCGATGGCGAGTCCATCCACGTCGCCGGCCTGGTCTTGATCCGGCAGCAGCCGGGCACCGCCAGCGGCGTCATCTTCGTCACGCTGGAAGACGAAACCGGCATTGCCAATCTGGTCGTCTGGCCCAGCGTGTTCGAACAATATCGCCGTGTCTTGCTGGGCAGCGAAGTGTTGGGCGTGCGCGGCAAGGTGCAACGCGAAGGCATCGTCGTGCATGTCGTCGCCGAAGAATTGTTCGATCTCAGCGATCGGCTGCACGGGCTGGCGCCAGCCAATGACTCGCTGATGCCGCGCTCGCGCGACTTCAAGTGACGCGATGATACGGATAGCGCCCGCGGATCTCATCGATGAAATAGCGCCCTTTGGACTCGGCGCGCATCAGCTCACGCCAGATACGTTGCGGCACGCCGTCATATTCATAGAGACCGCCGGCACGAAACTGCAGTCGCAGCAGCAATCTTGCAGGGTCATATCCGACAGCAGCGAGGCTTTCGGACTCGATGATTTGCATGTCCATGCCGAACCAACACACGACGCCGCGCATCTGATCCGAAAGCACGCACATGCCCGAACTGCATCGTCGGCCCCGCCAATTGACGATGGTGGGACAGTTGCTCCCTGGCGACAGGGTGACCGCCTATTGCACCTGCGGACGTGTCGCGCCGGTCAGCGTGCGCAAGTTGCAGCGTCGCTTCCCGCCCCGGACTGATTTCGCTGCGGTCGCGGAGAAATTCTTTTGCCAGGGCACAAAAGAAAAGCCCGGCTGCGGCAGCCATACGCCGTCGCTGCTGGGCTTCTATGATGATCGTCTGACATGGCTGTATGTAGCCGAACCACGCCAACCGAAAGACCGCACATGACCGACAAGCCGACACCAGCGCAGCAAGCCTTCGGGAAAGTCGCTCCCGGATTGGCGCAATATAGCGACGACGTGTTGTTCGGCGACGTGTGGCAGCGGCCGGGCCTGTCGCCGCGCGATCGCAGCCTGATCACGGTCGCGTCGCTGATCGCGATGTACCGCATCAACGAGCTGCCGTTTCATCTGAAACGCGCACTGGAAAACGGCGTCACGCGCGACGAGCTGGGCGAAGTGATCACGCACATGGCATTTTACGCCGGCTGGCCGACGGCAAGCTCGGCCGTCGCCATCGCGCAGCGCGTGTACGACGAAGTCGGGGGATAAGAAGCGCGCGCTTCGAGCGCGCTACTTCTTCTTGGACGGCGGTGGTGTCGTCGAGCCTTTGAAGGGCGACGGCGCTGCTGCGCTCGCGGCGTCTTTGTTCTTCTTCGGCTTTTTGAGTTCGCGCGTGCTGCGCTTTTGTCCTTTGGCCATCACGTCTCCTGCGCACGGAGTCCGTGCGGTTGGTAGAACGATGGCGACCGAACCCATCAAAATCGACTCCGGCCAACATGGGTTGGCCGCAGTCAGTCGCGTATTTTAGCGTTCCAGCGGCGAGAAGCTGGTCAGAACCATGCCGCGCAGATTGCGCTTGGCCTGCGGCGATGCAGGACGCGGCGCCTGCGGTGCCGGCTGAACAACCTGGGCAGTCACTTCTTCCGGTGCCAGCACCGGAGCAAGGTCGGCAATCGCGCCGTCACGACGACGAACGCGCATTTCGACGTAGTTGCGGGGCTTGGGCGAGTTGAGACCGGCAGCACTGCTGCCGGTCTCCGTGTTCGCAAGAATCTTGCTCACAGTGCTTTGAGGTTTTCAGCGGCCATCTTGCCGCTCCGGCGATCGGCAACCAGCTCGAACTCGACCTTTTGGCCTTCGCGCAGATCGCTCATGCCAGCACGCTCAACGGCGCTGATATGCACGAAGGCGTCGCCGCCGCCGTTGTCGGGGGCGATGAAGCCAAAGCCCTTTTGCGAGTTAAACCACTTCACGGTTCCCGTCGTCGTCATGGGAAACCCTTTCACACAAAAGTTTGCGAACCCGCGGGAAAACGCAGGCGTCGAAATCGCGTTGTCAGGAGAGAAGATTTAGCTCGGCGCAGAATTTCTTCGCGCGAGGCCACGTCGTCTGGCCGTCTATCGACGCCCAGCTATGCGCCCAAACCGGCCAAAATACAAGAATTCATCCACAGGGCGCTTTTCCGCCCGATTTCTCACGGGTTCTTGGGTGCAGGCGCCCCCAGGCTGAACCAATCGCGCGTCTTGCCGTTCAGCGACCGTTGCAACGTATCAATGATCGCCGGCCCCAAGCGTCAACCAGCCGTCAGAACGTCACCCTGAAATAGACGGCGCGCAGTCCGGAATACGCTTGCAGCTGCGACGTGCAGTGAACCGTCTGCACGAAGCTGCGTATCGGCCGCCACAACAATCACCCCCGACGGATGACCGATGCGAAGTGAGGACTCACTCGCACGTACTAGACTGTGCGCGACGCTGCCCGGCACGCGACAACCGACCGCCAGACACAAGGCACCCGTCAACGGGATCGCGCGATGCGGCTGACCGACCGAGATGGTGCGTGCGAGAATGTCGATCGACGATGCGGGCAAACTCTGCCCCGACAAGGTCGGACTGTCTTGCGGCGCCGACAGCAAAACCACTTTCGGAATGCTCGCCATTCGCTTGGCGGCGTCGAGATCAGGCGCGAACCCCATCGCAACCGCTGCGACCTGCCGCAACGCTTCCAGCTGCGCCACCAGCGCCGTGTTGCGCTCCAACTCGTGCGGCAGTTCCAGGCCGGTGAGACCGATGTCGGCGGCTGCGAGATGCACGCCGGGATTGGCGGCGTCGATCAGGCTGGCGCGGATCTTTCCCAGGCCCGGCACATCGAGCAGATCGACGACATTGCCGGTCGGCAACAACTTGCCCGTCTTGCTGCCGGCCGGATCGGTGAAGTCGAGCCGGATCGGCGCTGCCGTGCCCGCGACACCGTCGAGGGCGAAATCGCCGGTGACTGCCGCGCGCCCATCGACGACGGGGAAATGCGCGACGATGATCTTGCTGGTGTTGGTATTGTGGATGCGCACGGTCGCGTTGCCATCGCGTGGTACTGCAACGAGTCCCTCATCGACTGCGAACGGCCCGATCGCCGACGACATGTTTCCGCAATTGCCGGAATAGTCGATGTCGGTGCCGGTGATCGGAATCTGCGCGAAGGTGTAATCGACGTCGGCGTCGCTGCGGCTGGGCGGACCGATGATGCAGATCTTCGACAGCGACGACACGCCGCCGCCCATTCCGTCGAGCTGGCGACCGTTCGGATCCGGCGATCCCATACAGCCAAGAAAGATCGGTGCCCAATCGGCGCGGTTCGGCGGCAAATCTGCCGCATGGAACATCACTGCTTTGCTGGTGCCGCCGCGCATGAACACGGCGCGGGTCGCGCGTAGGGCCATGTCCTGTCCCTACGCCTCTCCCCGCGCCGCTTCAACAAATCAGGCGCGCTTCCAGAGACGCTCCATCTCTTCGAGCGAGCGGCCTTTGGTCTCGGGCACATATTTCCACACGAACAGACCCGCGAGAATGCTCATCGCGCCGTACATCCAGTAGCAGAAGCCGTGATTGAACAGCGCGTTCAGCTCGCTGTTGCCGTCCAGCACTTTGAACGACCAGGACACGATCAGATTGGCAATCCATTGCGCCGCAACTGCGACGCCCATCGCCTTGCCCTTAATCGCGTTGGGGAACATCTCGGACAGCAACACCCAGGTCACCGGCCCCCACGAGAAGGCGAAGCCCGCGATATAGGCGATCACCACGAACAGCGCCGCGCTACCGAGCGTGTTCGACGCGAACATGAAACCGAGCGCGAGCATCGCCGCGGCCATCAGCGCCGCGCCCCACAGCATCAGCGGTTTGCGGCCCCAGCGATCGACGGTGAAGATCGCAACGATGGTGAACAGCACGTTGGCCGCACCGACGATCGCGGTCTGCAGAAACGCGACGTCGCCGCTCCAGCCCATATTCTGGAACATCAACGGTGCGTAATAGAGCACCGCATTGATGCCGATCGTCTGCTGAAACACCGACAGCAAGATACCCGCGATAACGACCAGCCAACCGTACGACAGCAGCTTGTCGCTGTGCTGGACCAGACTGCCACGGATGTCGGTCAGAACGCCGTTCGACGCAGCCGGACCTTCGATCCGGTCGAGCAGGATCTTCGCTTCGGCATCCCGGCCTTTCATCACCAAGTAGCGCGGCGTTTCCGGCACGCTGAACAGGAAGACGAGGAAAGCCAGCGATGGGACCGCTTCCGACAAAAACATGTAGCGCCAGCCGTGGCTGTAGAGCCATGTCTGGTCGCCGCCGCGCGCGATCGCGTAGTTGACGAAGTAGACGCCGAAGATGCCCAGCACGATCGCCATCTGGTTGTACGAAACCAACTGGCCGCGTTTCTCGCGCGGGGCCACTTCGGCAATGTAGAGCGGCGACAACATCGACGCGATGCCGACACCGATACCGCCGATGACACGATAGACGTTGAACGGCGTCAGCGCATCGGGACCCGACACACCGAGACCAAGTTCGGGATAGGCCGATCCGATCGAGCAGATCAGGAACAGCACCGCGGCAACGATCAGACCGCGACGGCGGCCCCAATGATCGGCAACCCAACCGGCGACGATGCCGCCCAGGATGCACCCGATCAGCGCGCTCGACACGGTGAAGCCGGTCAGGCTGTTGCGGGCTGTTTCGCTCAGCCCTTGCGGTGCGATGAAGTTGGCTTCGAGCGCACCGATCGCACCCGAGATCACCGCAGTGTCGTAGCCGAACAGCAGCCCACCCAATGTCGCGACCAGCGCAATGCGCGTCGCGTAGCCGTTCGCCTGCATATCAGCCTCCGCTGCCCGGGCAGATTGCATCGCCCGTGTTGCTGTCGAGCCGTATGTCGGTGAAGGTCAATTCCAGCTTGCCCGACGTCACAAGTTCGATCGGACGTTCGACCGTCTGCATGTCGGCACCTGCATCGGCGAAACAGGCGAGCTTGACTTTGAGCGTCGTCCACGCGCCCGGCGTGGCTGCGCGCAGCACGTCGGTGACGTCGGTCGCGGCACCGCAATCCTTGCCGCAATTCACCGTCCATTTGACGCGATCGGTCGGCGTCGCGTCGACGCGGAAGCGCAGCGACACCGCCATATCGCCATTCGACTGGCGCCGCAGATCGACCGGCCGGCCTTCGATCCGGATCGATCCTTCGCCGGCGCCATTCCACGTTACGTGTTTGGCGTCTTCCTGTTGTGCGACGTCGACCGAACGCACATCGACAATTTTGCGCGGGCTGGTCTGGCGTGTGGCGGTGACGCGTTCGGCACCCTGCGCGTCGCTCGTATAGAGCGACCAGGCACCGGCGGCGCGCCCCTGGCGGAAATAGATATTGCGGTTGATGCGCGCGGCTGCGGGCACGCCCGACTCTTCCGACAACGCCGCAACGCGCGCGCCCTGCTTGTAGGAAAGCCCATAGCCAACCGGGAACAACGGATCGTAGCCCGCATCGCCGCGATGCTTGCCGTCTTGCAGGCCGGTGCGCGGCCACGAGAAGCTGAGCTTGCCGGTGAAGTCGTGCCGCACGGCACCGTCCGGCGCGCGAACGAGAAGATCGGCGATGCCGCCGCCTTCGGTGCCGGGCAACCACGCCGCGACAAATGCATCGGCGAGATTCAGTTGCGGGTTGGTCCATAGCGGACGGCCCGACAGAAACACGGTGACGACCGGAATATTCTGCGCCTTCAACTTGCGCAGCATCGCCAACTCGTTCTCGTTGCTGGAGACATATTCCAGCGTGTCGAGATCGCCTTGGAATTCGGCATAGGGATCTTCGCCAATCACGACGATCGCGACGTCGGGCTTGGTCTGAAAACTTCCATCGGCGCTCAATTCGACGCGCCCACCGCCGGATTCGATCGCCTGCTGCAAGCCGGCATAGATCGACATGCCCTGCGGAAAGTCGCGGTTGGTGCTGCCAGTGCCTTGCCACGAAATCGTCCAGCCGCCGCTTTGCTTGGCGATGTTGTCGGCGCCGTCGCCCGCAATCAGCACGTTGCTCTTGGCCTGCAGCGGCAGAAGGTTGCGTTCGTTTTTCAACAGCACCAGCGATTTGCGCACGGCTTCGCGCGCGACGGCGCGATGATCGGCACCGGCCAGTGCAGCGAACTTGCCTGCCGCCGGACGTTGTGACGGCAAACCACGATCGAACGCGCCCGACAGGATCTTCACCGTCAAGACACGCCGCACTGCATCGTCGATGCGCGCCATCGGAATTTCGCCGGCGCGCACTTGGGCGAGCGTGTTCTGGAACAAACGCTTCCAGCCATCGGGCGCCATCAACATGTCGATGCCGGCATTGATCGCAGCGGCGCAGCTATATTTGGTGCAGCCGGGAACCTGGCTGTGCGCGTTCCAATCACTCACCACGATTCCGTCAAAGCCGAGCCGGCCTTTGAGCACGTCGGTGATGAGGCCTTTGTTGGCCACCATCTTGACGCCGTTCCAGCTGCTGAACGACGCCATCACAGTCAGCGCGCCTGCTTTGATCGCTGGCACGTAGCCGGCGGCGTGGATGTCGATCAAGGTCTGTTCGTCGACTTTGCAATCGTCCTGATCGCGCCCTTCGTTGGTGCCGCCATCGCCGACGAAATGTTTGGGCGTGGCGATCGTGCGGTGCGGCCCCATGAAATCTTTGCTGCCGCGCTTGCCCTGCAATCCTTCGACGATCGAAGCGGCGTAGGAACGAACCAGCGACGGCTCTTCGCCGTAACTTTCGTAGCTGCGCCCCCAGCGCACATCGCGCACCACCGCCAAGGTCGGCGCAAAGGCCCAATCGGCGCCGCCGATCGCAACTTCATCGGCCGTGACTTCGGCAATCCGGCGCAGCAAGGCGGGATCGTGCGCAGCGCCAAGGCCGACATTGTGCGGAAAGATCACCGCACCGGGCAGGTTGTTGTTGCCGTGTACCGCGTCGATGCCGAACAGAACCGGGATCGGCGTATGGCCGGCGCGCTTCTCGACCGACACGCGATAGAAGTCGTCGGCAAGCGCAAGCCAAGCAGATGCGGGTGCGCGATCGTCGCCGTCGGGACCGGAATTGCCGCCCGCCAGAATCGAACCGATCGGATAGTCGCGCAGCTCGGCGGGCTTGATGCTCGAAATGTCGGCTTGAATCAGCTGGCCGACTTTTTCTTCAAGGCTCATCGACGCCAGCAGTCGGTCGACCCGCGCCGCAACGGTCGGACCGGCCAGGTTCTGGCGCGGAAGGGACGGCCATTTGGCCGGCGTCACCGCGCCGGGTTCGGCCGAAGCGACGGCGCACACCATCAGCGACGCGCCCGCAGCCAACAGCGCGGAACGCAGCCTTTTCAACGCCTTCACGCGCTTCCCCCTTGTCCTTTTTTGGTCGGCCGTACAGCCGTGCGCGGTCATGGTTGAGCCATTCAGACAACGCTGTCAATTTCTCAGGCGCAGGATCTGGCCGGGTCGCAATCTGGCCGGGCCGCGGGATCGCTGGATCACCACAAAGAAGCGCTTGATAACGTTGCCATATTAGCGGTCAATCGGGGCCAAGCGCCGGTCACGGCGTGTTGTTCGAGGTGCACTGCATGACCACGCGCGACTGGCGCAGCGAAGACGCGAACACGGCATGCGAGTCGCCTGCGCCGCTCGCACTACGTCGCAAGCTCGGCTTCGCGGTCGGCGATTTCGGACTCAACCTCTATTGGCAGTCGATCAATCTCTTCCTGCTCTACTTCTATACCGACGTCTTCAAGATCTCGGCCTGGTGGGCGGGCACGATCTTCTTTCTCGCATCGATCTGGGACGGTGCGGCCGATCCGTTGGTCGCGATTCTGGCCGATCGCACCAACAGTCGCTTCGGCTCCTATCGTCCGTATTTGTTGTTCGGCGCCATCCCGCTCGCCTGCGCCTTTGTCGCTGCCTTCTCGCATCCGGGTTTTTCCGGTGCAGCGCTGATCGTGTACGCGCTGGTCATGCATATCGCGCTGCGCACCGCCTATACGGTGCTGAACATTCCCTATGCGGCCTTGTCGGCGCGCATGCCCGCCAATGTCGAAGACCGCACCTCGATGGTCGGCTATCGGATGCAGTTCGCCTATCTCGGTGCGCTCACCGTCACCTTCCTGTTGCCAGTGCTGGTGCAGAAATTTGGCGGCGATGACACGGCCGTCGGCTATCGCACCGCCGCTGCCTGTATCGGCGCCTTGTCGGTCGCGGTGTTTCTTTTGTGCTTCTTCGGAACCAGCGAAGCCAAACACAGCGGCACCGAACGCAGCGGTCTGGGAACCTGGCGCGATCTGCTGCAGGACGCGCGCGGCTTTTTCCATATTGCACGTCATAGCCGCGTCTTGCTGCGCGTGCTGGCCGCCTTGGCATTGTTCTCGATCGCGCTGACCTTCTTTCACAAGAATCTGGTCTATCTGCTGAAATACGAATTCGCGCGGCTCGACATGCTGCAATACATCCTGCCGCTGTGCGCGCTGGCCAATTTGATCGTCATCCCGTTGTGGGTGCAGGTGATCCATCGCTACGGCAAGCGGGCTGCCTGGATTGCCGGCTCGGCGGTGATGATCGCCGGCCTATTCAGCCTCTATCTCGTGCCGCGCGACATGTTCGCGCTCGCCGTGCTGGTTCTGGTCGTCATCTCAGCCGGCAGCGGCGCGCACGCAGTCTGCATCTGGTCGCTGCTGCCCGACGTGGTCGACGAACATGGGCGGCGATTCGGCCGGCGCGACGAAGCCAAAGTCTTCGGCCTGTGGTCGTTCCTGCAGAAAGTCACGGTCGGCGCCAGCGCCATGCTGCTTGGGGTTTTGCTGGGCGAAATCGGTCTCGTCGCCGATGCAGCACAAAGCGATGCGACGCTGCGCGGCTTGCGCACGATCATGTGTCTGCTACCGATCTTGTGCCTGACCGCATCGGCACTGGTTCTGTTCTTCTTGCGGATGCCGACCGACCCACTCTATGTCCGACGGGCAAGCCCGATCGGCGCACGAAGCAAATGACTGAGGGCATGGACCGCAAACCGACCATCACCGACGTAGCGCGGCTCGCCAACGTTTCGATCAAAACCGTGTCGCGCGTCATCAATGGCGAGCGCTACGTCACCGAAGACATGCAGACGCGCGTGCGCAAGGCGGTGGCAGAGCTGGGCTTTCATCCCAACCTGTCGGCGCGCAGCCTGGCCGGCGACCGGTCGTTCCTGATCGCGCATCTCTATGGCGATCCCAGCGGCACCTACACGTCCGACATTCAGGCCGGCCTGCTCAATCGCTGCCGCGAGCATGGCTATCATCTGCTGATCGAAGAAATCGACTATAGCAGCCCCGACATCGAGCAACGGTCGAGCACCTTGCTGCACCAGCTGCGGCTCGACGGCGTCGTGCTGACCGCGCCGGTTACCGACAATGAGATCGTGCAGCGCGTGCTGGAGCGCGCCCGTATTCCGCATGTGCGCATCACGCCGCAACGGGAAAGCGACGCGTCGCCGTCGGTGCGCATCGACGAACGCGAAGCGGCGGTCAAGCTAACCCAGCATTTGTTGTCGCTAGGCCATCGCCGCATTGGCTTCATCAAAGGCTCGCCCAACCACGCGGCAACCGAACTGCGCTATTCCGGCTTCTGTACCGCGATGGAAGAAGCCGGCGTCGAGATCGAGTCCGACCTACTCGAGAAAGGCCGCTTTACCTACGCCTCGGCGGTTCCGTGTGCGCGACGTTTGCTGGCGCGCGACGACCGGCCCACCGCGATCTTCGCCAGCAACGACGAAATGGCGGCGGCGGTGATCGCGGTTGCGGTCGAGCAAGGTCTGACTTTGCCGCGCGATCTGTCGATCGTGGGTTTCGACGACACGCCGATGGCGCAGATGCTGTCACCGGCGCTGACCACGGTGCGTCATCCGGTGCGCGAAATGGGCGAAGCGGCGGCCGACATTCTGTTCGCGGCCTTCGCGCAGCGCGGACAAGCGGCATCGACATCGCCGGCGCCGCACCGCGTGCTGCCCTACGAAATCATTCTGCGTCAATCGACTTCGGTCGCGCCGGCGCAAGCAGCTGCGGCGAAGAAAGCCGCGACGAAGAAGGCGCGCTAGACCGCGACCCGCGCACGCTGCGGCAGCGCGCCGTGGCGGATGACGTGATCGATATAGGCGCGATGCGGCGGCAGATCGTTGACCGCATGGCCCGTCACCTGGCGCAGCGTGTGGAATTCCTGTCGCGCCGCATCGAATTGCGGGAACGCGGTGCGCGCGGGAGCGAGCTCGGTTTTGAACTCCATCCCGTACAGCACGAACTGCCAGCTCGACGGCGGAAACATCTCAAGATCGTTGATGAAGTCGAGCCGGTGCGGCGGCCGGCAACGCCACATCGCCAGCTTGTCCTGCAACGTCGCGGGAATCGTCGCCGGATCGACATTGTCGCGCCAGAATGGCTCGCTGCGCTGACTCAAACAATAATGCAGCTTCAAGAAATCAACGACGCGTTCGAAGCGGCCGGTCATTTGCGCGTTGAACTCGGCCGCAACGCGCGTCGTATCGCCGTCGAATGGAAACAGGTGCCCGATCAGATAGGCGGCCATTTCGATCAGGCCGATGCCGGTTGATTCCAACGGTTCGAGAAAGCCCGCCGACAGGCCGACCGCGACGCAATTTTTGATCCATTGCGTCTCGCGATAGCCGGTGCGGAATTTGAGCAGGCGCGGGGTCAGCCCCTCACCCACGTTGCCGACATAAGCGCGCAAGATTTCTTCGGCGCGTGCATCGTCAGTGTGGCGACTGGAATAAACATAGCCGGTGCCGCGCCGTTCATGCAGGCCAATATCCCAGGTCCAACCCGCTTCGTGTCCGGTCGCGATCGTGCAAGAAGCGATCGGCGCGTCCGGCCGGTCGTACGGCACTTGCAGCGCCAGCGCGCGATCGGCGAACAGCGTGTCGTTGACGTCGCGAAACGCGCTGCCCAGCGCCTTGCCGATCAGCAAGGCGCGAAAGCCGCTGCAATCAATATAGAGATCGGCGTGCAGGGTGCCGGCCTCTTCGGTCACAATGCCCGCAATCGCGCCCTGCTCGTCGAGTTCGACGTCGCGCACATTCACATAGTCATGCTCGACGCCCAGGCTTTTCCCATGCGCGCTGAGCAGCGCGGCAAACTTCGACGCGTCGAAGTGAAAGGCATAGTTCATCGGACCTTGATAGTCGGCGTCGCCAAAGCGTTTCGGCGCGCGCGACGCGTCGACGACGCGCTTTTGCATCGTGGCCGCTTCGGCGAACGGCACGTCGCCCGCGGCGCCGAGCAGCCAATAAGGCAGCAGATGCAGACCGTCGCCTTTGTAGCTGGGCTGATTGAACGGATGAAAATAATGGTCGGCGCCGGCACTGCCGGCTGCGCGCGCCCAGTGCGCGAAGTGAACGCCTTGTTTGAAGGTGGCGGTGCTTTCGCGGATGAAGCGCGCTTCATCAATGCCGATCGCAGCCAAGGTGGCGCGGATGGTCGGCCAAGTCCCCTCGCCGACTCCAAGAATGCCGATGTCGCGCGACTCGACCAGCTTGATCCCGATCGCGCCGGGCCGCCCGGCGCCCAGCGTCTTGGCCAGATAACAGGCGGTCAGCCAGCCCGCGGTGCCGCCGCCGACGATCAGAATCTTCTGTATTCGCGCCATTTCTTCCTCCCAGCGGCCTGCTTTTGACGAAGCCTGCCACGAAGAGCTGGCGCCGGATAGCGTTGTCTGATTACGCTGTCATACTTGATTGACAGCGCTGCCAGACCAGCGCATCGTCCCGCCAACAAGATTTGCAGACCGGGCAAACCGGCTGCGTTTTTCCCGGGGAGGGAACCAGAGAATGCTGCGGAAGAAGCTCTATTTCTGCGCGCATGCGACGACGGCGGCGATGGCGCTGCTGACGGGCATGAATGCCGCCGCGCAGACGGCTGAGACGTCCGGCCAGGCCGGAATTCAGGAAATTCTCGTTACCGCGACCAAGCGGACGACGACGCTGCAATCGACGCCGGTCGCGGTCAGCGTGCTTAACGGCGCCGATCTCGATCTCAATCACGTCCAGACGATCCAGGACGTGACGCGTCTGGTGCCAAGCTTTCAGGCAACCGCGCAGGGCGATCACGGCGTCATTACGATGACGTTGCGCGGCATCGGCAACGACAGCGCCAAAACCGAATATGCCGACCCGGAAGTCGCGCTCTATGTCGACGGCATCTACACGGCACGCCCGGAAGGCGCGTCGTCGCTGCTGTTCGACATGCAGAGCGTCGAAGTGCTGCGCGGTCCGCAAGGCACGCTGTGGGGCCGCAACGCCACCGTCGGCGCGGTCAATATGCAAACCGCCAAGCCGACGCTCGACGACGTGTACGGCAATCTCGAAGCCGGTGTCGGCGGTTATGGCCGGGTCGGAACGCGCGGCGCGATCAACGTGCCGCTGACCGACAAGCTTGCGGTGCGCCTCTCCTTCGCGCGCGAAAAGCACGACGGCTATGTCGATTACCAGGCGCCGCCGACCATTCCGCTGGCGCAGCAGCAGGCCGCGCTCGCCGCGTACAACCGCGCCAACGGAACCAACCTCGCCTTCCAGCCGCTCGACGCGAATCGCTATGTGCAGAGCGGCGACAAATACAACGCGCAGGATCAAAGCGCGGTGCGCCTCAGCGCCTTGTGGAAGCCGACCGATCGCCTGACCTGGAACGTGAACTTCGAATATTTCCAGGATCGCGGCACGCCCAACATGAACCTGCTGCAGACGCCGCGGCCGGGCACCAGCGAATGGTCGGCATTGATCAACATCGCGCCGTTCCTGCATCGCGACGTCTACAGCCTGCGCAGCCGATTCGACTACGACATCAACGACTATCTCTCGGTGACGTACATCGCGGGCTATAGCTGGTTCAAAGGTCGCGCCAATTTCGACCAGGATGGCGGCGCGACGTTGCCGACCAGCTTCGCCAGCGGCGGCAACGAACAGGAAGATCGCACCAACCTCGCGAAATACTATTCGTACAGCCACGAAGTCGAACTGAAGTCGAACGGCAAGCACGATCTCGACTGGATCCTCGGTGCCTATTACGGGCACGAAGACAACTCGATCCGTTTCGACATCAACATTCTGAACGGTTCGACGCAGGGCCCGGTCAACTGGGGCGGCGAATTCCTGCAGCCCAAAGAAACGGTGACGTCGAAGGCCGTGTTCGGCCAGGCGACCTATCACCTGACTGACAAGCTGCATCTCACCGGCGGCCTGCGTTACACCAAAGACGAGCGCGGCAACGAAGGTGGCGTCGGCATCGGCTTCTGCGGCGCCGGCTGCGGCGGTCCCGTTGCGGTGAACCAGGACGCGCGCTCGCTCGGCTGGACTGTGTTCAGCAACAACACGGGCAGCGGCTCGTGGAACAAGATGACCTATCTCGCCCGCGTCAGTTACGACTTCACGCCGGACGTGATGGGCTATGCCAGCGTGTCGACCGGCTACAAGTCGGGCGGCGTGCAGGACGGGGGCTTCCTCTACAATCCCGAGACGCTGACCAACTATGAAGCGGGCTTGAAGCTGCGCTTGCTGGGCGGACGCCTCACCGTCAACAACGCGTTCTTCTACGAAGACTTGAAGAACTTCCAGTTCAGCGCGCCCGTCACCAATCCCGACGGCACGCACGTGCTGCGCACCAACAACGCCGACGGCGCCACCGTCTATGGGTTCGAAAGCGAAATCGCAGCCCGGCCGACCGTGGACGATCTGCTTGGCCTGTCGCTGTCGTTCCAGCACACCAAGCTCGATCATCTGATCGCAGGCAGCAACGACTACAGCCTGCCCCCCTGCGCGGTGCCGGGCATCAGCACCTGTCTCGACGTGACCGGCCACAAACTGCCGCACGCGCCGAGCTTTGCTGCGCAGCTGATCTACGAGCACAGCTTCCATCTCTTCAACGGCGCGACGGTGATCCCGCGTGTCAGCTTCCACTACGAGACGGCAAGCTGGCTCAGCGTGTTCAACCTCGGCGACGGCGACAAGCAGAACAGCTACACGCGCACCGACCTCAGCGTCCGGTACGAGTCGAACAAGCCCTGGTCGGTCGAGCTGTTCGTGCAAAACGTCGAAGACGATCGCATCAAAACCAACGCGCAGAATTCGTTCGGCGCTTTCCAATCGGTGTATCTGCCGCCGCGTACCTTCGGCGCCAATTTCCGATATCGCTTTTAATCCTGCCCAGAACCTGCCCGGACGCGGAGTCCCCTCCGTTTCCGGGCATTTTTTTGAGGCGCGCATGTCTTCAACCGAAGCCGCAAGCAGCGCCGTCGGCGCCGGCGCCGAACATCTCGTTCTGCTGCTGCTCTATCAGCTGATCGCGATCTTCGTGGTCACGCGCATCGTGGTCTGGATCAGCAATCGCTGGCTCGGCCAGACCGATGCCGCGGGCGAGATTCTCGCCGGCCTGGTGCTGGGCCCCAGCCTGTTCGGCGCGTTCTTTCCCGGCACGATGCATGCGTTGTTCGCGCCGCAGACCGCGCCTGCCTTCACCTGCATCGCGCAGGTCGGGCTGATCCTGTTGATGTTCCAGATCGGCCTCGAATTCCGTTTCAAAGACACGCTGGCAACTTCGAAACGCACCGTGGTCGCGATCAGCGTCGCGGGTATCACGGTTCCGTTCGCGCTGGGCTATGTGACCGCGCCCTGGTTTCTGGCGCAGCTGCCCGGTCCGCTGCCGGACGAACTGTCCTTCCGCTTGTTCTTTGCCGTCGCGATGTCGATCACCGCAATTCCGATCCTGGGCCGCATCTTCATCGAGCTGGGCGTCTCGCATACGCGCATCGCGGCGCTGACGATCGGCGCCGCAGCGATCGACGACGTTGCCGGCTGGCTGATCCTGGGTGTGGTCTCCGCGATGATCTTGCTGCAATTCGACGCCGGCGAGCTGACGCTGCGCGTCGTGCTGCTGGCTGCCTATCTGGCGCTGGTCTTCCGCGCCGTGCGTCCGCCGTTGCAGCGTTGGCTGCGCCGGCGCCTGCTGCAGCAAGGCAAGCTCGACAACCGCACTTTGAGCCTGCTGCTGCTGTTGTTGTTCGTTTCGGCGTCGGCGACTAGCAATCTCGGCGTCTTCGCCATCATCGGCGGCTTCGCGATGGGCGTCGCGCTGCATGACGACCGCACCTTCGTCGAAGAATGGCAGCGCCGCGTCGGCGGCCTGGTCAATGCGCTCTTCCTGCCGATCTTCTTCGCCTATACGGGCCTGCGCACCGATGTCGGCTCGCTGGCGGGCGACGGGATGTGGGTTCTGTGCCTCGCCACGATCGCGATCGCGTTCGCGGGCAAGTTCGGAGGCACCTATCTCGCGGCGCGGCTGATGGGCGAAACGCAACGCGACGCGGTGACGATCGGCGTCTGCATGAATACGCGCGCGCTGATGGAATTGATCGCGCTCAATATCGGCTACGATTTGGGCGTACTGCCTCGTCCGGTCTTCACCATGCTGGTGTTGATGGCGATCGCGAGCACCTTCATCGCCACGCCGCTGATCCGCCGCCTATTGCGCGTCGAACCGCGGGAAGACGCGGCGGCGCAGCCATTTCGCCGCGCCGCCTGATCGGTCAAACCGACTTCGCCGTCCACAAACGTTCCATCTCTTCGAGCGAACGGCCTTTGGTTTCGGGCACGTATTTCCACACGAACAGCCCGGCCAGGATCGAGATCACGCCGTACATCCAATAGCAGAAGCCATGGTTGAACAGCGCGTTCAGCGCTGAATTCCCGTCCAGCACTTTGAACGACCAGGACACAATCAGATTGGCGATCCATTGCGCTGCGACCGCGATGCCCATCGCCTTGCCCTTGATCGCGTTGGGGAACATCTCGGACAGCAACACCCAGGTCACCGGTCCCCACGAGAAGGCGAAGCCCGCAATATAAGCGATGACGACCACCAGCGCTGCCGGCCCAAGCGCGTTCGACGCGAACATGAAGCCCAGCGCCAGCATCGACACCGCCATCAAAGCAGCGCCCCACACCATCAGCGGTCTGCGACCCCATTTGTCGACGGTGAAGATCGCGACGATGGTGAACAGCACGTTGAACGCACCGACGATCGCGGTCTGCAAGAACGCCGTGTCGCCCTGCATGCCCATATTCTGGAACATCAACGGTGCGTAATAGAGCACCGCGTTGATGCCGACTGTCTGCTGGAACACCGACAGAAGAATGCCGGCGATCACGACGAACCAGCCGTACGACAAAAGCTTGTCGCTGTGTTGGACCAGGCTGCCGCGAATTTCCTGCAGCACGACCGGTGCCGTGCTGCCTTCGATCCGTTCGAGCAGCGCCTTGGCGTCGGCTTCCTTACCCTTCATCACCAGATAGCGCGGCGTTTCCGGCACGCTGAACAGGAAGACGAGGAAAGCCAGCGATGGGACCGCTTCCGACAAAAACATGTAGCGCCAGCCGTGGCTGTAGAGCCATGTCTGGTCGCCGCCGCGCGCGATCGCGTAGTTGACGAAGTAGACGCCGAAGATGCCGAGCACGATCGCCATCTGGTTGTACGACACCAACTGGCCGCGTTTCTCGCGCGGCGCCACTTCGGCGATGTAGAGCGGCGACAACATCGATGCGATGCCAACACCGATACCGCCGATCACGCGATAGATGTTGAACGGCGTCAGCGCGTCGGGACCCGATACGCCGAGACCAAGTTCGGGATAGGCCGATCCGATCGAGCAGATCAGGAACAACACCGCGGCAACGATCAGACCGCGACGGCGGCCCCAATGATCGGCAACCCAACCGGCGACGATGCCGCCCAGGATGCACCCGATCAGCGCGCTCGACACGGTGAAGCCGGTCAGGCTGTTGCGGGCTGTTTCGCTCAGCCCTTGCGGTGCGATGAAGTTGGCTTCGAGCGCACCGATCGCACCCGAGATCACCGCTGTGTCGTAGCCGAACAGCAGTCCACCCAATGTCGCGACCAGCGCAATGCGCGTCGCGTAGCCGTTGCTCATCCCTGTTCTCCCTGGCTTGGTTTTTAGCTGCCCGGGCAGATTGCGCCGGACGCGTCGTTGTCGAGTTTGAGTTCGGTAAAGGTCAGCGTCAGCTTGCCCGACGTGATCAGCTGCATCGGCCGTTCGAGCTTGGTCAGGTCGGCGCCGGCAAAGCACGCCAGTTTGACCTTCAACATCGTCCACTCGCCCGGCGGCGCAGCGCGCAGCGCGTCGGTGACGTCGATCGACGCACCACACGACTTGCCGCACGTCACGTCCCACTTCACGCGGTCGGTCGGCGGCGCATCGAGCTTGACGCGCATCGCAACGACGGCGCCGTTCTGCGCCTGGCTCGACAGGTCGATGGCGCGGCCTTCGATCCAGATCGATCCTTCGCCGCCACCGCTCCATGTCACCTGCTTGGCGTCTTCTTGTTGCGCGATGTCGATCGCGTGCACGTCGACGATCTTGCCAGCGCTGCTTTGGCGCGTGGCGGTGACGCGCTCTTCGCCGTCTTTGTCGCCCGCGAACAGCGACCACGAACCAGCGGCGCGGCCGCGACGGAAGAACGACCAGCGATCGAGCTGCGCCACCTGGCTGACGCCAGGATCTTCGGGCAGCTGCGCCAGCTCGACCGTCTGTTTCGAAGACAGGCCATAGCCGACCGGAAACAACGGATCGTAGCCGACATCGCCGCGATGCTTGCCGTTCGGCATCGCGGTGCGCGGCCAGGAGAAGCTGAGCCTGCCGGTGAAATCGTAGCGCGCGTTGCCGTCCGGCGCGCGCACCAGCAGATCTGCAACGCCACCGCCTTCGGTGCCGGGCAACCACGCAGCAACGAATGCGTCGGCTGCATTGAGCTGGCGGTTCACCCACAAAGGACGGCCGGACAGAAACACCGCGACGACCGGAATGTCTTGTTCCTGCAGACTGCGCATCAGCGCCAGCTCGCGCTCATCCGACGGCGCATATTCCAAAGTTTCGCGGTCGCCCTGATATTCCGCGTACGGATCTTCGCCGAACACGACGATCGCGACGTCGGGCTTGGTCTTGTAGGTGCCGTCGACACTCAGCTCGGCATGACCGCCGCCTGCTTCGACGGCGCGGCGAATGCCTTCATAGACCGACGTGCCGTGCGGAAAGTCGGCGTTGCTGTTGCCGGTGCCCTGCCACGAGATGGTCCAGCCGCCGCTTTGCTTGGCGATATTGTCGGCGCCGTCGCCGGCCACCAGCACGTTGGCCTTGGGTTGCAGCGGCAGAAGATTGTCGTCGTTCTTGAGCAGCACCAGCGATTTGCGCACCGCTTCGCGCGCCAGCACGCGATGCACCGGCGTGCCGAGACGGTCGAACCGTCCCGCGTCGGAGCGTTCGGACGGCACGGCGCGTTCGAAAACGCCCGAGACGAATTTGACTGTCAGTACGCGGCGTACCGCGTCGTCGATCCGCTCGATCGGAATTTCGCCGCTGCGCACCTGCGCCAGCGTGTTGTCGAACAACTGTTTCCAACTGTCCGGCGCCATCAGCATGTCGATGCCGGCATTGTAGGCGGCTGGGCAGGAATAGCGCGTGCAACCCGGCACCTGCGCCTGCGCATTCCAGTCGCCGACCACGACGCCGTCGAAGCCGAGACGGTCTTTCAGCACGTCGGTGAGCAGCGCCTTGTTGGCGGTCATCTTCACGCCGTGCCAGCTATTGTACGAGACCATCACGGTCAGCGCGCCGGCGCGGATTGCCGGCAGATAGCCGGCGGCGTGAATGTCGATCAGCTCTTGTTCGCTGGCGAGATTGTCGTCCTGGTCGCGGCCGTTGCGCGTACCGCCGTCGCCGATGAAATGTTTGGCGGTCGCGACGACGTGACCGTCGCTGAGAAAATCGGGCGTGTTCTTGCGTCCCTGCAGACCTTCGATCGCGGCCGCCGCATAGGAGCGGATCAGCGACGGTTCTTCGCCGAACCCTTCGTAGCTACGGCCCCAGCGAATGTCGCGCACTACGGCGAGCGTCGGTGCGAAGGTCCAGTCGGCACCGATGACCGCGACTTCTTCCGCGGTCGCGTCGGCAACGCGGCGCACCAGATCGGCATCGTGCGCGGCGCCAAGCCCGACATTGTGCGGAAAGATCGTGGCGCCCGGCACGTTGTTGTTGCCGTGCACCGCATCGATGCCGAACAGAACTGGAATCGGCGTGTGGCCGGGACGCGCTTCGACCGACACGCGATGAAACGCATCGGCCATCGCAAGCCAGGCCAAGGCCGGCGCGCGATCGTCGTCGCCGGGACCGGAATTTCCGCCCGCCAGAATCGAGCCCAGCGGATAGCGGCGCAGATCGTCGGGTGTGATGGTCGAAATGTCGGCCTGGATCAGTTGGCCGACTTTTTCCTCGAGCGACATCGAGGACAGCATCGTCGTGATTCGCGCTGCGACGGCGGGGCTGACGAGATTCTGACGCGGCAGTTCCGGCCATTTCTCGGGCGTTGCAACCTGGCTGATCGCCGGGATCGCAGCAAAAACCAATGCAGCGCCCGCTGCTGCAAGTGCGAAGCGCAATGATGCGTTCACGCGAATCCCCGTCGTCTTTTTCGGTCCGACGGCAATTTGAACGCGACGCTGGGTGCAGGGAAGCCCTGCACCCAGGTGCACGTGGTCAGAAGTTATACGAGGCCTTGATGCCGGCGTAGCGCGAGAAGTCACGCGGCGGCAGGCTCTGCGTTGCCAGCACGTTGTTGTAGTTGCCCGTCGAGTTGAAGATGTGGGCGTAGTAGCGCTGGTCGGTGACGTTGTTCACGAACACCGACACTTCGTAACGGCCGCTCGTGTCGCGGATGCCGGCCGACAGATTCAGAATGCCGTAGCTCTTCTGCACTGTCTGCGGATCCTGGTTCAGCCCGTAATTGACCGTCGTCTGATAGCTGTACACGCCCTGCAGCACGCCTTCGAACGGCATCGACGGCAGCGGGATCGTGTAATCCGCAGTCGCGGTCAGCTTCCATTTCGGCGATTGCGGCGGCGTAGCGCCCGTCAGGTTCTGGCGTGCCGGGCTGCCGGTGCAGCCCTGCGCCGCGGTCTGCAGCGGGAAGCACTGCGCCAACGGGAAGTCGGCGATCTCGGCATCGAGATACGCAGCCGAGAATCCGGCGCGGAACTGCTCGGTCACCAGCGCGCTGGTTTCCAGCTCGACGCCGCGATTGTGCAGCTTGCCGACATTGGTCAGACGATAGTTGAGCGTACCGTCCGGCAAGGTTTCGATGCCCTGCGCCTGGAAGTCTTCATAGCGCGCGTCGAACAAGGTCAGGTTGGCGGTGACGCGGCGATTGAGCCACTGCGTACGCGCACCGATTTCCCAGCTCTTCGACGTTTCCGGTTTCACCGGCCCCGCCAGTGCGCGGTTGCTGTTGAAGCCGGTCGACAGATCGAAGGTCTGGCCTTTGTGGCCGGTCGAGTACGAGCCGTAGACCATGAAGTCTTTGGCGACCTGGTATTGCAGCGCCAGCTTGTACGTCTCGAAATCGTCGGTACCGCCGCCGCTGAAGAAGGCGTTGCCGTTCTGAATGTCGCGGAACGTGTAGTCGATCTTTTCGTGCTGCACGCGCACGCCGCCGATCGCGGTGAACTTGTCGAAGAACGTGTATTCCAACTGGCCGAAGCCGGCGATCTGTTCCGATCCCGACGTGCCGTACCAGCGCGCCTGCGCAAAGAACGGACCGCGCGTGAAGTCACGGCTGAAATCGACGTTGGCGTAGTAGAAGCCCGCCGTATACCGGATCGGCGAGTCATTCGCCGAGACGAGACGCACTTCCTGCGACCACGACGTCTGTTTGAACGTGCCGAACTGGCGGTTGTCGGGAGTCGCGACCGAGGTGTCGTCCTGGTCGAGCGTATCGGTCAGCTTGTAGTGATCGTGTCCAGTGATCGACACCAACGACGCGAAACCAAGATTCCATTCGATCTTCAGCGACTGGCCTTGATCGGTGTAATTGGTGCCGGCGAGGAAGTTGTTGGTGATGTTGGTATTGTCGGGGCCGGCAGTGACGCCCGGCGCGTAGACCGTCGGCGGTTGTGCGCTGTTGCCGCGCAGGAACGCGTTCGGCGCCAGGCCGATGAACGGACGACCGACCGTCGTGCCGCCATCGACATACCAAAGACCCGCGGTGACGGTGAGCGCGTCGGTCACGTCCCAGCGGAACTTGCCGCGCGCCGCGGTGAAGTCGCGGCCGTTGACCTTGTTGCCGTTGTACAGATTCTTGACGTTGCCGTCGAATTGATCGCGCGTCACGTTTACGCGAAAGCCGAACTTGTCCGAGATCGGGCCCGACACGGCCGCGCCGATCAGATATTCGTGATCGGTCGTGTACATGGCGTTGACCTTGCTGCTGAAGGTCGTGGTCGGATCTTTGGTGACGATGTTGATCAGACCGGCCGATGCCGACTTGCCGTACAAGGTGCTTTGCGGACCGCGCAGCACTTCGATCCGTTCGACGTCAGAGAGATCGGTGAAAGCGCGCGGCTGGAACTGCACCGGCACGTCATCCATCTGCACCGCGACCGACGGTTCGACGCCGATCGAGAAGGCGAAGGTGCCGACGCCGCGGATCGAGACCGATGCGTTGACCGGATTTTCGGCCGGACGCACGACCAGCGACGGCGCCATCTTGGTCAGGTCGGTGAATTCACGGACGCCTGCAGCTTCGAGCTGCGCGCCGGTCACCACCTGCACCGCCTGCGGCACTTCCTGCAGGCGCTGCTCGCGCTTCTGCGCGGTGACGACGACTTCGGTCAGCGCACCGGCCGGCACACCATCCGCAATCTGAGCCTGAGCAGTTCCGGCGGCAGTGGCGGCAACCATGCCAGCCAACAGCCACGTCGATAGCGACGTGGTCGAACGCAGCGTCCTCATGAATTCCTCCCAGAATCCTTATTTGGCGGCTGATCGCCGTCCTTTGTTTGCTGCCCTACCAGTTGGTCTGACCAATAGCAAGAACTGGTCGATCAACTTTTTTCTTTTGGTCGGCCACCCCGGCGAAGGCCGGGGCCCACAGCGGGGCCATACGGTCTCGGTTCCGTCTCGCTCCACCATGGACCCCGGCCTTCGCCGGGGTGGTAGGGCTGCGCCCTACCAGTTCCACATCGTCCCGTCTTCGAGACGGGCGACCGGAAGCTGTTTGGGTTTGTACGGGTATTTGGCGGCCAGCTTTTCGTCGATGTCGACGCCGTGGCCGGGCGTGTCGCCCGCGAACATCAGCCCGTTTTCGAACCGGTAGTCGTGCGGGAAGACCTCGTCGGTCTCGGGCGAATGGCGCATGTATTCCTGCATGCCGAAATTCGGCACCCAGGAATCGAAATGCACCGCGGCGCCCATCGTCACCGGCGACAGGTCGGTGGCGCCGTGACAGCCCGTGCGCACCTGATAGAGCGACGCAAAGTCGGCAACGCGTCGGAGATGGGTGATGCCGCCCGATCCAACGATCGACATGCGGATGTAGTCGATGAGCTGGTTCTGGATCAGGTCCTTGGCGTCCCAGATCGTGTTGAACACTTCGCCCACCGCAAGCGGCGTCGTCGTGTGCTGGCGGATCAGTTTGAACGCGTCCTGATTTTCCGCCGGCGTCGCATCTTCGAGCCAGAACAGGCGCGATGGCTCCAGCATCTTGCCCAACTGCGCCGCTTCGATCGGGGTCAGGCGGTGATGCGCATCGTGCAGCAGATGCGGCTCAAAACCGTAGGTGCTGCGCAGCTTTTCGAACAGGCCGGGCAGGAAGTCGAGGTATTTCGGCGTCGACCAGACGGTCTCGGTCGGCAAGGTCGCGTCGGCCGGTTCGTAATAGAGATCGCCGCGCCCGACACCGTAAGCGAGCTTCAATCCCGGCACGCCCGACTGCGCGCGGATCGCCTTGTAGCCGGCTTCGATATAGCGGCCGACCGCTTCGACGGTTTCGTTCAGGTCGCCGCCATTGGCGTGGCCATAGACCAACACGCCGTCGCGGCTTTTGCCGCCCAACAGATCGTAGAGCGGAACGCCGAGCGCCTTGGCTTTGATGTCCCACAGCGCGACGTCGACGGCGGCGATCGCGCGCATCGTCACCGGACCGCGGCGCCAATAGGCACCGCGATAGAGATACTGCCAGATGTCTTCGATGCGGCGCGCGTCGCGGCCGATCAGCACCGGAATGACGTGGTCTTCGAGATAGGAGACGACCGACAATTCGCGCCCGTTCAGGGTCGCGTCGCCGATGCCGTAAATCCCTTCGCTGGTTTCAATCTTCAGCGTGACGAAGTTGCGGCCGGGCGACGTGACGATCACGCGCGCGGCGCGGATCTCGAGCGGTTTGTACGGATTCGCCCCGTTCGTCGGACTGCTCAACTTCGCTCCCCCCAGACCATCGTCCATAAGGACTTCCTTGTTATTCGCCTGTACCCTAGGTGGCGCCATTTGGCTTGTCCAGATTGGCTTGACCAGATAAGAGGGCCGTATGACTCCGAAAGCAGAATCTGGCCGTCTCTACGAGCGGGTCGCCCAGGATCTTTCCGGCCGGATCGCCCGCGGAGAGTACAAAATCGGGCAGCGCCTGCCGTCCGAGCGCGAGCTGGCCCAAAGTTATGCGGTCTCCCGCCCGACCGTTCGCGAAGCGCTGATCGCGCTCGAACTGGATGGGCTGGTCGAGGTCCGCACCGGCTCCGGCGTCTATGTCACCGCCACCGCACCGCGCGGCGGCAAAGCGGGCGCGATGGATATCGGCCCGTTCGAATTGCTCGAAGCGCGCCGCGCGATCGAAAGCGAAGCATGCGCGCTGGCCGCAACCCGCATCTCTGACGAAGAAATCGAACAGCTCGACTTGCTGCTGGCGGAAATGAACAACGCCGCCGAAGACGCAGTCGCAGCCGAAGACGCCGACCGCCGCTTTCATCTTCTGATCGCCAATACGACGCGCAACAGCGCGATGCTCGCCAGCGTGCAGATGTTGTGGGATGCGCGCGCCCGCTCGCCGCAGACGCAGTTGCTGAGTGTCAAAGCGCATGCCGCCGGCGTCACGCCGCGCATCGACGAACATGCGGCGATCCTGCTGGCGCTGAAAGAACGCAATCCGGGTGCTGCCCGCCACGCAATGCGCAATCACCTGTCGCGCGTGCTGGATTCGCTGCTGGCCGCAACCGAAGTGCAAGAAGTCGAACAGGCGCGTCTGCGCATGGCCGAGACACGCGCGCGTTACACCGCGAGCGGCTGAAAATAAAAAGGGGCGCAACGCGCCCGCAGGGAAGGAAGCGTAGATGGGTGACGAGTCACTGACGCGCCGCGACGCGGTGCGTGTTCTTGGCGTGCTGGCCGCAAGCCCTGCCCTCACCGTCACCGCATCGGCGCAAGAATCGACCACCGCGATCGCTCCGCTGGCGCAGCCGACCATTCTCTATCCGCATGAAAGCAGCACGCGCCGTACGCGCGATCTGTCGGGCATGTGGAAATTCCAACTTGATCCGACCGACGCGGGCGAAGCAGCACGCTGGTTTGACAGTGGCCTGCCGAAGCCGCGTAGCATTCCGGTTCCGTGCAGCTGGAACGATCTGTTCGACGACGCGCGCAACTATTTCGGCACGTCCTGGTACGAAACCGAACTCTGGATCGACGCGGCATGGAAGGGCCAGCGCATCCATCTGCGCTTCGGCTCTGCCGTCTATCACGCCAAAGTCTGGTTGAACGGCAAGCTGCTGGGCGAACATGTCGGCGGCCATCTGCCGTTCGCGTTCGACGTTACCGGGATCGCCAAAGAAGGCGAACGCAACCGCCTGGTCGTGTCGGTCGAGAACCGGCTCGAGATCGATCGCGTGCCCGCGATCCCCGATCCCAAGACGTCGCGCATGCACACGGTGCATTTCCCGCAGACGACCTACGATTTCTTCCCCTACGCGGGTCTGCACCGTCCGGTGCTGCTGTTCACGACGCCGGCAATCCATGTGCACGACGTCACGGTCGCAACCTCGCTCAACGGTTCGACCGGCACGGTCGATGCGTCGTTCACCGTCAACGGCAACTGGACCGGTCGCGCCAAAGTCGCGATCGATAATGTCGTCGCCAATGTCGAGGTTCGCGACGGGCGCGGCCAAGCGACCTTGCGCATTCCGTCGGTGCGCGCCTGGTCGCCCGAGACTCCGTTCCTCTATCGCCTGGTCGTGACGCTCGGCGACGGCGCGGACGAATATGTACTGAAGATCGGCATTCGCACCGTCGAGGTGAAGGGAAGCCAGATCCTGCTCAACGGCAAACCCGTGTTCCTGACCGGCTTCGGCAAGCACGAAGACTTCCCCATCCATGGGCGCGGTCTGGATCTGCCGGTGCTGGTGCGCGACTACGAATTGCTGCGCTGGATCGGCGCCAACAGCTTCCGCACCTCGCATTATCCCTACGCCGAAGAAGCGTTGCAGCTCGCCGACGAGTACGGCTTGTTGGTGATCAGCGAGACGCCGGGTGTCAGCCTGGTGTTCAGCGACACGCCGGCCGTGATCGGTGCACGCTACCAGCAGCTCGAACGCGCCACCGCCGAACTGATCCAGCGCGACAAGAACCACGCGTCCGTGATCATGTGGTCGCTCGCCAACGAGCCGCTGACCAAACCGTTTCACACGCTCGACGACGCGCCGGCGGATTCGGTTGCCAAAGGTACTTCGTTCTTCACGCGCCTGTTCGAATCCGCGCGCAAGCTCGACAAGACGCGGCCCTACGCGCTAGTCAGTCTGCATGGCGGGCCCAACGAATGGGTCGGGTTGGGCGACGTGATCTGCACCAACTCGTACAATAGCTGGTACGCCGTGTCGGGCCGTCTCGAAGACGGTGCCGCAACCTTGGACAAAGACATCCAGGCGTTGCGCGCCTATCACGGCGACAAGCCGATCATGTTCACCGAATTCGGCGCCGATGCAGTCGCCGGCATGCATGCGCAGCCGGACGAAATGTGGAGCGAAGAATATCAAGCCGACATGATCGAGTTCTATTGGAAGACGATCAAAAAATACCCGTACATCGTCGGCGCCCATCCCTGGGCCTTCGCCGATTTCAAAACGCCGCAAAGCATCATGCGCGTCGGCGCGCTGAATCATAAAGGCGTGTTTACGCGCGACCGCCGTCCCAAGCTGGCTGCCCATCGCCTGCGCAGCTTCTGGGCGAAAGCATGACCGACAAGCCGCGCGGCAATGTTCGCTGGATCGTTTGCGGCCTGCTCTTCGCTGCGATCGTTCTGAGCTATATCGACCGTCTGGTCATTGCGGTGCTGAAGCCCGAGCTCAGCGCGCAATATGGCTGGAGCGAAACCGGCTACGCCGATCTCGCTTTCTATTTCCAGCTCGCTTACGGCCTGTCCTATGTCGTCGCGGGACGGCTAGTCGACCGGGTCGGCGCGCGCATCGGTTACGCGGTTGCGGTGACGATGTGGACGATCGGCCACGTACTGCACATCGCCTTCACCAGCACCAGTTCGATGTTGTGGGCGCGTATTCCGCTTGCGATCGGCGAAGCGGGCACGTTCCCCGCCGCGCTGGCCGCAACCAGTGAATGGTTTCCGCGCCGCGAACGCGCGCTGGCGATCGGTATCTTCAATGCCGGCTCGAATGTGGGCGCGATTCTGACGCCGGTGCTGGTGCCGTTGATCGCAGCTGCGTTCGGTTGGCGCATGGCGTTCATTGCGACCGGCGCGCTGACCATTCTCTGGCTGGCTGCGTGGCTTGGTTTCTATCGTTCGCCGCGCCAGCACAAAAACGTCGGCGCCGAAGAACTCGCCTGGATCGAATCCGAACCGGTCGAAAAGCAACGGCCAGTGCCGTGGCGCGTGTTGCTGCGCACGCGCCAGACCTGGGCCTATATGGCGGGACGGTTCCTGATCGATCCGATCTGGTGGACGTTGCTGTTCTGGCTGCCCGATTTTTTCAACAAACAGTACGGCATCAAGATGCTGGAATTCGGACCACCGCTGGTCGTCGTCTATTTGCTGGCTGATGCGGGTTCGATTCTGGGTGGCTGGGGCTCGTCACGTCTGCTCGGCCGCGGGAAAAGCGTCAGCCGTGCGCGCAAGACCGCGATGTTCTGCGCCGCCTTGTGCGCCGTGCCGATCGCCTTCGCGACGCACACGCCGTCAATGTGGGTCGCGGTCGGATTGATCGGCCTCGCCTGCGCTGGGCATCAAGGTTTCTCCGCCAATCTCTACGCGCTGCCGGGCGATCTGTTTCCGCGCTGGGCCGCCGGTTCGGTTGTCGGGCTGGGCGGATTGGCAGGTGCAGTCGGCGGCATGTTGATGGCGAAATATGCCGGCATCATTCTGGAACAGCTCGGCAGCTACCAGCCGATCTTCCTGGTCGCCTCCGCTGCCTATCTCGTCGCGCTTTTGGTCGTGCATTTGCTGGTGCCGACTTACGAGACCGCCAAACTGTCGGCGACGTAAGTCGCGTAGTGGAAATCGCGGATCGCCGCAATCGAGCCGTCGCGCCACGTGAGCAGGATCGGATAAGCAACCGCGGCGTCGCGCGGCTTGCGCACCAGCAGCACGCTGCGGCCTTCGGCGACGCCGAGCGTGACGTGGAAGTCGGGCAGCTCGCTATAGCGCGTGAAATAGACCGCCACATCTTTGCGTCCGGCCAGGCGCGTGCGGTTGACCAGATCGAGGCGCACATCTTCGGCCAATAGCGCACGCAGCGCATCGAAGTCGCGTGCATTGAACCGGTCGGCATAGTCGCGCAATCGCGCACGCTCGTCTTCGTCGAGCACCGGCACGTCGATCTCGCTGCTGGTCTGCAACTTGGCACGGCCACGATGCAGCGCCGCTTTCACCGCCGGCACGGTCGCGTCGATGATCGACGCCGTTTCGGCCAGCGAATGGCCCAGCACATCCATCAGCACGACGCTCGACCGTTGCACCGGCGGCAATTGCAGCAGCGCCGCCAGGCTGGCGGTCGCAGCCACGCGCGCGTCGGCGCTTTCGCGCTCGTCGACCGCGTCGGGCAGTTCGACGTCGCTGTGAAAGGCGGCGGCGCGCTTCGACCGGCGGATCGCGTCCAGCGCAGTATTGTGCGCGATGCGCAGCAGCCAGCTATCCGGCCGTTCGATCGGGCTTGCGGCTGGATAGGCTTCGGCCGCTTTGGCCAGCGCTTCCTGCACCACATCCTCGCCGTCGAACACCGACCCGACCATGCGGGCGCAATAGCGGTGCAGGCGCGGACGCATGTCGGCCAGCCAGGTGGAAAATTCGATTTGAGTCAGATCGGTCATGCAGAGCTCCCGCCGCAACAGACGTTTGGGCCGGGCCAAAGGATTCGGTCCCGCGAAAAGATTTTCCTCCCGAATCCTTCGCGTTCCCCGCCGCGTCCTTGGAGGCAGACAACTTTAAGGGACCTGATCATGCAGCGAGTTACAGTGGTCCGCTACACGGCGAAGCCGGACCGGGCGGACGAGAATGAGAAACTGGCGCGTGCCGTCTTTGACGAGCTCCGCGCCAAGGCGCCGAAGGACGTCGCTTATGCGCTGCTGCGCGACGGCAACGAGTTTTTGCATCTCTTCGTCAACAGCAATACGACCGACGCGTCGGTTCTGACCGAGCTGCCGAGCTTCAAGACCTATGGCGGTGACGTCAGCACACGCTGCGAAGCACCGCCCGAACCGGTGCGCTACGAAATGCAGATGCTGGAGTCGTACGGCCTGTCGTGACGCGGCGACCGGCGGCCGCGGGGGCGGTCGCCGGTCATTTCGCGCGGGCATAATAATTCGCCAACCAGCGCGTCCTGCATAAGGTATTCCCGCGGCTTCGGGTTCGGGACGGAGAACGCAAAGATAAATCAGCCCCAATCGCTAAAATGGCAGCAGGAAAAAGGTGCTGCCTGCATGGCTTGGGACAGAATGTTGCGTAGAAAATCGGAGCCGGCCGCGAGCCTCTTCGACGAGCCCGATTACACGACCTGGATTCGCAACATGCTGCGCGGGCTGCAACAGCCGGCGCATGTGCTGTTCGACAGTTCGGTACGCGAGCCGACCGAGCTGCTGCTCGAAAAGTCGCGCCTCGCCTTTGGCGGCAAGCTGACCGATCGCTATCAAGGCGTGTTCGTCGACGGCAATCCGTTTGTCGTCGACGCGCTGGCCAAGCGCTACAGCGTTTCGCACGAACAAATTCTATGCACGACCGGCGCGACCTCGGGCATGGGGTTGGTGATGAAGGCGCATTTGCAGCGTGGCGGTCACGTCATCTGCGAAACGCCCTGCTTTGACCTGCTGCCGCTGCTGGCGACCGAATGCGGCGCCGATGTCGACTTCGTGCAGCGCAAGCCAGGCAGCTTCACCATTGCGCCCGAAGATCTGGCCAAGCTGATCCGCCGCGACACGCGGCTGATCGTGCTGACCAATTTGCACAATCCCTCGGGCGTCTTGCTCGACGAGGACGCGATGCGCGCGCTGGGTGCGGTCGCACGCAAAGCCGGCATTCCGATCCTGGTCGACGAAGTCTATGCCGACTTCGCGCCCGACCATCGCCATCGGCCCGCAGCTTTGCTGGGGGACGAATTCATCACCGTCAGCAGCCTGACCAAAGTGTTCGGCCTGTCGGCGTTGAAATGCGGCTGGGTCATCGGTGACCCGGCGCGGTTGCAGACGATCCGCGCCGCGCATCACGGCGAGCTTGGCATCTCGCGCGTCAGCCACGCGATCGCGGCGCTGGTGCTGGAAGACATCGAGCCGTTCGAAACCCACTGGTGCACGGTGCTGGCGCAAAACCGCCCGGTGCTGGAATGGCATCAGAAGAATATGCGCGCCGAAAATCTGATCGCAGGCGACCTGCCCGCCTATGGCTGCGTCTATTTCCCGGAAGTGGTCGGCGTTGCCGACACGCGCACCCTGGCGGCGTGGCTGTGGGAAACGCATCGCATCCTGGTCGCGCCCGGCGAGTATTTCGGCCTGAACGGTAGCGTGCGGATCGGGTTCGGCGGCAAGGCCGACGCGCTCGATCGCGGCCTGACCGAACTGACCAAAGCGCTACATCAATATCGCACCACGCAGCTTACGTAGCTTTCAGCGCGTCGAGCGCCCGCTCGATGTCGTTCATGTCGTTGAACACCGACGGCGAAAACCGGAAACGGTTGCGCGACAAGGTGATCTCGACATTGGCGGCTTTCAGCTTGGGCTGCAGCGCGCGCGCATTCTCCAACGCGAAGGCGACCAGCGGCGTGCGCGAGCCCAGCGGGGTCATCGGCTGCATGCCACGTTTGCGCAGCTCGCCCTGCAACCGGTCCAGCATTGGCTGGCGATATTGCATGATCCGTTCGACACCAGCGTTGAGCAGAAAGTCGAGCGACCAGTCGAGAATCGCGATCACAGCGTTGGCCGAGGTTCCCATTTCGAAATAGCCGGTCGCGTCGTTGCTCGGCGTGCTGTCCGAGATCAAATCGCCGGGCGGGTCGAACGGATAGACATGTGTCTCGAACTTGGCGATCTGGTGATAGCCGTACCAAGGACGTTTGATCTTCGGCAACGCGTCGGCGCGGGCATAGAGAAAGCCCAGCCCCATCTCGCCCATCAGCCATTTGTAGGTGGCGCAGGCCGCGAAATCGACGCCGCTTGCTTTCACGTCGACCGGCACCGCACCAACCGCGTGAATAATGTCGGCATAGACCAGCGCGCCGCGCGCATGGGCGATGTCGCAGATCTTTTTCAGATCCTGCTCGTAGCCATTGATGGTTGAGACCAGCGACAACGCGACGAAGCGCGTGTCCTTGGTGATCGCTTTTTCATACTGGTCGACGGTGATTTCGCTGTTGGCATTCGGCCGCAGCATCACCACGTCGACGCCCTGACGCGCCAGCTCCTGGTACAGAAAGAACGATCCGAAAAAATGCAGCGCGTCGGTGACGACGCGGCCACGCTTGGCGGGCAGGTCCAGTGCCTGCACCACAAGATTCTCGCCCGCCGTCGTGCTGGGCGCGAAACAGACTTCGTTCGGATCGGCGTTGATCAGCTTGGCGAAGCGTTCGAGCACGCTCTTGCGCTTGGCGCCCAGGCCGAATTCGGGCGCTGACGCGTCGAGCGACTTGGATTTGAAATAGGCCTCGACCGATCGCTGCGCGCCCAGCGGCAGCGGATGCTGGCTCCCTGAGTCGAGATAGGTCCCCTTCATCGGCGCGAATTCGGCCTTGGCGGGAAAGGTGATGCTGGTCGGCGCGGCCGCCAACGCCGCCTTGTCGAACAAGGGAATTGAACCGGCCCCCAACAGCGCCGCGCGACGGGAAAGTTGCATCACCCTATGTCCTCTACCAGGCACCAGTGACCAGCGCGCGCAAGTCGCTGCTGATCTGGCGCAAGCTGCTTTCAACCGAATAGGCCATGTGGCCGCCAGCATAGCGCGCTGCACGCACGCGTTCGCGCGGCCAGGTCGATTGTGCCACGAGATAGTCCATCGCACCGACCGTCGTTTGCGTGTCGGTATAGCCGTTGCCGACCAGCACGCGGAACGTCGGGTTCTTCTGCATCACATCGGTGACGAGCTGCGTGTAGTTCCAGTCGCCGAACGGCGACCGGTTCGCGCCCCAGCCCCATTCATTCAGCCCGCCTTTGAACGGGCTGTCATGCAGATAGGTGCCGGCATCGACGTGCAGCGTGTCGCGCAGATAGAGGTCGAAGGCTTTGACATAGGCGCGCGGCACGACGCTCGACGGATCGCCGCCGGCTTCCGGACCGATATAGCGCGCATCGTTGAGACCAAGCAGCTGGCCGGGAAATAACAGCCGGCGATATTGTTCTTTGGTGATGCGCAGATTGCGTTTGATCTGTTCGTCGGCGGCAATACCGGTGAATTCCTGCAAACGCCGGGCGACTGCATCGCGCTGCGCCTGCGGCGCCTGATCGCCCAGATACAGAACCTGCAGATAGTCGGTGCGCCCGAACGCTTCGGCGTCCTGGATGAACTTGTCGAAGCTGCGGCCTTTGCGTTCGGCGCGATCGTGGCTCCAGGCGGTCGCGGCCAGGGTCGGCAGCGACGCGACGAAGGAGACGATGTTGCGCGCGCGCTGCGCATAGTCGTTGATGTTCACCGCCTGCCCAAGCAGCGCGATTCCATCCAGCTTGCTGTCGGTCTTCTCCAGCTGTGCCGCTGCTTCGACCGCGCGCATCGTGCCGTAGCTTTCGCCCAGCAGATATTTCGGCGCGGCGCTGCGGCCGTGCAGCTTCGACCAGTCGATCACCAGCTGCACCAGCTGCTGCGCGTCGGCTTCGTTCGAGTAATAGCTTTTCGGATCGACACCATCGAGCACGCGGCTGAGACCGGTGCCGGCCGGATCGAAAAACACCAGGTCGGCGACGTCGAGCAGTGCATACGGATTGTCGACGAGCTGGAAGCTCGCCGGATCGGCTTTGAGATCGTCGGGAACGGCAACGCGTTTCGGGCCGATGGCGCCGATATGCAAGATCGCCGATGGGCCGATCGGCCCGCCATTGAAGACGAACAGCAACGGCCGTTTCGGATCGGCGGCACCGCTTGCGACGTAGGAGATCACGACCAGTCTGGCCGCCGGCTTTCCCTCGGCATTCGCGACCACGATCGGCTCGACCGTCGCGTCGTAGGCGACGTGTTTGCCGTTGAACGTGCCGCTGCCGTGCGTGACGACCGGCGCGTCGAGTTTGACCGGGTTGTCGGCCGCGATTGCGGGCACCGACACCAGCAACGCCATCCACAATGCGCGAACCGCAATCATGCGTGCCTCCTGAATTGGAAAAGCCACGCCCTGACGGACGTGGCTCTCCAAAATTCTGACCCGTGGGAGATGGAAGATCAGAATTTCAAATTGAGCCCAGCAAAGTACGACCGGCCGATCACGTCGTAATAGAGGGCGTTGGTAACGTATGAGATCGGGTATGGCGGCTTGGCGTCGGCGAGGTTGCTGACACCGAAGCGTGCGGTCATGCCGGGGCGGAACTCCCAGTGCATCGCCACGTCGTGCTGCCAGTATTCGTCGACACCGAGAATGTCGCGATTCTCGATCGTGTAGGTGCGGTCGAACACGGCCGAGCTGACATAGCGCGTCGTCCAGTTCACGCCGACGGGACCCCAGTCGTAGCGCACGTCGATCTTGCCGCCCCATTTCGGCGCCTGCGCACCGCTGCCGCTGCCCGACACGACATTGTCGCCATGGACCGCGTCATAGGAGAAGCCAGTCACCGAGGTCGCGAGGCTCTGCGTGTGGTTGAGGCTGAGCGTCACGCCCAGACGGCCCGGATCGCCGGCAAAGATCTTGTCCAGCGGCACCTGGTAATCGAGCACGAAGTTCTGCCCGTAATACTTGATGAAGCCCGCATTGACGTAGCCGGTGCGCGCGGTCGCAAGCTGGGCCTGGCTGTCGCGCGTGAAGTTGCTGCACGAAGCGGCACCCGCCGGCGAGTCATAGCAAGTGCGCAGGATGGTCGCGAGATCGAAGGTGACAATCGCGTCCTGCACGTTGAAGCGCACCCAGTCGGCCGTGAAAGTCAGGCCCGGCACCCAGCGCGGTTGCGCGACGAAGCCCGCCGACCACGACGTCGAATGCTCGTTCTTGAGCTTCGGATTGCCGCTGTTGATCGAGTTCACGACGCTGGCGTTCTGGCCCAACGAGGTGAGCGAGAAGTTCGACGGCAGACCCAGCGAACGGAACAGCGCCTGGCAATTCGCCGTACGCTGACCCGGATTGGCACCCGCATTGATGTTGCGCGCGTCGCACGGATCGATGCCGGAGGTCAGCGACGACGAAGCTGGCAGGAACAGTTCGACCAACGACGGCGTGCGGAAGGTGTTGCTGCGCGTGCCGCGCAGGCTGAAATCTTCCGTGACTTTCCACTTGGCGCCGAGGCTCCAGGCATTGTCGGTGCCCGCGATCGAGTGATCGACGTAGCGGCCCGAGCCGCTGAATTCGAGCGCCTGCACGAACGGCAAGGTGAAGTTGCCGCCCAAAATCGGAACCACGGTTTCGCCGTAGATTTCCTTGGTGTCGTAGTCGCCTTTGACCGACGCGATCGCGATGTCGCGACCGATGCCGTTGGCTGCATTCGCATTCGGCGTGAAGGCGGCGCTGTCCTTGCGATATTCGAGGCCGGTGACGAACTTGACCTTGCCGCCCGGCAAGGTGACGACGTCGCCGCCGATGCTGCCGAGATAGTTGAACTGGTGGTTGGTGTAGCTGCGTTCGAACAGCGCCGACACATAGTCGCGCGCCGCCTGGCTCGGCGAACCGGCGCCGAACAGATTCAGCGGCTGGCAGCCGGCGATGTCGGGATTGGTCGAAGTCGGATTCTGCAAGGTCGAATTACAGACGATCTGCCCGTTCGGTGCGCGCACCGCATCGACCGCCAAATTGAAGCGGTTGGCGTTGACGCCGTAGCTGCGGAAATAGCCGCTGCCATAAGCGTGGTTGGCCGACACGTTCCAATAGAAGTCGCGATCGAAGGCGCGGAAGTCGCCGTCGAGCGCCAACACGCCGCGATAGATTTCGGTGCCGGCGGACACTGCCGAACCGTCCGGCACCAGATCCATGCTGGCGCGGCTGAGGAAGAAGGTCGACGCGCCCTGGTTGTTGAGGATCGTGCGCGCCTGATCCGACAGGAACGGATTGGCCGTCGTCATGCGGATCGGGCCGTTATTCCCGGTCAGCAGCGCGGTGTTGAAGATGCCTTGGTTGACCGGCTCTTTCGCGCGCGTGCTCGAGTACGAAAACTCGCCGCTCAGACGGACATTGTCGGCGATGTCGTACGAACCGATCGACGACACGTTGGTCCGGCGCACACCCGTCACCAGCGACGTCACGTCGGCAAGACGATAGCCGTCGCCGCCCGAGCTGAAGGCTGGCTGGTAGTAGGTGCCGATATTGTAAGGGATCAACTGACCGCCCGGGCCGAACAGCGCCGGCACGGTGCCGCTGCCATTGGGATTCGGCATCGTCAGGATGAAATTTGGCAGCGGCGCAGGCGCGCGGAACGGAACGCCGCCGACGCTGAATTCGATGAACCGGTGATCGGGCACAGTGATCTGCGCCGGAATACCATCGGTGTTGCTGGTGTTGCGCGGGTTGGAGACGGTCGTCAGGCCCGCGGCGCTCCAGTCACGCGACATGGCGGTGAGCGAACCGGTCCAGGCATGTTCGGCGCTGACCGCGAAATTGCCGCGTCCATCGGCGAAGTCGAAACCGATCGTGCCGCGCTCGCGCCGCGTCGGATAATCGTCGCGATCCGAAATCCCGTATTGGAAGTCGAGATCGACGCCGGTGAACCTCTTTTTCAGAATGATGTTGACGACGCCCGCGACGGCATCGGTGCCGTAGACAGCGGCGCCGCCCGCTTCGACCACTTCGATCCGGTCGATAAAGCCGGTCGGAATCGTGTTCAGGTCGACCTGGTTGCCCGGCGTGCCGGTGGCGCTGGGCGGATTGCTGCTGATGTAGCGGCGACCATTCACCAGCACCAAGGTGCGCTGCGTGCCCAGGTTGAACAGGTTCAGGTAGTTGCGGCCGGTGGCGCTGTCGCCCTGATCGCCGCGCGGCGCCTGTGGCATGCCGGCGATCGGCAATTCGTTGATCGCGTCGGCGATGTTGGTGATGCCTTTGCGCTCGATCTCGGCCGCGGTCACGGCCTGCACCGGCGCCGGCGTCTCGAGATTGCTGCGGCGAATGCGCGAGCCAGTGACCACGATTTCTTCGGTCTGCGTTGCGGCGGCTTGCGCGAACGCGTCGCCGGCAAAGCCACATGTCAGCGCGACCGCGCTGCATGCCGCAAACAAAGTGCGTCCCGTCGTCTTCCGCATGACTGCCCCCGCTAGCGCCGGTCATTGCCGGCTATCCCTGATTCCTGCCCGGTGCCGGTTCCGCGGTTGCGGTCCTGCAATTCCAAGCCCGTCCCATTATCGCGAGGCTGCGGAGTTTTTCTTGTCGAAGACGGGGACGCTTCGCGGCTTGCGTGCAAGTTTTATTCGCGGCGCCTTGCGTCGCAGAAGGATTATGCGCCCGCAACCAACGGTGATTCCCGCATGACCGGCGGCTTCTGCCTTGCTCGGCAACCGGCGCGGCGGCGCCTACAGCGAGGCTGCACATAAATCGTGCGCGGCTGCGGGCGAACAGGCAGAAGAACGCAAGAAACTTGTGCGTCCTGCCCGCTACGATCTGCCCGCTGCCAATTGGCTTTGAAGGGCGTCGAACATGCGCGCGCTGCTCCCCACCATTCTGCTGCTGCTTCTGCTGTCGGGTCCCGCCGGCGCCGCCGCTGACGAAGCGCCCCGTCAATTCACCGCCAAGCGCGAAGGCACGTTCGGCGGCCAGAAGCTGCGCTATCAGGTGATTTCGGGCGACACGATCCTGGCCGACGACAAAGGTCAGCCGCGCGCTGCGATCTTTTCCTTCGCCTACATCAAGGATGCGCCCAAAACCGAGCAGACCACGCGTCCAGTGCTGTTCGTCTACAATGGCGGCCCTGGCAGCGCGTCGCTGTGGTTGCATCTCGGCACGTTCGGGCCGCGCCGCGTGAAGATGGCCGATCCGGTGCACCCGCCGACCACGCCGCCCTTCGCGCTGGAAGACAATCCGTTCTCGATTCTCGACGCGGCCGACATCGTGCTGATCGATCCGGTCGGCACCGGATTCAGCCGGATCTTGTCGGCCGGCAAACCGGAGCAATTCTACGGCACCGAGCAAGACGCCAAAGCGACCGTCGAATTCATCGAAAGCTGGACGCGCGCCAACAATCGCTGGAACGCGCCCAAATATCTCGTCGGCGAAAGCTACGGCACGGTGCGATCGGCCGTGGTTGCGAAAATGCTGATGGGCGGCCCGATGAGCGGCAATGCGCGCCTCGGCGCCATCACGCTCAACGGGATCGTACTGCTGGGACAGGCGCTGACGCTCGGCAGTGACGGCGAAGCGACCTACGCAACCAATCTCGCTTCGATGGCGGCCACCGCCTGGTATCACAACAAGATCGATCGCAAAGGCCGGTCGGCGGACGAGGTCGCAAGTGAAGCGGCACGTTTTGCCGGTGATGCCTATTTGAAAGCCTTGTTCGCAGGCGATCGCCTCGACGCCGCCGAACGTGCGCGCGTCGCCGACACGATGGCGGCGTTGATCGGCATTCCGGCGGCGGAAATTCTGAACCGCAATCTGCGCATCGAGATGGGCGAGTTTCGTTCGCTGCTTCTCAAGACCGAGAGTCAGGAAATCGGCGCCTACGATTCGCGCTATGTCTACAAAGGCAAACCGGCGGGTGCTGCCGACGCGGTCGCCGACGATCCCGCCATGGGCCAGTACACGCCGTCTTTCATCGCCGGCATCAACCAGTATCTGCGCGACGAGCTGGGGATCAACATCAACGCCAGCTACGAAACCATCGCGTTCGGCGCAGTCAACGAGAAGTGGGCCTACACCACGCCGACATCCGGTCGCGTGCAGATCGCGACGCCGGTGCAATCGCTGGCCGCCGCCATGCGCCGCAACGAGAAACTGCGCCTGTTCGTCGGCACCGGCCTCTACGATCTCGTCACCACGGTCGGCAAGGCCGACTACATGATCGCGCATGCGGGCCTGCCGCTCGATCGCGTTACGGCCAAAACCTATCCGTCGGGCCACATGGCCTATCTCGGCGACGACAGCGCCGCCAAACTCGCCAGCGATCTGCGCAGCTTCATCAACGAGTCGAAATGATCATCAAATCCTTGCTGCTCGCGGCGCTGCTCGCGACCGCCACCCCGCCGCTGCTGGTTCCCGGCGACGAGCCTGTCGTCGTCACGCAGCACCAGCTCAAAACCGCGCGTGGCGCGTTGGCCTACGAAGCACGCACCGGGCGCATTCCAATCCGCAACGACGAAACCGGCGAAGTGCGCGGGCATATCTTCTTCATCGCCTACACGGTGAAGAGCAGAACGCCACGGCCGCTGACCTTTGCCTGGAATGGCGGACCGACCTCGGCCTCGTATCTGCTGCATACCGAAGTGCTGGGACCGCGCCGCATCGAAGGCGCCAAGTTCGTCGATAACGCCGAGACGCTGCTCTACACGACCGACCTGGTTTTCATGGATCCGGTCGGCACCGGTTTCAGCCGCACCGCCAAGCCCGAATTCGACAAAGAATTCCTCTCGACCTTGGGCGACTTTGCGGCGACGGCAGAATTCATCCGCGCCTATCGCGTGCGCTTCGGCGTCGAACAGCAGCCGTTCTTTCTGCTGGGCGAAAGCTATGGCACCTGGCGCGTCAACGGCACGACCGAGCTGCTGACCAAGCGCGGTGAGAACGTCGCGGGCGCAATCCTGATTTCGGGCGGCATTCCAGGTTCGCAGATGCCGGTCGAATTCAACGACGCCTTCTATGCCGTCGCGCGCACCGCGTCGGCGTTCGAACATAAACGGCTCGCACCCGACCTCATGCGCGATCGCGCCGCGACCTTGAAACAGGCCGAAGACTGGGTCGAGAAGACGTATCTGCCGGCGCTGCAGAAGAAGAACGAGCTGACCGACGCCGAGCGCGAAAAGATCGCGCAGGATCTGGCGCGTTTCACGGGCGTCAAACCGGAACAGATCGACCGCAAGACCCTGGTCATGTCGAACCGCGACTATCTGCGCGGCTTCTTCGACGGCGACAAAGACCGCGTGCTCAATACCTACGACATGCGCATCGCGGGAGCGCAGAAGGACGAGCCCGGCCGCGCCCAGGCGATCGTGTCGTACTTGCGCGACGAGCTCGGCTATCGCACCGACCTCGCCTATACCGGCCTCGAAGACGGCTACATGCCGACGCCAGGCCCGGCGCGGCGCAGCACCGGCAGCCGTTGGGTCTACGACCATACCGAGATCACGCCCGAGCTGATGGCGCGCATGCAGGGCGGTGGCGGACCGCCCGCGTCGCAGCCTTGGCTGCAGAATGCGATGCGCAGCAACAAGGCGCTGCGCGTGTTCGTCGGCGCCGGCCAGTACGACTCGCTGAATATGTGCGCGGGCAATCTGCGCATGACGGCCAAGCTCGAACCCGATCTCGCCGGCCGCTTCACCAACCGCTGCTACGAAGGCGGCCATATGATGTATCGCGACCAGCCAACGCGCCTGGCGCTGTCGAAAGACCTCGAGCGGTTTATTGCGGAGTCGGCGAAGAAGTGATGATCGGCCCTCTCGCGTCGCGCAAAGAATTCGCGCTCGACGGTACCTTCCTCAACGCCGCCTACGCGCATCCGCTGTCGGCGACGGCGCGCGCGGCGATGCAGCGCTATACCGAGCGACGCGGCACGCAGATCCGCACGCCCGACATCGAAACGCGATCCCTACGCACTGAAGCAAGGCGTCTATTCGCGCAGCTGATCGGCGCGACGGTCGGCGAGATCGCCTTCGTGCCCTCGACCATGGTCGGCGAGAATCTGGTGGTTGGCGCGCTGGGCCTGCCCGGCAGCAACGCGCATGTCGTCACCGACATCTATCACTTCCAGGGTTCACTCTATCTCTACCGGGCGTTGGCCGAACGCGGCCTGCGCGTGACCGTGCTGGGCGCACGCGACAACCGCATCGATATGGAAGAGCTGGCAGCCGCGATCGGACCCGACACGAAACTCGTCGCCCTGTCGCTCGTCTCAGCCTTCAGCGGCTTTCAGCATGATTTGAAGCGCGTGTGCGAGATCGCCCATGCGCGCGGCGCGCTGGTCTATGCCGACATCGTGCAGGCGGCCGGCGCGATCCCGATCGACGTCAAGGCAAGCGGCGTCGATTTCGCGGCCTGCGCCACCTACAAATGGCTGATGGGCGATTTCGGCGTCGGGTTTCTCTATGTGCGCGACGCGCATGTCGAGCAGCTGCAGCGCACCTTGCACGGCTATATGCAGATCGCCGACTTCACCTATCACCAGTTCCCGTACGATCCGCCCGGTGACGAGCTGTACGACGTGCGTGCCTCGACCGACATCGACGGGCACGTCCATGTCGGCACGATGGCGCACGCACCCGCGGTTGCGGTGGCGGCGTCGCTGGAAAAGATTCTCGAACTTGGCGTCGACCGGATCCAGCAGCATCGCCAGCCGCTGATCGACCGGCTGCAGGCCGAGTTGCCGAAGCTGGGCTACGAGCCGTTGACCTTGCCCGGCACGACCTCACCCGTCGTCGCCTTCGCGCTGCGCGACGCCGCGGCGCGGCTGCAGCAGCGATTGGATGCAGCCTCGATCAACATTCAGACCTATCCCAACCGCATCCGCATCTCGCCGTCTGTGTTCAACGACATGACGGATATCAATCGGCTGCTCGACGTGCTTTCCGGCAACAGGACCTGACATGCGTACGCTTCTCTGCGCCACCTTCTGCCTCCTGGCGACCGCGGCACATGCCGACGATGCGCCGAGCCTGCGCATCAAGCTGCGCCCCGTGCTGGAAAACGGCATCGCCAGCGGCCTCGACGTCGAAGAGCGAATCTCGAAAACCACCGCGCTGACCATGCCGGCGTCGATCGGCCCGCTGCTGCGCATCGCCGATCGTGTCACCGACCTTGCCGCCAAAGACGCACAAGGTCCGATCGAGCTTGTGATGTCGGAGTCCGACGCAAGCGGCGGAACACTCGGTGGCATCAAGCGCAGTTGGCGCTTCGCGCGTCCGCCCGCGGGCGAGATCACCGTCACCTACCGCGTCGCTGTCTCGAAAGAGATGTCGACCGGCCCCGCCTACGAGCTGCGTTCGGAAGCAAAGGGCATCAGCGGCCAAGGCCAGGCGTTTCTGGTGCTGCCCGACAGTAACGACGACTACAACGTTGAAATCACCTGGGACGGTTTGCAGCCGGGCGAACAGTCGCTGACCTCCTATCCAGCACCCAAGGCCGATCGCGCGATCCCGTTGGCGCGGCTGCGCACGTCGTTCTTCATGGCCGGCGCGCTCGACTCGACGCCGAAAGATCTCAGCACCGCCGGCCCGTTCCGCGCTGCCTCGACCGCCGACATTGCCGACCCCGCGACGCTGCTGGCCTGGACCGCCGACGCTTACGAAAAGATGTTCCGCTTCTTCGGCCTGCCGAACGAGCCGACCTTCACCGTCATGTATCGCACCAACATGTTCGGCTCGATCAGCGGCGTCGCTGGTCCGGAAGCGTTGGTTTCGACCATCGCGCGGCAGACACCGACCGAGCAGGTGCACGGGCTGCAGACGCACGAGATGGTGCATGTCTTCATCACCGCGCTGGAAGATACCGGCAGCACCGGTGGCTGGTTCACCGAAGGAACCGCCGTGCATTTCCAGCGTCGCTTCCCGCTTGCCGCGGGCCTGGCAACGCCCGACGAGTTCCTGCGCGACGTCAATCACACGATGCGCCGCTACTACGCCAATGTGCGCAACACGCTGCCGATGGCGGACGCGATTGCGATGTTCTGGACCGACGCGCGCGGCCGCGTGCTGCCCTACGATCGCGGCTCAATCTATTTCGCCGATCTCGACGCCAAGATCCGGGCGACCAGCAAAGGCAAGCGCCGCCTGGACGACGTCATCCGCGAATTCCTTGCGGCACGTCGCGACGGCAAGCCCGCAACCATCGAAGCCTGGCTGGCCGTGGCCGAGCGCGAAATCGGCAAACAAGCCCGCGCCGACTATCAGGCGCTGCAGGACGGCAAAGTCTTCGTGCTGCCATCCAACGCATTCGGCCCGTGCTTCAAGCGCGTCGACACCAACCTGCCGGTGTTCGAGCTGGGCTTTGCGATGAAAAGCCTGACCGTCACACCGCGCGTGATTGCCGATCTCGACCCCGCCTCGCCTGCGGCAAAAGCCGGCGTGCAGAATGGCGACAAGATCGTTGCCCCCGTGACCTTGGACAACGCGCAGACCGATCCCGCCAAACCGATCCTGCTTAAAATCGATCGCAACGGGCAGCCGCTCGAGATCAGCTTCAAGCCCGAGGGCGCGAAGAAGAAAGGCTATTTGTGGGAACGCGTGCAGAGCGTGCCGGACGCGAAGTGCGCCCAATGAAAAGCAACTTGAAGAAGGGCATCAACCTGCCCGCCGTCATCGCGCTGGGCCTCGGCACCGCAGTCGGCGTTTCCATTTTCTCGGCGCTTGGTCCTGCCACTGCGATTGCAGGCCCGGGCATGCTCATCACCGTCGTGCTGGCGGCGCTGCCGGTACTGATCATGTCGATCAGCTACGCCTTCATGGGGTCGGCGGCGCCGACCTCGGGTGCGACCTACGAATGGTCGCGCCGGTTCCTGCATCCCTATCTCGGCTTCATTCTCGCGTGGATCCGCGTCATCAGCGCGATCGGTGCGTTGATGGTGCTGGCGCTCGTGCTGGTGCGCTATGTTTCGATGCTGATCGAGATCCCGGTCAAGCCGACCATGTTCTGCCTGTTTGCGATCCTCGCGACGATCCACCATTTCGGCGTCGATCTGGTTGCGAAGATTCAGACCGTGCTGATGTCGCTGCTGGTGGTAGCGTTCGTGATCTTCGCCGCGCTGGGTGCGCCATCGATCGACGCGGCCAACTTCTCGCCGCTGCTGGCGCATGGTTGGTACGGAATCATCACCGCGATCCCGCTGCTGCTGGGACTGTTCGCCGGTTTGGAATCGGCGTGCGAAGTCGGCGACGAAGTTGCCGACGGGCGCCGGCAAATCCCGATCGGCATCGCGGTCGCGACCATCTCGGCGCTGCTGCTCTATCTGATGATTGGCGCGGTCAGTTTGGGTGTGCTGGGCGCGGACGGGCTGGCCAACAGCAAGGCGCCGCTGCTCGACACGGCGCGGCAGTTTGCGGGGCCGGCTGCGGTGCCGATGATCGTCGCGATGGCGGTGATCGCGATGGGCAAATCGCTGAATGCGATTTTCATGATCTTCAGCCGCAGCATCTTCGCCATGGCGCGCGCCAACGCGTTGCCCGAAGCGCTGGCCAAGATCCATCCGCGCTGGGGCACGCCCTATCTCGCAACGCGGCTTGTCTTCGCGCTGTGCTGCATCGGCCTGTTGTTGCCGATGGACCTGACCTTCCTGTTCATCGCGGTGAATATCGTCGGCGTGATCCAGTCGGCGGCGATCTGCTACATCGCGGGTCACGTCGTGCGCCGCCATCCCGATCTCTATGACGGCGCGTCGTTCAAGTTCGGCCGCACCACGATGATCGTCTTCTCCTGGGCTGGCGTCGGCGTTGCGGTGATCCTGGGCGCGATCGGACTCGAGACCGACTGGAAGCCGTATCTGCTGCTGGTCAGTTGGGGCAGCGTCGGCACGGTGTTTTATCTGGCGCGGCAACGGCGGAAGATTGCCCCCGCCGTCGCATGAACAAGGGCGCCGTGCTTTCGCGCGGCGCCCTTCTTGTTTCGCGACCTGCCCCTCAATCGCCGAGATCGTGTTCGTCGTCCTCGCCAAAGCCGGTGCGCGTACCGGTGAAGGCGCTGCTGGCCGCGTCGCGCTGACTTGCAGCCGCACTCTTGACCGGCTCGGTCACGGACGGCGGCGTGGCGAAGGATTTGATGTTCAGCGCTTCGTAGATTTCCTGCGGGAAATAGATCACACCGTCTTTCATCACCATGCGGATCTGGCGCACCGCGCTGATGTCCTTTGACGGATCGCCGACAGTCAGAAAAAAGTCCGCGCGCTTGCCGCGTTCGACCGAGCCATATTGCTGGTCGCGCACCATGTACTGATCGGCGTCAAAACTCGCCATGCGCAACACCTCGCCGGCCGGGATGCCGGCTTTGACGTACAGCTCGAGCTCGCGATGCAAGGTGAAGCCGGTCATGTCGTCGGTGCCCGGCCACAGCTTGATGCCTTCTTTGTGCAGCAAGGCCATCGTCGCCAGGATCTTGTCGAACGCCTTGAAATACTGCGCATCCTCGGCCGCATCTTTGAGCGGCACGAAGGTGCGTTTGCGATAGCGCTGATAGCCGATCGGCGCGTGATCGAGATAGGCCTGGTCGCCAGCCTGCACCGTGCCGGCGCGGCTCAACATCAGCCGTTCGAGAATGACCGTCGTCGTGTCGAGGCCGGCATTCTTCTTTTTGAACAGATCGACCGTCTTGCGCACCTTGGCGCTGTTGAGATCCAAGGTCGCGGCGCGTGCCATCCCGGTCAGGCGCAACGGCGTGCGCGTATCTTCTTCGGGCGCCAGCAACCAGCCCAGCATCAGCTGGTTGATGTGCGAGATCTCGTTATAGCCGTCGGCCAGAACGCGATCGGGATTGTCGAACGCAGGCACGTGGCCGACCGTGCGCATGCCGATGCGTTTCGCCTCGGTCGCAAACGGCGCCACCCAGTCCGGGTTCATCGAGTTGTAGATCTTGATCTGGATGTAGCCGCGGTCGCCGTACCAATCGACGTTGCGGAGTCCTTCGGCGATCGATTCTGGAATAAAGCCGTTGCGCGCCGAATAGGGGCTGCGGCCTTCCAGGAAGCCCGATGGAATGATCGACGGGCCGGGCAGCTCGCCCGCATCCAGCCGCTTCATCAAATCCAGCAACACCGTGTTGTCGTTGCCCATGTCGCGCACCGACGTGACGCCGGCGGCGAGATAGAACGGCCCCGACCACAGCGAGTTGTGCGAATGCATGTCGTGCAGGCCCGCGACCAACGTGCCGCCTTGCCCGTCGACGATGACTTCGTCGCTCGGGTTGGTTGCTTTCGCATCGGGTTCGATCGTGGTGATGCGGCCACGGAAGACGACCACCGACATGGCGTCGGCCGTCTTCTTGGTTTTTGGATCGAAGATCTTGACGTTCCGGATGCGGATCGGCGCGTCGTATTTATGCGCGATCTTCTGCTGCACCAGCTGCAGCTTCTCCAGGCTCAGCTGTTCGCCCAACGACCGCAGCGATTTGAAACTGTCTTCAAAGCCTTCGCGCACCGCGAGCGAGCCGCCCAGCTTGGCGAACAGTTTGCCTTGCTTATCCAGCAGCAGAAATTCCGGCACCATGTCGATGCCCGCCAGCATGTAGGCGTCGACCGTCGCCGTATTGGCGCCGTCGCCGACTTTCACTTCGCGGATTTTTTCCAGCCGCAGATTGCCGGCGGGCAGCACGTCGAGCGTATTGCCCGGCGCTTTCAACAGGGCAGCGGCGTAGAGTCCCGAACTATACGGGCTTGGATCGTTGGCGACGTAGAGCTTGGCTGCCGGCGCATCGACCGAACCTTTGTCGGCCTGCGCATCCCATTCAGCCTTGCCGTTTTCCCAGCGCATCTTTTCGTGCACGCCGCCGCCCATCAGCGACGTGCCGTCGATTGTCCATTCGACCGGGATGCCGCCCTCGTTCAGCACCAGATGTTCTTTGTGCTTGGGGCCGCGGCCGTTGTTGTCGACGGCATAGTCGATGTCGATCGCGCGCCCATTGCTGGTCGCGACCACGAAGCCAACTTTCTCGTTGTTGGCGAGAATCGAGAAACGTTCGACCGTCTGCGCCGAGGCGCTGCCCCAGATGCAGGACGCGACCAACACCAGCCCCAGTTGCCGAACCATCTTCCCGCCTCCGCTTGGCATTCATCTGCGCGTATCGCATGTCCACGCACTGGCAATTGTAATCAAGATCGCGGGGAAATCTTTGCGTTCTATCTGCCAAGACCGCAGGATGCTGCAAACATTATGCGGCGGACTGAAGGGACCTGGTTTTTTATGTCTGACGATCTCGACGCGATCGATCTGCGCATTCTCGAACATCTGCAGCAGGATGCGTCGCTGTCGACCGCTGAACTTGCTGACAAGATCGGCCTGTCCCAATCGCCCTGCTGGCGCCGCATCCAGCGGCTGCGCGACGAAGGCTATATCAAGCGGCAGGTTGCGATCCTCGACCGCACCAAGCTTGGCCTCGACATGCAGATCTTCGCGCAGATCAAAGTCGGCCGGCTCGACGACACCGAACGGGCTGCGTTCGAGCGGTCGATCAACAACGTGCCCGAGATCGTCGAATGTTATTCGGTGTTCGGCGAGCTGGATCTGATGATCAAAGTCGTGGCGCCCGACGTGCGCTGGTACCAGGAATTCGTCTTCGACACGCTGATGAAACTTCCCGGCGTGCAGGACGTGCGCTCGGTGATGACCTTGTCCGAGATGAAATACACCACTGCTATGCCGCTGCCGCGCAAAGGCGGCGCGCGCACGGCGGCCGCGAGCAAGAAACGCTAGCGCGTCACGAAGGCGCGCACCGCTTTGTTGAAGGTCGCGAGATTGTCTTCGCCGCTATAGACGCCGTGCGGACCCGCGAAATAGACCGCGGTCAACCGGTCGGCCGGGATGCCGTCCTGATCCAATGTGTAGCGGCCGGCATAGGCCGGCGTCGTCAGGTCGTAATACCCAGCCGACCAGAACAGACGCAGCTTGGGATCGGCCTTCATCGCTTCACCGATATAGGCGATCACATCTTTGTTGCCTTCGTGATCCCACTTGGCGTTGGCGGCGAAATTGACGCCGATATAGGTCTCGCCGTTGCTCGGGAATTTCAGCTGCCCGGTCAGATACTGGCCGAGCGCCGGGCTGGGCACCGCGCCGATGCTTTCCGGTGTCGGCGCTGGCGCACCCGCGACGCGTTTCGGTGCAACGCCCAAGGAAGGATCGTCGATGCCGCCCTGCGCGCCCTCTTCCAACGGTGCGGTCACGCGCATGTCCAACATGCCGGTGCGCAGAGTCTTGTCTTTGAGCAGGTTGAACATGAAAACGTTCTTCGAGACGCGCAGGTTTTCGCGCTCGATCAGATCGGCAGGCAGACCGATCAAGGACGACATGCGCTTCGCGATGCGCGCACGGTCCGGCGCCGGCAGGCTGGAGCCGCGCACCAACGCTTCGAGATAGTCCGTGCGCGCAAACTTGACCGCTTCGTCGTAGATCTGTTCGACCGTGCGACCGCGCCGGTCGATCTTCTGATGGAACCACGCGCCGGCCGCCATCGTCGGTAGCGCGGCAACATACGGCATTTCACGGCCGCTGGTGTCGCCCACCATCGCGACCAGCAGGATGCCGTCGAACGTCAGGGCCGGCGCGACTTTGGTCAGCATCGCCGCGCGCACCGTGCCGTAGCTTTCGCCCATCACGAAACGCGGCGAGGCTTCACGTTTGTTGGCCTTGAGCCAGTCGGCGATCACGGTCTTGACCGCAATCGCGTCACCCGTGCGGCTGTACCATGGTTTGGGATCGACGCCCGGGAACGGACGCGCAAGGCCGGTGCTGACCGGATCGATGAAGACCAGATCACACGCGTCGAGCGGGCTGTACGGATTGGGACGGAACGAAGCATCGTCGCGCGGCGCTTTGTCGGGACGCAGTACCGGCCCCAGTGCGTTCATGTGCAACGGCGACGACGATGCGCCCGGGCCGCCATTGAACAGAAACAGGACCGGCCGCTTGGCCGCGTCTTTCACGTCGCTGCGCGTGTAGGCGATGGTGACGATCGCAGCCGCGTCCTTGCCGCTGGCGTCCTTGAGGAAATTCTCCGCCACCGTCGCGGTGTAGGGAACCGTCTGGCCGTTGAACTTGCCCTCATGCTGCGTGACGGCGACAACGGGCGCGCGATCCTGCGCCAGCGCGCTGGTGGCAAATGTCAACGCAACCAAGATCAGCGGAAATTTCATCGACACGACTCCGGACAATCCCACGGTGAAGCGTAACCGCGTGGCCCGACAAGTTCTTTGCGTTGTCATGCCCGCCGCGCGTGGCCGCAACCAGTTTTAGTCGAGCGGCCCACATCGCCCGCATTGCATATGCGCTAGACGACCTGCCCTGCGCTCCAGCCTGACGACCACGCCCATTGGAAATTGTAACCACCGAGCCAACCGGTGACGTCGACGACCTCACCGATGAAATAGAGGCCGGGCACCGATTTCGCCGCCATCGTCTTGGAGTCGAGCGCATGCGTATCGACGCCGCCCAACGTCACCTCGGCCGTGCGATAGCCTTCACTGCCTTGCGGCTTCACGCGCCAGTGATTGACCGCGGCATCCAGCTTGCGCAGCAGCGCGTCCGACGCGTCGGCGAGATTGCCCGTCGCACCCGCATCGTCGGCGATGCGCTGCGCCAAGCGCTTGGGAAGAATCGTGCTCAAGAAGGTCGCCGGTGCTTGCTTGCCGTGGTCGCTGCGGGCGCGGCGCAGCGTCTCGAACACATCCATGCCCGGCGCCATCGCGATGTCGATCTCGTCGCCTTCGCGCCAGTAGGACGAGATCTGCAGGATCGCAGGACCGCTCAAGCCGCGATGCGTGAACAACATCCCTTCTTTGAAGCTGGCCTTGCCTGCGCGCACGACAGCGTCGACCGCCACGCCCGCCAACGGCACGATTCTTTCCAAGGTCGCTGGATCAAAGGTCAGCGGCACCAACGCGGCGCGCGTTTCGGTGACCGGCACGCCGAATTTCTGCGCCACCTCGTAACCGAATCCGGTGGCACCCATTTTCGGAATCGATTTTCCGCCCGTCGCGATCACCAGCGACGCAGCGCGAACCTCGTCGCCGCGCGACAGCGACAGGTCGAAACCTTCGTCGCTCTTGCGCAAATCGGCGACGCTGGTGCCGAGCTGCAGCGTGACGTTCGCCGCCTGCATCTCGGCCAGCAGCATTTCAATGATCTGTTTGGCCGAGCCGTCGCAGAACAGCTGCCCCAAGGTCTTTTCGTGCCAGGCAATGCCGTAGCGGTCGACCAGCGCGATGAAATCGCGCTGCGTGTAGCGGCTCAGCGCCGAACGGCAGAAATGCGGATTGCCCGACAGGAAATTCTGCGGCGACGCATGCAGGTTGGTGAAGCTACAGCGCCCGCCGCCCGAGATGCGGATCTTTTCACCCGGTGCAGCACCATGTTCGAGCAGCAGAACCGAACGGCCACGCTTGCCCGCCTCCGCCGCACAGAACATGCCGGCGGCGCCGGCGCCGACAATGACGACGTCGTATGACTTCACGAAATTTCAGTCAGTCCGAGGCGCTGGCGGTACAACACGCTCGCAGCGGCGAGATCCTGCACGATATGGCCGATCGATTTGTAGAGCGTGACGTCGGCTTGCGACGTACGGCCGGGCTTGCCGCCCAGCACTTCGCCAATCTCGGCGACGACGTGATCGTCGGTGATGACGCCCTGTTCTTTGGCTTTCTGGAATTCGGAATATTGCGCGGTGGCGGCCCGGCTTTCAGCGAAGAAGCGCACGCGCTGCACCAGCTTGGTGTCGATCTCGATCGGGCCGATGCCGCTCGAGCCCACGACATTGATATGCGTGCCGTCGCGCACCCAGTCGCTGAACAGAATCGGTTCGCGCGCGCCGGTGACGGTGCAGATAATGTCGGCTTGCTGCGCCGCTTCTTTGCCGTCGGTGGTTGCGGTCACCGGCAGGCCGATCGCAGCCTGCGCCTCGGCCGCGAAGGCCTGTGCGTTCGCCAGGGTTCGGCCCCACACGACCACACGCGATAGATCGCGCACGCAGGCGATCGCCTCGATATGCGAACGCGCCTGCATGCCGGCGCCGAAGATGGTCAGCACCGACGCATCCTTGCGCGCCAGCGCATCGGTCGCAGCCGCGCTGGCGGCAGCGGTGCGAATGCGCGTGATCTGTTCGGCGTCAGCGAGGCAGACGGGAAATCCGTTCTCGCCTTCGAACAGCAAGACGAAGCCGCGATGGGCGCTGCGCGTCGGCCGGTCCTTGTCGTGAAAGACGCTGAGAATCTTGGCGCCGAAGAAATCATCCAGGCCCAACGCACCGGGCATCACGCCGAACGCTTTGTGATCGCCGACCGGAATGATCGTGCGCAGAACTTGTCGCGTGCGGCCTTGCGACAGCGCGATCATCGCGTCGCGCACCACCTCGATACAGTCGGGATAGGACAGGCTGGCCGAGACTTCGTCGCCATCAATGACCATCGGTGCGGGTGCGTTCATGCTTTTCCTCAAGATCGAACGCGCATCCTACCCGACGATTGCTTGAAATAAAGGATCCGGGCCGGACCGCAGCTATGCACACCGCAATCGGGCAGATCTGACGCGGGTTTTTGCATCATCAGTTGTACCGGCGCCGTGCACGCGGTGCGTTGCGCGATTCGAACGACGGCACGCCGCGTCCAAATTGGGTTCGTGCCCGATGCAAAACGCAATCTTACGCCGGTGCAAATGCTTGCCTGAATGCGCCGGCCACGTCGATCTTCGTGGCGCGTACGAAAAGGCCGAATGGCGCTGCGTTACGTGTTGATACATGAGGGAGCGTGACGAATGCGGACTGTTCTTCCGGCGGGCGCGAAGCCCGTCCTTGCTGCGTTGCTGCTGGTGTTGACGAGTTCTGCGGTCGCCGTTGCGCGCACGCCCGACTTCACCGTGGAGCAATTGCTCAGTTCGCCGTTTCCCTATGACTTGATCGCAGCGCCCAAAGGCGGGCTGGTCGCGTGGGTCTATGAAGATCACGGCGCGCGCAACATCTGGGTGTCGGAAGCCGGCGGCGGCAAAGCGCGCAAGATCACCAACTACAGCGGCGATGACGGCACCGATCTCGGCGAACTGACCTGGGATGGTGACGGCAAGACCGTGTTCTTCAGCCGCGGCGGTTCGCTGGAAGGCGGTGGCCCGGTCAACATCATGACGTCGCCCGCCGGCGCACCACCGCAAGTGATCTGGGCGGTGTCGGTCGATGGCGGCGAGCCGAAGCGGATCGGCGAAGGTCACACCGCAACCGTGTCGCCCAAAGGCGATATCGTCGCCTTCATCAACAACAACCAGGTCTGGACGGCGCCCATCACCGGCGCACAGCCGGCGACGCAACTGATCAAAGATCGCGGTCGCAACGCGCAACTGAGCTGGTCGCCCGACGGCAGCAAGCTCGCCTTCGTCAGCGGCCGCACCGATCACAGTTTTATCGGCGTCTATGACGTCGCCGCGAAATCGATCACGTGGCTGGCGCCCAGCGTCGATCAGGATCGCAGCCCAAGCTGGTCAGCCGACGGAACCAAGCTTGCGTTTCTGCGCATCCCGACCGGCGAAGCATTTCGTTTTGGTGCGCGTCGTGAATCGACGCCGTGGGCGATCGTGGTTGCCGATGCTGCAACCGGCGCCGGCAAACCAGTCTTCACCGCCAAGCGCGGCCGCGGCTCGGTGTTCTACGACACGATCGCGCGCAAGGGCGTGTTCTGGGTCGGCAACGATCAGCTCGTCTTTCCGTGGGAAGAAACTGGCTGGCTGAATCTATATGTGATGCCCGCTGCAGGCGGCACGCCAAGGGTGCTGACACCCGGCGCGCATGAAGTCTTCAACCTGTCGCTCAGCCCGGATCAGTCGAAGATCGTCTATTCGTCGAACCTCAACGACACTGATCGTCTGCATTTGTGGGAAGTGCCAGTCGCGGGCGGTGCACCGAAACAGCTCACCAGCGGAACCGCGATCGACGACTATCCCGTCCAGACCAGCGACGGAAAGATCGTTGCGCTGCACGGCGACGGACAAAATCCGTTGCGCCCGGTGCTGATCGACGGCGGTGCTGCAACCGATCTTGCGACCGGCGTGATCCCGTCCGACTTCCCGCTATCGAAACTGGTGCAGCCGCAAGGGGTCGTGTTCACCGCTTCCGACGGCGTGCAGGTGCACGGACAATTGTTCGTCCCGGCCAATAAGGCCGCGAGCACCAAAGGTCCGGCGGTGTTGTTCTTCCATGGTGGTCCCAGCCGCGAAATGTTTCTCGGCTGGCATCCGATGGACGCCTATTCGCACATGTATGCGATGAACCAGTGGCTCGCCGCCAACGGCTATGTCGTGCTGTCGGTGAATTATCGCAGCGGCATCGGCTATGGCATGGAGTTCCGCGAAGCGCTGAACAAAGGGCCGAGCGGCGCCAGCGAACACAAGGATCTGATCGCGGCGGTGAACTTCCTGCGCGCGCGCAGCGACATCGATCCCAAGCGCATCGGAAGCTGGGGCATTTCCTATGGCGGCATCATGACCGCGATGGGCCTGTCGCGAAATTCCGACCTGCTCGCAGCCGGCGTCGACGGTGCCGGCGTGCATAACTGGAAATCGACGTTGCCGCATCTGACGGCGCCGGGCGCCGATCCGGCGCAGGCGAAGATCGCCTATGAAGCCTCAGCGATCGCGACGACGGAGAAATGGAAGTCGCCGGTGTTGTTCATTCACGGTGACGACGATCGCAACGTCGCCTTTGCGCAGACGCCCGAGATGATTGCCGCGTTGCGCAAGCGGGCGCCGAGCGTGGAGATCGAACAGATCATCATCCCGAACGAGATCCACAACTATCTGCGTTTCAACTCGTGGGTCGTCTTCACCAAGGCGATGGGTGAGTTCTTCGATCGCAAACTCGCCAACAAATAACGCTTAGGCGGGTTGAACCGCGGCCAGTGCCAGGCCGAAGCGATGGATGATTTCGTCCAGATCATCATCGCTGGCGGTCAGCGCGGGCGCGAGGAGTACATGCGCGCCGCGCTGCCCATCGAGAAAGCCGCCGATCGGATAGGAGACGAGGCCTGCATCCAGCGAGGCGCGGCGGAAGCGACTCGCCATCGCGACGCCGTCGGCGATCGGCGCGTTGTCGGTTCGATCTTCGACGAGTTCGACGCCGACAAACAGGCCACGGCCGCGTATGTCGCCGACCATCGGATGCTGTCCCAGTCGCTGCGTAAGCCGCGCTTGAAATTGCACTCCGGCAAGTGCGGCGCGTTCGTCCAGCCGATCGCGTCGCACTTTCCGCAGGACGGCGCGTGCAGCGGCTGCGGCCGTCGCATGGCACATATAAGTGTGACCGTGCTGGAAAACGCCACTGCGCGCGATGGTGCGGTAGATCTCATCGCGCACCAACACGGCACCGATCGGCTGATAGCCCGCCGCCAGTCCCTTCGCCAGCACCACGATGTCGGGAACGATTCCTTCCTGTTTGTAAGCGAACAGCGAGCCCGTCCGCCCCATACCGCACATGACCTCGTCGAGGATCAACATGATGCCATATGCGTCGCAGATTTCGCGCACGGCCCGGAAGTAGCCTGCGATCGCGGGCACCGCGCCCAGCGACGCGCCGACAACCGGCTCGGCGATGAACGCCATCACGTTCGTCGGCCCGGCCTCTTCGATGCGCGCACGTAGGTCCGTGATCAGCCTGGCGAGATAGGAGCCGTCGCTTTCGCCGTCCTGCTGGTCGCGGAACGGATAACAGCGCTCGGCGAAGACGTGCGGCGTCAGCAGCGGCGCGTAGAGCTCGCGGCGGCCGGGATTGCCGCTCACCGACAAGGCACCCAGCGTATTGCCATGATAGGAATTGCGCCGCGAAATCACTTTGTGGCGACCTACGTCGCCCCGCGCCACGAAATATTGGCGCGTCATTTTGAGCGCCGTTTCGGTCGCCTCTGAACCGCCCGACACGAAATACGCGTATGCGAAGTCGCCTTCGGACGCTGCGATCAACTCATCTGCCAAGGACTCTACCGCGCGCGACGTGAAGCTTCCGCTGTGTACGAAGGCGACTTCGTCGAGCTGTTGTTTGATTGCATCGATGATCTCGGCATCACCATATCCGAGACCGCAAACCGCCGCGCCACTGGCTCCATCGATATAGGTGCGGCCATCAAGTGCGGTGATACGCAGCCCAACTGCGGACGCCACGGCTGGATATTCGACGTCGGGCGTGCGGTGGAAGACATGCGTCATGATCGCCCCTGGAGGTCGTGCGCAGCGAGCAAAACATACGCCGCTGCTTGCCGCAAAGACGCATGTGCGACGGTGGCGGGCAGGCAGCCATGACACAGTCGCACAGCAGTCCGATACCAGCGTTCACGCGTCGCGCGCGTTAGTTCGCCGGCATGACGAGGCGCAATGCGCGGCTTCCAAGCGGTGCGTTCGTCTTGTTGTCGACCACCACAGGTTCGATCGCTGCGCCGGTTTCGACGTCGATGAGATCGCTAATCTTGCCGGCGCCGTTGTGCTTGCGTCCCCACGCGGCGATGACATGCAGCACTGGTAGAAAATCGCGCCCCGCTTCGGTCAGCTGATACTCGTCGCGCGGCGGCGTCTTGCTGTAGCGCACTTTCTTGAGCAGCCCGCCTTCGGTCAGCGCCTTCAACCGTCGCGTCAGAATGTTGGGCGCAACGCCGAGGCTGGTGCGGAACTGTTCGAACCGCGTCAGGCCGAGGCTCGCATCGCGCAGGATCAACATGCTCCAGACGTCCCCCACCCGGGCCAGGCCGCGGCTGATGGGACAAGTCCCGGTCGAAAGTTTGTCGTTGTCCATTGCAAAAAGATAGTGACCCGCCTATGTCTCCGCAAGCGTCACTATCGAAAAGCAAGTGACCCGGCGACGCGCGGGCCCACGGAGATGACAATGAGCAATTCCAAGACCTTAATTGGCACCGCCCTGGTCACTGGCGCCTCGGCCGGCATCGGCGCCACCTATGCCGACCGGCTGGCCCGCCGGGGCTATGACCTGATCCTGGTCGCGCGCGACGCCGGGCGGATGGAGGCGTTGGCCGGGAAACTGCGGACCGAGACGGGCCGCAAGATCGAAGTCCTGCCGGCCGACCTCACCAAGGCCGCCGACCTGGCCAAGATCGAGGCGCGCCTTGCGACAGATCCCGCGATCACCTTGCTGCTGAACAATGCTGGCATCTCGCTCAACGGCAGCCTGCTCGACAATGACGGGGCCAAGCTGGAGCAGCTGATCGCGCTCAATATTACGGCGCCGACCGTGTTGGCTTCGGCAGCGGGCAAGCAATTCGTGGCCAAGAAGAGCGGCGCGATCGTCAACATCGCGTCGGTGCTGGCGGTCGCACCCGAACTGTTCGACGGCGTCTATAGCGGCTCGAAAGCCTACATTCTGAATCTGACGCTCGGCCTCGCCGAGAAGTTGCAGGGCACCGGCGTCTATGCCCAGGCAGTGCTGCCGGGCGCGACCCGCACGGAAATCTGGGCCAAGTCGGGCAAGGACGTGAACGCCTTCCCCACCGACTGGGTGATGGAAGTCGACGATCTGGTCGACGCGGCGCTGGTCGGTTTCGACAAGCGCGAGACCGTCACCATCCCGCCGCTCGCCGACGAGTCGCAGTGGGTCGCGTACGAGACCGCACGCAAGGCGATGCACGGAGTCCTGTCGCGACGCGACGTCGCCGCGCGCTATCGGCAGAAGATCGCCGCCTGAATGTTCGAGGATTCGCGGGGCGCACAGGCGCCCCGCAATTCTTCTTTCGACAAAATTCCACAAGCCAATCCGGGACTTACCGCCGGAAGAATATCCGAAGAATTGCGCCTCGCTTTGCCTGCCTAGGCTGGGTTCGCCGCGACCAATTCCGGTCGTTGCGATGGATCGAACCCCGTCATGCGACCGGCCCTGCAGCAGCGAGACACACTTCCCGTGAGCTTCGTCACCAAGGTTCTCAATCCAAAGGCAGCCTGGCGGAACGCAGCCTGGCGGAAGACAAAGACGCGACTGGCGCCGACGCAGATGGCGGCGCGCACGCCCTTCGCCTTCACCTATGCCGGCTGGACGATCACCACGCCGCCGCCTGCCGTACCGGGCATGCGGAAATTCGCGCCGAGTCCGACCGCGCCGATGCGGATCCGATCCGCCGACGGCGCTTGGCTGCCGTCGCAGACCGTCACGCCGACCCATCCCGTCTCACAGCACGTGCGGGCCCATGTCGATGCAAGCGACGACGCTGAATTCTGGTTGCTGACCGCGCCGGACGGATCGTCGGTACCGCTGCGCTTTACGCTGGATCTGTCGGCGCTGCCGGCCGCGTCCAAGTGCGACGTCGCAATGACGCTCAACCTCGCCGCCTGCGCACCGGCGCCGCCGATGTTCTCGATCACGGTGAATGGGCGCGCGCTGAAGATCTACTATCCAACCGAAGCCAGCTGGGCGGCGCAGCACGTCTTCATCCCCGCCGACTTTCTGCAGCGCGGCGCCAACCAGATCGTGGTGACCCCGCTCGGCCGCTACTACGGAATTTGGCTCCAGTCGGTTCAGTTCGCGTCGCGCAGCGTTCCGATCTCGATCGGCGTGCAATGGCTGCAAATCTGCGCCGGTGAACTCGATCGCGGCGAAGCGATCGATCAGTCGGTCCGGTTGACGCACGGCACGCCAATGACCGATTCCCAGATCCGGGCCTTCGCCAAACAGTTCGACATCGATGTCGAAGGAAGCGGCATCGAAAGCCTGTTGGCCGCGCTCAGCACGCATCTCGCAGCGCGCTTCTCGTTTGACGAACGAACCGGCGGCTCGGTGCCGATCGAGCGCGACACAACCGCCATCTATGCGTTGAAGATCGCGCGCCGCGCGCGCGACGACGAGCCGCTGACATTCCAAGTCTGGCAGCTCGCGCTCGTCTACGAGGCGAATGGATGCCAGCTGGTGCACGCGCTTGGTCCACACGGGCCGATCGTCTTCCAGCAATTTCCCCCGCGCGTCTGAGCCAAGCGAATGGCTTTCCTGCATGCCAGCGAGATTCATCGCCGCGACGCGCGCACCGCGACGAGTTGGGTTCCCGCGATCGCCTATACGCGCGCGGTCGAGATTGGCGAGCATTTGCTGTCGTTGGCGATCCGCACCGGCGGCAGCGCTACATGGCGCGGACTTCTCGCCGAAGAAACCAGCGACGCATCCCCGATCATCGGCATCCTGGATTCAGATTTTTATAACGGCGCGACCGGGATCGGCGTGTTCTTGCTGGCGCTGGCCCGCAAGACCGGGCGCACAGATTTCCACGAGGTTGGGCAACACGCCTTCGTTCCCCTGCAACGCCGTCTCGCGACGCGACGCACCTTCGACCGTGAAGAGCGCATCTTCGGCGGCGCCGAGGGACTTACCTCGTGTCTCTATCCGCTTGTTCTCGGCGCAGCACTGGGCGACGCGCCGTCACTACGCGACAGCGCCGACCAACTCGCCGCGCAGCTGACACAGGCGCTGATCGAAACCGACCAGACGTTCGATCTGGCCGCAGGCGCCGCTGGCACAATTCTGGGTTTGCTGGCGCTGCACAGCGCAGGTCATCCGATCGGATTGGAGAAGGCGCATGCGTGCGGCTTGCATCTGCTGGCACACGCACCGCCGCCGAACGCACGAACAACGCAGGACAGTCTGACCGGACTCGCGCGTGGCGCGTCGGGCTTTGCACTCGCGCTCAACCGTCTCGGCCGCGCGTCCGGTCACGCCGCGTTCGCGGAAGCAGCCTTGGCGTGGGTCGCGTATGAAGATGCGCTGTTCGACAAGGCGCATGGCAATTGGCCGGATCGCCGCTTCGTCTCCGACGCGCAACCTGTCGCCGACTTCACCGCCTGCAGCTGGTGTCATGGTGCGACTGGCATCGGCTTCGCGCGGATTGGCATGGCGCAGCAAAGCGGGCTCGACGTAACCCGCGCAATCCGCCGCACCATCACCGAACCGCTCGCGGATAGTGACAGTCTTTGTTGCGGCAATTTCGGCCGGATTTCGTTTCTGCTCGAAGCCGGCATCCGGCTCGACCGGCCAGAGCTGATTGCGCAAGCGCGGGCCCGTGCGGCGCAGCTTCTCGCAGCGGACGCCGATACGTTTCCCAACCTGTTCGGCGACCGCGCGCAAAATCTTGGCTTTTTCCAGGGCGTGTCGGGCGTCGGTTACGAGCTGCTGCGCCTGTTGGATCCGCAGGACGCTCCGTGCGCGCTGTTGTGGGACGTCGAGGTCGGGATGCGCGCAGCTTCGCGGCGAGGAGCCGAATAATGCGCGCGCGACACAACAATCGCATCCCGCGCATTTCGATCATCCGCGGCGAGCTGGATTACGCGTCGACTCTGAACATCGAAGCGTGGCGCGCGCTGTTCCAGGCCAAGATCATCTTTCACAGCGGGTGCTCAGCCGAGGTTGCGCATTGGCTAACTGACTTCGCCAAAGCAGCTGAGATTGTCGATCTCGGTCTCGGCTTCGATCGCATGGGGCCACATCAACCGTATTTCCATCGAACGATGGCGACCGACATCGTCTTCGACGCGTATCTGCAAGGCGAAGTCGTGTTGGTCGAACCGGAGAAAAGCGGCGTCACGACGCTGATAACGGCGTTCATCATGGAAACCGCCGACATGATGGGCGTGCCCGTCCGGATCATTCCGGCTTCACTGCCGTCGACATCGGTGCCGACGGATTCACGTTCGAACGATCGCCAAGATCGCGGACGGTTCTAGCCGTCCCGCAAGACGAAATCGCGGCGGCGTGAGTACACCGCCGCGCACAAGCTCAAGGCCCTTCCGTGTTTGTGATTTCCGGATCGGGGCTTTGGTAAACCGTGTCGGTCTTCAGCTCCTTCACATACAGATAGATGCCCATCGCAGTCGCCGACTGGACCGTGTCCACATCCGTCACCTGGCAGGTCTTCGCTGCGTAGTTCGGGTCGAACAACTGACTATTGGGGTCTTTGTAAACGTCCGGCGGTTCGCAGAACTGGAAGCCTGGCGAGTTCGTCAGCGTGTAGATGATCGTCTCAGCGGTCGTTACGTCGAGATTGTCGCCGCTACCTGGATGATTGTCGTAGGTCCAGGTCAAACTCCCGTCGTCCCTCTGGGTGACGGTGACGAACACGTTCTTGGTTTTTGCCGGTACTGAATCCATGGCAGTTTTCTCTCCATTATTGATTCACGAAGGCGCTGTAGTCGGCGTCGTTATATCCGATCCGTTTCATGAATGCGACGACATGCGCAACGGATGCAGCGTCGCCTGCGCAAATGTTTGCGCGCACCCAAGGATCCGCAATTCGAAAGTCGCGCTCCCTTCCGGAAACAGAAGAGAGATTCGAAATTGTCGTTTTGCAAAGATCGATAGACGCATCGCGGCGACCACCACGATCGAGAATCCGCGCTTTGAGAAGCATCGTGTGCGCCAACTCTGCATTCACGAATCGATCAGTCCGGTATTTTTCGTAGATGCTATTTAGAATTTCCTCAGATTTGTTCGCTTGCACCTCGGCGGTTTGCATGTCGCCGTTGTTGAAGGCGATGAGCGCTTGCAGATAGTGGCTGACAGCTAAACCGCGCGGGATTTCGTCGCTTTTCTTGTCGATGCTTTGCAGTTCGACAAGACTGCTTTCCGATGCGCGAATCTTTTCAAGTGCGGCTTGCGTTTTTCCTGTCGACACAAGAATCCTCGCGGTCTGCAACCCGGTGATCGACCGCTCGCGTTGCCAAATCCGATTGGTCGGCTCCTTCAGCAAGATCGCGCGCAACCCATCTTCACTGATGTTCAGCGAAGCGACAGCTTCGTCTGTCCGCCCCTGCAAGGCGAGTAGCCCGCCGACCACCTTGTTGGCGATTGCGAGGCGATACGACCAAACCGACGCGTTCGGTTCGGCCGTCTGAAGCTCCTCCAGCGCGGCGCGCTGATGTTTGTAGAGATCCGTCGTCGCCTGCAGTTCGCCCATCGCGGCCTTTGCACTCGCTAGCCACGAAAAGCTGTTGGCTAGTTCGGCTTGCAGACGCTGGTCCTTTGGACGCTCACCTAATGCTCGCTGCTTCAGCGCGATAGAGCCTTCGAAGAGCGCCGCTGCTTTTTCGGCTTCACCCTTCTTCTGCAGAAGAACGCCAAGACTGCTACGCGCGTATGAAAGCTCGATCCACGCATCCGGATTGGCGGGATCGATTGCGTTCATCCGCAAGGTCTCGTCCTGATACGCCAGAAGCTTACGCTCGGCTTCGTCGAGACGCCCCTGATCGACAGCGATCTGTCCTTGCCAGAAAAACACCGCGCCCAGATTTTTTGCCACGTCGTTGTCGTGCTGCCCGGCTGCAACATTGGCGAGCAACAGCAACTCGGCCTGATTGAGTGCTTGCAACGCATCGGCTGCAGCTCCGCGCGACCGGCTCACTTCTGCCAATGTCTGCAGCGCCTTTGCCTGTTGCAGACGCGCGGCGGTGGGCGTGCGTGCGACATCCTCGTTGGCGAGATATTGCAGCGCCTTTTGTGTGACGCCGTCGAGCAGATCCAACTTCCCCAGCGGGCGCAGCTTGTCGGCGAAATCGCCGACCATGAAATTCATCAGGTCTTCGGCTTCCAACCTGCGTTTCGCGGCAAGCGACTCCGCATAGTTGGCACGAAGGCCAAGCGCGACGGCAACCAACGCGATGAACGCGAAGCCTGCAACTGCGCCGATCCGCATCCGGTCGGCATTTCGCGCACGTCGATCCGACGCGGTGACCAGCGCGCGCACGTCCTCGTCGACGGGAATCTCTGCGCGCACCAGCAAATCGCGCGCTTCTTCGAGCGGCTTGCCACGCGGCAGCAAAAGATCGGTGCGCCTTCCATCCGAAATCCAGCGCTGCGCAACGCCCTGCAATCGACTGCGCGTGTGAAGCGCCTGCCGGTGACTTGCAATCCATGCAACAACGCGCGGCCATTGCCGCAACAGAGCTTCGTGCGCGACGCCGAACACCGGCTCGCGATCAAAGACAAAGCTGACGAAGAGACGTTGCTCGACCAAGGTGCGCACCAGGCGCCGCTCGTCGTCGGTCTTGAGAAGCGACCAGGGCGCACGGTGGCTGCGAACCGCCTCGTCTTGCGCCCCGACCGTGACGATCATCGAAAGAATGTGCGGCAGCGATGCTTGCGCTGCGTCTGGCAAGCCGGTGAGCACCGCCTCGGCGCGCCGACCGATCGCACCGTCGATCCCGCCGAGCGACTGATAGGCTGCAAACGTCAATTCGCGGCTGTTGCTGCGCAGGCGATACAGTTCCTGCAGCGTATATTGCAGAAGCGGCAATGCGTCGGGGCTGTTGGCTGCGGCATCACACAGCAAATCGTCGAGCTGCGCTTTGGTATCCGGGTCGGCGCCGAATCGCAGCCCCGCAACTTGCGCCGGGCGGCGGATCATTTGTGCAATTTGCGGCCGCGTCGGCGGCTCAAGATCGAAATGTCCGCCGTGCGACTTCCCCAGCATCAACAACGGCTCGTTCGCCACGTTGGGGTAAAAGTCGTTGCGGCACGCAGCAATGACGATGAAATTTCCGGCGCGCGCGAGACCGTCGAGAATGGTGAGGAACGCGCTTCGTTGTTGCTCGTCGACCATGGACGAGTTGAACAACGCTTCGAGACGGTCGACGAAGAGAACGAACTTCGTATCCGCCGGCGCTGTCGGCGAGATTGCTGCCGGTGCAGCAAGCAGATGTTCGCCGAGCGCTTCTGCACTCATTCCGTCGAACAGAGATTCGCCGTCGACGTCGAGATCCAGAAGCGCGCCGCCGACGGCCGTCGACAGTTCGATCTCGCCAACGTCGCCGAGATCCAATGTGGTTGCAGCAGAGACCCGCAGATTGTGCGGTGAGCGGAAGAGCGCAGGCACCAGACCCGCTTGCACGAGCGAGGTTTTCCCGCTGCCGCTGGGGCCGAGCACGAGTACGAGTGCGCGCCCGGCATCGATTTGCGCGGTCGTCGTCTCGACGAGCTCGACGATCGCAGCGTCGCGCCCGAAGAACACGGCTTCGTGCGACGCGTCGAACGGATCGAGGCCGACATAGGGCGATTCTTGCGACCAATCTTCGCCGGCATGTCGTTCGCCGGCGGTCAGCGGCGTCACGGTTGCGACGGTGCGATAGCCCCGCTTGCGGATGTTCTCGATGTAGCGCGCGTCCGATGCGGTATCGCCCAGCGCGCGTCGCAACTGCAGAATCGCCTTGTGGACCTGGTTGTCGCCGACAACGAGTCCATCCCAGCACAAACGAAGCAAGTCGTGGGCACTGAGCACGTCGCCAGGTCGCTCGCACAAGGCGACCAGCACATCCATCGCGCGCGGCTCGATCGCAATCACTTCGCCGTCGTCGCCGCGCTTCAATGCGCAAAGCCCGACATCAACGAACCAGTCCCCAAACCTGAACGTTTGCAGTCTCATGTCCAGCCTCGGTCGTCTGCATTGCTCTGCGACCGGCTGGCCAACCGAACGGCGCCGATGAGTCGCGTCAATCAGACGTCAGTTTACGGTGACGCGTACGAATATCACCGACTTGCGGACAGTATTTGCGCGGGATTTATCCAGGCCGAACAACAAAAAAGCCGACACTCGGAAGTGTCGGCTTTTTGTATTTGGTTGCGGGGGTAGGATTTGAACCTACGACCTTCAGGTTATGAGCCTGACGAGCTACCGGGCTGCTCCACCCCGCGACAGGACCCACAAAACGGGGCTCTAGATCAGCGTGTAATAGGGTTCATGTTGTCGTTTTACGCGCATGCGCTCGGAAGACCTGGCAGCGACCTACTCTCCCGCGTCTTGAGACGAAGTACCATCGGCGCTGAACGGTTTCACGGCCGAGTTCGGGATGGGATCGGGTGTTTCTCGCTCGCTAGAGCCACCAGGTCGTCCGAACGCACGGGCGTAAATACAAAGACCAATGTTCAAAAATTCAAATTCACTTGAATGCTGCTGATCGCGCACAACGATTTCACCGCTGCGCGTGAAGATCAGAACCGAAGTCCTGACGTGTCAGAAAATTCAAGCCGATCGAGCGATTAGTACTGGTTAGCTTCGTGCGTCGCCGCACTTCCACATCCAGCCTATCAACGTGATGGTCTATCACGGCTCTGATAGGGAGTACTCGTTTTGAGGGGAGCTTCCCGCTTAGATGCTTTCAGCGGTTATCTCGTCCGCACATAGCTACTCGGCGATGCCACTGGCGTGACAACCGATACACCAGAGGTGCGTTCATCCCGGTCCTCTCGTACTAGGGACAAGTCCTCTCAATACTCCAACACCCACGGCAGATAGGGACCGAACTGTCTCACGACGTTCTGAACCCAGCTCACGTACCACTTTAAATGGCGAACAGCCATACCCTTGGGACCTGCTCCAGCCCCAGGATGTGATGAGCCGACATCGAGGTGCCAAACCTCCCCGTCGATGTGGACTCTTGGGGGAGATCAGCCTGTTATCCCCGGCGTACCTTTTATCCGTTGAGTGATGGCCCTTCCATGCGGGACCACCAGATCACTATGACCGACTTTCGTCTCTGCTCGAACCGTCGCTCTTGCAGTCAGGCAGGCTTATGCCATTGCACTCGACAGCTGATTTCCGACCAGCCTGAGCCTACCATCGCGCGCCTCCGTTACTCTTTGGGAGGCGACCGCCCCAGTCAAACTACCCACCATGCAGGGTCCCTGATCCAGATAATGGACCGAGGTTAGACATCAGAGATCGCAAGGGTGGTATTTCAAGGTTGGCTCCACACTGGCTGGCGCCAATGCTTCAAAGCCTCCCACCTATCCTACACATTCGATCCCTAATGCCACTGCAAAGCTATAGTAAAGGTGCACGGGGTCTTTCCGTCTGACCGCGGGTACCCCGCATCTTCACGGGGAATTCAATTTCGCTGAGTTGATGTCGGAGACAGTGGGGAAGTCGTTACGCCATTCGTGCAGGTCGGAACTTACCCGACAAGGAATTTCGCTACCTTAGGACCGTTATAGTTACGGCCGCCGTTTACTGGGGCTTCAATTCAAGGCTTGCACCTCTCCTTTTAACCTTCCAGCACCGGGCAGGCGTCAGACCCTATACGTCGTCTTGTGCGACTTAGCAGAGCCCTGTGTTTTTGATAAACAGTCGCCACCCCCATTTCTGTGCCCCTCGCCCGTGGTTGCCCACAAACGAGGCCCTCTTATCCCGAAGTTACGAGGGTAATTTGCCGAGTTCCTTCGACATCATTCTCTCAAGCGCCTTGGTATCCTCTACCAGTCCACCTGTGTCGGTTTCGGGTACGGTCTAATGTGGAAGCTATTTCCTGGAAGCCTCCAGCTGCCAATCCAATCCGATAAGGACTGACAACGTTTTGGCTCCGTCACTATCCACTGGCCCACGAATATTAACGTGGTTCCCATCGACTACGCCTTTCGGCCTCGCCTTAGGGGCCGGCTTACCCTGCGTGGATTAACCTTGCGCAGGAACCCTTGGACTTTCGGCGACAGTGTTTCTCACACTGTTTGTCGCTACTCATGTCAGCATTCGCACTTCCGATACCTCCAGCGCCCCTCACGGCGACGCCTTCGCAGGCTTACGGAACGCTCCGCTACCACGTGATCTAAAAGATCACATCCGCAGCTTCGGTGTATGGCTTGAGCCCCGGTACATTTTCGGCGCAGGGCGGCTTGACCAGTGAGCTATTACGCTTTCTTTAAAGGATGGCTGCTTCTAAGCCAACCTCCTGGTTGTCTATGCTACCCCACATCCTTTCCCACTTAGCCATAACTTGGGGACCTTAGCTGGCGGTCTGGGCTGTTTCCCTCTCGACGACGGACCTTATCACCCGCCGTCTGTGTGCCGAACTGTACTCTCGGGTATTCGGAGTTTGGTTAGGTTTGGTAAGGCTCGCGCCCCCCTAGCCCATCCAGTGCTCTACCCCCCGAGGCAATCATTCGACCCGCTACCTAAATAGCTTTCGCGGAGAACCAGCTATTTCCCGGTTTGATTGGCCTTTCACCCCTAACCACAGATCATCCCCGACTTTTTCAACAGGCGTGGGTTCGGTCCTCCAGTGGGTGTTACCCCACCTTCAACCTGTCCATGGCTAGATCACCGGGTTTCGGGTCTAATTCGTGCAACTAAAACGCCCTATTCAGACTCGCTTTCGCTGCGCCTACGCCTATCGGCTTAAGCTTGCTGCACAAACTAAGTCGCTGACCCATTATACAAAAGGTACGCAGTCACGGCTCAAGGCCGCTCCTACTGTTTGTAGGCATTCCGTTTCAGGTCTGTTTCACTCCCCTTGTCGGGGTGCTTTTCACCTTTCCCTCACGGTACTTGTGCACTATCGGTCACTGAGGAGTACTTAGGCTTGGAGGATGGTCCCCCCATGTTCAGACAGGATTTCACGTGTCCCGCCTTACTCGAGGACACTGGAAGTATTCTACTCGTACGGGGCTATCACCCGCTTTGGCGCGACTTTCCAGACGCTTCCGATTCTAACTTCCAGGTCACTGGCCTGGTCCGCGTTCGCTCGCCACTACTAGCGGAGTCTCAATTGATGTCCTTTCCTCCGGGTACTTAGATGTTTCAGTTCCCCGGGTTTGCCTCCTGCACCTATGAATTCAGTGCAGGATACCGCTAATGCGGTGGGTTTCCCCATTCAGAAATCCGCGGATCAAAGCTCACTCGCAGCTCCCCACGGCTTATCGCAGCGTGTCACGTCTTTCATCGCCTCTCAGTGCCAAGGCATCCACGAAATGCCCTTATAACGCTTGAATTTTCCGATCACGCGCAGGGGCGAACCCGCTACACGCGACCACTCAGCATTCGAAATGAAAATGAATTAGCTCAAAGCGAGCACCAGTGGTTCACGGACAACTCGTCGACGTCCAACGACGTCACAGCACCGGGTAGGTGCTTTTGAGTTTGTTCGTAACCGACTTGGTGATGCTCCTCTTCGAGCCACCATTGGTCATGAACCCTATTTACGCTGTCCAACAAACCAGGCGCGCGCAACGCACGCCACTGCCGACCGCTTCTTCAGCGACCGGATCTCGTGTCTTCTCGCAGATCTTCTTCGTAACCGGGGAAATGGTGGAGCCGGACGGGATCGAACCGACGACCTGAAGCTTGCAAAGCTACCGCTCTCCCAACTGAGCTACGGCCCCATGTCCAGCACCAAAACCAATCGAGCGCTGCGCAGTTCTGCGCGCGCTGACGACGATCGGAGTGGTGGGCCAGGGAGGACTTGAACCTCCGACCCCACGCTTATCAAGCGTGTGCTCTAACCAACTGAGCTACTAGCCCCCGTTCGGTCGCACGATCGCTTGCCTATTCACTGCCCAACTTTGCAAACGCAAAACCGGCAGCGAACGACGATCGTCGTAATGAAGATCTGTGAGAAGGGATGCGTAGACGGCGGTTCGATACAGACAAAGTCTGTATTCGATCTCGCGATCGAAACCGCCCGTTGCTTGGCAGTTCCTTAGAAAGGAGGTGATCCAGCCGCAGGTTCCCCTACGGCTACCTTGTTACGACTTCACCCCAGTCGCTGACCTTACCGTGGACGGCTGCCTCCTTGCGGTTAGCGCACCGGCTTCGGGTAAAACCAACTCCCATGGTGTGACGGGCGGTGTGTACAAGGCCCGGGAACGTATTCACCGTGGCGTGCTGATCCACGATTACTAGCGATTCCACCTTCACGCACTCGAGTTGCAGAGTGCGATCTGAACTGAGATAGCTTTTTGGGATTTGCTCCACCTCGCGGTATTGCACCCCACTGTCACTACCATTGTAGCACGTGTGTAGCCCAGCCCATAAGGGCCATGAGGACTTGACGTCATCCCCGCCTTCCTCCGGCTTGTCACCGGCGGTTTCGCTAGAGTGCCCAACTAAATGATGGCAACTAACGATGAGGGTTGCGCTCGTTGCGGGACTTAACCCAACATCTCACGACACGAGCTGACGACAGCCATGCAGCACCTGTGTGGTATCCAGCCGAACTGAAGGATCCCGTCTCCGGGAACCGCGATACCCATGTCAAGAGCTGGTAAGGTTCTGCGCGTTGCTTCGAATTAAACCACATGCTCCACCGCTTGTGCGGGCCCCCGTCAATTCCTTTGAGTTTTAATCTTGCGACCGTACTCCCCAGGCGGTGTGCTTAAAGCGTTAGCGACGCCACCGAAGTTCTAGGAACCCCGACGGCTAGCACACATCGTTTACAGCGTGGACTACCAGGGTATCTAATCCTGTTTGCTCCCCACGCTTTCGCGCCTCAGCGTCAATACTCGTCCAGTTGGCCGCCTTCGCCACCGGTGTTCTTCCCAATCTCTACGAATTTCACCTCTACACTGGGAATTCCACCAACCTCTCCGAGATTCGAGCTTCGCAGTATCAAATGCAGTTCCCGGGTTGAGCCCAGGGCTTTCACACCTGACTGACGAAGCCGCCTACGCGCCCTTTACGCCCAGTAATTCCGAACAACGCTTGCCCCCTTCGTATTACCGCGGCTGCTGGCACGAAGTTAGCCGGGGCTTCTTCTACGGGTACCGTCATCATCGTCCCCGTCGAAAGAGCTTTACAACCCGAAGGCCTTCATCACTCACGCGGCATGGCTGGATCAGGCTTGCGCCCATTGTCCAATATTCCCCACTGCTGCCTCCCGTAGGAGTCTGGGCCGTGTCTCAGTCCCAGTGTGGCTGATCATCCTCTCAGACCAGCTATGGATCGTCGCCTTGGTAGGCTTTTACCCCACCAACTAGCTAATCCAACGCGGGCCGATCCTTTGGCGATAAATCTTTCTCCCATAGGAGATATCCGGTATTAGCCCCAGTTTCCCGGGGTTATTCCGAACCAAAGGGCACGTTCCCACGCGTTACTCACCCGTGCGCCACTCACCCGAAGGTGCGTTCGACTTGCATGTGTTAGGCCTGCCGCCAGCGTTCGTTCTGAGCCAGGATCAAACTCTCAAGTTGATCTTCGCTCTGGCCGACCCGTTTCTTTCGAACCGTTCGGCCAAAACTCAAAAATAGGGCCTCGCATGTACATAAACGTACCGAACAGTTCTTTCGAACCATTCGAATACTTTAGGATGCACAGTACGAGGCTTTAAGGCCGCCAAACACGTGATGGCCGAACCGCCGCCTGCGCATCCCTTCTCATGAAACAACGATGTTCAAAAACCGCGGTCCGAAGACCGCCCGACTCTAGGAGCCGGCGAAACCGATCCCCGCCGCCGCATCCCGTTGGGATACAGCCTGCAGAAACCAGGCTTCAAAATCTGTCGCCCAAACGCAAATGACTTCGGCGACTAGCGCCGTGCATTGCACCCTGGGCTTCTGGGAACCGCCGTCGACCAAGTGGCCGTCGCCGGAGGCCCAGAACCTAGTCAGGTCGGTTCCCGCTGTCTACCCCCTTTTTTGAACTTTTTTCGAAGCTCAACGAGGCAACGGTGCCGCCCTGAAAGGCGTCGCCAGCGACCGGGGTCGTCGGCGAGGCGCGGGTTATGACGATCTCGATCTTGCGGGTCAAGCCCCCTTTCGCCGCGATCGGCACAACTTCTGATTCAGCGGGAAAACGCGAATAAAAACGCGCCGATATGCGCGCGAACGGTTGACGCTCGCGCGCGGGGTGCTTCATCGTCGCCCCGCCACGTGACGCGGAAACACGCTGTTAATCAGCAGTCTCCATAAGAAGCGCGCGGCAGCAGGGCCGACACAGTAGTTGGGGGACGCGTGCAAGCACGCTCGGTCAAAGCACGGCTTTTTGCGCCGACGACAGTCGTCGCCACCCTTCTCACCTTCGCGCACCTGGTCCCAGGTGGCGTTGAAGGTGCCGTCACCCGAGTCGCTGGCTTGTTCGGCGGCAAATCCAAGACACAGATCGCGCAGACTGCGCCGGCCGCTTCGACCGCCACGTTGGATTTCGAAGCCCAATTCCAACCCGCACATTTCCAACTCGACCCGTTTGCCGCCCGCGCTGCTGCGAATCGGCTGAGTCGCGTCACGGTCGAACTGGAAGACGGCGACACACTGACCGCCCTGCTGGTCCGCAATGAAGTGTCGGGCGACGAAGCCCGCGCCACGATCGAGGCGATGAAGTCGGCCTATGACGTGCGCAAGGCGCGCGCGGGCCAGTCCTTCACGCTGCTGTTCGATCGCAGCCAGCCGCAAAGCTTCCGCGGCATCGAATTCGATCCCGATGCCGAGCGCACCGTTTCGGTGACGCGCAATAGCGGCGTGCAGTTCGCTGCCACGACGGCCAAACGCGCATTGTCGTCGCGCACCGTCGCAGCGCGCGGCACGATTCGCTCAAGCCTGTTTGAAGCGGCCGCCAACGCCGCCGTGCCGAGCCAAGTGCTGCAGGGCATGATCAAGGCCTTCTCGTACGACGTCGACTTTCAGCGCGATCTGCAGCCGGGCGATAAGTTCGAAGTCATGTACGACATGCAGATGACCGACGCTGGCGAGCCGGTACGCAGCGGCGAGCTGCTGTACGCGCAGCTGACGCTGTCGGGCAAAGTGAAACAGGTCTACGCCTACAAGCATGAAGACGGCTCGGTCGATTTCTACGACCGCACCGGCAAGAGCGTGCGCAAATCGCTGCTGCGTACCCCGGTCGATGGCGCCAAGCTGACCTCGGCCTTCGGAATGCGCCGCCATCCGCTGCTGGGCTTTACCCGCATGCATAAAGGCGTCGATTTCGGTGTGCCGCAGGGCACGCCGGTCTATGCCGCCGGTGACGGCACCGTCGATCACGCCAATTGGGCTGGCGGTTATGGCCGCCTAATCAAAGTCAAGCATAACGCCCAGATGACGACCGCCTATGCGCATCTTTCGCGCTTCGCCGCCAACATCCAGCCGGGCGCGCATGTTCGCCAAGGCCAAGTGATTGGCTATGTCGGCACGACGGGCAACTCGACCGGCCCGCACCTTCACTATGAAGTGATGAAAAACGGCGAGCAGGTGAATCCCAACAACACGATGCTGCCCGCCGGCACCAATCTCGAGGGCCGCGATCTCGTCGCCTTCGCGAAAGTGATCGGCGATCGCGAAACGCAGGTCGCATCGTTGGGTACCGGGGTGATCCTGGCGAGCGCACGCACGACGGTCGTTCCCGTCGCTTGCCGCGCTGACGCCCCCTGTTGAGCAACGACAACCAAGCCGAACCCTCAGCCCAAGCACTGCGCTGGCGCGAGCAAGCCGGCGACGTCTGGGCGCGTTTTTATCCGCAAATCGACGCGACATTCGCGCCGTTCAACGACGCGCTGATCGCAGCCGCAGCGCCGCAAACGAACGAACGCGTGCTGGATGTCGGCTGCGGCTGCGGCGGCACATCCCTCGCGCTGGCCGAGCTTGTCGGACGCCAAGGCCGTGTCGTGGGCCTCGATCTTTCGCCATCGCAGCTAGCCATCGCGCGCGAACGCGCAGCCGCGCGGGACCTGCAAATCGAGTTTCGCGAAGAAGATGCGGCGCGATTCCGTGCCGATGTGCCCTTCGATCTAATCGCATCGCGCTTCGGCTTCATGTTTTTCGACGACCCTGTCGCCGCCTTTACGCATCTGCGCGGTCAGGCGGCCGGCGGGCGTGCTGCGCTGTTGAGTTGGGCAGAGGTCGCCGCCAATCCTTGGATGCGACTCGCCTGGGAGTCGGCACAGGGCCTGATCGAACCACCGCCCGAATCGCCGCCGGGTGCACCGGGCCCGTTCGGCTTTGACGATCCCGACCGGTTGCGCCGGGCGCTGGCCGAGTCGGGCTGGCAAAAGATTGAGATCGCACGCGTCGACACCATCATCGCACCAGCCGGCGGCGTGCCGGACGATGTGCTGCGCCTGTCGATGAAGCTTGGCCCTAGCGCGCCGTTGATTGCTGCTGCCGACGAATCGGTCCGTGCCCGCATTCGCGACGTGATGGCCACGCGAATCGCAGCCTGGACCAGCAACGGCCGCGTCACCGCGCCAGCCAGCGCATGGATCGCGACCGCCCGCGCCTGACATGGATCCTCCAGCGCCCGATGGCGTTGGGTTGATTGCATGAGGCTTTCGAAAGGGGCGGGCGCTTGACAGAGACGGCGCGTCGGCCGACGCGAAGCAATATGCAGATCACCCAATCCTTCCGTGCTGCCCGCCTGGACGGCCCCGTCGCGCCCGAATTGCTGGCGCCGGCACGGCTGCATGATCTGTTTACGGCGACCGTCGCGGCGCACGGCGATCGCATCGCGGTTGAAACCGACGAGAAGAGCTGGACCTACGCCGAATTGTCGGCGCACGCGAACCGGCTTGCACGGCATTTGCGCGCGCAAGGCATTGGTCGCGGTGACGCGGTCGCGTTGCTGCTCGATCGCACGCCGCTCGCCTATGTCGCGATTCTGGGGACGCTGCTTGCGGGCGCCGCCTATGTGCCGCTCGATCCGGGGTTTCCGCGCGCACGCATCGCGGCGATTCTCGAAGACTCAAACGCCAAGCTTTTGTTGGCGACGTCCGATCTCGATCTCGGCGCGCCGTTCGCGGTGCCGACGCTCGATCTCGACAAGATTGCGCACATGTTGCACGCGCTCGATGCCAGCGCATTGCCGCCCGACGCGACGCACGACGCGGGTCCGCGCGATCTCGCCTACATCATCTTCACGTCGGGTTCGACGGGACGGCCGAAAGGCGTCGCGGTTGAACATATGTCGGTCGTGCATTACGTGCGCGCCGCGTCGCGCCTCTATGCGATGCGACAAGACGATCGCGTCTATCAAGGATTCACCCTCGCCTTCGACGCGGCGGTCGAAGAAGTCTGGTGCGCCTTCGCCAACGGCGCGACGTTGTTGCAAGCACCTGCCGTCGTCGCCCGCTCTGGCCCCGATCTTGGTCCTTGGCTTGCCAGTCATCGCGCGACGGTCTTGTCGACCGTGCCAACCTTGGCCGCGTTGCTCGATCCGAACTTGCCGTCACTGCGCCTGCTTATTCTCGGTGGCGAAGCATGCCCGCCTGAGGTAGCGCGCCGTTGGCTGACCAACGGTCGACGCGTGCTGAACACGTACGGTCCGACCGAAGCGACCGTGATCATCACGGCGCAAGAGATCGTCGCCGATCGCAAACTCACGATCGGTACGCCGCTGCCGAACCACAGCGCCTACGTGCTCGACGATGCGATGCAGCCGCGTCTGCCAGGCACCGAAGGTGAATTGTGGGTCGGCGGCCCGCAGCTCGCACGCGGTTATCTCGGCATCGGCGTCGACCAAACGCGTTTCACCGCCAATCCCGATCCCGATCATCAGGCACCGCAGCGTCTCTATCGCACCGGCGACCGCGTTCGCGTCGAGAACGGCGAGATCTTGTTTCTCGGCCGCGTCGACGACCAGGTCAAAATCCGCGGCTATCGCGTCGAGCTGGGCGAAATCGAAAATGCGCTCGCCGACGTCGAAGGCGTGCGCGCACTTGCGGTCAGCGCGCACACCGAACATGACGGTTCGATCGAACTTGTCGCGCATGTCGTGCCGGCGGCGGGATTCGAAACTTCGATCGGGCAGGATCTCGTCGCCTGGGCGCGCGGCAAGCTGCCCGCCTATATGGTGCCCGCCTTCGTCGAGACGGTGAGCGATCTTCCGCGCCTGCCGTCGGGAAAGATCGATCGCAAACGCCTGCCGGCGCCGACGACGCCACGCGTCAGCAGCGCGCGCCCGTTCGCTGAACCGACCAACGACCGCGAACGCATCATCGCCGCCGCCTTCGCCAAACGGTTCGGGCGCGAGACGGTCTCGGTCGACGACGATTTCTTTCAGGATCTCGGCGGCCATTCGCTGCTCGCCGCAGGCGTCGTGTCGGATCTGCGCGGAACACCCGACTTCGCGCATCTCGGCGTCGCCGATCTCTACACCTACCCGACGGTGCGCGTGCTTGCTGCGGCGATCACCGCACCGCCGATCGAAACCGAGCATGTCGCGGCCGCGCCCGCATCGCGCGTTCCATTGTGGCGGTGGGCGTTGTTCTCGGCCGGACAGATGATCGGCGTCTACGCGCTCTATCTGCTGGTGGCCGCGCAGTACATTCTGCCGGTCGCCACCATCGTCTACGATCCGGACTCCACGTTCGGCGAATTGCAATTCATCGTCGGCCTGACTTTGCTGTCGATGTCAGTCTATTACCCCGGCCTGATCCTCGCATCGGTGCCGTTGAAGTGGCTGATCATCGGCCGCATCAAACCCGGCGATTATGACGCCTACGGACTCTACGCCTTCCGCTTCTGGCTGGTGCGCCGGCTGCTGACCATGGCGCCGGTGCGCTTCCTCGTGCACAGCCCGCTGCTGAATACCTATTACCGTTTGCTGGGTGCCAAGATCGGCAACGGCGTCGTGCTTGGCACCGACGCGATCATGGCGCCCGACCTGCTGACCATCGATGCGCGCACGACGATCGGCAAAGACGCGCAGATGCTGGGCTATCAGATCGTGCGCGGACGGCTGCGTATCGGCCCGATCCGCGTCGGCGCGCGATCCTACGTCGGAACCAATTCGGTGTTGGCGCCCGACGTCGTGCTTGGCGACGACGTGCTGATCGCCGACCAGTCGCTGGTTCCGCGCGGATCGCATCTGCAGAGCAGCACCCTGTGGGCGGGTTCGCCCGTGCAACCCGCATCGACGGTCGATCCGTTGCTTGGCGCGGTGCGCGAACGCGCATTGGCCGAAGACGCACATCCCGCGACCGGCGCATTCGTGCGCGTGTTCCAGGCGGTGTGGGCGTTCGTGATCGTGCTGGTGCCGCTGGCAGCCGCGATTCCCGGCTTCACCTTGTTCCTGCAAGCCTGGAACGACAGTCTGCTTTTGTCGCTCGTCGTCGCGCCCATCGCAGCAGCGGTGTTTCTCGGCCTGCTGCTGGTGCTGGTGACGTTGATCAAGCGCCTGCTGCTGCCGCGACTCGTGGCCGGCCTCTATCGCCGTACCAGCAGCGTCTATGTCCGTCATTGGGCGGCGCAGCGTCTGATCGATCTGGCGATGGAGTTTTTGCGCCCGTTCACCGGCACGCTCTATTTCCCGTGGGTGTTGCGCTTGTTCGGCGGCAAAATCGGCAAGGGCGCCGAATGTTCGTCCGACGCACCGCTATCGATCGATCTGCTGACGGTCGGCCCTGATGCGTTCATCGCCGATGCGTCGACGGTCGGCGCGCCGAAACGATTCGGCGACTGGGTCGGGTTTGCACCGACGACGATTGGCGCGCGCGCCTTCATCGGCAATTCGGCGCTGGTGCGCGCCGGCACCGAGGTCGGCGACGACGCGTTGCTTGCGGTGATGTCGGCGCCACCGCCCGGCGTCACGCGACTCGAACCTGGCTCGGCTTGGCTCGGCTGCCCCGCGATGCGCCTGCCTGGTCGTGAAATCGTGCAAGGCATCGACGCGACGCGCACCTATCACCCGCCGAAGCGATTGGTGCTGGCGCGCTACGCGATCGAGTTCTTCCGCGCCACGCTGCCGTTCGGGCTACAGATCGTCACCTTGTTCGCGATCATCGCGGCGCTGAACGATCTCTATGAAGAAAACGATCTGTGGCAGTTGATCCTGCTCGCCCCGTTCGCAGTCGCCGGCTACGCGCTGGTCGCAACCGGCTTCGTGATTGCGGTGAAATGGGTCGTCATCGGCGCCTACAAACCAAAGACCGTACCGTTGTGGAGCGCCTGGGTCTGGACCAGCGAGTTGGTTACCGGTCTCTACGAAACCATCGTCGTGCCGCTGCTGCTCGACATTGTGCTTGGAACGCCGATCGCACCGCTGGTGCTGCGCGCCTTCGGCACCAAGATCGGCAAGCGCGTCTGGCTCGAGACCAGCTTCATCACCGAATTCGATCTGGTCGAAATCGGTGACGAAGCCGAGATCGGCCAGGACACCGATCTGCAAACGCATCTGTTCGAAGATCGCGTGATGAAGATGGGCTATGTGCGGATCGGCCCCGGCTGTTCGGTCGGGCGTTCGGCGACCGTGCTGTACGACACCGAAATGGAAGCGGGCTCGCGGCTCGGCGATCTGTCGCTGCTGATGAAAGGCGAACGTCTTGCAGCCGGCACAAGCTGGGTCGGCGCGCCAGCACGGCGTTCGGCAACATGAGCACGGTTCTGCTGCTGGTCGATTTGGCCGACGCGCCCCGCGACGAAGGTCGGCGTGTTGCAGCGGCGCTGGCCGCGCAACAGAGCAACGGCACCTATAGTTGGACGCGCAGCGGCGACGTCGGCGCGTTCGTGTGGAGCGACGACGGTCCGATCGGCGTCGACCTCGAACAGATTCGCGAGATCGAAGATTGGCCGCGCATCGCGGCCGCGTTTCTCGACGCCGATACACGCAGCGCGATTTGGCGCGCGGCGGATCCGCTCGACGCGTTCTTCGCTGCATGGACGTCGCTCGAATCGCGCGGCAAGGCTGCGGGTGTCGGACTGACCGGTCCTGCGCCCGCTCTACCGATTTCGCCGTTCCGCGTTGAACATGACGGCAAGCGTTTCATCGGCACTGTCGCGGGTACGCGGGCGGCGCTGGAGCCGCGCTGGATCGCACGCGCGACGCTTGGATGAAATTTCCCAGCGCCGAAGAAGCCGAACGCTGGATCGTCGAGCACGAAAAGAAATTGCCGCACCGCTTGCGTCGCATCCTCGACTGGCTGCGCGCGCCCCGACGCCGGTGGCTTCGCATTCCGGTCGCGGTTCTGTTGATGCTGGGTGGCGTCTTCTCGTTCCTGCCGATCCTTGGCATTTGGATGCTGCCGGTCGGCGCGCTGCTGCTGAGTCAGGACATTCCTTGGTTCAAACGCGCAACCGCGGCGGCGATGATTCCGATCCAGGCGGCGTGGAACCGCTGGCGCGCGCGGCGAGTTCGAAAATCATGAGCGATACCAAGACCGACGACGCCACCGACAACCCGGGCAAACTGCCCGAGGACGGCACCAGCAAGGGTGCGACTCCAGCGGGCTTGGGTGCGGATGAGCTGCGCCGTCGCGCCAATAAGCCCGGTCCGAGGGACGATGGCGGCACCGGCTAAAGCAGAAATCTGAACGTTCGCAAGGCTTTAAAGGTCAAACGTTCCAGAAAGCTTGTAAAATTCCTGACGCTTCGGCAAGAATTGCCGCACCGCAACTGACCTTGGAAGAACTCCCATGGCTGCTCTCGCGCCGATTCCGACCGCGCCAATCGTGCAGTTGAGGCCGACCGGCCGAGGCGCTCCGCCTCCCACGGTCCAAAACTTGCCCCCGCGCCACGTCGAGCAGCTCCCGCACGTAAAGCTTCCGGCAGCGACGTCGCTGTTCAACGGCTCGACTGCGTCGGCTCCGGCCGGCGGCTCGGGTGGTGGTGCCGGCGGCATCTACTAATAAGAGACGCCGACCGACCTTCCGGTCGCTTGAAAGCCCGCGCTCTTCGCGGGCTTTTCCGCATCCGGCCTACGCCGCCACCGCTTGTGGCAGCAGTTCGGCAAGGCTGCGCACCGCGTTGTGCACGCCGATGGTGCTGGCCCCGACATAGCCAAGCACCAACCCCGACGCCGGTCGTTCCTGGCAATGGATCGATAAAGGCGCGATTCCTAGACCGCGGCGTGCTGCTTGCGCAGCCAGCGCAAAATCATCGATCGGACGACGCGCGAACAACGTCACATGTAGACCCGCATCCGACGGTCCGACCTCGAACATATGTTCGATCGGCCGCAGCCCCTCGAGCAACGCGGCGCGCCGTTCGCGGTAGAGCGGCGCCAGGCGCAGCAAATGCGCCGTCGCATGACCGCGATCGATGAAGCTGGCAAACGCCGCCTGCAACAGCGACGGCGGTTCGACACCTGCGGCACAGGCCGCGTCGGCAAATCGAACTGCGAGCGCGCGCGGCAGAATTGCGTAGGCGATGCCGATGCCGCCGAAAAACGTCTGGTCGAAACTGCCGAGCTGAAGGACGCGTCCGCTTTGATCGAGCGCCTGCAGGCTGGCTTGCGCGCGCCCGTCATGGCGCAGCTCGCTGCCGCGATCGAGCTCGACGATCCAGCCATTGTTGCTTGCGGCCCAGGCCAGCATCGCGACGCGATTGTGCAGATCGGCGCTGAAGCCGGTCGGCATTTGATGCGTTGGCTCGACGACAAGCAGACGCACGCCGGCGATCTGGCTGGTGTCGATGCCGCTGCGTTCGAACGGAATGCTGGCGACGCGTGCGCCGACCGCGCGCAGCGGCGGCAACAGCGCGGGATCGCACGGATCCTCGACCATTGCCACGTCGCCCGGATTCAGCAGCAGGCGCGCAGCCAACTCGAATCCAGCCCGCAGCGACGACAGAAGAACCACCTGCTCGGGCGCGCAGCGCGCACCGCGTGTCTGCGATACATAGGCCGCGATTGCGGCGCGTGTTGCATCCAGCCCGCCGACGGGCGGCGTCATCAGGCCGAACGGCCCGCTCGCAGCCTGGCCCAGCAAGCGCGACCAACGCGGCCGCGGAAACGATTCCGTGCTGGCAACGCACGGCGTCAGGACACGAGTCGCAGCCGAGCCGCCGGGTGCTGTGCGCGATTGCGACTGCACGACACGCGCGACCGGCATGTCGGCCGGCAGCAGGTGCGACGGAATCGGATCGGCGACATAGGTGCCGGAACTGGCGCGTCGTTGCAGCAGCCCTTCCTGCACCAGCAAGCCAATCGCGGCGGCGACGGTATTGCGCGACACTGCGAATTCGCGCGCCAGCTCGCGCTCGGACGGAATTTGGCGCGCCGGACCGATGCTGCCGCACAGGATTAGACGCCGCAATTCGTCGGCCAGGCGCTCGTAGCGCGGCGGACCATCTGCTTCGGGATCGGAGAGCTGCCGCAACGGCAGGCTGATTCGACGACGAGCCATTTACGCTACCACCGCTATTGTCTGCGCGGCCTGGTCCAGCCGCTGATCATCGATGAAATCACGCAGCGCCAACCCGATTTCGGTCGGCGAATCTTCCTGCACGTAATGAATGCCGCGCACCGTCACCTCGCGTTGATTGAGCCAGCTGCGGCAGAAGTCGCGCGCCCGCCCCACCAGCAAGGCGCCCGGCTCGGCGTTGATGAACAGCTTGGGCACCGGACTGTGCGCAGCCCAAGCACCGTATTGCTCGACGATCTCGACGACGTCGGCCGGCGCGCCTTCAATCGGCAAGTCGCGCGCGAAGCTGAGGGTTGGGACGCGCCGCGCCGGCGCGGCGAACGGAGCGCGATAGGCGTCCATCTCGGCATCGTCGAGCGTGCGCAGGATGCTGCGCGGCAAAACCGCTTCGACGAAGAAATTCTCTTTCAGCGCCATCTGTTCGCCGCGCGGCGAACGCAAGGCGCGGAAAATCTCGTCACGGCCAGCCGGAAAATCCGACCACAGGCGCGGTTGCACCAAAGCTTCCATGTAAGCGATGGCGCGCACGCTGTGTGGATGGCGCGACGCCCAGTAAAATCCCAGCGCCGAACCCCAGTCGTGCAAGACCAAGGTCACGTTGCGCGTAAGCTGCAGCGAGGCGAACCAGGCGTCGAGATAGTGCACGTGATCTTGAAATCGGTACGCGCCCGCGGGCGAAGGTCCCGACTGGCCCATGCCGATCAGATCCGGCGCCAGGCAACGACCGCGATCGGCAACGAACGGAATGATGTTGCGCCAGAGATAGGACGAGGTCGGATTGCCGTGCAGGAAAACGATCGGATCGCCTTCTCCGACATCGACATACGCGATCTCGCTATCGAGGACTTGGACGCGCTTTCTGAAATGCGGGTCGGCGCTGGAAGGGGGCGCCCAATTCGTACTCAAGCTCACTAAACACCGCAGCTTTTCGTCACCAAAACGCGTTCGCAGCATGGACAAGTGCGTGGTATTCAAAGAGGGCCAAGAACGAGCTTTCTTATGGATCCAATTTTCGAACTGGCAATCACGCTGCCGCCGCCGGGTTCACGGGACCGGCTGCGCGCGCTGCACGCGCAGTTGCGCGCCGCAATTCTCGACGGACGGCTGAAACCAGATCTGCGCTTGCCCGCCACGCGCGCGCTTGCAGAGTCGCTGTGTGTATCTCGCAACACTGTCGTTGCAGCGTACGACCTGCTGCTGAGCGAAGGGTATCTCGTCGCGCGCGCTGGGTCGGGGACCTATGTCGCCGACGTGCTGCCGCAGATGGTGCCGCCGAAAGAGTTGCGCAGCGATGCGGCACCCGACGCGCGGCTGAGCGACGTGGCGCGCTCGGCCCGGCCCATCTTTCGATTCTTCCCGCCGACCGATGGCGGGTTTGATTTTCGCAGCGGCTATCCCGACGCCAGCCTGATCCCATTCGACATCTGGATGCGCCTCTCGGCGCGCGCGTTGCGCGCCGCGTCACGCCGCACCGCTGCCTATACGGCACCCGAAGGCCAGCTCGAGCTGCGCGACGCGATCGCGAAACATGTTTCTTTCACGCGCGCCGTCGCGTGCAGCGCCGAGGACGTGGTCGTCACCGCCGGCGCCCAGCAGGCGTTCGAACTGCTGGCCCGGATTCTGGTTACACCCGGCAAGACCGTCGTCGCGATGGAAGAGCCGAACTACGTGCCGATGCGCATCTCGTACGAAACGGCGGGCGCGGTGCTGAAAACCGTGCCGGTCGACGAAGAAGGCATGATTATCGAGTTGCTGCCACCGGACGCGAAAGTGATCTGCGTCACGCCTTCGCACCAATATCCGCTGGGCGTGGTGATGTCGCCGCGCCGCCGGGCAGCGCTGCTGGATTTCGCGCAAGCCAACAACGCCGTCGTGATCGAAGACGATTATGATGGCGAGTTCCGGTTCGGCGGCCGGCCGCACGCAGCATTGCAGACGCTCGACCGCAACGAGTCGGTTTTCTATATCGGCACGTTTTCCAAAAGCCTGTTCCCATCCCTGCGTCTGGGTTTCGTGGTGGTACCGCCCTGGGCCAAACCGGCTCTCGTCCGTGCCAAACAGACCAACGACTGGTGCGCGCCGACCATGACGCAGGACACGTTGGCCGCGTTCATCTCCGAAGGGCACCTTGCGCGGCACATGCGCAAGATGCGCAAAGTCTATGGCGACCGGCGCACCGCCCTGCTCCACGCGCTCGCGCAACAGGCCGGCGATCTGCTGCAACCGATCGAAGGCGATAGCGGCCTGCATCTGTCGGCCCATCTGATCCCGTCGATCGACGCGCTGGTGATCGCACATCAGGCGCACGAGCGCGGTCACCGCATTCAGGCGCTGAACCGGTTCGGCACCTCGCCCGCCGACGAGATCAACGGCTTTGTCTTCGGCTTTGGCTTGATGGATGCGCGCGGCATCGAACGCGGCGTCGAAACCCTGGCGCAGATGCTGCGCGCCGCCATTCCGGTCCAGGCGCGAGCGTCTTCGCGCTAGACGCTGCTTCGCGTACAGGTAGCGGATGGAAGACCCTGCACAGGCCGACGCGCTGGTCCGGCTGCTGATCGACACGAGCGCGACCGAGAGCTCGCTGGCGAAGCGCGACGCGCTGATCACCGAAATCCTGCATCGCGGCATGGCGCTTCCGCCGCCGCTTCCGGCCCACTTCGTCCGCGCCTGCATGAGCGCGCCGTGGCCCGACCAATGGGCGCGCGATTCGATCCTCGCCGCGCTGACGGGCGACGACCGGTGGTTCGTCGACCTTGCCAACCAGTCGCTGCGCCTGGTCGAGCAACCGGACCTGCTGCGTGAGCTGATGTTCACGATGAGCCGCTGGTTGTTTCTCCAGCGCGAGACGCCAAGCGCGGCCGCACGTGCCGACATCGATCGCACGCTGCGGCGCAGCTATCGCGCGGCAGCCGACCGGGTCGTCGCCCTGGCCGGCCCTCCCGCCCCGCGCCGGCGCGAGATCAAGCGCGTCGCAATTCTGACGCCGCAGATTCTCGATACGACGCATGCACCGACGCGCGACGCGTTGTGGCTTGCCGCCGGACTTACCGAACGCGGCATCGAACCGTTGGTCATCAATTCGAATTGCTGGCCGAGCGACAGCGCGCTGCGCCTGTTTCAGGCCAACGTCGCAACCGTGAACGAGGATTTGCGTGGCGATCAGCAACTCGATGGGCTGGGTAGCCGCTGGACGCAACCGATTGCGATCTACACGCCTGCAACGCGCAGTACCGAAGCCGCCAGTGCAGAACTGGTCGCGTTGCTACGCGACCGAAAGTTCGACGCCGTCATCTCGCACGACGCACCGTTTCTCCAAGACGTGGCGGCGGCGCAGCTACCGCTCTTGTGGATCGCGACCGGCGGTGCCGTCCCGCGTGGCCGTGCCGATGCGATCTGGGCGGCAAGCGAATTGCTGAACGAAGAGGCGATCCAACTCGCAAAGAGCAGTGGCATCCGCATCGTGCTGCGTCGCGAGCTTCTGTTCACGCTGCCCGAACCGGCGCAGCCGATGGCGCGGTCGTCGATCGGCGTCGCTGACGACGACGTCGTGCTCGTGATCGCGGGCAATCGCCTGCCGAGCGAGATCGATTCCAGCCTGGTCGCGATTTTGACGCCCATCCTGTTGTCGCATCCCGGCACCGTGCTGGTTCTCGCTGGGCATGGCAGCGAACATGCGGCCGGCCTGTTCCCCGACGTGCAGCAGCAGGTGCGCGGCCTCGGACATTGCGCCGAGCTGCGCGGCTTGCTTGCGATCAGCGACGTCATGGTCAATCCGTTCCGCATCGGCGGCGGCACCAGCGCGCAAACGGCGATGGCGGACGGGTTGCCGATCGTCACCTTGGCGTCGGGCGACGTCGGCGCAGTTGCGGGAACCGCGTTGAGCAGCGCGAGCACCGACGCGTTCGCCGAAAAACTCGTTCTGCTGATCGAGAACCGCGCCGCCCGCGAAGCTGAATCCAAACGGTCACGCGCACGGATCGAAGAACGGTTCAATTTCGACAAGCAGGTCGACGAGATCGTCGCAACTTTGGGCCGGCTCGCGCGCGACGAAGTGCAGGCGTTCGAGGTTCTCTAGCGTCGAACCGACGGCGTATCGATCGCCAGCCCCTTCGCACGCGCCATCAGGAACAATTCCAGCGCGACATAGTCGGCCGATTCATACGGCGGCGCTTCGGCCCGCATGCCGATCAGGCAATTGCGCAGACGCCGCCGCAACGAACCCAAGGTCTGCCATTCCAGCCGATAGGCGGGATACCCAGTCGGATGCGCCTGCGGGATCGGACTGCCCGCCAGTTGCTTGCCCCAATTGTCGTCGTGACATTGGCTGCAGCTGAGATTGATCTGGCCCTGTCGCTGTTCGAACAACGTCTTGCCACGCTCGAACGTGCTGCGCGCGCGGGCATCGATCGCGACGTCGATCGACATGGCGCGTGACTGTTTGCCGACAAAGCTGGTCAGCGCCAGCAGATCGTCGCTTTCATAGGCGAGCGGTTTGGCCTGCTGGTGCTCGGTGCGACAGCGATTGATGCGCTGCTCGATATCGATCACCGCGCCTGCTTCGGGTGCGAAAACCGGATAGCGCGCCGCGACACCACGCACGCTGTTGTTGGCCTCGCCGTGACAGTCGGCACAGGACTTTCCCGCCGCGCCGTCGCGTCGGTTCCACAAAGTTTCACCCTGCTGCACCCAGAGAAAGCCAGGATTGGCCGCGTCGTCATCCTGCATCGCCTGGGTTTCGCGGCTGGAAAATTCGTAGCCGGATTTCTTCTGCGCGGTCGCAACGGCAGCAAAGGCCAGCAGCGCCACTACGAAGAAGCGGATCACGTGACCTCGATCGGCGCGGTGGCGGTGTCGACCGTGCCGTGATCGTCGGTCCAGGTGAATTTCAGCGTCCCGGTCTCGGTTGCAACGGTGCAGAAGGACAGGAACGGATTGGCCGCGATCGCGGGAAACAATTCGGCGCGGAACACCTCAGTGTCATTGTAGGTGCAGACCAGCAGATTGATGATGTCGCGCGCAATCGGCTGCCCGGAATTGTCGCGACGTTGGCCGCTTTCCATCGGGTGGGAAATCAGGATCTTGATGTCCACCACCTCGCCCTTCTTCGCCTTGGCGGGCACGTTGATCAACGGCCGCGCCATCTCAGAGATCCTCGATGCAGGCGGCCAGCGTGACGACAATCTGCGCGCTGTCGGTCCAGCACGTCCCGTCGCTGAGCTTGGCGATCGCGATAACCTTCTGCGATGTCGACAAGCGCATGCGGGTGGCAAAGAACGCACGCCCCGCGCGCGGCCCAAGCGTCACATGCACGACGTTGGGCAGCGGGTTGCTTTCCGCGAACAGGTGGATGCTGCGCACGTGGTTCGCTTCGGTCATCGGATTGTCGACCGTGACCGAGACCGACACGGCATTGCCGTTCTCGGCCAGCGGCGGCAGATCGAGTTTGACCTTGCCCGGTTTGAGCGGCGCGGTGCCAACGACCTCTTTGATCGCAGCCGCCATCGTGTCGGGCGTCGCCTGCGCTGGCACCAGCGGCAACAGCGCGCCGCCCGCAGCAGTCGCAAGCACGTCGCGACGACGGTATAGCCTGGTCATTTGAGACTCGTCAGAAATGCCACCACGTCCTCAATCTGCGCCGCATCCAGGATTGGCTTGTTGCGAAACCCGGCCGCGACATTGGTCAGATCCCGCGTCCGGTAATAGGGCGGCATGATCGTCGCCGGATTCAGCTTCGACGCATCGACCATGCGCAGCCGCAACTGCCCTTCGGTCCAACGCGCACCGGTTCCGGTCAGGTCCGGCGACAGATTTCCTTGCAGCCTGTCTTCGGGAAATGGGCCGCTGTGACACAGAAGGCAAAGCCCGACCTGCCGATTGACGACGATGGCACGGCCGCGCGCTGCATCGCCTTTGGCACCGGTCAGCGATTGCGGGATCGCATCGCCGACGATCTGGTACGGGCGAAGCTCCTGCGCGTTCGCGCTCGAAACCAACGCAGCCGCCAGCACCAGCGCTTTAGCCGAACACTTCACCGGTGATCGTGCGGAACCAAGCCGCGGCATAGTCTGCTTCTGCTTTGCGGGTTTGCGCCGGTGCATCGACCGGGCTGATCCCGCCCGCACCTTCGACATCGGCAAGCAATCCATTCACGGGGTGATAGACGCCTGCGATCGAAATTCCGTAGTCGGGTGCAACCAGACTGTAGCAGGTATTGATCGGCCGCGGCTCAGCCGGCGTCTCGCCGCGCAGCAGCTTGGCGACCGCAGCCGCGCAGATCTTGGCCTGCGCGTTGGCAGCGAAGGCCGACTTCGGCATCGCGCCCGCAATCGCCGCGTCGCCGACGACATGGATGTTTTTATGCAGCCGCGATTCAAACGTCACCGGATCGATCGGGCACCAGCCGGTGCGATCGGTGGCGCCTGCTAGTTCGGCGATGCGGCCGGCCCGCTGCGGCGGAATTACGTTGCCGACGTCGGCTTTGTGTGCGCCGAACTCGGTCGTGAAGGTGTTCGTCGACGGATCGACGGACGTGACTTTGCCGCCCTGGCTCAACGACACCCATTCGAGATTGTCGGGATAGAGCTGCTTCCACGCCGCCGTGAACAGCCGCTGCTTCGAGAACTGATCCTTGGCGTCGAGCACGATCAGCTTCGAGCGCGGCTTTTTCGTTTTGAGGTACCAGGCAATCAGGCTGGCGCGTTCGTACGGGCCCGGCGGGCAGCGGAACGGATTGGGCGGTGCCGAGATCACCACCGTGCCGCCGTCCTGCATCGCTTCCAACTGCCTGCGCAGCAGCGTCGTCTGTTCGCCCGCCTTCCACGCATGCGGCATGCGTTGCGCCGCCGCTTCGTCGTAGCCGGGCAGCGCTTTCCAATCGAGGTCGATGCCCGGCGCCAAGATCAGCCGGTCGTACGACAGCACCGTCTTGTCGCTCAGCGTGACGGTGCGCGTGTCGGCGTCGATCGCAGTCGCTGCCTGTTGCACGATCTGGATGCCTTCGCGCTTCAGCGCGTCGTAGCGAAATTGCTGCGCGCTGAGCTCGCGCAGGCCGACCAGCACTTCGTTGCTGAACGGGCAGGCGATGAAGGTTGCGTTGGGTTCGACCAACGTCACGTGCAGCTTGGGATTCTCGCGGCGCAGGAAACGCGCGGCGGTCGCGCCGGCAAAGCCGCCGCCGACCACCACCACCTTCGCGGCACTCTGCGCATGCGCGGGCAACGCCAGCGCTGCGGTCGCGCCACCAAGAAACAGCCGGCGTGTCGTTTTCATCGGGCTGCCTTTTGCGCCGCGAACCACGCCGCAATGGCGGCGGTCTCGCTGTCGCTGAAACCTTTGGCGACGCGATCCATCACCGTGCCGGGCCGATCACCGCTGCGAAAGGCGCGCATCGCCTCGGCGATGTCGGTGCGTCCTCGCAACGGTGGAACCGGGCTTTGCGCCTTGGTGCTTTCCGCATGACAGCCGGAGCAGGAACTTGCTCCGGCCGGCATGTCGGCTGCGTAGGCCGGTGCTGCAAGCACCAGCACAACGAGGATCGCGCGCATCACGCAGTCCGCAGCTTCTGGTCCTTCACCGGCAGTTGGCGGATGCGCACTTTGGTTGCGGCGTAGATCGCGTTGAGCACCGCCGGTGCTGCAACCGCAATCGTCGGCTCGCCGACACCACCCCAGAATCCGCCCGACGGCATCAGGATGGTTTCGACCACTGGCATGTCTTCCATATGCATGACCGGATAGGAGTCGAAATTCTCCTGCTCGATCCGGCCGTTCTTGACCGTGCATTCGCCGTAGAGCGCAGCCGACAAGCCGTACACGAACGAGCCTTCGACCTGCGCGTTGATCTGCTGCGGATTGACGGCGTGGCCGGGATCGGTTGCAGCGACGATGCGATGAATCTTCAACGCACCTTTGTCGCTGACCGACACTTCAGCGCAGGCTGCAACGTAGCTACCGAAGCCCATCGTCTGGGCCAGGCCGCGGAACACGCCGGCCGGCGCCGGCTTGCCCCAACCCGCTTTCTCAGCAACGGCATTCAGCACAGCCAAATGCTTTGGGCTGTTCGCCATCAGCTTGCGACGGAATTCCAGCGGGTCCTGTCCGGCGGCATTCGCCAACTCGTCCATGAAACATTCGAGGAAGATCGTGTTCTGATTCAGATTCACGCCGCGCCAGAAACCTGGCGGCACGTGCGGATTCCGCATCGCGTGATCGATCAGAAGATTCGGCACGGTGTAGCCGATCGACGCTTCCGGTCCGGGCGGGTTCAAGCCCTGGAAGGTTGCCGGATCTTTGCCGTTCTGCAGCGCCGCGGGCGCAACTGCGGCCAGGATCGACTGACCCGACAGGCGCATCGTCATGCCGACAAGATTGCCCTGCGCATCGAGACCGCCGACCAGCTTGCATTGCATGACCGGATGATAGCGGCCGTGCGTCATGTCTTCTTCGCGCGACCAGATCAGCTTGATCGGCGTGCCCGGCATCAGCTTGGCGATGGTCACGACCTGGCGCACCCAATCATGCACGGCGCCGCGACGTCCGAAGCCACCGCCGAGCAGCAGCTTGTAGACGTCGCACTTGGCCGGCGGCAGGCCCGATGCTTCGGCCGCAGCAGCCAGCGCCGCTTCGCCGTTCTGCGTCGGCGTCCAGACTTCGCACTTCTCCGGCGTGTAGATCGCCGTCGCGTTCATCGGCTCCATCGTCGCGTGGTTCTGGTGCGGCGTCGAATAGACTGCTTCGACTTTCTTCACCGCGCCCGCGATTGCCGCCTTGGCGTCACCGACCTGATTGCCGACGAACGCTTCCGGCGCGTCGAGACCTTCTTTCATCACGGCGGCGAAGGCCGCGCTCGACGCGGTTGCGTTCGGGCCTTCGTCCCAGACGATCGGCAGCGCATCGAGCGCCTTTTTGGCTTGCCACCAGGTCGCAGCAACGACAGCGACGGCGCTGTCGCCGACCTGCAGCACCTTTTTGACGCCCGGCATCTTTTCGACTTTGGCGGCGTCGAAGCTTTTCACTTTGCCGCCGAACACCGGGCAATCTTTGATCGCGGCGTTGAGCATGTTCGGCATCTTCAAGTCGATGCCGTAGATCTGCTTGCCGGTCAGCTTGTCGGCCGTATCGAGACGCTTTAGCGGCTTGCCGGCGATCGTCCAGGTCTTGGGATCTTTCAGCGGAATGTCGGTCGGCGGCGTCAGCTTGGCGGCTGCAGCGGCGACTTTGCCGTAGGTGGTGTTGCGCTTGGACGCGCCGTGCGTGATGACACCCTTTTCGACCGTGCATTCGGCGACCGGCACTTTCCAGCCGTCGGCCGCAGCCTGCACCAGCATCATGCGCGCAGCGGCACCGCCCTTGCGCACATAGTCCTGCGATTCACGAATGCCGCGGCTGCCGCCGGTCGAGAAGTTGTTCCACACGCGATTGCGCGCGAGATTCTGACCCGGTGTCGGATATTCGGTCGTGACCTTGTTCCAGTCGCATTCCAGCTCTTCGGCAACGAGCTGCGCGAGGCCTGTCAAGGTGCCCTGGCCCATTTCCGAACGCGCAATGCGCACGACAACGGTTTCGTCGGGCTTCACCACGACCCAGGCGTTGATTTCGGGCGTTGCTGCTTTTGGGTCAGCAGCCAGCGCGGGAATGTGAAAGCCGAAGGTCAGCGCGCCTGCTGTGGCGGCCGAACCGGCGATGAAGTTGCGGCGTGACGGGCGGAGCGTTTGGGTCATGATCTGTGTCTCCGCTCTCAAGCGCGTTTCTTGGCAGGCTGTGCAGCAGCCGGCTTGAGGTTCTGCGCCGCGAGTTTGATGCCGGCGCGCACGCGGTTGAACGTGCCGCAGCGGCAAATATTGGTGATCGCCGTGTTGATGTCGTCGTCGTTGGCGGTCGGATTCTGATCCAGCAGCGCCACCGTCGCCATGATCATGCCAGTCTGACAGTAGCCGCATTGCGGCACGTCCAACTCGGCCCATGCTTTCTGCACTGGATGAAGTTCACCGCCTTTGCCGGCGAGACCTTCGATGGTGCGGATCTTGGCGCCCTCGGCGAGACCTGCGATCGGCATCGCGCACGAGCGCGTCGCCTGACCATCGATATGCACGGTGCACGCACCGCATTGCGCGATGCCGCAGCCATATTTCGTGCCGGTCAATCCGACCTGCTCGCGCAGCACCCACAGTAGCGGGGTTTCAGGATCGACATCGACGTTGTGAACTTTGCCGTTGATGTTCAGTCGAGCCATAGCGAAGCCCTTTCCGGAGGCGTGAGAATCTGCGTGGTTTCAGATTGGGCTCACGCGTTGGGCTTCGTCCAGATGGAGCAGGCTCAAGCTGGGCCGTTATCTCCGATCGGAGAGAACGGATTTAGCGCAGAATCGCTGCGCTTCGTGACTTACTGTGACAGGCGCGCGCCGGTCCGGGCCTGTAGCTCGTCAAACGACACGCCATCGATGATTTCGCGCACGACAAAGCCCGACTCCACGACGTCGAGCACGGCCAGATTCGTGTAGATGCGGTCGACCGCAGCGAGTGCAGTCAACGGATACTGGCATTGGTCGACCAGGCGCGGCCGCCCGTCTTTGGTCGTGTGTTCCATTACGACCCAAAGTCGTTTGGCGCCGACTGCAAGATCCATCGCACCGCCAACTGCGGGTGCAGTGTCGTTGACCGAGGTCGCCCAGTTCGCGATGTCGCCGTTCGACGCGACTTCGAACGCACCCAGCACGCAGAGATCGATGTGGCCGCCGCGGATCATCGCGAAACTGTCGGCGTGATGCATGTACGAACCGCCGGTGCGCAAGGTCACATGCTGCTTGCCCGCATTGATCAACCACGGATCGATTGCGTCTTTCGCCGGCGCCGGCCCCATGCCCAGCAATCCGTTTTCCGAATGGATCACCACTTCGCGCGTTGCGGGCACGAAATCGGCGACCAAGGTCGGAATGCCGATGCCGAGATTGACGTACCAGCCTTCGGGGATTGCAGCGGCAACCTTCGCCGCCATCTCGGCACGCGACCAGGCGCTGTTCTTCACTGCGTCGCTCACAGCGGCGGATCCCCATACGGAACGTGAATCACACGATTGACGAAGATGCCGGGCGTCACGATCACTTCCGGATCGAGTTCGCCCAGCTCGGCGACATGCTGCGTTTGCACGATGGTGAGCTTCCCCGCCATCGCCATCACCGGATTGAAATTCCGCCCGCTGCTGCGAAAGACAAGATTGCCCCAGCGATCGGCGGTCCAGCATTCGACCAACGCCACGTCGCCATGCAGCGCAGTTTCGAGCACGCAATTCGTACCGCCGATTTCGCGCACTTCTTTGCCTTCGGCGAGCTTGGTGCCGACCGCGGTCGGCGTATAGAAGGCGCGCACGCCGGCGCCGGCCGCACGCATCCGTTCGGCCAGCGTGCCTTGCGGGACGATCTCAAGTTCGATTTTGCCGGCGGCGTACAACTCTTCGAACACGACCGAACCGGTGCTGCGCGGAAAGCTGCAGACGATGCGGCGCACGCGACCCAGTTCCATCAGGCGCGCCAGACCGGCGCGACCGGTGCCGGCATTGTTGGCGACCACGGTCAGGTCTTTCGCGCCGTGTTCGATCAAGGCTTCGATCAGCGCGTTGGGCTGGCCGACCTGGCCGAAGCCGCCGACCAACACAGTCGCGCCGTCTGCAATGCCGCTCATCGCATCGGCCATATTGGTCACGAATTTATCGATCATCGCACTGCAACAGAAATTAGTATGGAATCCAAACAATCTCGGTTGGCTTTATGCGAACCGAACTTCGCGCTCGTCAACGTTTATTCTTCGGCGCGTCGCGCGGGCTGGTGCGGAACGCGCGCGGCGATTGGCCAAGCCGCTGCGCAAAGAAGCGCGAGAAATATGCGGGATCGTTGAAGCCCAGCGCGTAGCCAACCTCGGCCACCGTCATATTGGTGTAGAGCAGCAGGCGTTTTGCTTCGAGCAGCGCGCGTTCCTGCGCCAGCTGCATTGGCGCCTGTCCAGTCAGCTGATTGCACGCGGCGCGCAGCCGCGACTCCGTCACGCCCAACGCGTCGATATAATCCTGCAACGGCGGATTCCGCCGGAATCGTTCTTCGATTGCGGCGCGAAAGCGCGCGACGAGTTCGGCCTGCGGCCCGCGATCGACGCGCGCATCCGCGTCGGCACGCTGTGATTGTCGCAGCAGCGTCACCAGCAAATGCAGCAGACTGGCTTCAATCGCCGCTGCGTGACCGGTCTCGTGCCACACCAATTCGCGCGCCACGCGCGCAAGATTGTCAGCAACGTCGCGCTGTGCCGCATCGTCGGCCAAGCTCAGCACGCCGGGCGCAGCGAACACACCCGCGAATCCTGCTTCGCGCTGCGCCAATTCCTGCAGATAGGAATCCGACACGGTCAGCACCTGCCCCGTCGTCTCTTGCAGATAGGCGAAGCCGTGCACCGTGCCGGCTGGAACCAGCAGCAGGCAGGGTGCCGCGAACCGGTGCGTACCGGAATCGGCCCGCATCTCGCCGCCGCCGCTGTCGATATAAAAGACGTGGTGCAGATTGGCGTGCGAATGGGCCCGAATATTCCAATTTGCGGGCCGGCTGCGATCGTCCAGCGGCTCGACATGGAGAAACCGGTCATCGACCCGGCGCGGCGGCTCGCCATACAGGAAAAACGTGGGGATTAAAGGCGTTTGTAGCTGCGCGCGCATCGCACGACCTCGTCAAAAAGCGCCGGGCCAGGCCCGATTGCCGTGCCCGGACCTTAGCAGAAAAATCCAAGTTTCTAGCTCTCGAGTCCATCGATCGATGGCCGTGGCCGCGCAACAGTCGCGTCCAAGTCCAGACGGCAATGACCGTCGCAAAGGACGAACGGGGAGCCATGCGAACCAGCGTCGCCATCATCGGGGCCGGACCGGCCGGTCTGATCTTGTCGCGTCTTCTGACCCGCGCGGGCATCGACAATGTCGTGCTCGAACGGCGCAGCCGCGCCTATGTCGAAAGCCGCATTCGCGCCGGCGTGCTGGAACCCGGCACGGTGCGCTTGCTCGACGAGCTTGGCGCGGCGACGCGCCTGCATCGCGAAGGCTTGCCGCATGAAGGATTCACCGTCGCCTTCGATGGCCGCCAACAACGGTTCGATCTGCAAGCGCTGACCAACGACCGCGTCACCGTGTACGGACAGACCGAACTGACGCGCGACCTGATCGAACTTGCGGTCGCCAAGGGCGAAGCGTTGGTCTTCGAAGCCGACGACGTTGCGCTGCATGGCATCGACAGCGATGCGCCCTACGTCACCTACCGCAAAGACGGCGAAGCCAAGCGGATCGATTGCGATTTCATTGCCGGCTGCGACGGTTCGCACGGCGTCAGCGTCAACTCGATTCCGTCATCGCTGCTGCAGCGCTACGAACGTATATACCCGTTCGGCTGGCTCGGCGTGCTGGCCGACGTGCCGCCTTGCGCGCACGAGCTGATTTACTGCAACCACGCCAACGGCTTTGCGCTCGCCAGCATGCGATCGCCGACGCGCAGCCGCTATTACATCCAGTGCGCCGCTACGGAAAAACTCGAAGACTGGTCCGACGAACGATTCTGGGACGAGTTGGAAGTGCGACTTGGGCCGGACGCAGCAGCCACGGTCACGCGCGGTCCGTCGATCGAGAAATCGGTCGCGCCGCTACGCAGCCTGGTGATCGAACCGATGCAGCATGGACGGCTGTTTCTGGCCGGCGACGCGGCGCATATCGTGCCGCCGACCGGCGCCAAAGGCCTCAATCTCGCTGTGACCGACGTGATCTATCTCGCCGAGGCGTTGAACGGCTTCTATCGCAACCGCAACGACGCGGCGCTGGCCGGCTATTCCCAGCGCGCGCTGGCGCGAATCTGGAAAGCGGAACGGTTCTCGTGGTGGTTCACCGGCCTCACCCATCGTTTTCCGGACGCCGACCCGTTTCAGCGTCGCCTGCAATTGGCCGAATTGGACTATCTTTGCAGCTCGCGCGCTGCCGCGACGACGCTGGCCGAAAACTACATCGGCTTGCCACTTTGAAGAGGATGCGCACATGACCGACGTGCTCGCCTACCGCGCCGATGACGGCAACACGCACGCGAACTCGCTGTCGCCAGCCTATGGCTCGACCGTGCGGCGTTCGCCGTCGCAGCCGCTGGTCGCGATCCCGCACACGCTGACCGAAGTGACGGGACCATCGAGTCAGGTGCTGCGCGCCAGCCTCGACGATCTCACCAAGATCGGAACCGGCGAAGCGCTCGGCGAACGCATCATCGTCACTGGCCGCGTGCTCGACGAAGATGGGCGTCCAGTACCAAACAGCGTCGTCGAAGTCTGGCAGGCCAATGCGGCCGGCCGCTACATTCACGAACGCGATCAACATCCAGCACCACTCGATCCGAATTTCCGTGGCGAAGGTCGTGTCGTGACCGACGCGGACGGGCGCTACCGCTTCCTCACGATCAAGCCCGGCGCCTATCCGTGGAAGAACCACCACAATGCGTGGCGCCCGGCGCATATCCATTTCTCGTTGTTCGGCCCAGCGTTCGCAACGCGGCTGGTGACGCAGATGTATTTCCCCGGCGATCCGCTGATCGCAATCGACCCGATCGCCTGCGCCGTGCCCGCAGCAGCGCGCGACAGGATGGTGTCGCGCTTCGATCTCGACGTGACCGAACCCGAATTCGCCCTCGGCTATGTCTTCGACATCGTGCTGCGCGGCCGCAACGCGACGCCGATGGAGGACAAGCATGACCATTAAATACGGCGCGACGCCGTCGCAGACGGTCGGCCCGTTCTTTCACTACGCGCTGCCCTACGCGAACGGCGAAACGCTGGCGGATGCGCAGACGCAAGGGACGCGGATCGAAATCACCGGTCGCGTGCTCGATGCCGACGGCGAACCGGTGCCCGATGCAATGATCGAGATCTGGCAGGCCAACCATGCCGGCCGCTACGCGCATGCCGAGGATTCGCGCAGCGAGTTTGCGCTCGATCCACATTTTACCGGATTCGGTCGCACCGCGACCGATGCGACCGGCACGTTCCGCTTTACCACCGTCCGTCCCGGCCGCGTGCCGGGCCCCGGCAATAGTCTGCAAGCACCGCATATTGCGATCGGCCTTTTTGGGCGCGGCTTGCTCAACCGGCTTGTCACGCGGCTCTACTTTGCCGACGCAGCCGAGAATGCCGACGATCCGATCCTGGCCCTGGTGCCCGAACGACGGCGCAGCACCTTGCTTGCCCAACGTCTGCCGGGGGAGGCTGCAACCTATCGCCTCGATCTTCGTCTGGGCGGCAACGACGAAACGGTCTTCTTCGCCCTGTGACTCTGTTCGATCCTCTTTTCCACGATGCCGTGATCGACGCGATCTTCGACGATTTCGCGCGCGTGCAGGCGATGCTCGACTTCGAAGCGGCGCTGGCGCGCGCCGAAGCGAGCGTCGGCGTTATTCCCGCCGGCGCCGTCGGCGCGATTGAAACGGCGTGCCGCGTCGATCGCTACGATCTTGCCGCGCTGGCCGAAGCGACCGCGCTGGCGGGTAATCCCGCAATCCCGCTGATCAAGCGCCTGACCGAGAACGTGGCCGATCGCAACGCGGCGCGCTGGGTCCATTATGGTTCGACCAGCCAGGACGTGATCGATACCGGCCTGGTGCTGCAGATGCGCGCCGCGCGCGCCGTGTTGCTGACCGGCTTTGCCGGCCTCGAAGCCGCGCTGGCGAAATTGGCGCAGGAACATCGCGACACGCTGCTGCCCGCGCGCACCTTGTTGCAGCAAGCGCTGCCGACGACGTTCGGGCTGAAAGCGGCCGGCTGGCTGACCAGCATCCGCACCGTGCGTGCACGGCTCGACAGCGCGCTGGGACAGGCGTTGCAACTGCAATTCGGCGGCGCGGCCGGCACGTTGGCGTCGCTCAACGATCGAGGCCTTGTCGTCGCCGAAGCTTTGGCGCGCGAACTTGATCTCGCCTTGCCTGTGCTGCCATGGCACGCACGACGCGAGCAGCTGGTCGATGTCGGCCTGGCGTTGGCCTTGGCGATCGGCGCGTTGGGGAAAGTCGCACGCGACGTCGTGCTGTTGATGCAAACCGAAGTCGGCGAAGCATTCGAACCCGCAGCGCCTGGCCGCGGCGGTTCGTCGGCGATGCCGCACAAGCGCAACCCGGTTGCCGCAACCGCGACTTTGGCGGCCGCGCTGCGCGCACCTGGTCTCGCTGCGACCTTGCTCAGCGCGATGCCGCAGGAACAGGAACGCGGCGTCGGTGGCTGGCATGCCGAGTGGGAAGTGCTGCCGGAATTGTTCCGGCTTGCCGGCGGCGCACTGCGCCAGATGCGCGAGACCTGCGCCGGACTCGAAATCGATCGCGCACGCATGGACGAGAATCTCAGCCGCACGCATGGGCTGTTGTTCGCCGAAGCGGTGACCTTGGCGCTGGCACCATCGCTGGGCCGTAGCGAAGCGCACGCGCTGGTCGAAGAAGCCAGCCGCAAATCCGTCGCGACGGCGACGCCGCTGCTGACGCTGCTGCAACAGGATGCGCGCGTCACCGGCGCGATTTCGCCGGCCGCACTGGCGTCGCTGTTCGATCCGCGCACGCAGCTTGGATCGTCCGCACACTTCATCGACCGGGCTTTGCGATGAACATCACCACCGACGACGGTTTGCAGCTGCACGTGCAAGTCGAGGGCGACGGCCCGGCCTTGCTCTTTTCCAATTCCCTCGGCACGGCGCTGGCGATGTGGGATGCGCAACTCGCCGCGCTGACCGGGCGCTACCGCATCATTCGCTACGACAGTCGCGGGCACGGGCGGTCGGGCGTTCCGACGGCGCCGTATCAAATCGAGCGTCTCGGTCGCGATGCGCTGGCCGTACTCGATGCGGTCGGCGTCGAACGCGCGTCCTTCTGCGGCCTGTCGATGGGCGGCATGGTCGGACAGTGGCTGGGCGCAAACGCACCGACGCGAATCCAAAAACTCGTCATCGCCAATACCGCGGCCGAGCTTGGCCCGCCGGCGAATTGGGACGCACGCATCGATGCGGTGCGCGCGGGCGGCATGATCGCGATTACCGAAACCGTCCTCGAACGCTGGTTCACCGCTGGCTTCCGCACCGCGCAGCCCGACGCGGTCGCCAAGGTGCGATCGATGCTCCATGCGACTGATCCCACCGGCTATTGCGGCAGCTGCGCCGCCATTCGCGACATGAATCAGCGCGCCTTGTTGCCGACGATCACCGTGCCGACCTTGGTGATCGGTGGCGCCTTTGATCCCGCAACCCCGCCCGCACATGCCGAAGAGCTGGCGCAGAACATTCCCGGCGCACAGCTGGTGATGCTGGACGCGGCGCATCTGTCGAACATCGAGCGTACCGCCGACTTCAACGCGGCGCTGACCCGATTCCTGGAGGCGTGAGATGGACGAACGCGAACGTCATGCGCTGGGGATGCAGAACCGGCGCGCTGTGCTGGGCGACGCGCATGTCGACCGCGCCATTGCGGGCACGACCGCGCTTAACAGCGAATTTCAGGATCTGATCACACGCTATGCCTGGGGCGAGATCTGGTCGCGTCCGGAAATCGACCACGAAACGCGGCGCCTATTGACCATGTCGATGCTGATCGCGCTCAACCGCGAGCATGAATTCGTCATGCATGTTCGCGCGGCGTTGCAGCACGGCGTCAGCGTCGCGCGCATCAAAGAAGTGATCCTGCAAAGCGCGATCTATTGCGGCGTCCCCGCCGCCAACAGCGCGTTTCAAGCGACCGCCGCGATCGTCACCGAACTCGGCCTGGACTAAGCGATGTCGGTCATTCTCGCGGTCGGAGATATCGCACCGGACCGCGACGTCCCGGATGAATGTTTCGCTGCAACGCGCGACACGCTGCAGCAGGCCGACCTGGTCTTTGGTCAACTCGAAACCAGTTTCGCCGTACGCGGTACACGCCTGCCGCAGGCGCGGCACGCTGTGCTCACCGCGCCCGAAGGCGCCGCGGCGCTGGGACGTGCCGGCTTCGACGTCATCTCGTTCGCGGGCAATCACTGTCTCGATTGGGGCAACGACGCCTTCTTCGAAACGATCGAACATCTCGAACGCGCCGACATTGCCGTCGTCGGCGTCGGGCGCGACATCGAAGCGGCGCGCCGGCCGATCCTGTCGACCTTGCCGTGCGGCACGCGCGTCGCGACCTTGGCCTATAGTTCAATCTTACCGATGAGCTATTGGGCCGATGCGCGGCGGCCGGGTTGCGCACCGCTACGCGCCCATACGATTTACGAACAGATCGAACACGACCAGCCCGGCACGCCGCCGCGCATCCATTCCTATCCGCATCGCGATGATCTCGCGGCAATGGAAGACGATATTCGCGCCGCCAAGCAGCAGGCCGACATCGTGCTCGTGTCGCACCATTGGGGCATTCATTTCGTACGCGCGGCAATCGCCGACTACCAGCGCGACGTCGCCCGCGCTGCGATCGCCGCCGGCGCCGACGCGATCCTGGGTCACCATGCGCATATTCTGAAAGGCGTCGAACTGATCGACGGCAAGCCCGTCTTCTACAGCCTGTGCAACTTCGCCTGTGACCTGCGCATGGATCCGGTGCACGCCGCGAGCAAGAGCTTCAAAGAGATTCAGACGCTGGCCGAAGACTGGGTGCCCGACTTCGACAGTCTCTATAATTTTCCGTCCGCGTCGCGCATGTCGATGATCGCGCGGCTGGAGATTGCCGACGGAAAGATCGCGCAAGCTGGGTTTCTGCCTTTGTGGATCGATCGCGATGCGGTGCCGCGCATTCTGGCGCCGGACGACGCACGGTTCGCGCAGGTGGTCGACTATATGCGCGCGGTGACCGACGAGGCCGGCCTCAACGCCACCTATCGCGTTGCCGGCGAGCATGTCGCGATCGGATCTGCATCGTGATCGGTCGCGTTCCGCTCGAAGCGATCGTGCTGCTCTATTTTCTCAGCTACCTGCCGAACATCATCGTCACGCGGCTGGTCACGTCGATCCCGCATGCCGGGTTGGGCCGCGCGCTGACCGGACTCGAGACCTTGCCCGCGTCGCTGATCCTCAATCTCGTTCTGACCTACGGGTTCATCTTTCTGTCGGGCTGGCATCGCGACGCGCATGGCGTACAGATCGCGGGCAAGCGCATTCCGGTGCCGACGAAATACACCTTCCTGTCGGGCATCGGCACGGCGCTGGTGCTGTTCACCGTGCCTCTGTCCTTCACCTTCCAGGGCGTCAGCATTCCATTCATTCAGCTGTTGATGCGCGGCGACATTCTGATCATCGCGCCACTGGTCGATCTGATCTTCGGCCGCCGCGTGCGCTGGTGGAGCTGGACCGCGCTGGTGTTGGTCGCAATCGCGCTGGCCTTTGTCGTGCAGCAGCGCGGCGGCTTCGACCTGCCACCGCTCGCGATCGCAACCGTCGTCTTGTACACGGTCGGATATTTCCTGCGCCTCGCAGTGATGACGCGCGTTGCCAAGAACAACGACCCAGCCGCGGTGCGCCGCTATTTCGTCGAAGAAAAGATGATCGCGCTGCCGCTGTCGATCGCAGCGCTTGCTGCTTTGTCGGCCTCCGGACTGGGATCGCAAGCGGGCGAGCTGGGTTGGGGATTTATCGCCGTCTGGACCGATCCGGTGATCTGGCCGTTGGCGGGAATCGCAACCTCGCTGACTATCATTTCGATCTTCGCCGCAATCATCCTGCTCGACGCGCGCGAGAATAGTTACTGCGTGCCGCTGGAACGCGCCTCCAGCCTGTTGGCCGGAATCGTCGCGTCGTTTCTGCTGGCCTGGTTCTGGGGACTGCGCGCACCGACCGGCGCGGAAACGATCGGCGCAACGATTCTGATTGGCGCGATCGTACTTCTGTCGGTCGCGCCGCGACTAGCGCAGAGGCGCGGGCAAAGCCCGCGCGCGCCAACATGAAGCTAAGCGCTCTCTCTAGCAATCAGACGAAAACCGACGTCGATATGACGATCGGGAATCTCTTTGCCGGCGGCGCGGCGGCGTAACACGTCGACCGCTTCGCGCCCGATCCGCGCGCCGTCGATATCCACGGTCGTCAAGGTCGGGCGCATTTCGGCAGCCAGCGCCAGATTGCCGAAACCGACCACCGCAAGTTCGTCGGGCACGCGCACGCCCGCCGCCATCGCTTCGACCAAGACGCCCTGCGCCAACCAGTCAGAGCTGCAGACGATCACGTCGGGACGCGTTGGCAATTCGCGAATGGCGCGAAAGGCGGCGCGGCCATGGCCGAACCGCGTCTGGCTTTCGAACGTCATCTCTGTCGGTGTTTCGCCGCCGGCTGTCGTCCAGTCATCGACGAAGCCCTGGCGTCGCTCCATCGCGCGCGTGCCCGTCGCAGTTAGCAAATGTGGCCGGCGATAGCCGCGGCCGCGCAGAAAGCGCGCAATATCTTGGCCAACCGCGCGGTGCGAAAAGCCGACCGCGACGTCGATCGGATCGTCCGGCAGGCCCCAGGTTTCGATCACCGTGACGTTGCGGCTGCGCATCAAGTCGCGCAGCGCCGGATCATTGACCAGGCCGGTGACGATGATCGCATCGGCGCGGCGTGCCAGCGCCGCCGAAATCAGATCGGGCATGCGCGCATTGTCGATGCCGGTCAGGCCCAACATCACGATGTGCCCGTCGACCGACAATTCGTTGACCATCGCTTCGACGGTCGCGTTGAAGATCGATTGCGCGATGTCGGGCACCAACGCTGCGACAAGCCGACTGCGGCTCGACGCCAATCCGCCCGCAAGCAGGTTCGGCACATAGCCGGTCGCCTCGACCGCTTCGCGAATCCGCTCGGCCGTCGCAGCGGCGACCATCTTGGGATTGTTGAAGAAGCGCGACACGGTCGCGGCCGAGACGCCGGCACGGTCGGCGACCTCGTCGAGACGGGGAATCTTCCGGTCATCACTCATGGATGGCGCCATCTAGGCCGAGCAAACCCCCGGCCGAAAGCCATTGCAAGCGCTTGCAATGATCTGTAAGCGACTTGGATGCAGGATTTCGACCCGCTTCAGCCCGAAACCTTCGACAGCGCGAACGCGGAATATCGCGAGCTGCGGTCGCGCTGCCCGGTCGCGCATAGCGACGCGTGGGGCGGATTCTGGGCGTTGATGAAACATGCCGACGTCGCCGCGGCCGCGTCTGACAGCGCGACCTTCATCACCTCGAAGCAGAATGTCGTGCCAGCGGTTGCCTTCACCGGACGGCGTCCGCCGCTGCATCTCGATCCGCCCGAACACACGCCCTATCGCCGCGCCTTGGCACCGTTGCTGACCGAGCGACGCGTCGCAAAGTTCGAACCCGTCATTCGCGAGATTTGCGTCGAGCTGCTCGATGCGATGGCGGCCAAAGGCGGCGGCGACATTTGCGAAGAATTTTCCGCCCGCATGCCAATCCGCGTCTTCGCGCATTGGATGAACCTGCCGCCCGATCAGGTCGCATCGCTGGCCGAGGTCGGGCGTCGCTACAACATCGCAGTCCAGTCGAACGACACCGAGGCGACCAAAGAAACCAGCCTGCTGCTCTACGACATGGCGCGCGCGCTGGTGGCCGAACGCAAGGCGGCACCGCTGGATCCGACCGAAGACGCAACCAGCGCGCTGCTCGCAACGCGCGTCGATGGCGCACCGCTGCCGGACGAAATGATCGTCGGAACCATCCGGCAAGTACTGGTGGTCGGCATCATCGCGCCGACCGTGTTGATTGGATCGATTTCGGTGCATCTCTCGCGCGACCAGGCGCTGCAGGCGAAGCTGCGCGCCGACCCGTCGCTGGTGCCGGCCGCGATCGACGAGTTCCTGCGGCTCTACACGCCCTATCGCGGCTTCGCGCGCACCGCGACGCGCGACGTCACGTTGCACGGCCGTACAATTCCCGCCGGCGAGCCGATCGCGCTCGTCTATGCCTCGGCCAATCGCGACGAGGACGTGTTCGAAGATCCCGAAAGCTTCAAGCTCGATCGTCCCAACATGAAGGACTCGCTGCATTTCGGCCGCGGCACCCATATGTGCGTCGGCGCAGCGCTGGCCCGGTTGGAGCTGGTGGTTGCGCTGGAACAGATGCTGGCGCGCCTGCCGACCTTTGAACTGGCCGGCGAGATCGTGCCGACGCGCATGCCGGAAATCGGCGCGCTGCGCGTGCCGCTACGCTTCGCGTAACAGCAACGTGTCACCGTCGCGCGTGATGCGCGTCGCCAGCCCTTCTGCATCTGTCACCTCGACCAGATACGAAAACACCCGCGCAAAATGCGGATCGCCGGCGCGCAACGGGCGTGGCGCGCTGTCATCTTCGATCCAGGCCGGTAGCAGGCGCGTTTCGACCACCGCGCCGTCGCGTACGGTCAGCTTGGCGATGCCGGTGATGCGCGTCTCTTCGGGCAGCATGTAGGTCGCATCCATCGACCAGGATGGATTCAAACTGACGAGATGGCGGAACGAGTCGGTCTTGATGATCGCCGGATCCCAGACATGCGGCTGTTCGATCGCGAAATTGCCGAGGCTGTAGAAGATCGGCTTGCCGCGATGAAAGCCGATGCCTTTCATCAGATGCGGATGATGGCCGAAGATCACGTCGGCCCCGGCGTCGATCGCGGCCTTCGCCACTTCGATCTGATATTCGGCCAAGCTGCCGCGCACCATGTGGATGCCCCAATGCAGCGACAGCACGACGAGTCCGTTGTCGCGCTTGGCCTGCCGGATCGCAGCGAGCAATGCCGCAAGATCGGTGCGGTCGGCGTGGCTGCGGATGCGCGCCGGCGTGCCCGGCTGATCATGTTCGATTTGTTCGTAGAATGTATGGGCGCGCAGCGGTGCGCAGCCGGGCTTGTCGCTGCGCGCGGCATAGCCTTCGGGCAGAATCGAACTGGCGGCGATCATTGCGACGCGCACGTCGCCGATCTGCTGCACGACCGGACGCAGCGATGCAGCGAGGTTGGTCCCTGCCCCTGCGATCGCGACCTTGGCGCTTTCCATATGCGCAAGCGTGTCGGCGAAAGCGTCGAAGCCCCAGTCGAGACAGTGATTGCCCGCAAACGACATCATGGTGAAACCGGCATCGGCGAGTACCGGCGCCAGTGCCGACGTTGCGCGCATGGCGAGCTTGGCGTTCGGCACGATCGCACCGCGATCGGAGACGACGGTTTCCAATTGTCCGAAGGTGACTGCGCCTGCGCGCAGCGTGTCACGCACGGGCGCGAACATCGACGCCAGGTCGGATCGTTTGGCGCCGACATCGCCGACGCCGAGAATTTCGAACGTCACTTGGCTTCCGCGACGCGCTTGCCTTCGGTCAGGCGGATGGTCAGCACCAGCAACGCAGCCAGCAGCAGGATTCCCGCGATCAGGAAGGTCGGACCGACGAAGCTGCCGCTGACTTCGCGCACGAAGCCGACCAGATGCGGCATGACGAGTCCGCCCGAGCTGCCCGCAATGTTGATCGCGACTGCACCGACCGCAAAAGTCGCAGGCGTGAACATCGCGGTCGGCAGCGCCCAAAACGCGCCTTGCGCAGCGCCGAGTCCGAGACCGGCAATGAACAGCGCTGCCAGGCCCAACACGCCGGCGCCCGCTGCCGACGCGGTGAGGATCGCAACCGCCGTCACCAGCGCCGGCAGTGCCACGTGCCAGAACCGTTCGCCGGTGCGATCGGAATGGGTCGCGTTGAAATACATGCCCAGCGCGACGCCGGCCCAGGGCAGGGCGTTGACGAAGCCGATCTGCAACGTCGTCAGATCGCTCATCTGTTTCACCATCTGCGGCAGCCAGAACATGATTCCGTAGGCGCCCGACAAGAGACAGAACCACAACAAGGCCGATGCCCACACGACCGGTTGGCGCAGCACGCTCCAATCGTTGCGCTTCGCAGTTTCAGCGCGGTTGGCGGCGTTGCGCGACAGCCAAAGCTTTTCGTCGTCAGCAAGCCAGCGCGCGTCATTGGGCCGGTCGGGAAAATAGAAATAGGCGATCACGCCGAACAAAATCGTCGGCAGCGCTTCGCCGAGAAACATCCAGCGCCAGCCGGGAAAGCCGAACGGCGTCATCGACATCAGCCAGCCCGACAAAGGTCCGCCGATCACGATCGACAGCGGAATTGCCAGCATCGGCATGGCAAAGGTGGTGGCGCGTTCGCGCTCGGTCGCAAACTGGCTGAGATACAGAACGATGCCCGGCGCCAGGCCGCCTTCGGCAAATCCAAGCACGACGCGCAGCACGTAGAATTCCCAGTGGCTGTCGATCAGCGACATGCCGCCGGCGCAGCATCCCCACAAGATTGCGCAACCGGCGATCCAGCGGCGCATGCCGATCCGCTGTAGCAACAGCACGCTCGGATATTGGCCGGCGAGAAACCCTAAAAACAGAATGCCGGCGCCGAACCCGTATTGGCTGGGCGAGAATCCCAACGCGCTGTTCATCTGCAACGCGGCGAAGCTGACATTCACCCGATCGAGCGAGCTCAACAACATGCAGAAGACGAGCGGCACGATCAGACGGAGGCGGATCTTGCCCGCCATCAACTTGGGATTCATCCGACTGGCTCCACGCAAAGCTCGACAGCCCGGCCACGGATGCGGCACGAAGGGCTACGAAAGCGCTTACATTGAACTGGGGCCGCCGTGAAGAGTGAAGCAGCAAGTGGGCTGAGCGCGGCGATTGCGGCGCATGTCGTCCAGACACCGGCCGCATCGCTGTCGGCCGACACGCTGCATGCGGCCAAGCGCGCTTTGCTCGACGGGCTTGGCGTGATGCTGGCCGCGAGCGGCACCAGCGCTGAGATCGCGCCCTTCATCGCGCAGGCGAAAGCGGCCGGCGACGGACCCTGCGCCGTGTTGGGACATGACATGCGCACCTCGCCAATCTTTGCTGCGCTGGCGAACGGGTCGATGGCGCATGCGCTCGACTATGAAGACGCGTTCGACGCAGCGCCCTGTCATCCCAACGCGTCGCTGTTGTCGGCGGTGTTTGCGATCGCGCAAGCCGATGCGCTGACGTCGGGCGAAGAGCTGCTGGCCGCGATCGCGATCGGCTGCGATCTCGTCTGCCGGATCGGGTTGGCGCTGCGCCGGCCGATGGAAGATGGCGGCTGGTATCCGCCGCCAATTCTTGGCGCCTTTGGCGCAGCTGCTGCAGCGGGACGTCTGCATCGGCTGAATCAGCGGCAGATGCTCGACAGTTTCTCGCTGATGCTGACGCAGACATGCCCGGGCGAAATCAAATACAGCCGCGACACGGTTTTGCGGGCGGTGCGCGAAGCCTTTCCCGCCCAGGCGGCGGTGCAATCGACCTTGCTTGCAGCGGCAGGAATCCGGGGCTTTGACGCGCCGTTCGAGGGCAAGGCCGGCTTCTTCCGTCTCTATGCCGACGCGCACTACGATCCCGCCGCGCTGCTCGATCAGTTGGGCGAGCGCTACTGGATCGAGCGGTTGAGTTTCAAACCTTGGCCCGCCTGCCGCGGCACGCACGCCTATATCGAAGCGGCGCAATCGATGCGCCCGATCGATCCCGACTCGATCGTCGAGATCATCGCCACCGGCGGCGAGGTGCAGCGCATGCTGGTTGAACCGCTGGCGCGCAAACAGGCACCGACGGTCGCGATCGACGCCAAATTCTCGATCCCCTTCACCGTCGCAGCCGCGTTCCTCGATGCCGACGTCACGCTCGACAGTTTCGACGCGGCAAGCCTGGCCGATCCGCGCAAACGCGCGCTGGCATCGCGCGTGCGGTTCGAACAACGGCCCGACACCGGACGCGACAGCGCACAATCGGGCGTGTTGACCGTGCGCTGTGCCGACGGGACCGAGCGGACAACGTCGATCGACATTGCCGCCGGCCACCCCGACCGGCCGCTCAGCGACACGGCGTTGCGGGTCAAATTCGCCGATTGCGCGGCGCGTGCGCTGCACCCGATCGCACCGGTTGCCGCAGAGGCTCTGGCGGACGCGGTCTTTTCGCTCGAAAAGCCTGATTCCATGCGGCTTCTGATGGCGTCGCTGAGATAGTTATATGACATAATGAAACCGCTTGCAGGAACGCAGCGGAGTGGTAGTTTCTCGCCAAAGGCCCAAAGCGACGAAGCGCGCTGGCCATGTCCTGGGGAGGAATTGATGTCGTCACATCCCGGAATCCGTGCGAAGCGCACGGCTGGTCTTGCAGCCGTTGCGCTGACCTGCCTTCCGTTCGCTGCCTTGGCACAGACCGCCCCAGCCGGTCTCGAAGAGGTTCTCGTCACCGCGGAACGCCGCGAACAGAGCCTGCAGACGGTTCCGATCTCGGCCACGGTCTTGTCGACCGCCGACATCGCGCGCAAAGGCGTGACCAACATCGCAGACATTCAGCAAGTCGCGCCCTCGGTCGCGATCAACACGTTCAACCGCTCGACCTTCATCAACATTCGCGGCGTCGGCATTGCGCAATCGGCGCCGACCTCGAATCCGGGTGTCGCCTTCTATGTCGACGGCCAGCTTCTGCCGCACGAACAATTCATCGGGCAGAGCTTTTTCGACATTGGGTCGATCGAAGTGCTGCGCGGCCCGCAAGGCACGCTGACCGGCCAGAATTCAACCGGCGGTGCGATTTATGTCCGCACGCCCAAGCCCGAATACGACTCGTTCTTCGCCTATGTCGACCAGACGATCGGCGACTATAACTGGTTCAAGACCACGGCCGCGGTGAACGCGCCGATCAACAACAACATCGCGGTCCGCGTGGCCGGCGTGCGCGACACGCGCGACAGCTACACCAAGAATATCGGCCCCAGCGGCAAACAGCCGGGCAATGTCGATCTGCTTGCCGGCCGCATCAACATCGCGGCGCGGTCGTCGGACGACCGGATGACGTTCAACATCCGCGTCGAAACCTTCGACGGGAAATCGGACAACAACCCGGTCAAGCGCCGCCTCGACACTGTGTCGGTCGATCCGTTCGTGATCGAAGAAGACGCACGCTCGTTCCAGAACCAGAACGGCACGCGCATTTCGGGCGAAGGCCGCATCGCGGTGACGTCGGGCATCGATCTGCGTGCGCTGGTCGCGTACCAGGACATGAACACCTACGACCAGACTGACGGCGATCGCACCGCGACTGCGCCGCCGCGCCCGCCCGCCAGCGCGGTCGGCCGTGTCAGTCTCGTCAGCACCAAGTTCGACACCAAAATGGCCGAGCTGAATTTGCTGTCGAGCCAGAAAGGCCCGTTCAACTGGGTCGCCGGCTTCTTCTATCTCGACGAGTACATCGACACGCTGTCGCAGCGCGACAACAACAACACGCGCGATTTCGTGTCGTCGACGTCGACCTTCCAGACCCAGGCACACAACATCACCAAGTCGGGCTTCGGTCAGATCAACTGGTTCGTCACGCAGCCGATCGAAATCGTCGCCGGCATGCGCTTCAGCCAGGATGAACAGACCTACAACCGCATCATTCCCGCCGGCGCGCCGCCAGCCAATCCGGCCGACCTGATCGCGGTGCAGCGTTCGTACAAGCTGACCGGAAAGTTCGGCGTGAACTATCATCTCGACGGTCCGCTGGCGGGCACGATGCTCTACGCGAACGCGTCGCAGGGCTACAAAGCGGGCGGCGTCAACCTTACGATCGGCACGCCCAACTTCGGTCCGGAAACCAACCGAGTCGTTGAAGCCGGTTTCAAGTCGACCTTCTTCGATCGCCGCCTGCGCGTGAACGGCGACATCTTCTTCTCGGACTACAAAGACATCCAGCTGTCGAGCCTGCTGGGCGGTCTGCCGGTGACGCAGAACGCAGCCGCGGGCAAGTCGCAGGGTGGCGAATTGGAAGTGACGGGTCAGTTCGGCGCGTTCGGCTTCAACGCCGGCGCCGGCTATCTGCACGCCAAGTTCGACGGCAGCACCTGCATCACCGACACCAATTCGGCCGGTACCGATCCGGGTTGCCCGACCAATCTGCGCAGCGTGCCGGACGGGCGCGTACTGCCCTTCTCGCCCAAATGGACGCTCAATGCGGGCATCCAGTACGACGTCGCCATCAACGACCGGCTGCTGATGACGCCGCGTCTGCAATGGTCGCATCTGTCGAGCCAGGTCGCGACGCCGTTCCCCAGCCTCAACACCAACGTGCCCGGCCGTGACGTGTTCGACGCCAAGCTGGTGTTCGACTACGACCATCGCTACCGGTTCGAAGGCTTCATCAACAACCTGACCGACCGTCGCTACATCGCTTCGCAGATCCAGAACTCGTCGAGCGCGGATGGCGGCATCATCTATGGTGCGCCGCGCGTGATCGGCGTGCGCGGCACGGTCAACTTCTGACAAGTCGGCGAGGATGATGCAACTGCGCGCCTTCATCCTCGCCACTTCTTCGTTTGCAGCACTCCTCGGCGCACGCGAAATTGCGCTGGCCGAACGTGGCGACGCCTGGTGGACGCCGGGCGAGGGTCGCGAATTTCCCGCCCAGATCGATTACGAAAACGACTACGGCACGTTGCGCGTTCTGCTGACCGGCGGACCGCTGGCAACCAAAGACCATCCGTTCTTCCGCCCGGTTGGGCCGCGCGGCCGCGCTTGCATCACCTGCCATCAACCCGCCGACGCGATGAGCCTGTCGGTCGAAACCGTGCGCAAGCGCTGGGACAAGACGCAGGGCAAGGATCCGCTCTTCGCCGCCTATGACGGATCGAACTGCCCGACCCTGAAACAGGACGAGCGTGCGTCGCACTCGCTGCTGCTCGATCACGGGTTGATCCGCATCCAGCGCCCATGGCCGCCGCGCGAGACCAAGCCCGACTTCACGATCGAAACCGTGCGCGATCCGACCAGCTGCAACAGCGGCGGAAAATATGGACCCGGCGCGGGCAACATCTCGGTCTATCGCCGGCCGCGTCCGGTCGCGAATCTCAAATATCTGCTCGCGGTCGGCTTCGCCTACGACCCCAAGCAAGGCATGCCATTGCCGCTCGATCCGGAAAGCGGCGAGCCGATGTCGGGCAATCTGATGGCTGACGGTCGTGCCGGCACCTTGCACGCGCAGATGCACGACGCAGCCGCGACGCATCTCGAATTGCTGCAGCATTTCGACCGCGCCGACATGGCACGCATCGTCGATTTTGAAAGCCGCATCTTCACTGCACAGCAGATCGACAAACGCGGCGGCGCACTCAATGCCGACGGTGCCGAAGGGGGCGCCGAAAAGCTCGCAACCTCCGAGCCGGGCCAGCTGGGCAGCATCGGTCGCGCGGTGTGGAGCGAATTCGCCGCCTGGGAAACACCCAAGCCCGGCCTGACGCCGGAAGAAAATGCGTTTCGCGCCTCGGTCGCGCGCGGTGCCAAAGTATTTCGCGACAAGACGTTTCTGATCAGCGACAGCGCCGGCATCAATTCGCCGATCGGCTTCGGCAATCCGGTGCGCAATAGCTGTGTCTTCTGTCACAATATGAGCCAGATGGGGAACGACGTGGCGCCGGGCCAAGTCGATCTCGGCACCACGACATTGCCCTTCGCCGATCCCGCGCCGCATCTGCCACTGTTCCGCATCACCTGCACCGCAGCGCCGCACCCGCATTACGGCCGCGTCATCTACACCAACGATCCCGGCTACGCGCTAACCACGGGTCGTTGCGCCGACGTCGGAAAGATCACCTTGCAATCGATGCGCGGCCTGTCGGCGCGCGCGCCGTATTTCTCGAACGGGTCGGCCAAGGATTTGCGCGCGATCATCGACTATTACGAACGGCGCTATCACATCGGTTACACCGAGCAGGAAAAGCAGGACCTGGTGAATCTGATGAGCGTGCTGTGAGAGTCCTGGCGCTGCTGCTCGCCTTTGCCGTCACCGGGGCGCAAGCCGAAACGGTGCGCTTCATCACCTGCCCGATCTATCGCGACGCCGATGCCGGCAAGAAGTCCGGCTGCTGGCTCGCCGACGATCGCGCCACCGGCAAGCGCTATGACGTCAGCCAGGCGCCGTCGAAGCCCGACTGGAATCGCGAAGTGCTGGTCGAAGGAACGATCGCGCAAGGCGGCAAAGAAATTTGCGGTGGCATCGTGCTGGAACCGGTGCGTACCTCGATCCTGCCCGGCGCCTGCACGCGCCAGATGCTGCCGGCGGAAAATTTCACCGGGCGCAAGTTCGTTTTGCCGAAGCGCAATATCAGCCCGCTGTCGGTGAAGCGCGATCCGCCGCCGCCGCCCTACGCAGCGCGCAGCTTTCATCTCTTCTTCGATTTCGGCCAGGCCTTCGTCATCTACCAGTATGACGACTATCTGCTCGACGAAGCGGTGCACTGGATTCGCGCGGCCAAGCCGCGTGCCATCACCGTGACCGGCTATGCCGCCACATCACCCGCGATCGTGTCGGGACGGACGATTGCAGAAGACGCTGCGATCGCGCGCGTGCGCGCTGCGAAGATTGGCGAAGCGCTGGTGCGCCTCGGCATCGATCGCAAGATCGTGACCGTCAAATGGCAGCGGGACGCCGCACCGATCGACGTGCCCGAAGCGGACGGGCTTGCCGAAGCATCGCGCCGCCGCGTCGATATCGCAGTCGCTTTCTGACGTGCGCCGCATTCTGCTGATTGGGGCGCTGACCACGCTCGGCTCGCTCGCGATTCATATGTTCGTTCCGGCCATGCCAAGCGCGGCCATCGCGCTGGATGCGCCGCCATCGCAACTGCAGCTCACCTTGACGCTGTACTTGCTGGGCATCGCTGCGGGACAGGTCGCAACCGGCCCCATCACCGATCGCATCGGCCGCCGGCCCGTGCTGGTGGGTGGTGCGGCGCTGTTCGTTGCCGGCTCGGTGTTGTGCTGGGCTGCACCCTCGATCGTGCTGCTGTTGGTCGGTCGCGTCGTGCAAGCGTTGGGCGCATCGAGCGGATTGGTTGCAGGTCGTGCGATGGCCGGCGATGGCGGCGCTGCCAAAGGCGCGCGCGACATGGCGCTGCTGATGGCGATCGTCATGCTGTCGCCGATGCTTGCCCCCGTGTTGGGAAGCGCGCTGGTCGCAATCGCCGATTGGCGTGCTGTCTTTGCGGTGCTGGCGATCGCGGGCGCTGCCTGCGGCTTGTTGATCTGGCGGCTGCTGGCCGAGAGTTTCGTGCCGGCGCCATCGCGCAGCACCAGCCTGCTCGCCGACTGGCGCGCGATCCTGCGCGACAGGACCTTTCTGCGCAACGCGGTGCTCGGCAACGCGTTTAGCGGCGGCATGTATGTGTTCTTGTCTGCGTCGCCGTTTCTGTTCGTCGATACGTTCCGCGCCGATCCCGAACATCTCGGATTCTTCTACGGCACAGTCGCGCTCGGCGCTGCAGCCGGCGCGCTGTGCAGCAGCATGCTGAGCGCGCGCGGCGCATCGCTGGTGCCGGCGGGCGGCGCGATCGCCGGCCTCGCAGGCTTGACGCTGCTACTCGCAACCGCGCTGGAACGGCACGAAGTTGCGGCGCTGATCGCGCCGATGACGTTCTTCGCTTTCGGCAGCGGCATGGTCACGCCGCACACGATGATGGCCGCAGCAGGCGGAAGCCCGACGCGGGTCGGGACCGCCGTCAGCCTGTACGGCGCACTGCAAATGTCGAGCAACGCGTTGCTGGTGTTGCTGGTCGCCAGCTTTCCGCCCGGCCGGCCGATGCTGCCTGCGATCTTGATCGCAAGCCTGGCGGCGTTGGTTACGATTCTTTCGCGGCGTGCATCGACTTGAGCACGTGTTTCAGTACTTTGCCCGAGCCGGTGCGCGGCAGAGCGTCGAGCACGGCGAAGCTGCGCGGAATTTTGTAGCGCGCGATGCGCGCGTTGCAGTGCGCGATCACCGCTTGCTCGTCGAATGCCGCGCCAGCGCGCAACACCAGGGCCGCATGCCCCACTTCGCCCCAGCGCGCATCTTCAATGCCGACCACGGCCGCTTCGACAATGTCGGGATGGGCCAGCAGCGCCGCTTCGACTTCGGCCGGATAGATGTTCTCGCCGCCCGAAATGAACATGTCTTTCAGACGATCGACCAAGGTGACGAACCCGTCTTCGTCGCGTGTCGCGGCGTCACCGGTGCGAAACCAACCGTCGTCGGTGAAGGCTGCGCGCGTCGCGTCTTCGCGCTGCCAATAGCCGGGCGATACGTTGGGTCCGCGCAACCAGATTTCGCCGACCGCACCGGGCTCGACGTCAGCGCCCGCACTGTCGACCAGCCGCATCTCCTGCAGCGGCGCGACTGGACCGACCGAGCGCGGGCGCGCCGCGATTGCGGCAAGATCGAGCGGCATGCAGGTGACGGTGCCGACTTCGGTCATGCCGAACCCATTGGCGAGCACGATGCGGTCGGCGAGCCAGGGCGCAAGATCGGTCGCGTCGAGCGGCGCGCCACCGGTGAACATCGTGACGCGACCCACAAGCCGTTCCGGCGCAAAATCCGGATCGGCGCGCAGCATCGCCGCCATTTGCGGCACGCAGAAATAATGGGTGACGCCGAGGCTTGGATCGGCGAGCCGGCGGTTGGTGCGCGCCGCGTCGAATCCGTCCGACACCAGCACGACGCCGCCTTGCAACAAGGGCGCGCGGAAGCTGGTAACGAGACCGATGACGTGAAACATCGGCGACTCGCAGAGATAGATGCTGTCGCTGGTCGTGGCGCTGAACGCACCGAAATTGCGCGCGGTGAAATGCGCGTTGCGCTCAGTCACGATCACGCCTTTGGGACGGCCCGACGTGCCCGATGTATAGAGCAGGATCGACGGCGCATTCTCGTCGAACGCAACCGGCGGCGCCGGTGCTGCGCGCTCAATCGCAGCGATCATCTCGGCAAGTTGCAGCGCGCGCCAGCCGGCCTGCGCCGCCAGCGCGGTACAGGTCACATCGGCCACGAACAGCGAAGGCGTGCAGTCTTCCAACAGCACGCCAAGCTCGGCCGCGGCGAGGCGCCAGTTGAGCGGCACGAAGATCGCGCCGCGCCGCATGCAGGCGAATTGCAGGATCAGCAGTTCGACGCTGTTGCGCGCCAGCACCGCGACGCGATCACCCGCCCCCACACCTTGCGCCACGAGCCAACCGCTGCAACGCGCCACGGCTTGATCGAGCGCGCCGTACGACCAGCGCCGCCCCGTCGCAAGATCGACGGCAGCCAGCCTGTCCGGTTGCTGCAAACCGTACAGCGCGATGGAGTCGCGCGCCGCGGTCATGTCGGCCCGCGATGCATTATGGGGCGCGGTCCTTGTCGTAAGCGCCGAGACCGGGCTTGTAGCTTTTCTCGTCAATGAACTGCTTGATGCCTTCCTTGCGACCGTGATTGTCGTAGGAGTTCGCGGCTTCCTGCGCCCGCACCAGATAGTCTTCGGCGTTGTCGTAGGTCATGTCGCGCACGCGGCGGATCGCATCCTTGGTTGCTTTCAGCGCCACCGGGTTTTTCTTTAGCAGCACATTGGCAAGTTCGGTGACGCGCGTCTCCAGCTGGTCGAGCGGCACGCTTTCATTCACCAGGCGCCATTCGGCGGCTTTCTTGCCGCCGATCAATTCCCCGGTCAGCGCGTGATACATGGCGTCGCGCATCGACAGAAGATCGACCACGACTTTGGTCGCGCCGCCGCCGGGCAGAATGCCCCAATTGATTTCGCTCAGCGCGAATTGCGCTTCGTCGGCGGCAATCGCCAGGTCGCACGCATAGAGCGGACCGTAGCCGCCGCCAAAGCACCAGCCATTGACCATCGCGATGGTCGGCTTCTGGTACCAGCGCAGGCGCCGCCACCAGCCGTAGCTTTCGCGTTGCGCGGCGCGCGTCGCGCCCAGCCCTTTGGCTTCGGTGTCGCGGAAATATTCTTTGAGATCCATGCCCGCCGACCAGGCGGTGCCTTCGCCTTTCAGCACCAGCACGCCGAAATCGTCGCGGAACTCGATCTCATCGAGGATCTCGCCCATCCGGCGATTGAGATTCGGCGACATGCAGTTGCGCTTGTCGGGCCGGTTGAAGCTCAGCCACGCAATACCGTTCTCGATCTTGCAGGTCGCGACGCTCGGATCGTCGTCGGGAAACTTGGTCATCAGCGAAATCCTATCTCTCTCAAATCGGGTGATTCTTTGCGTTCACCCGATTTTTAAATCGGGTAGTGGCCGGGCTGCGTCTCGATCGTGATCCAGCGCAGCTCGGTGAATTCGGCAATGCCGGCCTTGCCGCCGAAGCGGCCATAGCCCGACGATTTGGTGCCGCCGAATGGCATTTGCGGCTCGTCATGCACGGTCGGTCCGTTGACGTGGCAGATGCCGGACTTGATCCGGCGCGCGACGCGCAGGCCGCGCGCGACGTCCCGCGTGAAGACCGACGACGACAGGCCGTATTCGCTGTCATTCGCCAGGCGGATCGCATCTTCCTCGTCGCGCGCGCGCAGCACCGCAACGACCGGGCCGAAACTTTCCTGGTTGTAGAGCTTCATGTTCGAGGTCACGCGGTCGATCACCGCAGCCGACATCAACACGCCGTCGGCGGCACCGCCGGTCAATTGTTCGGCGCCTTTGCCCAGCGCATCACGGATCAGCTCCTGCACGCCGTCGATCGTCTTGCGGTCGACCACCGCGCCCAGCGGCGTCTTGCCTTGACGCGGATCGCCCGCGACCAAGGTCGCTGCTTTCTCGCGGAAGCGCGCAACGAACGCGTCGGCGATCGCATCGACGACGATGATACGTTCGGTCGACATACAGATCTGGCCCTGGTTGAAGAAAGCGCCGAACGCCGCCGCCTTCACCGCTTCGTCGAGATCGGCGTCTTCCAGCACCAGCAGCGGCGCCTTGCCGCCCAGTTCCAGCAAGGCTGGTTTCAAGTTGCGCGCCGCGCGCTCGGCGACGATGCGGCCGACATGGGTCGAGCCGGTAAAGTTGATGCGGCGCACCGCCGGATGATCGATCAGCGCACCGACAATCTCTGGCGCGTCAGCGGGCGCATTGGTGACGAGATTGACGACGCCGTCGGGCAAGCCCGCTTCGGCAAAGGCCTCGATCACCAGCGCATGGGTGCGCGGGCACGTTTCGGATGCTTTGAGCACGACTGTGTTGCCGCACGCGAGCGGCGTTGCGATGGCGCGCACCGCAAGGATCACCGGTGCATTCCAGGGCGCGATGCCTAGCACCACGCCGGCCGGTTCGCGCACCGCCATTGCGATACAGCCGGGCTTGTCGGAGGGAATAACTTCCCCCGCGATCTGCGTCGTCAGCGATGCGGCTTCGCGCACCATGCCGCTGGCCAGCATGACGTTGAATCGCGCCCAGCCTTCGGTTGCACCGATCTCGGCCATCATCGACGCGACGAATGCGTCGGCTTTGCCCGCAACCGCGTCGGCAGCTTTGAGCAGCAACGCACGGCGTGCATTCGGTCCCAACGCGGCCCATCCGGGCAACGCTGCTTGCGCCGCGTCGGCAGCCGCGTTTGCATCGGCGACGTTCGCAGATGCAGCACGACTTGCGACGTCGCCAGTGATCGGATTGCGACGCTCGAACGTCGCGCCGCTTTGTGCGGCGCGCGCGGTGGCGCCGATGCGCAATTGCACGGTTGCTTCGCTCATCTCCGTCCTCCCCAACGCAAGCTTATTTTGGGATAGTTATATCTCATAACGAAAATAGTTGACAATGGGCGGCGTAGCGGCTGGAACTGCGCGAATGGGGAGCAAACTGGACAAGCCGCCAAAAAAATCCGGCGCAAAAGCCGCCGCCGCAGACGCCGCCGATCGCACACAAAAGCCGAACCATCTCGACCGGCTGATCGGCTATCAGCTGCGGCGCGCCTCGGGCGTGTTCATGGCCGGCTTCGTCGATCTGTTTCGCGACGTGCCGCTGCGGCCGGCGCAGTTCGCCATCCTGTCCCACGTCGAAGAAACGCCCGGCATTTCGCCCAGCGAGTTGTCGCGCATCCTCGCGATCAAAAAGACCAACATGGTCCCGCTGGTGGTCGAGCTGGAACAGCGCGGCCTGTTGAAGCGCGCCGCCGATTCCAAAGACCGCCGCGTACAGCTTCTCACCTTGGCGCCCGGCGCGGCCAAGCAACTCGCCGCCTGGCGCAAGCGCATCATCGCGCATGAAGACTCGCTGCTGCGCCACCTGTCGCCGGAAGAACGCGAACAGCTGTTCGGATTGCTGAGCAAATTGCGCAGTTCGGCCGGCTGATGCGCGCGACCATCGCGCTGTGTTTCATCGTCGCGATGATCGAAGGCTTCGACCTGCAAGCAGCGGGCGTGGCTGCACCGTTGCTGGGCCCCGCCTTCGGACTGGCGCCGGAACAGATGGGGCTGTTTTTCAGCGCCGCGACCTTGGGGCTGATGCTGGGCGCGCTGATTGGCGGGCGCATCGCCGATCGGCTCGGCCGTAAGTTCGGCCTGATCGTCGCGTTGGTGCTGTTCGGCGTCTGCTCGATCGCGACGGCTTTCGCGTGGGATTTCACCAGCCTGTTCGTCGCGCGCTTGTTGACCGGTGTCGGTCTGGGCGGCGCGTTGCCGAGCCTGATCGCGGTCGCCGCGGAAAGCAGCCGGCCGGGCAAGACCGGCTTCGCAGTCGCGGCCATGTATGCCGGGATTCCGACCGGCGGCGGCGTTGCCGCCTTGTTGTCGGTGCTGGGATTGCACGGCGGCTGGTCGACGATCTTTCTGATTGGCGGCGCAGCACCGTTGCTGGTTGCGCCGCTGTTGCTGCGCTTTCTGCCGAACACGATGCAGCCGCGCACCGAAAGCGCGGCCAGCAATCGCGCGCGTGCGCTGGCCGCCTTGTTCAGCGCCGGCACGTGGCGCACGACCGCGTCGCTGTGGGCCGGATTCTTCTTCTCGCTGCTGGTTCTGTATCTGCTGCTGAACTGGTTGCCCGCATTGCTGGTCGCGCGCGGCGTCGATCGCACCCAGGCCGGCATGGTGCAGATCGCGTTCAATCTTGCGGGCGCGCTGGGCGGACTTACGGCTGGACGCGCCATGGATCTGTTTCGCCAGCGCGTCGTGGTCGTCACCGCGTTCGGCGGCTTGATCGCATCCTTGGCGATCCTGGCCGCGTCGCCGCCGGTCTTTCTCTATGTCGCAATCGCGGGCGGACTCGTCGGCACTGCGATCGTTGCGGTGCAGGCGATCCTCTACGGGCTGGCACCGCTGCAATATCCAATCGACGTACGCGGCACCGGCGTCGGCGCTGCAGTTGCGGTCGGACGATTGGGCTCGGTCGTCGGTCCGCTGCTGGCGGGAACGCTGGTCGCTGCCGGCCGCAGCAGCGCCGAAGTTCTGCTGGGCATCGTGCCGATTGCGGCGTTGGGCGCGATCGCGACCTTCCTGCTGGTGAAACGCCGCTAGCTCGCTGCGGCGCCCTGCGCCTTCAGTTTCTTGTCGATCACCTGGCGCGCCCGCGTACCGCCGACATCGATCGCGAAGACGCGCAGCGCCATGTCAGGATTGGCTTCGATCGAGCGCTGTTGCGCCTCCAGCACGTCGACATCTTCGAGAAACACACCGCCCTGCTGCGCTTTGAAGCGCGCGGTGAAGCCCGCATCGTCAATGTCGAAATTGCGCGCCATGCCCCAGAAATAATGGCTGGTGGTTGCGCTTTCGGGCGTCAGCGCATCGATCACGAACCCACGCACGCCCTGATCGTGGTTCTCGACCGTCGCACCCGCTTCGACCGGCGCGACGCCGACATCGATGATCACGCTCGACGGTGCGATGAAGCGACAGATCTGCCAGCGATCGACGCGCCCGTCGCGCTTCAGCGCGTCGCGCCAGAATGGCGGCGGGTCGATATCGGGCATCCAGCGCGTGACGAACACGCTTTCGTCTTCGACGCGCGTGTCGATCGGCGCGGCCAGAATTTCGGGCTGACCGATCGACCCTTGATGGACATAGGTCTCGTGCGTCAGGTCCATCAGATTGTCGATCGCCAGACGGTAATCGCACTTGATGTGATAGTAGCCGCCGTCGAAGCGCCAGGCCGGATGCGAACACGGCCAGAAATCGGGAATCAGGGCCGGATCGGCAAGTTCCGCATCGCCGATCCAGATCCAGGCGAAGCGATGCCGTTCGACGATCGGATAGGTACGCGCGCACAGATGTTTGGTGACACGTTCGCCGTGCGGCATCTCGAGCGCCGTGCCGTGACTGTCGAGCAGCAGACCGTGATAGCGACAGCGAAGATTGTCGCCCTCTTTCAGCCCCATCGACAGCGGCAGCAGCCGGTGTGGGCAGGCGTCGCGCATCGCGACCAACGTCCGATCGAAGCGGCGATAGAGCACGATCGGTTCGCCGCAGATCGTACGCGCGATCGGCTGGCGATCGACCTCATAGTCCCAGGCCGCGACGTACCATTGGTTGCGAAGGAACATCCGCCGTCTCCGGTGATCGTATAGAAAACATACTAATCACCGCCGCGGCGCAGGCAATGTTTCTCAGGCCGAGATGCGCTGCAAAAACTCACGCAGCTTTTTCAGCTCGGCGGGCGTGAACAGGTCGATGAACTTCTTTTCGTGCGTCTGGATGCGGCGCCGCGCATCGCGGATCGCCTTGGTACCGGCCGGCGTCAGGTGCAGCGCCTGGCGGCGCCGGTCCGCGGTCGAGCGCGTGCGGATCAACAATCCGCGATCCTGCAGCTTGTCGACCATCATCATCATCGTGGCGCGATCGGTGCCCAGCGTGTTCGCCAGTGCAATCTGGGATACGCCGGGATTGCTACCGATCAGCATCAAGGTCGCAAGCGGCCGTTGCTTGAAGTCGAGATCGCCCATCGCTTCGACGAAGTCGCGATGCATCGCCGCCTGCGCCAGCCGCAGCTGAAAGCCGAGCAGCTCGGACAGATCGCCAAGATCGAGCCGATCGTCGTCGATCTCTTCCACCTGCTTCGCTGCTTTTCGCGGTGCCGCCATGATCTTTCCCGATTCCAATCCAATCCGATGATCTGGCCGCAGACCTGGATTGGCAAGCGCGCGGTCAGGTAAAGACGACGCGGTCGCCGTCCCAGCGGAAATTCGCCTTCAAGCCCGCATCCTGCGTAATCTTTTCGATATAGGCCGCGACCTCGATGCCGCGCGCATCGCGTCCCAGCACTTCGGGCTCGCCGTTCGGTTTCACCCAGCAGGGCAGAAAGCCCGCATCTTTCACGCCGTCGCGCGTGACGGTGCAAGACGCGATCATCGTGTTCTTGGCTTCGGGGTGAAACGGATAGGTCGGGTAATTCGGATCGGGTTCGAAGCCGAACAAGGCGCGGCGACGCTTGGCCCAAGCCAGCCGTTCGGGGCTGGCATTGTCCTCGACCGCCAGCGCGCGGGTCACGGTGACGAAATTTCCCAGCCCGTGGAAAATCGGTTTTCCTTTGTAGGTCTCGACGCCGCGCAGAATATGCGCGTGATGGCCGATCACGATATCGGCACCGGCATCGATCGCGCCTTTGGCGATCTGACGTTCGTACGCGCCGACCACCGCGGGCGTGTGGCCGAGGCCTTTATGCAGCGCCACGATGACGATGTCGGCTTGTTCGCGCAGCCGTTCGATGTCGCCCTGCATCGCTTCGAGATGCGACGGTTCGGCGAAGGTGTAGATCTGCGGCGGTCCGCCCGGGCCGGCATAATCGACTTCGTAATGCGTCATGACATGCACGTAGGCGCAGCCGGCCTTGTTGGCCGAGGCCCAGGATTCGCGCGGGCCAACGCAATTGTAGCTGAGCACGCCGACGCGAATGCCGTTGCGCTGCGCGATCGCAGGTTTGCGCGCCGCTTCGAGATTGGGACCGGCGCCAGTCGGTTCGATGCCAAGCGACCGCAGCTTGTCGATCGTGTCCGAAATGCCGAGCGGCCCTTGGTCGTAAATATGATTGCCCGCCAAAGTCGCGAGGTGAAATCCCGCGCCCTGCAGCGGCTCGAGACGTTGCGGATCGTTGAGCGGCGCCGGCACGTTGCCGACCGATTGCGTGCCGCGCAGCGTATGCGGAACTTCGACATGCCCGACGACAAGATCGGCGGCGCGCAACGTCGCGCGGCTGGCGTTGAACAACGGTTCGATCTCGGGCACGTCCAGCACCAGATCGCCAACCATCAGAATGGTGGCTTCGCTCATCCCAGACGCTCCTCCAGAAACGTTGCAACGCGCGCCTGCATGGCGGGCCCATCCCAGTCGCGGCTGTCGACCATGTCGGTCCAGATCTCCAGCACCGGCACGCCGGCCGCTTCGAGATCGCGCGCGATGAATTTCGACGAGGCGGCTGCGGGATGGCAGCTTTTCGGCATCAGCACCAACGCGCCATCGATGCGGTTGCGCTGCGCTTCATGCACCAGCCAGCTATTGATCCAAGGCGGATTGTGAAGCTGTTCGTTCATGCTGGCGACGCGCGACGCCAGCGCGCGCATCGGATCGGTCAATGGCCGGCGCACATAGCCGGCAAACGCAAACGGCAGATACATTGACCAGGTGAAGACGGCGCCGTGGCTTTCTTCGAACGCGCTGTAGAAGCTGGTGTCGTGCCACAGGCCGGCACCGATCCACATCAGCCGTTTGCGCTCGTTCGGAACCGCCGCGATCCCGGCATCGACGCGTGCGCGTACCTCGTCCCGGAACGCGGTCGCATGTGCCAGGCCCCACTCGGTGCCGCGATGCCATTGCGCCGTCATCGTGTTGGTCATCTGTTCGGCGACGCGCACCGGACATTTGGGCGCTTCTGCGATCAACCGGTCGGCTTCGCCCAGCACGGTTTCCTGCCGGTCGATCAGCTCCATCATGCGGCTGAAATGCGCGCGATCGAATGTACGGCCGGTACGTTGTTCGGCGAAGGCGATCAGCTCTTCCAACTGGCCGACCATCAGATCAAGGCGGTGCGGCTGGTACAGCGACTCCCAATTCTCGATCCCGTCTTCCCACCAGCGTGGCGACGGGCTTTCGATGCCAGGATTGTCGATCGGGAAGAACGGCGCGCCCAGCGCGTCACCCCACAGGCGAAACACGCGCTGCACGCAATCGCAGGTCAGGCGCGCACACAGCAGCAGCGGTTTCGGCAAGCCGCCCCACGGCGCGATCGACGGATCGTTGTGCAACGTCGCAGCCAGACCCAGGCTGCAATAGCGGCACAGACCTTCGTGATAGCCCTGCTCTTTCAGGAAATCGAAATAGAGCGGCGACAATTGCTTGGCCGCGATCACTGCGGCCCACCATTGGTTGGTGACGATGGGAATATCCATCGCGTGAAAGATTTCGTGCGGCGTGTCGGCCTGCATGATCGCGTAGGGCTCGCCGCGCGTCAGAATCCGTTCGCGCAGATCGGCAAACCAGGCCTTCTGATAGGCGCCCGCCTGCCCCGTCACTGCGAGTTGTTTCTCGATCCGGTTCATGCTGCGTGCTCTGCGGCGAGGAATTCGTCGATCTGCGCACCAGCATCGGCGGGATCTCGGTCGACGGGACGCAGCAGCAAGGTGCGCAGTCCCAACGCGCGGCAGAGATCGCGGCAGGCCGGATAATCCCACCCGTACGAGTCGTCGTTCGACGGAATCACGAACACCGCGCCTTGCGCATTCGCAGCCGACGCTGCCTGCCGGATCCAATCGCTGCCAGCCGAGAAGCTGCGTGCCGACGGCACGACATGCCGCGCCCGCTCGGCGATTGCGCCGAGCGTGTCGCCGCTGCGCGCGGCGGGTTCGAACACGCGGCCGCCCCAAGGATGTTCTTCGGCGACGATCGTGGCACCCGTCGCTTCGATCCGCGCGCACAACGCCGGATGCGGCAATGACGGGCCGAGCAGCAACAAGCGTGCGCCCGTGCGCACCGGCACGGTGCTCGACGCTTTGATCACCGCGCGCACCGCATTTCCAACCTGGTCGGGCGTCATCGCCCGCACGCCGGCATAGATCCGCAACGCATCGCAGCCGGTCAGAACGGCGCTGCGGCGTAGCGGCAGCAAGGCCTGCAGCTCGGTCCGGATCGCCGCCTCATCGTCGGCTGCGCCAAGCAACGCATCGGCCGACGGCGCGGTGCCGGTCAATGCGCAGACGCGATGGTACAGTCGCTCGACCTCGCCGCGATTGTGCCGCCGCACCGACTCGCCCTGTGTGTGCAGCAGATCGAACAGATGCAGGGTCGGGATGTTTCGCGCCGGCTCCTGGCGCTGCACTTCGCGCAGATAGAGATAGAACTTGGTGAAGCTTTCCGACGTGCGCGGCACGACCAGCAGATCGAGATGATCGAGTGCGCCGCCCGCAGCCGCATCGAACAAATGACGCAGCGGCGCCTCGAAGAAATATTCCATGTAGCGATCGGCAAGATCGCTGCTTCCGGTAAATTGCGGCCACAGCAGAATTGGCGCGGCGTCCGCAGCGCGCACCAGCTCGGCTGGAATCTGCGGCGACACAAGGCCGACTTGGCGTCGTCCTTGGACCGGTACCGACGCTGCGTGATCGAACGCCGCCAATGCGGTGTCGAGATCGGACATTGTCAGATGACGCCCTGCTGCTGCAGACGTTCGATCTCGTCTTGCCTGTAGCCAAGCAGATCGCCGTAGATCGCCTGATTATGCTCGCCCAGCCCCGGCGGCGGCTGATCGAAGCCCGATGCCGATTCGGAAAACCGGATCGGCAGGCCCGGCCCGTAGACTTCGTCGGTCTGGCCGAATTTCGGATGCGACAGGCGGACGGTTTCGCCGCGTTCGAGCAACAGCGGATCGCGCACCGCCGCTGACGGATCGCGCACGACGGCGGCGGGCACGCCGTTGCGAGCCAGACGGTCGACCATGTCCTGCGCCGCGAGCGACAGCGCCCAGGGTTCGATCAGCGCTTCCAGCGCGGCGACGTTCTGCACACGCAGGTCGCGCGTGACGAAGCGCGCGTCGTTGGCCAATCCTGCCTGATCCATCGCCGCAAACACGCCGCGTGCAAACGTATCGGTAGGCGCGCAGACCGCGACATGCCCGTCGCGCGTGCGGTACACGCCGAACGGCGCCAAGCGCGGCACAGTTTGACCGGTGCGCATCGGAATGCCGAACCGTTCGAGAATGTCATAGGGCTCGGTCGCTACCATCGAGGTCAGCACGCCCAACATCGATACGTCGACATGTTGACCGATGCCGGTGCTGCGCGCTTGAAACAGCGCCGCCAGAATGCCGATGACGCCGAACAACGGCGCCGACAGATCGGCCAGCGGAAAGCCGACGCGGATCGGCGGATCTTCCGGCGCGCCCGACGTATGCATCACGCCGCTGAGCGCTTGGATGATCGCATCCATCGCTTTGCCCGAGCCCGGCTCGCCTTGCGCACCGAATCCGGTGATCGAGCAATAAACGATGCGCGGGTTTACTTCGCGCGCGAAGCTGTAACCGACGCCCAGCTTCTCCATCGTGCCGTGGCTGAAATTCTCGACCACCACGTCGGCCTGGCGCAGCAGTTCGCCAAAGATCCGCTTTCCGTCCGCGTGTTTCAGATTGAGCGTGACGCCCTGCTTGTTACGCAGCCGGTTGAGCGCCGAAATCGAAATATCATCGTCGCTGTCGCGCATCAGATGCGCGCCGCCCTTGCCGAGATAGGGAACGTTGCTGCGCGACGGATCCGGGCTGAGCGGATTTTCTACCTTGATCACCCGCGCCCCCAGCCCGGCGAGCAGCAGGGTCGCATAGGGCCCCGCAAGCGCGACCGTCGTGTCGATGACGGTGATCCCGTCGAGCGGTTTGGGCAGGGATGTCATGGCGGGCTGCAGATACGGGGCCTTGGCAGCACCCGTCCTCAAAATCGTTGCGGTACGTAATTGTATAGAACAATAACGGTTTCGCAGACCCCGGGCAATGTCAGCGTATTTTGCGCTGCAGCGCAGACGATCAGCGCGTGTAGAGCCGTTGCAGCAGTGACAACAAGGTTTGTAGTTCTTTTGGCGAATACAGCGCGCAGAATTTCTGCTCGTGCTCGATCATCGACTTGCGCAGCCGCACCAGCGCTTTGCGCCCGGCCGGCGTCGCGGCCAGTGTGTGGCGACGGCGATCTTCGACCGACCGCGTCCGCGCCGCCCAGCCGTTCTTTTCCAGATCGTCGAGCAGCGCCACCGTGTGGGCTTTGTCGATCGCCAATGCGCGCGCCAGTTCGGTCTGCGAGATTCCCGGATTGGCGACGATCAAGGCCAGCGCGCTGAATTCGCCCGAACGAAATTGCTCGTCGTCGAGCTTGTGTACGAAGTCGCGCCACAGCTCGATCTGTACCCGGCGGATGTTGAATCCCAGCAGATCGGGCAGGAAACTGTAGTCGATCGCGCGGTCGGCCGTGTCCTCGACGCCCTTGTTCTTCGCGGCTTTCGCGGTGCTTTTCTTGGGCTTCGTCATAAGTCGAACGTGACGCGTTTCCTGCACAAGCTCAACCGCCTCCGGCAAATGCATCGTGCGCCAGCGCGCGCAGCGCCGCACGCTCGGCCGCGGCTTCTGGCGGCAACAGCCAACGCGCGCGAACCATACGATCCAGCGCCGCTTCCATTTTGGCGCGGTAGGAGGTCTCGTTGCCGTAGAGCGATTCAAGCTCGCTGCGCGGCAGCAGGACGCGACGGATCGGCAGGAATGGCGTGCGTGGATTGATGCAATCCGGCGAGCCGTCGCCTTTTACGTCATATCGGGCCAACGGAACCTCGACGTGCACAGTGCGTACGCCGCCGCGCGCATTGCCGACCGCATCGCGCAACGGAAGCTGCGTTTGTGGATCGATCGCCATGCGTGCGGCCTTGGGCGGCGCTGTGCCGGTGCGCACCCAGCGATCGAGATTGTCGAACGCGGCAATCGCCAGATGGCCGATCGGCACGTCGCTTGGCGGCGCTTTGCAACGCGCCTCTTCGCCAGGCGGGCGCAGCGGATAGCCGCGCGCGGCGAGCTGTGCCTGCATGGTCGAACCGGCGCGTCCGCCGAGCGCGCGACCTTCGGCATGGGTCTGGCCCGGCACTTCGTAGAGGCGATGACCGCCGCGCACGCTGTCCGGCTCGGGCAACGTTGGGCCGACATTGGTCGGCGCTTCGTTCTCGCTCAGCAATTCGATGACGGGCACGTCGATTGCGCGCAACACGCGCCGCGGACTGTCGGGCGGAAGCATCGGCGTCTGGCTGTTGAGCGGCACATAGCCCGCGATGTACGGGCCGGCCGAGACGCCGATCAGATACCCGTCGAACACCGGCGCGCCGTTGGCGAGACGGGCGCGATCGTGGAATCCTTCGTTGATGAAAGTGCGGATCAGGCTGCCGGTGAACGACCAGCCGGACATGTAGATGTGGCGGACGCGAAAACGATGCAATGGATTCTGCGGCACGTCGCTGCGCAGCAACTGTCCCACTTGCACGATCACGTCCCAGCGCACGCCGTCATCGTCGGGCCAGTTGATCGGCGCATAGCGCACCGGATCAAACCAGCGCAGCAGATCGTGCGCCGCAACCGGCGCGATGGCTCCGTCTGCGCCGGGTTGCAGTTGCAACGCCTGGCGTCGCATCGGATCGCCGCTGGTTCCGCGCGTCAGCGCATCGGCCCCGGCCAGCAGAAGAACATAGGCATCGCCATGCCGCAGCATGTACGGCGCCGCGGCAGCCCAGCTTGCCGCGTTGCCTTCCATCGGATGCGCGCTTTCGAGCTGCACGTTGCCGCTGAACTTGGCGGGATCGCGCGGCCGGCGCAGCACGATGCGCGTCGTGTACGGCACCGCGCTGCGCAAGGTCTCGTGCGTCAGATCGGGCTTGTAGCCGTACAGATTGGCCGTGCCGGTGAGGAAATACTCTTCTTCGACATAGCCGGCCGCATCGAGATCGATCGACTGAGCTGCACCCGGCACATGCGCAGCGCCGTAGATGGTCGACGTCGCGGTCACCGGAATCGGACCGCGCACGGTGGGCAAGTCAGTCGCCTGTGCCGACGCAACGAACAACAACAGCGCGAGCTGCAGCAGCTTCATTGCACCGTCCGATCCGGGATCACCGGCAATTCGACGAAGGATGTGTGTGCGCCGTCGGCGAGGATCTCGACTCGCGGCGGCGGTGACATTTCGCGCCGGTCGCGCTGGCGTGGATCTGCCCCAGTGATCGTCACGCGCATTTTGTGACCGGCCTGGAAGATCTTCGAGGTCGGCAGCAGCGCGAAGACAAGCTCGGTCGGCTTGCCCGGAACCAGATTGATCCGGTCGGCGCCTTCGACGCGATGCCAGGGCAGGCCGAGATTGTTGAAGCGCGGCGTCTGCAGCGCACGCGCCGAGGCCTGCAACCGTCCATGCGCGACGATGTCGACGCTGCCGTCGGGGCGAATATCTTCGAGATAGGCGAAGAAATCGCCGTCCGTCGCTGTCGACGTCACCCACAGATGCACGACGGGATGGCCGGTGATGCGCAAATTCCGCGACAGCGCCGGCGTCGTGAAGGTCGCACCTTTGGCGTCCTGCACGCAGGGCCAGAAGATCGGCGGCTGCGCGCACGATACGTTGTAGTCGACCTGCAGCATTGTTTTGCCTGCGCGCGCTGGTCCGGTGGCGAGAACGCCACCGTCACGCAGGTAGAAGCGGGTGCGGCGCTCGTCTGGCAGCGGCCATTTGTCAGCGAACTGAAATTCCTTTCCCGCAGGTGCGTCGAGCGTCGCGTAATAGATCGGCGGCTCGCGCATAATCCCGTTGTCGATGTCTTTCAGCCAATAATCGAAGAACCGCAGATGCTCGGCGACGAGATCGAAGTCGCCGGATTGGCAATGGCTGAGCGGGCCCATCCATAGTTTCTGCGGATTGCGCAGATTGGCGAGGGTGAGGAACTGCGCCTCGCTGCCTTCGTCGTGCCAGCCGCCCCAATTGTAGATCGCAATGCCGCTGCGCTGCACGACGTCGACATACGAACTGAAACTGACTTCGCGCCAATACTGGCTGCCGAGCAGCTTCGACCAGCCGTCGCGGTTGGGAATCTCTTTCCAGATCGGCGCCATCAGCGTGTTGGCGCGATGCTCTTCCTGCGCCGCGCGCAGCAAGCTGCCGTCTTTGTCGTCGTCGACCGGCAGCACGCCCTCGCCCCAATCCGTCGCCGGATCTTCGGGCCGCGTGTGAAACTGCGCCGTCATGCCGCCGCGGCTGACGAAGTCGTATTTGTCGAAGTCCGTGCAGCCGGGAAAGATCGCGCGCAGATGCGGTGGCGCAGTGGTGGCGACCAGCTTTTGCGAGCCGCCGACATAGGAGCAGCCCGCCATCCCGACTTTGCCGGTCGACCAGGGCTGCAGCGCCAACCATTCATTGATGTCGTAGCCGTCTAGCGCCTCGGTCCGGTCCTGAAAACCGCGGCGCGCGCCGAACGACGCGCCCTTGCCGCGCGTATCGACCATCGCAATCACATAGCCGTACTCAGTAAGGCGCAGCAGCGGATCGTTACCCGTCTTGATCGTACCGTCAGGCTGGCGGAAGGCACGCCGGTAGGGCGTGAACACCCAGACGACCGGGTAGCGCAGTTCGACCGGCTTGCCGTTGATTGCCGGCCGGTAGATGTCGACCGCGAGCCGAGTTCCATCACGGACTGCAACGTACTGCGACGTGCGCACGCGATCGTTGTAGAGACGCTCACTCCAGCCGCGATACATGCCGGGATGCGAAACCTTTTGCGGTTCGTCCGCGTACGCGCCGACTGCACCGCACAATGCGAGCAGCGCGATCACCAAACCCGGTTTCAGCGATGCCATTGCCGTCGCGCCTCGCTCGCGTCTCTGCCTAGAGCCACAATCGTTTAAGACAACGACTGTTGGTGTTCAAAACGTCTTGCCCGCGGTGCCACTGCGCGTGTTGCAACGGCACTTTCGTTCGGCGTTGCAGCAAACCAGCCGCCGTTGTTGCGCAGCTTCTGGGTTTCAATCTCGGAAGAATCCTATATCGGTTCATCCTGCAATTGTATAGTTTACATACTAAGCACGGCACGAAACGAAGCCGGCATTACGGGAGGCAATGATGCTGCAAGAAGGAACGCGCGGTTTCGCGCGACTCGCTGCGTACTTCCATTCAGGCGTTGCGCTTGCAGCGCTGTTCGCCGCAATGCCGGCGCTGGCGCAGACGAGCGTCACGGCACCCGAAACACCGGAAGAAGTGCTGGTTACCGGCAGCCGCATTCGCGGCATCGCGCCGGTCGGCTCGGCGGTGTTGGGCCTGAATCGCGACGACGTCGTCGCGTCCGGCGCAGTCACCAGCGCGCAGCTCATTCAGCAAGTGCCGCAGGTCTTCAATCTGGGTGTGTCGGAGAATTCGCGCGGCCAGACCGGCGGTTCGAGCAACATCACCTATGGTACCGGCATCAATCTGCGCGGCCTTGGGCCCTACGCGACCTTGACCTTGCTCAACGGGCATCGCGCCGTGCCGCAAGGCACCAACGGCCAGGCGCTCGATCCGTCGGTGATTCCGACCATCGCGCTCCAGCGCGTCGAGATCGTGGCCGACGGCGCGTCGGCGATCTACGGCTCGGACGCGGTTGCCGGCGTGGTCAATCTGATCTTGCGCCGCAACGTCGAAGGCGTCGAAACCCAGGTTCATTTCGGCACCGGCGACAGCTATTGGGAACGCCAGCTCAGCGCGATCGCGGGGCACAGCTGGACCGGCGGTCACGTCACCTTGGCGTACGAGAACGGGTATCACAGCGCACTCAGCGGTCGTGACCGCTCGTATTTCCGCGGCGACCTGACGGCGGCCGGTGGCGGTGATTTCCGCGTCGTCCAGTGCAACCCCGGCACGCTCACAGTCAGCGGCGTGACCTATGCCATTCCGGCTGGTGGCGTGACGCAGGCAACGGTCGGCTCGTTGGTGCCGAACACGTCGAACAAATGCGACAACATCAAAGATCAGGATCTGATCCCCGAGCAGAACCACAACAGCCTCGCCTTTACGCTGAACCAGGACATCAACGACCGGATCAGTGTCTTCGCCGAGGGCTTTGCGGCCGAGCGTACCTTTCGTTTCCGTCCCGCGCTGACCAATGCGACGTTGACCGTTCCGCGCGCCAATCCGTTCTTCGTTGCGCCGGCGGGCTCGACAGCAACCACCGAAACGGTCGCCTACGCGTTCGGCACGCAGCTGCCGCAGAACACGTCGGTCGGCTATTCGCGCGCCGTGCAAGCCTATGTCGGCGGTGACGTGCAGCTGTTCGGCGACTGGAAAGCCGGCGCGGTCTTCGGGCACGGCGTCGATACCGACTATTCCAACGATTACCACCGCATCAACAATGCGGCCGTTGCCGCAGCGCTTGCCGACACGAATCCGGCGACGGCGCTGAATCCGTTCGGCGGCCCGAACAATCCGGCGACCTTGGCGAAGCTTGGCAACACGCTGTTCGGCGCGCCCGGTCGCGGCGTGCTGCAGACCGGCGAAGTCAAAGCCGACGGTTCGTTGTTCCACCTGCCCGGCGGCAATGTACGACTCGCCGTCGGCGGCGAGTGGCAGCACTACACGCTGTACACCGGCTCGGACGGCGGTTTCCCTGGCGCCGAAACCTCGACGCGTTTCGTGCTTGGCCGCACCGTGCGATCGGGCTACGGCGAAATGGTCGTGCCCATCTTCGGCCCGGAAAACGCGTTGCCCGGCTTGCAGAAGCTCAATATCGACGTGGCTGGACGCATCGACAAATACAGCGACGTCGGCAGCACACGGAACCCGAAAGTCGGCGTCGACTGGATGCCGCTCGACGGGCTGACCTTGCGCGGCAGCTACGGCACGTCGTTCCGCGCTCCGCTGCTGACGCAGCTGCGCGCCTCATCGCAGGGCCTCTTCGTGCAGAACTATTCTGACCCGACGCGTGGCGGTGCCGTGATCCAGGGCGTCGCTTTGTCGGGCGGCAATCTCAACCTCGTGCCCGAGACCGCGACGACGCGTTCGTTCGGTGCCGAGTATCAGCCCGCTTTTCTGCCGCGCGCCAAAATCGGCGTGTCGTATTTCAGCGTGAACTACGCCAACCAGATCACCTCGTATCTGGCCGATTTGACGGTGCTCAATCGCGAATCGCAGTTCGCCGGCACCGGCATCATCAACCGCAACCCGTCGGCTGCGACGATGGCGGCGCTGCTGGCGCAGTATCCGGTGTTGGGTGGCGTCATCCCGCCGACCGTGCTGCTGTTTGTCGATGGCCGACAGAACAATCTCAGCACGACACGCGCGCGCGGCTGGGATTTCGACCTCAGCTATGATCTTCCGACCACGCCAATCGGCGATTTCCGGTTCGGCTTCAACGCGACCTACTTCACCAGCTTCAAGACCGCGATCACGTCGAGCGCGGCGCTGGTCGACCAGCTCAACACCATCTTCAATCCATTGAAGTTCAAGGCGCGCGGCAGTGTGGCTTGGACCAAGGACAATTGGACCGCGACCGGGTTCGTCAACTACCAGAACAGCTACACCAACAATCTGGCGACGCCGGTGCAGCGTGTTGATGCGAACACGACCGTCGACGGTCACCTCGCCTACCAGCTCGACAACAATTCCTTTAGCTGGCTGCGCGGCGTTACGATCGCGCTCGACGTGACCAACCTGTTCGACAAGGACCCGCCCTTCGTGAACATTGCGCAGAGCGTGAATGGCGGCGGCGGCTTCGATCCGACCGTGACCAGCCCGGTCGGTCGCGTGGTTGCGCTGACGATCAGCAAGAAGTGGTAACGGGGTGAAGGACCCAGCACCGAAACCGCAAAGTCGGCTCTCGCGCGCGGCATTCCTGGTCGGCTCGACCGGATTGCTTGCCGCGATGGCGATCGATGCGCTGGCGGTGCTGGGTCGTCACACCGGAATCAGCCTGCTCGGTTCGATCGAGCTGGTGCAGACGACCGTCGTGCTGATTGCGACCTCTGCGATGATCAGCGCGACCCTGGCCGGCACCCATGCCGCCGTGCACATCCTCACCGAACGTCTGCCCGCGCGCGCCAATCGCGTGCTGGCGCGCTTCGCCAATTTTCTCAGCGCGATCGTGTTCCTGTTGATGGTTGCAGGATCGAGCTGGATTGCAACCGACCTCTGGTCCGGCTTCGAACAAACCGAGCTGCTGCAGATTCCGCTGCGCTGGTTCCGCCTGCTCGCGATCTTCGCCTTCGCGCTGGTCGCCGGTCTGTTTCTGCTTGCTGCATTGCGCCGGACACCGGATGACGCCTGAACTCGTCGGCGTTGCCGGCATCGTCGTACTTCTCGCCCTGCTGACGCTGGGCGTGCCGATCGGCATCAGCCTCGCTTTCACCGGCGCGGCCGGTCTTACGATCCTGATTTCGGGCGAAGCGGCGCTGATCAAACTCGGCGTCATCAGCTTCGACATCATCAGCAAATACGAACTCGGCGTGCTGCCGCTGTTTCTGCTGATGGCGCATTTCTGTTTTGCCGCCGGTGCCAGCCGCGACTTTTTCGAAGTCGCAGCAAAATTCGTTGGTCATCGCCGCGGCGGGCTGGCACTGGCCTCGATCGGTGGCTGCGCCGGGTTCGGTGCAATCAGCGGATCGAGTCTCGCCACCGTCGCAACCGTCAGTTCGGTCGCGCTGCCCGAAATGCGCAAAGCGGGCTATCACCCCGGCTTCGCGTCGGGTGCGCTCGCTGCGGGCGGAACGCTGGGGTCGCTGGTGCCGCCGTCGGGTGCGCTGATCGTCTACGGCATCATCGCCGAGCAATCGATCGGCAAGCTGTTCGCAGCGTCGATTATTCCTGGTGCGACGCAGGCGCTGTTCTATCTCGTCACGATTGCGGTTCTGTGCGCCTTCCGCCCTGATCTGGGACCGCCGACCGCACGCGTGAGCTGGCGCGAGCGGCTGGTCTCGCTGCGCAAAGTCGCCGACATCGCGCTGCTGATCCTGTTCGTGATCGGCGGCTTGATGATCGGCTGGTTCACCCCCACCGAAGCCGCATCGGTCGGCGTCGTCTGTTCGCTGTTGCTGTGGACGGTGCGCGGCGGCGTCAATCGCCCCGCCTTCGCCCAGGCGCTGCGCAAGACACTGCAGACGACCGGCATGATCTACATCGTGATCATCGGCGCCATTCTGTTTGCTACCTTCATCAGCGTCACCGGAATCACGGACCATCTCTCCCGCCTGGTCACGGATCTCCACGCCAGCCCTACGCTGGCAATCGTCGTGATGGCGCTGGTGCTTTTGTTGCTCGGCTCGTTTCTCGACGGGCTGGGCCTGATGTTGCTGACGACGCCGATTTTTCTGCCAATCGCCGTCAGTCTCGGTTTCAGCCCGATCTGGTTCGGCATCTATCTGGTGCGCACGATGGAGATCGGCTTCGTGCATCCGCCGTTGGGGCTCAACGTCTATGTCATTCACGCGATGGCGAAAGACATTCCGCTCGGCACGATGTTCCGCGGCATCATTCCGTTCCTGATCGCCGACTTTCTGCATCTGGCGATGTTGATCGCGATCCCTGCTTTGTCGCTGTGGCTGCCGAGCGTGATGAAATGATGCGCGCCCTCTTGCTCATCGCGCTGCTGGCGCTTGCCGCCTGCTCGCCCGAACCATCACCGGCCGAGCATGTGCTGACCTATGGCAGCCCCTATCCGCCGACCCATCCGTTCAGCCGCGCCGACATCACCTGGATGCAGACGGTCGAACGCGAGAGCGGCGGCCGCATCAAGTTCAAGCCTTATTGGTCGGGGTCGTTGCTGTCGTCGAGCATGAGCATGCTCGAAGTGCGGCACGGCCTTGTCGATATCGGCTTGATTACGCCGATCTATACCCGCGGCGGCGCGCATATGCTGCGCGCGCAATCGGGCTTCTATGGCGGCGTACGCGACATTGCCGAACAGGTCGGCGTCTACAAATGCCTGGCCGGCGCCTTTCCCGACTACACGGCCGAGCTGCGCGGTCTGCACGTGCTGGCCGTGCAGGGCGGAAATTTTCCCGGCGTCGTCACGCGCACGCGACCGATCAAGACGCTGGAAGATTTCGCGGGCAAGCGACTGCGCGCACCGACCGAGAATGTCGACGTGCTGAAAGCGCTGGGCGCCGATCCCGTCAACATGCCGATGGGCGAAGTCTATTCAGCGCTGGCCAAAGGCGTGATCGACGGCGTCGTTGCACCGGCCGACACGATTCAAAGTCTGCATTTCGGCGAAGTGGCAAAATACTTCACGCAGTTGCACGTGCCGCGCGGCGCCTATCCCGCCCGCGCAATGTCGGATCAGGCCTGGCGCAGATTGCCGGGCGATCTGCAGGCGTTGTTGCGGCGGTCGAACCGCGTCTGGGAAGCGGCGTTGATGCAGCAGCTTTTGGCAGCCGAAGAAGCGGGCACGAAATACGGCCATGCGCACGGCATTCAGTTCGAACCGTTGACGCAGGAAGAACAGGACCGCTTCGCGCGCCTCTACAACGACAAGGCGCTGCATCAGGCGCAGCTTCTGTCTGCGATCGGTCTCGACGGCGTGCCGGTGTTCGAGAAAGCGCAGGCGCTGATCGCGGCACGCGCGCCGCAATGTGAAGCCACCGAGTAGATTTTCAGATTGTCGCGAAGGGTGGCTGGGGGACGTGGATTCGAACCACGGTTGGCGGAGTCAGAATCCGCAGTCCTACCGCTAGACGATCCCCCAGCAGGCCGCCCTTCAGCGAGGCGCGGTGGTACCACCGGCCAGCCGGGATGAAAACCCCTGTCGTGCCGGCTGGGATCCTGCCCCTGTCGACGTGCTAAGAAGCGCCATGCCGCCAACCAAGAAACCCGGCGCGCCCCGCGGGCGCGACCTTTCGGTACGGGTCAAAACCGCACGCCAGCGAAGCCACGCCTCGACGCTGTGGTTGGAACGCCAGCTCAACGATCCCTATGTCGCAGCCGCCAAGCGCGACGGCTGGCGCAGCCGCGCCGCCTATAAATTGCTGCAGCTCGACGAGAAGTACCGGCTGTTGAAGCCGGGCATGCGCGTGGTCGATCTGGGCGCCGCCCCCGGCGGCTGGACCCAGGTCGCAGTCCAACGCGTCCGCCCCGCCGAGACCGGCGGCATCGTGGTCGGGCTCGACTATCTGGAGACGGCGCCGATCGAAGGCGCCCAGATGCTGATGCTCGACTTTCTCGATCCGACCGCGCCCGACGTGCTGAAAGCGGCCCTGGGCGGACCGGCCAATCTGGTTCTGTCGGACATGGCGGCCCCCACGGTCGGCCATCGCCAAACCGACGCGCTGCGGATTCTGAGCCTGGCCGAGACCGCCTTCGCCTTTGCCGAAGAAGTGCTGGCGCCCGGCGGCGCCTTCGTCACCAAGCTGTTTCAGGGCGGCGCCGAGAAGGAATTGCTCGAGCCGTTGAAGCGCGCCTTCACCAGCGTGAAGCACGCAAAACCAGCAGCCAGCCGCAGCGATTCAAGCGAGCTCTATATCGTCGCGCTCGGCTTTCGCGGCACCAAGTAGCGCACAAAGAGAAAGGGCCGGTGCTTGCGCACCGGCCCTTCCAAATTCTGCTGAGGCGCTGGGATTACCAGCGGCCGCCGCCTTCGTTGCCGCCGCGGTCGCCGCCGTAGCCGCCACCGCCGCCGCCACGACCACCGCCGCCGCCGTAGCCGCCGCGATCGCCACCGCCGCCGCCGTAGCCGCCGCGATCACCGCCGCCGCCACCGTAGCCGCCGCGATCACCGCCGCCGCCGCCGTAGCCGCCGCGACCACCGCCACCGCCGCCACCACCGAAGCCACGGCCACCGCCGCCGCCGCCACCACCGAAGCCGCCGCCGCCGCCCGGGCGACGTTCTTCAGCTTCGCGGACCACGAGAGGACGGCCGCCCAGCGGCTTACCATTGAGTTCCTGGATCGCCTTTTCGCCCGAGGTCTTCTCGGCGAATTCAACGAAACCGAAGCCGCGGCTGCGGCCGGTTTCGCGTTCGGTGATCACCTTGGCCGAAACCACGTTTCCGAACTGAGCAAAGGTCGAGCCGAGCTCTTCCGAAGTCATCGAGAAAGCAAGGTTTCCCACATAGAGTTTCTGCGGCATACGCGCCTAATTCCTTTGTCGGCTATATCTTTTGAGAGGTTAGTCGTGTCGCGGGCGACGGCCACGCCGTCAGTCGATTCAGCAGCACTTCGAAGCCGACAAAATCACAAACCGGTTCGTAAGGAACACCGGTGCAGAACATGGACCCTGTGGTCGTATTAATAGACTGCAAGACGATCTCGACAAATTCGACAGTGACTGCGGCGCCGAGCACACGCCCGACGATGCGACCGCGGGGTTGTAAACCTCGCCGGGGGTGAAGTCCACCCGTACCGCACGCGCCATACGCGTAGCCGGCACGCGGGCCAACGCGGTTGCAGCCCCTCAAATGGCCCGTATATTGCCGCCGCATCCGAGGCCAATTGACGGCCTTTGCCGCCCGATTTCGATAGGCCGACCGAGATGCCCGCACCGATCATTCGCGACGCACTGACATTTGACGACGTGCTGCTCGTCCCAGCCGCGTCGTCCATTCTGCCGGCGCACGCAAATACGCGAACGCGACTGACGAAACGGATCGAGCTCAGCATCCCGCTCGTCTCGGCTGCGATGGACACGGTTACCGAAGGACCGCTGGCGATTGCGATGGCGCAGGTGGGCGGTCTCGGCGTCATTCACCGCAACCTGTCGATCGAACGACAAGCCGAAGAAGTTCGCCGCGTGAAGCGGTTTGAATCCGGCATGGTGGTGAACCCGATCACCATTGCACCCAACGCGAAATTGTCCGACGCGCTGCAGCTGATGTCGAACAACGGCATCTCGGGCATTCCGGTGGTTGAGAATGGCGGCAAGCTGGTTGGCATTCTGACCAACCGCGACGTGCGCTTCGCATCCAATCCCGATCAGCCGGTCAGCGAATTGATGACCAAAGAAAAGCTGATCACGGTGCGCGAGACGGTCGACAAGGAAGAAGCCAAGCGACTGCTGCACCAGCATCGCATCGAGAAGCTGATCGTCGTTGACGATTCTTATCGCTGCACCGGCCTGTTCACGGTGAAAGACATCGAGAAGGCGCAGCTGCATCCGATCGCAACCAAAGACGAGCAAGGCCGTCTGCGCGCCGCTGGCGCCGTCGGCACCGGCCCGGCCGCGGTCGAACGTGCAGCCGCTTTGGTCGATGCGGAAACCGACGTGATCGTCGTCGACACCGCACACGGTCACAGCCAAGGCGTGCTGGAAACCGTCGCGGGCGTACGTCGCCTGTCGAACAATCTGCAGATCGTCGCGGGCAATGTCGCAACCGCCGACGGCGTGCGTGCGCTGGTAGATGCCGGCGCCGACGCCGTCAAAGTCGGCATCGGTCCTGGTTCGATCTGCACCACGCGCATCGTCGCCGGTGTTGGCGTGCCGCAACTCACCGCCATTCTCGACGCCAGCGAAGCGGCGCGCGAACGCGGCGTGCCCGTCATCGCCGATGGCGGCATCAAATATTCGGGCGATCTCGCCAAAGCGATCGCAGCCGGCGCCGACGTTGCGATGCTGGGCTCGTTGTTCGCCGGCACCGACGAAGCACCGGGCGACGTCGTGCTGTATCAGGGCCGCAGCTACAAAAGTTATCGCGGCATGGGCTCGATCGGCGCCATGGCGCGTGGGTCGGCCGACCGCTACTTCCAGGCCGAAGTGAAAGAGACGCTGAAGCTGGTGCCGGAAGGCGTCGAAGGACGCGTACCGTACAAAGGTCCGGTCGGCGCCGTCGTGCATCAACTGGTCGGCGGCTTGAAAGCCGCGATGGGCTACACCGGCAACGCCACCATCGCCGACATGCAGCGCAACTGCACCTTCGTGAAGATCACGTCGGCGGGGCTGCGCGAAAGCCACGTGCACGACATTCAGATCACCGCGGAGACGCCGAACTACCGTCGCGATCTCTGATGCGTCTGGCTGCGCTGACCGCAGCTTCGCTGCTCGTCGCGCTGCCGGTCAAAGCCGACGCAATCGACACGCGCGTTGAGCAATTGCTGCAGCAGCACCGCGTCGCCGGACTTGGCCTGGCCGTGATCCGCGATGGCCAGCTCGTTCGCATAAGCAGCTACGGCAAGCGCGACGTCGAACGCGACTTGCCGCTGACGCCGGACACGGTGATGTACGGCGCATCGCTGACCAAAGCGACCTTCGCCTATTTCGTGCTGCAGTTGGTCGATGAAGGGCGGATCGAGCTCGACCGTTCGATCGCCGACCTGTTGCCGCAACCATTGCCTGACTACGGCGCTTATGCCGATCTGGCGGACGATCCGCGCTGGCGCGCGCTGACGCCGCGCATCTTGCTGAACCACACCAGCGGCTTTCAGAATTTCCGCTGGCTCGACGACGACAAGAAGCTGCGCTTTCACCGCGACCCGGGCGCGCGTTACGGCTATTCGGGCGAAGGTATCAATCTACTGCAATTCGTGATCGAGCGTGGCCTGGGACTCGATGTCGGCCAGGAGATGCAGCGCCGCATCTTCGATCGCTTCGGCATGACGCGCACCGCGATGACGTGGCGCGATGACTTCGCCGACAACGCGGCGCAGGGCTACACTGAGGACGGAACCGTGCAGCCGCACCGGCGCCGTCGTTCGACCGGTGCGGCGGGCTCGATGGATACGACACTGCGCGACTGGTCGGTGTTTCTCGCTGCGGTCGCGCGCGGCGATGGGCTTAGCCCACACGCGCGCGCCGAGGTGGTGCGGTTGCAGGTCGAGATCGACTCCGTGGCGCAATTTCCGACGCTGCGCCCGTGGCGCACCGACGCGTACAAATCGATCCGGCTTGGCTACGCGCTGGGCTGGGGCGTGTTTGAAACGCCGCATGGTCACGCCTTCTTCAAAGAAGGCCATGACGACGACACCGCCAACTACGCGCTGTGCATCGACGCCAAGCGCGATTGTATTCTGCTTCTGTCGAACAGCGTGCGCGCGGAAGAGATCTTCAAGCCCGTCACCGATCTCGTGATGGGCGAACTGCACATTCCCTGGCGCTGGGAGAATTATGCGTCCGGCGCTGCTGCGCCGGACGCATTGCGCTAGCGCCCGCTGTTGCTGGTATTGGCGCCGCCAGTGTTGGCGTTCGGCGGCGTACCGCGCTGATCCGGCCCCAAGGTCGTCGTGTTGTTCGAGGACGGCGCGGTGATGCCGTCGCCGTATGTGCCACTGCCCGGCGTGCCCGGCGCGCGCGTCTCTGACGAAGTCGAATTGCTGCTGCCGGTCGAACCGTAATTGGTCGACGGACGGCTGAGGTCAGCGCCCGACGTACCGCGATCGGATGTACCGCTTAGCGACGAGCTGCTGGTGCCGTAGGTGCCGCTGCCGACGCGGCTCGGATCGGTGCTGTTGGGGGACATGGGCGTGCTGCTGGTGCTGCTGCCGCCGGTTGGTTGGCTTGCGGCGCTGCCGCTCGAGCTCGAACTTTGCGCCAGTGCGGATGCGCTCGACAAAGCGAGCGCGGCGACGCCTGCGAGAAGAAGTCTGGTCATGATGCTGCTCCGGTTCGCGCGCAGGGTGAGCGCGCTTGACGGGCAACCGCGATCAGACGGATCCCGTTCCGATCGACACCGCCGAAGTGCAGTACGCCCGGGAGCTCAGCGTTTCAGCAGTTTGGTCGCCATCGCCTTGTCGCGCGGGTTGCGCGTGACGATGAGCCCGACGGAATCCCCGAATTTCTGCAGGACTTTCTGCCCGTCGGCGGGCAGCGGAATGTGGCTTTCGCGGCAGAACAGGATCAGCGCCGCGGCCATTTCTTCGCCGCCGCAGGAGATTTTCATCCGTTTGCCGTCTTTGTCGCCCTCGATCTCCAGCACCGCGCTGAGCGGCTCGTCCTGGATGATGAGGCTGACCACCGAGCCCGCCGGCAGCGGCTTCTGCCGGGTTTTGTAGAAGAGCTGCAGGGCCGAAATCACTTCGGCGGAGTTGCAGATGATGTGGCGGATCTCGGTCGGCATGGCGGAGCGGTAGCCGAATTCGAGGCCGCGGTCGACAGGCGCCTGGCATCCAACTACTTCCTTCGTCGCTATGACCCCCGGTGCACGCCTCCAAACCACGATCGAACTGCTCGACCTTGTCGGCGCGGAGCCGCGCCCGGCCGACGCGACGGTTTCCCAGTTTTTCCGCAATCGGCGCTTTATTGGCGCCAAAGATCGGGCCGACATCGCCCAGGCGGTCTATCGCGCACTGCGGCGCCGCGCGCGGCTGGGCTGGTGGCTCGGCCGATATGAACATCCTGCAACTGCGCGCGCAGTTGCGATCGCCGACCAGATTGCCGGCGAAGGTCGCGACGCCGACGCCGTCGCCGGCCTGTTCAACGGCGGCAAGTTTGCGCCCATGCCGCTCGATGACGGCGAACGCAAATTGGTACGACAGCTGGCCGGCCACACGCTCGATCATCCGGACATGCCCGACGCGGTGCGCGTCGAAGTCCCCGCATGGGCAGAGCCAAGCTTGCGCGCAACCTTGGGCTCGCGGTTCGCGGTTGAAGCGGCGGCGTTGATCCCGGCGGCGTCGATCGACCTGCGCGTCAACGCGTTGAAGACGACGCGCGAAGCGGCGAGCAAGCAACTCATCGCCGACGGCATTCAGGTTTCACCGACGCCGTTGTCGCCGTTCGGTCTGCGCGTCGTCGGTCGTCCGTCGATCATGGCGCACCCGCTCTATCGCGACGGCGCGATCGAAATTCAGGACGAAGGTTCGCAGCTGGTTGCACTGCTGGTCGGCGCGCAACCCGGCCATCAAGTCGTCGATTTGTGCGCCGGTGCAGGCGGCAAGACCTTGGCGATGGCCGCGTCGATGGAAAACAAAGGCCGCGTGATCGCCACCGACGTGCTCGACGGACGGTTGCAGCGCGCCAAGCTGCGGTTCCGTCGTGCCGGCGCGCACAATATCGAAACGCGTGCCATCACCGGCGAAACCGATCCCTGGATCAAACGGCACAAGCAACGGTTCGACCGCGTGCTTGTCGACGCGCCGTGCACCGGCACGGGCACGTGGCGCCGCAACCCCGACATGCGCTGGCGCCAGCTTGGTCCCGGTCTCGAGACGCTGGTGCCGTTGCAAGCGCGCTTGCTCGACAGCGCCGCAAGGCTGGTGAAGCCAGGCGGACGCCTCGCCTACGCGACCTGCTCGATGCTGATCGACGAGAACGCGGCGCAGATCGAAGGTTTCCTGGCGCGCAATCCCGGCTTCCGCGTCGTGCCGCTCAGCGAGCTGTGGCCCGCAACCGTCGGCGGCACGCCGCCGCGCAACGAACCCTATCTGTCGCTGACGCCGGCACAGGACGACACGGACGGGTTCTTCACCGCCGTCGTCGAACGCAATCCAGCCGTTACTGTTGATGAAGCTGCGACCAGCGACGACTGACGACGCGGCTGCAATCGCTGCGATCGAAGTCGACAACTATCAGCACGTCTATCGCGACCACATTCCCGCGTCGTGGCTGGCGCAGCAGACGGTCGAGAAATACGTGCCGTGGTGGCGCGAACGGTTATTGGCGCCGGTCGGTGATGCCGAAGTGCTGCTCGCGCTCGATGACAACGGAACAATTGTCGGCTTTGGGCGATCCGGCGCCGATCGGCACGGGCCTGCCGACGGTGCCGGCGAATTCCAGAAACTCTATGTCGCGCGCAACACACAAGGTCGCGGCGTCGGCCGCGCGTTGCTGGGCGCGATGGCGAAGCGGCTGCACGATCGTGGCTATGGCCATGCGCGCGTCTGGGTGCTGACGGGCAATCAACCAGCCTGCCGATTTTACGAGCGGTTGGGCGGCGTGCTTGTCGACATCACCCATGAAGAAGTACTCGACGCGTCCGGTCCTGCCGCCGGTCATGTGCTGACACATGTCGGGTACTGCTGGCGCGATCTCGCAGAGTTGTACAAACTCCGCCCGTCATGAGTGTGCTCATCCGTCCCGCTGGCCCGGCCGACGCCGAAGACGTCGCCCGCGTCCAGTATTTGTCCTGGCGTTCGACCTATGACGGGTTGCTGACGCCGCGTTCGCTGGCCCGAGTCGGTTCGATGTGGGGTGCCGCGCACTGGCGCGCGACGCTCGAACGGGTCGACGACGTGGTCGTGCCGCTCGTGGTTGAGAACAAGCATCACGGTATTGTCGGTTTTGCCACCTGCGGTCGGCAGCGCGGCCGCGTCCCGTTTTATGCAGGCGAAGTCTACACGCTCTATCTGCTGCCGACGGCGCAGGGGCGCGGCTATGGCACGCAGCTGATGGTCGCGATGGCGCGGGTGATGATGGCCCGCGATCTGCGTTCGGCAATGGTATGGGCGCTTTCGACCAACCATGTTGCACGCCGTTTCTACGAACGTCTGGGCGGCCGACCGATCGGCGACCGCACCGGGCGTCTCTTCGGCGAGCGCGTTCCGGAAGCAGCCTATGGCTGGCCGGACCTCGCGGTGCTCGCCTGGATGCAGCCCCAGAAATAATCGCCTGCTGATGACGACAGGTCTGTGGACGATCCTGCTGCTGGTCGGATCGAACCTGTTCATGACGTTCGCCTGGTACGGACATCTGAAGTTCGGCGACCGGCCGTTGTGGCTGGTCATCGCTGTGTCCTGGGGCATCGCCTTCTTTGAATATTGCCTGCAGGTGCCCGCCAACCGGATCGGCTACCACGTCTTCACCGCCGGCCAGCTCAAGACGATCCAGGAAGTCGTCACCCTGCTCGTCTTCGCCGGCTTCTCGGTCCTCTATCTCGGCGAGGCGCTGACCTGGCGCCACCTCGGAGCGTTTACCTGCCTTGTCGGGGCGGTGCTGTTCATGTTCGCCGACAAGCTGTAAGCACCCCGGGCATGGCCGAACAAATCCATGCCGACCGCATCCTCATTCTCGATTTTGGCAGCCAGGTCACACAGTTGATCGCCAGGCGCCTGCGCGAATCGGGCGTCTACTGCGAAATCATTCCATTCAATGCCGACGAGGCGCGCATCCGCGCCTTCAAGCCCAAAGGCGTGATCCTGTCGGGTGGGCCGGCTTCGGTCCTCGACAAGGACGCGCCACTGCCGACGCCGGCCGTGTACGAGCTTGGCGTGCCGGTGTTCGGCATCTGCTACGGCCAGCAGGCGATGTGCCTGCAGCTGGGCGGCAAGGTCGAACCGGGCGAGACGCGCGAATTCGGCCGTGCCTTCGTCGATATGCGTGAAGCCAGCACGATCGCGCAGGGCGATTGGAAACCGGGCGAACGCCAGCAAGTCTGGATGAGCCACGGCGACCGGGTCACTGCGCTACCGCCCGGATTCAAAGTCGTCGGCAACAGCGAAGGTGCGCCCTACGCCTTCGTCACCGACGAGAAGCGCAAACTCTACGGCGTGCAGTTTCATCCCGAAGTCGTGCACACGCCGCACGGCGCAGAGCTCTATCGCGCCTTCACGCACGACATCTGCGGCTGCAAGGGCGATTGGACGATGGCTGCGTACAAAACGCAGGCGATCGAAAAACTACGCCAACAGATCGGCAAAGGCCGCGTCATTTGCGGCCTGTCGGGCGGCGTCGACAGCGCGGTCACGGCAGTGCTGTTGCACGAAGCGATCGGCAGCCAGCTGACTTGCATCTTCGTCGATACCGGCATGATGCGTGCGGGCGAAGCCGACGAAGTCGTCACTCTGTTCCGCGACCACTACAACATCCCGCTGGTGCATGTGGATGCGGGCAAGCAGTTCCTCGACAAGCTGGCGGGCGTCACCGATCCCGAAACCAAGCGCAAAACCATCGGCGGCTTGTTCATCGACGTGTTCGACGCCGAAGCGTCGAAGCTCGGCGGCGCCGATTTCCTGGCGCAGGGCACGCTTTATCCCGACGTGATCGAAAGCGTCAGCTTCACCGGCGGTCCGTCGGTGACGATCAAGAGCCATCACAATGTCGGCGGCCTGCCCGCGCGCATGAAGCTCAAGCTCGTCGAACCGTTGCGCGAGCTGTTCAAAGACGAGGTGCGTGCGCTGGGTCGCGAACTTGGTTTGCCCGACGTGTTCGTCGGTCGTCATCCCTTCCCGGGTCCGGGTCTCGCCATTCGTATTCCGGGCGACATCACGTTCGAGAAGCTGGAAATTCTGCGCAAAGCCGATCGCATTTATCTTGAAGAGATCCGCAACGCCGGCCTCTACGACGCGATCTGGCAGGCTTTCGCAGTGTTGTTGCCGGTGAAGACGGTGGGCGTGATGGGCGACGGCCGGACCTATGACAATGTCTGCGCGCTGCGCGCGGTCACCTCGACCGACGGCATGACCGCCGATTACTTCCCGTTCAGCCACGAATTCCTCGGCCGCGCCGCAACGCGCATCATCAACGAAGTGCGCGGCATCAATCGCGTCGTCTACGACATCACGTCGAAGCCGCCGGGAACGATTGAGTGGGAGTGAAGCCCACCCTGCAGCGATAGGAAACCGATGCGATTTGCGGCTGCGTTTCTCGGACTGGTGCTCGCGCTCTTCGCGACGCAGCCGACAAACGCGGACGCCGAAATCGCATTGTCGCGCGCCGAAGCGCCGTTGAACGGACCGTGGGCGTTTCGGTTTGGTGACGATCCGCGCTTCGCGTCGGCGCAATTGGACGATCGCGCGTGGGAACGTGTCGATCTTACGCCGCCGCCCGGCGCACATGACGGCGACGTCGGTCTGCCTGGCTACGTTCCAGGTTGGTCGGCGCGCGGTCATGCCGGACGTTGGGGACATGCCTGGTACCGGCTCCATGTTCGGTGGAGCGTGCCTGTCGGCACGACGCCGGTGCTGCTTGGACCGACGCTCGTGGACGGCGCGTACGAGATTTACTGGAACGGCAAGCGCATTGGCGGCATCGGCGACTTCACTGCAACGCCGCCACGCGTCTATGCGGTGCGCCCGCAACTGTTTCAGCTCGGCGAAACGGAGGCGTCCGGCGAAGGCGTGCTCGCGATTCACGTCTATCTGCCGCAAGAACTGGCCGACGATCCCGAAGGCGGCGGCATCCATGTCGCGCCGATCCTGGCGGAACCAACTGCAGGCGCTGCGCGCCACGTGGCGCAATGGTGGAAGACCTTCTGGGGCTATGTCGTCGATCTCGTCGAGCCGTTGGCGTTGCTGAGCCTGGCGCTGTTCGCGCTGTCGCTTTGGCGATTTGCGCGCAGCGATCGGTTTGTGCCCTTCGCCGCTGCGTCCGTTGCCGCCATCGCCGCGTCGCGCATCAACCAGCCGCTCTTCTATTGGACCGACATCGAAAGCCTGCAGACGGTCATCATCGCGCGCTACGTCATCTTCAATCCGCTTGCGGTCGTCTTGTGGGTCATCGCCTGCAATCGCTTTGCCGGACGGTCGGATCGCCGGATCGACGCTGCTGCATGCCTGCTCGGTGTTGTGGCCGGCATCGCTGCGTATCCCGGATTCAACGCCCAGCTTCTGCAGTCAGCGGCGCGTGTTGCGCTGTTGGCGCTGTTCGGCTGGTCGGTCGTGTCCGTCGCGCGCGTCGCGCACCTGCGGCTGCTGGCGCTGGCGACGATGCTGGTGATGGCGGTTGCGTTGTTCCCGGCCGAGCTGTCGGCGATCGGCGTGCAGGGAATCTGGTTTCCCTACGGCGTCGGCGTATCGCGTACCCAATACGCCCTGGCGCTCGTGATCCCGCTTCTCGGCCTGTTGCTGCACCGGCGCGTTTGTCCGGCGCCACAAAAACTTCGGCACGATGTCGATCGCTAGCCGGCTCGCTCGTCGTGCCAGTGACAGGCCACGACGGCCCGCCAACCCAGGAGACCGACAATGCGCGTGATGGTGTTTGTGAAGGCGACGAGCGACAGCGAAAAAGGCTTCAACCCCCGCGATCCCTGGACCGCCGAATGCATGGTGGCAATGGGCAAGTTCAACGAGGAACTGCAAGCGGCCGGCATTCTGCGCATGGGCGACGGGCTGACGCCGTCGTCACAAGGCAAGCGCGTTGCGTTCGACGGTGCTAAGCGCCTCGTCATCGACGGGCCATTCGCCGAAACCAAAGAACTGGTCGCAGGCTTCTGGCTCTGGGACGTGAAAGACATGGACGAGGCCGTCGCCTGGGTGAAGCGTTGCCCCAACCCCATGCCGGGCCCGAGCGAGATCGAAATCCGGCCGCTCTACGAGCTGGACGATTTTACGTGATCGATGAAGGCGCGGAGTTTCGGCGTCACATGTCGCTGGTCGGGATAGTAGAGAAACACGCCCGGCGACATGGTCGCGAACTTCGCCAGCACCTGCACGAGTCTGCCGGATTTGAGCGGCGACGCGGCGACCGGCTCCGGCACCTGCGCCAGCCCCACGCCTTCGATCGCTGCGCCGAGCATGGTTGGAATGTCGTGCGCAATGAACGGCCCTGACACGGCAATCTCGATGGCACGACCGGCATCGTTGAACGACCAGGTCGCAAGCGCACCGCTCGACCGCCGCAGGCGCAAACATGCGTGTTGCCGCAAGTCGTCGGGATGCGCGATGCGATCGTTGCCGGCGAGATAGTCCGGGCTGCCGACGACGACGTAGCGAAATGGTTTGGTCATCGGGACCACAACCATGTCGGCGTCGATGAACTGTCCCATCCGGATTCCGGCATCGAACCCTTCGGCCGCAATGTCGACGAGCGTTTCGCTTGCGGCGATCTCGACTTCGACTTCGGGACAGGTCCGGCAGAAAGACGCGATCAGCGGCTCCAACAGGATCGGCACGACCGCGCGCGGCACGGAAAGGCGCAAACGACCGGCCGGTCGCTGGCCATATTCGCGCGCTGCTTGGGTGGCAGCGACCAGCTCTTCGAACGCGGGCTTGGCGCGCGCGAGAAACTGTTCGCCCGCTTCGGTCAGTCCGACGCTGCGCGTCGTGCGAATGAACAGCGGCGCACCGATCCGTTCTTCCAAGTGCCGCACGATCTGGCTGATCGCCGACGGCGTGACGCCCAACTCTGCCGCCGCTTTGCGGAACGAGCGATGTTGCGCGACGCGCAAGAACGCTTCGACGCCGTCGAGTGCGCCATGCCGGACTGTGAAGTTCTGCTTCATGACGTATCGACTTTATCGCGGATAGTCGCGCGCGGGGAGCCTGCCTACATCGCAACAGATCTACGACAGGAACCTGAAAGCGAACTTGCAATGACCGACGTACTTCTGGACGTGCGCGATCACTATCACGCGATTGGGCTGGTCGAGCGGCTGAAAGCCGTTCTGCCACCCGAAGATCAACCGCTAACGCCCAAACAGCTTGGCGCGGTCGATCAGTTTCATACGCGCGGGCTTGCGGCAACGGTCGAACTCGCCGAATTAGCTGGCGTGACAGCCGACATGTCGGTGCTGGACGTCGGTTCGGGCATCGGCGGTCCGGCACGCTTTCTGGCAGCGGCCTATGGCTGCCGCGTAACTGGCATCGATCTCAGCGAGCCGTTCGTCGAAGCCGCGCGCTACCTGACCCAACGCACAAAGCAGGCCGCGCACGTGTCATTCGAGACGGGCAGCGCACTCGAACTTCCGTTTCGTGACGACCAGTTTGACGCCGCGTTCTTGCAGCATGTCGCGATGAACATCGCCGATCGCGAACGTATGTACGCGGAGATTCGCCGCGTACTGAAACCAGGCGGCAAGTTCGCGACCTACGACATCGTGTCGAACGGCAGCGAGCCCTACTATCCGTTGCCTTGGGCGCGCACGCCGGCCACCAGCGTTCTGCGCACCGCCGATGCAACACGCGCTGCGATCGCCGCGGCCCAGTTTCGCCCGCTGACCTGGCAGGATGACACCGAAGCCGCAAAAGCCTGGATCACCGGATTGCGCGCATCGAGTCCACCGCCCTCACCGAACCTCAGTGTCGTGATGGGGCCGGACTTCGCGCAGATGATGAACAATCTCGGGCGCAGCCTGTTGGAAGGCAAACTTGGGCTTCTCAGCGCCGTGTTCGAGGCCGCCTGATGTCGACGCAGCTCTTGTTTCGGATCCATCTCGTCTGCGGCTATGTCGCGTGGCTGCTGGTGTTCAGCACCTACGTCCTGCCATGGTTCAAATCGACGGACCGCATCAACGCGCATCGCGCCATCGCAACCTTGCACAGCTTCCGCTTCTTCGGACTTGTCTTTCTCGTGCCCGGCGTCGTCAGCCCCGACCTGCCCGCACCTTTCGCAACCGCAGCCGCGTATGGCGACTTCGCCACCGGCATTCTGGCGATGCTGGCGCTTCTTACGATCCGGATACGCCCGCTATTCTGGTCGTTCGTCGTCGCCTTCAACGTGGTCGGAATCGCCGACCTGTTGATCGACTACACGCTTGCGACCCAGCTCGGCGTTCCGGCAAGCGCGGGCCAATTGGGCGCCACCTACGCGATCCCGATCCTCTACGTGCCGGCGCTGATGATTACGCACGTGATGGCGTTCTATCTGCTGCTGCGTTCGCCGGTGCGAACGGCAAATGCCTAGGCGCTGCGCGCCTTCCGCCGTGTCTCGAGATCTTTGCGCCAACGCGATCTGAGTTCGGCCGGACGCGCGTCGTAGCGTTGGTCGAGAAATTCCGCGCCGGCGATCCGGTCGGTGCGGAAATGGCGGAAGTCTTTGCGCAGCTCGCACCAGGCCGCGAGCAAGCGCACCGCGTCGGCATAGCCGATGATCACCGGCCACACGACGCGCTGGCTCTCTTTCGCTTGTTCGTCTTGGTACGCAATGCGGATCTTGCGGCCACTGCGAATCCATTCGCGCGTGCGCGCGAGATCGAGCCCGTCGGGCGCAACGTTGCGTCCGGGCGGCGCACCGATCGCGGGCTCGGCGATGTAGGGACGCAACCGTTCGGGCACCGAGGTCGTGATCTTTGCGATCAGATCGCGCGCGGCGGCGGCCAGCACCGGATCGCCGCGCCCCGCGACCCATTGCGCACCCAAGACAGCGGCTTCGAGTTCGTCGGGCGTCAGCATCAGCGGCGGCATGTCGAAGTCACGCGCCAGCACGTAACCCAGCCCGGCCTCGCCGCAGATGGGAACGCGCTGTCCGATCAGGTCGGCAATATCGCGATAGACCGAACGTGTAGAGATCTCCAATTCCTGGGCCAGCATCTCGGCCGTGATGGGCGCGCGCGACCGCCGCAGGATCTGGATGATCTGAAACAACCGGTCAGCGCGACGCATCCTTAAGCTCTCCCTCCTGACATCATGCTGTCAGTAGCCCCTCTGTACCTCTGTCCTGCCACAACGACCAACGAAGGCAGGAACTGTCCCTCATGATCACGCTGTATCACGCGCCCCAATCCCGCTCGTCGCGCATCATCTGGTTTCTGGAAGAGCTGCAACAGCCCTACGAAATCCGCCCGGTGTCGATCTTCCGTCCGATGACGGGGGAGGGATCGCCCGATGCCGCCAATCCGCATCCCGACAAGCGCGTGCCAGTCGTCGTCCATGACGGCGCCGTGCTGGCAGAGTCGATTGCGATCTTCCTCTATCTGACCGACGCGTTTCCCGACGCTGGCCTTGGCCCCGACGCGGGCAACAAAGCGCGCGGCGACTATCTGACCTGGCTGACCTGGTACGCAGCCGAGATGGAGCCCGCGATGTTCCTCAGCTTCGGCAACGAACTCGACGTGCCGATGAAAAAGCGCCGCTACGACGCCGCCGTGCAGCGTATCGAACAGGCGCTGGCGAACGGCCCCTACATGCTGGGCGACCGTTTCACGAGCATCGATCTGATCGTCGCCAGCGCGCTCGATTTCGGTCGCAAAGCCTTCCCGCCCAGCGCAGCGATCGATGCCTATATCGAACGCTGCAAGACGCGCCCTGCGTGCGTCCGCGCGATCGCGTTGGATAGCGCGTCCGGGGTACAGCGCCTGGCTGCGTAACTGCGGATGCGCCGCGCCTGGCTACGCATGCGCGTGGTCGGGCGTGCGCTCAACCCAGCTTCTGTTTGAGAAAATCCCAGGTCCGCCCGTTCGCAAGCGCGGCCGCTTCGGCGTTGTAATGCGTGCCGCCATGGCGGGAGAAAGCGTGGTTGCAACCCGCGTACGAATAGATCTGCACGTTCGGTCTGTTCGCCAGCGCGGCTTTGATCGCGGCCTGCGCGTCTTTGGAAATGAATTCATCCTCATCGGCCAGATGCATCAGCAACGGCGCGGCGAGCGCGGACGCTTCGCCCAGATATTTCTCGGTGTCGCCGCCGTGATAGGCGACGACTGCGTCGACCTTGGATCGTGCCGCGGTGAGATAGGCCATCAGGCCGCCGAGACAGTAGCCCATCACTGCGACCTTGCCGGTGCAGCCCGGCAGTCGCGACGCGGCGGCGATGGTCGCGGCGACGTCGCCAACGCCGGCGTCGCGATCGTAGGCCATGTACAGGCCAAGGCCGGTTTTCCAATCGGCCTCGGACGTCACGCTGAGATCGACGCCCGGGCTCTGCCGCCAGAACAGATCCGGCGCGACCGCGAGAAAGCCTTTGCCCGCAAGCTCGTCGCAGGTTTGCCGGATGTCGGCGTTCACGCCGAACACTTCGTGCAGCACCACGACGGCGGGCGCCGGCGCGCTGGCTGGTCGCGCGACATAGGCGCGAAAGCCGTCGCTGATCGTGATGTATTCGCCCATCGCCCCACTCCATCGGTCCGAGCGCAACGTGACGAGCGACGCTCGTCCTGTCTTGGACCGATGGCGTGGTTTTGGACTGTTCGCGCCAGCTAGCAGGCTGGATTGCGCGATTGGGCCGCCTTCCGGCGCCACAACGCAATCAAATGCAATTGGTCGCAACCGCCGTGCAGAAATTTCTGCACGCGCGCGACGACAGTGTTAACGCGCCGGTTTCCAGCCGCTCTTGGCGACGAATTGTTTCGGGTCGCGCAGGTCGAAAATCTCTTTGAGCGCCGCCCGCTTGTCGCGCGCATGCGCGTAGTAGCTCTTCACGATGCGGTATCCGACCCAATAGCCAAGATCGCCCGGATGGTCGGTGTCGCCGGGGCCGTTATACATCCAGGCAGAAAGATCGGTTTTGTCCTGGTCGCGCACGAAAGCGCGTTCGATCGCTGCCTCTTTGCCTTTGGTCGCGGCCTTGTGCTGGTAGTTGCCGACATCGCCCGAAATCAGCTCGGCGATGAATTCGGCCGCACCTTCCATCAATGACATGCGCAAAACGGTTGCGTCGGGCTGGCCGGGTTCGAGCGCCTGCTGCGCGTCGGATTGTTGGATATGGCCGTATTCGTGCGCGACGTTGTGCACGAACCGGTCTTCGATATTGGGATCCATGAAATCGGCGGCGCATAAAGCTTCGAGTCCGATCGTGACGCCCGCCGGGCTGGTGATGCCGACCGGCCGCCCGCGCCCGACGACGATTGTCACCGGCGGAAATTTCGCGGCTGGATATACCGACGCGAGTTTCGCGAAGGCGACCGTCAGCCGTTGCGACACGGCCGGCAGCACCGCAAGACAGCGTCTGGCATCGGCGTAGGTCGCGGGGCTGGCCGCCATCTTCTCGGCGATGCGCGCGCCGGTGACATTGCGTGCCTTGGCGAATTCCTGCAGCGCCGGCGTTCCCGTCACAACATACTGGTCGAGCTGCTCGACCGTCGGATGCGCGCTCGTCGCTTCGTAGAGTTGGTAGAATCGCGTCACGTCGGTGGTGACGATCTCGGGCGCTGCCGCCGCGGCGGCGGACGCAGTCTGCAACACCAGGATTGCGGCGACTGCGCCGAACGACGATGCCCGCATGCTTTACCGCGCCTTGGTCGACTCGATCAGATTGTCGCGCAACGCTACGACCGACTGCTGCAGGGTCGCAAATTCATCGGGCGCGAGGCGCGTTGCGGGAACGAGATTGTTGCCGATGCCGACTTCGCCCAACTGCTTGCCTTTGTCGGTGAGGCTGACCACGACCTGCCGCTCGTCGGCGGCGGCGCGACGACGGGTGACGAAACCCATCACTTCGAGTTTCTTCAGGATTGGCGTCAGCGTGTTGGATTCAAGAAACAGTTTCTCACCCAGGCTGCTGACGGTCTGGTCGTCCTCTTCCCACAGCGCCACCAGCGCAATGTATTGCGTGTAGGTGAGACCAATCTTGTCGAGGATCGGCTTGTAGGCCCGGCCAAAGGCGAGGTTCGCCGAATAGACGGCGAAGCACAGAAAGTTCGACAGCTTCCGGGCCGGCTTTTTCTGCGAGGTTTTCGACGTCATCTCGTTTCCCCTTGCGGGCCTGCATATCCGGCCGCCTGCCAAATATATATCGTATACGATTAAATCGGAAGGGTTGACTCTCCTCTCCGACGGCCTTAGATCAATCGCGTACGATCTAATCGTGTCCGATTAGAAACCCTCGCAGGCCAAGGAGGCCGTCATGAGCAAGATCGAGAAAGTCCTCTACACCGCCAAAACCCACGCCGTCGGCGCCCGCAGCGGCACCGCCCGCAGCGACGACGGCCAGCTCGACGTCAAATTCTCCCCGCCCGGCAGCCCGACGCCCGGCACCAACCCGGAACAGATGTTCGCGGCCGGCTGGTCGGCTTGTTTCATGGGCGCGATGGGTCGCGCCGCGTCCAAGCTGCAGGTCAAGCTGCCGGCCGACCTTGCGATCGATGCTGAAATCGATCTGGGTACGACCAACGACGAATTCTTCCTGCAAGCACGCCTGAATATCAGCGCGCCCGGACTGCCGCGTGAAGTCACGCAGGCCGTCGTCGAAGCGGCACATCAGATCTGCCCGTATTCGAAGGCAACGCGCGGCAATATCGACGTCACGCTCAACGTAGTTTGAGGAAAGAACGATGACCGACTCCATCAACCTGCAACGGCGGCGCCTGTTTGGCGCCGCCGCCACGACCTTCGCCGCGGCGCAGATCGGCTTGATCGGCGTGGCGCATGCGCAAAGCACTGCACCAAAGAAACCGCCGGCCTCGTTCGGCGCGCTGAAACAGGTCAATGCCGGCACGCTCAATGTCGGCTACGCGGAAGCAGGTCCGGCCAATGGACCGGTCGTCATTCTTCTCCACGGCTGGCCGTACGATATTCACGCCTTTGTCGAGGTGGCACCGCTGCTGGCGAAGGCGGGATATCGCGTCATCGTTCCGCATCTGCGCGGTCACGGCACGACGCGGTTTCTGTCCGACGCGACGCCGCGCAACGGTGAGCAGGCCGTCGTTGCGATCGACATCATCGCATTGATGGACGCGCTCAAGATCGACAAGGCGACCCTCGGCGCCTTCGACTGGGGCGCACGTACCGCCAACATTATCGCGGCACTTTGGCCCGAACGCGTCAAAGGCCTCGTTTCCGTCAGCGGCTATCTGATCGGCAGCCAGGAAGGCAATAAAATGCCGTTGCCGCCCAAAGCCGAATTCGAGTGGTGGTACCAGTTCTATTTCGCGACCGAACGCGGCCGTCTCGGCTACGACAAATACCGGCGCGATTTTTCCAAGCTGATCTGGCAGCTCGCTTCGCCGAAATGGAAGTTCGACGATGCGACATTCGAACGTTCGGCTGCATCGTTCGACAATCCGGATCACGTCGCCATCGTGATTCACAATTATCGCTGGCGGCTCGGCCTTGCCGACGGCGAGGCGCAATATGCCGAGCTGGAACAGAAGCTGGCACTGGCCCCGGCAATCGCGGTGCCGACCATTACGATGGAAGGCGACGCCAATGGCGCACCGCATCCCGATCCCAGCGCCTATCGCGCCAAATTCACCGGTAAATACGAACACCGCCTGATCCGCGGTGGCATCGGTCACAATCTTCCGCAGGAAGCGCCGCGCGAATTTGCGCAAGCAGTGATCGACGTCGACAAATTCTGATCTGCAACGGGCGTCACGGGCCAGGTGCCGTGACGCCCGTGTCGCGACTTATTTCTTGGCCGGCAGGCCGAGCACGATGCGCTCGATCCGGTCGGCGACTTTGCCCGCACCGACATCCTTGCCCAGCGCATTCGCCAGCACGACGACGGTGATGTGATCCTTGGGGAATTCCGACAGGTGCGAATTGAAGCCTGGGATGCCACCGCCATGATCGACTTTGTCGTGGCCGCCCTTCTTCGAAATCATCAGCCCGTAGCCATATTCCTTGCCGGAATCCTCGTCATCCTTCATGCCGAGTTTGGCATAGAGCGCCGCCATCGCCTTGGCGGTGTTCTCACCGGTATTCAGCTTGCCCGGCGCCAGCATCTCCTGCAGCGACGCAGGCTTCAGCACCTTGCCGCCGTAGAGCGCCGCATTCCACTTCACGAGGTCGCTCGCTGACGAACGCAGCGATCCGGCTGCGCCCGGAATCGTCAAAGACAGATACGAGGCATTGCTGAATTTGCCCGGCGCAGTCGCGGAATAACCGGCAGCGCGACCGGGAACGATTTCGGCCTCGTCGTCGAAGGCGGTGTGCGTCATGCCCAGCGGCTTGAACAGGCGCGCCTGCAGCAAATCGGGCAGCTTCTGCTCCGACGCTTTCTCAATCACGCCGCCGAGAATGAAATAGGCCGAGTTGCTGTAGTACCAGTCGGCGCCCGGTTCGAAGTCCTGCACCTTCGGCATCTTGGCGATGTAGGTCACCATCTCATCGGTGGTGCGCTTGATCATGCCGTCATTTAGAAACGGCGGGTCGTCGGTGTAGCTGTGAATGCCCGACGTGTGATGCAGCATCTGCTTCAGCGTGATGTCGCCGGCACGCGGGAAGTCCGGATAATATTTGGACAGCTTGTCGTCGAGCGACAGCTTGCCCTCTTCCTGCAGCAGCAGCAGCAGAACAGCGGTGAACTGCTTGGTAGTCGAGCCAATGCGGAACACGTTCTCGTTATTGACCGGAACCTTCAGCTCCAGATTGGCGAAGCCATAGCCCTTCACCAACACCGGCTTGCCGTCCTTGAAGACGGCGACTTGCAGGCCGGCGCTTTCGCCTGCCGCGACTGCAGCCGCCGCCGTTTTATCGATCGCAACGGCGACCGACGTCGCGTCGGCAGCGAAGGCGGGCGCCTGCAGTGCCAACGGCGCCAGCACGGTTGCAGCGACCAAGAACCGATTTCCCAAATGCATCTCGAACTCCCTCAACTTCGCAAAAGTCAGTTATTTGACTTCGGCGGTTTGCTTCTTCTCGGCCGGCAGACCCAGCGCCAGCCGTTCGATCTTCGGAACGATCTTGGCGGTGCCGACGTCCTTGCCGATCGTGTTGGCCAGAACGACGACGGTGACGTGATCCTTGGGGAATTCGGTCAGCATCGAGCTGAAACCGAAGATGCCGCCACCGTGGTTGATCTTCTCGTGCCCTTCTTCGTCGGACATTTGCAGCGCGTAGCCATATTCGCGCTTGCGCGGCGGCGGCGCGTCCTTGGCAGCATCCGGCCGCTTCATCGCAGCGCTGCTATTCTCACCATTGTTCAGTTTGCCGGGTGACGTCATCGCTTCGAAGGAAGCCGGCTTCAGAATCTTTCCGCCGAACAGAGCAGCGTTCCACTTCGCCAGATCGGTCGCCGACGAGCGCATCGACCCGGCGCCGCCGGGAATCGTCATCGAGAGATAGGCGGCATTGGCAAACTTGCCCGGCGCGGTGGCCGAATAGCCGGCGACGCGGCCCGCTACGACCTCGGCTTCGTCATCGAGCGCCGTGTGCGTCATGCCCAGCGGCACGAACAGACGCGTCTTGAGTACGTCGGCGAGCGGCTTGCCCGCGGCTTTCTCGACCACGCCGCCAAGAATGAAATAGGCCGAGTTGCTGTAACGCCAGCCCGTGCCCGGATCAAAGTCCGACGTCTTGGGCAACTTGGCAATGAACGTCACCATCTCGTCGCTGGTGCGCTTGATCATGCCGTCTTTGGCGAAGCTGGGATCGTCGGTGTAGTTCGAGATGCCCGACGTATGATTGAGCATTTGCTTCAGCGTGATGTCGGCGGCGCGCGGAAAATCGGGATAGTATTTGGACAGCTTGTCGTCGAGCGACAGCTTGCCCTCTTCCTGCAGCAGCAACAGTGCGACGGCGGTGAACTGCTTGGTCACCGAACCGATGCGGAAGACGCTGTCGTTGGTGACCGGCGTTTTCAGTTCGAGACTGCCGACGCCGTAGCCCTTCACCAGCAGCGGCTTGCCGTCTTTGTAGACCGCGACCTGCAGGCCCGCGCTTTCGCCGGCAGCGACCGCGGCCGCGGCCGCTTTGTCGATCGCAGCCGAGATCGACGCTGCGTCGGCGGCAAAGGACGGCGCGTGCCAGACCAGTGGCGCCGCGACGGCAACTGCAACCAAAAACCGATTCATCGAATGCTCTCCCTGCGCTGATTTCGCAGCCAGGCAGACGGCGAATCCAAATCCTGTCAATTGAGGGAATGCTTACAGCGACGCGTGTCGTAGCGGCGGCTTGAAAGGTACCAACCTGTCGGCGCGCCTGGCCGTGTCCACGCAACTTCCTTACGGGACGCCGAAACTGAGACTCGAGAAGATCGTCTCGAAATCCACGTCGCGATCCGACGGCCGCGTCCAAATCACGTTGAGCAGCCAGCGTCCCCGCGCCGGCATTGTGAAATAGGCGCGCCCATCTTTGTCGGTGCGCTGTGTCTCGAACGGCGTCTCGTCGTGATCGAGATCGGTGAACTTGACCAACGCACCCGACAAGGGCGCGCCGGCATAGATGACGCGCACGGGCAATCGGTCCGCACGAACCGCGTCGTACGGATTGCGCTCGGGCACGATTTCCAGCGGCAAACCAACCGGCGCCAGAACGTTCGTGGTTGCGTCCGAACCGTTCTGCACCATCGCCTTGGCGACGCGGCTATAGCGCTCCGCGCCATCCACCTGCATCCGTCCGGTGCGGCGACGCAGCTCCAAGGCCGGCGTCAGCCCTTCGACCTCGAGATAGTCATTGAAACGCAGCGCCGGCAGATGACTGCGCGCATTGTCGTCGGTTTGCAGCACCAGCAGATGCGTGCCGGACGTTGCCGGCGCGAAGACCGTGTCGGGCGCCAAGCGGCCGGTCGTGCCGTCAGGTGCGATTGCATCGAAGCGCAGAATGCGCCGAAGCGCGATCGGCGAACGTTGGCGATCGGGACCATGCCCGACCTGCAACGTCACGGTCGTTGCAGCTTGCGGTCGGAAGTCGTCGGGCTGCACCCAGAAATCATGCGCAGTCGCCGGCGACGCGCACCACAAAGCGGCAATCCACAGGCATCGCTTCATTGCAGATGATCCAACCATGCAGCCGGCGTTTCGTGCAGCAGATGCAGCAGCGCGGCGAGGATTGCGACTGCGAGCAGCCAGCTCGCAATCGTCGCCGCGGCGACAATCGAGGTTCGCTTCATGACGTCACCGCGACGTAGAGAAACCAGCAACCGGCAAAGCTGAACAGCGCGCCCAGGCTGCGCGTGAGCAGTGCGCCGTGGCGCGAATTGTTGAGCAGGCCGATCGAAATGCCGGCCACATGCAGCAGCCCGGTCGCAAGCACGAAGCCGGCGCTGTAGCCGATCGGATCGGTCGCCGAAGGAAGTTCGATCCCGTGCGTGTAGCCGTGAAAGATCGCAAACACGGCGACGATCATCATCGCGAGCCACACCGGTGCGCGCCAACCAAGCGCGATCGCACCGCCCAGCACCAACACCGACAGCGCGACGCCAAGCTCGGCGGGCGGCAGCGCCACGCCCAGCATGCCAAGCGCGGCACCGCAGACCATCAACAGCGGAAACAGAATCGGCAGCGCGTAGATCAACGGACGGCCCAGAAACGCGCCCCAAAGCCCGACCGACACCATCGCCAGCACGTGATCGAATCCGGTCAGCGGGTGAATGAGCCCGTAGTGGAATCCGCCCGGCAGATTTGCGCCGCTATGCGCGGCGGCCGGTGCAGCGAACAACAAGGCTGCGAAGGTTACCTTGTATCTCATGGCTGCGACGCCGCATTCGCTGCTGCCGGCGCAGCGAGAAACGGAAACACAGTGTCGGAATGATCGCGATCGTCGCGATGGACGCCGTCATCGACACCGACCAGCCGGCCCATGACCAATAGCGAGCGGTAGACATTGACCGCGTCATAGTTCGGCGTGCGGCCGCCGCAATCGCGCGCGAATTTCTGCTGGCCGGCACGCGCCGCCAATTCGACCGCAAAGAGCTGCGTGCAGCGCGACGACGCGGCGTTGACCCACAGCCGGTCGTCGGCAAGCAGCTGCGCCATCGCACGATAGCGATTGCGCGACTTGGATCCGGCTGCGAGCAGCTGGTTGCCGCACACGCCGTCGAACCCGTCATAGAGCGCGAGGCCTTTTTCGATCTCCGGCACGAACTTCGCCGCATCGGCGGGCGTCGCTGCGTTGAAGTCTTCTTTCATCGCGTCGCTGATCTCGTCGGCGGCGACGGTTCCCAGCAGCGCATTCCCGGTTAGCGGCCGTCCCGCACGATCGATCTGGCGCGTGGCGCCGACCGTCGCGGCCCAGACACCCAGCGTCTTGCCGCCTTTGGTGACGACGTCGAGATCGATCGCAACGACGATCGCTGCGACTTTCCAGCCTTCGAGAAAATTGACCGCGGCGTGCCCGTTGGTGTGATGCCACTTGTCCAGAATCTCGCGCGACGTCGCTTTTGAGAATGCAGGGCACGCGGCGCGGTCGAGTTTCGCGCCCGCTTTCAGCGCCGCGTCAGCGACGTTGTAGGCGTCGCGCGTGCCGCGGACATTGTTGAAGAACGGATCGTCGCGCACGCCCGCAAAGACGCGGAAGGAACGACCGCGCAAACCGTCCGACCGGTCTGCGTCGCCGCGCACCTCGTCGTCGCCGACCTTGCAGGACGTCACGCCGGCGGCGGGAAAGCGGCAGACGATCTCGGTCGTAGCACTGGTCTTGCCGAAGGCGCGGCCGCTATCGACATGAAACACGTAATCGACGCGGTCCGAGAAGGCGCGCCCGACGATCGTCATCACCAGGTTCAGTTGCTTTCCATCGGCTGACGTCCAGGCATAGAGATCGCCGATGTCGGTGCGCGGATCGGCGATCACGGTCGGGGAATCGAGATGGTCCGACGCTCGCCCGGGGCCGGTCAGCAGAAGGCCAAGAAAAATTGCGCCCAGATGTCGAGTTCGGTGCATGGCGTTCGTCTCCAGTATGAGACGCGGAGAAAGCCCCACACCGGCCGCAGCCGCTGTCAGATTCTTTAGCGATTTGCCGGCGCCCCGGCGCGGGCAGGCTGAACCGTGCTATAGGAGTTCCGTGAGCGACTTTCACAGCCATCTTCTGCTGCGCACCAAGACGATCGAGATTCGCGACGTCGTCTGCACCGGCACGTGCCGGCACAAAAGCGACGAAGAGTGCGCCTTCTCCACCCATCTCGTGTTCCCGTATCGCGGCGTCTATATGCGCCATGTCGGACGCGAGGAGGTGGTGGCGGAAGCGAACCAGCTCGTCTTGTTCAACGCCGACGAGAGCTATCACATCAGCCATCCGGTCGAAGGCGGCGACGCATGTTTGTCGTTCTCGATCGAGGACGCGCTGCTGCGCGAGCTGGCACCGAAAGACCTCGTGCATGGCAACGATGCAGCGCGCTTTCACAACCAGCGTCTGCGCATCGATCCGCGCGCCCAGGCGCTGGTCGCGCTGCTGCGCCACGGCCTGTCGAACAACGCAGTCGAACCGCTGGAAGGCGAAACGCTGGCGCTGACCTTGATCCGCCGCGCATTGGGCGAAACGACGTCGCACGCAGCGCGTGGCAGCTTCAGCAAGCAGAAGCTGGTCGATCGCGCCAAGCTGGTTCTGGCCTCCGACCTGGCGCGTCGTTGGACTCTGGCCGACATCGCGAGCGAAGTCGGCGTGTCCCCCGTCTATCTGACGCAGGTGTTCCAGCAAGTCGAAGCCGTGCCGCTCTATCGCTATCAACTGCAGCTGCGCCTGGCGCGCGCGCTGGATCTGTTGGGCGCGTGTGAGGACCTGACCGCACTTGCGCTCGACCTCGGCTTCTCCAGCCACAGCCATTTCAGCTCGTCCTTCAAGCGCATCTACGGACGCAGCCCGGCCGAGTTTCAGCGCGCGGCGCATCTTCGCTAAAGAACTTGAAAGCGGCCGACGGGCCGAACGCGCTTTTCTGTCTCCACCCGAGCACGGGTGAACCAAGGAGACAGACCTCATGGCCAAGAAAACCTGCGCTGCCTGCGACTACGAACTCGACGCCAACGCGATCAGCGTCGAGCTGGGCGGCAAGACTGTCGAAGTCTGCTGCCAGGAATGCGCCACCCAACTCAAAGAAGCACATGCCGGCGCCGCGCGGGCCGGCTGAAATGGAGCAACGATGAACGAGCTTTTTCCGCGTTACGCCGTGTCGGCACTGGCCGGTTCACGACGCCGCGCACGACCGATGCCATCGGTCCGGCGGATCAGAGAAGACGAGCTACGCATTCGTCTGATCCGGATCTTCTGACGCGTTGCCAGGAACTGGCTGCGCGAGCTGCTTCGCGGTCAGGGTGCGACTACGCGCCCTGACCGCTGCCATCCTGGTCGCTTCCGGCAAGACAAAGGCGGTTCCACCAAGCATGATCCGCGCCTTGCATTGTCTGGAGTGACGAGATGGACCAAGCGTTGAAAGCCGTCGTGCTGGTTGGAAGCCTGCGCAAAGAATCGTTCACGCGGAAAATCGCGGTGGCGATGCGCAAGCTGGCGCCGCCGACGCTTGCCTGCGAGATCGTCGAGATCGGCGACCTGCCGCTCTACAACGAAGACCTCGAAGCGAACCCGCCTGCTGCCTGGGTGAAGTTTCGCGATGCGGTGCGCGGCGCCAACGCGGTTCTGTTCGCAACGCCGGAATATAACCGGTCGATCCCCGGCTGTTTGAAGAACGCGATCGATGTCGGCTCGCGCCCCTACGGCAAAAGCGTGTTCGGCGGCAAAGCGGGCGCCGTGGTCAGCGTTTCGCCAGGTGCGCTGGGCGGCTTTGGCGCCAACGTCGCGCTGCGCAACACACTGGTCTTTCTCGACGTGCTGACCTTGCAGCAACCGGAAGCCTATATCGGCAACGTCAAAGACCTGCTCGACGACAAGGGCGACCTCAAACTCGACGCAACCAAAGTCTTTCTCACCAAGTTCATGACCGCGTTCGCCGACTGGACGAAGACGATCGCTACGCGCTGACCGCCTGCAGAAACCGATCGAGCGCGATGTTGCGGCCGCAGAGCACGACCGCAACTTTCTTCCCGCGATAGGCGTCGGCGCGCTCGATCAACCCCGCCAATGCGACGCCGGCCGCGCCTTCGACGATCCAATGTTCGGCGTCGGCGATGTGGCGCATCGCAGCCGCAATCTCGGCCTCGCTGACCGTGACGGTTTCGTCGATCACGCGCTGGCACACTGGAAACGTCACCGAGCCCGGTTCGATTGCACCCGCCGTTCCGTCCGACAGCGTGTCCTGTTCGGCGACGTCGATGATTGCGCCCGCTTCCAATGCGCGCAGCAGGCAGGCGGAGTTCGCGGGCCAGACACCGACGATGCGCGTCTTGGGCGACAGTTGTTTCAGCGCCGTGCCGGTGCCGCCGATCAAGCCGCCGCCACCGGTTGCGATAAAGACTGCGTCGAGATCGGGCGCTTGCTCTGCCAGCTCGACGCCCAACGTTCCCTGTCCCGCCATGATGTCTTCGTCGTTGTAGGGCGAAACATAGAGCTTGCCGATTTCGGCCGCGTGTTTGCGCGCCTGCAGCTCCGCTTCGATTGGCGGCCCGTCGATTTGCACCAAGGTGGCGCCGCGCGCGCGAATCGCGTCGGTTTTGGTTTTGGCCGCCGCAGACGACACGAAGACCGTGACGTTCACGCCAGCCGCTGCACCTGCACACGCCAGCGCCTGGCCATGATTGCCGGTCGACGCGGTAATCACGCCGTCGCGGCGGGCCACGGCGTTCAAGGTTCGAATCTTGTTCGTCGCACCGCGAATCTTGAACGAACCGGTCGGTTGCAGATGTTCCTGCTTGAACCAAAGCTCACAGCCGAACAGCGCCGACAACGACGCGCTGCGCACCAGCGGCGTCACCGGTACGTCCGGTCGAATCGCGGCATGGGCTGCAAGGATCCTGTCAAACAACGCAGCCATCTTCTCGTCCCTTCCAGCATCGAGCGGCAGACGCTAAAGCAGAGGCCAATCATGGGGGAAGCATGACGACCGATATCGAAGTCGCTCGTACTGTCACGCTGAAAAAGATTGGCGAGATCGCCGACAAAGCTGGCATTCCTGCCGAATCGGTTTTCACCCATGGCCGGCATCTAGCGAAGCTCGACCTTGACTATGTCGAGCAGCTGCGCGGCAAACCCGACGGTCATCTCATTCTCGTCACCGCGATCAATCCGACGCCGCCCGGTGAAGGCAAGACGACGACGACGATCGGGCTCGGCGATGCGCTGAACCGGATTGGCAAGCGCGCGGTGGTTGCGCTGCGCGAGCCGTCGCTGGGTCCGGTGTTCGGGCGCAAAGGCGGTGCGACCGGCGGCGGACGCGCGCAAGTCGCGCCGATGGAAGCGATCAACCTGCATTTCACCGGCGACTTCCACGCCATCACCGCCGCACACAATCTGCTCGCGGCGATGCTCGACAACCACATCTATTGGGGCAACGCGCTCGACATCGATCTGCGCGCCATCACCTGGCGCCGCGTCGCCGACGTCAATGACCGCGCGCTACGCAAGATCACGATCGGACTCGGCGAAGGCGAAAACGGTTTGCCGCGCGAAACCGGTTTCGACATCACGGTCGCATCCGAAGTGATGGCGATCCTGTGCCTGGCCGACGATCTGGTCGATCTGCAGGCGCGGCTCGCGCGCATCGTCGTTGCGCGCAAACGCGACGGCACGCCGGTGACGGCCGGTGATCTGCAAGCCGCGGGCGCGATGGCGGCACTGTTACGCGATGCGATCCAACCAAATCTGGTGCAGACGCTCGAACACAATCCGGTGCTGGTGCATGGCGGCCCGTTCGCCAACATCGCCCATGGCTGCAATTCGGTGATTGCGACGCGCACCGCGATGAAGCTCGGCGACTTCGCCGTCACCGAGGCCGGATTCGGTGCCGATCTTGGCGCCGAGAAATTCTTCGACATTAAATGCCGCAGCGCCGGCCTGACGCCGTCGGCAGTGGTGATCGTCGCGACCTTGCGCGCGCTCAAATATCAAGGCGGCGCGCCGCTCAAAAACGTGACCGAACCGAACGCCGAGATTCTGGCACGCGGTCTCGCCTCGCTGGGCCGGCATATTGAGAACATGCAACGCTACGGCGTGCCCGTCGTGGTCGGCATCAATCACTTTGCCGGCGACACCGACGCCGAACATGCGCAGTTGGCAAAATTCTGCGCCGACAAATTCGGCGTCAAAGCCATCGTGTGCCGCCACTGGGCCAAGGGCAGTGCAGGCGCCGAAGAGCTGGCGCACGAAGTCGTGGCGCTGACGCAGAAGACATCGAACTTCGCGCCGCTCTACGCGCTGGACCTGCCGCTCAAAGACAAAATCGAAACCATCGCACGCTCGATCTATCACGCCGGCGGCATCGCTCTGTCGGCGCGCGCGGAAAAAGACCTGGCGCGGTTCGAGCGCGAAGGCTGGAACAACTTGCCCGTCTGCATCGCCAAGACGCCCTATTCGTTTTCCGCCGACGAGACGCTGCTGGGCGCGCCTGAGGGTCATATTTTGCCGGTGCGCGAAGTGCGTCTGTCGGCCGGCGCGGGCTTCGTCGTCGCGATTTGCGGGAACGTCATGACCATGCCGGGCCTGCCGCGCGCACCCAGCGCCAATCTCATTCATCTCGACGCACACGGACGTATCGAGGGCCTGTTCTGATGCCGACCATCATGTACGGAATCAAAAACTGCGACACGATCAAGAAGGCGCGCGCTTGGCTTGACGCGCACAACGTTAAATACGGATTCCACGACTACAAAGCCGCAGGGATCGAGGCTGCGAAACTTGAGTCCTGGGCCAAGAAAGTCAGTTGGGAAATTCTGCTCAACCGCAGCGGCACGACGTTTCGCGCCTTGCCCGACAAGGACAAAGAAGGCCTGACCGAAAAGAAAGCGATCGCGCTGATGCTGGCGCAGCCGTCGATGATTAAACGACCGGTGTTGGAAAGCGGCGGCAAACTGCTCGTCGGATTCAAACCCGACGATTACGCGAAGCTGTTCGCTTAAAGCGCAACGCGCGATTTGAAGCCGCCGAAGATCATGCGCTTGGCGTCGAACGGTCGATCTTCGGGCGCCATCTGCAAGCGCGGATCCGCCATGACGCGTTTCATCACCCGGTCGCGATCGGCGCGCGATTTGTAGGTGATCCAGGAGAAGACGACGACTTCGTCTTTCTTCAATTCGACCGCGCGCGTGAACGACGTCTGCTTGCCCACCGGCACGTCGTCGCCGACACATTCGACACATTGCAGCGCGCCGTATTCGCGCCAGACCTTGGCCGCCTTGCGCGCGAATTTGAGATAGGTGTCGAGCTTCTTCTTCGGCACCGGGACGACAAACCCATCGACATAGAACGGCATGCGCGGCCTCCCTGGCGTGTATGGGCCGACCGGCCCGGTGAGGATCTAGGCGCATGTCCCTAGGACGTGGCTAGGACCGCGTTCGGCCGGTTGGTCTGGTGCCAATTGGCCACAATCGGAACGCCCCTGCATTTGTCCGTGGATCGGAAACCGTCGAACGGCGTTTGCTGCTTCACGTCGGCCGTCTGGCTGCGGTGTTTGCCCCGCGCGACATCGCCTCTCGTGGCCGATTTTGACCTGCGGTGATCTCGGGGAAGCAGCCTCGAAAGGGGCGGAATCGCTGGGATTTTATGCGTACAGCGGATTTACAGCGCGGGTTGAGTCGTTTATTGAAACCAGGAGAAGCCTAACCACAGGCCGACCTGACCCATAACCGCTTGAGAAGAAGAGGAAATTACACATGACGACCATCACCCGTAAGATCGGCGCCGGCATGTTCGCGGTCGCTTGCACCGCGCTGGTCGCGGCCTGCTCGCAGACCACTGACACGACCACGACTGCCAAGCTGAGCAAGGACGTGTCGGACGCGAAGATGGCCGCTGAAAGCGCTGCGAAGAGCGCCGCTCAGGCTGCTGACGCCGCGAAGGCCGCGCAGCAAGCTGCTGAAGCGAACGCCCGCGCCGGTCGCTCGTCGATGCGCAAGTAATGATCAGCGATTTGGGACGCTCACGCGTCCCTCATCGCGTGATCTGAACCGGATATCCTTTCCGGTCTTTGGCCGCCTGCCGGACCGCTTCCCAGTCGATACGATTGGAAGCGGACCCGGCGGCGGCCAAAATGTTTTTGAGGAACCCATCAGGCAGCGCGTAGGTGAAGCGGCCATCCGCTTCGACTTCATCGGCCTGCTTTGAATCCGGGTGAATCTCCAGCCACAGCTGATCGTTCAGCCACGCCGCTTTGATCGACTGGTTGACGGCGGTGACTTTGGTGCCGACCGGCACGCGCGGAAACACCGACGCGATGTCTTCGGGATACATGCGGATGCAACCACGCGACGCCTGGCGTCCGATGCCCATCCAATTGTTGGTCCCGTGAATCAGATACGAGCGCCAGCCGAGATACATCGCGTATTCGCCGAGCGGATTGTCGGGGCCCGGCCCAACCGCGGCTGACAGATACGGCTTGTCCTTGCGCGTACCTTCAGTCGGATACCAGGTCGGCTTTTCTTGTTTGCGCACGACCGTCGTCGAACCGCGCGGCGTCTCTTTGCCTTCGCGCCCGATCCCGATCGGATGGGTTTCGACCGAACCGTCGTGATACCAGTACATGCGCATCTCGCCGACATTGACGACGATGCCTTCATGCGCGGCGCCGGGAAGAATGTGCCAAGTCGGAATCACGACCTGCTTGCCCGCGCCTGGCACCCACGGATCGAGTCCGGGATTGGCCGCGATGATTTCGACGTAGCCCATGTTGAACTTGCGCGCGATCTCGGGGAGCGAGTCTTCGTACGCGGTCGTGTAGGTCTGCATCTGCCCGACGAAGCCCGAACCCAAGATCGGGTTCGCTGCCGCCGCCGGCGCCGCGACCTTCTCGGTCGGCGCTGCCACGGCTGGGTCCGCAGCCAGAATCCCAATCGAAATCAGTGCACTGGCGAACGTAGTTGTGTTAACCATACCGCAAGCGCGGTAGGCTACGGTACGAATCAAGGGCCGGCTGTTCGACCGGTACAAAAAGAGCGGCATCGGGATGAGGGATCTTTTCGTGAGCAAGATGGCCGCGACTCTGCGGCCTCTCTTTGTATCGCTTGCGCTGGTTTTCGTCACGGTCACGGCCCCTGTCGACATGGCTGCGGCCTCCGGCGGCGGTGCGCCAGCCGGTCCGGGCGCGTTGAACCTCGAACGCCCCGGCGCAAAAGCCGATCTCATCGTCGTGCACAAATCCGCACGCGTGATGGAGCTGAAACACGGCGAACAAGTGCTGCGCACCTACAAGGTCCATCTCGGCAAAGTCCCGGTCGGTCCCAAGCTGATGCGCGGGGACGGCCGTACGCCCGAAGGCACCTATTGGATTCAGTCGCGCAAAGAGAACAGCTCGTTCCATCGCGCGCTGAAGATCTCGTACCCGAACGCCGACGACCGCGTGCGGTCGAACGCAATCGGACTCGATCCCGGCGACTTCATCATGATCCACGGCACGCCGAACGGCTTTCCGCCGACCAAGTTGCCGCGCGATTGGACCAACGGCTGCATCGCCGTTACCAACGGCGAGATCGACGAAATCTGGCGCCTCGTCGATGACGGCGTCGGGGTTTTGATTCTGCCCTAAGCGGCGCTCTTCAGCGCGGACAGATCGGCGCGCCCAATGGCGCCGATGTTGCGCGTGATCTTCTCCGCCGACCAATCCCACCAACGGATTTCCAACAGCGCGGCGATGGTCGCGTCGTCGAACCGCTGTTTCAGCACCGCCGCCGGATTCCCGCCGACAACCGTGTAGGGCGGCACGTCGCGCGTCACGACGCTGCGCGCGGCCACGATCGCGCCGTCGCCGATCTTCACCCCCGGCATGATCAGCGAGTCAAAGCCGATCCAAACGTCGTTCCCGATCACCGTGTCGCCGCGCTTGGGGAAATCGATCTCTTCGGGAAAGCGCCCGGCCCAGCGATTGCCGAAAATCAGGAACGGATAGGTCGAGAAACCTTCGGTGCGATGATTGGCGCCGTTCATGATGAACTTGGTCTCAGCCGCGATGGCGCAGAACCGGCCGATCCGCAGCCAATCGCCCGTGAACTCGAAGTGATAGAGCACATTGCGCTCGAACGCGTCGGCGCCGGTCGGATCGTCGTAATAGGTGAAGTCGCCGACCTCGATATTGGGCCGCGTCACGTAGGGCTTGAGATACGTGACGCGTGGGTGACCCGGCATCGGATGTACGTCGAGCGGATCGGGTCCGGCCTCGTTTGCAGGCGTCATGAATTCCACACGGAATAAGCAAAGTTTTTACGCGGCGACCCTATGGGCTTGAGCCGTGTCATCGCAACTCAATCTCGACCCCGCGCGAATCGCCGACCTGGTCCGCCGCTTGGAAGCCTTGGGCGAGCCCGCTTTGGGCTCGGTCACGGTCGACGAGCATGGGCGCCCGGTCGCCAGCGAAGCGCCTGCCGTCGTGCGCCTAGGCGTCGCTGCGGGTGGTCTTCCGATGCAGGTCATCCTGACACGCGTGCACGCAACCACACGCTGCACCATCGAAGCACGCACCGTGCGCCTGCCCTACACCGCCGAATCACGGACGCGCCGCGCGTCGCTGCGCACGCTGATGGGGACCTTGCGCGGCAAAGACGGCGTCACCGCTCGCGTCGCGCAGGATCAAACGATCTTGTTGCTGTGGGACGTCGTGCTCGACGGCGCCGCAACCATCGACAAAGTGCTGGTCGAGATTTTGTGCTTCGTGCAGGCAAGCCGCCCGCACGTCGAAAAACTCAAAGCCGCGTAACTAGCAGAACAACAAAGATGGCGATCGCGGCGGCTACAAGCAGCGCACGGATCGCATAGGCATTCATCGGCGGTGCCTGCACATGCGCTGCAAGACGCTTGGTGCCGACGATCATCGGCATGATGAGATTCTCGCGCTTGCGAATCGCGTAATACAGAATCATCAGCACATGCAGGCCGATCAAAATCTGCACGATGCCCGAGAGGAATTCGTGAACCGCGGTGAATTTGAACGCGGTGTCGTCGCCGACCAGATGCGCCAGCGGGCCCGACACGAGACCCGTGTCGGTATCCATCGCGAACAGGCCGGTGCCGGCTTGTGCCAACAACAGCGTCAACATGCCGACGACCGACAAGGCGCCCATCGGATTGTGCCCGACTGCATGTTCGGCGGTGCGCGACCAGAAGCTGCGCGCATAGGCACGGATCGCTGCGGGGCCGCGCACGAACGTCGCAAAGCGTGCCGTGCTGGTGCCGGCAAAGCCCCAGACAATGCGGAACAGAACCAGGGCCAGCACGCAGTAGCCGGACAGCTTGTGCAGCTCCCAGGCATCGAATTCAGCGGTCAGGAATTGCGTCGCGACCAGCACGACGACCAACCAGTGAAACAGGCGTACCGGCACGTCCCAGATCGGGACGTGCCGTTCGTCTTGTCTCATTTGGACCGGAACTGTTCGTGGCAGGTGCCGCAGGCTTTGCCCGTTGCTGCGACTTGCGCGCCGAGCTTGGCCGCGTCGCCGCTATCGACCGCGAGCTGCATCTTGCCGGTTTCGGCCTTCAGCCCGTCCGCCGCTTTCTTGAAATCGTCCTGCTTGGCCCAAATCTCGGGCTTGGCCTTGGTTTCAACGCCGCTTTCGGGACCCGAACCGACCGGGAACCAGGTGGCGATGTTTTGTGCATGACCGTCGAGCTTCTTCGCGGCTTCGGTGCCGGCCGCCTTGTCGACGGTGCCGCTTTTCGCCATGTCCCCCAACGTTTTCATGGCGCCGCCCATCTGTTTCAGATTGGCTTGCCGCGTCTTGATCACGTCGCCAACCGACGGCGCTTGCGCCACGGCGACACCCGCGATCGCCACCATTGCGCCCGCTACCAGCGCCATCATCGGAACTCGCATTCCATCCCTCCGTTTGTTCGTTCGCTTGCCAGGCGGGTGCGCCCCGCCCCATACCTTCGTCGTATCTGCGATTGATCCTTCCCGTGCATGACGGCGCGGCACAAGTGGAAATTCCCGGCATGTCTCTTCCCGCCTCGGTCTGCGTCTATTGCGGTGCGTCGGAAAACGTAAAGCCGATCTACAAAGACGCTGCGCGCGCGATCGGGACAGTTTTAGGCAGCAACGGCATTCGCACCGTGTATGGCGGTGGCAAGGTCGGGCTGATGGGCATCGTCGCGGATGCTGCACTTGCGGCCGGCGGCGAGGTGATCGGCATCATCCCGCAGCACATTCAGGTCAAAGAGATCGCGCATCTCGCACTGACCGAGTTGCATGTCGTCGATTCGATGCACGTGCGCAAACGTATGATGGTCGACCGGGCCGAGGCGTTCGTGGTGCTGCCCGGCGGCTACGGCACGTTGGATGAGGCCTTCGAGATCATCACGTGGAAGCAGCTCGGTCTGCACGACCGCTCTGTGATCTTCGTGAACATCGCCGGCTATTACGACCCGCTGCTCGCCTTCGTGCGGCACGCGCTGGCCGAGGGTTTCCTGACCGACAAGCACCTGACCCTGTTCAAGGTGGTGGACCGGGTCGAGGACGTGCTGGCGGCCCTCAGCAGCCAGCCCGAGCCGGTGCAGGCGCCCGAGACCAAGCGCATGTAGGGCCGGCGCCTAGCGGCGCCCAATCTTCCGCGCCAGCGGCGCAGTGTAGCGGTTTCACGAACAGGGTCATGATCGGCTGGTGAGGCCCGGCCCGCAGGTGCTAGAAGGGCCGACTTTCCGACCTTCCAGGACTTCTTCGAAAATGGCCAAGATCAAGGTGCTGAAGCCCGTCGTCGAACTCGACGGCGACGAGATGACTCGCATCATTTGGCAGCAGATCAAAGACAAGCTGATCCTGCCCTATCTCGATATCGACCTGCATTATTACGACCTCAGCATCGAACATCGCGATGCGACCGACGACAAAGTCACGGTCGAATCCGCGAACGCGATTCTGAAGCACGGTGTCGGCGTCAAATGCGCGACCATCACGCCCGACGAAGCGCGCGTGAAAGAGTTCAATCTCAAGAAGATGTGGAAGTCGCCCAACGGCACGATCCGCAACATTCTCGGCGGCACGATTTTCCGTGAGCCGATCATCATGCGCAACGTGCCGCGCTACGTGCCGGGTTGGACGCGTCCGATCGTGATCGGCCGTCACGCATTCGGCGATCAGTACAAAGCGACGGATGTCAAAATCCCGGGCGCCGGCAAGTTGACGATGACCTTCCAGCCGGCTGACGGCAGCGCCGCGCAGAACTGGGAGATCTTCGACTTCCAAGAGCCCGGCGTCGCGATGGGCATGTACAATCTCGACGAGTCGATCACCGGCTTTGCGCGCGCCTGCTTCAATTACGGCCTGTCGCGCGGCTATCCGGTCTATCTCTCGACCAAGAACACGATCCTCAAAGCCTATGACGGTCGCTTCAAAGATATCTTCATGGATATCTACGAGCGCGAGTTCAAAGCGCAGTACGACAAAGCCGGCCTCACCTACGAGCATCGTCTGATCGACGACATGGTCGCCAGCTCGCTGAAGTGGGATGGCGGCTTCCTGTGGGCGTGCAAAAACTATGACGGCGACGTGCAGTCGGACACGGTTGCACAGGCCTTCGGTTCGCTTGGTCTGATGACCTCGGTGCTGCTGACGCCGGATGGCAAGACGGTCGAGGCCGAAGCAGCGCACGGCACGGTCACGCGTCACTATCGTCTGCATCAGCAGGGCAAGGACACCTCGACCAACCCGATCGCGTCGATCTTTGCCTGGACGCAGGGTCTGCAGTATCGCGGCAAGTTCGACGAAACGCCGGAAGTGGTGAAGTTCGCCGAACGTCTCGAACGCGTCTGCATCGAGACGGTCGAAAACGGTTCGATGACCAAGGATCTTTCGATCCTGATCGGTCCCGACCAGCCGTGGATGACGACCAACCAGTTCCTCGACAAGCTGGCTGAAAAGCTGGCTGCTTCGATGAGCTGAAAATTCCCTGCGAAAGCCGGGATCCATTGCGCAACAGTCGCGATGGGAAACGACAAAGGCGCGCAGAGTGATCTGCGCGCCTTTTTCTATGATCGCAGCGACCTCAAATGGCCCCCTGCCTTCGCAGGGGATTTATCCAAACGTCGCGCTGTAGAGCGTCAGGCCCGGCGTGTCGGTTTCGATGTCCAGCACGTGTTCGCTGTAATCCTTGCCGTCGAGCAACGTGTAGAGCGAGGCGAAGTCGACATCGACCGGATCCTGTGCGCGACCATCGACGGTGATCTTGAGACGCGCCGGCTGCGCCGATGCAGCGACGAGATGCATCTTCGCGGCGGTGAAGCGCACGCGCACCCTTCCGGTCGGCGAGCGCAAGATCAGCGGTTCACTTTCGCGGTTCCAGCTTCCGTCGAGCAGATATTTTCCGTTCAACGGACGCTGCGACGCGTCGAACGAATAGCTCGCTTCGCCCAGGCGCGGCCGCTGCGTGCCGTCCTGCGCGATGTCGTGCTGCGATCCGAAATAGAATTCGGGCGTGCGGATTTTCGACAGGTCGGGATCGTCGCCCGGATGTTTCGTTGCCGGCCCTGCGATGTTGAGCAATGCGCGGATCGCGCTTTCCATTTCGTGGGCGAAACCTTCGCCTTCGCGCAGCAACACGATGCGGCCCTCGCGATCGACCAGATAGAAAGCGGGCCAGGCGCGATTGCTCCAGGCACGCCAGGTCTTGAAGTCGTTGTCCTGCCCGACGGGATACCGGATGCCGCGCTTCTCTACTGCAAGCTCGACGTTCGGGCGCATTTTCTCGAAGCCGAATTCGGGCGTGTGGATGCCGACCACCTGCAATCCTTGCGGGCCGTATTCTTCTTGCCAGCGGTTGAGATACGGCACCGTGCGGATGCAGTTGATGCAGGAATAGGTCCAGAAATCGACCAGCACGACTTTACCGCGCAGCCCCGCCATCGTCAGCGGCGTCGTGCTGTTCACCCAACCGTCGAGGCCGGTGAATTCGGGCGCGCTGCGCAGGCTGGCGGCATGGGCCGGGACAAACCCCGCCAACGCGCCAGCGGCGAGCAGGCCAGTCGATTGAAGAAATGAACGGCGGTCCATGACGCACCCGTGCGGTTTCGTTGCCGGCCAAAAGCTGGGCGCCCGGGACGCGGCGGCAACGCGCGCCTGGCGCAAGCCTGCTCCGTTACGCCCGCGCGTTGCCTTTTTCTTGAACGCACGTGCGCAAACGAAAAGAGCGCGCGGATTTCTCCGCGCGCCCCAGGATCCCCCATCCTGAATTCGTCTGCTGTCAGCCGGCCTTGCGTTCTTCTTCACCGCGACGCGTCGGCACCTGGTAGGCGCGGCGCGCGTGATGGTCGCAATAGGGACGGCCCGGCACGTTGGTGCCACCGCAGAAATGGAAATCTTCGTCGCGCGGATCGCCGATCGGCCATTTGCACATGCGCTCGGTCAGCGTGAGGATGGTTGCGCTGGCATCGCCAGCCAATTCCACCACGGGTGCGATCGGCGTCGGTTCGACCGGCGCACGAACGACTGGCGGGCGCGGTGCCGGCTTCGGCACGGCGGTACGCGGCGTGGCGACGCGAGCCGGACGTTCGGCGGCGGCCTGGCCATCACGGATCGGCGACGGGCGGCCCATCAGACCCAGGCGATGCGCCTTGCCGATCACGGCGTTGCGCGTAACCCCGCCCAAAGCCTGTGCGATCTGGCTGGCGCTTCGGCCGCTCCGCCATAGCTGTTCCAGCGTTTCGACGCGCTCGGCAGTCCAGCTCATCGCGCTCTCCCTGTTCGTTTGGCGGGTCTCGGCCCCCACATGTAGTAGGCCGGCGGCCGGAGACTACCAGCATTTAGAGGGGCTGCAAGAGGGCGCGTGCGTCAGATCTGTGCAAGACGCGCGCAGGATCCGCCGGCCTGTTACCGTGTGAGCTGCATGCGGGGCGTAGCATTGAGCGGACGGCAGGGTTTGAACGACGACGGACGGGCAGCGCAAGACAGCGAGGCGGAGTCCGACGAGACGCTGATGCGACGCATCGGCGAGGGCAACCGTGCCGCCTTCGCAACTTTGCTGCGCCGACACCTGCAACGGACCCAGTCGCTTGCGACGCGCCTGACCGGGTCGGCGAGTGACGGCGAAGAAGTCGCGCAGGAAGCCTTCCAACGTGTGTGGACGCATGCCGCGCGCTGGAAGCCGGTGGCGGAAGGCGGCAAGGCCCGTTTCACGACGTGGCTCTATCGCATCACCGCCAATCTCGCGATCGACCGGCGGCGCAAACCGCGCACGACGCCGATCGAAGACGCGCCGGAACCGATCGACGAGTCCGCCGACGGGTTCGCGCGCGTCCACGAGCGGCAACTGGGACAGCGCGTCGGCACGGCCGTATCGGCGCTGCCGCCGCGCCAGAGAGAAGTACTGGTGCTGTGTTTCTACGAAGGCCGCTCGAACGTGGAAGCGGCCGAACTGCTCGATCTCACCGTCGGTGCGGTCGAGTCGCTGTTGGTACGGGCACGCCGCGCGTTGCGCGCGACACTTGCGGATGCCTATGCCGATTTGAAGGAGACGGGGTCGTGACTGAACGTATTCGACTGGAACGGTTCGAGCGCCTGCTCGACGCATATGGCGCCGAACCGCTGCATTGGCCGGCGGCAGAACGTGCCGAAGCGGTCGCCCTGCTGGCCGGTTCGTTGCCGGCACGGCGCGCTTGGAAACAGGCGCAGTTCCTCGACCGTGCGTTGGAGCAGTTCGCAGTCCCGCAGATCGATGCCGCGCAAGCCGATCAACTCGCCGCCCGTCTGTCGCGCGCACCGCAACTGCCGGCGCGACGCGGCGTCCTGGCGGCGCTGAGTGACGTGCTGGGAATTGAGCTGCGTCCCGCTTTGTTGTGGCCGCACGCAGCCGGCCTGGTCGCGGCTGCGGTCGCGGGCTTCTATCTCGGCGTCACTGCGCCGACGCCGACCAACGATGCGTTCGATGTCGCCCCGGTGGTTGAGGCCGTCCTGTGAACCGTCCGCGCCTCGTCATCATCCTGTCGGTGCTGTTGCTGATCTCGATCGGGTTCAACGTCTTCTTTGTCGGGATGGAAGGCGGACGTCTGTTCAACCGCGCGCCCGACCCCGCCCCCGGCGCACTTCCCAGCCCAGCCCAGGTCACCGAGATCCTGCCCAACCCCGACCGGCCAGCCTTCCGGCAGATGCTGCATGCCCGCGGCCCGGCGCTGCGCGCCAGCGGCCTGGCACAGCGCGAGGCCGGTCTTGCCGTCGTGATGGCGGCACGTGCCGAGCCGTTCAACGGCGAGGCGCTGCGGAAATCGCTGGCGGCGCTGCGCGACGCCCAGCGCACCAGTCGCGAGCTGCGCGACGAGGCCTTCGTCGACCTGATGCAGCACCTGTCGCCCGACGGTCGCCACCGTCTGGTCGATGCGTTGCCCGCCCTCAAAGAACCGCCACCGCCCAACTGACCCGCCTAGAGCAGAAGCCGCCATCGGAGTATTGATCCCGCCGGTCTCGCGGGAGTTTCGGTTCAGATGGCATCCAGCTTCGGTTTTCGCGCCACGCTCGTCGCGGCGGTGCTTCTTCTGTGCGGCGCGGCGACTCCGCAACCGAACCAGCCGCCGCAGCCCGCCGCGGCCAAACCGTTCGAAGTGCTGAAACTCGAAGTCGCGGCCGAGCAGGCGGCGCCCGAAGCCTGTTTCCTGTTCCCCGCCCGCATCGATCGCAGCGGCAAGACGCCGATCGAAAGCTTCGTGCAGATCGAACCCGCGGTGAAAGCGTCGATCGCGGTGCGCGACGAACGGCTGTGCGTCGGCGGCCTCAGCCACGGCGGCAACTGGAAGATCAATCTGCTGCCCGGCCTGCCCGGTGTCGGCGGCGTCACGCTCGCCAAAGCACAGAGCTTCGCGGTGCAGGTGCCGAACCGTTCGCCCAGCGTCGCCTTCGCCAGCCGCGGTACGGTTCTGCCGCGCAGCGCTGCGCAGGGTCTGCCGCTGCGCACCGTCAACGCCGACAAGGTTGCAATTCAAATTCTGCGCGTGCGCGACCGCGACCTGCTGCAGCGTCTGCGCAACGGTTCGCTCGACGAACGTCTGTCGCGCAACGAACTCGACGAGCTGGCGCAGAACGAAGCCGAACGCGTCTGGCAAGGCGAGCTGGAAACCAAAGGCGACGCCAACCAGGCCAAGTTGACCTCGCTGCCCATCGGCGAAACGATCGGCGAGTTGAAGCCCGGCCTGTATGTCGCGATCGCGATGCTGCCGGGCGCGCAGCCGGCGCGCTACGAAGCGCAGGCGACGCAATGGTTCACCGTCGCCGATCTCGGCCTGGCTGCCTATCACGGTCCCGAAAGCCTGGTCGTGTCGGCGCGTTCGCTCGCCAGCGCGCAAGCGATCGCGAATATCGAACTGGCGCTGGTCGCCGAAAACAATCGCGAGCTGGTGCGCGTGCGCACCGACGGCGAGGGTCTGGCGCGCTTCGACCCCGGTCTGTTGCGCGGTACCGCTGGCGACAAAGCGCGCGCGGTGTATGCGTATGGCGACAAGGGCGAGTTCGCGTTTCTCGATCTTGCCGATGGCCGTGTCGATCTCACCGATCGCGGCGTCGGTGGTCGCACCGTGCGCGGCCCGACCGAAGCCTTCCTCTATGCCGAACGCGGCATCTATCGTCCCGGCGAAACCGCGCGCGTCACCGTGCTGCTGCGCGATGAGCAGGCGCGCGCGCTGCCCAAGACGCCGCTCACGATCAAGATCCGTCGCCCCGACGGCGTCGCGTTCGATCAACGCGTCGTACAGGAACAGGCCGTCGGCGGCGCCACGTTCGACGTCGTCCTGCCGCCGACTGCGCGCACCGGCGGCTGGACCGTGCAGGCCTATCTCGACGCCAAAGCCGACGCGATCGGCAGCGTCGAATTCCTGGTCGAAGATTTCGTACCGCCGCGCGTCGAATTCGATCTGCGCACCGATGCAGCGTTGCTGGTGCCGCAACAGCCAGCCCATGTCGCGGTCGATGCGCGTTACCTTTACGGCGCACCGGCGGGCGAATTGCCGGGCGATCTGTCGGTGACGTTGAAGCCAGCCGAACAACCCTTCCCCGCCTTCCCCGGTTACGCCTGGGGTCTGGTGCAGGAAGAAACCCTGCCGACCTCGCTCGATCCCATCACCTTCACGACCGACGCGCAGGGCAAGGCCGACATCGAGCTCAAACTCGATCGCGTTCCCAACACGACGCGTCCGCTCGAAGCGCAATTGGTTGCGTCGATCTTCGACGCGGGTGGACGTCCGGTCGAACGTACGCAAACGGTCGCGGTCGCCAATCTCAGCTACGCGCTGGGTCTGAAAGCATCCTTCACCGGCAGCGCCACCGCCGACCAGCCGATCTTCTTCGACGCAATCGCAGTCGCACCCGACGGCGCGCGCATCGACAAAGACGGTCTGGCTTGGGACGTGCTGCGCGAAGACATCGAATATTTCTGGTACCGCGCCGGACGCAGCTGGGATTACCGCTCGTCGCTGCGCACCACGCGCGTTGCCAGCGGCACCAGCAAGATCGCCGCAGCTGCACCGTCGCGCATCGAAACCGCATTGCCGCCGGGCCAGTACCGGATCGAGCTGCACGACGCATCTGGTACGATCGCAACCAGCCTGCGTTTCAGCGTCGGCGGTTGGGTCGTCGCGGGCGCCGACAGTGCGCCCGACAAAGTCACGGTGACGCCGACCAAGCCCAACGCCGCACCCGGCGAAGCGATCGACGTGTTCATTCGTCCGCCCTACGATTCCGACGTCGTGATCGCGGTTGCCGACACCGCGGTGCGTTCGACCCAAGTGCGCCGCATCACCAAAGACGGCGCCAATGTGCGCGTCGAACTGCCGAAATCGAGCCCGGCCGGCGCCTACGTGCTCGCCACTGCCTATGCGCCGCCCGACGCAAAAGCGACGCGCCTGCCGCGCCGTGCAATTGGCACCGCCTGGCTTGGTGTCGACGCCGCGCCGCGCACGCTCGACATCAAACTCGACGCGCCACCTTTGTGGCGCCCGCAACAGCAGGTGAAGCTGCCGCTGACGGTCGCCAATGCCGGCGACGAACAGGTGCAAGTCACCGTCGCTGCAGTCGATGACGGCGTGCTGCAACTCACCGAGTACGCGCCGCCCAACGCCAACGAGTTCTGGTTCGGCAAACGCCTGCTCGGCGTTGCGATCACCGATCTTTACGGCCGCGTCATCGACCCGACCGGTGCGGCGCGTGGCAAGGTGAAAAGCGGTGGCGGCGGCGACAGCGCGCTGAACCGGCAATTGACCAACCTGCCGCAACGCACGACCAAAGTCGTTTCGCTGTTCAGCGGTCTCGTCGCCGTCGACAAAAGCGGCAAAGCCGAAATCACGCTCGACCTGCCCGACTTTGACGGGCGTCTGCGGCTGATGGCGGTGGCGTGGAGTGCGACCAAACTCGGCCATGCCGACGCGACCGTTGAAGTACGCCATCCTGTTGTCGCCGATCTGTCGCTGCCGCGCTTCCTCGCACCCGACGATCGCGCCACGTTGAATCTGACGCTCGACAATACCGACGCGCCGCGCGGAGCGTTCACCGCGAAGGTCACCGCCGAAGGCGCGGTTGCGATCGAAGGCGACGGCATGCTCGCGACCGATCTGGCGCAAAAGGAACGGCGCAACGCGCGCATCACGTTGCGCGGCAATACGGTCGGCGAAGGGTTGATCCGTCTCGCCGTCACCGGACCGAACGGACTCAAATTCGATCGCGTCTGGCCGATCTCGGTGCGGCCGGGCAACCCGACCGTCACGCGCCGCAACTTCGTGCAGTTGAAGCCAGGCACCGCGCTGACGGTTGATCCCGCGCTTGGCGCGGGGCTGCGCCCCGAAACTTCGATCGTCGCCGCCAGCGTTTCGCCGCTGCCCGATTTCGATCTGCCCGGTCTGGCGCGCGCGCTTGAAGCCTATCCCTATGGCTGCGCCGAACAGGTGGTCAGCCGCGCCTCGCCGTTCTTGTATGCGCGCGACGTGTTGCAGGCCTTGGGTCGTCCGGTCGACATCGATCCCGTCACCAACCCGAAACTGCGCGACGCGATTGCACGCAGCCTGTCGCTGCAGGCGCGCAGCGGCAGCTTCAGCCTGTGGGCCGCTGATGACGATGACGGCACGACCGGATCGCAGATCTGGCTCACCGCCTATGTCATGGACTTCCTCGGTCGCGCGCGCGCGCAAGGCGCGTATGTGCCGCAGGGTCCGTTCGAGCAGGGCGTTGCCTATCTCGCCCGTGCCGTCGATCGCACCGTCGATCCCGACGACAAGTCGAACACGCTGAACAGCCTTGCCTATGCGCATTACGTGCTCGCGCGCGAGCAGCGCGCCGATCCGTTCCGTTTGCGCTATTTCGCCGACCAGGCGGGTCCGCGTTTGAAGTCACCGGTTGCGGCGGCCGAACTGGGCGCCGCGTTTGCGCTGGTCGGCGACGCCGCTGCAGCACGCACGTCGTTCCAGCAGGCAGCGTCACTGCCGCTCGTCACCGCAAATGAATGGGTCGATTACGGCAGCGATCTGCGCAACCAGGCGGCGCTGACCGCGCTGCTGGCGGAAGCAAAAGTGTCGGACGCGGCGACGATCACGGCGGCAGCGGAAAAGACGCAGCAATTGGCGCAGCAGAAACGTCCGCTCTCGACGCAGGAACAAGCCTGGCTGTTGCGCGCCGGCAAAGCGCTGCTGGGACAGCAGCCGGCTGCGATCAAGCTTGAGGTCGACGGCAAGGCGACCACCAGCACCGGTCCCTATTTCGCCGAACAGCGCGGTGGCGTCGGCAAATTGCCCGCGATCAAGAATGCAGGCAGCGCGCCGCTCTACGCGTCGGTTGCGGTCACCGGCGTCGCGATCGCACCGGAGTCGAAAGAGAACAAAGGCTTCGACGTGCAGCGCCAGATCTTCGATCGCACCGGCCAACCGGTGAATCCGGCGCAGGTACGCCAGAACGATCTGCTGGTCGTGTTGTTGACGGGTCGCTTCACCGGCGTCGGCCGTCCCAATTCGCTGCTGGTCGACATGCTGCCGGCCGGTTGGGAAATCGAAACGCCCGACCTGTCGAATAGCGGCCAGCTCGACCGGTTCGAATGGCTGGGCGAATTGAGCCCGGTCGAACACGCGGAAGCGCGCGACGACCGGTTCGTCGCGGTGCCGCAGATTCCGGTCGGCGAGAAAGACAAGAAAGAGTTCCGCGTCGCTTACGTCGTGCGCGCGGTGACGCCGGGCACGTTCCAACTGCCGGGCCCGTATATCGAAGACATGACGCGCCCGTATCTGTTCGGGCGCGGCGCGGCCGCCAACACGACGGTCGTGACGCGGTAAGAATATGTCGCTCCGGCGCGCCCAGTATCTCGCCGCTTCGCTCGGCGCGCTGCTGTTCGCGCCGGTTGCGCTGCTGGCGCTCGATCGCGCCTGCCCGCCCGACCTTACGCGCGTGCAGACGCGCTCGGTGCTGCTGACCGACGCGCGCGGCGAAGCGCTGGCTGCGACCTTGGTTGCACCGGGCCGGCTGCGACTTGGCGCAACCGACCTGCCGCCGCTGCTGCCCGCGATGCTGCGCGCGGTCGAAGACAAACGCTTTGATCTGCATCCGGGCGTCGATCCGCTGTCGGTCGTGCGCGCAACGTTCGACGCGCTGCGCCACGGTCGCGTCACGTCGGGCGCATCGACCTTGACGATGCAGGTTGCGCGTCTGGCGATGCCGCACCGGCGCAGCCTTGCCGGCAAAGCCGGCGAAGCGCTGCGCGCGTTGCAGTTGACGCATCGATTGGGGCGCGACGGCGTGCTCGACGCGTATTTCACCCTGGCGCCCTATGGCGGCAATGTCGAAGGCATCGCGGCCGGCGCCTTCGCCTGGTTCGGCAAAGCACCGCATGATCTCGACCTTGCCGAGATCGCGCTGCTGGTGGCCTTGCCGCAATCGCCCGAACGTCTGCGCCCCGATCGTCATCCCGATGCAGCACATGTGGCCCGCGCACGCGTGCTGGACCGCGCGCTCGCCGCCGGGCTGATCGATGCGGACAGCGCGCGCATCGCCAACAGCGCGCCGCTGCCGACCGCGCAGCGCGTTGCGCCCGCGCTGACGCAACGCCTGGCCGAACGAATTGCGCGCAGCGACAGCGGCACGATCCGCACCAGCCTCGACGCCGAACTGCAGCGCGCCGCATCGCTGCGCGTTGCGGAATCGTTGCGCGGCCGCGAGAACGGCACGCGCGGTGCAGCCATCGTGCTCGACATTGCCAGCGGCACGGTGCGCGCCTGGGTCGCCAATGCGGGCAGCGGCGACGGGGCCGCGCTGGATCTGGCGCGGGCGCGCCGGTCACCCGGCTCGACCTTGAAGCCGTTCGTCTATGCGATCGCGTTTGCGCACCAGATCGCAACGCCCGACACGCGCATCGACGACGCGCCGATCGAACGCGGCGCCTACCGCCCGCGCAATTTCGCGTCGCATTGGAATGGCGAACTGTCGGCGCGCGAAGCGTTGCAACGGTCGCTGAATGGACCGGTGCTACGGCTGGCCGCGCAACTCGGGCCGCAAGCGATCGCAGCCAAGCTCGCCGATGGTGGTTTCGACGGCGCCGTGCGCGCCCATGCCGGCCTGCCGTTGGTGCTGGGCGGCGTCGGCGCAACCTTGGAGCAGCTCGTCGCCGGCTACGCCGCGCTGGCGCGCGATGGGCGCGTTGCGCCGGTATCGCTCGCCACAGACGCAACACCGCGCAGCTGGCTCGATAGCAACAGCGCGCGCCAGGTCGCCGAGATTCTGCGCCGCACCAAACGGCCGGCCGGTGCGACGCGTGCCAACGTGTCGTTCAAGACCGGTACGTCGGCCGGCTATCACGACGCTTGGGCGATCGGGTTTGACGCGAAACATGTGGTCGGCGTCTGGGTCGGCCGCGCCGATGGTGCGCCGTGTCTTGGCTGCGTCGGCATCGACGCAGCGGCACCGTTGTTGTTTCAGCTGTTCGATCTGCTGCCCGATGGCGGCGCGGTGCGTGCGCCGGCACCACCGCAGCTGCGCGTCGCGGCGAAACGCGCGGTGCGTCCGCTGGCGATCGCATTTCCCGTCGACGGCACGATCCTGCCCTTCGACGCCGACGCACAACTGCCGCTCGAAGCGCGCGACGGGCGCGCACCGATCCGTTGGTTCGTCGATGGCCGGCCGATCGCCAGCGACACGACGCGCTGGACGCCCGACGGTGCAGGCTGGAGCACGATCACCGCCATCGACGCCGACGGCGTGACGGCGCGGACGCGCGTCTTCTTCGAACGGTGACTTAGGTCGCGACGTTGACCTTGGCGCCGTCGATCAGATCGACCGGCGGATTCAGCACCACGGTTTCGCCCTTCGCGATTCCGTCCAGCACTTCGAGTTGCTGGCCCAGATCGCGACCCAGCATCACTTTGCGCACCGACACGACGCCGTCTTTGACGATCGCGACGCGCGGGCCTTGGCCGTCGGGGTCGAGCATCAAGGCCGATGCAGGCACCAGCTTGATGTTGGCCGACGGCGGAATGGTGAAGTTCACCTGCACGTAGCTGCCCGCGCGCACCGCACGTTCGGCATTGGCGAGTTCCAGCTCGACCTGCAAGGTGCGCGATGCAGTCGTCAGCGCGTCCGAGCTGCGCACGACTTTGCCGGTGTATTTCGCACCTGGACGTTCGGGCAAGGTGATGCCCGCTTCGGTGCCCGGCTTGACGCCGTCGGCGAAGCTTTGCGGCACCGACACTTGGATACGCAGCAGGTCGTCGCGCGCAACGGTGAAGAGCGGACGCGGATTTGCGCCCGTTGCCGAAACCAGATCGCCGATTTCGACGCCACGTTGCGTCACGACGCCGTCGAACGGCGCGCGCACGGTTTCGAAATTCTGCAATTTCTTGAGCCGTTCGACGGCTGCGTTGCTGGCGGCAAGATTGGCTTCGGCGACTTTGACGTCGGCCTGTTTCATCACCAGGTCGGCCTTGCGCTCATCGGCGGTCTGGCGCGACGCGGTGCCGGTCTTGGCGAGGTCGGCATACCGTTCGTTGTTGAGCCGCGCCAGCTCGGCAGCCGCCTTGGCGCGGTTCAACGCAGCGTCGGCCTGCAGCTTGGCTGCTTCGGCGCCGCGCAATTCATCGTCCAGTTCGGGCGCGTCGATTTCTGCCAGCACGTCGCCGGTTGCGACGCGCATGCCGATATCGGCCTTGCGGGTGCGGACATAGCCGGTGGCGCGCGCCAGGATGGTTGCGGTTTCCAGCGCGCGGGTTTCGCCCGGCAGCTGCATCGACACGGGACCGGTCGGTTCCGACACTTGCGCCACGCGCACGGTGCGCGTCGCGTTGCGCGCGGCCGCTGCGATGCGCGACGCCTCGTTGGCACGGTCGATGCGCGTCACGATTGCGTAGCCCAACACGGCCAGCACGACGACGCCGGCGATGGCGAGGTTGCGCGGCGACAGGCGCGATTTCAGCGGACTGGATTTCGGCGCCGGGTCGGCGGCAACCGAATGACGAAGCGGTGTCTGGTTCATGTGACAACCTCTGCACCGCTGCTTCGGCGGCGATGGATGACGGTGTAAATCACGGGAACGATGAACAGGGTGGCGAAGGTCGCGACCAGCAGACCGCCAATGACGGCGCGGCCGAGCGGCGCGTTCTGCTCGCCGCCTTCGCCAAGACCAAGCGCCATCGGGATCATGCCGACGACCATCGCCAGCGCGGTCATCACGATCGGACGCAGGCGCACATGCGCGGCATCGAGCGCAGCGTCATAGGGCGACAGGCCGTGGCCTTGCCGTTCTTTCGCAAACGACACGAGCAGGATCGAGTTGGCTGACGCGACGCCCAACGCCATGATCGCGCCCATCAGCGACGGCACACTGAACGTCGTGCCGGTCAGGAACAGGCCCCAGACGACGCCGATCAGCGCACCGGGCAACGCCATCACGATGATCGCCGGGTCGAGCCACGACTGGAAGTTCACCACCATCAGCAGGAACACCAGCAGGGCTGCGAAGACGAGACCGATGCCGAGCTTGGTGAAAGCCGCACCCATGCTTTCGACCTGACCGCGCATCACGATCTTGCTGCCGGGCGGCAGTTCTTTTTCGAACGGCGCGATCGCGGTTTTCAGATCCGATGCGATGCTGCCGAGATCGCGGCCTTGCACGCTGGCATAGATGTCGTAGACGGGCTGCGCGTCGCGGTGATTGAACACGACCTGTGTCTTGCGCCGCTGCATCTGCGCCACGTTGCCCAGCAGCTGCGGTGCGCTTGCGCCTGGCGGCGTCACCGCAATCGAGGTCAGCGCGTCGATATTGTTCTGGCGCACTTCCGGCGTCTGCACCGCCAGCGTGTAGGGAATGCCCGCTTTGGGATCGAGATAGAAATTCGGGCTGACCGTCGCGCTCGACGACAGCGCCACCAGCACGTCGTTGGCCACCGTCTGTTGCGTCAGCCCCATCTGCCCGATGCGCGCGCGGTCGACGTCGAGAAAGATCTCGGGCGAGTCGACGACCTGGTGCATGTGCACGTCGACGACGCCGGCCACGCCTTTGATCGCGCCTTCGATCTTGCGCGCGATCTCGTAGTTCTTCACCCGCGCCTGCCCCGCCACCTGAATGTCGATCGGCGCTGGCAGGCCGAAATTCAGGATCTGGTTCACGATGTCGGCAGGCTGGAAATAGAACAGCGTGTCGGGGAAGCGCTCATTCAGCACCGTGCGCAACTTGCGCACGTAGCCTTCCGTCGGTCCGTGATTCTCGTTGAGCGAAATCAGGATCTGGCCGTCATAGGTGCCGACCGACGAGCCGTCTTCGAAGGCGAGGTTAAACGCCTCGGCAGCGACGCCGATATTGTCGAGCACGATCTTGCGCTCGGCGACGGGGATGACTTCGCGGATCACGTCTTCGATGGCCTGAAAGCGCTTTTCCGTTGCTTCGAGTTTGAGCCCGGTCGGCGCGCGCACGTGCAGGCGGATCTGGCCGGCATCGACGGCGGGGAAGAAATCCTGGCCGACGAACACCATCGCCACGCCCGACACCGCCACCACGCCCAGCGCCGCAAACGCAATCTTGCGCGGATGCGCCAGCACGCTTTTCAGCAGGTCGACATAGCCAGCGCGCACGGTTTCAAAGCGGGCTTCGAAACCGGCGTGAAAGCGCGCGAAAAATCCGTCACCCCCCTCTTTTCCTGCGGGCGGCTCGCCGTGCTTCTCGCCCGGCAGCAGATACATCGCCAGCACCGGTACCAAAGTGCGCGACAGCACGTAGGACGCCAGCATCGCGAACACGACCGCAAGCGCCATCGGCGTGAACAGGAACCGTGCCGGACCGTCGAGGAACACGACCGACACGAACACGATGCAGATCGCCAAGGTCGCGACCAAGGTCGGCATCGCGACGCTGCCGGCGCCTTCAAGGATCGCGTCGTACAGCGTGCCGTGTTGTTCGGTGCGTACGCGATGGATGTTTTCGATCGTCACCGTCGCGTCGTCGACCAGAATGCCGATCGCCAACGCCAATCCGCCCAACGTCATCACATTCAGGCTGTGGCCCATCGCAGCCAGCAGCGCGATCGAGGCCAGGATCGATAGCGGAATCGACACGGCGACGATCAGAGTCGAGCGCCAGCTGCCGAGAAACAGCAGGATCATCGCTGCGGTCAGGCAAGCCGCGATGATGCCTTCGCGCACCACACCGTCGACGGCAGCGCGCACGAAGATCGACTGGTCGAACAATTCGGTGATCTGCATGCCCGGCGGCGCAATGGCGCGCGCCTGCGGCAGCACTTCGTTCTTGATGCGGTCGATGATGTCCAAGGTCGAGGCGCTGCCGTTCTTGATGACGGTCAGCAGCGCCGAACGCTGGCCGTCGGCGCGCACGACGTTCTGCTGCTGGCGGAATCCGTCGCGCACCGAAGCGACGTCGCGCACGAACAGGATCTGCCCGTCGGCGGCGCGCACCGGCGCGTCACCGATCGCCGCGACCGTGTCGAAGCCGGCATTGAGACGCACCGCATATTCGGTGTCGCCGATTTTGGTACTGCCCGACGGCAAGGTCAGGTTCTGCGCCGTGATCGCGTTCATCACATCGGCGGGCGTGACGCCTTTGGCCAGCAGCGACGCGGGTTCGAGATCGACCATGATCTGGCGCGGCTTGCCGCCATACGGCACCGGCAAGGTGGCGCCCTGCACCTGGCTCAACAACTGACGGATGCGATAGAGGCCGAAATCGTAGAGCTGCGCCTCACCCAATCCACCGCCGCCCAACGACACTTGCAGGATCGGCACCGACGACGCGTTGAAACGCACCACGGTCGGCGGCGTCATGCCGACGGGCATGCGGCGCAGAATGACGTTCGAAATACCGATCGCTTGCGCCAGCGCGGTTTGAATATCGACCGAGTTGTGGAAGCCGACTTTCATGATCGCAACGCCGGGCATGGTCTGGCTGTCGATCGACTTCACGTCGTCGACGCCCGAGGCGAGCGAGAATTCCGAATACGTCGTGACCCGCTTTTCCATCTCGTCGGCCGAGAGGCCCGGATACGACCAGATCACCGACACGACCGGGATATCGATCTTCGGGAAAATGTCGGTCGGCATCGTGCGCACCGACAGCGTCCCCATCACCAGAATGACCAGTGCCAGGACAAGGAATGTGTGCGGCCGGGCCAAAGCCAGGCGGACGATCCACATGATCGACTCCGATGCGGGCGAGAGTATAAATACTGAACGGCCCGTTTCGGAATCGCAATGTCGCACCGCACCACACGTTCGCGCAGCAGCCATCCCCGCCGCGCAATTCCGGCCTTAACTCCAGCTCCAGCGCCGGCGACCGCGCGCGGTCCGGGCCGGCCGCGCGATGCGGGCTGCCGCGCCAAGGTGCTGCGCGCGGCACAACGGCTGCTGCTGGAAGAGAAGCTGAGCGAATTCTCGGTCGAGCGGGTGGCGCGCGAAGCCGGAGTCAGCAAAGCCACGATCTATCGCTGGTGGCCCAACAAGTCGGCGATCGCGATCGAAGCCTTTCGCGACCGGCTGCAGGCCGAAACCACCGCCCCGCCCAGCGTCACCGCGACCGAGGCGTTCCGGCGCCAGCTGGAAGGGCTGGCCCGGATTCTACGCGGCGAGCTGGGCCAGGTGGTGCGCCAACTGGTCAGCGCGATCCAGCACGATGCCAAACTGGCCAAGCTGTTTCATGACGAGGTCGTGATCCCGCGCCGCCGGGTGCTGCGCGAGATGTTCGCGCGGGGCGTGCGCAGCGGCGAATTCCGCAACGACCTGTCGCTGGAAGCGATGATCGATATGACGTTCGGCACGCTCTATATGCGGCTGCTGTTCCAGCACCTGCCGATCACCGCCGAGCTGATCGACGAGGCCGTACGGCTGCTGCAAGCGCGCCAAGCTTGAAGAATGAACCGCCTCGTGCGCATGAATCGGCCATGCGCGCGTATCTTTTCGCCCTCGTCACCGCCCTCACCGTTTCGACCGCCGCGTCGGCCGGCGTTGGCCCTTGGAAGGTTGAAGTCGCCATCGGTCGGCCGGATGGCCAGACGCTGCGTGGCGAAGTGGTGCTTGGCTGGGCGGTCCCCGGAACCGTCGGTCGAGTCATCGACGTCAACCGCAACCCGTTTTCCAACGCCAAACAGTTTTCCGACAGTCTGCCGGTCGGCGACGAAGTGGTTGTGACGTTGCTGCCGATCCGCGGCACGCGCGATCAGATGGTGGCGCGCGTCGAGATCTGGTCGAACGATCGCGAAGACATCGCGCTGCCGCATCCGGTGCCGGATCTTGCAAGCGCGCGCAGCCTGACCAAACATCCATCGACGGTCAGCGACACGCCGATCTCGTCGGATGGCGGCGTGCTCGAATTTCTCGGTCCGAACGAGCGCAAATACCTGATCAAGATCGGCCCGCGATAGTTAGCGGTGGTGAAAGCCACCGCCGCGATGAAATCCGCCGCCGCCCCAGCCCCAACCGCGTCGCGCCCAGCCGCTGGAAAAGCCCAGCGAGATTGACGGGCCGCCATAATAATACGGGCTGTAATAGGCCGGCGCGTACGCGTACGGCGCGTAACCGTAGCCGTACCCATAGCCGTAGTTGCCGTAATACGAGCCGTAATAAGGCCGCGCTGCGTAATAGCCGTCGTAATAGGGATCAACCGCGTAACAGCCCGCGAGCGGCAATATTGCTAGCAACGCGAGAAGCGAAACACGCCGAAACATGACCAGCCTCCATTCGCGCAAACGCGCGTCACCTAGCTAGAACGCAAAACGCGCCCGCACATTCCGTGCGAGCGCGCTGCGACAAAAGAATTACCAGTGGCGATAGTGATGCCAGCCGCCGTAATAGCCGCTGTTATAATTCAGCGCGACGGCGGGCGCCGCGTAGTAAGCCGGCGCAGCATAGTAACCATTGCCGTAACTTGGCCCCGCCGGGTAGGCGACGCAGCCGGCCAAGCCGACCAGCGAACCGGCCAAGATGGCGAGAGAAAAGAAACGACGCATGATCCAACACCTCCTGTGATCAGGAAGGTTGGGTGCGAATTTGTCGTTCCCGTGTCAGCGCCGCGTTCGTTTCAGGACGGATGAACGAACTACACTGCGAGCGCGTGCTCTACCCATTCGGCGGCAGCCAACAATTCGCCGTCGGCGCCGTGCCGCCCAACCAGTTGCACGCCCAGCGGCAAACCCGCATCCGACTTGTCACGCACCGGCAGCGCCAGCGCCGGATGTCCTGACAGGTTGAACGGCATGCGCACCGACGCGGCGAGCAGCGCCTTGATTGCGGCCCGGTCGTCGATCCGGCACGGCGGCAGCGCGCTGACCGCGGTCAGCAACATGTCGACTCCGCCCAGCGCGCGCTCCACCGACGCCGTCAACGCAACGCGATTTTGCTGCGCCAGCAAATAATCGGCGCTGTCGATGAAGGCGCCAGTCAGCAACACTTCGCGCGCTTGTGCGCCATATTGTTCGGGCCGTTCCTGCAACCAGGCGCGATGGATCGCGTAGGCTTCGGCAAACAGGATCGTCCAGCCAGCCGCGTTGAATTTCTGCAGTGAAGGCAATTCGATCTCGACGATGTCAGCACCGGCCGCGCGCAGACGTTCGACCGCATTGTCGAACGCGACCGTCACGTCCGGCGTCGCAACCAGGTCGCGTTCGTGCAGATGTCGTACGACGCCGATGCGCGGCGGTGTGGTGACTGCGTGTCCCTGAATCGGCGCCAGCACGCGCATCGCAGCCGCAACGTCGCCGACCGTGCGCGCCAACGGCCCGGTCGTGTCGAGCGAGAATGCCAGCGGAAACACGCCGTCGCGACTGACCAGACCGTAGCTCGGCTTCAAGCCGACGACGCCATTGACGGTCGCGGGACTGCGGATCGAGCCGCCTGTGTCGGTACCGATCGTGAGCGGCACGAAATTCGCCGCCAACGCCGCGCCCGATCCGCTCGAGGACGAGCCTGCGATATAATCAAGATTGTGCGGGTTGCGCGCCGGCGGCCAGGGCAGGTCGAACGTCACACCGCCGAGTGCGAATTCGTAGAGGGTGAGCTTGCCTAGCAAAATGCCGCCCGCCGCGTCGAGCTGTTCGACGACACGTGCAGTGCGCGTCGCCGGCGTCGTCGGCATCACGCGCGATTGGCAAGTCGTCGGCAGACCTTCGACGTCGAGCAGGTCTTTGACTGCGTAGGGCACACCGAACAACGGCGGCAATACCTTCGGCCGCGTATCGCGCAACTGCTTCGCCCGCGCCCGCGCACGCTCGGCGGTCAGTTGCGTGAAAGCATGGACCTCGTGGTCCCGCGCTTCGATCCGCGCCAACAGCGCGTCGACATAGTCGACCGGGCACAGGTCGCCGCGCCGGATTGCATCTCGCGCCTCGACCAAAGTCAGGCGCGCGAGCGCGTCAGTCATGCGGTTCGAAACGCAGCGCGAATTCCGTTACGCCCGGCTCCGATCGGTCCAGGCCGGCGACGAAACGCTGCGCTGCTTCGGACGCGGCGCGCACCGCGTTGGGATCGACGGCGAAGGCGCGCTCCAGCCCTTTGCTGCGCACGCGTGCTTCGAGCTCAGTCATTCAGATCGGCCGCGACGCGCATCGCGATCAACCAATCGGGATCGGTGACTTTGCCCGACTTGAGACCTTTGGGCGCTTTCTTGATCTGGTCGACGACATCCATGCCCGCAATGACGGTGCCGAAGATCGTGTATTTGCCGTCGAGGCGCGGCACGTCGGCGAGCGTGATGTAGAACTGGCTGTCGGCGGTGTCGTTGCCGGTGTCGCGCGCCATCGCCAAGGTGCCGCGCACATGGCTTGCCTTCGATGGCGGCGAGAATTCGGCTTTGAGCTTTTTGCCGGTGCCGCCTTCGCCGGTGCCGGTCGGGTCGCCGCCTTGCACGACAAAGCCGTCGATCACGCGATGGAACGGTGTGCCGTCATAAAACCAGTTGCGCGTCAGTTGCTTCACGCGCGCCACGTGATTGGGTGCCAGATCGGGGCGCAGCCCGATCAGCACCGTGCCGTTCTGCGTCAACATCACCAGCGTGTTCTCGGGATCGAGCGTCGGCGGGAACCAGGCCGGCGTTGCCGCTGCCGGCGCGCCGAAGCCCGCCAAGCCGACGACGATGGCCAGTGAAGCGACCCAGGCGCGCATGCTGCTCTCCCTCTCGAATCCTTGACGCAGGGCTCTACCCCGTCTGGTGCGTACCGCGCCAGACCGCGCGTGCCTCGACCGTTGCTGCCACGTCATGCACGCGCAGGATTGCGGCTCCCTGCCGCGCCGCCTCCAGCGCCGCCGCAACCGAGGCGCCCAGCCGGTCGCCCGTCGCGCCCAACGTCGCCAAAAACCGTTTGCGCGAAGCGCCCACCAGAATCGGCAGGCCCAGCCCGTGCAGCATCCCGACCCGCGCCAACAGCAGCGCCGATTGTTCCGGCGTCTTGGCAAAGCCCAGGCCGGGATCGATCACCAGCCGCGCACGATCGATTCCAGCCGCCACTGCTTGGTCGATTCGGGCCTCCAACTCGTCCAGCACGTCGAGCAGCAGGTCGGCATACTGCGCCTGTGCCTGCATCGTTTGCGGCGTGCCGCGCATATGCATCAGCACGACGGGAACCTGCGCGTCGCGCGCGACCGCACGCGCGTCCGGGTCGTACGTCAGCGCGCTGACGTCGTTCAGCATCGACGCGCCCGCATCCAAGGCCGCGCGCATCGTCGACGCGTTGCGCGTGTCGATCGACACGGGACCGTCGGCGCACAGCGCGCGCAGCACTGGCAGCACGCGTCGTTGTTCTTCGTGCGCGTCGACCGGCGTTGCGCCCGGCCGCGTCGACTCGCCACCAATGTCGAGCAGGTCGGCGCCCTGCGCCCGCAAGCTCCGCCCGTGCGCGATGGCGGCGTCGGGATCAAAGAACTGACCACCGTCCGAGAAACTGTCGGGCGTCGCATTGACGATGCCCATCACCAACGGCCAGGCGCCGGTGGGATAGGCGCGTGCTTGCGTCAACGGCGCCGCCAACGCCGGATCCAATTCGACCGCGGGTACGATGCGCGCTGCAACGCCGCGTTGATGCAACATCGCCAGCGTGAAAGCGGATGGTCCGCCCGCAAGCGGCAAGGCACGGCGCGATGCGATCGCATCGCGCGCAGCCGTGCCTTCGACAAAGCCGAGCGGCTGTACGCGGATCGTCATGTGACAAAAGCCGGCGCGTCGCCGGGCAAGTCGGCCAGCAACGAACCGATCCAGCGTCCCGTCACCGGATGACGCCAGGCGGGATCGAGTTCTGCCAACGGCTGCAGCACGAAGGCACGATCGGCGAGGCGCGGATGCGGCAGCAGCGGCGGTCCGTTTTCGACCCGTCCGTGATAGTCGAGCAGATCGAGATCCAAGGTGCGCGGTGCGTTGGCGACGCCGCGCACGCGGCCGAAGCTGCGCTCGACCGCATGCAGCGTCTCGAGCAACGCAGCGGGCGACAGCGACGTCGCAACCGACAAAACCAGATTGATGTAGTCAGGCCCACTGCCGCGCGGCCACGACGAGGTGCGCACGATGCGTGCGCGCCGCAGTACCAGCACGCCGTGCGCCGTCAGGCAGCTAAGCGCCGGCTCGACGATCGTGCGCGCGGGTCCGTGCGAACTGTCCTGGTTGGCGCCGAGTGCGACGTAGATGCCCATGATGCGCGGCGAAGCTATACGGGTCCTAATCCCCGCGAAAGCGGGGATCCGTCGAGGCGCCGCCTCGATTTCAGCGCTTCGAACCGATCATGTCGACGGTGGGAAAATGGGTCCCCGCTTTCGCGGCGACCTAAGCCGCGCGTTCCGCTGCGATCTCGACGCGTTCGATTTCGACCGGCCAGTCGAATTCGTCGTCGACGAACTCTTCGCTGAATTCGACGAAGCCCAAGATGCGCGCGATCTCGCCCGCATCGTCGAGCAGCGGCAGCAGCAACGTCGTCGATTGCCGCCGGTCGCCGGCGCGCGCCCAATCGCGAAACAGGCGTGGCTCGCCGCTATTTGCGACTTCGCTATAGATCTGCCGCACGTCGGCGAGAAAATCGTCGCGATAGAGGCTTTCGAAGCGCCGTCCGGTCGCGTTGCGATTTCCACGCATTACAATCTCGGACCCGAGCAAGCGGAAACGAAACCCCCCGTCGCTTTCGATGTCGACGACGAAGACGCGGCTCAACAAGCGCGGAATTTCCAAGACCGGATCGAGATCGCGCCAACGCGGCGCACGCGCAGTACCGCGCTTGCTATCCCAGTAGCCAAGAATGCGTTGCCAATTATCTCGATTCTTGCTCACCACACGAGTGGACGACCGTAAATCTTGCTGAATTCTGAACTCAGCTTGTTTGTCGGCGATGCAAGAAAGCGAGCCGTTCGAACAGATGCACATCCTGTTCGTTCTTCAACAACGCACCGGCCAATGGAGGCAATGTCGTTTTACCGTCTCGTGAACGCAGCGTGACAGGATCGATGTCCTCGACGACGAGAAGTTTGATCCAGTCGATCAATTCGGACGTGGTCGGACGTTTGGTCAGGCCAGGCGTTTCACGCAGCTCGTAAAACGACGTCAGCGCCTCGTGCAGCAGCTGTTTCTTCAAGCCCGGGAAATGCGTCTTGACGATCTTCGCCATCGTCTCGGGATCGGGAAAGCGGATCCAGTGAAAGAAGCAGCGGCGCAGAAACGCGTCGGGCAGTTCTTTTTCGTTGTTCGACGTGACGATGACGATCGGACGCTGGCGCGCACGCACCGTCGTGCGCGTCTCGTGCACCCAGAATTCCATCCGGTCGAGTTCGAGCAGAAGGTCGTTGGGAAATTCGATGTCAGCCTTGTCGACTTCGTCGATCAGCAACACCGGCCGCACATCGCTGTCGAACGCTTCCCACAACTTGCCGCGCACGATGTAGTTGGCGACGTCGTGCACCGCCGGATCGCCAAGCTGCCCGTCGCGCAGACGGCGCACCGCGTCATATTCGTACAAGCCGTGCTGCGCCTTGGTCGTCGACTTGACGTGCCATTCGATCAGCGGCGCGCCCAAGGCACGCGCAACCTCGTGCGCCAGCACCGACTTGCCGGTGCCCGGTTCGCCTTTGATCAGCAGCGGCCGCTCCAGTGCGACTGCTGCATTGACTGCAACGATCAGGTCGGGCGTCGCGACGTAGCTTTCGGTGCCTTCAAAACGAACGCGGCTCATTTCGACAAATCCTGCAGCACGCCTGCGATATAGGCCCAGGCCTTGGTCTCGGGCGCGATCAGATCGAAGTGGCCCGTCTGGTCGAGGATCTTCATCGTCGCCTTGTCGCCCTTGGCGATCGCCTTGTCATAAAACGACTGACCTGACGCGACTGGTGCGATCGTGTCTTTGTCGCCATCGACGATCCAATAGGGAATACCAAGCGGCAGCAACGCAGCGGGCGACGTATCGTGATACGGGTTGGTGCGTTTTGCAGCGCCGATCAGCAGCGGAATTGCATCGGGTCCGCAACCGAGCCCTTGCGCCTCTTGCACCGCTTCGAGATCGGGCAGACCGCCAATGCTGACCACCGCGGCGAGCTTCAGCGGATCGGTTGCAGCCAACGGGCTCGACGCAGCGATCTTGCCGCGCGCCGCAAGCCACAGCGCAAGATGCGCGCCCGCCGAATGTCCGGTCGCGACGACTTTGTCGGTGCGCAGCTTGTACTGCGCTGCATGGGTGCGCAGCGCGTCGGCCGCAGCGGCAACGTCCTGGAACGTGCCGGGATAGCCACCGCCCGCTTGATCGATCGAACGATATTCGATGTTCCACACCGCGACGCCGCGTTTGCGCAAATCGTCGGCGATGTAATTGGTCAGGCCGATCGTATCGACTTTCGCCTGCCAGCAACCACCATGCAGCATGAGCACGGTCGGAAATGGGCCGGGCCCATCCGGCAGCCACAGATCGACGAACTGCGAGGGATCGCTGCCATAGGCGATGCGATGCGGTGTCGTTGGGCGCGGACGAACTTTGAGCTCGCCCCAGCTCACCAACTTCGGATCGGCAGCGTCACTCGTCATCGGTGCAAGACCCAGCAGAAGACCAACAAGGACCGCACCGATGCGCATGATTACGCGCCGAGTGCTTTTTCGATTGCGGCCAGCGCCGCATCGGCCAGCGCCGGATCGGGACCGCCCGCCTGCGCCATGTCGGCACGACCGCCGCCGCCTTTGCCGCCAGCCGCCTCGGCCGCGACGCGTACCAGATCGACCGCCGAAATCTTGGCCGTCAGATCGTCGGTGACGCCGACCACCAACGACAATTTGCCGTCGGTCGCCGCAGCCAGCGCGACGACGCCCGAGCCTGCCTTCTTTTTCAGATCGTCGGCCAGCGGCTTCAAATCTTTTGCCGGCACGTCGGTCAGGCGGCGCGCGACCAAGGTCACGCCGTTCACCTGCTTGGTCTCGGCGCCGCCTTCGGTTTCGCCCGAGGCCAGCTTGCGACGCAGCTCGGTGACTTCGCGTTCGAGACGCTTGCGCTCTTCGACCAGCGCCAGCACGCGTGCGGGAACTTCCGACGGCGTCGATTTCAACGCGGCCGCGGCTTCTTTCACCAACGCTTCCTGTTCGGCAATCCAGGCCAGCGCGCCGATGCCGGTCAGCGCTTCGATGCGGCGTACGCCAGCCGACACGGCGCTTTCGCCGACGATCTTGACCAGGCCGATTTCGCCGGTACGGCCGACATGCGTGCCGCCGCAGAGTTCGACCGAATAGTCCTTGTTGGCGCCGTCCTCGCGGCCGCCCATCGCAACCACGCGTACTTCGTCGCCGTATTTCTCCCCGAACAACGCCATCGCGCCCTGCGCGATCGCTTCGTCGGGCGTCATCAACTGCGTCGTGACTTCGCTGTCGCCGCGCACGCGCTGGTTCACTTCGGCTTCGACCGCGGCGATGTCCTGCGCCGACAAGGGCGTCGGTTGCGAGATATCGAAGCGCAGGCGATCGGGCGAAACCAGCGAGCCTTTCTGCGCCACATGCTCGCCCATGCGACGGCGCAAAGCTTCGTGCAGCAGATGCGTTGCCGAGTGATTTGCACGGATCGCGCTGCGGCGTGCGTGATCAACCTGCAACTCGACTTCGTCGCCGACCGCAATCGCGCCGCCTTCGACTGTGCCGCTATGCACGAAGAGCTGACCCAGCTTCTTCTGCGTGTCGCGCACCACGATACGCGCGCCGCCAGCACTGGTGATTACACCTGCGTCGCCGACCTGGCCGCCCGACTCGCCATAGAACGGCGTCTGGTTGACCAGCAGTTCGACGCGCGCGCCCTGCGTCGCTTCATGCGCGCGAATGGAGCCTGCCCCGGACCCCGATCCGGGGGCGACCAGAATTGCGGTGATGCGGCCCTGGGCGCGTTCGGTGTCGTAGCCAAGGAATTCGGTGGCGCCGAGTTCGTCGCGCAGTTCGAACCATTGTGCATCGGTCGCGGCTTCGCCGGTGCCGGCCCAAGCTTTGCGCGCTTCGGCTTTCTGTTTCGCCATCGCCGTATCGAACCCGGCGACGTCGACGCTCCGCCCCTGCCCGCGCAGCACGTCTTGCGTCAGATCGAGCGGGAAGCCGAACGTGTCGTAGAGTTTGAATGCGGTGTCGCCCGGAAGTTCGGTCCCTTGCGGCAAGGTCGAGGTCGCTTCATCGAGCAATTTCAGGCCGCGCTCGAGCGTCGCTTTGAAGCGCGTCTCTTCGAGCTTCAGCGTCTCGACGATCATCTTCTCGGCGCGCACCAGTTCGGGATAGGCCCGGCCCATCTCGCGCACCAGCGTCGGCACCAAACGGTACAACAACGGATCGCGCGAACCCAGCAGATGCGCGTGACGCGCGGCGCGACGCAGGATCCGGCGCAGCACGTAGCCGCGGCCTTCGTTCGAAGGCAGCACGCCGTCGGCAATCAGAAACGACGTCGAGCGCAAATGATCGGCGATGACGCGGTGCGAGACTTTCTGCGCACCGTCGGGATCGGTCGAGGTCGCATCGGCCGCAGCGACGACCAGCGCGCGCATCAAGTCGATGTCATAATTGTCGTGCACGCCTTGCAGCACGGTCGCGATCCGTTCGAGCCCCATGCCGGTATCGACCGACGGTTTGGGCAGTGGCACCAATTCGCCGGGGCGCTGCTCGAACTGCATGAAGACGAGATTCCAGATCTCGACGAAGCGGTCGCCGTCTTCGTCCTTCGAACCGGGTGGGCCGCCCCAGATCTTGTCGCCGTGATCCCAGAAGATTTCGGTGCATGGTCCGCAGGGCCCAAGATCACCCATGCGCCAGAAATTATCCGACGTCGCGATGCGGATGATCTTGTCGTCCGAGAAGCCCGCGATCTTCTTCCACAGACCGTGCGCTTCTTCGTCTTCGTGAAAGACGGTGACGGTCAGACGCTTGGGATCAAGCGCGAACGACTTGGTCAGCAACGTCCAGGCATATTCGATCGCGTCGGCTTTGAAATAGCTCTTGGTGCCCTCGCGTCCCTCGACGGCGCCGAACGAGAAGTTGCCAAGCATCTCGAAGAACGTGTGATGCCGCGTCGTGTAGCCGACATTCTCGAGATCGTTGTGCTTGCCGCCGGCGCGCACGCTTTTCTGCGACGAGGTCGCGCGGTTGTACGGGCGTTGCTCTTTGCCCGTGAACACGTCCTTGAACTGGACCATGCCCGAGTTGGTGAACATCAGGGTCGGGTCGTTGCGCGGCACGAGCGGCGACGACGGCACGATCGTGTGTGCGTTGCCCTGAAAATATTCGAGGAAGGTGCGGCGAATTTCGGCGGCAGTCGTAACCATGGCATCCAGTCCAGATTGGCCCGCCGGCCGCGCGCGGGGCGCACCGGACGGGGACCGTGCTTCTAGCCCGCGAGCGGCTGGGCTGTCGATTCAGCCTGCGCTGTGGGCGCCGCATGGCTCACCCCACGCGCAGCGGCCGAGGATTTGAATTTAGGGCTCGTTTACGCACCGGGCGCGTGATGGGCCCGTCATGCTGTTGCTCCGGATCGTCTATGTCAGCACTGCGACGAGGCCGCTCTCGGCCGCGACGCTGGATGCGATGTTGGTGCTGTGCCGGGTCCGCAATCGGGATGACGGCGTCACCGGGCTGCTTTTATGCGCCGGCGACCAGTTCATGCAGGCGATCGAAGGGCCGCCTGGCGCGGTCAACGACCTGCGCGGCCGGCTGCTTGCCGACCGCCGTCACCAGGCCTATCGCGAGTTGCTGCGCCAGGACACGCCGGCCCGGATGTTTCCCGATTGGTCGATGGAATTTCGCCGGATCGACGGGCAGATGCCGGCCGGCTTCCGCCTGCTGGTAGATCGCGCGGTGCGGCACGGACCGGCGGCGAGCGACGCAGCAGTGCGCGAGGTCGAACGGTTTCTCGAGGAGTTTCGCACGCACGGCGCGGCGCATTTCCCGGCCATCACCGGCAACGCGTAGCGCTTCGATTTATCGGCGCGGCCGGCGCGTCGGTTTGGGCGGCTTGGGTGGTGCGTCGAGCGCGGTGCGCACCGCACGACCGGTCCAATCGGCAAACTGCTCTGCCGCGTCGAGCATTTTGTCGGGCGCACGGATGTAAGATTTCGACGCCGGTCTGTCGGGCATGAACTGCACCGGCTTGCCGCCCGCCGCACCAAACGCAGCGAAGTCGTCGCCGAGCAGCTTCAACGCAATGCCGCCATCCCAGATGATCGCGAAGATTCGACCGTCGGCGTAATAGCCGATCCCGCCGAACATCGGCTTGGCCGTCAGCGGTACGCCGGGACCCGCGGCGCGATCGAGAATTTTCTGCAGCTCGTTGGGCGAACGTTTCGGCATGTCGACAGCTTCGTCAGAGGCAGATACGCGGTCGGTGGCAACACGCGTTTGCCGTCACGCAAACGTGAAGACGGCGCAGGCGCTCGTCGCAGGCCGAGGGGGGCTCCATCCTGCGACAGCGCGCTGCGCCGCCAAGCATGCGATCGCTGCTCTCCGGTCCACCTACTAGACCGGCGCCGCGAACGTCATCGCTTACTCGTCAGTCTTCTGCGTCGTCGTCCGCTTCCGGACCGGTGATCATCGCGTCGCCTACGATGCCGGCATTGGCACGGATTTTTGCTTCGATTTGATTGGCGATTTCGGGGTTGTCGCGCAGGAACGTCTTGGCGTTCTCGCGGCCCTGGCCGATGCGGTCGCCGTTGTAGCTCATCCACGAGCCCGACTTCTCGACCACGTTGGCAGCGACGCCCAGATCGAGCAATTCGCCAACCTTCGAGATGCCCTCGCCGTACATGATGTCGAACTCGACGACGCGGAACGGCGCCGCCAGCTTGTTCTTCACCACTTTGACGCGGGTCTGGTTGCCCACCACCGTTTCGCGATCCTTGAGTGCGCCGATGCGGCGGATGTCGAGGCGAACCGAGGCGTAGAATTTCAGCGCGTTGCCGCCCGTGGTCGTTTCCGGGCTGCCGAACATCACGCCGATCTTCAGGCGGATCTGGTTGATGAAGATGACGACGGTGTTCGACTTGGAAATCGAACCGGTCAGCTTGCGCAGCGCCTGGCTCATCAAGCGCGCATGCAGGCCGACATGACTGTCGCCCATTTCCCCTTCGAGTTCGGCGCGCGGCACCAGGGCTGCGACCGAGTCGATGACGAGAACGTCGACCGCGCCCGAACGAACCAGCGTGTCGGCGATTTCGAGCGCCTGTTCGCCCGCATCCGGCTGCGAGATCAGCAGCTCGTCGATATTGACGCCCAGCTTCTTGGCGTAGCTGGGGTCGAGCGCGTGTTCGGCGTCGATGAAGGCGCAGGTGCCGCCGGTCTTCTGGGCCGACGCGATCACGTGCAACGCAACCGTCGTCTTGCCCGAGCTTTCGGGACCGTAGATTTCGATGATGCGGCCGCGCGGCAGGCCGCCAATGCCGAGCGCGATGTCGAGCCCAAGCGAACCGGTCGAGACGGTTTCGATGTCGACGCCGCTACGGGCGCCCAACTTCATGATCGAGCCCTTGCCGAACGCCTTTTCGATCTGCGACAGCGCCGCGTCGATCGCCTTTTGCTTATCCACTCCGGTTTCCTTCTCGACTACGCGCAGCGCGGCGTTGCTCATTGGGGCTTCCCTCTCTCACGTTCGGTTCCGAGTCGGCAATGAGGGGAATGTACCTGTTTTGTTCCGGTCCGCAAGAACCGATTTTCGGCGTGGAATCCCAATAAAAGCCGCGATTGGCGGACCGCCGCCGGTTTCGGGGCCAAGACCGGCCCGGAACCTCCCTCAAGCCGGCTGGACGCCCCGTTTCGGGTCGGGAAGGAAGGCGGCCAGCAGGCCCAGCGCCGGCAAATAGGCGCAGACCCGGTAGACGAATTCGATCGAGGTGTGATCGGCCAGCGCGCCCAGCGCCGCGGCGCCCAAACCGCCCATACCGAAGGCGAAGCCAAAGAACAGGCCGGCCACCGTGCCGACTTTGCCCGGCATCAGTTCCTGCGCGAACACCACGATCGCCGAGAAGGCCGACGAGATGACGAAGCCGATGACGATCGCCAGCACGACGGTGGCGGTCAGCCCGACATGGGGCAGCACCAAGGTGAAGGGCAGCGCGCCCAGGATCGACACCCAGATCACCTTCTTGCGACCGATCCGGTCGCCGATCGGTCCGCCCAACAAGGTGCCGGCCGCATAGGCGCCGAGGAAGGCAAACAGACACAGCTGCGCCGTCTGCACCGACACGCCGAAGCGGTGGATCAAATAGAAGGTGAAGTATGAGCTGAGGCTGGCCGTGTAGACGTATTTCGAGAAGACCAGCGCCAGCAGCACGACAATGCCGCGCACCACGGTCTTGCGCGGCAAGGTCGCAACCGCACCCGTCGCGCGCTTGGCCGTCGCACGCAGATGCGCGCCGTACCAACGGCTGACGAAGATCAACACGATCAGGGCCAGCAACGCGGTCAGCGAAAACCACGCGACACTGCCCTGGCCCCGCTGCAGCACGATGAAGGCAGCAGCGAGCGGCCCCGCCGCAGAACCGACATTGCCACCAACCTGAAACAGCGACTGCGCCAGCCCATGCCGGCCGCCCGATGCAAGCCGCGCAACGCGCGACGATTCGGGATGAAAGATTGACGAGCCGGTGCCGACCAAGGCCGCCGCCAGCAGGATCAACGGAAAGCTGTTCGCGGCCGACAACAACAACAGACCGACCAGCGATACGCCCATACCGACCGGCAGCGACCACGGGCGCGGACGGCGATCGGTGGCAAGCCCGACCAGCGGTTGCAGCAACGACGCGGTGAATTGGAACGCGAGCGTGATCAACCCGATTTCGCCGAAGTCGAGCGCGTAGCTTTCTTTCAGCAACGGATAGATCGCGGGCAGCAGCGACTGCCCGAGATCATTGAGCCCGTGACACAGGCTGAGCGCGGCCAGCACAGCAAAAGCGGTGCCCTGTTCGCGCTGTACGCGCACGCCATCGGCTTGAATATCGGTCATGGCGCCAAACCTAGCGCGCTCTGCCGCACAAACGTGCGTTGCATGCGCAGATCAGCGTTGCAGGCCGGTTAGAAGGCCTTCGAGAAGTAATAGGCCGAGGTCGCGAGACCGATCACGATGATGGCGCGGCGCAGCAACAGCGGGTTCAAACGTCGCGCCCAGCGCGCACACCAATAGCCGCCCACGATTGCACCGAGCGCCATGATGATCGCGGGGCGCCATTCGACGAAGCCTTTGGCGATGAACAGGAACACCGCCGTCATGTTGCAGACGCCGGTGAAAATCGTCTTCAGCGCGTTCATGCGATTGAGGTCGGTCATGCCGATGACGGCAAACAGTGCCAGCTGCACGATGCCCATCGCAGCGCCGAAATAGCCGCCATAAATCGCAACCGGCACCATGCCGACCGCAAGCCACCACGGCGCCAACGTCGCGTGCGCCTGCAGCCAGCGTGCGATGCGATTGCCGGCTGCAAACAACAACGTCGCGAACAGCAACAGGAACGGCACGACTTTGAGAAAGGTCGAGTCCGACGTCACCGTCACCAGCCAGGCGCCGAACGTCGATCCGGCGATCGCAATCAACAACAACAGCCAGACCGACACGCCGTCCGGTTTGGACAGGTCTTTGCGATATGCCCAGGCGCTGGCGAAATTGCCCGGGAACAGCGCCACCGTATTGGTCGCGTTGGCGACCACCGGCAGCACTAGCGCCACTTCGGTCAGTGCAGGAAAGGTAACGAAGGTACCACCGCCGGCAACTGCATTCACCGCGCCCGCGATCGTCGCCGCGAGCGCCAAAAGCAAGTCGCTGACAAGATCACTCATGAATCGATTTCACCGGTCATCACTTCTTTGACCTTGCCCGCGAGCTGCTTCAGCGAAAAAGGCTTGGCGAGAAAATGCGTGCCGGCATCGACGTCGAGATGCTGCCGGAAACGGTCTTCGGTATAGCCCGAAATGAAGATCACCTTGATCTCGGGATTCACTTCGCGCACGCGTCGCGCCATCGTCGGCCCGTCCATCTGCGGCATGATCACGTCGGTGACGACGAGATCGATCTGCGCCTGTTCCTGTTCGAAGATTTCGAGCGCGGTCTCGCCCGAATTCGCTTCCCAGACTTTGTAGCCTTTGTTGCGCAAAGCGCGCGCCGAGAAGGTGCGCACCGCATCTTCGTCTTCGACCAGCAGAATGCCGCCCACGCCGGTGAGATCGGCCGAGCTGCGCGATTCCGCAGCTTCGACCGGCGGTGGTTCCGGCGTTACTGTGTCGGCGTGGCGCGGCAGATAGATCGTAAAGCGCGCGCCGTGACCGAGCTGGCTGTCGACCTGCACATAACCGCCGGTCTGGCGCACGATGCCGTACACGGTCGACAGGCCGAGGCCGGTACCGGCGCCGACTTCTTTGGTCGAGAAGAACGGTTCGAAAATGCGTGTCAGATTTTCGCGCGCGATGCCGATACCGGTGTCGGACACCTGGATCGTCACCCACCGCCCGGGCGGCATCTCGTCGAGACCTTTCAACTGCGCGTGCGCGGTTTCGAGATTCGAGGTGCGCACTTGCAAGCGACCGCCGGTCGGCATCGCGTCGCGCGCATTGACGACAAGATTGATCAACACCTGTTCCAACTGGCCCTGGTCGACTTTCACCAGACCAAGTTCGCGTCCATGGACGAGATCGAGATCGATATTCTCGCCGATCAGACGGCGCAGTAGATGCGATAGTTCGGCCAGCACGTCGGTGACGTCGATGACGCGCGGTTGCAAGGTCTGCTGGCGCGAGAAAGCAAGCAGCTGGCGCACCAGATTCGCGGCGCGATTGGCGTTCTGCTTGATCTGCATAATGTCGCCAAAGCTCGGATCGCCGGGCTTGTGACGCAGCAACAGCAGATCGCAAAAGCCGATCATCGCGGTCAGCAGATTGTTGAAGTCGTGCGCGATGCCGCCGGCGAGCTGCCCCACCGCCTGCATTTTCTGGGACTGCGCAAACTGGGTTTCGAGATTCTTTTGTTCGGTCAGATCGACCGCATGCAGAACCAGCCCGCCTTCCCGCCCGTCGATTTCGCTGCCGGCGCGACGCGCGAAGAGCTGCACGACCACGTTGCGGCCCTCGCCGACGAGGCGCACTTCGAACGGTTCGGCGCGCTCGGCCCCGTCCTGAATCTCGGCAAGTGCTGTTACGAGCTCGCCCGCGCCCTTCGATTCGAGCAGCTCGATCAGCCGCTTTCCGGCCAGACCACCGCCCGGCATCCCCAGCATACGGGTCATCGCCAGGTTGGTTTCGGTCACCGTGCCGGCGCGGTCGAGCAGCAGAATCCCGACCGGTGCGATGTCAAAGAAGCGCTCAAACCGGCGCTGCGCCTGTTCAAGCGCGCGCCGCAGATCGCCTGCGAAGGGTGGGGCCGGCTCACGGCGAAACCATCGGTCGAACAAACTCATGCGGCGAGCACTCTGAACGGCGAACAGCCTGATTTAAAGGAATGTTCAATCAGCTTGCGTAGGTCCGAGCAATGCGGGTCCGCGCCGTCTTTATCGCCTGGATGCTCGCCGTCGCCGGTGCAGCCACCGTCGGGACGGCGATCGGATTGGCCGCGCGCGTCCAGGATCTGCGCGCAGCCCAAACCGCCGGCGCCCATGTCGAGGCGCTCGCCGCCGCTTTACGCGTGGTCGAAGTCGTCGCGGTCGAACGCGGCGCCACCAACGCGGCGCTTCGCCGCCCCGACCCGTTGCCGGCCGAACGAATCGAAGCGCTGGAATTCGATCGCGCCCGCACCGATACGGCGCTGGCAATGACCTTGGCCTATCTGCACCGCCTGTCGCCGATCGCGAGCGAAGTGCCGATTGCCGACGTGCAGCAGCTGGCGCACCGCATTCGCGAACTGCGCGCCGTCGTCGACCGCCAGATTCTGTTGCCGGCGGCACAGCGCGACCAGACATTCATCACCGGCTTCATCCCGTCGATCGTCAATCTGCTCGACGAATATGCGCGGCTGGAAAACGTGCTCGAAGGTGCAGTCGCGCGCGCCGACCCGACGGTCGGACAATTCGCGTCGGTGGCGCGCGTCGCCTCTGACCTGCGCGACTTCGCGGGCCGGGCCGGCAACATCCATATCGATCTGATTGCGAATCGCGGCCCGATTTCCAACCTCGCCGCCGAACAGCTTGCCGAGATGCGCGGCCGCGTCGATCAAAGCTGGTCGCGTATTCGCGCGCTGATCGAACAGGCCGGCGCCGACACTGAACTCGAATCCGAAATTCATTTGGTCGAGTTCGAATATTTCGGCGAAAGCCGCAAACTGTACGGGCTGGTTGTCGACGCAACCAACGGCAACAACGCCGCGCTCACAGTCGATGACCTGCGGATCATGCAGTATCCGGTCGTGCAGCGGGTTCTGACCTTGCGCGATGCGGCGCTCAAAATTGCGGCTGAACGCGCCGATGCACGCCGTTTCTCAGCACTGCGCGCCTTGATCACGGTTGCCGGCATGGCGCTGCTAACTTTGGGCGTCGGCGCGCTGGCAGTTGCGATGTTCGGCCGCCGCGTCGTGTTCCCGATCCTGGCGCTGACCCGCACCGTCGTGCGCATCGCCGAAGGCGAGCGTACGATCGACGTGCCGCATCGCGCCCGTGAAGACGAAATCGGCCAGATGGGCAACGCGCTCGAGACGCTGCGCGAAAACGCGCTGGCTGCGGAACAGGCGGCCTCGCAACATGCCGCGCGCCTGGAAGAAGCGCGCAGCGTTGCCGAAAGCGCCAGCCGCGCAAAAAGCGCGTTCCTGGCGACGATGAGCCACGAGCTGCGTACGCCGCTGAATGCGGTGATCGGCTTTGCCGAAATGATCGAGCGCGAAATTGTCGGGCCGGTCGGCGCTCCCGCCTATGTCGAATATGCGCGCGACATTCACGAAAGCGCCTCGCATCTGCTGCAGCTGATCAACGACATTCTCGATCTGTCGACGCTCGAAGCCGGACACTTGTCGCTGTCGGAAGAAAAAGTCGATCTACGGCAAACGCTGCAGGCCTGCGTGCGCATGCTGGCGCCGCGCGCTGAATCGGGACAAATCTCGATGTTGCTCGAAACCGATCTCGATTCGACCCCGGTCGTTTGCGACGAACGCCGCATCCGTCAGGTCGCGCTGAATCTTCTGGCCAACGCAGTGAAATACACGCCGCCGGGCGGGAAAATCGTGGTGCGACTGACGCGCGACCGCGACGGCAACGTCGTCTTGTCGTTCGAAGACAACGGTATCGGCATTTCCGAATCCGATTTGACGCTGGTGATGGCACCGTTCGGCCGCGCCGAGACCGCATTCAACCGTACGACCGAAGGAACCGGCCTCGGCCTGCCGCTGACCAAACGTCTGGTCGAAGCGCATGGCGGCGAATTGATTCTGCAGAGCGCACCGGGAAAAGGAACCACCGCAACGGTGCGGTTGCCGGCGTGGCGCGCAAGTTCCGACGTCGCCGCAGCGTAAGCGTCTACTTCATCACTTTGCGTTTGAGCTTGAACACGTAGCTGATGACTTCCGCCACCGCGCGGTAATGTTCTTCTTTGATCGGGTGGTCGATATCGACCGTCGCGTAGATCGCACGGGCGAGCGGCGGATTTTCCGTGATCGTGATGTCGTGCTCTTTGGCGATCTCGCGGATTTTTGCCGCAAGAAAATCGACGCCTTTCGCGACCACGACCGGCGCTTGCATCTTCTCAGGATCGTACTGCAACGCGACCGCAAAATGCGTCGGGTTGGTGATCACCACGTCGGCTTTCGGCACCGCCTGCAAAATGCGCCGGCGTGCCTTGTCGAAGCGCAACTGACGCTGGCGCTGTTTGACTTCGGGGCTGCCTTCCGACTGCTTGTATTCGTCCTTCACTTCCTGCTTCGACATTTTCAGGCTCTTCCACCACGACCAGCGCACGAAGAAGAGGTCGACCGCGGCGACCAGCGTCATGATCGCCAGCACGCCACCGACCGCCTTCAGCGTCATGGTGCGGAATTCGCCGAGAAAGTCCGAGATGTCGATCGAGACGAAGCGCTCAATGCCGCCGAAGGACGGCAACATGGTTGCGACGACGATGATGCTGACCACGCTCAGCTTCGCGATCGCCTTGAGCAGCTCGATCACCGACTTCGACGAGAAGATGCGGCCGAATCCTTTGAGCGGATTGATCTTGCTCAAATTCGGCTTCAGCGATTCACCGCTGATATTGAAACCGGCCTGCATCAGTGACGATGAGAGGCCCGAGATGAAGAACAGCAACAAGATCAGGCCGACCGATTTGGCGGCAGACATCAGCGCGTCCATCAGCACGCGGCCGAGCGCAAACCGATCGGTGGCGAAGGCTTCGGGTTGTGCCAGGAACGGGCGCAACACGACTGCCAGATCGCGTGCCGCCGACGGCACCAGAATCATCATCATCAAACCGGCGCTGAGGAACACGAACCAGTTGTTCAGTTCCTTGCTGATCGGGATGTTGCCTTTGGCGCGCGCTTCCTCGAGCCGTCTACTCGTAGGGTCTTCTGTGCGGCCTTCTTCATCGCCACCTTCCGCCATCGCTACGGTGTCCCGGGCGAGAGGAAGGTCTGCATCGACATCTGGAACTTGGTCATCCAGAACAGCGCCATTGCTGGCAGCACGACGGCGAAGATGAAAATACCAAGCGCGAGCTGGATCGGCTGCGCAACGAAGAAGATCTGGATCTGCGGCATCATGCGCGCGATCAAACCCAGCCCCACCATCAGCATCAGCGCCACGATGATGAATGGCGCCGACAACTGCACACCAATGGTGAACGACGCGGCGACGACTTTGGCGATCACGCTCGCCAGATCACCGATCGGCAGCGGTCCGCCGGCTGGGAACAGGTCATAGCTGCCGAGCAGGCCGCGCAGCAGCATGTGATGTAGGTCCGTTACGAACAGCAGCACGACCGCCATCGTCGACAGCAACGAACCGGCCAACGAACCAGCCGACGCAATCTGCGGATTGAAAACCGACGCGATCGAAAAGCCGGTCTGATGGCCGATCAACTGGCCTGCTGTTTCCAGCGACGTCAGGATCACGCGGCCGACCGTGCCGATGAACAGGCCGATGATCACTTCGCTGCCGAGCAAGAGGATCAGCAACGCGGGTTCGTCCGGCGCAGCAGGCAGTTTCGCACGCAGGATCGGCGTAATCGCGACGCTGAAGGCGAGCGCAAGAAACAGACGCGCCTGGGCCGGCACCGACGTATCGCCAAAGCCGGGCAGATTCAGCATGGCGACGCCGACGCGGGTGAACACCAGCATGATCGCAAACACGCCGCCGGCAAGCAGCGTGTTGAGCTGGTCGAGCGCCGGCATGGACGCGGCTTACGGAAGTGAGACGATTTTATCGGTCGTCATGCGCATGAAGCTTTCGAGCTGCTGCAGCATGAACGGGCCGAAAATCAGCAGAGCAACGAAGATCGCCAGGATCTTCGGGATGAACGCCAAGGTCATTTCATTGAGCTGCGTCAGTGTCTGGAACAGCGACACCAGCACGCCGACCACAAGGCCGACGATCATGACCGGGCCGGCGATGATGAGCGCCGTCATCAGCCCCTCGCGCACGAGGTCAAGAACGTCGGTCTGATTCACGAGCGAATCGTCAGAAGTGGAATATGCGAGACGCTGCCGATCAGATCGGCATGCGCATGATTTCCTGGTAGGCCGCCACGACCTTGTCGCGCACCGCGACAACGCTCTGCAGCGTGGTCTCGGCGTTGTTCACCGCCAGCACGACGTCGGTCATGTCGGCCTTGCCTTTGACGGCGGCGTCGCTGACCTGCGCGCTGTGTTTCTGGGTCGCGATCGCCTGCTGGACCGCTTCTTTGACCAGGCTGCCAAAGGACGGGCCGGTGCTTTCGGTCTCGCGCGCGGCCATGCCGGTACCCGGCGAGACACCACCCTGCGCGGCTTTGTAGGCCGAAATCGCTGCGTTCATATTCATGTGACGGCGCGCTCCTAGCGCAGCAGGTCGATTGTGCGGGAGAGCATGCCCTGCGACGTCGTCAGGACACCGATATTGGCTTCGTAGCTGCGCTGGGCTTCGCGCATATCCATCACTTCGATCAACGAATTGACGTTGGTCGACGCGACATACCCGTTGGCATCAGCAGCCGGATGACCGGGGTCGAATTTCTTTGGCAGTTCGCTCTTGTCGTTGCCGACCCGGTTGATCGCAACTTTGTGCGCGCCGGTGGCACGATCGAGCTCGGCCTTGAAGGTGACGAGCTTGCGCCGGTAGGGCTGATCGTTCGGCGTCGTCGCGGTCGTGCCGGCGTTCGCCATGTTTTCGGAAATGACGCGGATACGAAGGCTCTGTGCCTTCATGCCCGAGGCTGCGATATCAGCCGTCTTGGTCAGTTCATCCATAATGTGCCTGCTCAAACGCCGCCGCCGCGGCCAAGCGCGGTCCGCAGCATCGTGACGTTCTTTTTGTAGAGGTTGAGCATCAGCTGATAGTCGGACGCTGTGTTGGCCGACTTCATCATCTGCTCTTCAACCACCACGCCGTTGTTCGACGGCGAAATTTCCCACGGCTTCTTTTCGGCGGAGACCTTGGAGTCGCCAGCCTTGCCGCTCGACGCTGACACCAAATGCTTGGCGCTGGTCGTAGTCGGCTGCAGCTTCGCGCTCAGCGTGTCCTTGAAGGTCAGCGGCGCGATATCGAGGGCGCGAAACCCGGGCGTGTCGGTGTTGGCGATGTTCTGCGCGATGACGTTCTCGCGCTGAGTCAACCAGCCCATTTTGCGGCCGATCGCTTTGAACAAGTCGAGGTTCGAAAGGTCCATGTCCCTGGGGTCCGCCCTGGAAGTTCCTGGGGCCTGGCATGTGCCGCCCGCGGTCTGCGTTGCGCGCCAAGATACTGGCCAAAGGGCGCTTAAGGAAGGCTTACGCGCGGGCGAGTCTCGGTTTACCAAGGCTTAAAGCCGGCTCGCGTCTGATCCGGCACCTCCAGTCGCCGGACCGCCAGCCTCCGTGTCTCCATCCTCGGGTTCCGACGAAAAGCGCAAAACCGCCGTAGCGCTCAGCTACGAGCTGGGCGGCGACCGGTTGCCGCGGGTCGTCGCGTCGGGCCGCGGCACCTTGGCTGACAAGATTCTGGAAATCGCCTTCGCCAGTGGCATCAAGGTCCGCGAAGACCGCGACCTGGCCGAGCTTCTGTCCAAGGTCGAGATCGACAGTGACATCCCGACCGAAGCGCTGCTCGCGGTCGCCGAAATCCTCAATTACATCTACCGCACCAACGGCAGGCTGCGTTCCGGCGGACCGAAGTGATGAATGACGACGATGATCCGGCCGCCACGCTCGATGCCCTGATCGACCTGGTCGATGCCACCCGTCGGGCCTATGCGGCCGGCGCGCTGGTCGACCTGACCGGGCTCGACGTCGAGGTCGAACAGATTTGCCGCGCCCTGACCGATGCCCCGCGTGAGCATCGTCCGGTCTATGTCGCCAAGCTTGAAGCGCTGGTCGCCTCGTTCGACGGGCTGGCCGCGGACATGCGGGCAGCCCAGCGATGAGCGCGAGCGGCTACGTCTCTTATATATTGGCGCTGATCCTGGTGCTGGGGCTGATCGTCGGCCTGGCCTGGCTGGTTCGGCGCTTCGGGCTGGCAGGTCCGCTGGTGACGCCGGCGGGACGCGTCCGCCGCCTGCAGCTCGTCGAAGTTCTGACGCTCGATGCACGCCGCCGCCTGGTGCTGGTCCGGCGCGACGAAACCGAACATCTGCTACTGCTCGGCCTGAACGAAGCGATCGTTGTCGAACGCGACATCGGCAGCGCCCGCTTTGAATTGCCGGACCAAGACTTCGAGATCGGGCCAGAAACCGCGTGACACGTCGTTCGATTCTGTTTGCCGCGCTGTTGGGCGGTGCGTTCACCCTGATGTTGGCCTTTGCCGATCCAGCGATGGCGCAGCGCCTGACGCTCGACGCTGGCGGTCAAGGCACCGGCACGCTTGCCGGCCGCGTCGTGCAGCTTGTCGGGCTGATGACCGTCCTGTCGATCGCGCCCGCCATCCTGATCATGATGACGTCGTTCACGCGCATCGTGGTCGTGCTGTCCATGCTGCGCAGCGCGATCGGCATTCAGACGACGCCGCCGAACGTCGTGATGCTTTCGCTGGCCTTGTTCCTGACCGGCTTCATCATGGCGCCGGTGCTGAACAAATCGTACGAGGAAGGCATCCGCCCGCTGCTCGACGAGCGGATCGACGAGACCGAGGCGTTCGACAAAGCGATCACACCGTTCAAGCAATTCATGCTGCAGCATACGCGGCGGCAGGACATTCAACTGTTCGCCGACGTCGCCAAGGCCGGTCCGTTCGCAACGCCCGCCGATGTGCCGATTCAGATCATCGTCCCGAGCTTCATCATCAGCGAGCTGCGGCGCGCGTTTGAAATCGGCTTTCTTCTATTCATTCCGTTCTTGATCATCGACATGGTCGTCGCGTCGATCCTGATGTCGATGGGCATGATGATGCTGCCACCGATCACCGTGTCGCTGCCGTTCAAGATCATCTTCTTCGTGCTGGTCGACGGCTGGTACCTGATCGCCGGCAGCTTGATCCGCAGCTACGGCGGAATCGCAGGCGGCTAGCGGCTTTTGAGCTCGAAATGTGGGATCTCGGCCGGCCAGGGCCGTAGCGGTTTGACGTAAAACGTTTGCAGCCCAAGCGCGCGAAACCCAAGCTTCGCAATCAACGCCAGGCTGGCTGCGTTGTCGGGCAAAGCCGACACGACCACACGCGTCTCGCCCAACGTTTCGAACGCAAATTTTAGCAGCGCCCGCGCCGCTTCTTCGGCATAGCCGCGGCGATGAAAGGGGCGGCCAATCCAGTAGCCGAGTTCGACCGCCGCATCGGCCCGTCGTCCAAGCCCGATACCACCGACCAGCGTGCCATCGCAGGTGATCGCGAACGCGCGCCGCTCGTCGGTCTTGCTGATATCCAGAAATGACTCTGCGTCAGCCCGCGAATAGGGATGCGGCACGCGCGCCAGCCACCGCGCGACTTCAAAGTCGTTGAGCAATTGCACAAGCGACTCCGCATCCGCCGGTTCGTACGGGCGGAGCAGCAGTCGTTCGGTTCGGATCATGCGCCGCCGGGCGGCTTGCGATAGGCGGCGAGGAAGCCTTTGAACATGTCGATCTCGGCGACCTGCGCCCGGATCGTTTCCAGATCGAGCCCGCCTTCGGCAGCGCTGCGAGTCAGCACCTGGAATAGCTCGCCGTCTTTGCTGTCGCGCATGAACGGCCACCAGACCTGGCGTAGCTGCTGCAGCGCGTTTTGATCTTCGGCCAGCGCAAGCGCGACGGCGCGGTTCAACACCAGACGCGCTTTGTTGTCGTCGATCCGTCCACCATCCGCCGGCGGCGGACCGGCGAGCCGCGCCAGCGCGTCCGACGCGGCTTTCCAGCGGCGTGCCTGCCACGCAATGTCAACGCGCAGCTGATCGGCGGCCGACGACGTGTCGTCCTTGATCAACGCAGTTGCTTCGTCGGTCTTGCCCAGCTTCGACATTGCGCGTGCGCGCAGCAGTCGACGTTCGCCGGTCAATTCAGGCGCCAGCTTGTCGCCGTTGCTTTGATCCAGCGCCTGAATGGCAAGGTCCGGTTTGGAATCGTTCAGGCGAATGCCGGCGATGCGTGCGCCAAGACGGGCTTTGTCCGCAGCTTCGGTCTTGATTGCGACCTGCTTGGCCAACAGATCGGCGGCCTGATCCAGCAAATCGATCTGCACCATGCGATCGGCCAGACGCTCGATCACCGCATCCTGCTTCGCGACTTGCGGTGACAGATCGCGATAGTCCTGGAAGATCGCCAGCGCGCGCAGCGGCGTCAGCTTGTCGGCGCCGTTGGCTTCGAACAAATCGTCGAAGATACGCGTCATCGACTGTTTGATTTCTTCGCCCTTGGGCGTCTCGTTGGTGATCGCGGCGGCGATCTTCAGCGCCGACAGGCCGTCTTCGGGCTGGCCGGCTGCAACGCGCTGCTGGCCCAACAAAGTCAGCACGCGAATTTCGAGATCGTCGCCGCGCCAAGCCAGACGCAGCTTCTCCAAACGCGGCAAGGCTTCGGCGGTTTCCATCGTGCCGGCCGCAAGCCCCTGCTCGACCAAGGCCAGCTCGCCGCGCGAACGGAACCACTGATCGCGCGACAAAGCGGCGGCGCGGAACATCACCGATGCGCCCTGCGCGTCGCCTTCGTTGGCCAGCACCTGGCCGCGGAAATACGACGCGGCGGCCTGTGTCGGACGGCGCAGCGATTCACGCTCTTCCAGTTTCGACAGCAGCGTTTTGGCCATGCCGGTGTCGCCCTGGCGCGTCGCTGCATCGATTGCCGTCAGCGCAAGCGGGCGGAACAGCTCGTCAGGATAAGCCGCGAGCAACGGAAGGCCGGAATGAAATGCGCGATATGCGTCGTCCCAGCGATCGTTGCGCGCCAGTGCATAGCCGCGGAACAGCGACAGGTCAGTCGGGTCGTAGACCGGCGGCAGACCGAGATCGTCGCGCGTGCCGTCGATATTGCCGGTGAGCGCATAGGCGGCACCACGCAGCTGGCGAAATTCAGGGCTCGCTTCGATTCCGGGCTCTGCCTGCACTGCAAGCGTCAGATAGCCGAGCGTCTCCGGGCCGTACGCATAGGTCAGATGCAGGCGCGCCAATTCGAGATAGGTCGGCAGGCGTTGCACCGGCTCTTTGCGCGACGTCGCCTGCTGTTCCAGCTCACGCCGGCGCAGCACCAGCTGCCGCTTCGGGCCCGTGCCGCGCCAGCCACTCATGTCGAAGACACGGACCGGGCCCATTTCGGCGTTCAAGGCCGACGAAACTTGCTGCGTCGGGCTTTTCAGATTCGGCACCGACGACAATTTCAAACCGCCGGGCGCATCGATCGCGACGACATCGGTGCCGGTCGTGACGCCGACCGTGTCCGAGATCGGACGAACGACGACGCCATGCGCGGCGGGAATCAATTCGAATTCGGCGTATTCGCGGCCGCCGTCATAGCCTTTCGATTCGATCGGCATCGGCACGACGAGCAACGTATCGCCCGTGTCGGGATCGTTGAGCGTCACCGGCGTGCTGCCGCGCGGTGCCTCAATTTGCAGACGCGCCTTGTTGTCGAACATCACGACGCGCGGATCGGGCGAGACCGGATTGGGGTCGTCGTGCGGCGTCAGCGTGACGGTCCAGGTCAAACCGGTCTTGGTGACGGTCGGAACCAGACCTTCGGGCAGATCGACGCGAAACGCGGTGGCCGCGCCCAATGCGGTGCGCTTGGGCGCCTGCATTTGCGCTTTCTTCGGTCCGCCAATTTCGAACGCGGCGGCGGCCGTCGGCTGATCTACCACGACCCACAACGCGCCAGGACGACGGAACACAGCCGCGTTGCTGGCTGCGAGCGGCGTCACTTTGAGGATGTATTCGGGCGTCGCCGGTGCGACGGGACCGCTTGCTACGGCAACCGGCGCCGCAACCGGCGGCGGTGCGGGCGCAACGGTCGGCAGCGGTGCCGGACCAGTCGGGCGCGCACTGTTGGCAGCACCCTTGGTGCCGGGGCGCACAGTCCCAACCGGCTGTTGCAGCGCCATCTGCTGCGACGCTGCGAGGGGCGCCGGCGTCGGTGCTTGCTTGGTCGCAACGGCAGGCGCGGGCGTTGGTGCCGGCGGCGGCGTGATTTTGGTCGGCTTGGTATTGCGCGTCGGCGGCGGCGGCGTTTCCGACACTGGCTGCACCGCAGCCTGTTTGCTGCGAGCGGTGCTGCTGCTGCTGCGGGTGGGGCTGCGCGTTGTCGTCGGCGGTGGTGCCTCGGACTCGCTCGGCGCGGCGGCTTCGCGACGACGCTGGTCGCGCGTTTTCTTTTTCGACTGGGTCGGCGTCGACTGCTTTTGCTCAGGCTCGGACGCGGCGGCTTCGCTCGGCGGTCCAATTTCGGCACGCGCGAGCGTCGGCAGCGCCAACGCGAACATCAGCGCCAGCGCCGTCGCGCCGCGCAGACCGCGCATGGTTGCGGGACGATGCTGCATCTCAGCCCATCTCCGCCATCAAACGATCAATCTCATCCTGGTCCATCGCCTTGCCCGGCAATTGCGGCCCATTCAGCAGCGCCGCGTCGCCCGTCGGCGCTGGTTCGAATTCGGCGCTCGATCCGGCAACTTCGTCGCCGAAGGCGCGCAGCAACCGTTCCACTTTGCCTTCGATCACTTTCAGCGTCTTCACGACTTTGGTGATGCGTTGGCCGGTAATGTCCTGAAAGCTGCAAGCTTCGTAGATACGTCCGACGATTTCGGTCACGCGCGTTTCCACGTCGCCGCCGACTTCGCCACCGATGTCGGTTAGCTTCTCAGCCGCATCCATAATCGTGTTGGTCGCCGCTTCGGTTGCGCCGACGACTGCATCCAGCTCGTCGGTCGCGCGCGGAATATCGGTGCTGCGAATATCGTCGGGGCGGACCGCGGCGATGTCATCGCGCGCCTGACGAATGAACAGCGCCAGCGCACCCAGCTCGCGATACAGACTGCCGACGCCGCCAGTCTCTTCGCCGTGCATGTGCGTCAGCACGTCTTGAACGATGTTCGCAATCTCGTCCCGCGTGAGCGGCCGTTGCGCGTCGGTCTCGCCCACGTTGGACCTCGTCAAGATTGACCGTAGTTGTTGGCGCTCAGGACGCGCTTGCTCATATCAGCAGCCATCGAACCAGTATTCCTTCGTCCTGAACCGCGTCGCCGGACATCGCCCGGCGCCGCGTCTTACTTCTTGTTGTTTGCAGCCGGCTTCGGTGCCGCTGCCGGCTGCGCCTGCGCGGGCGGCGGCGTCATCGTTTGGGCCGGAATCGGCGCACTCAACGCAGCGGGCTGCAACGCGTTCGCGGGCGGGGTCGGCGGCAATTTACGGCGTTCGGCCAGACGCGCGGTCACTTCGCGCGAACGTTCCGGCTTCATCTGCGCAAAGATCGGCGCGACCTTCTGATCCTTCATCTTCTCGACCACGTCGAGCAGCACCGGCATGTCGAGACCGTCAAAGATGGTCGCGGCTTCGCGCGGCTTCATCGCCTCGTAAATCTTCACGAGGTTCTGCAGCTCGGCCTCTTCCTTCGACTTGCGCATGCTGAGCAGCTTTTCGATGTCCAGCTTCAGCGCATTCAGCTCGGCGACCTTCTGGTTGACGCGGTCTTCGCCGACTTTCAGCAACGCTTCGCGCTGTTCAACCTGCTGCGCGCGCTGATCAAGTTCGTTGCGGCGCGTCGCCAGCGTTTGCAAAAGCTCGACTTCCGCAGTCGACAGATTGCCTTCCGGAACCGGACGGCGACCGTCGCCGGCCGCGGCAGGCGCCGGCGCTCCCGGCTTCGGTGCCGCGCCCGTCGCAGCCGCGTTCTGCACTGCCGGTGCTGCAGCACCACCAGCGCCCGGCGCCGGCAACGATGCGGGCGGCTCAGCCGTTTGTCCCGGCTTGGCAGCAGCAGCTTCGGTTTTCGGCACGGCCGATGCGGGCGGCGCTTTGGTCTGCGCTTGCGCCGTCTGCACTGCCGGCACTGCATCGCCGCCGAGCAGCAACGAAACGGCGTCAAACACGCGCACGCCGAACACGATCATCACCACGACCAAGGTCGCGGGAAGCAGACGGAAATTGTTGAAGAAGCGATGCTGCGAAGCCATCAGCTCCCCCGCCGCAAGAGTTCGATAGCTTCGTACAGCTCGCGTTCAGCCGCCGAGCGCGCTTTCAATTCGCGCGGCGCTTCTTCTTCGAGCGTGGGTTCAATACGGATCGGTTCCGGCGAACGACCGCCACGGGCCGGCACAGTCGAGGCTGCGCGCGGCACGGCACGTGGCGCGGGCGCGGCTTGCTGGTGCTGGTGCTGCGGCGCCGGCTGCGGCATTGGTTGCGGCGCGGGTGCAGGCGCTTCGGCGATGATTTGCGTCGGCTGCATCATGCCGCGCGACGCGTCGGTGGCGCGCTCGAGACGCGACGCCAGGTTGTTCGCCGATTCATTGATCATCTGCAGTTCGTCGACCAGCGCACGCGCCGTGCCGATCTGCTTCTGCAGCGTGCCATCATATTCGGCGGCCGACGCCTTGAGCGTGTTGATCGAGATGTCGGCCTTGGCGACGGCTTCGGCCAACGAACCGACCAGCTGTGAGAATTCCGCCTTGCCGTCGCGCACGATGGCGAGCGCGCGATTGGCGCGCATCATCTGAATCAACAGCGGGATGACCAAGCCGGCGAGGCAAAGATCAAGCAGGACAAGCAGCGTGGTGGACATGGCGCTCGCTCCTACTCTTCGCGCGGCGCGTCCATTTCGACGCGCACGGCAAGATTTTGCGATTTACGGCCCATGCGTCCGAAATAGAGCGGTCGGTCACCGCAGCGCATCTGGATGAGACTGTCGGGCTGTGTGTTGAACATCAGCCGCGTGCCGATCTTCCAGTTCAGAACTTCGTTCAAGGTCGACGGCGTTTCACCCAGGATCGCCTTGAGCTCGACATCGGTGTGATAGAGCTCGCTCGACAAGTGGGTTTCCCAGATCGAGTCGCGACCGAACTTTTCACCCATGAACATCTGCAGCAGAAGTTCGCGGACAGGTTCGAGGGTCGCGTACGGGATCAGAAGCTCCAGGCGTCCGCCGCGGTCTTCCATGTCGATGCGGATCTTGACCAGCACCGCCGCGTTGCCGGCGCGCGTAATCGCGGCGAAACGCGGATTGGTTTCGAGACGGTCGAAGCGGAACGTCACCGGCGACAGCGGATCGAACGCGCTCGACAGGTCCGACAGGACCACGTGCACCATGCGCTCGACGAGGTTGCGTTCGATGGTCGTGTAGGGACGACCTTCGATACGCATCGCTGCCGTACCGCGGCGACCGCCGAGCAACACGTCGACGATCGAATAGATCAGCGCCGAGTCGACGGTGAGCAGGCCGTAATTGTCCCACTCTTCGGCTTTGAAGACCGACAGCATCGCCGGCAGCGGAATCGAATTCAGATAGTCGCCGAAGCGCACCGACGAGATCTGGTCGAGCGAGGCTTCGACGTTGTCCGACGTCAGGTTGCGCAAGCTTGTCGACATCATGCGGACCAAACGGTCGAACACGATGTCGAGCATCGGCAGGCGTTCGTAGCTGACGAGCGCCGAATTGATCAGCGCCATCACGCCCGAATTTTCGGAGTCCGAAGCAGCGCCGCGATCGAAGCCCAACAGGCTGTCGATTTCGTCCTGATTCAGAATACGGGCCTGGCTGCCGCCGCCACCTTCATCGCCAGCCATTGCCGCCCATTCGGCGGCAATCTGGTCTTCGTCTTGTGCTGCGTCGCTCATGGCGTTTCGGGTTCCGCCTACTGAACCAGGAATTCGCGGAACAGCACGTCCCGCACCTGGATCGGTTGTGCTGCTTCCGTCACGCGCTGCAGCAGTTCCTGGCGCAGACGATAGACGCCGACCGAGCCCTTCATGTCTTCGATGCGAAGACCGCGCAGGAAGACCTGGAATTGATCGACGACGCGCGGAAGCAACTTCTTGATCGCTTCGACATCTTCCGGTTTCGAAAGTTCGATCGAGATCGCAACTTTGAGAAAGCGCGGTTGCTTACCGGCCGAGTCAAGATTCACGAGAATCTCGGGCACGTCATAAAAGACGCCCGGACCAGCCGTCGTTTCGACTGGCTTCTCATGTTTCGAGAACATGCCCGACACCGCCAAGCCGCCGCCGATCAAAGCGAGCAACAACAACGGCAGTGCAATGAAGAGCACCAGTCGTTTGCCGCTCAGCTTCTTTCGCGGAAGCTTCGCTGGATCAATTTCCGCAACCTCGGGGGCGTCGTCCGCCAGGAGTGCGTTCGCCGTGTTCGCCGCCATCGATCGGGAAACCTCAGAATTTCGCGCGTAAGGGATCGCGCGGAGCCTAGTCCAAGCTGGTTAATCGAACGTTTCTCAGGCGGCAAGTTCTGCCGCCCGGCAAGGGCTTGTACCACGCCCCTCGTGCAGTTCGTCCATGTGAAATCCCAGACAATCCGTCCGGAATCCGCATGGCCGTAAGTGATCCCCGTCCTTGGCCCGAGTTGGCACGCGGCCTGCGTAGAGGGTGGCGACGGCCCATCCCGGACCGTCCCGAATTTGGCAACGACTGGGCACACGAGATCTCGCGATGGAGAACGCGTCCTTTATCGGCCTTTCCCTCCAAGTGGCGCTTCGGCGCCAAATGGACGTGGTCGCCAACAACGTCGCCAACATGTCGACGACCGGCTTCAAGAATGAGAAAGTCCTCTTTCTCGAGCACTTGGTCGGGCAGACCAGCGGCAAGACCGACCTTCCCGGCCGGATTTCGATGGTTTCGGACTATGGCAGCTACCGCGACATGCGGGCCGGCCCGATCACCCAGACCGGCAATCCGCTCGATATCGCCCTCCAGGGCCCGGGCTATCTCGGCGTCCAGACTGCGAACGGCCTGCGCTATTCCCGCGGCGGCGCCCTGTCGGTGACCAGCGAAGGCGTGCTGGTCGACCAGAATGGCCGCACCGTCGTCGATGACGGCGGCGGCGAAATCCGCATTCCCGACCGCACCACCAAGATTGCGATCGGTCCGGACGGCAGCGTCACCGTGGCCGTCGAAGGCCAGGGCGGCGCGCTGCAGGTCGTGGGCCGTATCGGGGTCTACAAATTCGACCGCCCGAACTTCCTGACCCAGGAAGGCGGCGGTCTGCTCAACGCGAATCAGGAGCCGGCGCTCGCCGACACCGACACGACGACGATCCAGCAGGGAATGCTGGAACAGTCGAACGTCAATCCCGTGCTGGAGATGTCGCAGATGATCGACATCCAGCGCACCTACCAATCGGTCCAGAAGATGCTGGACGCCGAACACGACCGCGAACGCGACACGATCGCGAAGCTGTCCAAAGCCGCCTAAGAGGAATTAGACGATGCGTGCATTGCACATCGCTTCGACCGGTATGCTGGCTCAGCAGACCAACGTCGAAGTCATCTCGAACAACATCGCGAACCTGACGACGACCGGGTACAAGCGGCAGCGGGCTGAATTTCAGGACCTGCTCTACTCAAACATCGTTCGTCCAGGCGCGCAGTCGTCGGACATCGGCACGATCATCCCGTCGGGCATTCAGCTCGGCAACGGTGTGAAGACGGCCGCGGTCTATCGCATCAACGAGCAAGGCACGTTGCAGCGGACCGAGAACAAGCTCGACGTCGGCATCAACGGCCAGGGCTATTTCCAGGTCGATCTGCCGAACGGCGAAATTGCCTATACGCGTGACGGCACCTTCTCGCTCGACGCGCAGGGCCAGGTCGTGACGCAGCAGGGTTATCTCGTCCGTGGCGTCAACCAGATCCCGCGCGGCGCGACCGACATCGTGATCAACGAAGTCGGCCAGATGTTCGTGAAACTCGACGGCACCACGACCCCGGTCCAGCAGGGCCAGTTCCAGATGGTCACCTTCCCGAACCCGACGGGTCTGGAAGCGATCGGTGGCAACTTGCTGCTCGAAACCCCCGCTTCGGGCACGCCGATTACCGGCAGCGCCGGCGATCAGGGCTTCGGAAAACTGAATCAAGGCGCGGTGGAAAATTCGAACGTCAACATCGTCGCCGAAATCACCAGCCTGATTACGGCCCAGCGCGCATACGAGATGAATTCGAAGGTGGTGAAAGCCGCCGACGACATGCTCAGCGCCGTCAATCAGTTGCGCTAATGCTGCGTCCGGCCGCCCTCGTCCTTCTTTTCCTTAGCGGAACTGCGCACGCGGCGACGCTCAAGGCGACGACGCTTGCCGTCGATGAGAAGGTGCTCCTGTCCGACCTGTTCGAAGGGATTGCGGGTGACGCAGTCCTGTCGGCAGCGCCGATGCCAGGACGCATATTGACGATGGCGGCGCCGCAACTGCTGCGCATCGCCCAGACCTACGGTCTCGACTGGCGTCCGGCCGGTGGCGAGCGCGTGGTCATCACCCGCCGCGAGACCGAAGTGTCGGTGCCGGTGCTGACGCGCCGCGTTGCCGCAGGCGAGCTGATTCAACAGGCCGACGTCACGATGAAGAAGGTGCCGGCCCGGCTTGCCACGCACGCCGTGACCGACAGCGACCTCGTCGCAGGCCGCGGTGCGCGCCGTGTTCTTCAGCCCGAAACGCCATTGCAGCGCGCCGACCTGGTCGCGCCGCATCTGGTTCGTCGCGGCGAAACAGTTTCAATCACGCTCGATGACGGCGTGATGCTGCTCGTCACCCAAGGTGAAGTGCAGATGGACGGCGCCGCAGGCGAACGCGTCCGTGTCGTCAATTCGTCGAGCAAGAAATCCATTGATGCGATCGTAACCGGCGTCGGCCAGGTTTCGGTCGACGTGCCGCGCCAAAGCGCGCCGGCATCGTGATCCGAGGAGTGACCTACATGACCCGCACCCTTCCTGTTTTCGCCCTGCTCGCCATTCTGCCGCTCGCGGCATGCGGCGCCGGTGATCGTCTGTCGAATGTGGGCCGCACGCCGGCAATGTCGGCGATCAAAAATCCGACCACGGATCCGAACTACGTGCCGGTGTCGATGCCGATGCCGAACCCGACCGCCGAAATCCGGCAGGCCAACTCGCTGTGGCAGTCGGGCGCACGCTCGTTCCTCAAAGATCAGCGCGCCACTAAGGTCGGCGACATCGTCAGCGTCACGGTCTCGATCGACGACAAGGCGCAGGTGAAGAATGAGACCCAGCGCTCGCGCAACAACACCGAAACCGCCGGCCTCACCAACTTCCTCGGCCTCGAAGCGCAAATTCCGAAGGCGCTGAACAAGGCGGCCAACCCGGCTTCGTTGATCAACGGCGCCAGCAAGAGCAGCAACGACGGCACCGGGCAGATCGATCGCAACGAAAAGATCACGCTGAAAGTCGCCGCGGCTGTCATCCAGACGCTGCCGAACGGCAATCTGGTGATCCACGGCAAGCAGGAAGTTCGCGTCAACTTCGAAGTGCGCGAGCTGGAGCTGGCCGGCGTGATCCGTCCCGAGGACATCGCGAACGACAACACGATCAGCTACGAGAAGATCGCCGAGGCGCGCATCTCGTACGGCGGTCGTGGACAGCTGAGCGACGCGCAACAGCCGCGTTACGGTCAGCAGATCTTCGACATCCTCTTCCCGTTCTAACACGTGCCATGAACCCGGCTGAAACGGCCGAGGGGCTCGTCCGCGAACTGCTGCAGATCGCAGCAGCACCGCTGCCGATTGAAGAGCGCGACGATGCACTGACCGCCGTGCTGCAGCGAGCCACTGCGCTCGATGCGCACGACGCGGTCTTGTTCATTCAACTGTGCGAAGCGGCGCGCTGGCCCGATGCCTGGCTTCGCTCGTCGTTGCTTGCGGCTCTGACCGGACGCGACCAATGGTTTCTCGACCTAGCGCAACGGTCATCGGCGCTGATCGATGAGCCCGACCTGCTGGTCGAGCTGATGTTCAATCTGCAGACCGCAATGTTCGTACAGCGGCAGGTTCCCAGCCGAGAAGCACGCGCCGAGATCGATCGCATTCTGCGCCAGATCTATCGCGCATCGACCGAGCAGGTCGTCGCGCAAATTGCTCCGCCGCGGCGCACCACCAATGACATACGCCGCATCGCAATCCTGACACCGCAGTTGCTGTCGCTGTATCACGCGCCAACGCGCGACGCGTTGTGGTTGGCATCGGCGCTCGACGCACGTGGCATCGAGGCCGTGGTGATCAATTCAAATTGCTGGCCTTACGAAACCAAGCTGCGGCTGTTCCAGGCGCGCATCGCCTACAGCGAATCCGAACTTGCAGGGCTGCAGACTCTCGCAGCCCTTGGCGGGCGCTGGAAGACGCCGCTTACGGTATTTACGCCCGAGCGCGGCTCAATTGTGCAGCTCTGCCGCGATGTCTCGAATTTCGTACAGCACCATCAGATCGATGCCATCATCTCGCACGACGCCCCGTTCGTGCAGGACACGCTCGCGGCGCAACTACCGCTCTTGTGGATCGCGACGGGCGGCACGGTTCCATACGGGCGCGCGGACGCTATCTGGGTTGCGCGCGAGTTGCTTGACGACGATGCGATTGCGAAAGCGCACCGCATGGGGATCCGCATGGTGCTTCCGCGTGAATTGCTCTTCACACTTCCCCAGCCTGCATCGGCCTTTCCGCGCGAGACATTGTCGATCTCGAACGAAGCGATCCTCATCGTCGTGATCGGCAACCGGCTCGAGAACGAGCTCGACATGCAGTTCATCGACTTGATGAGCGACATCCTCGCCGAGGTGCCACTGGCGGTCCTTCTGCTCGCTGGCATATCGACCGAGCGCGCCGCAAAACGGTTTAACAGTCCGCGCGTTCGGCCTGGCCAGGTGATCGGCATGGGCCATTGCAGCGACCTGCGCGGTCTTTGCGCCGTCGTCGACATATTGGTGAACCCGTTCCGCATAGGCGGCGGCACCAGCGCGCAGACCGCAATGGCCGAGGGCGTGCCGATCGTCACCTTGGCGATGGGCGACGTCGGCGCCGTCGCGGGCGAAGAGCTCGCATCGCCTGACGTCGAATCCTTCATCAATCGCCTGCGCTTGCTGGTCAGCGATCCCGAAGCACGCAAGCGCGAGAGCGCGCGGTCCCTCGCTCGTATCGAAGCTCGATTCGACTTTGACCGGCAGGTTGATGAAATGCTCGCAACGCTGCGCACGCTCGCAGCCGATCCGACGCCTAGTTTTGAGGTTGTCGCGGCGACCGGTTGACGAGCGCAACGCCCACGACGACTGTCGCCATTCCGAGCGCTGAGACCGGCTCCAGCGTTTCGCCGAACAACAGCCACGCCATCAACGCAGTCGTCGGCGGCACAAGGAAGAAGAGGCTGGCGACCTCGGCGGCCGCGCCGCGCCGGATCAGTACGTAAAGCAGCGTGATCGCGCCAACCGACAAAACCAGCACCAGCCAGACGAGCGCAAAAATAAACGCTGGCGTAAATTCAACACGCCAGCCTTCCAACACGGTTGCGAATGGCGCGAGCGCCAACGTAGCGGCCGCGAATTGCACGACTGCACCGCTGCGCAGATCCATGCCGGCGCAGAAGCGTTTCTGGTAGAGCGTGCCGATGGTGATGCCGAGCAAGGCAAAGATCACCAGCGCGACACCAGCCGGCGTTCCAAGTCCGAGCGCAAGTTTCTGCGCCACGACCAGCACGACGCCGACCAGACCAAGGGTCAGACCAATCCATTGGACCGGACGCAGCCGTTCGCCGAACAACGGCCCCGCCGCAAACGCGACCAGTACGGGCTGCAGGCCGCAAATCAGTGCTGCAACGCCGGCTTCAACACCGACACCGATCGCCGCAAACACACCGCCAAGATAGATCGCGTGCACCAGCAGCCCCGCAACCGCCATATGGCCGATTTCGCGCCGCGTTTTGGGCCAAGGTGCGCGCGTCACAACCGACACCAGCGCCAGCAGCAGCGCGACCGCGGCGAAGCGAATCGTCAGGAAGGTGAAGGCACCGGCTGACGGCAGTCCAAGCTTCGCGCCGATGAAGCCGGTCGACCACAGCGCCACAAACGAGACGGGTAACAGAAAGGATGCGCTACGTGCCGGCGTGGTCGTCATCTTTGAAACGTGACACGGCGCCGATCGAGGAAGCCGTGCAAATCCGTCATAGAGTACCGGCGTCGTCGCGCCCGATCCCCTGTGCTGTTGCGATCGCGAGCAGCGATTGCGCACGCGACTTCCAGGTGTGTTCGGCCAGTGCTTTGTCGCGACCGGCAGCGGCGACACGGTCCATCAAATCAGGATTGGCCAAGGTCCCGCGTATCACTTGGGACAAGCTCGCCAAATCCGTCCACCGATAGGTCAGCAGCTCATCGCCGATCGAGAACGTATCGGCAATAAATGGGTTGAAGTCGGTGACCGCCACCGCGCCCGCGATCATTGCATCGGGCACGCGCTCATTCATTCCGTCGACATAGTTGCTCGAAATGTTGAGAACGATCTTCGCCTGCTGCATCGCCGATTGAAGCTCGGAATAGGGAAGCGTCGGCAGAGCGGTGAATGATTTGTACTGCGTGGAGAATTGATCCCAATCCCCGCCGACAAGCGTGACCTGGATTTCATCGCGGCCGAGTTGGTGAATCGCCCGCCAGCGACGCTCGGTGTAGACAAATTCGTTGGCAAACAGCACGACGCGAAACAGAAGCGCGCGCTGCTCGGCAGCGAGTTCGATACTGTGTCGCCGCAAGGTCGCATCCAGCGCATCCATCGGCGAAAGATGGTCATGCGCCATGGCCAAATCGATCGACTCGTTCAGCAACGCACGGATATCGCCAGAGCCGATCATGCTGAAGTCGCGGCTCGCCGGACCGCGATTGGTGCCGATGAAAAGAATCGGGATCGGTCGCTGCGACGGCGGCAACGGCGCCAGGCCGCGCTGGGAGCCGCGCGATCCCGCAGCCGGTAGATGCGTCGCGCGGCGATGCCGCCCGACGATTTCATCTACGAACTTCACCTGCGAACGATCCGAACAAAGGACCGTCAAATTTTCGATCTGCGCCTCGAGCCGCCCAAGCAGCGATGCAGGATGGTCGAAACAGTGGGTGAAGAACGGAATGCCGGCCCGGTTGAACAGGTCGGGTTCGGGCGGGCGCACTTCCTCGCCGATCTGCACCAGATGGCCGTTGAACGAGAAAAGCAGATCATAGCTGTGCGCCGCGAGCGCGGTATGAAACGGCGGGTATGTCGTTCCGATATCGTGGAAATCAAAAATATCGGCCTGCGCACCCAGCTCGCGCAGCCCACTCGCCATCTCGTCGGTAAAATGGCGCAGAACGCCGTACTGGCTTCGGCCCTTCAGCAGAGCGATTCGCATCTACACGCCCTTCCGGGCGACGACGATCAGTCGTCGCGCTGCGTACGCTCCATCCGCTCGTGGCGCTCTTGCGCCTCAAGCGACAGCGTTGCGATCGGGCGGGCTTCGAGCCGCTTCACACCAATCGGATCGCCGGTCTCTTCGCAGTAGCCGTAGGTGCCATCTTCGATTCGCTGAAGCGCGGCGTCGATTTTGGACAACAGCTTCCGTTCGCGATCGCGGGTACGCAGTTCCAGCGCGCGATCGGTCTCGGCCGATGCGCGATCGGCGATATCCGGCTCCTGCAAACCACCGTCATCGGCCAGGCTCTGCAGCGTCTCGTTTGATTCAACGAGAAGCTCAGACTGCCATTTGAGCAGCTTGCGTCGGAAATATTCCCGCATACGCGGGTTCATGAACTCTTCGTCGTCAGCCGGACGATAATCCGGCGGCAGCGTAACGACCGTGGCATTCATGACAGGTGCTCGTGCGCTCACGTAGGGGCTCCGAAAAGCGGGCGGACTATACGGATGGCCCTCTCGCCTCGCAAGCGATGTGCCGAGCCCGTCAGCGAGATGGAGGAAACTCTGCCAATGCCGCGGAAACCCGCGCTACGACCGCATCCCAATCACCCGGACGCGGCTGTCGAAAGAGCCGCATCGAGGCGTACCAGGGTGTGTCGTCCGGTCGCGACGGCAGCCAGCGCCAGTCGGGGGCGTTGGGCAGAAGCAGGAATGTCGGGCGTCCTAGCGCGCCGGCCAAATGGGCGACCGCAGTATCGACGCTGATCACCACGTCGAGTGCCTCGATCACCGCGGCGGTCGCTTCGAAATCGTCGAGCGCATCGGTAATATCGAGCACACCCGGAAGCAAAGCGGCATCGGATGCCCGCCGTCCAACCTGCAAGGATACGAAGGACCAACCTTCGACCTGCGTGAGCGGCTTTAGGGATTCGGCCGGCATCGAGCGACGGCGATCGTTCGAGTGGAGCGTATTTCCTGCCCAGACCAAACCGGCGCGGCGACCCGGCGGCAGAATCTGTTCCCAGGCAGCAACGCGTCCGGGATCGGCGAACAAATAGCGTTGCGGCGCCGGCGATTGCTCGGGCGTGACGCCGAGCAACAACGGCAGGCTCATCTGATCGACCCAGTAGTCGTAGGCCGGGAACGTCAACTCGCGGTCGACTGCAGCAACGACGCCGGGCGCACGCTCAAGCAACGAAACCAGCGGACGTGCGCAGGCGACGATAATTTTCGCCCCCTGCTGCGCGAGCGTGTCCGCATAACGTGCGAATTGAATCGAGTCGCCGAGACCTTGTTCGGCATGAATCAGCAGCGTCTTGCCGTCGAGCGGCTCGCCCTGCCATTCCGCACCGGTCAACTGTACGAACGTCTTGGCAAATCGCGGATGGCGCTTGCGCCATTCGTATTTGCGCCAACCGGGTTCGTAGTTGCCCGCAAGCAAATGCGCGAAACCCTGATTCCAATGTGCTTCCGCAAAGTCCGAGCGAACCGCGATCGAACGTTCGCACGCCGCAATCGCGTCGTCGTACTGGCCTTTCGCGGTCAGCAGAAACCCAAGATTCGCATGCGCTTCGGCAAGCGTCGGATCGATTGCAATCGCGCGATGATACGTCGCTTCGGCTTCGTCGAGATGGTCGAGATCGAACAGCGCATTCCCAAGCGCAAGCGCCGCTTGACCAGAGTCCGGTGCGACCGCGACCGCTTTCTCGGCGCTCTCGCGCGCGCGTTCGACCAAGCCTAGTTCGCGCAGCACGCGGGTTTCGACCAAACGCGCTTCGAGAAGTTGCGGATCGGCTTCAAGCGCGAGTTCGGCACCGGCCAGCGCGGCGTCAAGCGAGCCCAGGCGCTGCATCGCGTTGGCAAGGTTGGTTTGCGCCTGCGGCGAATCACGTCGCGCCAGCGCCTGGCGATAGCTTTCGATCGCGTCGGCCAGCGAGCCCTGGGCCAAAAGTGCATTGCCAAGGTTAGTCCAGCCTTCGACATGCTCGATGTTCAGCGCGACGGCATCTCGCCCAGCATTCACCGCGGCGTCGATATCGCCGTCCGCCAACGCCGCCTGGGACAGGTTCGCGTGCGCGTCGGCCAGGGTCGGGCGCAGCTCGACCAGTTGGCTCCAGCGCGCCCGCGCGCCGCTGATATTGCCCTGGCGGAACAATGCATTGCCCAGTTGGAGCAACGTGTCGGCATTGCTCGGCTGAATCTCGGCCGCGCGCTCAAGCAGCGCCGCAGCATCGGCGAACCGGCCTTGGCCAAACCGCACGGACCCCAACAAATACAAGGCATTAGGCTGGGAAGGATCGGCTTCCAGCACGCGCTCATATTCGGCGGCAGCCCGATCCAGGTCACCAGCGCGGTGCAGCTCGAGCGCCTGGGTCAGGACCTCGATCAGGTCGAGGCCGGCAGAAGGGGGATTATTCATGGAATTTCAGATGGTTGAGCGACCGCGCTTGGCCAGTTCGACCTGGACGCGCAGCTCGATTTGATCCAGCAGCTCGGCAAGTTCGGGGTCATCGACTTCGGCCCGCTCGCTTTTGGCCAGGGCAGCCAGAGCCTCCAGCCGTTCGGCGGGCAGATCGTCGTCGAGCAGGCCGTGCACCAGCCCCTCCAGCTCGGACAGCATGTCATGTGCCCGGCGCCGCGCGCGGCGGCGACCTTCCAGCGGGTCGCCGGCCTGTTGAACGGCAAGAAGGCCGCTAACGGCGCCCACAGGAGCGCCGGCGGAAACCGGGGTGGTTTCCCCGGATTCACCTTCCAGCAGGCGCGCGAAGTCGCTGCCGCCTGTCCCGCTAGTCTTGTTGGTGCGCCCGGCCGGTTGATTCCGGATCCGGCCCACGCCGTCGACGCTCATCGATCCATGCCCTGCTTCTGCGGCTGATGCCTTCTCGCGGCGGTGCTCTGCCGCGTCACCCCTGCAGTAATTGCCGACGGACGCATGGGCAGATCGTACCGGAGGGGCCTGCTTTGCACAACGAACCTGCCCTGCAAGTGCTTGATCAATCGTGAAACTACGGGTTGGCACGCGCTTCGCACGGGCGGGCACCAGATGAGGACGACACCCATGCCGATCCATGCCCTTCGCGCCGTCCTGGCGCTGTTCGTAACCTTGGCCGTTGCCACCCCGCAAACCGGGCTGGCCGCGACGACGCGCATCAAAGATGTCGTCGATGTCGAGGGCGTACGCCAGAACATGCTGGTCGGCTACGGCCTCGTGGTCGGCCTCAACGGCGCCGGCGACTCGCTCCGCAACGCGCCGTTCACCGAACAATCGCTGCTGGGCATGCTCGAGCGCATGGGCGTCAACGTCCGCGGCGAGCAGCTTCGTACCAAAAACGTCGCCGCGGTCATGGTCACTGCTACCCTCCCCGCCTTCACCACCCAGGGCACCCGCATTGACGTGACCGTTGCGTCGCTAGGCGATGCAAAAAGCCTCGAAGGCGGCACGCTGCTGGTCACGCCGCTGATCGGCGCCGATCACGAAGTCTACGCCGTGGCGCAGGGCAACGTTGCGATCGGCGGCTTCACCGCGTCGGGCGCGGCTGCGAGCGTCACCAAAGGCGTGCCGACTGGTGGTCGCATTGCTTCGGGCGGCATCGTCGAACGCGAGATCCCGTTCCAGTTCGCCAGCCAAGGCACGTTGCGCCTGGCCTTGAAGAACCCTGATTTCACGACCGCGCGCCGAATCGTTTCGGCGATCAACGCCAAGCTTGGTCCAGTTGCGACCGCGATCGATCCTGCCAGCGTGCGTATCGATGCGCGCGGCAAAGACATTGTCAGCCTGATCACCGACGTTGAACAGTTGCCGATCGAAGCCGACCAGGTTGCGCGCGTCGTCATCGACGAAAAATCCGGCGTCATCGTGATGGGCGAGAAAGTTCGCATCTCCACCGTTGCGGTGAGCCAGGGCAACCTGACCATCCGCATCACCGAGACGCCGCAAGTTTCGCAACCGCAGCCGTTCAGCACGCAAGGCCAGACGGTCGTCGTGCCGCGCACCGACATTCAGGTCGACGAGCAAAGCGGTCGCAAAATGGCCGTGCTGCCCGCCGGTGTGAGCCTGCAGCAGCTGGTGTCGAGCTTGAACCGCCTCGGCGTTGGCGTGCGCGACACGATCTCGATCTTGCAGTCGATCAAAGCGGCCGGCGCGCTCCAAGCCGAGTTGCAGGTCATCTGATGCTGACGCCGGGTACGGCAACCGCAACCGACATCGCCGCCGCAACCGCGGCGCGCGTCGGCACGTCGCCGGCGAATCTCGCCAAGACGCGCGCTGCGGCCGAACAATTCGAATCCGCATTCGTCACCCAGATGCTGTCGCACATGTTCGATGGCGTCGGAAACGACCCAAATTTCGGCGGCGGTAAGGGCGAAGAAGTCTTCAAGTCCTTTCTTCTCGACGAATACGGCAAGTCGGTCAGTAAGGCCGGCGGACTTGGTATCGCCGATGCAGTTCAGAAAGAAATGCTTCGCATGCAGGAACAACGCGCATGAGTGAAATTTCACGGCAGCTTGATGAACTGTTGGATACGATGGAGGTGCTGATGTCACTCTTCGACGAAGAGACACGCGCGCTCAATGCCTTGGATCTTGCCCCGATTCCCGACCTGGTGAATCGCAAGATTTCGCTGACCCATTTGTTTGAAGGTCAGTTGTCGTGGTTGAGCGATGTACGCGAACGCCTGCCGGAAGAAATCCAGCCGGAACAGAAACGCGCCCTGGACGAAAGCGCGGAACGTTTCAAACAGGGGCTCTTGGCCAACGTCGCGGCGATCGACGCGCAGCGTCGTGCCAGTGAACGCGTTGTCAGTCTCATCATCGACAGCGTGAAGCGTCAGACGGAAGAAAATGGCCCCTATGCCCGCTCATCGCAGATGAGCAGTGCGCCGGGACCGCTTTCGGTGGCGCTCAACGCGACCTACTGAGTCGGCTTAAAGCAACACGCAATACGAAACGCCGCCGAGTTTTCGCTCGGCGGCGTTTCACATTTCAAGCCTGCAACAGAGCACCAAGAACGTCCGGCAGGACATGCCGGCAGAATCTTCCCCGGGACGGATCGGGCCGGACAAAAAGCGGAAAAAAGCCTTGTGAATCATGGCTTCCGCGTGTGGCACGACCCTTGCTGAAACGACAGCGAACGATTTTTGTGAGGACTCCGACGTGGATACCGTCGCTCCCATTCCTGCCGCCCCGACGCGGCCTGACCTTCCGGCGCCGAGCGCCGCGCAGCCGGCTGACAAGTCGAGCGACAACGCACGTGCGTTCGAACGCTTGATGCAGAAGCTTGGCGGCGCGAAGAGCGACCGTGCCGACGCGGCAAACCGTGCTGACGCCGCAAAGAGCGACGACAAGTCGGCGCCGGCGGCTTCGGCACGCGACACGACTTCGCGCCCGGCCCCGCGCACTGCGCAGAACAAGACCGCGCAGGCCTCGAAGAACGATACCCAGCCGGCCTCGAATACCGACAACGACGCGAACGACGCAGCAGCGACCGACAAGAACGGCGCGACCGCGAATAACGACACGTCGACGAACGACAAGTCGCCGAAGTCGGATACCGCAGCCGCCGCGTCGACGAACACGGCTGCCGACGCGACGACGACGGATACCGCACCGGCCGCACAGCTCGGCGTACTTGCGCTGCAGGCGGAACTGCCGGTCGCAGTCGCCGCCCCCGTTGCAGCGCCGGCCGAACCAGTCACAGCGCCCGTGGTCGAAACACCGACAGTTGCTCCGGTTGCAGCGCCTGCAGCTCCGGCGCCGGTTCAGCAGACGCAGGTCGCAGCCGACGCAGCGGCACAAACGCCGGTCGCCGATAACGCGCCCGCAGCTTCGGATGCAACGCAGGCCGCGCCGGCCGTGGAACAGGTCGCCGCTGACGCGACCGCCGCAACCACAGCGCCCGCCGCAACCACAACGCCCGCCGCAACCGTTTCAGCCGCAACGCCGGCGGTCACGACCGTGATCGCGGCCGCCGACGCGAAAGCGCAGGACGCGGTGACCGAACCCGAACCCGCACCGGCCGAAACGCAGGCAGCGCCGACGGAAGCCACGGCAAAGCCGGCGACTGCGAAGCCGACCGCTGCAGCGACAAAAGCCACCACGACCGTCGCGACGGAAAAGCCGACGCACGTTGCGGAAGCGGAACCGGAAGCTGAACCGGCCAAGCCGCTCACAGAGCACGTCGCCACGCACGAAACGCACGAGCACGTGGTGAAGACCGAGGTCGCGCTGACACAGACAGCGCAGGCCGAAGCGGCGCCGCAAGTTGATGCGGGACGCAACGCGCCGATGCAGATCCGCAACCTCGACACCACGAACACGACGGCCGCAACCGATACGGTGCTGGTTGTCGCGCCGAAGAACCCCGCGCTCGCCGCGTCGGCCATCGCACAGGTGGGTTTCCACCTTTCGCGCGCCGATGCCGACGGATCGCAGGCGATGACGATCAATCTTCGCCCGGAAGAACTCGGCTCGATCGAAGTCAAACTGGATATCAAAGACGGCGTCGTGCACGCGCATGTCGTCGCTGACCGGTCCGACACGCTGGATCTGCTGCGGGCAGATCCGCGCGGCCTGCAGCGCGCGCTTGAGAATGCCGGCATGAACACGGACGGCGGGTCGCTCAGCTTCGACCTGCGCCAGAACGGTCAGGGTTCGCACAATGGCACGCAGACTGCGGGCAACAATGCGGGCGCTGATGGCACGAGTGATGATCTTGATCTGGCCGTCATCGAACGGCCGCGTGTCGTGGCCGACGGCCGCGTCGACGTGACGGTGTAGGAGTCAGACAATGGCTGTTAATGGCGTAGCCCAAGGCTCGACGACAACCGGCACAGCCGCCGGCGACCGTACGAAGCTTGGCCAGAATTTCGATACGTTCTTGAAGCTGCTGACGACGCAGTTGCAGAACCAGGATCCGCTGACTCCGATGGACTCGTCGCAGTTCACCAACCAGCTGGTTCTGTTCAGCCAGGTCGAACAGCAGATTGCGCAGAACGACAAACTCGAGAAGCAGCTCGCCGCACAGGCGACGCAGCTTACCGAAGGCGCGCTTGGCTATATCGGCCTCGACATTCAGGCTTCCGGCAACGCGTTCCAGTACGCCGCCGGATCGAACGTCGACATCGGTTACGCGCTCGGCAGTGACGCGGCATCGGCAGACGCCGCGATCCTGAACGACAAGGGCGACGTCGTCGCGCAGATCAAACTCAGCCAGCTGACGTCGGGCGCCCATTCGTTCAAATGGGACGGCAAAGACAAAGACGGCAACGCCTCACCCGCTGGGAATTATCTCGTGCAGGTCACGGCAAAAGATTCCGCTGGCAAAGTTTCCCAGCTCGAAACGCTGGTGCCAGGCCGTGTCACGGGCATCCAAAGCACGTCGACCGGCGTCTTGTTGAATGTGGGATCGATCCAGATCCCGATCGAAAAAGTAATCACGGCGAAGCAGCCGGCCACCACTACCTGACACAACTCAGCCGGTGGCCCCGGCGCTGAATAAGATTATAGGAGACGAAGATGAGCTTGTTCGGATCACTTTTTACCGGCGTCGCTGCGCTGAATGCGCAGAGCCAGTCGATGTCGATCATCGCGAACAACATCGCGAACGTGAACACGGACGGGTATAAGAAGCTCAATGCGAGCTTCTCGGACCTGGTCGTGCAGACCGATCGCAACGCCGTGTACAACTCGGGCGGCGTTCGCGCCAACACCAACTACACGCTGAATCAGCAGGGCTCACTGACGCAGACGGAAAACAAAACCGACCTCGCACTGTCGGGGAATGGTTTCTTCGTCGTGCAGCAAAATACCGGCGCGAACCAGTCGCAGTTCTTCACGCGCGCCGGTTCGTTCAAGCTCGACTCGAACGGCTTCCTGGTGAACTCTGCGGGCTACTTCTTGGTCGGTCAGCCGATCAATGCCAACGGCACACTCGGCGCCAATCAGCCGATCGCCGTGAACACGGTGCAGCCGAAGCTGATTCAGACCGCCAACGCAACGTTGGCTCTCAATCTCGACGCAACGGCAGCGACGAGCGCGGCGACTGCACCGAGCTTTACGCGCACACTACGCGTCTTTGACAGCCAGGGCGGCGCACAGGATCTCACGGTCCAGTTCAACAAGACTGCGGCCAACGCCTGGAGCATGGACGTCAAACTGCCAGGCACCGGCACGGCCACCGGCGCGCCGGTGGCGCTCACCTTCAACACCAACGGCTCGATCGCAACGATCGGTGGCGCTGCAGCCCCGCCGGCGACGGGGTTTAGCCTGACCGCCATGAACTTCGGCAACGGCACCGATACGACGCAGGCGGTCAAGTTCGACCTCACCGGCATCACGCAGTTCTCGTCGCCGTTCGACGTCACCTTTGCCAATCAGGACGGCGTGCCGGTGGGCGGCTTCAGCGGCGTGTCGATCGACAATGCCGGCATCGTCACCGCGAACTTCACCAACGGCCTGACGCAAAAGCTGGCGGTGTTGCCGGTGGCGGTGTTCTCGAACCCGAACGCGCTCAATGCAAAGAGCGGCAACGTGTACGAAGCGACGCTGGCATCGGGGCAGCCCAACTTCAAAGCATCGGGCAATGGCGGCGCGGGCACGATCGCCTCGTCCACCCTTGAAGCTTCGAACGTCGATCTGGCCGAAGAATTCAGCCGCATGATCGTCACCCAGCGTGCCTACAGCGCCGGCACCAAGGTCATCGCGACCTCGGACCAGATGCTACAGGAACTCCTGAACATCCGTTGATGAGGGCCGGTGGCCGAATAAGGCTGCCGGTAACCCTTCCTTGACGGGCAACTGATTAACTCCGCGGGTCATGACCATGCGCAGCGCAGCCGGCTACGGGGCTTACTCCCACGTCCAGAACCGCACCGAGGATTCCCGGTCGGTTGAGTACCGTCTCCTGGCCCAGGTAACCGCAGCCATGCTCGCGGCCCGGGACTCAGCGAAGGACTTTCCCAAGTTGGTCGATGCGGTTCTTTGGAACCGCTCGGTCTGGGCGGCCTTTCGAGACGATTTGGCACATCCGCAAAACGGACTGCCCGAAGACCTCAAAGCGCGACTGATCAGCCTGTCTTTGTGGGTCGATCGCGAGAGCTTTGCCGTCCTCGGCAAGACCACCGACATCGACACGCTGGTCGAAGTGAATCGGATGATCATGGAAGGCCTCGCTGCTTCGCAGCGTACAACGACCGAAGCAGTCGCACCGCCGCCGAACGTCGCGGCCGACGCCTCGGCACGTATCCATCAGCTGGGTTCGACGACAGCTTGAATGAATTCGCTTCCGCCATTGGGCGGAAGCGCGATTGCTCAGCGGCCTTTCGGCGTTTTGCTGGCTGTTGCCTCTGACGCCGCTGGGGCGGGCGTTTTCAACAGTTCATCTTCTGCAACGATCAGCGACTTGCACGCTTTCAGCGCGCGATAATGCTGTTTCGCGGCCACGTTCTGACCGATCAGCATCAATGTCTGCTTGATCACGGGCAGCGACGTCACTTCCAGATATTCGTTCAACAGCCGGTATAGCTGCTCGTCGTGGAACGCCACGTTCTGCGGATCAACGTAGGACAGCATCACGGCGAAGTAGATCCGGCGGGCCGGCGTATTCGCCTCTTCCTCCTGCATCACATCGCGGTCGCGGAGCAGGATGGCTTCGTTCTGCAGGATCAGCGATCGGCCATCGCGACCAACCTGCACTACCGTGCCATTGAGAATGAATTTCTCGCCGGGCTTCAGATCAAGTTTGAGCGGCATGTCGTTCTTCTAAAGCGTTTTCCTTTTGCCTGGAAACGCCGCGATTGCCGGATCGCTTCTTGCCACTGTCCAATCGCGCCGCTGTCAGCGAGGGCATTGGCGCACGGCCGGGAGCCAGACAAAGAAAAACCCGGGCGGCCGAAGCCGCCCGGGTCATCCCGAATACCTGAGTCCGTATTAGCGGAACAGGTTGAGCAGGATCGACGGGCCCTGGTTGGCGATGCCCAGCGTCTGGATCGACAGCTGCTGCTTCGTCTGGAGAGCCTGCAACTTGGCCGATTCCTTCGCCAGGTCGGCGTCCACCAACGAACCGAGACCTTCGGTCGTGGCGTCCGAGATCGCCTGGTTGAAGGTCACCTGCTGTTCAACACGGCGCAAGTCGGCGCCGAGCTGGCCCAGCGAGCTGGCAACCGCGTTGAAGTACGTCGCGAACGAGCCCTTAGCCGACAGCTGACCAGCAGCCGAAGTCGCACCGAGCGTCGTAGCAGCGCCGCTCGAAACGGCCTTCGTGAAGTTGTTGAAGCCGCCGACGGCCGACACGCCCTGGGAACGCAGAGTGATCGACGTGCCGTTCGGCGACGCGATGACTTTGATGTCCGTGCCCGTGCCCTTCACGACACCAGCCGACGAAGTCGAGCTGACGATCAGCGAATTGCCGTTGTAACGCGAGCCGTTCAGGAAGTTACGCAGATCGCCCAACAACGCTTTCAAGTCGTCGTTGTAGATCTTGCGCTGCTGGGTGGTGATCGAAGCGTCCGACAGCTGCGTCAGCTTCGCTTTGGTGTTCTGCAGCGTGCCAGAAACCGCTTCCAGGCCCGAAATACCGACCGAGAGGAGGCCCTTCGCCGAACCGAGCGCCGAAGCGATCGCTTCGTACGACTTCAAGTCAGCGCGGACGCCTTCAGCGACGGCAAACACCGACGCGTCATCGCGAGCCGACGAGACCTTGAGACCCGTCGACACGCGGTTCTGCGTGGTGGCGAGGTCCGAGTTCACCGCAGACAAATTCTTCAGCGCGACGAGGGCGCCGACGTTCGTCTGAATAGAGTTATTGATAGCCATGACTAGATATCTCCTGTTCTAGGTACGTCCTGAACCGAGCGCCCATACTGGGTCGCTTTCTTCGGTCCACATTCTAGCTACGGCAAATCGGCGGGAAGGTCAACCAAACGCCGCCGTTTTTTGGCCTGAATCTCTCTGGTTAACGCTTTGTGACCAAAGGAAAAAATGGCTCGGTCCGGTGCGGCGCGATGGGCTGCCCGGCGAGCGCTTTAGCCAGCCAGTCGCGAAGGATAGATTCGGCCTCCTCGAAGGCGTGATCCCAGGTAATCCCGGTCGCCTGTGCGAACGCCGGCATCCAGGGATCGAAGCCGTCGGGTAGCTGCGCAACCCAGGGGGAGGCGCCGTGAATGGCCAGGGACGGGGTACCGACCGCGGCCCCGAGCATGAGGGGGGCGGTTTTGGCGCCAAAGGTGAAATCGAGGGTCGAGATCAGGGCGGCAACCGTATCCAGGTCATCAATATGGTCGATGTCGTGGAAATGGTGGACCTCGACCCCGAACTCGTTGCGGAAAAACTCGATCGTTTCGTCCGGCTCTGAATATTGCAGGCTGATCAACGTCGCATCGCCAAGGTCCCGGAGAATGTTCCGGTAGCGGGCCGGCGCTGCATATGCTTCGGCGCGCGCACCCGAATACAGCTGGGACCGCCAGACGAAGCCCACTTTCGGCTTGTCGCCGAAGGCGCGTAACCGCTCTTCGAAGCGGGCCACTTTTTCGGGATCGGGCTGCAGCATCCGGGTCGGGCGCGCGGGCCAATTGCCGAATTTGCGCCAGGCATAGAGCGGCAGACTGCCGATATTCATCAGCGTGTCGAACTGGATCCCTTCTTCTTCGATCCAGGGATAGCCCGCGAACAGCACGTCGCCGGATTTCCTGAAGAGCTGCGGCCGGACATCGAGATCGGGATAGGTTCGCTTGAACAGTTTGACCAGTTTCGCGTGGATCTCGAGCGTCGGATTTTCGACGTCGGCCAGCAAATGCGGCAGATCGGGCGTGAAGTGGAGCTGATCGCCGATTCCCTGTTCAGCACCGATCAAAACACGTTCGCGACGAAGCCGTTTCTTGCCGTCCCAGACGGGAACGTTGATCTCGCGATTGACGTAAGCATGCGACGCGGGGACGGTTCGCGCTTCGTAGGCTTCCCAGCCCGCTGCGAAATCGCCGAGACCCAACAGGACCAGCGCCTGATTGAATCGGATCGAGACATTGCCGGGCGCCAAAGCCATGGCAACCGCATACTCAGCGGCGGCGGCCTCAAGCTTGTTCTCGCAACGCTCAAGCCACCCGAGATTCATGCGAATTGCTGGGTCGTCGGGGCTCAAATCCCGCGCATATTCCAGGAAAATACGGCCCTCGGTCCAAAGCGCCAGTTCAGCGGCGATGAGGCCCGCGGTCAGCCAGATGGTGGGCTCGGTGGGATGTTGTTCGAGCAGCCCGCGCACCATTTCCATGGCCGGCTCGAACTCGCGCATCGCGTACAGAATTGCGCCGATTGAATGCAGCACGTCGACTTCGCTCGGCACCAGCTCCTGCAGGCGCAGGTAGATGGACAAAGCCTCTTTGTACTGACCGATCGAATATAAAAAGGCGCCGATGACGCGCAGCGTGAACGGGTTATCGCCAGAGAGGTCGTACGCCTCCTGGAACTTGTCGAGCGCCAGATCTGGCCGGGAAGCGTCCAGGAACGACTGGCCTTCGCGCAAGATGGCGAAGAGCGCCGGCGAGATGTCACCCGCGGCCAGCGACTTCTTGATCGACGCCGGCATCGGGAATTCGAAGAGGCTGGCTTTAGGCTCGGCGTTGGACATTTATGCTCCGCAAATCGTGCGCGAGTTCTCGTTCGGTACGGTTAAGTCGGCGTTAATCCAACCGCCGGATAACCGGCTGGCAAGCGGCTGTTAGTGGACCGATATGTACAATCTGGACGACACTTCCATCCTGGTGACCGGCGGCACTGGCTCGTTCGGAAAAGCCTTCGTCGCACACGTTTTGCAGCGCTGGAAGCCGCGCCGTCTCGTGGTGTTCTCACGCGACGAGCTGAAGCAGTACGAGATGGAGCAGATGTTCCCGACATCGCGCTATCCGTGCATGCGCTATTTCATCGGCGACGTCCGCGATCTCGGCCGCCTCACCATGGCAATGCGCGACATCCAGTATGTCGTCCATGCGGCTGCGCTGAAGCACGTGCCGATCGCGGAATACAATCCATTCGAATGCGTGATGACCAATATCGGCGGCGCGCAGCACGTGGTGCAGGCAGCGCTGGCGAATGGCGTCACGCGTGTGGTCGCGCTGTCGACGGACAAGGCTGCAAGCCCGATCAATCTCTACGGCGCGAGCAAACTGGCGTCGGACAAGATTTTCGTGGCGTCGAACAATCTGGTCGGCTCGTTGCCGACGCGATTCTCGGTCGTGCGCTACGGCAACGTGCTTGGCTCGCGCGGCAGTGTCGTGCCGTTCTTTCGAAAGCTGATCGATCAGAAGGTCGACAGCTTGCCGATTACAGATCCACGCATGACTCGTTTCTGGATCACGCTGCCGCAAGGCGTCGAGTTCGTGCTTTCCTGCCTTGAGCAAACGCAGGGTGGCGAAATCTTCGTTCCGCGCCTGGCGAGCATGCGGGTCACGGACCTTGCACGCACCCTGGCTCCGGATCTGCCGCAGCACGTCGTCGGTATTCGGCCGGGCGAAAAACTGCACGAAGCGTTGATCACGGAAGACGACGCGCGCACCACGGTAGAATTGCCGGATCGCTTTGTTATCGAGCCCGGCTGGCGCGACGGCCCGAAAACGCCGAACGCGAAACAAGTGGCCGAAGACTTCTCATATACGTCGGACAACAATGACAACTGGCTCGACGAAGCGCAGCTTCGCCAGATGCTGAAAGAGGCGGACGCGCCTTTGATCTCCGCCGCCGCATGAGCGGCGGGGCAGACGACTTTCTCCCGTACGGTCGGCACGTCATCGAAGATGATGACGTGGCTGCGGTCGTCGACGTATTGCGCGGCAATACGCTGACGACCGGCCCGGCGGTCGAGAAATTCGAAGCCGCATTGTGCCAAGCGGTCGGCGCTCCGCACGCGGTCGTGTGCGGCAACGGCACGCAAGCATTGCACTTGGCAGCGCTCGCTGTCGGCCTTGGGCCCGGCGATTGGGCAATCGTTCCGTCGATCACCTTTCTTGCCACCGCGAACGCGGTTCGGATGACCGGCGCGGACGTCGTCTTCGCCGACGTCGACGCAGACACTGGGCTGCTGACGCTCGAGGGAATTGCGAAAGCGGCCTCGCGAGCTGGCGGCCGGATAAAAGCTGTGATGCCGGTGCACCTCGCAGGACGCGCTTGCGACCTGCAGGCCATCTACGGTGAAGCTGCGAACCAGGGATGGCGCGTCGTTGATGATGCCTGCCACGCGCTAGGAACGCGCGTTGCCGACGAAGGCGACGGATGGCGCGTCGGCGACGGACGATTTAGCGACGCGTCGTGTTTTTCCTTTCACCCGGTGAAGACTGCCGCGATGGGCGAAGGCGGCGCGATCACGACGCGCGACGCGTCGATCGCTGCCGCAATGCGACGCTTCCGTTCGCACGGCATGGTGCGCGACCAAGCGCAATTCCTTCGCCCCGAGCTTGGACTCGACCGCGCCGGCGCTGCGAAGCCTTGGTACTATGAGATGGCTGATCTGGGCTGGAATTATCGCGCGCCCGATTTGTTGTGCGCGCTCGGAACCAGCCAACTTGCGAAACTCGAACGGTTCGTCGATCGCCGTTTGGAGCTGGTGCAGCGCTATGAGCAGTTGCTGGCGCCGCTGTCGCCAATCGTACGGCGCATTGGTGCCGGACAGCAGCAGCGACCGGGTTGGCATCTTTGCACCGTGCTGATTGATTTCGAAACGGCGGGGATTGACCGGGGGACCGCCATGCGCGACCTCGCTGCGCGCGGAATCGGTACGCAGGTCCACTATATTCCAGTGGCTTGGCAGCCCTATTATCGCGGGCTGTACGGCGAGCACGACTTGCCGGGCGCGGCGTCCTATTACGCGCGTACGCTCAGCCTTCCGCTTTTTCCGTCCATGCGGGATTCAGATGTCGACCGCGTGGTCGAGCAGCTCGCGGCGGTTTTGTCGCTCCGATGACCGGCGGCCGATGACCGCCGCCTCAGGCGACCGCCGTCACCGAGCTCGTCTTGGGGACCGGGCTCGAAGCAGACACCTGCGTCGGGCTTGGGGTCGTAGACTGTCCGGGCGTGACTGTGTCGGTCGGCGTAGTCGTGCTGACCTTGGGTGCCACCGCCGCCTCAACCGGGCGCAGTTGCACTTCTTTGGCGCGCGGACGATCGGCCCCTTGCTCCGCCCGAACCCGCTGGGCCTCTTCCTCGAGGCGGCGTGCCTGCTCGCTATAGACGTCGCTGGGCAGCTTCGACGGGAACTGGCGGACTACCTTGCCGGTGTCGGGATTGCGGTATTGCAGCACGGCGGTCGACGTATCTATGTCGATAACGATGACCGGGCTGACATATTTGGGGGCGTTCGGGTCACCCGCCTGCGCGAGAGCCAGCGGTGCGCTGGAGTCTGCGCGTGCAACAGGAGGCGTGTAAGCACTGCCAGCCGTATCGAGCTTGGCGGCGCCGTCCGTTTGCGGAGCAGGAGGCTCGGCTACGCGACTAGGCACAACCGTGAGCGTCCGTTCTGGAGGTGTAACGACCTTCGTGTCCATCGCCGTAACCCCTTTCTGGGTCCAATCGGCAGTAACTGCCGGTCCGGTCAAATTGTCAAGACCGGTCTGTGGTTCGTTAAGGCGGATTTAAAGAGTGAATCCCCAAACAGTAGGCCGGGGTCGCGGAGCGCCGCGGATCCTCTGGGTACGGGACTTCATGGAACGTCGAGAACCAGACGAGGCCGAACGGCTTTTGTCGGGCAGAGACCCGATCGAACTGCCGCCGACCGACACCAAGCGATGGGTGGTTCGCCGCAAGGCAGCCGTCGTCGCCGCTGTGCGTCTCGGACATCTCACCCTCGAAGAAGCCTGTGCCCGCTATTCGCTGTCGCTCGACGAGTTCCTGAGCTGGCAGCGCGTCGTCGACCGCTACGGCATTCACGGATTGCGCGCCACCCGGGTGCAACAGTACCGCTGACGGCGGTACGATCCACAACCGCGCACGAACAACCGCGCGGCGCACCGGAATATCGATGACCCGGTTTTACGCCTTCTTCCATTGCAACCTGCTGTTCTCCTCGATCCCCGAGGAGCAGCGGGCCGCTGTTGTCCGCAATTGCTATTGGCCGATGTTGCGCCTGGCCGACCGGCCCGGCATCCGCATCGGCATCGAGGCGCCCGCCTCCACGCTGGAATTCGCCGCCGCCGCCGATCCGACCTGGCTTGAAGCCCTGCAGGAAGGCCTCGATCGCGGCCGAGTCGAGCTGATCGGCAGCGGCTACGTCCAAGCGATCGGACCGCTGCTTCCAGCGGCCGCCAACCGCCTCAATCTCGCGTTCGGCCAACGCCGCTACGAACAGCTGCTCGGGCGGCGCCCGACCGTCGCGCTGATCAACGAACAGTGTTTCGCCGCCGGCCTCGTCCCGCTCTATCGCGAGGCAGGCTTCGATGCGCTGATTATGGAGTGGGAAAACGCACGACTCGCCGCGCCGGAAACCCACCCGCATCGCTGGTCAGCCGCGCGCGTTGCAGCACCGGACGGCAGCACGATGCGCGTGCTGTGGCATCAGACGCTGATTTCGCAACAGATGCAGCGCGCCGCCCACGGCGAGACGTCGCTCGACGAGTTCTTCGCCTCGCTCGCACGCCGGCGCAACGACGCATCGGCCGATCCGATCGTGGCCCTCTATGGCGGCGATGCGGAGATCTTCGACTTCCGTCCCGGCCGCTTCGTGACCGAGCCCGAACGCAATGCTCGTTCGGAATGGGATGTGCTGGGCGATGCATTTGAGCGCGCGCTGCGCGAGCCAGGTGCACAATTCGTCCATGCAAGCGAGCTTGCGTCGCAAACGCCCGCCGACGCGCCGATCGTGGCGACGCAATCGGCGGCGCATCCGATCGCAACCAAGAAGCAGTTCAAATACAACGTCGTGCGCTGGGCCGCCTCCGGTCGCAACAGCCTCGGCATCAACACACGCTGTGCCCGCCTGTCGCTTGCGATCGGGGCGACGCCGGACGATGAGACGGCGCGTGCGCTTTGCCTTGCCTGGGCCAGCGATGCGCGCACGCACATCACCCTGCCGCGTTGGCAAGCGCATGAAGAAGCGCTGGCCGCACTCGAGCAGCGTTTTGCGCCCGCCTTGCCCGTCGCACCGCAAATCCGCGGCACGGGCGCTGCCAAACGCCCGACACCCGAACAACGATTTGTCCAGGTCGAGACCGACGCGATCTCGATGACATTGAATCTGCGCCGCGGCCTGTCGATCGAGCGTGCAGCACCACGCGGCGACAATGAATCGTGGTGCGGAACGGTCGCGCACGGCTATTTCGACGACATCGCGATCGGCGCCGATTGGTACACGGGCAATCTCGTTTTTCGTGCGCCGCTGAAGCATCAGGTGACCGATCTCGAACCCGCCGAGCCAGTGCCGGTCGAAGACCCTGCCGGCCAGTGGACCGGCTTCGAAGCGCGCATCGACTCGCCGCTCGGTCCGATCTGGAAGCGCGTCGTCGCACGGCATGATCGACCGACAATTGAAATCACCACACGCCTTGACTGGGCCGAGCTTCCACGCGGCTCGCTTCGCCTCGGCCATCTCACGCTCGATCCGCGCGCCTTCGACGCCGGCAAGCTTGCCTATGCGACGCACAATGGCGGCGAACAAGCGGAACGGTTTCTCATGAACGGCGTGCCGTTCGATCACGGCGCCGCCGTTTCGCATCTCGTCACCGCCACGACCGCGCTCGGCGCAACGGAAGGCGCCTTCTGGTTCGACGACGGCACGCGCCGCCTCACCATGCGCTGCGATCGCAACTATGCCGCGCTGGTACCGATGATCGCCTGGCATCCGACCGATCACGGATATTTGTGCCGCGCCTGGTGGTCGGCGCAGGAACTGGACGACACCGCGATCGAGCGCGGTCCGCTGCCGGCCGCCGAGGTGCCGCTTGCCTTCCGCTTCGAACTCGCGTTCGGTCCGGCTGGAACATGAAAAACTTTCCGCTCTTCATCGCCGAAGTATCGAGCAATCACGATCGTGATCTCGGCCGCTGCCTTGCGTTTGTCGACGCCGCCGCAAAAGCCGGCTGTGGCGCGGTCAAGTTTCAGATGTTTCGCATCGACGAGCTGTTCGCGCCCGAGATTCTCGAGCGCAGCGAAACCCATCGCAAACGGCGTAGCTGGGAATTGCCGGACGAATTGCTGGCGCCCATCGCCGCGCGCTGTCACGAGCTCGGCGTGTTGTTCGCGTGCACGCCCTTCTCGCTCGACGCGGTCGAGCGTCTCGCGCCCCATGTCGATTTCTACAAAGTCGCATCCTACGAGCTGACCTGGCCCGATTTGATCCGTGCCTGCGCGAAGACCGGCAAACCCGTCGTGCTGTCGACCGGTATGGCGACGCTCGACGAAGTCGAAGCCGCCGTCGCCGCTGCGCGCGAAGCCGGTTGCCGCGATCTCAAAGTGCTGCACTGCGTGTCGAATTATCCGACCGTACCAGCCGACGCGAATCTGGCGGCGATCGAAACGCTGCGCAAAGCGCTGGGCTGCCCGATCGGATGGTCGGATCACACGGTCCGTCCGGGCGTCATCCAGCGCGCCATCCATCACTGGGGCGCGGAAGTGATCGAGTTCCATCTCGACCTCGACGGCAAAGGCGCCGAATACGCTGCCGGACATTGCTGGCTGCCGCATGAAATCGCTTCGGTCATTCGCGATCTGCGCGACTCGTTCGAAGCCGACGGCGCACCGACCAAACAAGCAAGTCGCGACGAGATCCCGGAACGCGACTGGCGCGCCGATCCGTCCGACGGGTTGCGCCCGTTCAAACATCTCCGCGCAACGTGGAAGCCGTGACCAAGCGCGCCGTCGCAATCGTGCAGGCGCGCATGGGGTCCGGGCGCCTGCCCGGGAAATCGCTGCGGCCGCTCGCAGGCCTGCCGCTGGCAGGTCACGCGCTGTTCCGGTTGCGCCAATGCAAGCAGCTTGACGACGTCGCGCTTGCAACCACCGACCGCGCCGAAGACGACGCGCTGGCCGACTGGGCGCGCGCACAAGGTTTCGTGACCGTCCGCGGCTCAGCAGACGACGTGTTGTCCCGCTACCTCGATGCAGCGCGCGCCACGCAGGCCGACATCATCGTGCGCGTCACTGGCGACGCCCCGTTGGTCGACCCGGCGCTGGTCGATCTTCTGGTCGAGCGGCTGCGCGTTGGTGACGTCGAGTTTGCTGCGATCGAAGGGCGCTGCAGCGATTGCGGCATCGATCCGATTACACGCGACGGGCTGGAACGGCTCGGACGTGAAGTTGGAACGCATCCGGTCGCACGCGAACATGTGACCGGCTATCTGCATGTCGATCCCGGTTTCCTGTTGATCGCGCAGGTGCGTGCAACCGGCGATCGGTTTGTCGAAGGCGCGCGGCTGAGCGTCGACGTGCCGGCCGATCTGGCCTTCTTCGAAGCCGTGTATGCGCAACTCGGCGTGCGCGCGCCCGAGGCCGATTTCCTCGCCGTCCTGGCCTTGCTCCGTCGCGACCCGTCGCTGCTTGCGATCAACGCCGCGGTTCGGCAACGCGCGGCCAGTGAAACGCCGTTGCGCCTGATCGCGCATGTTGAAGCCGGCGCGACCGCCGGTCTCGGCCATCTGCAACGCGCTCTGGCGGTCGCCACAGCCGCGCGCGATCGACACGCGATGGACGTCGTCATTGCCAGCGACGGCGACGATGCAACCTTGCGCCGCGCCCGTGACGCCGGCTTTCGCACGATGCAGCTCGCTGCGCGCTGGGATGCGTTGGCGCCGCTGGTCGACACAACCAAACCAACCGCATTGCTGGTCGACCGTCGTACCGGTCTCGACGAAGCGGATCTCGATCGCGCGGCGGCGTCGGGCTGGATCGTCGGCGTGATGGACGATGCGCATGCGCGCCGTCGTGCTGCGCGTCGCGCCTGGTACCCGCCGGTTGCAGGCGCGCGCGGCTTGGATTGGCGCGGCAGCACTTGCGTCGTTCGCGTCGGCTGGGACTGGATCCCGTTGCGATCCGGCTTTGCATCATCGCCGCCGCACGAACGGCCGCAGTCACCGCCTCGTCTTCTCGTCGCGGCCGGCGGCAGCGACCCGCAGCGATTGCTGCCGCGCCTGGTTGCAGCGGCGCGCCTTGCGGCGCCGACCTGGCAGGTCGATGCCATCGTCGGTCCGCTTGCGACCGCAATACCCGCTGCGGATCCCGGCGTGACCTTGCAGCGTGACGTTGCCGATCCAATCGCGCTTCTGGATCAGGCGTCGTTGGTCGTAACCGCGTACGGCGTCTTCGCGTTCGAAGCTGCCGCGCGCGGCGTTGCCAGCTTGCTGGTGCCGCTCGACACAGAACAGGCCAGCAGCGCAGCCGCCTTCGTCGAAGCCGGCTTTGCGCGCGCCGTTCCGCCGCGTGCCGACGACGCGAGCCTGGTTGCCGCGATCACGGCGTTGGTTGCCGATGCCGACTGGCGTCAGCAGGCTGGCGCACGCGCGCGCGACGCAATTGATGGTGGCGGTGCCGCGCGCATCGCCGATGATCTCGCCGCGGCGCTACACGCCGCCTCTTCCGCACAGGTTGCTGCATGACGCTGACATTTCGTCCGGTCGATTCCGTCCCGGTTCCCGCTGCGAGTGACGGTCTCGTTGCGCCACGCCCGTGCCCGGTCTGCAACCAGCAGGCCGGCGAGCCGGTGACGGCGCTGCATGACTTCCAGTTTTTCTCGGACGACGCAAAGACGCGCAAACGCGTGTTGGTGCAGATCTCGGTCTGCCGCGCGTGCGACACGACCTATACCGATCCGCGCTATACGGCCGACGGGTTCGCGCTGCTATTCGCCGAAGCCGGACAATCTTACGGCTCGAGCGAAGGTCGTCCGCACGAACAGGTCGGCTGGCTGACCGAACGCGGCCTGTTGCCCGACGGCGCCGCCGTGCTCGACGTCGGCTGCTATATGGGACGCTTCTTGTCGTTGCTGCCCAAGACGACCGAACGGCTGGGAGTCGACATCGATCCGCTTCTGATCGACAAAGCCCGCGCCGAAAGCCCGGACATTCATTTCATCGCCGCGGACTTTGAAAAGCTGACGCTCGACCGGCGCGTCGATCTCATCACGATGTTTCACGTGCTCGAACATGTCGGCGAACCGGTCGCGGTGCTGCGCCAGCTTCGCGCTTTGTCGCACGACGGCACGCGTCTGGTGGTCGAGATTCCGATTCTCGAGAATGGCCGCACGAACGATCTGCACGGCGTGTTTTCGATGCAGCATTTGACCCATTTCTCACGCGACAGCGCTCTGCGCTGCTTTGCGCGCGCGGGCTGGAAGCTGCTCGAGATGCAGGATTGCGACGGCTATAACGGCACGCGGTTCATCGCAGCGCCCGACAGCGAACGCGCGGTCACCACGCGCGACGCGCAGGCGCGCACAATTCTCGTCGATGCGCTGTCCTGGATGGCGGAGTCGGCGACCCAGGTTGAACGTCGCGTTGCCACCGTGCCGCAGGAAGGCGACCTGGTCGTCTGGGGTGCCGGGCTGCACACCGAACTTCTCTACCATCGCACCAGCCTGTTCGCGGGCGGTACGAACCGGCGCTTTGCGCTGATCGACAGCGACAAGCTGAAACAAGGCAAAACCTGGCGCGGCATTCCAATTCACGCTGCCGAAGCGTTGGCTGACGTCGACTGGACCCGCACAACGCTGGTCATTTCGAGCTATGGCGGTCAAGAATCGATCGCCGAAGCGGCACGCGCACGCGGCGTACCCGGCGAACGCATCGTCAAGCTCTACGCACAAATCCAAGCATACTGACGGTATAAAATGGACAGGGTTGGAGCAGATCTCGTCGCTGAAGCGGTCGTTGCGCTCGACGCACGACCGGTTTGGCTGTTTCCCGGCGGCACGATCGCGCCCGTCATCGACGCGCTGGTGCGCCGCGACGTGCCGTATCTGTGCACGCGACACGAGCAAGCTGCCGGCTACGGCGCGATCGCGGCGACGCGCGTGCTGGGACGACCGCAAGTCGTGCTGGTTTCGTCCGGCCCCGGCGTCACCAACCTCGTCACCGCAATCGCCGACGCGTATTTCGACGGCATCCCGCTGCTGGTTCTGACCGGGCAAGTCGGCACCGGCGATCTGCGCGGCGACCGTCCGATCCGCCAGCGCGGTTTCCAAGAAGTCGACACAGTCGGCTTGCTGCGCCCGATTGCCAAGCAAGTCTTCCAGCCGCACGACGAAACCCAGCTCCGCAGCGCGCTAGCCGAAGCACTGGTGACGATCAGCAGCGGACGTCCGGGCCCGGTCGTGATCGACCTACCGATGAACGTGCAACGTGGCGTCGTCGGCGACGCACCGCTGGCGCTGACCAAGACGACCACCAAGACGCAGATCGACGCCGACACCGTCGCGGCGATCGCGCAGGCGTTGAAGCAGGCATCGCGCCCGATCGTTCTTGCGGGTGCTGGCGTCGTGACGTCGGGCGCCGAAGAAGAGCTGCGCGCGCTGATCGATCGTGCGCCGATGGCGGTAACGCAGTCGCTGCCGGCGCTGGGCGCGTTTCCCACCTCGCACGACCTGTCGCTCGGCTTTCACGGTCACACCGGCACGCAATATGCCGGCCGCGCGCTGAGCGAAGCCGATTTCATTCTCGTCGTCGGCAGCCGCCTCGATCTGCGCCAGACCGGCACGATGGTCGACAAGTTCGGCCAGAGCGCGACGGTCGCGCGGATCGAAATCGATCCCGGTGAAGGCGCCAATCCGCGTGTGCGCGTCGATCTGACGGTCCAAGCCGATGCACGTCTCGGCCTCGCCGCGCTGCGCACGGCTCTCGACGGCGCCAACCTGCCGGACTGGTCGTCGTGGCATGCGCAGATTGCGGGCTGGAAGAAGGAGTTCGCACTGCCGACCGGGCGTGCCGGCGCGTTGACGCCGCAGCGTGTCGTGGAGACCGCCGATCGCGTCACGCGCGGTCGCCGCACCATCGTCACGTCGGGCGTCGGCTCGCACCAGCAATGGGCCGCGCGCCACTTCACCTACGACCGGCCGACACGCCAATGGTCGACCTCGGCCGGACACGGCGCGATGGGATACGACCTGCCCGCCGCCGTGGGCGCACAAGTCGCTGCGCCCGACGCGCTGGTCCTGTGCTTTGTCGGCGACGGTTCGCTGCAGATGAACATTCAGGAGCTGGCGACGGTCGCCGAGCGCAAGCTGCCGCTGAAAATCATCGTGCTCGACAATCATCGCTTCGGCATCGTTTCGCAGTTCCAGAAGCTCAACTGGGGCACCGATCCGAGCTGCGGCGACAAATACAATCCCGACTTCGCCGCGATCGCCAAAGCCTATGGGCTGACCTCGTTCACCGTTGAGGCACTCGACACGTTGGAAGCGACCTTGACGCGCGCCGTCGCGACCGACGGTCCGGTGTTGGTGCACTGCCTGGTCGAGAAACACGAGGACATCTCGCCGATGCTGCTTGCCGGCCAGGGGCTCGACGCGATGTGGCATGCAGATGCCTGAGCAACGCCGTTCCGCTCTCGTTACCGGTGGCAGCCGCGGCATCGGTCGCGCAATCGCCCTGGCGCTCGCCGATCGCGGCTTTGACGTCGCGCTGACCTATGCCGCGTCGCGCGACGCGGCCGACGAGGTTGCGGCTGCCGTGCGTTCGCGCGGCGTCGCCGCGCATGCAATCGAACTGAAGCTCGAAGATCCGGCATCGATCGACGCCGCCTTTGCCGCCGCCGAGAAAGCGCTCGGCAAAATCGACGTGCTGGTCAACAACGCCGCCATCGCCGATCGCGGCGCGTTCGACGTGCTGTCGCTGGAACGCTGGGACGCGATGTACGCCGCCAATCTGCGCGCGGTCGTGCAGGCCTGTCGCCTGACTTTGCCCGGAATGACGACGCGCGGCTGGGGCCGCGTGATCAATATGTCGTCGATCGGCGGTCAGTGGGGCGGCGTGTTCCAGCCGCACTACGCGACGATGAAGGCCGCGGTGATCGGCTTGACGCGTTCGCTGGCCAAAAGCCATGGCCCGCACGGCATCACGGTCAATGCGATTTCGCCGGGCACGATCGACACCGACATGGTGGCGCCCGAACTTGCCGGCGACGGACTGGCGCGCGCGGTCGCCTCAATCCCGGCGCGTCGCATCGGCAAGCCCGAAGAGATCGCCGCGTCGGTCGTGTTTCTGGCCTCGAACGAAGCCGGCTACGTCAACGGCCAGACGATCAACGTCAATGGCGGAGCCTATTTCGGGTGACGGTGCTGTGGGCAATTGGCGCCGGTATGGAATCGGCGCCTGGACTTCGTCGCGCCAAGGCGCTCGGCTTCACCACCATCGCTGCTGACGGCAATCCCGACGCGCCGGGATTCGCCGACGTCGATCATCGCGTGGTGATGTCGACCTACGACGCCACCGGCATGGCGCAAGCAGCGCTCGACTGGCAACGCACCCACACGAAAAAGATCGACGGCGTCATCGCCATGTCGACCGACGTACCCGTCACGGTCGCCACCGTGATCGAAGCGCTGGGCCTGCCCGGCATCTCCGTCGCAAGCGCCAAACTCGCCGCCGACAAGCTGGCGATGAAAGATGCGCTGTCGGCGCATGGCGTGCGCGTGCCGTGGTACGCGCCGGTCGCCTCGGTCGACGAGCTGCGCGACATCGTGCGCCGCAAAGGCGACGACCTGGTGCTGAAACCGGTCGATGGGCGCGGTGCGCGCGGCGTACTGCGCCTGATCGGCGCGCAGGATCTCGACGATTGCTGGACACGCAGCATGAGCGTCAGCCCGTCGAAGCGCCTGATGGTCGAACGCTTCATCCCCGGCCCGCAGATCAGCACCGAAGGCATGTTGTTCGTGGACGGCGCCGAAGTCCCCGGCTTCATCGACCGCAACTACAGCGACGCGCAACGCTTCCTGCCGTTCGTGATCGAAGACGGCGGCGAACAGCCCAGCGTGCTGGCCGAAGCGTCACGCGACGCGGTCCGCAAGATTACGGTCGACGCGGCCTACGCGCTGGGCGCACGCACCGGCACGGTCAAAGGCGACATCGTTCTCGGACCAGACGGCGCAACCGTCATCGAAGTCGCGCTGCGCCTGTCGGGTGGCTGGATGTCGTCGGACCAGATCCGTCTTGGCACCGGCGTCGATTTTCTCGACGCAGCGTTGCTGCAAGCGGTCGGCCGGCCGCCATCGCGCGATGCGCTGCGAGCGACGCGCGAGGACGGTGTCGCGATCCGCTATTTCTTTCCGCCGACCGGTCGCGTGCGCGCGATCGAAGGCGTCGAACAGTTTCGCGCCGAACCTTGGGTGCATCGGCTCGAAATCGCGATCGCGCCCGGCGAAACGATCCAAGCCACCACCGATCACACCAAGCGCGCCGGCCTGGTCATCACGACCGGCGCCGATCGCGCAGAAGCGGTCGCGCGCGCCGAACAGGTGGTGCGGGACGTCCGTTTCATCCTCGACTAGCGCGCTTCTCGGCGGCGGCGCAGGGTTAAATCGCGCTTAACCGTGCGAGGCGCCAAAATGCTGCGCACGAAACCGGACACGATGACTGCCACCATGAACCAAGCAGCTACGGCACTTCATGCGGAAGCCGGCGACGACGTTGCGCGCGCCGAAAGTCTCGCAAAAGAACGGCTCGCCGCGAATCCTAACGACGCCGAAGCGCTCGAGGCGCTTGGCCTGGTGCGCGCAGCACAGGGGCGAACCGACGAGGCGGTTGAGCTCTTTCGCCAAACCGCAGCGCTTGTTCCTGGGCATCCGACCGCCGACTTGAATGCGGGCTTGTGCCTGATGCGCAGCAAGCGTTCGATCGATGCGGTTCCGTTCCTGCAGCGCGCCATCGCAATCCAGCCCAACAATGCGGCTGCGCGCCACGCCTGCTCCAAAGCTCTCATCGTTCGCGTCGCGGGCGCACGCGACCTTGCCGAGGCGCAGCTCCATCTTGGCGAAGCGGTTCGGATCGAACCGGACAATCCACATCTGTGGCGCGACTACGGCGCCGCCCTGCAATACAGCTCGCGCGAAGTTGAGTCAGAGGCGGCGCTGCGCCGTGCGCTCGAACTTGAGCCCGACAATGCCGACACGCACTATCAATACGCGCTGACGCTGACCGAACTCGAACGCGAAGACGAGGCGCTCAAGCATCTCGAGCGCGCGCTGGAGCTGGTGCCGCAGCATCGTGCCGCGCAGATCGACCGCGATCGCCTTGCTGCGCGCGGCGAGCGTCGGTCCAAGCGCAAGATGGCGCGCTATCCGCGCGCGGCGAAAGAATTCGAAGACTTCGACAAATTCGTTGCCGAATATGTTCTGGGCGGCTTCCGCGATGTGAAACCGCGCCTGTCGAACACGACGCCGGTTTTCACGCTGGGATCGTGCTTCGCGCAGAACATCGCGCGGTCGCTGGTGAAGCTGGGCGTTCCGACCGAATATCTTCGCTACGCCGAAGACATCAACAACACCTACGGCAACCGCTACTTCCTGGAATGGGTCAGCGGTACCGACCGTCCGGAAACCGAACCGTTCGACACGCTGATCGGACCGGAACGGCGGGTTCAGCTACGCGATGCAATCGCGGCAGCCGATACGGTGATCATTTCGCTGGGCGTCGCGCCGGCCTTCTTCCGTCGCGACAATGGCCGCTTTGCCTCGACCTTCGGCGCTAACTTTCAGGCTGCGCTGGCGAGCGACGAGTTCGAGTTCCGCACCACGTCAGTCGCCGAGAATGTCGGCAACCTGCAGGTGATGATCGCGGCACTGCGCACGCTCAGCCCGTCCTGCTGCGTCGTGTTGACGGTTTCGCCGGTCCCGCTCAAAGCAACGTTCGAATATCCGTCGGCCGTGATCGCCGACTGTATTTCCAAGTCGACCTTGCGCGTCGCCGCGGCAGAGCTCGACCGCACCGGCATCGCCAATCTCTATTATTGGCCGTCGTTCGAGATGGTGCGCTGGTTCGGCGGACATGCGGGCCAGCTTTTCGGGATCGACGACGGATCGCCGTTCCACATTTCGCAGTCGCATATCGACCGCATTCTTCTGTCCTTCATCCGCGTCTTCGGCAAAGGCGAGCTCGCCGCAACCGCGGAAGCAGCCGCCGCGAACGCGGCATAGATCAACCGCGTATCTCGCGCACGGTCGGCAGCGGCACGATGAACGTGCCGCCGTTCGCCAGATAGGCCTTGTTCTTTGCAATGATCGGCTCGGCATAGCGCCAGGCGAAGATCACCACCGTGCCGGGCGCGCGGGCCGCAAGTTCGTCGCTGCGGCAGACCGGAATTTCATAGTCGGGGCCGCGCAACGTCGGCGGCTTGTGCGGATCGTCGTCGACCAGAAACGCGATCTCGTCGGTCAGGTCGAATTGCGGCAGCAGCGCCGTCGTGCCGACCGACACGCCATAGCCCGCAACTTGACGGCCGGCCGCTTTCTCACGCGCGACGATCGTCGCGAGGTCGCTGCGAATTGCCGCGAGGCTGGTGGCGAGCCGGTCGAAATAGGGCTGGTCGAACATGCCTTCGGCGTGTTCGCGCGCAATCCATGCGGCGACCGACTTGTCGATCGGACGCGGTCCGTTTGCCAGTTGCGCAACGACGCGGATCGAGCCGCCCTTGGTCGCGATATGTTCGAACGCGATCGCTTCCAGCCCATGCGCCGCCAGCCAAAGCGCCGTCGGCTCGGCCAGGAAGTAGCTGAGATGCTCGTGATAGACCGTGTCGAGCAGAACGTGATCGATCACGTCGGGCCCGTACTGGGTTTCGAACACGAAGATCCCATCCGGCGCGAGCAAGGTGCGCACGCCATCGGCGACGCTGCCGAGGCCGCCGATATTGGCGATCACATTGTTGGCGATGATCGTACGCGCCGGCCCCAGCCGTTCGCGCAACCCGGCGGCAAGACGCGCATCGAAGAATTCCGGCACGGTCGGTATGCCGCGCTCGGTCGCCTGTTCGGCGACACGGCGCGCCGGATCGACGCCTTGCACGCGCATGCCGGCTTCTTTGAAGACACGCAGCAAGGTGCCGTCGTTGCTGCCCATCTCGACCACCAGGTCGTTGGGCTGCAGCCCGTATGTCTGGACGATCGTCTGCCCGTAATTGCGGAAATGGTCGGCCAGCCCCAGCGACAACGACGTCGTGTAGACATAGTCGCGATATTGCAACTCGGGATCGCCCTCGGCGCCGACCTGGACGTGGCCGCACGACGTGCATTGCCACAGGTCGAGCGGAACGCCGGCGCGCAGCTCCTCGTCGGATGCACCTGCCGCAGTTACGTCGAAGTTGGGCGTGGCGATCGGGATCGGACGCAACGGAACACGCTTCACCAGCGCGCTGCTGGCGCACATGAGGCAATGTTCGATCGTCTTGACGAGGGTCGCTGGCATCAACGTGTCTCCAGAAAGGCTGGCGCGGTGAGACGGCGCCATAAGTCGTCCGCGAACGCAACGTCGTGGACGGCATCTGCTCCAAGAGCGGGAAATTTCGCCGTGCCGCGCACGGCTGCGACGAACGATTTGCACTGGCGCGCGAATGCGCCGCCGTCGGCATCGACGGTGTGGACTTGCGTGCCTGCGGGCGACGACTCGGTCACACGCGCAGCGGCAGCCGGCAGAAACGGTGCCGGCAGGTCCAGCCGAAGCGTTCCGCCTGCGAAGACGAACGACGCGCCTTCCGACCAGGCGCTGCTGCGTCGATCGTCGCGCAGCGCGAACGCGACCGGGATGTCGGCCGCCTGCGCCGTCACTGTGACCAGCGCGCCGTCGCGCTGGGCGGTTGTGATCGCAAGCGGCGCATCCAGCATCCAGCGCACCAGATTCGTCGCATGGCTGTGGACGTTGAGCGTTTCCTCGTACGCGCCCCGCAGCGACGGCGGCAGCCAGTCTGGCGCCGCTTCCCAGGTTTCGAGTCCCGACGGGCGTGCTTCTGCGGTCATCGCGACCGTCTGCGGTTGCGCGCCGTCGATGCCGGCCTCGCTCCATACCTCGACGCGCACCAATGCCCCCCAGGCACCATCTTGCCGGCGTCGTTGCAGCAGGTCGCGCGCATGGGCGACGCCTGCATCGCTGCGCTTCATGTAGCCGGCCGCGTACAATACGCCATGCCGGATCGCGGCGTCGCGCAACCGTTCGGCGTCGGTGAGCGTCATCGCCACTGGCTTTTCCGACAGGACCGGAACGCCGGCTGCCAACGCGTCGAGCACGATCGGCCCCAGCGCTTCGCGGCGCACGACGACGACAAGCGCGTCCAATCCCTGCGCCAGCAGCGCATGATGATCGACGACTGCGCGCACGCCGTAGCGCTGCGCGACTTCGTTTGCGAGGTCGGGACGCAGATCCGCAATCGTGATGTCCAGATCGGGCAGCGCGGCGTAATGCGCGAGATGCGCGATCTGGCCGACTCTGCCGACGCCGGCAATTCCGAGGCGTAACAAGCGTGCCTGCTCAGACGGATGCGGCGCCGAGGCTGGCAACCCACGCGCGTGCCGCGGCGAGGTCGTTGCCGTCCGGCGCCCAGGTCGGGAACTCGGTATCTTCGCGCCGGAACGGACCGCCCGTGACTTCCATGAAGACGGCGAGCGGGCTTCGAATGATGATCGCGTGCCACACGCCGGGCGGGATCCGATAGTAGAACGGCGCCGATCCGCCATAGGCCGACATCGCGGTGCGCTGCCGCACCGTTCCGTCATCGGCAAAAAACAACGCGTCGATCTCGCCTTCCAGCAGCAGCAAGCTTTCGTCCTTGCCGGCATGGCGGTGCGGCCGGACATAGACGTCGGCCGTGTGCGCGATCAGCATCTCATGCACGGGAACGCTGGAATCCGGATGCGCACACAGGCGCGAACGGCCGCGTGCACCAGTTTTCGCATCCTGCCGGATCGTCGCCAGATCTTCGGCGGTCGCAATGACCAGCCGTTCGTCCGCGCCGTAGCAGTCGGGCGCAATCACTTTCATGTGCGCACCTTCATTCGAAGTAGATGAAGCCCAGGTCGCCGTCGTAGCCGGCCTGCTGCGCAATCCACGACCAGCCATCCGGATCGTGAAACGACAGGCAGGTCAGTTGCCAGTACAGCAGGTTGGCCTTCTCGCGCTCGTTGCGGAACGATTCGACCATCACATATTTGCGCGGCGAGCGGCCGACGCGCTGGATTTCGCGGAACGCCTGCGACAGGTCTGCGATGCCGAGATTGTGCAACGTGGTCAGCGACACGACGAAGTCGAAGCTTCCATCCTCGTACGGCAACGACGTCGCATTTCCGACTTTGAGGAACGGGCGCATTTCTTCTTTGGCGTTCGCGATACCGTAGGCCGAAATGTCGATCCCTTCGACGACCAGGCCGGGCACGACCTGCTGCAGCTCGTACAGCAGATAGGCTTTGCCGCAACCGACATCGAGCACGCGGTCGCCGGCGCGCAGGCCGTAATGTTCGGCCATCCGCTCGGCGATCGGCCGCCAGCGCCCGTCATAGCGATAGCCGCCATAGCCGTATTTGCGGTCGCCGTCCCAATAGTCGGCGCCGAACTGGCGCGCCACTGCGGCGCATTCTGCCTTGTCGTGCTCGACGACGCGCTGCACGTAGTCGCGCTTGGTCGAGCTGTGGAGCGGCTGCACGAAATCGATGATCGCCATGTCAGGTCTCTTTCACACCCCAAGGCGTCGCCACGGCGCGTTGCACCTGGAACCATTCTTCGACGCGCTGCACGTCGTCATAGGTCGCGATGCGCACGTCTTCGACGGCACCGTGCAGCGACTTGCCCGCTTCGATGATGCGACGGAAGATCGTTGCGCGCGCCGTGCTGGACTCCGGCAGCATGAAAACCGAATAAGCGATCACGCCCTCGACCGCGTCGAGCTCGTCGAGCACGCTTTCCAGCATCATCGAACTGCCAGGCATCGCATATTCGGTTGCGCTCAGCAGGTAGCGCAGGCCGCGACGCGCGGCATAGTCGCGAATGACGAGATTCTGCACGTGCTGCGGCGTCCGGTTGCCCAGGATCGGACGCGACGCGACATAGCCGCGATAGCCCGCCCCTTCAGCCATCGAAGCCGCCCGGCAGTTCGTAGGCGAGTCCGATACGGCTGGCCGGACGCAAGGTGATCGGTTCGAAAAACTCGCCGATCTTCTTGTCGGCATAGGGCGTGAACACGCCCTTGAAGCGGCAGTTGATGGACCAGCGCGTTTCGGTTTCGTCGTTGACGCGATTGCCGTGCGGCAAATTCTGGTTGAACAGCAGGCAATGCCCGTACGGCACTTCGAGAAAGATCACGTCCTTCTCGAAGGCGCGGTAGATGTCTTCGCTGCTCTTGCCTTTGAACGCATGTAGTTCGCGTTCGAGCCGCTTTGCCGGCTCGGGCGGCAGGATGTACATCGCCTTGGTGCCGTAGCAATTCACCAATGGCGTCCACAGCACGATTTCGAACGGCGAGTCGCCCGACCACACGTCGGCATGGACCGGCAGCAGCGAGCTGTCGTCGCCGGGCAACTGGATCGACAGATTCAGGCGGCGTTGCATCGCCAGCTCGTTGCCCGCGATCGTTTCGATCTTGCGGCGCGCGATCGAGAAATACGCCGGCCGCGCCCATGCAGCCGCGTTGAGATCGCCGATCACGCGCAGCCGAAACTCGTTCAGCCGCGCAACATCGACCACCTCGCCGATACGATCGAGAAAGTGACCATGATCGTCGGGCTGCTTCAGGTTGAGCGCCGCCGCGGCACGATCGGCCAGAAGCTGGCGAATCCGATCCAGCGCGTCGCGATCTTCGACTGGCTCGATCAGATAGCCTTCGCGCAGGAACCGGTCCGCAAGCGCCTGTTCGGCTGCGTTCCAGAACGACGGCGCTGCCGCGGCCTCGCTCACGACGCGCGTCCGCCGATCGCGGTCAGCACGGTGTCGCGAATACGCGCCGCCGTCAGCCCGTTGCTTTGCAGCAGATGTTCCTGCGAGCCGTAGCCTTCCGGAAACACATCGCCGAGCCCGATGCGCAGAACGCGTTTGGCAAGACCCGCATCCGACACACATTCCAGCACCGCGGTGCCGAGACCGCCGCTGGCGAGATGTTCTTCGACCGTAACGATCGCACGCGTCGCCGACGCGAGACGCAGCAGCGCCTCGGCGTCGAGCGGCTTGATCGTGTGCATGTGCAGAACCGCCGCGGCAACGCCGTCGGCCGCCAGCGAACGCGCCGCTTCCAGCGCGCGCGTCGTCATCACGCCGGTCGAGACGATCAGCGCGTCGGATCCCTCGGCCATCTGGATGGCGCGACCGATCTCGAATCCGTTTTCTGCGCGCGACACGACCGGGTCGCCGCCTTTGGCAAGACGGATATACATCGGGTGCGGCCAGTCGAGGCTGGCTTCCATGACGCGCACCATCTCTTCCGCATCGACCGGTGCGACGATCGTCATGTTGGGCAGCGCGCGCAGGATCGCGATGTCTTCCATCGCGAGATGTGTCGGCCCCAGCGGTGCATAGACAAGCCCGCCGCCGCTGGCGATCAACCGCGCCGGCAGATCATGCAGGCACAGATCGATCGCAACCTGCTCGAAGCAACGCCGGGTCAGGAACGTCGCGATCGTGTTGATGTACGGAACGTAGCCTTCCATCGCCAGGCCGGCCGCCATGCCGATGATGTTGGCTTCGCAGACGCCTTCCATGAAAAACCGGTCGGGAAATTCCTTCTTCATGTCGGCCAAGGTGCCGGCACCAAGATCCGATCCGATGAACAGGACGCGCGGATCCTTGCGCGCCAGTTCGTGGACCATTTTCAGCGACGTCTGTCTCATGCCTGCGTCTCCAGCGCACCGCGCATGCGTGCGACGTCTTCGACACCGATCTTGGCCTTGTGGTGCCAGCTCGGATTTTGTTCGGCGAAGCTCAGGCCTTTTCCCTTGAGCGTGTGGCAGATTACGACGACCGGCTTGCCGCTGGTCGACGGGCGCAGTGCCTCGCGCAGCGCGCCGATCGCATGTCCGTCGCATTCGCGCACTTCGAACCCGAACGCAGCCCATTTATCGGTGAGCGGTTCGATATTCAGCACGTCGCGCTTCAGCCCGTAGGATTGCAGCTTGTTGTAGTCGACGATCGCGGTGAGGTTCGAAAGCCCGTGCTTGGCGGCGCACATGGCACCTTCCCAGACCGAACCTTCGTCGAGCTCGCCGTCGCCCATCGCAACGAAGACGCGCGAGTTGCGTCCCTGCATGCGCGCCGCCAACGCCATGCCGAGACCGATCGACAGGCCGTGGCCAAGCGCACCGGTCGAGGCCTCGACGCCGGGCGTGTGGCCGCGTTCCGGGTGACCGCCCAGCATCGCGCCGGCCTTGCACTGTTCGCGCAGCTCTGAAAGCGGAAAGAAGCCCTTGTCGGCCAGCAGCGCATAGAGCGCGAGACAGCCGTGCCCTTTGCTCAGAATGAAGCGATCGCGATCGGGCCAGGTTGGCTCCTGCGGCCGCACGCGCAGCACGTCGTCATAGAGCACGCGAATGATCTCGATCAGCGACAGCGTCGAGCCGACATGCCCGCGACCGCCGCCTTCGAGCGAATCGATCACGAGCGATCGCAGATAGATCGACCGCTCATCGAGGGGCGTCCCCTCAGGTCCATTCGTATTCATACGTCCACCATAGTCGACGCCAGCATCTCGCGCACGCGGGCAAGGATGCCCTCGGCTTTCACAAGCTGACGTTCAAGGATTTCAGATTCGCCACCCAGTTCGCCGGCACGACGCCGTTGCTCCAGGCGGTCGGGCAGGAATTCGTTGAGGCAGATGCAGCACCAGCGCAGGCCGAAGATTGGCAATTGCGCCGCAAGCCGCGCGTGATAGGCGGCGTCGCCATACACCGACGCAGCCCCGCGCCGGAAGCGTTCGGCAAGAAGCGAGTCGTTCGCCAGCGAACCCGCCGGATGCCACAACGTGTCCGCGGTCAGCTTCACCGGATCGTCCCAGCCGAAATACTCGAAATCGACGAAGCCGATCCGCCCGTCGCGCAAGCGGACGGCGTTGTGCACGCCGAAGTCGGACGGCGACAGCGTCGCCTGCGTCGTGGGAATCACTGCGGCAGGATCGAGCTTCGCCGCTTCATAGGCGGCCTCTGCCGCGCGACGTGCAGCAGCCAAGGCGTGCTCGGCCGTGTCGAGGCATGCTTGCGCACGATCGAACAGACAGGGCGACATGCGCAGCCGCGCGAGCCGCGCTTCGACCTGCCCCAGCAATTCTGCAAGCGTGCGCGTCGCTTCGCGCGCATCCGGAATTGCCTGCGCGTTCGGCATGCCGCGCAGCGCGTGCAGATCGTGCAGAAACGCAAGCAGCGCATCCACGATCACGCCGTCAAAGCGCGCCAGCGGTTCGCCGTCGAGCCAACTATAAAGCGCAGCGCCTGCCGCATCGTCGCGTGCCACCGGCGTCGGAACCGTTCCCGACATGCCGTTCGCCGTAAGAAAACCCAGGCCGCCGAATTCGCGCTCGATCCGCTCGTCGCGATCGCGCCCCACCGAAGGATAGAATTTGAGCGCGAACGTGCCGGTGTCGCTCGCAATCCGAAACACGCGGTTGTTGCCGGTAACGCGCACAGGCGACCAGCCCTGCAGCGTGCCGGGCACCAACCGTTCCGCAATCGCCGCGACGTCGAGCTCAGCCATGCACACGAGTCCCGGCGAGCGCGTCGCGCAGCGCGGCCCAGCTTTGGAACGGGCGCAGGCGCGACGTGTCGACATGCCGACCGCCCGGATCGAACAGCCAGCGTTCGGTCGCGCTGGGAAAGGTCGGTTCGAGCAGAACTTCGGGCAGGTCATCGACGAAGATGCCGAGACCGAGCGCGCCGATGCGGGCCAGCTTCTCGTCGCGCGTCGCGCCGAAAAAGACGCGGTCGCGCGAAAGGCCGGTCCTGCCAGCATCGAACAAGCCGACCGTTTCCATCCAATCCAGTGCGGCGTGGCGCAGATCGACATCGTCGCCATGTCCGAACTGAGTCTTGTGACTGACCACGAACAGCTCGTGCTCGGCTGCGCACGCCGTTTCCAAAAACGGGATCACGCCGTCATACAGCTTCGCGCCCGCGATCTCGCGGCCATAGGCCCGCCCCTGCAACAACTGCCAGGCGCCATCACCGGCACCGACACGAACCGCATCACGCACCGCGCGCTTGTCGCCGGCAAAGTCCGGTGCCAACAGACCTTCCCGGGTCGCGAGACGGAGAAACAGTTCGTCGTAGCTTGCGATCGTGTTGTCGAAGTCGAGACCGATGCGCAAGACGCTCACCGAAGTGAGATGCTTTGCATCATTTTGATGTTGAAGTACCGCGGATCTTCCATCGAATTCGGCACGCGTCCGGCCGCGAACGCGTCGGCGAGATCTTCGACCGCGTTGCTGATCGTCCGGCGCGGCTGAAAGCCAAGTCGCGTCCGGATACGATCCGACGAAATATGATACGAGCGCAGGTCGTCGGTCGGCGTCGTAACGATCTCGATGCTGCGGCCGGTTGCGCGGCCGACAACGTCGCGCACCGTTTCGGCAATGTCGAGAATGCGCTGGTTTTCGTAGCCCGCATTGTAAACTTGACCGTCGATCTTCTCTTTCGGCGCAACCAGCGACGCCAGATACAGATCCGTCATGTCTTCAATATGGATGTTTGGGCGCCGTTGCGTGCCGCCGAACACTTTGATCGTTCCGTTGCAGACTGCGTGGTTGGTCAGAATGTTGACCGAAAGATCGAGGCGCAACCGGCGGCCATAGCCGCACACGGTTGCGGGACGCAGAGTCAGCGTTTCGAAACCGGGCGTGCGCTCGGCGTCCAACACTTCCTCGCACATCGCCTTGAACTTGGAATAATCGGTCAGCGGTTCGAGGGCCAAATCCTCGGTGACGTTCTCTTCTTCTTTGATACCGTAAACGCTCGACGACGAGGCATAGATGAAGCGACGCACGCCGGCGTCTTTCGACGCCTGCACCAGCGGACGGAAACAGTCGAAGTTGATCGACTTGCCGAGGCCGGGGTCGAGATCGAACGACGGGTCGTTCGAAATACACGCAAGGTGAATGACCGCGTCACAGTGCGCGACGGCGCGCTCGACCGTCGCGCGATCGCGCAGATCGCCTTTGATCTTGGTCAGGCGCGGATGGTTGTCGGCGTCGCCAAAAACATTGTCGCCGTAAATGAACAGGTCGAGCACGTTCACCGCATAGCCGGCGTCGAGCAGCTTCGGGACTAACACCGAACCGACATACCCTGCCCCGCCGGTGACGAGCACCGAGGGAAATTCAAGCGCCATTTGCTTCGTCCTTGTTTGCTTTGCCGGTCCATCCCATCGCGTAGTCGAGGATGGCGTGGCAGAGCGCGAGATGCGTGATTTCGACGAACCCGTAGGAATCGTCGGGAACATAGAGATTCACGTCGCCCAGCGCGCGCAGCGGATTGTCCGGCTGAAACCCGCTCAAGCCGACGACGTAGCAGCCGGCTTTCCGCGCCGCGGCGACGGCGTTCAGGATGCTGGCCGACCGGCCCGAGCTGCTGATCGCGATCAACATGTCGCCGGGCCGCGCATGCAGCGCGACCGGATAGGCGAACACGTTCTCGTAGCCGAGATCGTTGGCGAGACAGGTCAGTTGCGCGCCGTCGTTGAAACAGACTGCGCGAAAGCCGCCGTTCTTGGCGTAGTCGGTCGTCATGTGCGACGCGATGCCGGCGCTGCCGCCATTGCCGACGAACATGATCTTTCCGCCCGCGTCGTGCACCTGCCGCACGCGATCGACCAGCGCGCCGAGCGCGGCGTCAAGCGCCAGTTGTGTGCCGGCCGTCTGCGATGCCACGACCTTGCTCGCCATCGAGCCGAGTGTGGCGAAATATGTTTGGGTCCGGTCCATGAGCTACTTCAGCAGAGCGGTGATAAATTTCACGAGCGCCGGCTTCTCGATCGAACGGCGATGACCGACGATGCCGACTTTGATCGCGCCGGCCGCGTTGCCGACGAAACCAACCAGCGGCATCGGGCATCCAATCGCAACCAACGGTGAGGTCGCGGCCAGGAACGCGTCACCGGCGCCGACCGTATCGACCACCTGCTTGGTGAACGCTGGAATGCGATGCAGGCCGCTATCCGCGTCATAGGTCAGGCAGCCATTCTTGCCGTGCGTCACGACCATGTGCCGGCATTTCACTAGGTCCGGCAGCTTGATCGAAATCACGTCTTCGATCGGGCCGTTCTTGTCGCCGGTCGCAAGGCGGGCTTCGGGCGCATCGATGCAGACATAGTCGGCACGGCTGTATTTGCTGACCAGGTTGAAACCAAAATTCGCGCTGTTCGTCTGCGTGTTGACCGCGAGGAACTTCGACGATTTTTGCAGCTCGTCACGCACCTCGGTCGTCAACATGCCGTGGCCAAAGTCGGTGGCGATCACGCAGTCATAGGCGCCGGCATGTTTGTGCAGCGCTGCGACAAGCGCCGCATTGACCGCAGGCGGCGGCGGCGAGTCGTCCATGTGATAGACTTCGAACAACTTGCGCATGTAGCCGCTTTCGACGAAGCGGCATTTGCGCGTCGTCGGCCGACCGGGAACGCGAATGATCTCGACATCGACATTCGGCTTGGCTGCAGCACGCACGACGTCTTCGTACGGATCGTCGTCGCCGAGGCAGGTGATGACGCGGACCTGCTTGCAGAATGCCGCGACGTGATTGGCGGCTGCGATCACACCGCCGGCAAACACTTCGCGCCCCTGGAACAGGGTCGCGATCATGTTTTCCTTCGGCGCCTTGGCCATCGGATTGACGTACTGGTACTCGTCGATGATCGCATCGCCGACCAGCAGCGCCGTACGATTCTGCAGCAGATCGATCTGCTTGAGGATCGCGTCGAGCGTGCCGCCTTTGCGCTGCGTCTCGAGATAGGCCTGCAGCTCCGAGTCATAGACGCCGAGATGCTGGTTGATCAGCGACGACGAGCTGAAGGTGATGTCGTCGGTAAAGACGATGCGTCCGCCCAGCGATTCAACCAGCCGGCGTTCGGTGACGATGCCGCCGGTGATGTCGGCGCTCTCGTCGGCATAGTCGGGCCCTTTGACGTAAAAGTCGGGGCGCACCGCACGCAGCACCGGTTCTGCCGTCGGCGCGTCGTTGATTGCGACGAAGCTGACATGCGCGAGATTGGCCAGCATCTCGGCGCGCAGCGCGGCGGTGAAGACGGGACGGCCGGGGCCCTTGTTGACGAACGGATCGTTGGTCAGCGTCACGACCAGAATGTCGGCAAGCGAGCGCGCTTCCTGCAGATGCCGCACGTGACCAAGATGAACGAGGTCGAAGACGCCGTGCGCCAACGCGATCTTGCGACCGGCACGGCGCTCGCCTTCGAGAACCGCCGACAACTGGTCGAGCGTCCGGATTTTGTCGGCCGGAAGATGGAGCGAGGTGACGTTGGTTGCGGGCATGCTCACGATGCGCGCTCCTCGTTGCCGAGAAACTTGAACCAGCTTTCGGTCGCCCGCGCGATGCTGGCCGAATCCCACACCGGCGCGTCACGCCAGGCGTCGATTGTCTCCAGCATGCCGGCGACACCTTCTTCGATACTGACCTGGGGCGCCCAGGCAACGTCGCGGCGCAGACGCGTTGCGTCAGCCTGCGTCAGATCAGGTTCGCCCGGGCGGCGCGGAATATGTTCGACCTTGGTCGCGCCGAGCAGTTCGACGATGCGGTTCACCGACGTCGGATTGCCGGTGCCGACATTGTAGACGGATCCCGCCGGCGCACGTTCCGCAGCCATGACGAACGCACGCGCAACGTCACGCACATGGGTGAAGTCGCGGCCTTGCTTGCCGTCACCGACAACGGTGAGCGGCTTGCCCGCACGCAGCTGCGCGAGAAAGACGCCGAACACAGCGCCGTATGTGCCCGAGGTGCGCGCACGCGGGCCGTAGACATTGAACAAACGCAGCGCCGTCGCGTGCAGCCGGTAGACTTGCGACCAGTGCAGCACCAGCTGCTCGCCGATATTCTTGGTCAGCGCGTACGGATACTGGCAGTCGATCGGCGCGTCTTCCGGTGTCGGAAACGTCTTCGCCAAACCGTAGCAAGAGGACGACGCGGCATAGAGCAAGCGCTGCACGCCGGCTGCGCGCGCCGCTTCGAGCACCGACATCGTGCCGTCGACATTGGCGTGGAAATAATCGCGCGGCGAATTGATCGACGGGACGATGTCGGCCAAGGCGGCGAGGTGAAAGACGCGTTGGACGCCGTCGAAGCTCGGCGCGATCGCGCGCTGGTCGGCGACGTCGGCCTGTACGAACTCGACCCGGCCAGCCTGGACGTGGCCTTCGATGTTGGCGAGGCGGCCAACCGCGAGATTGTCGATGACCCGGACCCGACGCCCGGCGGCGAGAAGCGCATCGACGAGATGGCTGCCGATGAATCCGGCCCCGCCGGTCACGAGGTCCAGGCCGTCTCCACCATCCGCCGACATCCGCTTCGCTCCCCAAAATCTGCGGGGAAACTCGGTCCGATACGATTAATTGCCGGTTAAACGGACATGGCCATGGTGCGCGCCATGGGATCAGATCGAGTAGCCGAGCACTGGCTCGAATGTGGAATTGATGCAGGCCCGGCGGCGTTCGCCGAGGCCGCTTCCCAGGTGAATCGTCTACAGGCCTGGTACGGCGCGGCGCGCGATCCGGCCGTGCGGCGCAGCTTCGTGCGCGACCATCTGCCCGGCGGCGACATTCTCGTGTCGGGCGCCGGGCTGCACACGCCTGGCCTGCTCGCCGACCTCGAAGCCCGCCCCGACATTCGCGTTCGCGCGCTGGTCGACCGGCTCGCTGCCACGCGGCGCGAAGTGTATGGCCTGCCCGTCGTCACGCCGGACGAAGCTGCGGCAGAGAAGTTCGACTACGTGTTGCTGTCGCACACGTCGTTCGAGCCCGAGATGACGCGCCAGCTCGTCGCCGCTGGCGTCGCCCCTGCCCGCATCAAACCGATCTACAGTTCCGACGCGTATCAGGGCCTGGTCGCCGCGCGCCCGCCGCGCCCCGTGCCGGATCGTTCGTTCGATGCAATCGTCGTCACGACGCATTCGAACACGATCGTCGGCGATGCCGAACTTGCCGGTCCGTTCCCGCCCGATCGCACGTTGGTTTGCTATATGGGGCGCGTCGAAACAGCGACCGGCATTCCCGGCTATGCATGGTTGGATCTGCAAGAATCGATCGATGATCTGGTCGACGTCATTCGCCGTGTGCGGCCGCGCGTCGTGTATGTGCGGCTGGGCCTGCTCTCGAAGAACTACATTCCGATGTATCTGAAGGCGCGCGTGCCAGATGTGCGTGTCATTGTTGAGTTTTATGACGTCAGCGCGAGCTGGCGGGACCAGGATGCGCTCGACCTGTTCGGGCTGGACGACACCAGCCTGCGCATGATGCGGCTGTGCGAACTGGCAACATTCGAAAGCACCGATCTGGTCATCTCCAAGCGCGGCGGACCGGAATGGGACCGCATCGTCGGAAGCCTGTCATCGCCCTACGAATTGTTCTTTCCGCAGGTCCGCATGGCCGGCGAACAACAGCAGCGGCCCGCGACCGAACTTCGCCGTCTTGCCTTTGCCGGCGTGTTGCTGCCCCTGCACGTGCTGGCGTCGATGACCCAGGTCGGATTCGTCTTCCTCGACGTGCTCGACCAACTTGGCGCGACCGGCCGTTACGAGATTGATCTGTTCAACTCGCTGCACGTGCCGCTCGCGCAGGAAGAATACGCGTCGTACGAGGCCAAATATGCGACCGGCGCGGTGCGCTATCATCCGCGCCTGTCCTATCCCGATCTGATGAGCCGCCTGGGCGGCTATGATTTCGGCTGGATGTGCGAAGTCGATCCGCCGGCGCAGATCGATCGGCGCGTCAGCGTTTGCAACCGCTTTACCGGCTATCTGAGCGCCGGCCTGCCGCCGATTCTCGATGATAGCTGGTCGTTCGTGAGCCAGTTGGTGCGCGAGTACCGCGCCGGAATCACGGTGAGCAAAGTCAATCCGCAGACGGTCGATGCGGCGTTGCAGGCGCACGATCCCAACGAACTTCGCGCCGGGCTGGGCCGGCTTCGCACGCATATGCTGGCCGCCAACGACAAGGTGATCGAGCGGATCGCGCGCGTCGCCGACGAACCTGCCCGCCCCTGGCTTGCGCCCGCGGCCTAGGTGCATTCTCACTGCGACCTCGCAGCTGGACCAAAGAGCAACCGTGCACACGCATCTCGAATATTACCGGGCACACGCGATCTCGCCCGTGCACCAGGACATTTCGAACCTGTCGCGCCATTTCGCGCGGCGTGGCGCGCTTTATCGCCTTCTCGGGTTGCTGCCGTCGGCGTTTGAAGATCGCAACGTCCTCGAAGTCGCTCCGGGCGGCGGCCACAACAGCCTCTATGTCGCGAGCCTGAAGCCGCACACCTACACGCTGGTCGAGCCGAACGAGACCGCGCGCGGGGTCATTGCACGGCTGTATAGCGATCCGGGCTTCGCGCACACGAAGCCCGAAATCGTGCCGCTGATGCTGCAGGCCTACGATCCGGCAACCGCGTTCGACGTCGTGATCTGCGAAAGCTGGCTCGGCAATTCGTCCGAAGAGATCGCGTTGCTGGCCAAGCTTGGTGGTTTCGTCCGGCTGGGCGGGGCGCTCGTGGTCACCGCGCAGTCGCCCTTGGGGCTGATGCCGAATTTGATCCGGAAGAGCCTCGGCCTGCGCCTCGTCGCGGGCGAAACCGACTTCGATCGTCGCCGCGACCTGCTGGTCGAAGCCTATGGGCCACACCTCGCAACCATGAAGGCGATGTCGCGCCCGCACGGCGATTGGGTGCTCGATAACCCGCTGAATCCGGCGTATTGCGGCATTGCGCTGTCGATGATGGATGTTCTCGACACGCTGGGCGCCGAGTTTGCGGTGCTTAGTTCGGCGCCGCGCTTTGCCGATGAATGGCGCTGGTACAAGTCGCTCGAGGTCTCGCCCGACGACAACGCTCAATTCCGGGACGCCTACAACCGGAACCTGCACAACTTCGTCGACCATCTCGCCGCTCCCTGGGAACGAGACCCGGCGTTGAATGTCGCCTCAGAGGCGCTGGCCCGGACGCTGGTCGAGGCCGTCCGGCGGCACGAGCGCGGCGACGTGCATGACGTCGCCGAGGTCCTTGCAGCCTACGACGCCGTGATCGCCTCGCTGGCAGATCTCGACCAGGGGACCCTGGACGGGCTGCACGAAGCCCGCCGCCTGCTCGCCGATCCCAAGACGACGATTCAGCAGGTTGCCGAAAGCAGCGATTATGGCCGGCTCTTCGGGCGCGAACTTCAGTATTTCTCGTTGACTCGCGAGCGTCCGGCCGCGGGCTGACTGGCCCCGACTCAGGACCGCACCGAGCCGGCGTAGTGGGCAAAACTTGCCCGGCTTAACCGCACCTTTACTCTTCCGATGCGAGATCCGCACGACGGCGGTAGAACACGCGCCCTAGACCGATTTCCTTCGCTGATTCGGACCGGAGCCTCGCGTGAACGCCTTCCTCCAGATGCTGCGCAATCTTGGCGCTGCCCGCCTTGCCGTTATGGCGTTGGTTGCAGTCGGCCTCGTTGCCTTCTTTGTCTATCTGACGACGCGCATCGGCGGCGGGTCGATGACCCTGCTCTACAACGAGCTGTCGCCCCAGGATGGTCAGGCGATCACCCGCAAGCTCGATCAGATGCAGATCTCCTTCCAGATCAATCCGGAAGGCACACAGATCCTCGTCCCGGCCGATCAGGTTGGCAAAATCCGCATGCAGCTGGCGCAGGATGGTCTGCCCGCCGGCGGTTCGATCGGCTACGAAATCTTCGACCAGCAGCAGAGCTTCGGCACCACCGCGTTCATGCAGAACATGAACCAGCTGCGTGCGTTGGAAGGCGAGCTGTCGCGCACCATCGCGGCGCTGGGACCGATCAAAGCAGCGCGCGTGCACTTGGTGATGCCGCGCCGCGAATTGTTCAGCCGTGAAGAAAGCCCGGCTTCAGCCTCGATCTTCGTGAAGCTGCGCGGCGGCAACACGCTGTCGAAAGAACAGATCAGCGCCATTCAACATCTCGTCGGCGCTGCCGTGCCGCAGTTGAAGCCCAGCGCGATTTCGCTGGTCGACGACAAGGGTAATCTGCTGGCGCGTGGCGGTGACGATCCGAATTCGGCTGCTGGCCTCAGCGCCAACGCCGACGAAATGCGCCGCGGCTACGAGCTGCGCACACAACGTTCGATCGAGGATCTCGTCAGCCGCGTCGTCGGCTACGGCAAGGTCAAAGTTACCGTCAATGCGGACATGGATTTCGACCGCATTACGACGAACACCGACTCGTTCGATCCGGCGACGCAGGTGCTGCGTTCAAGCCAGAGCTCGGAAGAGTCGACCACGTCGAACGAAAGCCAGGCAGCACAGGCCGTGACGGTCGCGAACAACCTGCCGGGCGCAAACCAGCAAGCCGGCGCCGGCGGCCCGAGCAGCACCAACCAGCAGCGCAAGACCGAAGAAACCAACAACTACGAAATCAGCCGGACCCAGCGCAGCCACATCAAAGAAGGCCCGCAGGTCAAAAAGCTTTCGGTGGCGGTGCTGATCGACGGCACCTACACGCAGGGTGCGCAGGGCCAGGAATACCAGCCGCGCGCGCCGGAAGAGATGACGCAAATCGAAGGCATCGTGAAAAGCGCTTCGGGCTTCGACGAGAAGCGCGGCGACACGGTGTCGGTTGCGAACATGCGCTTCGCGCAGGAAATCTCGGAAGCGCTCGAAGCCGAAGCCAAGAACACGCTGTTCGGTCTGACCTCGAAGGATCTGATGAAGATCGCCGAGCTGACCGTGCTGGGCGTGATCGGCGTGCTGGTCATGTTGCTGGTGGTTCGTCCGCTCCTGTCGCGCATGTTGGCGGCAGTCGAGCAGCACGCCGAACAGCAGCGCTTGGAGCGCGAACGCCTGCTGGCCGAACAGACCCAGCAGATGCAGGCGCTGCCGAGCCCCGATGGTACGCCTGGCGCACCTGGCGAGCCCGAGCCCGATACGATGATCGACATGGAGCAGGTCGAAGGCCGCGTGCGCGCATCGTCGCTGCGCAAGATCGGCGAGATCGTCGAGAAACATCCGAACGAAGCCGTCTCGATCATCCGCGGCTGGATGTATCAAGAGACCTGATCAGCACAATTCTAGCGTAACGGCGTAAGCATCCATGGCGCGTGTCCGTGAGGACTACCGGGGACTAACCGGTCCCGAAAAAGCGGCGATCTTTGCCCTGTCACTGGGCGAAGAGAACGCGGCGCGTTTGTTCGAGCATATGGACGACGAAGAGGTCCGCGAAATCGCGCAGACCATGTCGAACCTGGGCTCGGTGTCGTCGTCGATTATCGAACGTCTGTTTGCCGAGTTTGCGGAACAGATGTCGTCGACGGGCACGATCGTCGGCGGCATCGCGGCGACCGAGCGTCTTCTGCTCAAGGTGATGGGCAAGGACAAAGTCGGCACCATCATGGAAGAGCTGCGGGGTCCCGCAGGTCGCACCATGTGGGACAAGCTCGGCAACGTGAACGAGCAGGTTCTCGCCAACTACCTCAAGAACGAATATCCGCAGACGGTTGCGGTCGTGCTGTCGAAGATCAAGCCGGACCACGCGGCCCGCGTGCTGAGCCAGCTGCCGGAAACCTTCGCGATGGAAGTCATCATGCGCATGCTGCGCATGGAGGCGGTGCAGAAGGAAGTTCTGGACGACGTCGAGCGCACGTTGCGCAACGAGTTCATGTCGAACCTGGCGCGCACCAATCGCCGCGACAGCCACGAGATGATGGCCGAGATTTTCAACAATCTCGACCGTGCGGTTGAGAACCGGTTCCTGGCCGCACTGGAAGAGCGCAACCGCGACAGCGCCGAGAAGATCAAAGCGCTGATGTTCACCTTCGAGGATCTGCAGAAGCTGGATCCGTCGGCGATCCAGACGATCATTCGTGTGGTCGACAAGACGCGCTTCCCGCTGGCGCTCAAAGGTGCGTCGGAAATTCTGCGCAACCTGTTCTTCTCGAACATGTCGGAACGCGCGGCGAAGATCCTCAAGGAAGACATGAACGCGATGGGCCCGGTGCGCCTGCGCGACGTGGACGAAGCGCAGCAATTCATCGTCGCCACCGCCAAAGACCTGGCCGCGCGCGGCGAAATCATCCTGGCCGAAGGCGGTCAGGATGATGAGGTGATCTATTGATGCCCTCGTCCTTCACCTTCGACGATTTCGACGAGATCGATCGCAAGATCGTCGAACTGCGTCTGGTCGAAAGCGCCCCGCCGCCGCCGAGCTTCTCGGAAGAAGAATTGGCGGCTGCGAAGCAGCAGGCCTACGGCCACGGCGTCGAAGTCGGCAAACGTGAAATCGAAACCGGTCTGCTGCAACAGATCGCCGGCCTGGCTGCCGCGATCGAAGTGCATCTGTCGGACCTGTCGCGCCAGGAAGCAAAGCGCGACGCCAACTTCCAGCGCGATGCGGTGACCTTGGCGCTCGCGATGCTGAAAAAGCTCGCGCCGGCGATTGCGGCCAAAGCGGCGCTCGACGAAGCCGAGCGGCTGCTGAACGAATGTCTCGAAGAACGCTATGACGAGCCGCGCCTCGTCGTGCGGGTGCACGAGACGATGCTCGAGCCGCTGAAAGAGCGGATCGCAACCCTGACCGATGCCCGTCACTTCAACGGCAAGGTCGTGATGTTCTCGGAACCGAATTTCGCGCCCAGCGATGTGCGCGTGGAATGGGCCGATGGCGGCGCTGAACGACGCGTCGCAATCGTCCTGGCTGCCATCGAACGACTCGCGATTGAGTCGATCCCAACCCAAGCGACCTGAGATCAAGGAGATCCGCGATGAGCGGCACTGAAAACCTGTCCCTCACCGATCTGGAAATGCCCGGGTCGCCAATGCAGTCCTCGAGCGAGTTCGAGGGCTTTGGCGAACCGAAGGAACTGGATGCGATTTACGACATCCCGGTCCAGATTTCTGCCGTCCTCGGCAAATCCACCATGCAAGTGAGCCAGCTCCTGAAGCTGGGTCGCGGCGCGGTCGTGGAACTTGACCGCAAGGTCGGCGAAGCCATCGACATCTACGTCAACAACCGGTTGGTCGCGCGCGGCGAAGTCGTCGTCGTCGACGATCGACTGGGCGTGACGATGACCGAAATCATCAAGTCGGATCGCGGCTAACACCGTCTCCGTTCTTCGAGGGTACACACCATGCGGCTGCTGATCGTCGGCACGCTTCTGGGCTACATCACCGAAGCCGGTCGTATTGCACTCGATCGCGGCGCCAAAGTCGCGCACGCCGAGACAATCGACCAGGCGCTGCATGCGCTGCGCAACGGCAAAGGCGCCGACCTTGTCATGGTCGACGTCAAGCTGGACGTGGCCAAGCTGGTTGAAGCGCTGAAGAGCGAGCGTATCGCATTGCCGGTCGTCGCATGCGGCATCGGCACCGATACCCAGGCTGCGGTGCGCGCGATCCGCGCCGGCGCGAAGGAATACCTGCCGCTGCCGCCGGACGCGCAGTTGATCGCCGCGGTGCTGGAAGCCGTTTCGGAAGAAACGCACGCGCTGGTGTTCCGCGATCCGGCGATGAAGACGGTGTTGAAGCTGGCGGATCAGATTGCGCCGGCCGACGCGACGGTGCTGATCACCGGCGAAAGCGGAACCGGCAAAGAAGTCGTCGCACGCTGGATCCACCGCAAGTCGCGGCGCGCCAACGGCGCCTTCGTCGCAATCAATTGCGCGGCGATCCCCGAGACGTTGCTCGAAAGCGAATTGTTCGGCCACGAGAAAGGCGCCTTCACCGGCGCCGTCGCGCGCCGTCTGGGCAAATTCGAAGAAGCGACCGGCGGCACCTTGCTGCTCGACGAAATCAGCGAAATCGCACCACGCCTGCAGGCCAAGCTGCTGCGCGCGATTCAGGAACGCGAAATCGACCGGATCGGCGGCAACAGCCCGGTCAAAGTCGATGTGCGTCTGATCGCAACCTCGAACCGCGATCTCGAAGCCGCCGTGCGCGGCGGCGAGTTCCGCGAAGATCTCTACTACCGGCTCAACGTGATGCAGATCGCGTTGCCGCCGCTGCGCCAGCGTCCCGACGACATTCCGGCACTGGCCGAACATTTCGCACGCAAATATTCGGCGTCGAACGGAGTCGGCTACAAGGCGCTGACCGACAACGCCGTGAACAAGCTGAAGACGCATGCCTGGCGCGGCAACGTGCGCGAGCTGGAAAACACCATGCATCGCGCGGTGCTGCTGTCGCCGGCCGATACGATCGAACCGGAAGCAATCCTGCTCCAGGGCGGTCAGACGTCGGGTCCGCTTGCGGCCTCGCCGACTGCTGCGCCGGCGCAGGTCACGACCAATGCCAGCGACGCGAAGAACACCGAGACGCTGGCTGCTGCCGGCTATATCGGCCGCACCGTCGCTGAGGTCGAACGCGATCTCATTCTCGGCACGCTGACCCATACGCTCGGCAACCGTACCCATGCCGCCAACATTCTCGGCATCTCGATCCGGACGCTGCGCAACAAGCTGAAAGAATACAGCGAGAGCGGCATCAAGGTTCCGATGCCGGGCGAAGGCGAACGCGCGTCTGTTTGATCTCTGATCACCGCATTCTTGGATTTGGATTCTAGATGAGCGACGCGTCTTCCGGGCCTGTCACGATCGACGGCACAGCGACGCCTGCTGGCAGCGGCTTCTCGTTCGGAGGCTTTGCGTCAGCGGCGGCGGTGGTGCGTCGTGGCGACATCGCGCTCGCGATCGGCCTCATCGCGATCCTGACCGTCCTGATGCTGCCGATGCCAGCCTGGTTGCTGGACATCTCGCTGGCGCTGTCGATCACCATCTCCGTCCTCATTCTGATGACGGTTCTGTTCATTCCGAAGCCGCTTGAGTTCTCGTCCTTCCCGACGGTGCTCCTGATCACAACGCTGCTTCGTTTGTCGCTGAACGTTGCCTCGACCCGTCTGATTCTCAGCCACGGGCACGAAGGCACCAAAGCCGCCGGGTCGATCATTCAAGCCTTCGGTCAGTTCGTGACCGGCGGCAACTTCGTCATCGGCGTGATCATTTTCGGCATTCTGATCATCATCAACTTCATCGTCATCACGAAGGGTTCGGGACGTATCGCGGAAGTCGCGGCGCGTTTCAGCTTGGACTCGATGCCGGGCAAGCAGATGGCGATCGACGCCGATTTGTCGGCGGGCCTGATCGCCGAAGCCGACGCGCGCAAGCGCCGCAAAGAACTGGAAGACGAAAGCGGCTTCTACGGCGCGATGGACGGCGCCGCGAAGTTCGTCCGCGGCGACGCCGTCGCGGCGATGATCATCGTCTTCGTCAATATCGTCGGCGGCATCATCATCGGCTCGGCCCAAAAAGGCCTGAGCTTCGGACAGTCGGCGCACACCTATACGCTGCTGACGATCGGTGAAGGCCTGGTCTCGCAGATCCCGGCGCTGATCATCTCGGTCGCTGCCGGTATGTTGGTCACCAAGGCCGGCACGACCGGCTCGATGGACAAGGCGCTGTTCAGCCAGTTGTCGGGTTATCCGATGACGTTGGGCGTCACGTCGGGCCTGCTGGTGCTGCTCGCCTTCTTGCCCGGCATGCCGATGGCGCCGTTCCTGACGCTCGCGATCGGATCCGGCGCGCTGGCCTGGTGGCTGCCGCGCAGCAAGCTCAAAGAACAAAAAGCCGCCGACGAGGCGACTGCGAGCGAAGCGGCGAAAGCGCCGGTCGCCGACGAGCCGATCGCGACCGCGCTTGCGATCGACTATATCCGCCTCGAGCTGGGTTACGGGCTGCTGCCGCTGGTGAATACGCCGACCGGCAACAAGCTCACCGATCAGATCAAAGGCCTGCGCCGGCAGCTGGCGCAGGATATCGGCTTTGTGATGCCGTCGGTGCGCATCCAGGACAATCTGCAGCTTCCGGCCAACACCTACGTCATTCGCGTCAAAGAAATCGAAGCTGGCCGCGGCGAAGTTCGTCCGCAGATGCTGTTGTGCATGGATCCGCGCGGCGACCAGATCTCGCTGCCGGGTGAAACAACGGTCGAGCCGACCTTCGGCCTGCCGGCGATGTGGATCCCGGCCAACTATCGCGAAGAAGCGCATTTCAAAGGCTACACCGTCGTCGATCCGTCGACCGTGCTGACCACGCATCTGACCGAGACGGTGAAAGACAATCTCGCCGAGCTGCTCTCGTACAGCGAGACGCAAAAGCTGCTCGACGAACTCGACAAGCAGCACCAGAAGCTGATCACCGACGTCATCCCGACGCAGATCAGCATCGGCGGCCTGCAGCGCGTGCTGCAGAACCTGTTGTCGGAACGCATCTCGATCCGCGACCTGCCGACCATTCTCGAAGGCGTCAGCGAAGCGTCGCAGCACACGCGCAATGTCGGTCAGATTACCGAACATGTGCGCGCGCGTCTGGCACGCCAGATCTGCGAAGGTCACGTCAACGCGTCGGGCGTGCTTCCTCTTGTTACGCTCAGTCCTGAGTGGGAACAGGCGTTTGCGGAATCGATCGTGGGCACCGGTGACGACAAGCAGCTGTCGATGGCGCCGTCGCAGCTCCAGCAATTCATCTCGGGCGTTCGTCAGATGTACGAGCGGCTTGCCGCTGCTGGTGAGACGCCTGTGCTGCTGACCAGCCCGCTGATCCGTCCGTATGTTCGCTCGATCATCGAACGTTTCCGGCCGCAGACCGTGGTCATGAGCCAGAGCGAAATTCATCCCAAAGCGCGCATCAAGACGCTGGGACAAATCTGAACCTTTCCTTGGCAGTCTGACGAACCGCAGGTTTCGGTGCGCGCCATTTGGCGCTAGGCTTGGCTCATGACTTTCGTGGCCCCGCCACCTCCAGTGGATCCGGCTGTTGCAGCGCAAACTGTTGCGCGCGGACCCACCGTCGTGCCGCAACCCGCGCCGCAACCGGTCGCCGTCGTCGAGCTGCCGCAGGCGCTGCAGGCAATCGAACGCGCGGTGCTTCTTCCCGGCACGGTGATCGATCAGCAGACCTCGGCACAGGGCGTCCTGGCGCAGGTGCGCACGTCGCTCGGCGATGTCTTGCTGCAGGTCACGACGCCGTTGCCCGTCGGCCGCCCGGTCGTGCTGCAAATTCCCGCCGGCAATCCACCGCAAACCGCGCTTGTCGATACGTCGGCCAGCGGCACGGGCCAGGCGGGCACGCCTGCGGTTCCCGCAACGCCCGCAGCACTGACGCCGGCTGTCGTTGCCAATATTGGCGCACCCGCGGCACCGCTGCTGCCCGGCGCGGTGATCGAAGTGCTGCAATTGCCGACCGCGGCAACGCCCACGACACAGCCCGCAACCACCGTTCCCGGCCAGACTGCAACAACGGCACCGACGGTCGCGGCGACGACAACCGCCGCCGCCACGACAGCGGCGACGACACCGACGACCGCTGCGAGCACGACCGTTGCCACCACGCCCGCGACGGTCGCAGCAGCAACGACGCAAGTAACCGCCGCGCTCGCGAACGCGACGCCGGTCACGACCTCGCCGTCGTTGCGCGGTGCCGGTGCAGCGTTGTTTGCGCAGACGGTCGCAACCGAAGTGAATGCACCGACGGCTGCTGCGCCCAACATTGCGCTGACACCGTCGCAGACGCCCGCTCCGCTTGGCGTGCGCGTCTTGCAGGTGTTGCCGCCGGGCTCGCAAATTCCGCCGACCAGCGGCGATCAGATCGCAGCGACGGTCGGCTCGGCACGCGCCAGCGGATTTCCAGTTGCGACCACACCAGACGGACAGGCGATTGCGCTGCAGACCAATGCGCGCGTCGATCCCGGATCGGTCGTCGTGTTGCAGCGTCTGCCGACGCCGGTCGGCGCGAATGGCGAAGCGCCGGTGCTGCCGCTGGATCCAATTCGCGGCGACAATTGGCCGGCCCTTGCGGCTGCGCTGCGCACGCTCGACGTCGCCGATCCTGCAGCCGCACAAGCGATGCGCGCCGCGATTCCGCAGCCCAATGCCAATCTTGCGCCGGCCATGTTGTTCGTCGCTGCGGCATTGAAACTTGGCGATCCGCGCGCTTTGTTCGGCGGCTCGGCGATCGATGCGTTGAAGCGCAGCGGCAAAGGCAACGTCACCGAGCGTCTGTTCGAAGATTTCAACGCGGCGTCGGAACGTGCCTCCGACGTGGTTGGCGCCGAATGGCGCAGCTATCCGATTCCGATGCAGGAAAATGACGGGCGCATCGCGATGATGCAGCTTCATGTTCTGCGTCGGGACGACCAACAGCGTGTCGGCGACCGCGAAGCTGACGCGCGCGATGAAGGCGAAGGCAAGCGCACGCGCTTCCTGCTCGACATCGCGCCCAGCGCCTTGGGCCCGATCCAGCTCGACGGGTTGGTGCGGCCGTCCCCAGTGTCGCCGGTCGTCGATCTGGTGGTCCGCAGCAAGACGCCGTTGCCGGACGAGATGCGGCGCGACATCGCGGGCATCTGGGCCGACGCCCTGTCGCTGACCGGTGCGAAAGGCGCGCTGGCCTTCCAGGCCAATCCGCAAAGCTTCGTCGACACAACCGGCTTCCGCAGCTTTGGCAAAGGCAAAGGCGTGGGCCTGTCGGCCTAGGCGCCGCCCGAGAGACTTAGGTCCGCGGGGCGTTTAGGTCCGCGCAACCCGTCCCCCTTCCCTTCATGCCGGGTTCGTCGAACCGGGGGTTGTCCGCCAATCGGGGCTGTGGGAGACCGCGAGAGAGCGTTTCCTGACGCATCGAACAAACGATCGAACCGGTCTGGGCGGGGACGGTTCGAACCAGAGAGAAAACGATCGCTTCCATGCAGGCCAAAATTTTTCCGGTGATCCTTTCGGGTGGTTCGGGCACGCGGCTGTGGCCGCTGTCGCGCGACTTGTTGCCGAAACAGCTGATCCCGCTCGTCGCGTCGAACTCGCTGCTGGCCGAAACCGCGCGGCGCGTCGCCGGTGCGGGTTTCGCCGGTCCGCTAGTCGTGTGCAACGAAGACCATCGCTTCATCGTCGCCGAACAGCTGCGCGCGGTTGGCTGCACGCCGACAGCGATCGTTCTGGAACCGGTCGCGCGCAACACCGCACCAGCCGTCGCCGCAGCCGCCGCCATCGCCTTGGCGCGCGATCCCGATGCGTTGCTGCTGGTGCTGCCGTCGGATCACGTGATCTCGGACGAAGCTGCCTTCGCCAAAGCCGCCGCAATGGCCGCCAAGGCCGCCGAACGCGGCAAGCTGGTCACGTTCGGCATCACGCCGACCAAACCGGAAACCGGCTACGGCTATATCGCGCGCGGCAAGGTGCTCGACGGCGTGCCGGGTGCGTACGAGGTCGAGCGCTTCGTCGAAAAGCCCGATCGCGCCACTGCCGAATCCTATGTCGCAAGCGGCACCTGGACGTGGAACAGCGGCATGTTCCTGTTCCCGGCCAAATTGCTGCTGGCGGAACTGTCGCGCTTCGACGCGGCGATCGTCGATGCAGCCATGAAGTCGGTCGAAAAAGCCGAAAGCGATCTCGTCTTTACGCGGCTCAATCGCGACGCATTCGCCGACGCGCCGTCGCAATCGATCGACTATGCGTTGATGGAGAAGACCGACAAAGCCGCGGTCGTGCCCGCCGATCTCGGCTGGAGCGACGTCGGTAGCTGGTCGGCGATGTGGGAACTTGGCGACAAGGACAATCACGGCAACGTCGCGATCGGCGACGTGATCGCGCTCGACACCGAAGGCTGCTATCTGCGCGGCGATGGGCACCTGATCGCGACCTTGGGCCTCAAAGACGTCGTGCTGGTGGTCGGCAAGGACGTGGTGATGGCCGCGTCCAAGGACCGTGCGCAGGATGTCAAAAAGATCGTGACCGAACTGAAGAGCCGCGGCCGCAAAGAAGCCGAAGCGCACCCGGTCGTATTCCGCCCCTGGGGCAATTACGAAACGATCGATGCCGGCCCGGGCTTTCAGGTCAAACGCATCACGGTGAAGCCCGGCCAGAAACTGTCGCTGCAAAAGCACGCGCATCGCGCCGAACATTGGGTGGTCGTGTCGGGCACCGCGCGTGTCACGCGCGACGACGACATCCTCACCTTGCGCGCCAACATGTCGACCTACATTCCGCTGGGCGCGGTGCATCGTCTGGAAAATCCGGGGACAAGCCCGCTCGAACTGATTGAAGTCCAGTCGGGTTCGTATCTGGGCGAAGACGACATCGTGCGGCTTAGCGACGATTACGGCCGCCAGTGAGCAGCAGCGGCAGTTTCAACAACGAGGCGCCGCTTCTTTCGATCACGCTGGCGCAGCTCAACCCGACGGTCGGCGACGTTGTCGGCAACGCGGCCAAGGCGCTCGAAGCGCGCGCGCGCGCAGCCGAGGACGGCGCCGATCTTGTCATGCTGCCCGAGCTGTTTCTGCTCGGCTATCCGCCCGAAGATCTGGTGCTGCGCCGCTCGGTCCTGGCTGCATGCGAGCGCGAGATTGCAAAACTCGCAGCGTCCACCGCCGATGGCGGCCCGGCTTTGTTCGTGCCCGCGCCGCGCCGCGCGGCCGATGGCGAAGGCATCGAGAACGCTGCCTTCTTTCTCGCCGACGGAAAGATCCTCGCATCCCAAGCCAAGGTCGAGCTGCCGAATTACGGTGTGTTCGACGATGCGCGCGTGTTTCGTCCCGGCGCGCTGCCCGACCCGATCACCTTCCGCGGCGTGCGCATCGGTTGTTTGATCTGCGAAGATATGTGGCTGCCGCGCGTCGCCGATCACTTGGCCAAGCACGGTGCTGAATTGCTGTTGGTGCCGAACGGATCGCCGTTCGAACTCGGCAAGCGCCGTCGTCGCCACGAACTCGCCGCCGAACGCGCGCGCGCCGCGAACTTGCCGCTCGTCTATCTGAACCAGGTCGGCGGCCAGGACGAGCTGGTGTTCGACGGCGACAGTTTCGTCGTCGACCGCACCGGCCGCATCGTTGCGACTCTGCCGCGCTTTGCCGAAGCGACCGCGACGATCGAATTCCGCCGCGGTGACGCCGGCATCGAATGTCTGTCGCTCGGCGCGGACGAGGTTGGCGAAGACGACGACGATCTCGCCGACGTGTGGCAAGCGATGGTGCTGGGCCTGCGCGACTATGTGCGCAAGACGGGCTTCCCCGGCATCGTGCTGGGTCTGTCGGGCGGCATCGACTCGGCGCTCTCGCTTGCGGTCGCGGTCGATGCACTGGGCGCGCAGAATGTGCGCGCCGTGCGCTTGCCGTCGAAATACACGTCGCAGCAAAGCATGGACGACGCGCAGGAGAATGCCGATCGTCTGGGCGTGCAGCTCGACACGGTGCCGATCGTCGAGACGGTCGCGGCGCTGGAACATACGCTCGACGAAACGGCGGGCGCGCTGAACGATCTCACTGCGCAGAATTTGCAGGCGCGCACGCGCGGCGTGTTGCTGATGGCCTTGTCGAACCAGTTGGGTCTGATGCTGCTGACGACTGGCAACAAGTCCGAGATGTCGGTCGGCTATGCCACGCTCTATGGCGATATGTGCGGCGGCTATTCGGTGTTGAAGGACGTCTACAAGACGATGGTGTTCGACCTCGCCAAGTGGCGCAACACGCACCGGCCGCCGGGCGCGTTGGGCCCGAACGGTGTCGTCATTCCCGAAGCAATCATCGTGCGTCCGCCGTCGGCCGAGCTGAAACCCGATCAAACCGATCAGGACAACCTGCCACCGTACGACCAGCTCGACCGCATTCTGCACATGTTGATCGAGGACGAACTGCCGGTGGCCGACATCGTCGCCGCGGGCGAGCCCGAAGCGATCGTGCGACGCGTGCAGAAGATGCTCTACGCCGCCGAATACAAACGGCGCCAGGCGCCGCCGGGCGTGAAGATCACGCCCCGCAATCTCAGCCGCGACCGGCGCTGGCCGATCGCGAATGGATGGCGCGAGTAGCGGTTCGCGTCAGGCGAAAGCTGGATCGGGGAAGGTCGACCAAAGCCCGACGACTGTATTGGCCGCAGTCAGCGCAACGTTCTCGGGGCTCTCGGCAAAATTCGCGAGCAACGTCGCGCGCGACGTACCGTGCTGCAGCGCGTCGACTTGCACTTGGCGCCCGCCCGCGTCGGGCGGACGCCCCAGCACGTTTTGGTACAGAAGATCGACGAAAGCGCCGTCGCTGACATTCGTGCCGTATTTGGCGACGAACTCGGGCGCGGTAATGAAGCGTCCCGCAACGTCGATTTCGGCTTGATACTGCGCGCTCGAAACCGTGAAGCCCGCGACTTTGTCGGTGTTGGAAAAGCCCGCCGCAATCTTCTGCGGCACCAGCACGTCAAAGGCCTGGTGCGCCTGCACCAGCAAACCACCCTCGTCCGGCACACGCGCGAATGCAGCTTGATACAGACGATAGGCCGGCGACGCATTCACGCCACCGTCGAAGATCAGCACGCCATCGGAGAAATGAATACGTTCGACATTGGTGAATGTGTCGACGTCATTCGCGTCGGATTTCAATGTGACCGCAACGGAACCATCCGAATTCTGCGTCACGTTGTACGCAGACCGTGCGCTGAGCTCGACGACCGTGTCGCGCGCGCCAAGCCCGTCATAGATGTCGGCGATGCCGAGTAGCGGCCGGAACGTATCGACCGCCGCTGTACCTTTTTGGGGGATCGTGACTTTCAGACCTGGGTTCAGGTCTTTGATGATGGCTAGGTCGAGCGGCGATAGGCTGTATGCCTTGCCGGGTAACAGCGCGTCCTGAGAGTTGCCGTCCCAGTTCGCGAAGACATCGCTTGATAGCGTTGGGTGCAGGCTTGCGATCGACGCTGCCGAGTTCGGATTCTCGACGAGGGGAACCGGACCGCCAAACACAGCGACTGCGTTCGCGCCAGTGAAGAAGAACTTACCGCCGATCTTCTGCAGCAAGGGATTCATCGGGTCGGAATAACGCCCGCCCCCCGGCGTCGTGAGCTGCGCACCCGTCGTCGCGTCGGAGAACGTATAGACGTTGAATACGTTCTTCAGTGAACCCATGACCACCGAGACCGCGTCGACTTTATCGGCCGGCACCTGTGCGCGATCACCGGTCCAGTAGGAGTTGAATGCACCGATATTGAAATTAATGAATGCATCCGGCGTTGATCCGTTCTGATCGATTCCGGATATCAGCTCTGCCGCCGGCAGCGACGGGATCGTCGCCGTGGAACCGTTGATTTGCGGCAAGTCATTTTTGAATGCCGATAGACCGAACGAGTTCGAGATCTGAACCTGGATCTCGATGCTTCCGGCGCCGGTGATGTACTTGGCGTATTCAGCGAATGCAGCCTCGACGACCGCCTTTGCCGTAGCGATGTTCTGCGCAGTCGCGAGCCCCGTCTTATCGACGACGGTGACACTGTAAGCAAACGACGGCATTAGGGGGTCCTTCTGGTTTCGCTTGAGGACGGTACTCCCGGCCCAAACCATTGCTACCAATAGAATGGCCATAAAATACATTTTTTTTCGATTCGCTGGCCTTCCGAGGTAGTGTTGCGAAAGAGACATCAGCAGCTCACGCACGTCACCGGTTGGTTCCAGGCACACGCCCCACCCGCGCCGACACAGGTGGTCGGGCAACCCTCCCAGGTGCAGGTGCTATTTGTCGGCCAGCAGTTGCCACACGGCGGCCCCGAGGTCGTATTTTCGGGTGGGATGCAGCCCGTGTGATACGGGCCGTCGTTGTAGACGCAGTTCCCCGGCGAGCTACTGCTCAATCTCCACCATAGGCCCTCGGGAACACCGGATGGACATGGGGCCCAAGCGTAGATTTCCGGATCGCATGTTGGCGCCGGCGGACAATTCGAACTCACCGGAATAACCGACCCGTCCGGACATGTTTGCGTTGTCGGCGGGCAGCTCGCGGGATTCCCCTGAATCCAGCCGCTCGTGCAGCTGTAATACCAATAGCCATCCGGATAGCACTGCCAACCGATATCCGCGCACGGCGGCGGACATGGCACTTGATGCGTACCTGTCGACGGGCAGAACGGAATCGTCGCGCCGCATGTCCAAGCGCTACCACTCCATTTCAACGCTTGTTGCGGGGCGCAGCTGTCGGGGAAGCCGCCGGGCGTGCCGATCAATTGCCATGGAATCCATTTCGGTGCTGGCGGCGGCTGCGACGGCACCGGCGCATCGACGATCGCGCAGCTCATCGGCACCGGTAGCGTCGTGTTGGTTGCGCGAATCACACTGCCCGGCGCGATGATGGGCAGCACGGCACCGGTCGGAGACGGCGTGGGCGTCGGTACCACGCAACTGCCGTAGGGTACGGCACCGATCGACGCGCCGAAGGACGGCGTCGACGGACTCGGCGTGTCAAAGATAAAATTCTTTAGACCCAGACGCCCGACATCGCGCACGCCGCCGGCCGCAAACACGATCGGTGCACCCATCGTGTTGTACGCCTCACCGCCCGGTATGTTGGGCTGCGTCGACGTACCGGGCAGACGGAAGCGATGGAGATATTCCATCTGCAGTTCGCCCGGATGCAGCACGAGCAACGACGCGACGGAACCCGATTGGGGCGCGGGCAACGCTGCCGTCACCCATGCGGACACCGGCATGTTCCACGAATTATACGCACCGCGCAGCGTCACCGGATCGTCCTGCGTGATCGCAGCCCCACCACCCAGCACGGTCGCGGTATAGCGCGCACGCGCATCCGGCATCGGGCGCCCGCCCGTGCCCGCAACCAGAATTTCGAGCTGTCCGTCGACCCATTTCCGCGCCTCCGCCGACAGCGGCGCCGAGGTCGGCGACCTGCGGACCAGCACCGTGTAGCGCTGGCCGTAGGAATCGGTTGGATCGAAGTTCGCGGGCAGCAAGCCGACCGCGATCAACTGCGCGAGTGGCAATTCGGCCGGACCGTCTTTCGCGTCGCGCAGCACCGACGTGTAATTCGCGCGCGTCCAATTCTCGCCAGCGTCGCGCAGCTTACGCACTTTCCCGACGACGTCGCGCGCGGCGAGGTCACGCGCAAACAGCTCGTAGCTTGCATAGGCGGCCATCGATGCGGCGCCGACCGCGGTCAGCGCCGCAATCGTTCCAAGCAACGCACCAGCTGGCCGCGCATGCGGCGGCAACGCCGACATCGTGGGTTCGATCGGGCCGTTCATCCAAGCGCGTCCAATGTCGAAGCAAGATGCGGCACCGGCGCTTCCGGCGAAGGAAAGCGCAGGTCATGCGATTGCGGCGGCTCGACCAGCCCCAGCGTGCCAACCAGAAATTCGAACAGCTGAATGAGCTGCGTGCGAAAGATCGGCACGCTGGCGCCTTCGCATTCGGCGAGCAGCGACGCCGCTTCTTCCAACGTGACCTCGTCGCCGCCGCGCAAGAACGCGATCAAGGCGGCGTCAAAGCCGAAGGCCTGCAGCAGCAGCTTCACGCGCGGCCAGACCGGCGCGTTGGGAAGGCGATCGAAGGCGAGCGCGGCCATGCGCCGCCGCGCGACAACCAGATCCGCAGCCGTCGCAGCCGCCCCACGTGGATCGATCGCGATCGCAAACCGCGCCGGCATCGCTTGCGCAGCCGGCGCGACGTCCGGCGCAGCGCGCGCCTGACTCCAATCACGTTGGACAGCACGCAGCTGGGCCAAGGCATTTTGCGCCCGCGCGGCACTGTCGGCGAGATCGAGCACCGCGTCGCGCACCGAATCGTTGACTTGGCCCGCAAGCTCGATCATTTCGCGCAGCAGCGCCGGCGTCCGGTGCTCGCCGCCAAGTACATACAGTTCGGTCACGCGCAAGACCGCGGCGGCGACGGTTTCAGCCGGCGCCAGTTCCGCCGTTGCACCTTCGCTCTGCAGATCGGCACGTCCGATCGCGCGCGCGAAGAGCGACTTCATACGAACCAGCCACGCGCGAGCAGCCGCACGCGCGGAACCCAAAGCAACGGCGCACCGCCGCGCAGCGCGGTCCAGCTCGCCACGACGAGACGCGCAACGCCGGCGATACAAGCAGCGAGCAACGTCACCGCAGGCAGAAGAAACAGGCCGAGCGCGATCGGCGCGTCGGCACGCCACGCCGACGCGATTGAACTGGGTGACGGCGCGCCTTCGACGGCGACGTACCATAGGAGCGTCGCGACCATGCCGGCCGCCAGAACCACCAAGGAAGCGAGGATCGCATCCGCCAGCGCCAGCAAAACGGCGCCCGCCGCCGCGACCCAACTCGGCGTCTTCATCGAGGCCAGGCCCGATCCATCAAATCTCCGTTTCTAAGATAGGCTCGACTTTACGGTATTAGCCTGATAGCTCTTTGGCCGGAGTAAGTCAAAGAGCGAGCGGAGACGACCGAATGCGGCGAGTGCTGGAACGGATGTTGCGCCTGCTGGCGCTGTCGATCGGATTGGCGGTGGTGATGCCGGCAGTGTCGCTCGATTTGCGCGGCCCGCATGTCGTGCTGGTCGAGCCCGCCGTCGCCCAGGCAGCGGATTCGACGCTGCAAACGACCTACACGTCGAAGCTTTGCGAGGTTTACAACGTCGGCAAGCAGCTCGTGTATATCGCGCTGGGCATCGGCATTCTTGTCGTCGTCGTCTTGTCGATCGGAAGCCGATTCCGCACCGGCCTGTTCATCACGCTGGTGGCGTCGGTGGTCATCGTTGCGACCACCGATCAGCTGATGGGCTTCCTCAACAAAGATGCGCAGTTCAACTGCAAGGGGACGCAGTAAGCCCGTGGAGGCGCGCCCCGCCTATCACCGGCAAACGCCGATCCAAACCCGCGCCGCCGAGCCCTGGACGCTCTTGATGGCGCCGGCCAAAGCGACCTTGCTCAATTTCGGAATCTGGATCGGCATCGGCACGATTCTGGCCGCCGTCGCGCATATGTCGCCATTGCTGTTCGTGCTGATCCCGATGGCGGTGCAGCCGGTTCTGATCCTGCTGCAATTTCGCGACCCGCATTATATGACCGCGACGCGCGCCTGGTTCTCGGTTCGCCAGATTCGCGCGCGCGGCAACGAAATCGACGCGGTTGCGGGCCGCGTGCATCTCGCCTGACGCGTCGTGAGTCTGCCCGTCGCCCTGCCACCGTCGCTGTGGTTTGCCGCCTTGGGGTTTGTCGGGACGGTCGCGAGCGCGGCTGGCGCAGCCGCATTGCTGGTGCCGCGCGTGCGCGAACGCGCTTTGCCGCGGCCGGTGAAAAAACATCTCGCGGACTACATACCGCTCGACGAAACGCTATCGATCGAAACCCACGGCCCGACCGGTGCCGCGACACGCAAAGGCGTCGCCATACGCTGCAAGGACGGCACGCATGTCGCGGTGCTGGAATTGGCCGGCCGCGACGTCGCGTTCCTGACCGAAGACGAGCAGCGCGGCCTGTACCATGTCGCCAAACAGTTGCTCGACGGCGCCGCGGATGATGGCGTGCGGTTGCGCCATATCCTGCTGCGCCGTCCGATCAACGCACCGGCCGAGCCGCCGATGCGCACCAGGCTCGCCGCTGAGATTGCCCGCCGCTGGAACGCACGCGCAGCGCGCGGCTGGCGCAATACCTTGGCGCTTGTGCTGGAAATCGACGGCGGCACGGACGCGTTGGCAAAGCTGAACGAACGTGTCGAGCGCGCGCAGACCTTGCTGCGGCCGTTCGGCCCGGAACTGCTCACCAATTTTGCCGGCGACTCCGTCGCGGGCGATCTGACGCTTGCGGGATTTTTCGGCCAGTTGATCGCCCCGATCACGCGGCCCAATCCGGCGCGGCTGGGAGCCGACCTGGCGCACGCGCTCGCAGTCGATGAAGTCGAGTTCGAAGCGCCTGACTTGCCGTCGGGTTGGTTCCGCTTCTGGCGCGGCGAAGACTGCAAGCTCGGCTGCGTCTTGTCGGTGCGCGACTTCGGCCAGGATATGCGCGCCAAGTTGATCGAAGATTTGATGACGGTCGATGCCGAGCTGGCGGTCGTGCAGGCGATCACGCCGCTGCGCAAAGCCAAGGCCAGCATGCGCATCTACAAGAAATCGACGTCGGACCTGTCGGCCTATTTCCGCCCGTCCATCGCGGGCCAGTATTCGACGTTGCTGAACATGATCGGCGCCGACGACGATGAGGCCGGCGTGCTGGTCGAACACGCGATGGTGCTGGTCGTTTATGGCGATACGCGCGACACGTTGGAGCGACATAGGCAGAATGTCGAAGCGGCGCTGACCCAGAACGGTGCCCGTCCCAAGCGCGAACGCGGCCTTGCCGCGGCATGCTGGTTCGATCAGATCCCGACTGCCGAGCCTTGGCCGCGCGTCATGGAATTGTCGAGCTGGAACGTCGCCAACCTTCTGTCCTTCAACGCACCACCCGCGGGTGCCGAGACGTCGGTGCTCGACAAAATCCGGGAAGCAGACGGACGCTGGGTTGACGGCACCGCGACGGGTGCGATCGCCTATGTTCCGACCGCACAAGGAACTTTGTTTGCGGCGCAGTATCACGAGCGCGCCGGTTCGAATGCAGGTCATTCGATCACAATCGGCGACACCAATGCCGGCAAAACGACCTGGGCGCAATTTCTCGCGTTGATGTCGAGCCGGCACACAAACCTGTCGACCTATGTCTTCGATCGCCTGCACGGCATGTACGCCTTCACCAGCTGCGTCGAGCAGACCTACGTCCAGTTCGGCGGCGAGCGACTGGCCGGAACCATCCAGGGCGGCCTCAACCCGCTGCACGCGATCGACAGCGAACGCGGCCTCGAAGCGGTGCAACGCTGGTTGGAAGACGTGGCGCATGTCGAAGACGCCGAAGGCATCGACGAGATTGCCAACGCGCTCTCGATCGCACGGCTTGTTCCGCGTGACGAGCGGTCGCTCGCCGCGCTGTTGCCGATGATGTTCGGCGCCCATGGGCGCGTGCGGCGCGAGCTGCAGAAATGGGTTGACCCGCGCCGCTATGGTGGCCTGGTCAATGCACCGCAGGAAGTGATCGGCCTGGACGGCGCCTGGTTGACCGCCTTCGACATGACCGACATCGGCGCCGACGACGAGCTGGCGCCCGCCATTCTCGGCTATCTGATCCAACGCTGCCTTTGGCATATGCGCGACAGCGGATGTCGTGCGCATTTCCTGATGGATGAAATGCCGGCGCTGATCCGCATCGCGCATATGCCCGAAACGATCGGCATGTTGTTGCGCGAAATCCGCAAAGCCGGCGGCTTCGTCTCGCTGCTGTGCCAGACGCCGCGCGACCTCGCCGGCGATTTCGGCAGCCTGGTGCGCAGCCAGTGCAAGACCCAGTGGATCTATCCCAATCCCAATGCGAGCGATGAAGACTGGCGACAGGCCGGGATCGAGCTCAACGAAAAGGAGCTCGCCTTTCTCCAAGGCCGCAGCCCACTGAATTACCAGGTCCAACGCGGCGTTCTGCTGCGCCGGCCTGGGCAGCGCACGTCCGTCGTGCTTGACGTCGATCTCGCTTGCCTCGGCAAGAAACTTCTCAAAGTTTTTTCCAGCGATGCGGAAGACGTGCGTTTCCTGGCCGACCTGCAAGCGCAATTCGGCCGCGACGTTGCGATCGAACGTTATGTGGGGAATGCATGAGCGATCGACTTCGAACAGGCCCGCTGTTGCTGTTGCTGGCGCTGGCACCGCTGTTCAGCGCCGCACCTGCCGCCGCGCAGGGCTATCCGGTGACGGATGCCGGTGCAATCGCAAATTTCGGTGAAGTGGTCAAAACGATGCGCGACACGCTGCAAACCTTGGGCACCGTGTCCAAGCCAGGCTCGCTGTTGGGCACGTTGAAGGGCACGCAAGACGCGCTCGGTGGTGCAGGCGATCCCCTGCCACCCTTGCGCCTGCCGCGATTGGACATCACCGCCTTGGCACCGACCGGTGATCGTTGGGGTGGCGCTGCAATCGATTGGTCGTCCCCCGACGCGGCGCGCGCGGCGGTACGCCAGCAACTGTTCCTGCCGACCAACGCACCTAAGCCACCCTCGGCGATCGAGTTACAGCAACTCGCGAGCCGGCGCACGCGCGCGGCGCGGCGCGCGGTCGAAGACGCCACCGCGCTAGCGCTTGCCGCGCGGCAAAAGATTTCGGCGGACGCGGCGTCGGTCGAAAAATTGCGCGCGCGGGCCGACCAGCCCGATGTGCGCCGTTCGGTACAGGCCAATACCGACGCGCTGCTCGCCGTGCAGGACCGGATGAGCGAGGTCGCATTGCTTTTGTCGGCGCTGATCGAACTGCGCGCCACGCGCGCGATCGAGGCCGACCGGCCACAAGGCGTCAAAGACGTCGCCGCCGACGCGAGCGGACAATGAAGCGCGCCGTCATATGCATGGCACTGTTTTTCGTCGCCGCCCCAGCGGTTGCGTTGGAGCCGGTCATCGACTTCGCGCAAATCGCGCGCATCACGCAGCAGCTTGCGACCTCGATCAAACAGCTGCAGGTGCTGACTCAGTCGAACGGCAATCTGCAGCAGATGCTGGGTGCGATCGGGCCACTGGGCGAGATGGCCGGGCTGGATGCAACTGCGCTCGGCGGGCTTGGCAGCGGCGGCCTCAATGTCGGTGCGCTGCTCGACAAATCCTTCCCCGATGGATTCGGCCTCGGCACGCTCGCATCGATCAATCTCGATGATGTCGGTAAATGGGCGATCAAAGAGGGCATCCAAAACGGTCTTTCGACGCGCGCCATCGCGGGCAAGGCGTTCGATCTGACGCTCGCGGATCTGCAAACCCAGCCCAACGCAACCACCGACGACATTGCACGCATCTTTGCGCGCGGCGGCTATGCCGGGCTCGAAACGGTCCCAGGCGTCGTCGACGCGGTCAAACGCGGCGCGCGCGGCGACATGCAGGACCAAGTCGATCGCGCCTTTGGTGCCAGCGCGCAACTACAAGCGGCCGGTATCGACTTGACCGATCCAGCAGCAGCGACATTGCGGCAGGCGATCGAAGGCGGCATCGACAAGCAAGCGATCGGGCGCGCGGCCTATCAGGCAATTCTTGATGGCGCGACCAGCAAGGGCCTCAACGTTGCGACGCTCAGCAACGATGCGGTCGCGGGCATGTTGCGCGACGCGGGACTGAAAGGCTTGGAGAAGCTGCCGGGGTTGCTCGACTCGGTGCAGCAGGCCGGGCGTACGCTCGGCGGACTTGCCGATCTGCGTGATCTGGCACCACCGGCGCAGTTGTTTCGCGCCAGCTCAACCGAAACCGCGTCGTTCGCCGATTTCACGACGGCGCGCGATGCAACGCGCGCGGCGCTGTGGTCGGGCGATGCGATCACCGACGCGATCGCCGCGCAGAACATCGCTGCGGCGCGCGGCCGCGTGCAGGCCGAAGCAATCGGAACCGCCTATCCGTTGGCGCTGCGGTTGCGCGCCGAACTCGCCAAACAGCCTGCGCGCATCGAAGCGCTCGCCGAAGACGCCAAAGCCGCGGCGACCTTGAACGCGCAACTGCGCGAATCGAACAAGGCGACGTTGGCGCTGGTCCAATCGGCGAGCCGGATGGAAGCGGCGCTGGGCGCGTTGCTTGGCCTGGAAGCGGCCGAACAGCTGCAAGCGCAACCGAACGGCGCGCCACCGTGAAGCGCTTGCTCTTGCTCGCACTCGTTCTGTCACCCGGCGCCGCCCAAGCTTTCTACACGTGCCCGCCGCTCGCGACTTGCTTTCCCAAACCGGTGCCGGTTCTGGATCCAGCGCAGCTCGCCATTGCGGCGGATGCAGTCACCGCCGCGAACAATGCGCTGACGGCCTGGACCGAAGCGCAAAGCCTCACGCGCAACCTGCAAAGCGCAATCGGCGCGCACGGCGGTCTTTCACTGTCGATCGCCAAAGACCCCGGCCTCGCCCGCGCCCTGCAGCTTGCCGCGCCTGCCAAACTCGCGGGACCGACCGGCGACGGGTTTGATGTCGCGCAAGCAACGCTGCGTGCGACTCAGGCGCGGATCGAGACTACTTTGTTCACACCGCACGCCGACGCAACGCCGATCGAGATGGCGCAGGTCACCGGGGCGCGTGGCGCTGCGTCCCGCACCAGTACCAGCGACGCGCTGGCAACGTCGCTGGTGCGCCGCGCGGCCATGAGCACTGAGTCCAAAGAGGTTGCAGACCTCAAAGCCGCGCGCGCCACTGCACGCACCTTGCGCGACGATGTTGCGGTCAACCAGCGCGCACGCCTGGCACTGGCGCGCCGCTTCGACGAAGTCACGCTGCTGTTGGCGCAGTATCTCGAACTTGCGGCCGCAAATCGTCTCGCCGCGCAACCAGTCGCGGCCAGCTTTCCAGCCGCAGCGCGCGACGCAGCCCCCGCAACCGTTGCGGAGCCGGCGCGCATCGGAGCACAGCCGCTGCGCCTGGCAGAAGCGCTGCGCGGCGCAAGCGCCGACACGTCACGCCGCCGCGCTGCCAGCAGCGACAGTGCCGCGCTGACACGCGACGCAACGGCGGCGATCGCTTTGGCGTCGAGCAATTCCGCCGACGTCCGGCAGACTTTTCCGGACGTGGCGCAAGCAGAGACGCCGATGCTCGATGCCGGGCTGCGTGCGATCTATGCTGATCCTGCAACCGCCAAGCGCGTGCTGTATGACGCGGCAACAGCAGGCGCAGACATGGCGCCGTGGTCGCGCTTTTCGACTGCAGCTTTGTCGGACGCCGACGCAGCTGCCTTGTCGGGCGAGGCGGATCTTAAACAGACCTGGACGCGCAGCGTCACGGCCAGCGACGGCGCCATGGCGACCCTTGCCACCGATCCGTCGCGCGGCGGACCGTTGCTGGTCACGCAAGAAGATGCGGCTGCGTCGGTCGCGGCACTTCGTCAAAGCGATGCGCTGACCGAACTTGCGCGCTGGGCCCAGGCAAAGCGCCTGGCGGCAGCGCATGTCGAAGTGCGCGGGTGGCTTGATGATGCGGCGCAGTTGGCACGCGAGGCAGGCGCGCCGTGATGCGCACCTTCTTGTCGCTCGCTCTCGCGTCGGTCGTTGCGGTGTCGGCCCAGGCCGAACGCGCGTCGCCGCTCCTGCCGCTCGATCGAATTTTGTCGGTGGCGAAACTTGGTGCGGTGAAGCGGCTTGCGGTTTCCGAGAATGCGGCGGTCGACCGCGCCTGGATCGTTGACGGCGTGTTTGGGGCCGGCCGGGTGCGCGCGCTTGCGCCCGACGAACGGTTCGAAGACGCGGTGCTTGCCGATCTGTCCGAGCTGCAATTTCGCTGTAGCGGTGCGCTCGATAGCGAATTTGACTTGCCGCGGCGCGCGGCAACCACCCAAATCGCAACTGCGATCCTGAACTGCCGCGGACCACGCACCAGTATACTTGCAATTGTATATATCCATTCCGGGAACAGCTTCGTCACGCTCTTGCATGAAGGCATGCCGGCGCATCGCGATGCGGTTCTCGACAAACAAGCGCGGGTAACGCGCGCACTGGACCACGCGCCATGAGCAAAAAGAAAAAGCCCGCGATCGACGCCGTTCAACGGATCAACGCCGACATTGCCGAAGTCGGTTGGTCGGTGGTGATTGGTCCGGACCAGGACGGATTCGCCTACACAGTCGGCCTGACCGAAACGCATCTGCAGGCCGAGCTTTGCGTGCACGGCGTCACCGATTCCGACCTGACCCATCGCCTTCTCGATCAACTGGCGCAGCGTATCGTGCAGGACGACGTGCCGTTGTTGGGTACGCGGATCGACGGCGTATTGCGCGACCTGGATCTATTTCTGCTGGCGACCGACAAACGCGCCCGCGACCGCGCCACCTACGCCGCCGCGCGTTACGGTTCAGCCGTTCGCTTCGTGCAATGCGTACTGCCCGACGCGACCAACCGTTTTCCCTGGAACTACGCCGTCAATCGTTGGCAAACATTCGGTCAGATTGTCATGGCGCCATGGCCCAAAGACGACACGCCGGAAGACCAGTTTCCGACGATGCTGGAGTTGATGGCGCGGTAATTAGTAACGTGTGCGCAAGCGCATGCCGACGCAGCAACTCGCCCGGCACAATGTTATGCAGAATTGCACGCGCCCGGATCACTGATCTTCGAACGTAAACGCGCTTGCGGGAGCGCGTATGCGAAGGACACGCATCAGCTCCTCATACCGCATGATTCTGCTCGAAAACCGAATTCGCGCAGACGGCCCTTGCACATGAATATTCGCAATCCGCCGGCTGCCGCTCATGACGTCGTACTTTGAGATTTCAACAATCTCGTCGATCGGAATGACGGTAGAGAGAAAACCAAACGACCGTTTTTCGATCGAATCCCCCACGACCCGGATGCGGCCATTGGTGAGTGCCATAAAAACACCAAGCCCGACCGTCGCCGCTTCGACGGCCATCACGGCCAGCCCATTTCGCCACCCGAGATCAAACGCACTCTGGTACATCGCCCAGGCTCCGCGGCCCGTAGTGAGTCCGTGCCAAATTGGGATCGCCGCGACGGCGAGCATGAGGGCAATAGGTTTCGCGACGTCGACCGGCCGGTAAGGAAAGCTGCGTTTATCCATCCGGACTAGCCGCATTTTCTGATCAGCGAACAACGTGTCAGGCGCCGAGAAACACGCCGACGCACTGGCGATTCTGCTCACCAACTAGATCCATGATGGTCCTGCCTACCGCTCACCCTGAACCTTTTCACCATCATCACGGATCCACCGCAGATACACTGATGCCAGAACGGTAATGATTAGAACCGCGGTCAAAATGAACCAAGCCGTGTCCGCGAAGTTCAGCAATTTCTTCTGAAGCGGCTCAACAAAATACGTCATGCTGCGCTCCTGATACTCGACGAGCTCAGGACCTGAAAACGTTCTGTTCAGCCATCTAGCGCGCCAAGTCGCACGGATTGCGAGGATCACGACGAGCGCGATCACGAGAATGATTTTTATCATGGATCGATCGTATACGGATCTACCTTACCACCTATCGTCGTCGTGCCGCCGCCACTGTTTATGCCGGGCGTATTCGCGCCAAAGAGCAACTGATAAGAGTTTCCGGTGACACCATTCGGCGCGACGATGGAGGTGTACGTAAAGCTGATCGGAAAGCCCGGCCACGCGATCGTCAACCCGTTTTGCTGATACGGCCCGCTTAAGTCCGCTGGAGTAGAATTCACATTCTTATAGAATGTTATATCGATTCCGACGTTTGCAGAAAATTTTGCGCTCGGGTTTGTCGGATTTTGAGGTGGTGACCCACCCCCACCTGCAACGTTGCTGTAGCGGAAAATTCCGTCAGGGCCGAACGAATTTCCCGCTTCCACCGATCCTTGAAGAAACGCGAAAGCGTTTCCATTGGCAACCACGCCAAGCGTGACCGTTGACGGCTTCGGGTTCGGGTTGCGATCAGCGTAAACGAAGATCTCTACAGGTTTGTCGCTGGTCCCCTGCGACAAATCTACCGCCGGAATTAGACTAATAAGCGACTGAAGAATGCCGAGTGAAGATGTCGTGTCTTCAATCGGCGTTACAGTATCGACAGCCGTCGGCACGTATCGCGTCGTGATTGTCCGACCACCAGTCGTTGACGTGCCGCCACTATCATATCCGTAATCGGTGCCGCCATCGCCACCGCTGGCGTCAGATTTCTCCGTCGCGTAGTTAGCGTCCGCACCCTGTCCAGCGCCGGGCGAGAAAGTGCTACCGGCACCCCACTCACTATCAAAGCCACCACCCGAAGAACCCGTGATGACCGAGTCCATGCCACCGCCGCCGGTTGGGCTGTGGCCGTTGCTGAACGAATCGAACGCGTCGCGATTGCCGAGTTGCGCGGTCTTCCAGACACCGAAATCAACGAAGTCCTGATACGTCGGCCCCGTTTGATTTCCCGTCGCAGCGCTATTCACGAGCGCCTTTTGCGCGGGCGCGCTTTGCGCCACCGGCTTGTTTTCGGTCGACTGCTGGAAGCGCGATGTAAATTCCGCTTTCGCGGCATCGACGCCGTGCTGGTTTGCAAATTCCTCGAACGCATTCGTTTGGAATGCGAGCCCCGCCGCGTCAGCCTGGCGGCCGAGAATGTTCGTATAAAGTTGCGCGATGTACGCGCCAGCACCGGATTGAGCGGGCGGCGCGGCGGCACCGCCCGCTTGTGCGGAAACCGCTGACACAAACAAGTCGGCGCCCGTTTGCACCTTTGCGTTCACGCCGACAGCGTTGTTCTGGGGTACGGCCACACCATACGCAGCGAGTCCAGCCTGCGCCCTGGCCTCATCCGCCACCTGCTTCGCGGCCTGCGCGAGCTGCACATTAAGATTCTGCGCGGCTTCGGCGGCGCTGCTCTGCTGCAGCACTTCTTTCGCGGCGGCGATCGTCTGGGTGACCGTGGTGACGACCTTGGCCGCATTCGCTTTCGCTTCGTCGGCATTCAAAAAACGCGACGCGAATTCTGCGTTCGCTTTGTCCACCCCGTATTGCTGCGCGAACGCGTTGTAGGCGGCGACCTGCACGGCCTCGCCACCCGCATCCGCTTCACGTCCGAAGAAGCCACGATACAGCGCGTCGATATACGCCGTGCCGTTGATTGCAGGCGGCGGCGGCGGCGGCGTGATGACCGTGGTCGTGTCGTTCGACGGCGGATTGTAGGTCGGCGGCGGCGTGTAGGCCGGCGGTGGCGGCGTGTAGACCGGGGTCGGATCGTAATAGACCGGGTCCGGTTGCGGCGGCGGTTCCGGCGGCGTGTAGACCGGCGGTTGGTACGGCTCGGGCGGTGGAACGTAGGGCGGCTGTTCCGGCGGCTGCGACGGGATGTCGACGATTACCGGCGGCGCTTCAACGACAGGCGGAGGCGGGGGCGGTTCGTAGACCGGCGGCGGGGGTGCCGGCGGCGTGTACGGCGTTGAACCTTGATCGTCCCAGTCGTTGATTTCCATCGCGTCGTTCTCCCGCGCGGTTTTCCGTCTTTCGGTAATTCACCAAGCGTGAACGTGGAATCAAGAGAATAAAGAAAGCGTCAGGATATCGACATTTGTATCGAAGGCTTGTCCTGCCCTGGCGACAGTTTGCACCGACACAATCCGGTGCATTGGGCCCCAATGGTGCGCAGCGCAGACGGCGCCGAACTGGCTACGGCCGCTAGACGAACCGCAGAGATCCAGGGACCCCGCCCGGCCGCGAATTAACCGATCATTGTCGCACCCCACGGTTTTCTCCCGTCGTGCAGCCTCCAGCCGACTCCCACGACTCCGAGGGCGCCCCGGTTCGCGGCGGTGCGCGGCTTTTGACCGCCGTCGCGGTTGCGGTGGTTTGGCTTGGCACGCTTGCCTTCATCGAATTCGATCGCCGCACCACGATGTCGGTTGCGCGCAGCACCGGCGAAAATCTGGCGCGCGTGTTTGCCGAACAAACTGCGCGCAGTTTCGACGGGCTGGACCGTGCGCTGCGCAGCCTGGTCAACGCGCTGGTGCAAGACCCGGACACCGACCTGCGCCGCGTCGGCCGCGCCGGCGAGATGTTGGGCGACGGGCTGATCATCCTGACCCATGCCGACGCCAACGGCGACGTACGCAACCGGCTGGGCGGCGGCGGTCCGATCGAAGGCCTGTCGGTGCGCGACCGGTCGTTCTTCGAGCCGCTCGCCAAGGGCGAAGCCGAGATGATCATCTCGCCGCCCTTCCGCACGCGCAGCGACGGGCGATGGATCATCGGCGTCGCACGCCGGATCGAACGCAACGGCAAGTTCGACGGCGTCGTCATCGCATCGGTCGACCCGCGCTACTTTCAGAAATTCTTCGAAACGCTGGATGTCGGCGAGCATGGCGCCGTGCTGCTTGCGCGCGAAGACGGGCTGATTCTGTCGCGCACGCGCCTGTCCGACGACATGCTGGAAGGCCGCGTGCGCAGCTCCGCCATCGCGGATCTGCAGCACGACCAAGTCGCCGGCTTCATGGATCGCGTCAGCACGATCGACGGCGTGCACCGCTTGGTCGCGTACCGGCGCGTCGATCGCGTGCCGTTGTTCGTCGCAGTCAGCCAGGCACGCGGCGAGATCCTGCAGCCTGTCGTTCGTCGCGCGCTGTTCTTGTTGTTCGGCGCCAGCGCGTTGAGCATTGCAATGCTGGCGCTGTTGGCACGCGCGCTGCGCGCCAACGAGCGTGCGGCCGCCAGCACGGCAGCGGCGCGACGAGCCGAGAGCAGGCTGCGCCTGGCGATCGAAACGCTGGGCGACGGATTCTTCCTGTTCGATGCCGAAGGGAAATTCGAACTGTGCAACGAACGCTATCGCGGCGTGATGGGATCGGCGGCCGACATCGTGCGCCCCGGCATGAAGTTTGACGAGTATCTGCGCGTCATGTGGGACGCCAACGTGCTGGATGTGCGCGGCAAGAGCTTTGAGGAATGGTCAGAGCGGCGCAAATTGCGCCCCAACGAACAAGGCCGCGTCTACGAACAGCGCATGGCTGACGGCAAGTGGATGTTGTGCGTCGATCAGCGCGGCGCCGACGGATCGATGGTCGGCGTGCGCACCGACATCACGGCGCTGAAACGCCGCGAAGAAGAATTGGAATCGGCGCGCGAAGCGCTGACCCGCCGCACACGTGAGTTGCGCCAGGCAAAGCGCGAAGCCGATCTGGCCAACGCCGCGCGCGGCGTGTTCCTGGCCAATATGAGTCACGAACTGCGCACGCCGCTGAATGCGATCATCGGCTTTGCCGATCTGATCCCGCTCTTTGCTGCGCAGAACGAACGGCTGGTCGCCTATGCCGGCCATATCCGCGATAGCGGTTTGCATCTTCTGTCGTTGATCGACGATTTGCTGGATCTGTCGAAGATCGATGCCGGCAAGCTCGATCTCAAACCCGAACTCTTGCCGCCGGACCGGCTGGTCGAAACCTGCCGCACCATGATGAGCGAGCTGGCGCAGCGCGCGCGCGTGCAGTTGGAGCTGACGGTCGAAGCCGATTGCCCGCCGCTGTTTGCCGACACACGCGCGGCCAAGCAGATGGCGCTGAACTTGCTGTCCAACGCGATCAAATTCACGCCGGTCGGCGGGCGGGTCGAATTGCGGCTGCGCGCGCATGCGAAGGGCGGCGTCGAGCTGGAAGTGGTCGACAACGGTGTCGGCATGACCGCCGACGAATTGGCGATTGCGCGCACACCGTTCGGCCAAGGCCGCGCAGCGCATCTCGTCGCGCAACGCGGCAGCGGGCTGGGGCTGGCGCTGGTCGAGCGTTTGATCGAGGCGCACGGCGGGCGGCTGGATCTGGAATCCGCACCCGGCGTCGGCACCACGGCGCGCCTGTGGTTCCCCGCCCACGCCAACGACACGAGTATGCGCGTCGCATAAGGCACGGCCGATCTTCGCCGTTTACCTCTCCGACGTTTCCGCCTTGCAGGAATCTGTCTAGCTTCGCGGCAAGCCAGAATCAGGGCTGGCAAGAAACAGGACCGTGGGGGACATCAGTGCGGGAAATGACGCTGCGGGGCCTGCTTCTGGGCGCCGCGATCACGGTCGTGTTTACAGCCGCCAACGTCTATCTCGGCCTTCGTGTCGGCACGACCGTGTCGTCGTCGATTTCCGCCGCGGTGATTTCGATGGCGATCCTGCGCTTCGCACCCGGCCACAACGTGCTCGAAAACAACATCGTGCAAACCGTTGCGTCGGCCGCCGGCACGTTGTCGTCGATCATCTTCGTGATGCCCGGCCTGTTGATGGTGGGACATTGGAACGGGTTTCCATTCTGGCTGTCGGCCGGCATCTGCGCCGTCGGCGGCATTCTGGGCGTCGCCTACACCGTGCCGCTGCGCCGCGCGATGGTGGTTGAAGGCGGGCTTCCTTATCCCGAAGGCGTCGCCGCGGCCGAAATTCTGCGCGCCGGCAGCACTGTGGAAGCCGATGGGCCGCGCGCAAAAAACGAACCCGGCGTCGTCGACATCGTGCGCGGCGCGATCGCGTCTGCCGCCTTCGGCATCGCATCGGGCGGCTTTCGTCTGATCTCGGAAGATGGGTTGCGCGCGTTCAAAATCGGCCCGGCGACCGGCATCGTCGGTTGCGGCTTTTCCTTCGCGCTACTGGGCGTCGGCTGGCTGATCAGCATCTCGGTCGGGCTGGCGATTTTGCTCGGCGTGGTGATCGCCTGGGGCGTCGCGGTGCCGATTTTGACCGTGCTGATTCCGACGCCCGACGGCACCGACCTGGCTGCGCACGCGGTCGGGCTGTGGCGCACGCGTGTGCGTTTCATCGGCGCCGGCACCATGACGGTCGCCGCAGTCTGGTCGCTGGTCGTGTTGGCCAAGCCGCTTGCGGACGGCGTGCGCGCTTCGCTGCGCGCGTTGGCTGAAACGCGCGCCGGTCGCGGCGATGCGGTGCCGCGCGTCGAGCGCGATCTGCCGTTCGACAAGGTGATGAAACTGGCGCTGGCGCTGGCGGTGCCGATGGCAGCGCTGTTCATCGTCTTCGTGCAGGACGCGTATGGCTTCACCCGTTGGGATCTGGTGATCGCAGCGATCCTGTTCAGCTTCATTCTCGGCCTGCTCGTCGCGGCCACGTGCGGCTACATGGCCGGCATCATCGGCAGCTCGCACAGTCCGATTTCCGGCATCGGCATCGTCGCGATGCTGGCGGTTGCACTGATGCTGTATCTGCTCGACGCGACGACCGGCGGCACCACGACCAAACCAGCCGTCGCCTTGGCGCTGTTCATCGTGTCGATGGTGTTGGCGATCGCGACGATCGCGAACGACAATCTGCAAGATCTGAAAACCGGGCAACTTGTCGGCGCGACGCCGTGGAAGCAGCAAGTTGCGCTGATGATCGGCGTCGTCGTCGGCGCCGCCGTCATTCCGCCAGTGCTGGATCTGCTGCACCAGGCCTACGGCTTCACCGGCGCGCTGCCGCGGCCCGACATGGATCCGCGCCAGGTGCTGGCAGCACCACAAGCGACGATCATTTCGTCGCTCGCAAAAGGCGTCCTCGGCGGCGAACTCGACTGGACCTATCTCAGCATCGGCTTTGCGATTGGCGTCGCGTTGATTCTGATCGACTCGCTGGGGCTGCGCCGGTTCGGCTTGCGCCTGCCCGTGCTCGCGGTTGGGCTTGGCATTTATCTCGCGCTGTCGACCACAACGCCGACTGTGATCGGTGCGGTGCTGGCGCATCTGGCGCGGCGGCACGCACGCCGCACGCGCGACGAGGCCGCGATGGCGCGCGCGGAACGGCGCGGCGTGCTGGTCGCATCGGGCTTGATCGTCGGCGAAAGCCTGATTGGTGTCGCGCTGGCCGCACTGATCGTCGGCAGCGGCAGCGCCGCCCCGCTCGCCCTCGCACCGGCCGGGTTTCAACCGACTGCCGAAGCACTGGGCCTGGTTGCCTTTTGCTTGTGCGGAACGCTGCTGTGGCGCGCGATGGCAAAGCGTTGATGCCCGCGTGACTAAAGCTGCATAGGATGTCCGCAGAGATTTGATCAAATCTCCGGTGGCATTTGTTCCTACCTATGCTAGGCAAGCGGTTCGGAGAAACCGTGATGCAGCGAACGTAGAATGCGCGATCCCAGCCTGGAGGCTGTTCTTACCTCGGGCTCGTCGCGCGTGTTCAACTGCGCTGCGGCGTTCGACCGGCTGCCCGAAGGTGTCGGCGCGCTGTTTCGTACTCGCCTGCTCAACGCATCGGTGCTGATCAAAGACACGCCGCCGCCCGACGTCGAGCTGCGCGCGGCTCCCGGCGATCGTCGCCGCCGCCGCATCGCGACCAAACTCTATTTGCCGTACGACACGCGCGACATCTATCTCGGCGGCGTCACCGTCTATTACGGCACCAAAGAGTTCGAGACGGCACTGACCGACATGCTCGATCTCAAGACGCCGGCGACGCGCGAAGCCTTCACGCTCGACTGTTACGTGCTGGACATGATCGACACGGTGCCGTCGGTGTCGCCGTTCCTGCTGCGCGACAAGTTCCGCATGAAGCGGATCCTGATCAACCAGGCCTATTACGACGTACCGGCCGAAGAATGGGTGGCGATCGACGGGTTCGTGCGATCGCAGTTGATGCGCATGGTGCGCTCGCTCTATCCCGGCGAAGGCGACAAGAGCGATCAATTCACCAAGCTGCTCGACCTGCTTTGGCATCTGGAAGATTGCGACGAGCTGCGCGCGCTAGGCCGCGTCTTCCGCATTCCGGAACAAGAAGTGCTGGACACGTTTTTCGCGTGGAAAGGCGTGATCTTCTACGGCTACGAACATGCGCGCCGCAAAGAAGCGATTCACAATCTGCTGCGCTGGCTGGAAGACACGAAGAAGCTGCTCGACCCGAAGCAGAAACGCGACGATGCGATCAAGACGCTGATCCTGCATCTGCTGGGCGCGCTGTCGACCGTGGTCGTCGACGTCGAGTCCAAATTGAATCTGTACCAGAACGCGTTCAACCAACTGTTTCTGAGCCAAGCTGACTACGCGCCGTTTCTGAAATTCCTCGAAGGCGCGCAGAGCTATTTCCAGTCGATCGGAATCGGCCTGGCACGGCTGGATCATCTGACGGAAATCTGGGAACGCGGCGGCGCAGACCGGCGGCGGCTTGCGATGCCAGATCGGGCCGAGCTGTTGCGCATTCTGGTCGATCACGGGCCTAGCGCCGACGCGATGGACGACTAGCCAAACGACCTAGGTCAGATCGTCCACTCTTCGATCGACTCTGCGAGATGCAGAGTCTGATCCGCCGCACGACGCAGTGCGCGTTCTTTGCGGCTGGAGCTGACGCGGCGGACCGCCGCCAACCGCGCGGGCGACCCTTCCAGCACGACGATGCGATCGGCGAGATAGCGCGCTTCTTCGACGTCGTGCGTCACAAACAGAACCGTGGCGCCCGAGGCCTGCCACAGCCGCACCAGCTCGTCCTGCATCTCGCGGCGCGTGATTGCATCGAGCGCCGCGAACGGCTCGTCCATCAGCAGAAAATCGGGCTCGATCGCCACGGCGCGCGCCAGCGCAACACGCTGCCGTTGCCCGCCCGACAATTGATGCGGCCAACGTTGCTCGAGACCGGCCAACCCAACCTGCGCCAGCGCCGCAGCGGCACGCTGGCGACGCTCTGCGCGCGGTATGTTGAGCGCTTCGAGACCGAACGCTGCATTGTCGATCGCGCGGCGCCACGGCAACAGGCGCGCGTCCTGGAACACAAAGCCGATCCGGCGCGCAGCACCGTCGACACGCGACGTCAGATGCACCTTGCCTTCTGAAGGCGGCAGCAAGCCCGCAACCACGCGCAGCAAAGTTGATTTGCCGGTGCCCGACGGACCAAGCACGCAAATGAATTCGCCCTGCTCGATCTCGAGATCGAGATGCTCGAAAATCGGCCGGCCGAGATCGTTGCCCTGCTTGTCGAAGGACAGGGCTAGATCTTCGAGGCGGATGATGGTGCGCGCGGGAAAGATCGTGCTCATGCGCGAGCCCCCGCGCAGGCGGGATTCAAACAAAAAGCGGATCGCGCGCACATTGCGACGAGGTCTGCAGCGATGTTCATGCGCGATACGCCAGGAGCGCTTTGCTGACGCGATTGAAGACGACGTCGGTCATTCCATACATCGCGGCAATCGTCAGCATGTAGACGAGCACGAGATCGGTCGCGAGCAAGCTCGATGCCTGCATCATGCGTTGACCCAGACCCGGCACGCCGAACAGCTCGGCCGCGACCACCGCCATCCAGGCTTGCCCCAGCGACGTGCGAATGCCCGCCAGAATGCCGGGCGTCGCGGCGGGCAGCACGACTTTGACCAGACGCTGCCGCCAGCCGCCGAAGCCGAACGCACGCGCCAATTCGATTTGATCGCGCTCGACGCCTTGCACGGCGGCCAAGGCGGCAAAGAACTCGATCCAGAACACGCCGATCGCGATGATGAAAATCGCACCGGCGGTCGACACGCCGAACCAGATGATCGCAAACGGGACCCAGGCCAGGCCCGGGATCGGACGCAGCACGCGCACGACCCAGGACAGGGTTTCATCGAGCGGTTTGAACAGACCGGCCAGCACGCCGACCGCAAGCCCCAACACGACGCCGATCAAAAGACCGATCGCGTAGTGCGACAGGCTGTTGCTGAGTGCAGCCGGCAGCGCGCCCGACTTCAATTCGCGCAGGAATGCGGCCGGCAACGACGACGGCGGCGGCAGCAGGATCGGGGTCAGCAGGCCAAGCTGCGGCACCGCCTCCCACAACAGGAAGAACAGCGCGAGCCCGAACAGCGCGCGGAGGGAAGAACGCATCAAGAGGGACTTTAGCCAAGTTCGTCATCCCCGCGAAGGCGGGGATCCAGGTGCCCACAAGAGGCAAGCGCAAGAAGCGAGAGCACGTTGCACCATGGGTCCCCACCTACGCGGGGACGAGCGCAAGTTCTATTTTTTCTGCTGGGCGCTCGCTTTCACGAACAGCGAGCGGTCGAACAGCTCTTCGATCGGGATGACCTTGTCGAGCACGCCCTGCTCTTTCTGAAAGCGCTGCATCTCGTCGGTCGAAGCGACGATGACTTGCGGGTCGGCGCCGAATTTCTGGTTGGGCGACTTGATCGCCGAAACCAACGTCTCTTCGTCGACGATGCCGCGGCCCAACGCTGCGCCCAGGCTGGGTGCGGCCGCTTTCGGATCGCTCTGCAGCAGCTGCGTCGCGCGGATGAAGTCATTGACCAGCGCCAGCGCCGCCGCCGGCTGCTTCGCCATGAAATCTTCGGTCAGCGCCAACACCGAACCAGGCTGCGCCGGGAACATGCCGGCACCCGACACGACGACGCGCGCGTTGGGGTCGCGCTTCTGCACGATCGTCACGGCAGGCTCGCGGATCGTGCCGGCGTCGACGGCGCCGGCCAGCAAAGCCTGCTGTGTCGCGTCGATGCCCATCGGCACGATTTCGACTTTGCTGAGATCGATTCCGGCGACTTTGACCAGCCAATAGAGCAGCACCGTCTGCGGCACCGATCCGGCCGGCTGCGTCGAGATCTTGATCTTCTTGCCGGCGGCAGCGGCTTCTTCGATCACCTGCTTCGGCGTCTTGCCCGCAGCGACGGCTTTCGCGAACGAGCCGCCTGCAACCAGCACCAGCTCTTCCGTCGCAAGCGCGGCGACGACTTTGACTTTGATGCCCTTGCCGCGCGCGACCAGCAGCGGTCCAACGCCGCCGACATAGGCTTCGAGCGTGCCCGACGCGAGCGCCTGGATCATGTTCGGCCCGCTGTCGAACTGCGTCGTCGTCAGCGCGATGTTGTTCTGCTTCGCCCAACCCTGCTGATCGACGACGAACAGCTGGCCCGACCCCAGCACCGGGATATAGCCGGCGCGCACCCGCACCGGATCGGCGGCAGACGCGGAACTGGCCGACAACGCGGCGGCGGCAAACAGGGCGATCGCGGCAAAGCCAAGACGGCGCATCGGACTCTCCTTGGGGGTAGCGCGGGGAAGAGGCTCGCGCCAACCTGTCTTGTCAACTAGCTCAGCTGTGAATTCCGTCCATATTACAGATACAGAACTGTGATCTGTGACCATTCGGTACGGCGGTGACAAGCCGGTGACCTGCTCTTCCGAACGCCTGCTCGCGTGTTCATGTCCTTGAGCGAGGAGGACTCACATCATGCGTATCACGACCCGAACCACGCTCGCTGCCTTGGCCGGCCTGGTCGGTCTGGCAGCGATCTCTACGGCGACCCCGGCTGCGGCTGACGAATGGCATGGCCGCGGCCACGGTTGGGGCCATCATCGCGACGGCGTCGTCGTGGTGAGCCGCCCGGCCTATTACGGCTACGGTTACGGCTATCGTCCGTATTACGTCGCGCCGCGTCCCGTCTATGTCGAGCCGCGCTATTACGCGCCGGCGCCGATCTACGCACCGCCGCCCGTCTATTACGGACCGCCGTCGATCAGCCTGACATTGCCGTTGCGCTAATCGTACGTAGCAACAAACAAGAGCGGCGCAGTCTGAAAGGGCTGCGCCGTTTTTGTTGCACGCAAAAGATTCAAATGCGCGCAACTACGCGTTCGCACAGGAATCGCCGAGTGTATGTGCGAACGCGGAGCGCGCCTAGATCTGCAATTCCTGTTTCAACAAAAATCTGCAATTACGAGTCTTCGCGATAGACTCTTCTGGAATCGCTTCCTACGGTCCGCGCCGCTCACCGTAGGAGAACGTCATGTCGACATCGACCTTCGTGCAAACGCAACGCACGACGCAGACCGTCACCGACTATTACGGCTTTCTCGACGGCGACATTGCGGTGTTGGCGCAAATCGGCGACGCGTTCGCGCCGCATGAACAAGCATCACCGAACATGACGGTCGCGCTCGATGCTGGCGTTATCGTGTCTGGCACGACCCTCACAGTCGTCGCGGCACAATCGAGCGCAACGATCACGGCACCGAGCAGCGATCCGCGTCTCGATCTTGTTGTCGTTGATCAGGCAGACGGCAGCATCAGTGTCGTCACCGGCACCGAAGCGCCAATGCCGTCGCTGCCCGCTTTGCCGGGTGGGAAAATTCCAGTTGCATCGATCGCACTTGCGACCAGCACGACAGCGATTACGAACGCGCTGATCCGTGACTTGCGCCCGCTGTGGCGGCAGGAAGCGCTGGCCGGCGGTACGTTGGTGCGCGGCCCGACCGGCCTGTCGCTGTCCAACACGGCTGTGACGCCGGGCTCGTACACACTGACCAATCTGACCGTCGATCAACAGGGCCGCATCACTGCCGCTTCGAGCGGCACCGCGGTGACACAGGTGAATACCGGCACCGGCTTGACCGGTGGTCCGATCACATCGACCGGCACGATCAGCTTGACCAATACCGGCGTGACGCCCGGCAGCTACACGCTGACCAACATCACGGTCGATGCCCAGGGCCGCATCACTGCGGCCAGCAGCGGAGCTGCGGTGCTGTCGTTCAATGGGCGCACTGGCACGGTGACGCTGACCTCGGGCGACGTGACGACGGGACTTGGCTTTGTTCCGGCGCCGATCAACAGCCCCGCCTTTACCGGTACGCCGACGGCACCGACACCCAGTCCCGGCGACAACAGCACCAACATCGCGACGACTGCCTTCGTGCAGAACGCGACAGCCTCCGCTGCGGGCGATGGCTCGGCCGCAGCTCTCTATCAACTTGGCTTGATGATGTAGGAGCGATCCAAACAGATGGCGACTTCACCCAACTACGCGGCAACGCCGACCGTCGGCGCTGCCATGCTCACTACCGGCGACACGTCGCGCACCGCGCCGTCGAATGTCGGTACGATCTTCACGCCGGGCTCGCTCGGCGGTTCGGTCGAACGCATCGTGATCCAACCGGTCGCGACGACGACCGCCAGCACAGTGCGCATCTTTCGCTATGACGGCTCGGCCTACCACCTCTATGCCGAAGTCGCGCTGCCAGCGCTGACTGCAACCGGCAGCGCGCCGGTGCCGAACCAGACGCTTGAAGCAGTCGACACACCCAACCTGATGCCGATCGCAATTCCTGCGAACTGGTCGTTGCGCGCAACCGTCAACGACACGCAGACCGGCGTGCAGATCCAAGCCGAAGGCGGGAGCTACTGATGCAGCGCGGACAGGTTGGTTTTCCGTATCCGACGGGAAAGAACGTCGTTCAGCAAGTCATCGTCTCTGCGTCTGCCGGTGATGTGCAAATCGGCCAAGGCGGTGCGACGACGTTCGGCAGCGGGCTATACCGGCTGTACACGACAAGCGGCACGTTTGTTGTCCCGCCGAACGTGAATCGCATTCGCGTGCGAGTCATTGGTGCCGGTGGATCCGGTGCAGTTGGTCCGTTCGACGGCACCGGAAGAGCGACTGGCGGCGGCGGCGGAGGCTTTGCGATGGGCACCTACGAAGTATCTGCCGGGACAAGTTTCAGCGTGACCGTCGGTGCGGGAGGCGCTGCAGTTCAAGCTTCAAGCTCTTCAGGCGCGACTGGCAATGCGGGCGGCACGAGTTCGTTTGGGTCGCTGCTTTCCGCGACCGGCGGCGCCGCCGGCCAGAAGTCCAGCAGCGGAACGGCTTCCGGCGCAGCTGGAGGCACAGGCACTGGCGGGCAGGTGAATTTCGCCGGTGGCGCATCCGGGCTTGCAAACCAAGACAGCACCGCGACCGGTGGCGGTGGCGCTGCGACGCAGCTCGGTCCCGGCGGCGCATCGGGTCCTTGTTCGGCTATTCAGACCTGTGCCTCAGGCGGCGGTGCTGTTGCGGGTGCGTCGAGTGCACCAACTCGAACTGGACTGTCGGCGTCGGGCGGCGCTGGCGCAGGCGGATCGTCAGTTTCTACATTCGGCGGTGCAGACGCACTTGGCGTATCCGTTGGCGCCTCAGGAAATACCGGCGTCGCTGGAGCAGTCAATCCGACCTCCACATTCTCGCGCTTTCTCACCGACGCGCTTACGGGCGGCGGCGGCGGGAGTTCACAGGTCGGAGGAAAGGGCGGGAACGGTGGCGGTGGTGGTGCCGGCTTTGGCGGCAACACGAATGGCTTCGGCGGGTTCGGCGGCCCATGTGGAGGTGGCGGTGGCTCGATGGGCAATACTGCGCTCGGCGGAGACGGTGGTCTCGGCGGCGGCGGCGGCGGCGGCGCCTGCTCGTCCGACAGCGTCAACGGAGGCACCAGCGGCCGCGGAGGCGATGGCTTAGTGGTCGTTGAATGGTGAACTGCGCGTCGCACAACGGCCGACATGGCCTAGTTCACAATCACTCCTCCGGCACCGTGCGTATGCGCAACGGTGCCAATCACCGATACAGCGAACGATCGCCGGCACCGCTTGCGATCGTTCGCAACATGTATGGCAGCACCAACACAAACCGAACGACTGCAAATACCGCGAGCGGAAAACGTAGCAACGATCGCATTGCACACGACGTCCTTGCGCCGTCGGCAAAAGCCGGTGCCGCGCCGCGCATGGCGCTCCACCCCGTCACTGCCACGCGGATGATCGTCGGGCGTTGCTGAACGATGCGCTAAGCGATCTCGTGTAAAGCGCTGTCGGTGGATTTAACACCTGTGCAAATGACATAAGCCGCGATCAAGGAATTCTGCGGCTGTCAAGTCTTTGGCCTGCGCATTGCTCTAAGCGCCTGCAGGAGGCGCACAGCAATGGCAACAGCACAAATTTTCAGTACGAAAGCCTGGTTCGACTTTCGTGGATTTACGTCGACGGGCGCAGAGCCGCAGACGGCGGTCCCCTATCTGCAAGCGAGCACGACCGAAGTTTTCGTGCAGTCGAAAGATCTCGCCAACAACGACGTCGTCGCACGTTGGACAGGCACGTTCCAGCTCGACGCGAACGGCATGCCGACCGGCGGATCGGTTACGCAGATCGACGTCTTCTCAAAGACCGGTGAAGCGCTGTGGGGCTATAGCGGCTTCACCGTATCGCTGAATCAACTCACCGTTGCTGCGACATCGAGTTCGCCTGGTTCGGTGTTCGTCTCGATCCTGAGTGGCAACGACGTGATCGCGGGCGGCGTGCGGAACGATGCGTTGAACGGATTCGCGGGCGACGACCTGCTGGTCGGCGGCCCAGGAAACGACATTATCGATGGCGGCATCGGCTGGAACACGGCAGTCTATACCGGCAACAAAGCCGACTATACGTGGCAGGCCGGCGACAACGGCGCAGTCCTTCTGACCGATTCGGCGACCAATCGCGACGGCACCGACATGCTGACCAATGTCGAGTTGCTGCAATTCAAAGACGGCGTGAAGTTTGTGCTGACCGGCGACGACGCACGCGTTGCGCGCTTGTATGGCGCCGCATTCGCACGCGCGCCTGATGTCGGCGGGCTACAATGGCAGATCGATAAAGGATTGCATGGCGGCCTGACCTTCATTCAGCTCGCCAACAATTTCCAACATAGCGCCGAATTCATCGCGCGCTACGGCCAGAACCAGACCGACGAGGACTATGTCTTCCAGCTCTACAAGAACGTGTTGGGGCGCGATCCGGATCCGGATGGGTACAAGTTCCAGCTCGATCACGTGAAGGCGGGCCTCGCGCGCGATCAGCTGCTGCTCAACTTCGCTGACTCAGCGGAAAACAAGCAGCATGTTCTGAGTGACTGGATGGTGATGGGCTGACCGAAGCCTCATTGAAGGTGAATGCTAGTTGCCGCGCCCGGGGAGCCATGCCTCGGGCGCGATCGTTTGTGCGCCCATCGACGTGTACGAACCCAGCAGTGAGCCGTCCGGCTGAATTCGGTACAGAACCAAGCCGGGCGCCGCAGTGGCGCCCACCGCCGCGTAGATGACGGCGAATGCATCCCCGTCGAGCAACCCAGTCCCGACATACCGCTCTTTGCCGACCTGCCAGGTAACCTTGTAGGTCGCCCCCGCCCGCTCGACGGTTGCGATGCCCTTGTAGGGCTGCTGCTGGCCGACAAGGCGGCCTTGCACCTCATACTGGCCAGCAATTGGCCGGTCAGCTGGGGCCGCGTCTGCCGAGGCGCAGGCCGCAAAGAGGACCGCACCGGCGAGGACGAAAGCCCGCCCGCGATTGAGATTCATGGTGCTCCTTGTGCATTAAGGGTCCGCGCCCGATATAGGCGCACGCAGGGCGCCTGCGCCAAGATGCGGCGATGGTTTTTTAACCATATTTCGCTCTACTGCGCTCACGACTTGGATGAGGGATTGCCGGTGGTAAATTTCGCGGCGTTGCGCGCGCAGCGGACCGTGCTCGAAGATGCGATTACCAAGTGCCGCGACGTGATCGCGCCGGTTTTCATCTTCAGCTTCTTCATCAATCTGCTGTTGTTCACTTCGCCGCTTTACATGCTGCAAGTGTACGATCGCGTGCTTGGAACGCAGAGCGTCGAAACATTGGTCTTCATTACGCTGCTTGTTGCGGTGTTGATGTTGACCATGACGGCGCTCGAGACGTTTCGCTCGCGCCTGCTAGTTCGGACTGGCATCCGCCTCGACCTTCTAACCAATGGCGGCATCTTCGAAGCAATTTTCCGCATGGCCATACGCGCGCCACATATGGGCGGCGCGCAAGCACTGCGCGACATGGATACGGTGCGCGAGTTCCTGACCGGCCCGGGCATCCTTGTGCTATGCGATGCGCCTTGGGCGCCCGTATTCATTGTTGTCTGTTTTATCATGCATCCATTGTTTGGTGCACTGACGCTCGCTGCGGCCATTGTTATTTTCACGCTCGCGGTGATGAACGAAGTCTACACGCGAAAGCCGCTGCAAGATGCGTCGCGCCTTTCAATCAAGAGCGCGTCCTTTGTTGCGAACTCAACGCGTAATGCCGAAGCCCTACGAGCAATGGGCATGATGAGCGGGGTCCGCCGCCTCTGGAAACTGCAGCACAACGAAGTATTGCGTATTCAAGCAGAAGCGAGTGACCGGTCCGGCACGGTGATGGCCGGATTGAAATTCGTCCGCATGTTTCTGCAATCGGCCATCCTTGGCCTCGGCGCTTATCTTGCGATCAAACAAGAGATTACGCCGGGTTCAATGATTGCGGCTTCAATCATTATGGGCCGTGCGCTGCAACCGATCGAGATGGCGGTTGGCAACTGGAAGAATTTCATCGGCGCCCGCGGCGCGTATGACCGCGTACGAGCCATGCTGCTGCAGTCGCCGGAGGAAGCAAAGCTGCTGGACCTACCGGCTCCCGAAGGCCGCATCACTGTGCAGAACGTTATTGCTTCAGCGCCTGGCGGCCAGACCGCCATTCTCCGCGGCGTAAGCTTCGTCGTAGAGCCAGGTGAGCTCATTGGCGTTATCGGACCGAGCGCAGCCGGCAAATCGACTCTGGCGCGCGTGCTGCTAGGTATCTGGCCCGCAGCAAGTGGCAGCGTCCGTATTGACGGCGCAGAGATGAAGCAGTGGGATCCAGAGCGACTAGGTAAATTCGTCGGTTATCTGCCGCAGGACATCGAGTTGTTCGATGGCACTATCGCCGACAATATCGCGCGTTTCGAAGACGGTGCAGATCCGGAGAAGATCGTGCGTGCAGCGCAGATGGCCGGCGTGCATGACATGATTACGTCATTTAAAGACGGCTACAACACGCAGATCGGCATTGGTGGCCAATCGCTATCCGGCGGCCAACGCCAGCGTGTGGGCTTGGCGCGCGCGCTTTATGGCGATCCGCGTTATCTGGTGCTGGACGAACCGAATTCAAATCTCGATATCGAAGGCGAAGCCGCACTCGCCCGCGCATTACTCGAACTGAAAGCCAACGGCGCCACCATCATCGCGATGACGCACCGGCTGCAGCTTCTATCAGCCGTCGATAAAGTGTTGGTGATCAACGGTGGCGAAGTTCAGGCATTTGGGCCGCGCGACGCAGTGCTGGCACAGTATACGCGCCCACAAGTTGTCGCGCAGACGCCACCGCCCGCCCCGAACGATGACGATCCCACGAATGCGACAGCTACCGGGACACCGGATGCAAGCGCATGACCCTTTCTGCTCTGCCTGACACGCCTCGTAGACGTGGATCAAGACTCGTAGCCACATTGCGCCCGTGGTGGCCGAGCAACTTCACCGTCGAAGATCCTGTCGACGCTACGCTGGCCGGCTGGCTGCGCCCCCAACGATTTGTTACCTGGGGAGTCGGCTTGATCTTGGTCGTGTTCGGTTCGCTGGTGGCCTGGAATCTGACCGCGGATCTTGAACGCGGCGCGATCGGCGAAGGCACCGTGCAGTCGGAGTCCTATCGTAAAATCGTCTCGAGCCACTATGCAGCGTTGGTCCAGCAGATCAACGTACGCGAAAATCAACACGTCGAAGCGGGCGAGCCGTTGCTAGTGCTCGATCCGACTGACAGTGAAGTGAACACTCGCATTCTCGAGCGAAAGCATTGGGCCGAACAGACTCATATTGCGCGCCTCGAGGCGATCCGCAGCGGACAAGAAGCGATCACCTTCCCGAAGGATTTGCTCGACTTTGCTGCGCAAGATCCCGAAATCGCCGAAGCCGTCGGGGTCGCGCGCGCGACCTTTGCAGCTTCACGAAATAGTACGGCGGAACGGCTTGCGCAATTTCGCTCGCAGCAGCAACAAGCCGATCAATCGCTCGCCGGCCAGCGCGCCCAACGTGCGCAATTGGTGGCGCAACAAGCACTCTTCCAGAAAGAACTCGACGGCGTTAGATCGCTGCTTGACCAGGGACTGGAGCGTAAACCGAAGCTTCTCGAACTGCAGCGCAACAGCGCCGCTGTTGAGGGCAATATTGCGGCCATTGACGCCAACATTGCTCGCATCCAGATGCAGCGAAATGAATTGGAGTTGCGCGCCCAATCATTGATTGCTGACGAGCGCGACACGGCCAGCAGGCAACTTACCCAAGCTTGGGACGCCGATCTCGAATATACTGACCGGCTGAAAGCAGCACGCAACTTGATGTCGCTAACGGTGTTGCGCGCCCCACGAAGCGGCACAGTGCTAAATGTCAAAGTAAAGACCGTCGGCGCCGTCGTTCGGCCTGACGAAGCACTGGTCGAGATCGTCCCGGATCAAGACGCGCTTATGCTGCGCGTGATCGTCCCGCCACAGGACATCAGCGACGTCAAGCCGGGAACGGCCGCGCGTGTTTCGATCCATGGCGGCGGACGTGGATTGCGTCGTCTGAATGCGAACGTCATCAACGTTTCGCCCGACTTGGTCCCTAATCCGCGCTCGCTCGCCGGCACATACATTGCCGATGTTGAAATCGAACCAGATGCGTTGTCCGCCGATGCACGCAAGCGATTGCAACCCGGCATGTCGGCGACAGTGAAGCTAATTACCGGCCATCGGTCGGTCTGGACATACATGACCGAGGGCCTACTCGACGCGCTCCGTGGTCACCAAGCGCTGATGGAAGGAAAAGACTCTGCAGCCCGGAAGCCGGAATAGGCGCCGGGCTCCACTTCAAACCTGCTCAGACAACCAGCAGCCAGTCAGTCGTTCGCTGCGCGTGTTCTGGCGACGTGGCGAAGCCGATCAATATGTCGGCTCGGTCATGGCCAGCCGCCAGAAAATCGATCCAAAAGCTCTTGCCACCAGCATCGCTACCGCGCCCCAAGCTATTTACGTACATGCGCTCGACGAAGTCCGCGTCGCTTCCGGTGCCAAAGCGCGCTGCAAACTCTGCGCTATTGACGAAATTCTGTGCGAGATCGTGAAGCTTAAGCCCCGCGCTCCTCGCCGCGACCTGGACGTTGAGCCCTTCGATATCCGGCGTACGTCCCAACGCAGCGCTGTAGAGTCGCGCGACGTCCGCTTCGTTCTGCTGCAGCGTGAAGAGCGTCTTTTCCGAGAACTGCACATATTCGACGCCGACCAGGGTGACTTGCTTGCCAGGTGCAGCGCCGGGACCGTTGTCGAACGGCAATAGTCGAACGACGCCAGGATCTCCTTTTTCAATTCGATAGCTGGTCGAGAAGCCCGGCACCGCAACAAGATCGCGGCCTGCTTCGCCTTGAACGGTCACCCCGACTGTTCCAAGCGTCCGCACTTCGATCCGATCATTGCCGGCGCCCGCAAACACGAAGTCGTCGCCGCCGCTGACAACGATAAGGTCGGCACCATCCGTTCCGCGCAACGTCGCGTTCGGCGCCGCCACTTGCAGCGCCTGTGGAGCATCGAGCTTGCCGTCGATGATGTATCCCGACAGCGGACCGCCGCGCGCATCGATTTCGATGTAATAGGTCTGGCCCTTGACCGCCGCGAAGGTGATCGAACGGTCGGCGATGCTGGTCGTGCGCGACGACGCAACTTCGTGTGCGCCCGAATCCAGCACGACAAGATCAAGCGCGTTGCCGAGCCCGCGCAAGGACAATGTAACCGTTCCAGCGTCGACCGCGTCGAAGCGGAACCAATCCGTTGGATCGCTGTCTTGGCCGATGACTCCGAGCGCGCCGAGTGGAAGAAAGATCGGCTTGGCGGTTGCCTGCGAATTACCGGCATCGGCCGGCGAAACTGGCCAAAATCCCGACGGCGCGTCTCCAGCGATCTGCGCGGCGATCGAGGGCGCAAAGTCAGCCTGAATGCGCGTTGCGCGGTTGATCGAGAAACCGTCTGTATTTGAGATCACGCCGATGATGGACCGGGGCGACCCGTCGGCGGCGCGCGTGAAAACCGGACTTCCGCTTTGCCCGCCAAACACGTCGAGCGTACTGGTGAAATTCAGTGTCGATTGTGTTGACTGGTCGACCTGCGCAATGCCGATCCACTCGGTGCCGTACGGTTTGTCGCCCGGAAATCCAACCGTGGCAATCTGCTTCCCAGTGTACTGCGCGTCGGTTCCGCCGGCTGTGTAGTCATACCACCCGACAAGATCCCCAACGTTGCGATCGAGCGTAATGACCGCAATGTCGTGCAGGAAATTCTGCCCGGTGACCCAGATCGGATCAGCGAGCAATTTGGTTGCGAGACCGAATCCATATGGTTGCGCGACGCCGTCGCGTGCGGGAAATACGTAGACGGTCGACGCGTATCCCCCGTGAGCCGGGTCATACACGACGTGACCGGCCGTCAAGACATCGTTGCGCCCGATCATTGCGCCCGAGGCGCGCGAGGCCGATCCGTCGGGCCAGATTACCTCAATCTCAACGACCGCACGGTAATTGCCGCTTGCCGTTGGCGTAATTCGGACGCGATCGTCCTCACCAAGAATTGCCATGGCATGAGCCTAGCAGAGCGCGCGAGCGATATGACCTGCGCGCGACGGTCTCCGTGCGGCAATTGCTTTCCACGCGGCCTCCGTAGAAAGCGGTCGCGTCAGCCGGCGAGCAGTTGCTCCGCAATCCGTTCCATCGCGGGCGACAGCGGATACATGTGTTTGTATTGCAAGATCTGTTTGCCGATCAGGCGCAGACGTGCATCAAGCGGCCAGATCTGTAGCGGTTCCATCAACGGCTGATTGAACGGCGGGACGTCGCCGCGCTGAAATTCGAACGCCAGGGAGATGCGCGGTTCGGCGCCACGAACTGACGTACTCGAGCCCCAATGCAGCACCGCTTGATTCCAGCAGAGAATCGAGCCCGCGTCGGCCGGCAGCGCGCGAATACCGGCGTAGTCGATATTCTCTTTCCACGTCGTGTCTTTGTCGGTGGCGTATACGCGGTCGCGGTGCGCCGGCAGCATGTACATGCAGCCGTTCAGCGTCGTTGCGTTGGTCAGCGGAAGCCATACGGTCAGCGATTTCGGCCGGCGATCTGGGAACAAGGCCATGTAGCCCTTGTCGCGATGCGGCGCCCATCCGCGTTCGCCTTTGCGCGGATCGACATGCCAGGCCCAGAAGTCAGGCAAGAAGCGGTAGTCCGGCCCGAGCAAACGCTGCAGCATTAAATGCAGCCGGTAATACAGCATCCAGAATTCGTCATAGACGAAGCAAAACGGCGCAGGAATCTCCGCGGCGACTAGAGTTTTGATGCAAGCCGCGAGATCTGCGATCGGAACGTCCCACTGTTGCGGCGGAAGCTGGAAATAGCCCTCGTCGATCAGCAGCTGTTCGAGCTGCACCATCGCGGCCTCGGGCGCCTGCATGCCCTGCAGCGTTTGCATGTAGGCAGCGTCGGCTACATGCAGCGTCGGCGCGAGTCGCCGCCAGAATCCGGTATCGGCCAAGTTTCCCGAAAGGCCAGGCTGCGTCGGTTCGACCGAAACTCCGGGAAGATCAGCCATCATCGGCGCGCCCCCTGCTTTCCACCTCGCGCCGATACGAGGCCGAGTTGTGTTTGCAACGGCAGTCGCTGCGAAATGAACGTGCTCACTCGCGTAGCCAATTCGGCCGCTTCGTCGGTGGGATCGGAAAGAACTTTGCCATCTTTGGTGAGGTTTTGTCCCGCACGGCGAAGCTCTGCAGCAACGGCTTTCACCATTTGCTCTTCGGTCTGACCGACGAGGTCATGCATGAAGAAATCGAGACGGTCGACGACATGGCCGGTGCCCGTCACCGGCGAAGCAACGAATTGATACGAGGAATTGTACTGCGCGCGCTGCATGACAATACGGTTGAATCGGTCCGTTGCACGGCGGCGATCGGCTTCACCATCGGCGGGCAAGGTCGGCAGTACGTAATTGACGGCACAAAGGATCGCGAATTGCTGATAGACCTCGGCGATCTGTTTGCCTTGGTATTCAGGACGTGTCGCCAACGATGAAACTGACGCCGGGCCTTCTGCCAATCGGTCGAGTAATGGCTCGTAGACGGTGGCATCGAGGTTTCCCTCACCGATCGGAATTTTGACTTTCATCGTGCATTCAGCGCGCGGCACTTGCAGAACAAATTTCTGCGCCAACAAGCGCGGCTGAGCGAGAGCTCCAGGTATTTGCATTGCCCCGCGAACGAATAAATCGCGGCGGAATTGCTGGGCCATCAAAAAGTCTTTGACGGTCTCGCGCAGAACCGGGTCGGGTTGCGCGGCGAGCAACGGCAGTTGCGCAGAGATGACTGCAAACTGGTCGAACTGCTCTGCGACATTCACTGAACCGATGAAGTTCAGCTTCGCCGCATTGACCTCCTGCACCACGTCCGCATGATACAGAACGTTCCATTCCTGGTTGAAGTATTCGTGCGCGATGTAATTGCGATTCTGACCTTTGATCTGACCAAGACGCGTCTTCAATGACGGAATCATTTGAAAGTATTTCGCGCCTGCGCCATCCAGCGCTTCTGCGAGGGCGATCGAGGCGTCAATCCGCTGCTGCAGAGATCCCTTTTCGCGCGCGGCCTTTTCGGTCATCAGCCGGCGAAGCGGGGCAACCGGCGCCCAACCGGGATGCGAATTGTAGCTGATATAAGCTGCGCCGCCGGAGCGCAGATTGCGGCGGATGAATTCGACGATCTGCTGACGATTCTCGCGCGTGATCCACGAATAAACGCCGTGAAGTGCGATGAAGTCGAACGGCTCGAACTCCATCTCGAGCAGCTCGGCAAAGCTCTTTTCCAGGAACGTCACGTTCGACAGCTCTGCCTCTTCGGCCAGGCCGCGCGCATTCGCAACGTGCAGTGGATTAAAGTCGTTGCCGATAAACGTGCCCTGGGGATTGGCAGCGGCATGCAGGTTCAACGAATAGCCATGCCCGCATCCGATCTCAAAATATCGGAACGCCTGGTCGACACGCGGCGCCTGCATGCCACGAAGCTGCGCTGCGAACTCAAACGCGAGCGGCGACAACTCGCGGTAAAAGCCCATCGTATAGTCGACTTCGGACGTATAGCCCTCGGTCCAATCTGCGCCATTCGACATCTAGTTCAATCTCCCTGCCAGCGACGCGTCCCTAGCCTAGTTCGACGCCAGCCGACAAGCGTTGGACAAAAAAAGAGGGGCGCCGAAGCGCCCCTCCCAACTCGATGAGACGTAAATCTCAGAAGTTGAAGTCTGCGAGCGACACCGAAGTGATGCCCACCAACTTGATGACCATGTCCGAAGCGGCCTCGAAGCTGCCGCTCTTGTTGGCGTCCACATAGACGTACGTGTCACCGCCGAAGGTACCGAACGCGACGCCGCGCTGGATGCCACCGGTGACGAAGAAGTTCGTCGAGGCGGTCGCGCCCGGATCAGCCGCAGTAATGGTCTGCGAGATGATGCCGCCACGGGCCGAACCCGTGAACCCGAAGGTGGTCAAGTCGATGAAGTCGTGCGTCGCCTTGCTGCCAACCGAGACGAAGCCCGTCACGCTGTCGAACCCGGCCTTCGTTGCCGTGCCCAGCTGCGAGTCGGTCGCCGCACCGTAGAACAGCGTATTGCCGAACACGTTGGTGTTGTTGCTGATCGTGATCGTGTCGGCACCGCCGCCGGCATTGATCGTGCTGCCGAGAGCGCCGGTCGTCTTGCTCTGACCGGTGATCGTGTCCGCAGCCGAACCACCCGAGATGGTGATGCCCTGCAGCGGGGTGGTGATACCCGACACGTCGAGCGTCAGCGCACCGGTCGCCTTCGAGCCATCGACCAGGCTCAGCGCCGTGTCGGTCGCATCGAACTTGGTGATCGACGTCTGGCTGCTGCCCGTGATGGTCACGGTCTGCAGGTTGGCGTCGACGATCGTACCAGCGATCGAGTTGGTGCCCGAAGTCGTGCCCGACGAGTTGACCGTCAGCGTCTTGAAGCCGGTCAGAACCAGGTTCTTACCGGTGGCTTCAACCGACGAGCCCGTCGTAGCCGACTGGCCAACGATGTTGAGCGTCAGCGCCGTGTTGCCGGTCGCACCCGAGATCGTCAGGTCAGCCGTGCTAGCATCGGTGCCGATGAACGACAGCGAAGTACCCGTCGCAGCGACGTTCGAAATCGTCGTTGCAGCGGTAACGCCCGTGCTCGACTGAACGTTGACAATGCCCGTGGGCAGCTTGGTCAGATCGTAGTTGCTCGCGGTACCCGTGCCCGAGATGTCCAACGTCTGGAAGTTGGTGATCTGCAGGCCAGTCACACCGACGATCGAAGCCGAGCTGGTGACGCCGAGAACGTTCACGCCGGCACCGCCGTTGAGAACGTCTTTGGCCGTCAGGTTCGCGCCCATGAGCACGGTGTCGGCCGACGCACCACCGGTGAAGGTGAGGTCGGTACCGTAGTCAGCGAACGAAACCGCACCGCCCGCCGCCGAAGCGTCGACCGTGAAGCCAGCTGCCAGGCCGTTGGTAACCGCAGTGACCGTCACGCCGGCGGTGCCGGTGATGGTAAGCTTGTTCAACGCCTTGCTGGTCGCGGCCGTGTCCAAGTCCAACGACGTGAAGGTCGTCGCACCGGTCGCGTTGACGGTCAGCGAAGTCGCACCAGCCGCGTTGATCTTCGTCGTAGCGAACGTGCCGCTCGTGTTGATCTTCGGGGCGGTAACGGTCGCACCGTAAGCCAGGTTCTCAACGCCGGTCGTGCCGGAGCCAGCAATCGTCACCGTCGTGGTGGCGTTCAGGCCAGCAACGGTGTTCGTGCCTGCACCGCGCAGCGCGAGGCTGCTGATACCGACGAATTGACCGCCGATCGTCGTCGCGCCGGTGAAGGTCGTGGTAGCGCCGTTAGCCGTCGTCACATCAACGTTTTCAACGTTGGTGGTCGTGACCAGGACCGCAGCGGTGGCGCCCATAGCCAGACGCAGCGTGTCCGAACCGTCGCCGCCGTCGATCGAGGTCGACTTAACAGCAGTGGTGTCATCGCCGATGATCAGATCATTCAGAGCTGTCGTCTTCGTCGTTGCACTTGCCGACGTCGGCGAAATTGCACCCGCGGTCGCCGGCAGCGAGAGCGTCACGCCGTTGACGATACCGGTGGTCGGGACGCCGTTTCCGTTCGTGCCGTCGTTCAGAGCGCCAACGAGCGTGCTGAGCGGAACGCCAGCAAGCTGCTGCAGCGAAGCGTTCGGAGCAGCGGTCGTGCTGACAGGGATCTGGTTGTCAACGCCGGCATAGGCCAGAACGACCTTGTCGAAGTTGATCGACGGGTTGTTCACGAACTCGGCCGAGTTCGCGAAGTTCGTCAGCAGCGTGGCCTGGGCCTGTGCCGGCGACTGACCCGCAGCGATCAGCGAGTTGTAGAAGTTGACCTGCACGGCGAGACCAGCTGCATCCGGGGCACGGCCCAGAATGTTCGTGTACATCGCGGTCGCGAAGGTGGTCACGTTGAACGTGCCGGTACCGACGAACACCGCCTGGAATTCCGCCGAGTTGGCGAAGTTGATGGCGAGCTGGTTCAGCGTGATCGCGCCGCTCGAGAGAGCGCCGATCTGCACCTTGAAGCCGGCGAGATCCGGCGTACGGCCGAACGTGGCCTGGTACATGCGCTCGACCTGCTGGGCGCGGACGCCTTCAGCCGACGTGATGAAGTCGAGAGCGACCTGCGACGACGTTTCGACGCCGAGGTCGATACGGCCGACCCAGAAGTTCGCTTCCGCGGACGACGGCGTGCGGCCGAAGATGTTCGCGTAAAGCTGGTTGACGAAATCGATAGTGGCCATGGGCCATTCCCTCTTACTGCAGTTGAGAACCTGGACGCGGTTCTAACCACGTCGTCGCGGGGTGTACAGCGAAAAGCATACCCCTGTCAAAAAACTTTTCGCTTCGACATATGTGCAACAGGAATATGTAGATCACTGTTATATCTACATTTTTCGGTCGTATTGAAGTTGCTGTACAAGGCGGTTGCGAACGAGCTGCCGGGAAATACGCGGCGCCGGCCGGTCAAAGTGAAAGAATCACCGTGACGAGTCGGGCGAACGGACTGTTCTGAATCGGCTTCTTGGCTTTTCCCGCCTCCGATAAACCGCATTTGAGAAATTTGTACCCACCCGGCGATTCCGTATGTACAGTGACTTGCATACGGTCGGTCTCGAGCCCAGGTGTCGCCCATGTACTCCCACCCTCAGCAGCGCGCATCGCACGACATGCAAAAGCTTCGGCGTGAAGCCGGTAAGTGGCTGAAATTGTTGCGTGAAACGCAGAAACTGTCGCAGCGCGAGCTGGCCCAGCGGGTCGGTGTGGACTACTACACGTTCATCTCGCAGCTCGAAGTGGGGCGCGGCCGAATTCCGCCGGATCGGTACGAGGCCTGGGCTGCTGCGCTTGGTCTGCCGGCCGCCGATTTCGTCAAAGAACTGATGCGCTACTACGACCCGGTGACCTATCGGCTGCTGTTCGGCGATGCCGGCATGGCGGCTCCGGCGCCCGAGCCGAGCGTCATTCCCAAGGCGGCAGCCGCAGCGCCAAGCCCGGTGGCGACAGCCCCACGCCCGCGTTTCACGGTTGTCTCGAACGACTGAAAACCTGTAGCAAATCAGGTAGAAACAAATCGGTCCGAAAGAACGTTGGACCGCTGACAGGGATGCTGCATGACCAGCTCGATCCTGAACTTCTTTGAGGCCCGCAGCCGTACGCAGGCCGAAACGCCGCGGGGCTGGACCAATCAGGAATTGGCCGAGTTCTATCGTGTCGCCGACAGCCTGAGTCAGGCCGGCATGCCGGTCGAGACCGATCTGGGCGTGTCGGACGAGGGCGAGCCCTGGTTCGCGTTCTATCATCCGGATACTGCTGACGTGGTCGCGCACTTCGCGCGCATCGATGGGCGCTTTGTTGCCGCCGGGGCGTCGCTCGACGAAGTCGTTGACGGTCGCGACCTGCGCGAAATCATCGACCGCATGCTGCGTACTAAGCCGATGCTGATGCCGATCGGCAAAGGCCGCGGCGCAAGCAATCTGCTGCTGCATCCGGCGATCGTGCTGACCGCGTTTGTCGCCACCGCCCTGTTCGCGATGCAGGACGCGGAAGCGTCGCCGCTCAAAGTTGGTGGTGACTCACACGACGGCGTTACAACACCAGCGGAGAAGCCGGTGAAGGCAGCGCCGGCATTAATCCAGAAGCTGCTCGCAGCAACTGATGCCTCAGGCACCTCAAAGCAAAGCACCAGCGAAGCGTTGAGCCAGGCGTTTCAGCAGATCGCGTTGCAATCGGCGATCGCATTCGCGGTCGCGCAGTTGCCGGTCGGCACACAGGCAGTCGCAACCGGCGACTTGCTCGACGTCGCCACGACGACGATGGCCGCGGCCAAAGCTGCAGAACTCGGCACGTCTGTTACGATCGACGGTCTGAACTCGGCTTCGCATACCGCGTCGGCCGACCTGCTGCAGGTTGGTACTTTCGCGGCCGATGTCGCTGTCGCGAACAGCGGCAGCCACGGGACAGATACCCACGCTTCGCAGACGATTCCGCTCGCCGCCCCCATCGCCCCACCGCCGACTATCGCGTTGGTCGAAGCGACACTGGCTGTGCGCGATGACGCGGCGTCGGTCATGACGACGATCCATGCGACGCCCGGTTTGATGGAGCTGCTGCGTGATATCGCGCTGGCCGCACCACAACGCTCGGCCGCCTCGGCCACGTCGTCCAACGGCGACGCGCCGACCAGCAACAAGTTCGCGATCGAGCCGCAAAAGACGCTGGAATACACGCTGGCAGCCGACGCAACCCATACGACCTTCCTGCAGTCGCAGCTTTTCAAAGAGCTGTTCCACGTCCAGACGGTCACCATCAGCGGTGTCGATACGACGGTCGCTGCCGACGGCACGGTGACGGTGAAGCTCGTGTTCGTGCAGCCGGCGACGAAACCTGTCGCGCCGACGGCGACTGCGGTCGTTGAACCGACGACGGTGACCGCGCCCCCGGTGGCGACCGACCACACGGCTGTCACGGCTGCACCCGCGGCCGAAACCGTCGTGAAGACCGGCATCGAGATTTACGACCACATCATCGACTACAGCGTCAGTTTCGCAGCGAGCGCTCCGGACTCATTTGCGCAGGCGCTCGTGGCAATCGACGGCGCGAATGGTCATCTTTTGGCTGGTGCCAAGCGCATCGTGCTGTTTGAGAGCCACGATTTGTCGCTCAGCGTTTATCAGATCTCGGCTGATGTCGTGATGATCAACGCAGATTTGCTGCATCTTACGCACGATCAGGCGGCCGCAGGTCATGCAACGGCGACCATGGCATTGCCCAATGGCGGCACGGTGGAATTGGTTGGCGTGCTGGCGCCCCCGCCCGCTCTGATTTAAGCACTAGCTTTAGAAGCGAAGCACACGCCCCGGGCCCCATGGCTCGGGGCGTTTCGTACCAGCGCCCAGCGATTCGAAGACGACGATGAACGAGCAGAAGAAAAAGCTCCTGATGGATCTGTGGCCCGTAGCGCACGGGCACGGCGGAATCCCGCATGAATGCCGGCTGATCTTCGACCTGTTTACCGACATCAACAGTGTCGACATGACGGGCTATCTCAACTGGCCCCAGTCGAAGATGCTGCGCGCCGACGTTATCGCGCCAAAACGTCCGGTCGATGAGCGTGTCTATCTGCAGTCGCAGTTCGTGTTCCGCACCACCGCGCCGCGCAAGGGCAAAGTGAAAGACCTGCTTGAGCAGGAAGGGATCGAGCCAGGATTTATCCGGTACATCCGGATCTTCAATCGGCTGCGACGCACCTACCAAGGCTTCGGCATGAAGCTGATGCCGTTCGACAGCGATCTGTTCGCCGATTTCGTATGGTCGGAAGTTTTCTCAACCTCGCTCGACGCCGATCGCCGCACCAAACTGGTCAACCGCCCGTACGTCTTTTCCAACACTTCGCGCGCGGTCGCGCACGTGCTGGCGATGAATACCGGGTTTCACCAGGCGATCGACACGCGCGGGTTCGACTTCTACTTCACCTTCGCCAATTATTCCTGGCGCCTGCCGCGCTCGACCATGCCGGTGCTCCGCTACTACGATTCGATTCCGCTCACCCATCCGCATTTCTTCCAGGATCAGGTCCCGGTCGACGCGCACTACAAAACCAGCAAATACAACGCAGAAGACGGCCGCACTGTGTTCGTCTGCGATTCCAATCCGGTGCGCGCAGAGCTGATCCGCCTTTACCCGCAGCTGGAGCAGCGCAGCCTCACCATTCCGTGTTTCGTACATACCGGCCGGTCCACCGAACCGTCGTCGTTGACGGTCGAGGAAATCGTCCGTTCGCGCATCTCGTTCCGTGCCGGCCGCTACGAACCGGATTTCAAAGACGAAGATGACGACGACGGTGATGAAAAGCGCAAGGCGAACAAAGTCGAAGAACGGATCGGTAGCAAAATCGATCAGCTGCTGATCCGCGAAACCGAAACGAAAAAGAAGAAAGTCGAGCGCGACGTGCTCGATGAATTGGATCGCAACGAGGACGACGAGGCCGACGATCGCGACGCCAAGAAGAAAAAGCGCGTCACCAAGAAAGCAGCTAAGCGTGACGTCGTACCGTCGATCGGCCGCTATCTCATTGCCGTTTCGACCCTCGAGCCGCGCAAGAATTACGGCCGGCTGGCGCAAGCTTGGCGCATCGTCAAAGCCCGCCTGCCACAGGACGAAACCCGCCTGGTTGTCGTTGCGAATCTCGGTTGGAAAGTGACCGAAGCTGTACAGACGATGATTCCACTCATCGCGCGCGGCCACATTATTCATCTCGAGAAATGCGAGACGCGCGAACTGCATCGCCTATATCGCGACTCGATCGGAGTCGTCGCGCCGTCGGTGGTCGAAGGCTATGATTATTCGGGCGTAGAGGGCATGTACCACGGTCGCCCAGTACTCGCGTCGGATATCCCTGTGCACCGCTCGATTTACGAGACGGTACCGATCTACTTTGATCCTTATGACGTCGAAGACTTGGCGCAGAAACTTGAGCGTTTAGTGCTGATGTCGGACGGTGAACGGATTGAACTTGGCCAACGCGGCCAGCGCTTCTCAGAGCGTTACCATCGCGACGCCTTGAAAGCGCAGTGGTCGCAGTTCACCGACGAGCTGGTCGCCGGCAAGTGGCATAAGTAAGGACTCCTAAGTCCGCGCTTCGTGCGGGATCTTCCGTCGATCCGGCTGCGTTCCAGAACGCGGCCAACGTCGTTAAGGAGATCCGAGCGATGTGGAAGGAATTTCGCGAGTTCGCCGTCAAAGGCAACGTGATCGATCTCGCCGTCGGCATCATCATCGGCGCTGCGTTCACGAATATCGTCACCTCGCTCGTGAACGACATCCTGATGCCGCCGTTGGGCCTGGCGATCGGCGGTCTCGATTTCTCGAACTTCTTCGTGACCTTGAAGGGCCCGGTCCTGGCGACGCCCGATGCCGCCAAAGCAGCCGGCGCGGTCACGTTGAACTATGGCCTCTTCATCAACGCGGTCATACGCTTCCTCATCGTCGCGTTCGCGGTGTTCCTGCTGGTCAAGCAGGTGAACCGCCTGCACCGCGCCAAGCCGGCGGACACGCCGCCGACCAAAGAAGAAGTCCTATTGGCGGAAATCCGCGACGCGATTCGCGCCAGGCCCTAAGGCGGCGCGCGGCGCACCGTGAGTTCGCGCATCCGCCAGGGGCGCCGGCGGTGAATTCGCGCGCTGCGCGAACCTCGACGCCAGTGCTAGCCGCAGAAACTGCGGAGCCGTGAACGCGGCATGAAGACGAGCGGCAGCAGCAAGCCTCCTGCAAAAACATGCCGTAGGACGGCTGCATGGAGTCCACTGAGGAATTCCATGCGATTCCCCTTGCTGCGTTGACGTTGCACGCGCCGCTTTCCGGCCTGCAATGGTGGCGCACCAAGTTGGCAGAACATGGAACGGTGCGCCGCGCCGACGTCGAACCACTGCTCGAAATCCCGCGCCTGCTGGCGCAGGCGATGCTGTTCGCGCGCGAGACAACGGGCTGGTGCGTGCGCGTCGTTGGGTCGGAGGTCGACCGGCAACTGGGTCGCAGATTGGCGGGCGCCACGGTCGTCGACGCGCTACCGGACATGTCGACGCCGCTCACCGTCCTGCTGGAAGAAGCCACCGCGACACACAGGCCCGTTGCCGCCGCGGGCGTCGCCCAACGCGTCGATGCTGGCGAGGCGCTGTCCTGGCAGGGTGTGCTACTGCCGCTCGATCACGCGTTTCCGCGCGTTCTCGCCGTTCTCGGCTGGACGGTTGAGATGCTGGACGAGCCCCTCGACGCGGGCCCGTCCGAGGGCTGATGCTTCTTCCAAATCACAGCCTTCATCGCATGTTCATACGCAATAATAGTCCGTTTAGATCTACAGGCGACTTTCGGCGTATGCCGAAACGCAACGCCTTCTCGCGCGGATTTGGGCGACCAATCCCGTGACCAACAACCGTCTGGCCCAAACGCTGAGCCACGGTTCGGCGCGCGTTCTGAACTGCGCTGCCGTTACAGCCGAGCTGCGCGAGCTGAACGGCCATGCCGGTCCGTCGCTGTTTCGCACCAACCCGCTAAATCACGCGGTGCTGATCAAGGACGTGCGCGAAGACGAACGCCGCGGTCGCGATCCGACCCGCATCGGCACCAAAGTCTTTCTGCCGTTCGATCCCAAAGTGCCGCTGGCGGGCGGTCAAACGATCTTCTTCGGCGACAAGCAGTTCCGCTCGGCGATCGCCAACCTCATCGATCTCAACCAGCCCAAACAGCGCGAAGCGTTCGACCACGACACGCGTGTGTTGGAAGTGATCGACTCGCTGCCGACCTTGGCGCCATTTCTGCTGCGCGACCGGCTTGAGCGCGCGCAGATCGACGTCGATCCACGCTATTTTCGTTTGAGCGAAGAGGAATGGGCCGAGATTGTCGGCTTCATCCGCGCCCAGTTCCAAGCCATCGTCGACGCGTTGTTCGCGGATGAAGCGAAACGCGCGCGCGGCGCCGTCGACAAGCTGCTGCAGAAATTGTGGGACCTGAGCGACATTCCGGCGCTCGAAGATCTCGCCGATGCGTTCCGCCTGCCGCGCAAGGACTGCTTGAAGATCTTCTATGCCTGGAAGGGCGTCATCTTTTTCACCTGGGAGCATGCGCGCGAAGGCGAACAAGCGCGGCAGTTCCTGGAATGGGTGCGCACCGCCGATCTCAGCGGCGTGCAGGATCGCAACTTCCGCAAAGAACTCGACAAGGACCTGACCGACCTGCACCAGCGCTGCGTGCGTCTGCTTGCCGATCTCGACCAGCGACTGGCGCGCTATCAGAGCGCATTCGACGACTTGTTCCGTGCGCAAAAAGGTCCGGCTGCATTCCTGGCGTTCCTCGCCGGCGCGGACGCACATTTCCAGGCGCTGGGCTTCGGCATGGCCAAGATGCAGCATCTGGTCATGGTCTGGCGCCACGCCACGGATCGTTTCCCCGCTCGCCGTCTGCCGCAGGATTCCCTGATCGAGCTGCTTGGCACGCTCGGCGAATTGGCTGCCGACCGGATGCGTTGAGCTAAGAAAGTCGACCCGATGTCCTTGGCGCGCCTCGAAGACAAGAAGTCCCCGGCCGAGAAGAAGTTCGACTTCGCCCCGCTATCGATCTTGGTGTGCGACTCCAGCGTGTCGATGCTGAAGCTCTACAAGGAAGCGCTTGGCGGCATTGGATTCGGTTCGATCTACACGACGCGCGAAGTCGCCGAAGCCAAGCATGTGATGGCGGACTCGACGGTCGACATGATCGTCATGGACGTCGTCGACGAGCACGACAAGCCGAGCGGTCTTCTGTTTCTGAAAGAGCTGCGGCGCTGGTCGGATGACAAGATGGCGACCTTGCCGGTCATCGTCGCTTCGTCGCGCGTGACCCCGCAACAAGTCGTCGCCGCGCGCGACGCGGGCATGAACGAGTTTCTCATCAAACCGTTTTCGGTCGGCAGCCTGTTCCGTTCGGTCGCGCGCATCGTCGAAGATCCCAAAGCCTTCGTGCGCATCGGCAAATATATCGGCCCGTGCCGCCGTCGGCGTGCCTTGCCGATCAACGCGCCCGATCGCAGACGCACCCAGGCCGGCGTGATTCCAGCCGCCCCGATTCAAACCGCCGCGCTCGGCGCTGGGAGCCACTAAATGAGCAACGGACTTTTGTCGCCGTTGGCGCGTTTGCGCGCGCTGGTCTTTTCCGGCAAAGGCCGTAGCGAACGCGAGCTTGTCGCGGCCGGCGAAGCGCGCGTTGGATTGCTGCGCGACGACTTCGAAAACGAAGCGCTGACCATCGCCGACCGTCTGTTGACGCTGGAACATGACATCGCGGCCGACGCGACGAGCGAAGAAGGCGCGGCGTCGCGCATGACGGCGCGCCGTTGGACGCGCGAGCTGCGCGAAGCCAGCCTGCTGCACAATTACCCGCTGATCGAAGTCGTGACCGGAAGCCTGCTGGCCTGGCTGGAAGACCACAGCAACAGCCCGCGCCTGGCGCGCGCGTTGAAGGCACATGCCCGCGCGCTGCGCGACATCGTCAACGGCAAGCTACGCGGCGACCAGGCCCATGCGCGCGAATTGCTGACCGCGACCCTGCAGGCCGAGCTGCACGCCGACCACGCCTAGCCGCGAAGCGGCTTTCTAAACAAGTAATCGGCGCGCCACGCGCGCCGATTAAACGGCGATCCGCAACGCGCCGAGCGCTTCGAGCGAACGCGCACCCAACATCGCGATTTCACCGAGCGAGGACGGCGCCGGGTCGGTTTCGGCCACGTCGCGTTCCAGCGCGCCGGCTGCACCCGCCAGCGCCAACAAGCCCGACGACCCGGCCGCACCCGCCAGCGCGTGCGCGGCGCGTGCCGTGCCATTGCGGTCGCCACGCGCGCCCGCCGCGGCCAGATCGGCGAGATAGGTCGTAATCACGTCGCAGGCCTGCAGTCGGAATTTGTCCGCACCCTCAGGCTCGAAATCGCGCGTCAGGCGCCGCCACAGCGACGCGTCGAGCAAGGTCGGCTGCACCTGCGCAGCACCGGTGCCAAACGCCTCGGCACCGCCCATCAGCGCGCGGCGCAGCCCGTCTTCGCGCAACGGCTTGGCGACGAATCCATCGAACTGTTCGCGACGATACGTTTCGACATGCGCCAACGTCGCGTTGGCGGTCATCGCGATCAGGCGCGGCGGCATCGCGACCGCACGGATCAGGCGCGCCGCTTCCAACCCGTCGATTCCGGGCAGCTGCATGTCCATCAGCACAACGTCGAACGCGCTGTCGGCAATCAGCTTGATCGCGGCTTCGCCCGAACTGACATGGGTTGCGCGGCACCCCATCCGCTCCAGCATAGCGACGACCACGATCGCCGACAGTTCGTCATCTTCGACCAGCAACACGTTGAGGCCGAGCGGCGCCGATGGCGCGACGACGGCAAGTCGCTGTTGCGGCGGCGACGAGGCGACCGGCAGGCGCAATGCCAGGCGCAACGCGCTGCCGCGCGGGCCGGTATCGACATACAGCTTGCCGCCCATCGCCGTCGCCAGACGGTGCGCGATCGCGAGTCCCAGCCCTGACCCGCCCAACTTTGACTCCGCGGCGCCGTGGCGCGAGCCCTGGGCGAAGGGCTGAAACAGGCGCGCCAACACGTCCTCCGGAATCCCCGGACCGCTATCGCGCACTTCGATTTCCAGCAACTGGCCGTCGGTGTCGGGCGTCGAGCGGACTTCGATTTCGACCTGTCCCGTATCGGTATGGCGGATGGCGTTTGAGACGAGGTTCAGCAGAATCTGTTCCAGCCGTCGCGGATCGCCGAGCAGCGGCGGCAACGGCTCGCCTTTGCAAATCACGTTGAGCGTGAGGCCGCGCGCTTCGGCCGAAGGCCGCATCAATTGCGCCGTGTCGCGCGCCAACGCTGCTGGATCGAACGGCGTTGCTGTCAGCGGCAACGGACCCGCACCCAGCCGTTCGAATTCGAGCACGTCGTCGATCAACGCTGCGAGGCGCGTGCCGCCCCGCTTGGCGACGTCCAGCAATGTGCGCGCACGGCCTGGAAGGCCAGGCTCGTCGATCGTCTGCACCGCGCCCAGCACCGCATTCATTGGCGTGCGGATTTCGTGGCTCAACGTTGCGAGAAATTCGGTCTTGGCGCGGATCTCACGCGAAGCAGCTTCGTTGGCAGCGGCAAGTCGATCGACCAATGCTTCGCGTTCGTGGCGCAAACGAATGCCGCCAACATAGGCGCGACGGAAATCGCGGATGATGATCAGGTAATTCACGCCGAGCAAAACTTCGACGGCGCAGATCGTAAAACCGAACCCGCCGCCATAGAGAACGCCTGCGACCAGGAACATCATGCTGGTGGGCACGACGAAGGCCCACGCGGCGGGCGGATGCGCGGCGTACGAGCAGGACGAACCTGCATTCATGCCTTCGACGGCCAGCACCGCAGCCAGCATCGCCAACGGGTCGTCGCTGATCGCGAACACCGCCGCCGACGATCCCCACCAGAAACCGAACGGAAGAAAGCGCAAGGTGAAGCCGCGGGCCCAATCGCGCGGCGACTTGGCGTTCGGATTGCGACGATAGGCGGCCCAATCCACCGTCCGCATCAGGCACAGCAGAATCGCGCCGACCGTCCACACGACCGGCCACGGCCCGCCGACCATGTTCATCATGATCACGCCGAACGTCGCCGAGGTGACGTACGACGTGCCGATGCGGAAAGATCGCGGATATAAAGCGGCAACAATCTCCGCCAAGACGGGCGCCGCTTCCGGCGGACCATCGAGCAGTTTCGCTGCGCGGCGTGAGAAACTCATCGTCGTCAAATCTACCGCACCGGAATTACACCTGTCCTCGTTCGGCACGAATGCTCGATGAACGCATCTGGATCCGCAAACGTACGTGTGCAGAGCATTTCAACAAGCCGTGAACAATTTTGCATAGCGCAACGCCGCATCCCGGACGCATGCGGCGCCCGGGATGCCGATTGCCACGCGCCTTACTCGGCGGCTTCTTCGATCGCGGGCAGGTAGATTTCCGCCCCTTGCGCCAAGAACTCGTTGCTCTTCGCCGCCATGCCCTGCTCGGCTGCGTAGTCGCGCACTTCCTGCGTGATCTTCATCGAGCAGAATTTCGGCCCGCACATCGAGCAGAAATGCGCCACCTTGGCGCCTTCGGCCGGCAAGGTCTGATCGTGGAATTTTTCCGCCGTTTCCGGATCGAGCGACAGGTTGAACTGGTCGCGCCAACGGAATTCAAACCGCGCACGGCTCAGCGCATCGTCGCGCACCTGCGCTGCAGGATGGCCCTTCGCCAAATCGGCAGCGTGCGCCGCCAGTTTGTAGGTGATCACGCCGACTTTGACGTCGTCGCGATCGGGCAATCCCAGATGTTCCTTCGGCGTCACGTAGCAAAGCATCGCCGTGCCGAACCAACCGATCATCGCAGCGCCAATGCCCGACGTGATGTGGTCGTAGCCGGGTGCGATGTCGGTCACGAGCGGCCCAAGCGTATAGAACGGCGCTTCGCCGCACAGCTTCAGCTGCTTTTCCATATTCACTTTGATCTTGTGCATCGGCACATGGCCGGGGCCTTCGATCATCACCTGGCAATCCTGATCCCAGGCGACTTTGGTGAGTTCGCCCAGCGTCTCCAATTCGGCGAACTGCGCACGGTCGTTGGCGTCGGCGATCGAACCCGGACGCAGACCGTCACCAAGTGAGAACGACACGTCGTAGGCGCGCAGGATTTCGCAGATCTCGGCGAAGCGCGTGTAGAGGAAGCTTTCCTGGTGATGCGCCAGGCACCACTTCGCCATGATCGAGCCGCCGCGCGACACGATGCCGGTGACGCGGTTTGCCGTCAGCGGCACATAGGCCAAACGCACGCCGGCATGGATGGTGAAGTAGTCGACGCCCTGCTCGCATTGTTCGATCAGCGTGTCGCGATAAATTTCCCAGGTCAGGTCTTCGGCCTTACCGTTGACCTTCTCCAGCGCCTGGTAGATCGGCACGGTGCCGATCGGAACCGGGCTGTTGCGCAGGATCCATTCGCGCGTCGTGTGAATGTCCTTGCCGGTCGACAAGTCCATCACCGTGTCGGCGCCCCAACGGATCGACCACACCATCTTCTCGACTTCTTCTTCGATCGAAGACGCGACCGCCGAGTTGCCGATATTGGCGTTGATCTTGACCAGGAAGTTCCGGCCGATCGCCATCGGCTCGAGTTCCGGGTGATTGATGTTGGCCGGAATGATGGCGCGGCCGCGCGCAACTTCTTCGCGCACGAATTCCGGCGTCACGAAATCGGGAATCGATGCGCCGAAATCTTCGCCGTCGCGCTGCAGCTTTTCCTTCAGCGCAGCACGGCCGAGATTTTCGCGGATCGCGACGAATTCCATTTCCGGCGTGATGATGCCGCGACGCGCATAGGCCAGCTGCGTCACCGCAGCGCCGCTCTTGGCGCGCTTGGGTTTGAAGCCGGTGAGATCGAAGCGCGGCAGCTGTTCGCTGGTTGATTTGCGGCCGTCATCTTCGGGGCGCACGTGGCGCCCTTCGTACGTCTCGACGTCGCCGCGCGCATCGATCCAGCCGGCGCGCAACTTCGCCAGGCCTTTGCGCACGTCGATCTTCACGTTGGCGTCGCTATAGGGACCCGACGGGTCGTAGACGCGCACGGGCGGCTCGCCGCCGCCGACCGTGATCTCGCGCATCGGCACGCGCAGGTCAGGATGCTGCGCGCCAGCGACATAGATCTTGCGCGACGCGGGCAGCGGGCCGGTCGAGACTGTGAACTGGGCTTGGGTAGGAAGACCGTCGGGCATCATCGTCTCCAATGGCGGGAGACGGGTGGCGAGAACTCGCCGCATTCCGTCCCTACGCCGGTATCATCCGGATCAGGTTCGAAGGGTTCCTGCGCGTCGCAGATCTCAGCCCCCTTTGCGTTCGGGAGGCACCCCTGGAAGACGGACAAGTTCGTCCTGCCGGCCCGCCGGGTCAAGCGGCGGTCGGGCGGTCAAAATGCAGAAAATCGGGTGGCGGGTTGGAGTGGCTGGCTGCCACGGGCGCCCCGGCTGGCGCCTGGATGCCGGATCCGCCCAGCTGGGGCGGATCCACGGCATCAGGGATCTGCGGACTTGGATCCCCGCCTTCGCGGGGATGACCTGATCCGCTTCGCGGCTCAGGTCAGCTCAATCACTTCGACGACCGGAATTTTCGTGTGGGCCACGTGCACATTGTGGGCGTGGTTGGCACCAACCGCGACCAGCACGGCCACCGTCAGCAGCGCGATCAGATTGCGTTTGCCGTTGTAGAGGAAATTGTCCACGTGCCTGCTCCTATGTCTGGCGCGACCCGGCATGTCGGCGTCGCGATGGGAGCGTTCTAGGCCGGCTCTGTCACAGAGGTTCGACGGGAAACCCGTGAATGGCGAGCCACGGTGACGGGGCGTGGAGCGCGTCACCGAGCGTCACCAAGCAGCGCCTTCTCCGCGGGAATGCGCCATGCGCGCGCCAAGCTTGACAGATACCGCACTGCACAGACACGCTGCGCCCATGCTTCGGGTCACCCACCAGGAACGAATTATCCGGCGAATTCTCTAGCGGACGCGTTGCGCGTCCGCCCTCGTGCTGTCGCGCTTGGTCCATTGCTGCTGGAAATCTTCCCGTGTCCCGCCTCCCTTCTTCTGCTGCTGTCGCGATCTCAAACGAAGCCCTCGGTGCGCCCGCGCTGCGCATCGGCCTGCTGATTGGCGAGCGAATTCGCCGCCCGGTCTGACCTAAGACCGGGCCCGCGCCTTTTCCGCTCTTCCCCGTTTTCGTTCGAGGTCATTCCCATGTTTGCTGCTGCCCGCGCGGAGTCCGTCCGCGAAACCCAATCCGACTCGTGTCCCGTCTTTGCCCCCGACGCGGTGGTTCGCGCCGCCCAACGTCTGCAAGGGCGCGTCGCCCGAACGCGCACCGTCACCGACGGACCGTTCCTGCGCTTCAAGCTGGAAACCGAACAGCCGACCGGCGCTTTCAAAGAACGCGGCGCGCTGAACGCCTTGCTGGCCCTGCCCGCCGCAGCCCGCGCAGCCGGCGTCGTCACCGTATCCGCCGGCAATCACGGCGCCGCGATTGCGCGGCATGCGACTGCGTTGGGCCTGCGCGCGGTGGTCGTGCTTCCGGCCAATGCCGCGCGCAACAAAGTCGAGCGCGTGCGGTCGATGGGGGCCGACGTCGTCGAGTTTGGCGACGACCTGATCGAAGCGCGCAAACATGCGCTCGACCTTGCTGCCAAACATCGCCTCACCTTCGTGCATCCGTACGACGACGCCGATGTGATCGCGGGCCAGGGCACGGTCGCGATGGAATTGCTGGCTGCTGCACCGACCGTGCGCCGTCTGATCGTGCCGGTGGGCGGCGGTGGTTTGCTGGCGGGCACGTTGCTGGCAGTCGCAGCGCGAGCGCCGAACGTCGAAGTGATCGGCGTCGCGCTGGCCGGACGCGGCGCCAACGGCCCGACACGCGCCGACGGCATCGCCGTGCGCGCGCTGGGCAAGCTGCCCCAGCTTGTGGTCGATCGTTGCAACCCGCGCATCGTGGAGGTCGACGAAGACGCAATCCTGGACGCGATGCACGCGCTGCGTGACCGGCTGGGCGTGCGCGCCGAAGGTGCGGGTGCTGCGTCCTACGCCGCGATCCGCGCCGGGCTGGTGAAGCTGGATTGCCCGACTGGCCTCGTGGTCAGCGGCGGCAATGTCGACGCGAGCGCGTTCTAACGGGGCAGCAGAAGACGCGCGACGAGGCCGTGCGGTTCTTTGTTGGCGAGCACCAGGTCGCCGCCATGGCCGCGAGCGATCGAACGCGCAATCGACAGACCTAGGCCGACGCCGCCGGTCGCACGGTTGCGCGATTCTTCCAGCCGTACGAACGGCGCGAAGACGCGTTCGAGATCTTCGGGCGGAATGCCGGGACCGTCATCTTCGACGCGCACTTCGATCTGCTCGTCGTCGGCGGTCAGAGTCACGATTGCGCGCGAGCCGTAGGTCGCTGCGTTCTGCACCAGATTGCAGACGACGCGCTTGACCGCTTGCGGACGGCAATCGGTCATCAGTTCGGCGGGCACGTTGACGGTGACGTCTTTGCCGGTCTCGCGCATCTCGTCGCCGATATGGCGCAGCATATCGGCAAGATCGGTCGGCTGGCGCGGCTCCTGGTTGGCGTCGTCGCGCGCGAAGCTCATCGTCGCAGCGATCATCGCTTCCATTTCGTCAAGATCGGCCAGCAGCTTCTTCTGCTGCACCTCGTCTTCGACAAACTCGGCGCGCAGCTTGGCGCGCGTGATCGGCGTGCGCAGATCGTGGCTGATCGCCGCCAGCATGGTCGTGCGGTCGCGCACGAAACGGCGCAGACGATCGGCCATCTGGTTGAACGCATGCGCGGCCTGGCGCACTTCGCTCGGCCCGCGTTCGGGCACCGGCGGCGCGTCGATTTCGCGACCCAGCCGTTCGGCTGCGTTCGAGAACAAGGTCAGCGGTCGCGTCAGACGCTGAATCGACCAGGCGGCGATCGCGGTGATGGCAAGACCGATCCCGATCAGGAACAGCGCCAGATTGGCGGTCTCACCGGCGGGATCAGCGGTCGCGTTGATCGTGACGGTCAGCGCGTTGCCGCCTGACAGCGGCAAATGCACCTTCACCGCTTCGATATTGTGATCGAACAGATCAGCCAGCATCGGCCGCGGCGCGCGCGGCTGCGGCTGCGCCAGCGGTTCGGCGGTCGCGACCGGCGCCGGTGCAGGCGCGGGTGACACCGGCGCTGGTGCTGGCGTCGCCATCGGTGCCGGTGGCACCGGCGGCGACGGCGGCGCAACGTTCGGCACGACCTGCGGCACCTGCGGCTGCGTGCGCACTGTCGACGGGCCGAAGAACGGCGCGATCATGCGCTTGCTTTCGACCACGACGCCGGGATTTGGAACCTGTACTTGCGGCTGCGGAATTTGCGGCGCGTTCAGCATCACGTCTTCGACCGGATCGCCATAGGCGCTGCCCGCAACGCCGCGGCGTAGCTGATCCGACAGGCGCCGCATCTGTTCGCGCGCACGCGTCACATCTTCGCGCGCACGTCGCGCCGCGTCGGCTGCGATGCGCGCCGCTTCACGCTGCGTGACTGCGTCATCGAGCGCGTCAGCCGCGTCCTCTTCGCGATCGTTCTTGTCGTTCTTGCCTTGCGCTTTGCGCATGCGGCGCTCGGCGTCCATATGCGCCTTTTGCGCCTCGCGCGCGGCGCGGCGCACTTCCTGTTCGGCTTCGCGCGCGCGGTCGAGCGCCTCTTGATGTACTTCCAGCACTTGTTCCAGCTGGTCGCGAATGGCGCGTTCGCGGTCGCGGTTGAGACGCCGCGAGCTTTGCACGACGTCTTCGAGCTTTTGCTTCAAATCCGCTTTGCGTTCGTCATCCGGCTCGCGCTCGCCGGGTCCCGGCGGCGCAAGCGACAGGCGAAAGCCGGGTTCTTCGATCAGCGCCAGCACCTGCGGCCGTGCATCTTCGGGCAACGCACGCACGATCTTGTCGATCGTCTCGACGCGTGCGGCGACGTTCTGGAACTGAATCCGGCGTAGCACGTCGGCCAGTTTGATCTGGAACGCCAGGATCGAAATGATCTGCGTGAAGGTCAGACCGACAACGAGCGCCAGCAGAACCCAGCCGGCGGTCGAGCGCGGCAGGATGCGAAGGCGTGGAAGCTTGAACTGCACGATGAACCTGTTCTTCGCGGTGCTGCTTTACGCCGCGCCGACTGACTCCACTTTCGCAGCGAAGACATAGCCGCCGGCACGCACCGTCTTGATCAAGGTCGGATTGCCGGGATCGGGTTCGATCTTTTTGCGCAGGCGCGACACCTGCGCGTCGATGGCGCGGTCGAACAGGATCGGATCGCGGCCGCGCGTAATGTCGAGCAGCTGGTCGCGCGTCAACACGCGCTGCGGACGTTGCACGAACGCTTTGAGCAATTCGAACTCGCCGCCGGTGAGGTCGATGTCGGCACCGGCCGGCGATGTCAGTGCACGCGTGCCGAGGTCGAGCGTCCAACCTTCGAACGTCACCAGCTCGGTCGGCGGCAGGTCGCCGGCGCCGTCGGTCGCGCGACGCAGCACGGCGCGGATGCGCGCCAGCAATTCGCGCGGGCTGAACGGTTTCGGCAGATAGTCGTCGGCACCGATTTCCAGACCGACGATGCGGTCGGTTTCTTCACCGCGCGCGGTGACCATGATCACCGGCAATTTCGATTTAGCGCGCAGGTCGCGGCACAGCGACAGGCCGTCTTCGCCCGGCATCATGAGATCCAGCACGACCAGGTCGAACTTGTAGTCCGCCATCGCCTGGCGCGCTGCCTTGGCGTCGCGTGCGGTCATGACCCGGTACGAATTGCGCTTCAAGAAACCCGAGACGAGGTCGCGGATCTCGCCGTCGTCGTCGACGACCAGGATGTGGGGGGCCGGTTGCTCCATAGGCGCTCCTGTAACACGCGGAGGGATCGGCTGAACCGTAGCTTGGTGACGAAGCTTGATCGAGCCCAGCTCCTGTCGCGGGCCCTTTCCAACTGGCCCCCGATAAAACTGATGCTAGACGCCGGTTTTGCGCTGAAACCGTTCGATCGCGATGTCGTCCAAGGTCTGCGTCTCGCGGCGGCGCACTTTGGCCCGGGCGCGCTTCTCACGCTCGGCCTGGGTGATTTCGAACTTTTTCAGCTCGCCCATCGCTTCGCGCACCTGGTCGGTCGCGGCTTCGATCTGGCCTTCGACCTGCACGATCGAGTCGCCCAGACGCTTGCGCCGCGCGATCGCGGCTTGCGCGAATTTCCCGTATGCGAGCTGGCCTTCGAGGCTGGCCTGCGCGTGCGCCTGTTCGACCAGCACCTGTGCGTCGAGCCGGTCGCGTTCGGCCAACAGTTCGGACAGCAGCGCGTTGAGATCAGCCAGCACGCGACGTTTTTCGTCGAGCTGGAATTTCTTGAGCCGGATGACGCCGCTGAGGTCGGCCATGTTATCCGGCCTCCGGCGGCCACTGCACGCCGAGCGCGGCTGCGAGCATCGCGTAGCCTTCGGCCAAGGTCGCGCCCTTGTTGCGATCCTGGCTCAACATTTCTTCGATCGCCGGATAGAGGCGGATCGCTTCGTCGACTTTTGGATCGCTGCCGGTGCGATACGCGCCGAGCCGGATCAACTCGGCCATGTCTTCGTAGGTCGAGATCACCTGCCGCGCCAATTTCAGCAGCGCGTTCTCGGCGTCGCTGTTGCACATCGGCAGGGCACGGCTGACGCTTTTCAGCACGTTGATCGACGGGTAGCGGCCGCGCTCGGCAATCTGGCGTTCGAGCACGAGATGCCCGTCGAGAATGCCGCGCGCCGCGTCGGCGATCGGTTCGTTGTGATCGTCGCCTTCGACCAGCACGGCGAACAGGCCGGTGATGCTGCCGGCACCGTGCACGCCGGGGCCGGCGCGTTCGAGCAGGCGCGGCAATTCGACGAAGGTGGTCGGCGGATAGCCTTTGCTGGTCGGCGGTTCGCCCGCCGACAGGCCGATCTCGCGCTGCGCCATCGCAAAGCGCGTCACCGAATCCATCAGCAGCAAAACGTCGCGACCTTCGTCGCGAAAACTTTCGGCGATCGACATCGTCATGTGCGCCGCTTGGCGCCGCATCAACGGGCTTTCGTCACCGGTTGCGACGACGACGACCGAACGCGCCAGACCTTCGGGGCCGAGATCGTCTTCGAGAAATTCCTGCACTTCACGACCACGTTCGCCGACCAGACCGATCACGGTCACGTCGGCCGCGGTGAAGCGCGCCATCATCGACATCATCACGGACTTGCCGACGCCCGAACCGGCGAAGATGCCGAGGCGCTGGCCCATACAGACCGTGTCGAACGTGTTCAGCGCGCGCACGCCGAGATCGAGCTTGCCGCCCATCCGCTTGCGCTGATGCGCCGGCGGCGGGGTGTTGCGCAGCGGGACCGGGATGCCGCCCATCGGCAGCGGGCCCTTGCCGTCGATCGGCTCGCCCAGCGCATTGACCACCCGGCCGAGCCAGCCCGCATTGGGCGACACGGTCGGCTGGGAGGCGGCGATTTCGGCGACGCAGCCGAGGCCGATCCCGTCCAGCCGACCAAAGGGTAGAAGCAGCGAGCGGCCTTCACGGAAGCCAACGACTTCGCAGGGGACCCGGCGGCCCACGGTGGGGACCAGGTCGAGCCGGCTGCCGATCGTCAGCTTGCGTTCGACCCCGCCAACCTCAACCAGCATGCCCAAAATTGCGGTAACCCGACCGAAATGACGGTCGTCCGGCAGGTCCTGGATTCGGTCGATGATGCTAGCGGCGAGGGATCGCATGAGCGGCCTGATGACGCCCCGGACTCGGTTAAGACCGGATGAAAATGACGGCGGCAGCCCGCGAAAAGCCCTTTTGACATCGAGCAAGATCGAGGCTGGCGTTAACGAACGGAAAGGTTAATATCCCCCTCTAGGCAGAGGGCAAAGGGACAGCCGCCATGCGCGTACTTTTGGTGGAAGACGACAGCTCGACCGCGAAGTCGATCGAGCTGATGCTCAAGACCGAAGGCTTCGTGGTCGACGTGACCGATCTCGGCGAGGACGGCCTCGAGATCGGGAAACTGTACGACTACGACATCATCATCCTCGACCTGATGCTGCCGGACATCGACGGTTATGAAGTGCTGCGGCGCTTCCGCTCGTCGCGGGTGCAGACGCCGATTTTGATTTTGTCGGGCCTCACCGAACTCGACGCCAAGATCAAAGGCCTCGGTTTCGGCGCCGACGATTATCTGACCAAGCCGTTCGACAAGCGCGAGCTGATCGCCCGCATCCAGGCGATCGTCCGCCGCTCGAAGGGCCACAGCCAGTCGGTGATCAAGACCGGCAAGCTGACGGTCAATCTCGACAGCCGCATGGTCGAAGTCGAAAGCCAGCCACTGCATCTGACGGGCAAGGAATACGGCATCCTTGAACTGCTCAGCCTGCGGAAGGGCACCACGCTGACCAAAGAGATGTTCCTGAACCATCTCTATGGCGGCATCGACGAGCCCGAGCTGAAGATCATCGACGTTTTCATCTGCAAACTGCGCAAGAAGCTGTCGACCGCAACCCGCGGCGAGAATTACATCGAAACGGTCTGGGGCCGCGGCTACGTGCTGCGCGATCCAGCCGGCGAAGGCATCGAGCCGGCGTCGGAAGCCGAACAGGCAGCGACCGCCTGATCTTCGACCCAGACCAACAGATAAAACCGGCGTGGCCTGTAGGCACGCCGGTTTTCTTTTTGTAGGCAGGCGGTCGTGAACCGGCCCCGCCTTCTCGACCTTCTGTTGCTGACTGCGCTCATCGCGCTGTTCGTCGCGCCGTTGTGGGAGCTTCGCTTCCTGACCGGCGACGATGCGATTCATGCCTTTGCGCACATGAACGGGTCGATGGACGACAAGGCGGCGGAATTCGCCGTCGGCAACGGACGGATCTGGCTGCACCCCTTCATGCGCCTGTTCGGCGCCATCACCGCGATCCAAAACAGCGCGCTGCTGGGGCTGCTGAATTGGGGCGTGTTCGCGCTCGCCTTTACCCTGCCCGCCTTTGCCTTGGCGCCGTTGATCGGCAGCGCCGCGTCGCTGCTTTGGTGCAGCGTCGCAATCGGTTGGCTTATTCTGGCGCCGCATGCGCCGCCGCCATCCTGGCCGGCGGCGATGCTGTATCCGTTTCTGCTCTTCGCCGGCGTCGTCGCCGCGTCGCGCCGTTACGTGCAGCGTGGTGGTGTTGCTTGGTCGGCGACGGCGGCGTTGCTCTTCGCGCTGGCCATGCCGGTGTACGAATCGATCCTGCTGGTCGGGCTGATCTATGTCGCGGTCGCGTTGCTGCTGCTGGCACAAGATCCGACGACCCGACGACGCGCGCTGCGCATCACCTTGCTGTTGGGCGCGATCCTGACTCTCTACGCCGCGATCTATGTCGGTTGGCGTCTGACCAGCGAGATTCGCTACCAGGGCATGATGCCCGGCGCACTGACATGGCCCGCGATCGGCCGTGTATTCGAACAATTCGCCGGTAGCGCGATCTGGTTCGTGCGCTGGCTGGATCCACGTGTCTGGTTGTTCTTCGACGCCGGCACCGGCGAAGCGATGCGCTTTCACGACGTGGTGCGACCTCGCGCCTTGTTGCACCTGTCGGCGGGGGCCTGGGTTGGCGCCGGCATCGCCGCGCTGCTGGCATTGCGAGCGGCCCGTGCGCTGCGCCTATCGTGGCGCGGGCTTCTTCTGTTCGCCGTCGCGGGCATTGCGATGGGCGTTGTCGCGATCGCGCTGCAGTCGATTACCGATCAATGGCAACGCTGGACCGCAGGCACGTTTCAAAGCTGGCTGCCGACGCGCTTTGCGTGGTTCGGCATCGCGACCTTGTTTGCCGCCCTTCTTGCCGGCGTCGCGCGTCTGCCGCGCATCGGCGCCGTGTTGGTCGCGATTGCGGTGTTCGGTGGCGCGCTTGGCGCTGCTGCGATCAACCAGCCGATCGCGCGCTCGATGCGAATCCAAAGCGCGAAGTTCCACGGCTTCGACGCGGCGCTGCGCTGCGACCAGACCCGCGCGCTATTGGACGGGCGGACCTTGTTGGCGCCGCGCTTGTTTGATTGGGTCGACTTCGCCGAGACCCAGGATCGCCGCTTCTTTGATTTGTGGGCGCAGCGTCGTGGCGTTGCGCTGCGCGTACTGCCGGCGATGGATGCGCCGGGCAAATATGCGCAGCTCGACATACGGCTGGACGAAGATGGCGCGCTGCTTGCGGTGCTGGTCGCCGATGGCGACAAAGCCGGCATGCTGGTGCGCCGAACCTTCGAAGGCTTTCTCGGCTGGCGTGATGAAAGCGGCGTGCAGCAGCGGCCGCTCGATACCTCGACGCAAGGCTGCGGCGACCGCGCCTTCACCTTTACGCCGCTTGATCGCAACGCGCTCCTCGACACGGTGCAACTGTCGCCGCTGGGACTGCGGCCGCATTTCCCGATCGCACCGGTGCACCAGATCATCTGGCTCGACCGTCCGACGCCGTATCTGGGTCGCGGCTGGGGCACGCGCGACGGCAACGGCACCTGGATGAAAGACGCGTTCGGCACCTTGTGGATCGAGCCGCAACGCCGCGTCGACAACGGTCTGCGCGCGACCTTGATGATGATGGGCACGGCGCGCGTGCAGATCCGGGCGAACGGAACGCAAGTCGCCGAAGCGCAGCTCACAAAAGAAGAGCGGCAGGTCAAATTCGACCTGCCGCCCGATATCGTTGCGCAAGGCGCGATCCGGCTCGACATCATGCCGGTCGAACCGGCGGTGTATGACGAGGCGCAGACCGGTACCGGCTTGCGCTGGATGTTGCTGGAAACCGTGCCGCGCTAGCGCGCAGTCAATCGACGATAAACAACTTCGCGCCCGTCTTGGTGGACGAACGATGTGCGGGATCGCCGAAATCGGACACTTGATAGCTCATGCCTGCCGTCAGCGTTGACGTGCGGCCGTCGCGCAGCTCGGACACGATCTCGCCTTCCAGCACCAACAAGACGTGACCGCGATCGCACCAATGATCGGCAAGATAGCCGGGCGAGTACTCGACCATGCGTACGCGCAGATCGCCGACTTGATGCGTGCGCCAATAGGCCATGCCAGTCTCGCCGGCATGTTCGGTGACGGGCACGTTGGCCCAGTCGATCGTCGTGAAAGCTTGCGTCGGAAGTTTCATGACCGACTGTCTAGCGCCGACAGGCTGTAAAAATCAGACCGCTTTTTGCAATGCTGGTGCGGTCGAAAGCTCATACAGGCCGCGCTGCCCTTCCATCGGCCGGAATCGGTCGGTGACGCCAAGCACGGTTTCGGCGCCGCCCAACAACAGCACGCCGTCATTCGGCATCTGCTTGGAAATCGCCTCGAGCACTTTCGCTTTGGTCGGCTGATCGAAATAGATCAGCACGTTGCGGCAGAAGACGATGTCGAACTGACCGAGATCACCGAACGGCTGCAGCAAGTTGAGACGGCGATACTGCACCATCTTCTTGATGTCGTCCGAGATGCGCCACTTGTCGCCTTCTTGCTTGAAGTACTTCACCAGCAAGGTGATCGGCAGGCCGCGCTGCACTTCAAACTGCGTGTAGAGGCCTTCTTTGGCGCGATCGAGAATCGGGTTCGAAAGATCGGTGCCGATAATGTCGATCTTCCAGCCGGCGAGTTTCGCCGCCTGTTCTTTCAAGATCATCGAGATCGAATACGGCTCCTGCCCCGACGAAGCGGCGGCGCACCAGATGCGCAGCTGCTTGCGGGCGCCGCGCGCTTCCAGCATGCGCGGCAGCAACACGTCGCGCAGTTGATCGAACGGTTTGGAATCACGGAAGAACGACGACTCGTTGGTCGTCATCGCTTCGGTGATGTCGCGCAGCAACGTGTCGTCCGGACGCGAGCGCACCTTATCGGCGAGCGCTTCCATCGTCGGGATCTGGTGCTTGCGCGCCACCGGCATCAGGCGCGATTCGAGCAGGTAGGCTTTGTCCGGCGTCAGAACGAGGCCGGAATTCAGCTTCAGCAGGTTCGACAGAAGTTCGAAATCGGCTGGCCGCATCGCGTTACGCCGCCCGCGCGGTTGCAAGCGCCTTGAGGCGCGGGCCAATTTCCGTCAGCGGCAACACGGCGCTGCAAAGACCTGCCGTCGCGACCGCGCCCGGCATGCCCCACACGACGCTGGTCGCTTCGTCTTGCGCCAACACTGCGCCGCCGCTTTCGACGACTTTGCCGCAACCTTTGAGTCCGTCCGAACCCATGCCGGTCAGGATCAAGGTCAAGACCCGCGGACCGAACGCCGCCACCACCGACCGCAACATCGGATCGACGGCCGGGCGGCAGAAATTCTCGGGCGGGTTCTTGTCGATATGCAACGTGCCGCCGTCGGACGACACGGTCATGTGAAAGTCCCCCGGTGCGACATGCACGCGCCCGCGCTGCAGCGGCGTGCCGTCCTGCACTTCAATCGTCGGAATGCCGCACTGGCGCTGAATGTGATCGGCCAGAATCGTCGTGAAGGTCGGCGGCATATGCTGCGTCAGCATGATCGGCGGACAATCGGTCCCGGCGAGATGCTTCAACACTTCAAACAAAGCCTGCGGACCGCCGGTCGAGCTGCCGATCGCAATGATCTTCGGCGCCATGACCGGCATCGGACGCGCCGGCGGCAATGCGCGCGGCAACGTCGACACCGGACGCATCGGCACCGTCGACGGGGTGCCGCGTGCAGCAACGGTACGAGCGCGTGAACCGCCGCGTTGCGCAGCCTGGCCCAGCGAACGCACCTTCTCAACCAGCATGCGATTGAAGTCGGCCGCGCCCAGCATATCACGCGTCGCAGTCGGTTTCGGCAGACAGTCGGCGGCGCCGGCCTGCATCGCCTTCATCGACGTCTCGGCGTTCTTCACCGTCAACGTTGACGACATGACGATCTTCACCAGCGGCGCCACCTTCAGCAGGTGCGGGATCGCGGTGAGGCCGTCCATGTTCGGCATTTCAACGTCGAGCACGATCACATCGACGACGGTACGTTCGAGCTGTGCCACCGCCATACGCCCGTCGGGCACGCTGGCCACGACTTCGATGTCGGGTTCAGCTTCAAGCGCGCGCGTCGTCAATCCACGAATGACTGCAGAGTCATCCGCGATCATGACGCGGATTTTGCCATTATCTGGCTGGGGAGCTGTCACGACGCTCACACCAGGCCGATCTGCGCAAACTTGGCCTGCACGATGTCGTGATCGAAGGGCTTCATGATGTACTCGTCTGCGCCGGCGCCGAGCGCTTCGACGATGTGCTTCATATCGTTATTGGTGGTGCACAGCACGACCTTCGGCTTGTCGCCGCCGGGCATGGCGCGCAAGCCTTTCAGGAAATCGATGCCGCTCATCACCGGCATGTTCCAGTCGAGCAGAACCGCGTCGGGCATCCGCGCTTTGCAGGCGTCGAGCGCAATCAGACCGTTTTCGGCCTCACTGCAATCAAAGGACATCTGCTCAAGAATGCGGCGCGCAACTTTGCGGATAACGCCGGAATCATCCACGACCAGGCACGTCTTCATGTCGGTGCTCTCATGATCCCCACGGGTCAGCTGTAATCGGGCCGGATCCGGAGGTCCGCGTCAATCGGGGCGTTGGGACGAAGTCGCAAACGCCAGGGCGAATCCAAGCCTTATGCGGCCTCGGCGCGCGTGAAGTCGAGCAGACGTGCGACATCGACGACCACCAGCAGGCGACCTTCGAGCCGATGGATGCCCAGCGAGACCGAACGCCAGCCCGAATCCAGGGTCGGCGGATTGGCCTCGAGACGATCGGCCGGCAGCGACAGAACCTCGCCCACTTCATCGACGATCAGGCTGTACAGCTCGCCGCCATGTTCGACCACGATCGACATGGCGCGGTGATCGCCCTGACGCTTGACGAGGCCGAGGCGCGTGCGCACGTCGATCGCGGTGACGATGCGGCCGCGCAGATTCAGCGCACCGGCGACTTCTTTCGGCGCCAGCGGAATGCGCGTCACGCGTTGCGGACCCAGCACGTCCTGCACCTGCAGAACCGGAATGCCGAACAGCTGGCCATCGACGATCGTGGTTACGTATTCCGCGACGTCGTGGCTGGCGTGTGCCAGGGCGTTGCCGCCCGACAATACGATTTCTTTCCCGCTCATGCGGCGCTCCTGTGCTCGGCAAGCGTTTCGGACAGCGCTGCGAGCAGCGCGTCGCGGTCAAGTTTGGCAACGTAGTCGTCAAAGCCGGCAGCGCGGCCGCGATCGAGATCGGCGGGCGATGCGTGGCTCGACAGCGCGACGACCGGCGTGCTGCTGACGCGCGCGTCGCTTTTTATCTTCTCGGCGAATTCGAAGCCCGACATGCCGGGCATTTCGATGTCGCTGACGATGACGTCGAACCGTTCGCCACGCTCCACCAATTCCAAGGCGGCAAGCGCGCTTTCGACGGTGGTGACGTGATAGCCGGCGACCTGCAGCATCGGCGTCAGCAGATTGCGGAAGAACGGGCTGTCATCGACCAGCAGAATGCGGCGACCGGTGCTGCTGTTGCTGTGGCCGGTCTGATCGACATAGCGATCAACCGAACCGAACCAATCACGGAAGGCCTGCGTCAGCCAGAAGCCGGCATCGATCATGTCGGTGGCCTTGCCGGCCACGACCGCGCTGCCGATCACGCCCTGCTGATCCGACTGAAGCTGGATTTCGACCTGTTCGTCGACGATATCGACGATCTCGTCGACCAGCAGACCCATCGCACGTTCGCGGTCGGCGAACACCAGCGCCGGACAATGGCCCGTCGTCGCCAACGGCTTGGAATTGTCGAAACGGATCAGCGGCATCAACTTGCCGCGATACTGAATGACGTGCTGGCCGCGCGCCATTTCGATGTCTTTGAGATCGAACTCTTCGAGGCGGCTGACCAGCGACAGCGGCACCGCTTTCGGACCGACGCCACCGGCGCGGAACACCAGCAATGCAGTCGTCTCGTCGAGACCGGTCGCCTGCTCTTCCTGCTTGGCCATGGCGTTGCGTTCCGATGCGATCATTTCGCCGGTCGCCTGCGCGATGCCGTTCGGATCCAGGATCATGATCACCGAGCCATCGCCCAGGATCGTGTTGCCCGAGAACATCGAGATGTGACGCAGCAGCGGCGCCACCGGTTTGACCACGATTTCTTCGGTATCGAAGACGCGGTCGACGATGATGCCGAACGCGTAATTGCCGACTTGGGCGACGACGATGAAACGTTCGGAGTCTTCGGCTGCTGTCGGCTCGAGCTGCAGAATTTCCTGCAACGACACCAGCGGCAGCAGGCGGTCGCGCAAGCGCAACACCGCCGCGCCCTTGATGCGTTCGATGCGGTTTTCACCTTCGGCCGCGCGTTCCGACGCGCGCACCAACTCGACCACCGACAGCTGCGGGATCGCATAACGTTCGCCCGCGCTTTCGACGATCAGCGCCGAGACAATCGCCAAGGTTAGCGGGATCTTGATGGTGAAGGTCGAACCCTGGCCGTAGACCGACTTCAGTTCGATCGTGCCGCCGATCTTTTCGATGTTCGTCTTGACGACGTCCATGCCGACGCCGCGGCCCGACACCGAGGTCACCGCTTCGGCGGTCGAGAAGCCGGCGCGGAAAATATATTGCTGGATCTGCGTATCGGTGAGCTGCGCCAGTTCGGCTTCGGTCGCGAGACCGTTCTTGATCACCTTCGCTTTGATCTTGTCGATCGGCAGGCCTTTGCCGTCGTCCGCGATCTCAACAATGATGTGCCCGCCCTGATGATAGGCGTTGAGCACGATGCGGCCGGTTTCGTGTTTGCCGCTATTGACGCGTTCGCTGGGCTTCTCGATGCCGTGGTCGGCCGAGTTGCGCACCATGTGCGTCAGCGGATCTTTGATCAGCTCGAGAACCTGGCGGTCGAGTTCGGTCTCGGCCCCGCGCATTTCGAGTTCGATCTTCTTGTTCAGTTCGTGCGCCAGGTCGCGCACGATGCGTGGCAGCTTGCCCCACGCATTTCCGATCGGCTGCATGCGCGTCTTCATGACGCCTTCCTGCAGCTCGCTGACGACCTGGTTCAGGCGCTGCAGCGGACCGGTGAATTCCGTTTCTTTCTGCTGGCGCAGGATCTGCAGCAGTTGATTGCGCGTCAGCACCAGTTCGCTGACCGTGGTCATCAGATTTTCGAGCAGATCGACGCCGACGCGGATCGACTGCGATGCAACTGCGCTTTCCTTGGCCGGCGCGCCATCTTGAACTTGCGGAGGTGCGGCGGGCACGGCAGCTGCGGCCTGGGTCGCCGGCAACGGGTGCGCGACTTCGGCTTCTTCGTGTTCGACCGCATGCGTAACCGCAGCGGCGATTTCTTCCAGAACGGCGCTGGCAGCGGCAGGCGCGCCGGATTCGCCGAAATCACCGTGTTCGGCACGATGCAGACGTTCGATCAGGTCGGCGTCGTTGCCGGCCGGTTCGGACCCGGTTTCTTCCAGCACCGACAGGATCGACTTGATGCGGTCGAGCGATTGCAGGATCAGCGTGACCGCCGGCGGCGTCACCACCAGCTCGCCGTCGCGGAATTTGCCGAGGACGTTCTCGCCGGCATGGGCCACCGATTCGAGGCGGGGCAGGCCGAGGAAACCGCACGTGCCTTTGATCGTGTGGACCAAGCGGAAAATCGACGAGAGCAGGCCCGGATCGTTCGGCTCGCGCTCGAGGCGCACTAGCTCGACGTCGAGCAGCGCAACGCTCTCACTCGTCTCGGTCAGGAATTCGCGAAGCAGATCGTCCATAGCCGGTCCTCATCCCCTGAATGCAGCTGGGGCCGGCGCCGAAGCTGGCCTTTGGATGTAACGAATGCGTTAAATCAGCTCGCCTTTACGGTGCCGTCGGCCAGGACTTGTTCGTCCATGCCCGGCAGGCGCTCGATTGCCCGCAGCAATTCGGCCGCGTCGACCGGTTTGCGGAAGACCTGGCGGGCGCCAAAGGCGGCCATGGCGCGCTCATACGGGTGCGAAATTCCACCAAATCCGCCGGTCACTGCGATGATCGGCAGGGCCGGCGCGTGGCGGCGGATCGCACGCGTAAATTCGACCCCATCCATCAGAGGCATGAAGACGTCGGTCACGACGGCATCGACCTCGGTCCCTTCGGCCAGGCGGTCGAGCGCGGTCTGCGCGTCGGTAAAACTATGCGGGTGGTGGCCCGCCCGACGCAGCAACGCCGTCATAAAGGCGAGGTGGTCCGCATCGTCATCAACTAGAAGAACTTGCATGGCCGGACCCTAGGGTCGGGCCGCCAACCGCGCAGTACGGCGTCGGTATAGGGCCTATATCCGTGCGGATATCCGGACTAATCCGCGACAGGAATCGTCGCGTTTGCGGTTGGATTCAGTCGGGAAGTTGCCGATCGCGAGCTGTGCAAACGTTTGATTCACCAACTCAATCGCCCAACAGTCCTGCACGGACCGCGATCACCGCAGCTTCCGAACGCGTGCGCGCGCCGATTTTTCGGAAGATCTGCTGCAAATTGACCTTGATCGTGACTTCGGCGAGTTCGAGTTCGCGCGCGATTTCTTTGTTGGTCAGGCCGCGCCCGATCGCGACCAGGATCCGGCGATCGCGCGGCGACAGCGATTCCATCCAGCTCGGCACCGCACGCACCGGCGTGTCGGAGGCGATTTCGTCGCCGCTTTCCTCGTCGAGCACGGTTTCAAGCGGCACGTAGGTGCCGCCGGCAAACAGAATTTCCAGCGCTGCAGCCAGCGCCGCAGCCGGCAATGTCTTGGGAAGAAAGCCGCGCGCGCCGGCTTTCAACGCAGCGCGCACTTCGCGCGGCCGCGCGACGCCCGACATCATCGCCACCGGACATCCCGGGAACGCCGCAACCAGACGCGGTACGCCTGCATCGATCGTCATGCCCGGCATTTGAAAGTCGACCACGATCAGGTCGTAGCGGCCGTGGAAGGCCAGCGCTTCTTCCAGCGACGCCGCTTCATCGATCGTGGCACCGGGAATCAGACGCTCGACCTGCCCGCGTACAGCTTCGCGGTAGAGCGGATGGTCGTCGGCGATCAGAAGGCGTTTGTTCATGCGGCGAACAACGAGCGTGCGGTGCGCGCCATCGTTTCCGGCGGCACGGGTTTCAGGACAAACGCATCGGCGCCGGCTTCGCGCGCGATCCGTTCGGTCGCGCCGTCACTATAGCCGGTGGTCAAAATCACGCGCACCGCCGGATCGGCGGCCTTTGCCAGCGGAATCAGCGCGGTGCCGCGCATGCCCGGCATCACTTGATCGGTAATCAGCACTTGGAATGCACCCGGTTTCTCCCGCAGCCAGGCCAGCGCCTGGCCGGGTGAATTGGTCGCCGCCACAGCGAAGCCCAGCCGCTTGAGGCCGATGCGCATCGCGTCGAGCAGATCTTCTTCGTCGTCCAGCAACAACGCTGCGATGGCTGGCCCGGGCGTGCCGGCGACACGCGTGCCCAGCGTCGCCACTGCAGCCGGCGCGTCGACTGCGGGAAGATAGACGTCAAACACGGTTCCATCGCCAGGCGTCGAACGCACCGCATAGGCGCCGTCATGTGCGAGCAACAGACCGTGCACGACCGCGAGACCGAGGCCGGTTCCGCGCGTGCGATCTTTGGTCGTGAAGAACGGTTCGAAAATCTGGTCCAACACATCCTGGCGAATGCCGCAGCCGCGATCGCGCACGCGCAGCCGCGCATAGCGCTGGCCGATTGTCAGCTGCCCCGATTCCAGCCGTGCCGTATGGAAACTTCCGTCGGTTTCGCTGACCGCGAGCGGCGACGATCCGACCGGCGTGATCTCGGCCAATTCGATTTCGATCGTGCCACCATTTTCGGGCAGCGAGTCGTTGGCGTTGACGCACAGATTGACCAGCACCTGCTGTAGCTGGGTCGCATTGCCGTAGACATGCAGCTCGCGCGAGCTTGGATGCACGATCAGCTGCGTCGAGGCCGGCAACAATCCTTGCAGCATGTCGCGGCCTTCGCGGGCCCATTCGGTCAAGCCGACCGGCATGCGCGCCGCCCCTTCGGCGCGCGAAAACGCCAATATCTGCATGACCAATTGGCGCGCGCGCTCGCTCACCGACAGAACGCGCATGGCGTAACCGTGCTGCTCGCTGCCTTCGTCGAGATCGTCGACCAGAAAGCCCGCGAATCCCATAATCGCGCCCAGCAGATTGTTGAAGTCGTGCGCCATGCCGCCGGCCAACCGCCCGATCGCCTCCATCTTGGCGGCTTGGGTCAGCTGCATCCGCAGCGTTTCTTTTTCTTTCTCGCTTTCGAGTTCGACCGAGATGTCACGCCAGGTCGCAACCGAACCGCCATCGGCGAGCCGCCGGTGCAACACGCGCACTTCGGTGGTCGATCCGTCGAGGCGCGTCCATGGGACCGTATGCGCCGTTTCGCCCGCGCTTGGCGCGGGCATCTCGGGCAGCAGCTGCATCGCGTGTTCATCGAACAGATCGCCCGGCGACAGGCCGATCTGGTCGTAGGCCGCGCGATTGGCGTACGTCACCAACCCGTCGGCATCGAAAATCAGGATCGCGTCGAGCACCGCGTCGAGCGATTCGAAATTGCGCTGGCGCAGATGCGACAGCATCGCCATGCCGACGATATTGCCGGTCGCGCGCGCGAAGATCTGTTCTTCCAGGCTCCAGCTGCGCGGCTGCGCGTCATAGAAGAGAATCAAACAGGCATAACGCGCGTCGATCGGAACGCGGACGATCAGACCCGACCGTGCGTCGGCATTGTGCAGCAGGTTGGCCAGGCTCGGTTCGACATGGCTGAGGTCGACGTCGGGAATCAGGATCGTCGACGCCGCCTGCATCTCGCCTTCGATGCCGATCAGATCGGACCAGCGCAGCACGAGATCGCCCGGCGACATGCCGGCGCCGGGCTCGTAATAGCCCAGGCACTCATAGAGACCCGCCGCGTGATCCGAGAGCGAGATCGATGTGCGCGATCCGCCCATGCCGGCATGTAGCAACGGCAGCGCTGCTTCGGTGATTGCGGCGAAGGATTGCGATCCGTCGAAGCGCAGTCGCAACAATTCGAGCAGGGCGTCCTGATGCTTGGCCAGCATTTCGCGCCGCTGCTGCAGCAGGTCGGCGGCGCGATGCGCGTCGGTCACATCGACGACGGTGGTCTGGATGGCGCGGCTGCCGCGCCACATCGTCAACCGGATCTCGGCGTCGATCCAGATCGTCGATCCGTCGACGCGCCGTGCGCGACGATCGCCCATGAAGGTCGGAACGCCACGCGGATCGGTCTGCAGCCACAACATCTCGTCTGATGGCGGGCGTCCGCTTTGCGTCACCACCAGCGGCGCAATCGTGCCCGCCTGAATCACTGCTTCGGCAGAGGCATAGCCGTAGATGCGTGCGAAGGTTTCGTTGGCAAAGATCGGCTTCAAGCCGTCATGGATCAGCACGCCTTGCGTCGACCCATCGAGAATGTGCCGCAGCGAGATCGCGTTTTCTTCGATCGTCAAATCCTTGTCGGCCTGACGCGCGATGAAATCGCTGACCCAACCGAACGCGATCGTGACCACGCCCAGCACGGCCATGACCAACAGCGAGCCGTCGCCCAGCATCTGCGACAGCGTACGGCCCGGAATCATCAACACCGATGGCACGACGAAGACCGGCCATTGCGTGACGGCGATGAACAGATAGATACGCGGTCCGCGAGTCAGCTTGCCGCGATCGATGGCGTAGCGCAGTGCGCGTGCCAGCAGGAATGTCAGCGCAATATTGGCAACGCCGGCGCCCGCCGCCGCATCGCCAAATCCACCGCGCACCGCCATCGCGACCGCGGTCACAACTAGGCTGGGCAACAAGGGCAGGTCGAGCGTCGCGAAACTGACGATGACGTCGCGCACGTCGAGCTGCCCGACGGTCGCAAGCTGGACTGGGTTTAAGAGCGTCAGCGTGACCAGCACGCTCATCAGCACGGTCGCAAGGAGCAGCGCCAGCCAGGCGCCCGAACGGCGCCAGGTTTGTAACAGCCACGCATAGGCCACGGCGCTGATCGCCAGCAGCGACACTTGTCGCGCCAACGCGCCGATCGCTTGCAAGGTCAGCTCCAGCCCGGTTCCGCCGAGCGAAGCCTGGTCGATCCCCAGCATCAATAGTCCCGCGGGCAAGAAAGCCTCGTGCACCCCTAAGGCGCGCACGAGGCTCCTTACAAACCGTGAACAATCACGCGAATGCGCGACTTGTTCGCCAGATCCTGCTCGTCAGGCTGCTTCGCGGATGTTGCCGAGGAAGGTCGCCACACGCGCCTGCAATGTTTCAGCCTGCTGGCTGACATCCTGCGCCGCGGTCGTGACCTGGGTTGCCGCCTCGCCCGTATCGGTCGCCGCCCCCTCGACCGCAACGACGTCGCTCGAGACGCGCTCGACCCCGCGCGCGGCCTCTTCGACGTTGCGCGCGATTTCGCGTGTCGCAGCACCCTGCTGTTCGACCGCAGCCGCGATCGTGCCGGCAATGTGGCTCAGCCCTTCGATGGTCGACTTGACCAGATCGATCGCGGCAACCGCCTTGCCGGTCTCGGTCTGAATGTCGCCGATCACCGACGAGACTTCTTCGGTCGCTTTGGCGGTCTGGGTGGCGAGGCTCTTCACTTCGCTGGCGACCACCGCAAAGCCCTTGCCTGCTTCGCCGGCGCGGGCCGCTTCAATCGTGGCGTTCAGCGCCAGCAGATTGGTCTGGGCGGCGATATCGCCGATCAGGCCCACGACCTGGCTGACGCGCTCGGCTGCGTCGCGCAACCCGTGCATCGTCGTGGTGGTGGTTTCGGCCTGGGTCACCGCGTCCTGCACGCGGCGATTGGAGTCCGCCACCTGCCGCGTGATTTCCTGGATCGAGACCGACAATTCTTCAGTCGCGGTCGCGACCGTCTGCACGTTGCCGCTGGTCTGCTGGCTGGCGGCCGACACCGACATTGCCTGGTGCGTCGCACGCTCGGCGATCGACTGCATCGAGCCGGCGGTCGAATTCAGCTCGGTCGCAGCCGCCGACAAGGCGCTCAGCAGGCTTTCGATCGTGCCTTCAAAGCCGCGAATCTCGGCCGCAACGATGGCCTGGCGCGCTTCCTTGGCCTGGCGGGCGGTCTCTTGTTCGGCGGTCAGGCGCTCTTTCTCGATCGCGTTGGCTTTGAACACGGCCAGCGCGCGCGCCAAGGCGCCGATTTCGTCTTCGCGCTTCTCGCCGATGACCTTGGTCGTCAGATCGCCGCCGGCCAGATGGCTCATCGCGGCCGTCAGTTCGCTCAACGGTTTCAACACGCCGCGCAACATGAAGGTGATCACGACGCCGCAGAGCGCCAGCGCAATCACGATCGCGACGCCGACGGCGATGCGCGTGTTGGCGTACGTGCGCTCGCCGTCATCGGCTGCGTTCTTGCCGCCGGCGACGTTGAAATCGAGCAGCTTCTGCAGGTCGGTGCGCAGCACGCGGAACTGGTCGCGCATTTCGGTGCGGTAGAGTTTTTCCGCCTTCGGCATGTCGCCGGCGTCCTGGGCGGCGCGGAAGCCGACCACGATCTGCATATAGCCGGCCCAGGCCTTTTTTGCGGCGGCGGCGAGCGTTGCCTCTTCGCCCGGCGTGATCAGCTTTTCGTAGGCGGCCCAGCTCGAGTCGACTTCTTTCAGATAGCCGTCGACCAACTTGCGTTCGCTGGCGAGCTCTTCCGCATTCTTGGACATGGTTGTCGCGGCCTGGTTGCCGCGGACGCGCTCGACGTTGCGCATCAGCAGGCCAAGTTCGCGCGTACCGGGAAGCCAGTTGTTGCGAATGTCCGCCGCGCTGTCATTCATCGACGACATGCGATTTACGGCGACAATTCCTAACGTCGCGGTCGCCAGCAGGATCACGGCCAGGCCTAAAACGACTTTTGCGCGTACGGTTTTCAACACGACCATCTCCTCGGCTCAAAGCTACGAGTGCGGTCTATCAGCGCAATTTGCGTGACGTGTTAGTGCATTCGGGTTGGTGACAGCAGCGATCGGATATTCAGATATCCGTCCGTATAGCGTCGTGCGCGTTACGCAGCGCTAAGACGCAAGGACAGGCTGTCATTCGCGCGGGACACGACAAGTGACAGGCCATAGCTCCGCGCAAGCGCGGCTGCGTACGCCGCGTTCACATCGTGTGCTTCTGCACTTGTCGCGGCGGGAAGCGCAGCACCCAGCCATGCTTCGCCTGCACCTTTGAGCGTCGGATTGCGCCCGACTGCTGTCACAACGATCACGTCGCCGTCGCGTGTGACCTGCAACGCGCCTTGTCCTGGCAAAGCTTCACCGCCTAGCAACACTGCGTTCAACAGCAGCTTGGTTGCACCACGTCGTTCGAGCAGCGGTGCGTCGACCGTCTCGGGCCAGTCGAGCGTAATGCGCGTGCCTTCGAACCAGGCCAGCGCGGCGACGCGCACCGGGCCAGGGCCCGTTTCGGCACCGGCCGAGCCCCAGGCCAGACGCAGCGCCTGGACCCGGCGGGTCGCCTGTCGGGCCGCACCTTCGATCAGGTCCAGCGCGTCGTCGTCCATCCCGCCCTCGCGGATCAGTTCGACGCCATTTGAAATCGCGCTGAGCGGGCTGATCAGGTCATGCAGCAGCCGCGAACAGAGGAGTTCGACGAGCCGCGTATCAATGGAAGAAGCGTTGGCCATGGGCATGTCTTAGCATGCTGGGATGTCGCAGGATCCAGACCTAGTACCAGGCGCACGCGTCCGCCACCCGACCGAAACCGACTGGGGCGTGGGCCAGGTCCAGTCGGTCATTGGACCGCGCGCGACCGTAAATTTTCCGCATGCCGGCAAAGTCGTCATCGACACCAGACATGTCAGCCTGGTGGTCGTGCGCGACTAGCCCCAGTCGTTGCCCGGTAGGCGCCGCAGGATCGGCGCCGTGACCGCGGCGGCAGCCCGCTCGAAGTCATAGTCGAGCGTCGCCAACATCGCGGCGCGCCCGGCCGCACCGGCTTTCAGCATGTCGACGGCGCGGTCGTGAATCGTCTGCGTGTCGATGGCGGTCGCGATGCGCGTTTCGGCACGCCGGTCGAACCATGGAAAGAACAAGCCGCGATCGCGTGCAACGTGCCAGGCGCGGCTGAGATGGCCGCCGTGAAAATCGGGATCGAGCGGCGGCGCGTCCTGCGCCCGCATCGCGTCGCGCAGCGCCGCATCCGACGGCGGCAGGTCGAGCAGCGCCAGACGATGCACCAGCGGCGGATCAAGCCGCGCCAGCTCGAGCGCTACCGCAGCACCGAACCCGCGTCCGATCAGGTCGCAGCGCTGCACACGCGCCGCATCCAACGCGTCGCGCAGCACGCGCGCCGTGGCCGCGATGCCGTCGGCGTGCAGTTCCTCGCTGTCGCCATGTCCCGGCAGATCCGGAACCAGCACGCGACGGCGCCCGATCCAGGGTTGCGCCAGGGCGGTCAGCGCACGGCCGGATTCACCGGCGCCATGCAGCAGCACGATCGGATCGCCTGCCGCGTCATCGTTCCGGCGTAGCCGCATCGCACCGGCATAGTCGCCAATCCATGCGCTGCGTCGCGCTTGTGGTGCGGGCGGTGGCGGCGCGATGCCGGCACGATGCCGCGCCAGGATCTCAATCAGTTTCACTGTCGCAAGTTCCGGCGTTGCACAACGCTCGATGCGAATGTTGGATGCGAGCGACGGCAACCGATCGAGATGCCGGTACAGCGGATCGGCTTCGTAACTGACGATGTAATGCGCGCCGGGGATGTGCGGCAGTGAATCGACGCCGCGATAGCGAAAAGCGGCGCCGTACGCGCTGCGATAGGAATCGCCGGCATCGAGGAACGCCATTGCCGTTGCATGCAGCTGCGCCGGCGTGCCGACCGTCAACGACAGGCGTGCTGCGTCGTCCTGCTGATACCAAGGGTAAAAGATCTTCTGGTCTTTCACTCGCGACCACAGCCACGGAAGATGCGTGCCGTCGGCGAGCGGAACGAACGGCGGCAGGTAGTTTGCCAGCGTCTCGGCGCGCTCTTCGTCGGTTTGGCAAACGAACCCGCCGACGATCGTGACGGTGGCGCGCGCAGCATGGCGGCGCGCAAATTCATTCGCGATGCAGCCGCCGGTGTGAAACCCGTAGATGCCCGCGGTTGCGATGCCGGTCGCATCGAGAAACGCAGCGACGTCGTCGGCGAGCGCTTCGATCGTGACGTGCGCGCCCAACGGATGCGGATCGGACAGGCCGTAGCCGGCCATATCGGGCGCGAAGACGGCGAAGCCTTCGCCGGCCAGGCGCCGCAACAGCGATTCGTGTTCGCGCGACGAGGTCGGCGATTGATGCAGCAGCACCACCGCCGGCCCGGCACCTTCATGCCGGTAATGGACTTGCCGGTCCCCGATCGTGGCGAAGTTTCTCTGCACGGCCTGATCGAACGCGGTGCGGGGCTCATCGACAAGCTGAACCGGCAACGCCACCGTGCAATGGCCCCGGTGTTGGCGCCGGGCCTGACCATGTCTAGTGTCGCGCCCTGCCGCGGGCGTGGCGAAATGGTAGACGCAACGGACTTAAAATCCGTAATCGGGAAACCGATGTGCCGGTTCAAGTCCGGCCGCCCGCACCAACCTGCGCTGCGCAGCAGTGCAGGTTGATCCCCCGAAGCTTTAGCGTAGGGGGACTACGCTAGCTCCGCAGCTTCGGTTGGCGCGCCACCTACTTACTCCGCAACAGGTTCGTCGCCTTGTGCGCGGCACATTGCGATCACGGCGTCGGTCGCTTGCGTCAACGCAGCCGCGTCGGCGCTGCGCAGGACCAGTGCGACTCCGCCTTGGCCGAGGCGGAACCATGGATACGACCCGATCTCGACCGCTGCATATGTCTCTGCGATTGCAGCGAGCGGTTCGGCGATGCGGCTTTCGAACAAGGCGGTGCGCACGGTGCGCTTGTCGCGCGGCGCGCCGCCCAGCAGCGACGGTTCAAGCTGGTCGTACATCGCCTGCAAGATTTTCGGCACGCCCGCGAGCACGAAGACATTTTCAACGCGGAAACCCGGTGCGGCCGAGACTGGATTGTCGATCAAGCTGGCGCCTTCGGGAATGTCGGTCATTTTGAGACGCGGCGGCGTCAGATGTTCTTCGCCGCCGTAATGCACGGTCAGGCGACGCACCGCTTCGGCATCGCGCACCAGCTTGCGGCCAAACGCGCGCGCGACCGCGGCTGCGGTCAGATCGTCATGCGTCGGCCCGATACCGCCCGACGTGAAGACATAGTCGTACCGCCCGCGCAGCGCGTCGAGTGCGGCAATAATCTCGTCCTCGACGTCGCGGACGACACGGGCTTCGGCGAGGCGGATGCCGCGCGCCTCCAGCCGTTCGGCCAGAAACGGCAGATTTGCGTCCTTGGTCCGGCCCGTCAGGATCTCGTTCCCGATCACCAGGATTGCGGCCTGCACCAGCGTTTCGCTCATCGCTTTTCCTGTCTCTTTGGCGCAGGGCGCGCTTTTGGCTTGCCCGTCCCGGCCCCATCGCCCATGTCTCGGATTGCCCCAAGCGTACCCAAGAGCCTTTTCACCTCATGACCTACCCGCAGCCGGCGCCGCAGGAAACCGCGGACGAAAACCGGATCCCGCTCCACGGCCCCGAAGATTTCGAGGGCATGCGCAAGGCCGGCCGCCTGGCTGCGGCGCTGCTCGACCATATCGTGCCGATGATTGTGCCGGGCGCGGTGACGAATGAGATCGACGTCGAGATCGAACGCTATATGCGCGAGCACGGCGCCATTCCGGCGACGCTCGGCTACAAGGGCTATCCCAAGTCGAGCTGCATCTCGATCAACCACGTCGTCTGCCACGGCATTCCGGGCGCCAAGCGTCTGATGGACGGCGACATCGTCAATATCGACGTCACGCCGATCCTCGACGGTTGGTATGGCGACACCAGCCGCATGTACGAAGTCGGCAGCCGCGTGCCGCTGCGCGCCAAGAAGCTGATCGAAGTCACGTACGAAGCGATGATGCGCGGCATCGAAGCAGTGAAGCCGGGCGCAACGTTGGGCGACGTCGGTCACGCCATTCAGGCGCACGCCGAAAAGAATCGGTTCTCCGTCGTGCGCGATTTCTGCGGTCACGGGCTTGGTCGCGTCTTTCATGCGCCGCCGTCGGTGTTGCATTACGGCCGTCCCGGCACCGGTCCTGAATTGAAGACGGGCATGTTCTTCACCGTCGAGCCGATGATCAATGCCGGCCGTTACGAAGTGAAAATTCTCGATGACGGCTGGACCGCCGTCACGCGCGACCGTTCACTGTCGGCGCAGTTCGAACATTCGGTCGGCGTGACCGAGACCGGCGTGGAGATTTTCACGCTCTCGCCCGCCGGCCACACAAAACCGCCTTACGCATAAATGCAGCGTCGCGCCCCCGCACCGGTTCCACTCTATGAGGATCCGCTAGCGGGCACGCACGACGCCGTGTTGCGGCCGCATTGGGAAGGTCATCGCGACCGTTTGCGCGCAAGGCTGCTAGCCGGCGGCGACGCGCTGCCCGATTACGAAATTCTCGAAGCGCTGCTCTTCGCCGCCATTCCGCGCATCGACGTAAAGCCGCTGGCGAAAGCATTACTGGCCGAGTTCGGTGGGCTTGGTCCCTTGCTGGCTGCAACGCCCAAAGCGCTGGAAAAATCGGCGCTCGAAACCCGGCCTGCGGCGCGCGCGTTGCTGAAAGCGGTGCACGCAGCGTCGTTGCATGTCGGCACACGCGAATTGTCCGACGACGTATTGGCGTCGTGGGGCGCGGTCGAGCGGTATCTGCAACGGCGCCTCGGCGCCGAGCGCAGCGAGCAAGTCCGCGTCCTCTATCTCGATCACCGCAACCGTCTGCTTGCCGATGAAGCGCAGGGCAACGGCACGGCGGTCGCTGCGCCGCTCTATCCGGTTGCGGTCGCGCGCCGCGCCGTGCAGCTCGACGCCAAGGCGGTGATCCTGGCGCACAATCATCCGAGCGGCGATCCAAACCCCAGCCGCGCCGACGTGGAGACGACGCGCGCGGTGCAGCGCGCGCTGACCGCGTTGGAGATCCAGCTTCACGATCACGTCATCGTCGGCGCCGGCAAACCGGTTTCGATGCGCAGCCTAGGGCTGCTCGACTGAACCCGCCCAGCATCATCTTCACCGCCGGCTGGGCTGCGATTTTTCTCGGCGCGCTGGTGGCATGGGTGCCGCGGATGCGGCGTGTCTCGCTTGCGCTGTTCGCAACCGGCTACGTGCTCGCCTTTGCTGCAGGCGATCTCGACGTGCGCGCGCTTGGTGCAATCGCGTTGCTGGTTGCAGCCGGATGGGCGGTTCGTCCGGCGCATGCGCAGCCGCTGCGCATCGCGGGCCACGTTCTGTTCATTTTGCTCACGATCGGCTGCATGCAGCATTTGCTGCCGGGCTTCTTCAACACGCGCGTCTTCGGGCCGGCGCCGGTTACGCCCGACGGGCTGCCCTACAGTCTCTGGCTCAATCTCGACAAGCCGCTCATCGGCATCTGGGTCATGTGCGCGATTCCGTGGGTCGAGGAGCACAAGCCGGTCTGGACGTGGTTGCGCACCGGATTGATCGCATGCGCGGCCGTCGCTTTGACCTGCCTGGTCCTCGCCTGGGGCGCGAGCTTCGTGACGTGGGAGCCGAAAGTTCCGTCGATCTGGCTTCTCTGGTGTCTCGACAATCTTCTGCTGGTGACCTTCGCCGAAGAAGCGCTCTTCCGCGGCTATGCGCAGAGCGGATTGACGCGCGTGCTGGGCGGGACGGAAATCGGCGACTGGCTAGCGCTGGTGCTGGCGACGCTCTTGTTCGGCATGGCGCATGCGGGCGGCGGCGCGGCGTATATGTTGTTCGCGACCATCGCCGGTGCCGGGTACGGCATTGCCTATCGCAGCGGCGGTTTGCAGGCCGCGCGCCTCGCGCATTTCGGCGTCAATGCGCTGCACTTTTTCCTGTTCACCTATCCGATGTTGGCAACCGCGCGCGACTAAATCCCGTGGCCGCCGATCGGCGTGGTGACGTTGTAGGCGCCCATCGACGCATCATCGCGCTGGCTTATGCGGCCGAAGCTTCGCCGAAAATACGTTGCCGCTGTTCCTTCGCGAACGGCTTGAAGGTCAGCGAGATCAGAAACGCGCCGAGGCCAAGACCCCAGGCTCCGAAATAGAGCCACGTGTAGCTGGCGAAATGATCGTAGAGCAGGCCGCCCGCCAGCGGCCCCGTTGCCATGCCAAGACTGCCCGCCATCGCAGTGCCGCCGATGATCGTTCCCATCATGCGCAGCGGAAAATTCTCGCGCGCAAGCACAGCGTAGAGCGGCATCACGCCGGCATAGATGAAACCGAACAGCGCAGCGACGGCATAGAAGGCGCCGAGATCGCGCACGAATGCATAGGCCAGCGCGCCGAATGCTTGCGCCAGCAGACCCAACACCAGCACGCGCTTGGCGCCGAACCGGTCGCCGAGAAAACCGAACGCAACGCGCCCGCCCAGACCCGCGAGCCCTTCGACGCTGTAGATCGTCACCGCAGCGATCAGCGGGATGCCGCAACTGACCGCGTAGCCGACGGTGTGAAAGATCGGACCGGAATGGGTGGCGCAGCAGAAGAAGTTGGTCAGCAGGAGAATGATGAATTGCGGCGTCCGCACGGCCTGGCGCACCGACATCGGCGGTTGCGCCCCGTCTGGTGCAGGCGCTTGGTCCAGTGCCGGCGCGCGACGGATCAACAACGCAGTCGGAATCATTACGGCAGCGGCGAGCGCCGCGATGATCTGCATCGAGGTGCGCCAGTCATTGCCCGACACCAGCCAGGCCGCCAACGGCGACATGGTCATCGGCGCCATGCCCATGCCGGCCGAGACGAGCGACACGGCCAGGCTGCGATGCGTTTCGAACCAACCAGTCACGCAGGCCATCATCGGCGCGAAGATCGCAGCGGTCGCTGCACCGACGAACAAGCCGAAGACGAGCTGAAACTGGATCAGCGACGTCGCCTGGCTGGCGAGGCCGAGGCTTGCTGCCAACAGAACCGACCCGAACAACACGACCGGGCGTGCACCGAACCGGTCCGACAGATTGCCCCAGACGATGCTGCCGAAAGCCAGCGCCAGAAATCCGATCGTCATCGCGGTCGAAACGCCGGTGACCGACCAGCCTGTGTCTTTGGAAATCGGAACCAGAAACACCGGCAGCGAAAACATCGCGCCGATCGCCATACAGCCCAGCAAGCCGCCGGCAGCAACGATCACCCAGCGATATGAAGACGTTTCCATCGTTGCTCCGGGCTTAGAGATGTGACGTCACGGCGGGCGGACTGCCCCAATCATTGTCCCGCCCATTTTCATACGCGACCGGTGCAGTGGCGCGTTCTTCGTCGCTGACGTCGAGACAAGCGACGTTGATTGCGTAGAGGCCGCCCTGCATGTCGACCGAACCGAACGGCTTCACGCCGCAAGTTGCACAAAAGATGTGATGCACGTTGTGACTGCCGAACTGATATTCGGTCGTCGCGTCGCCGCCTTGCAGCAGGCGGAATTCGTCTTTGGGCACGAACGCTTTCCAGAAACGATGTTTGGCGCAGATCGAGCAATTGCACCGGCTGGTACCGGCCTGCAGATCCAGCGCCGCTTCGAACTGGACGGCGCCGCAATGGCACGCGCCGCGATAGGTCCGTTTCATGGCGCGCCGAATGCCCGTTCCAGCTTGTCGAAGCTGCCGCTCCATCCCGCTTGATGACCGTCGCGCGTCTTCTCGTCCTGGAATTGCGCATGGGTGAAGGTCATCGCCGTACCGTCGCCGTCGGGCTGCAGCAGTACCGTCACCAAGGTCTCGACTTCGTCCGCGTCGCTCAGCCATTGCCAGGTGAAGATAAGCTTTTCGTTGGGCACGATCTCGCGATACGTGCCGCCACATTCGTGTTCGTCGCCGTCCAGCATGCGAAACTTGACCCGGAAGGCTCCGCCGACGCGCAGGTCTGCTTCGGCGTGCAGCACCGGACCGTCATCCGGCCCCCACCATTGTCGGATGTTCGCGGGATCGGTCCAGGCGCGGAACAGCTTTTCCGGCGATGCTTTGATGCGGCGCCGAATCGTCAGGCTCGGTTTGGTCATTTCTTTCGAGCTTTCTTTGTCGGCGGCTGGTCGCGTTCGACAAACGCGGTCAACCGGTCGAGTTGTTTGTTCCAGAATCGCTCATAGCGGTTGAGCCAAGCGACTGCCTCTTGCATCGGCTGCGCTATGAGCTGGCAGTTGACGGTGCGTCCGGTTTTCTCGCGCGTGATCAGGCCGGCATCTTCGAGCACGTCGAGATGTTTCATGATCGCGGGCAGCGACACCGGAAAGGGTCGCGCCAATTCGCTGATCGACACGCTGTCTTCTTCATCGAGTCGCGCCAGCAACGCGCGCCGCGTCGGATCCGACAAAGCTGCGAAAGTGCGGTCGAGCACCAAGGTCTGAGACTTAACCATCGGGTTAAGTATTAGACTGGGCGCACCTGAGTCAAGCCGCCATTCCACGTGCGAGGTTCGTGCAATCGCAGGGTTCGCCGGTAGAGATCGTGGAGTCGTCATGCCCGCAACGACACTCGCACCGTTTCTGGCCTGCACGCGCCTTGGGTTCGGCGCCAGCCCGCGCGACATCGAACGAATCCGCGCGCAAGGCTTTTCACGCTGGCTCGACGCGCAACTCGCGCCACCGTCGGGCGACGACGCCGACACGGCGTCGCGCATCGCGTCGGCACGGCTGCGCATCAAATACGCGGCCAATCCGGGCCAAGAAATCGCAGCAGTCGACGAAGCGCGACCGCTGCACGCGCTGGATCAATCGATCAGCGAAACCTGGCAGCTGCTCGATGGCGGGCAGAAAGTCGCGAACCAGGAACGCGTGCGCCCGCGCTACGAGCTGGTGGTCGCGACCTTGCTGCGCGGCATGCACTCGCCGTGGCAGCTGCGCGAACGCATGGTCGAATTCTGGCACGACCATTTCAACGTTCAGGGATTCGATGCGCAGGTCGCGGTCGCCTTGCCGACCTACGACCGCGACGTCATCCGTAAACACGCGCTGGGAAATTTCCGCGACCTGCTGGGCGCAGTCGCGCAGTCGACGGCGATGCTGGTCTATCTCAACAATCGCTCGTCACGCGCCGGCAGCGCCAACGAGAATTACGCGCGCGAGCTGTTCGAGCTGCATACGCTGGGGCGCGGCGCCTATCTCAACGCGCAGTACGACAAGTGGCGCGCCGTTCCGGGGGCACTGCAGGGCAAGCCGAGCGGCTATATCGACCAGGACGTGTACGAAGCCGCGCGCGCCTTTACCGGCTGGACGATCGAAGATGGCGGCACCGTCGCCAACGGGCGCAAATTGCCGAAGACCGGCCGCTTCACCTATGTCGACTCGTTCCATGACGGCTACCAGAAGCGCATTCTGGCGCGCGAGTTCGACCCGTTTCGTCCGGCCATGCGCGACGGTGAGGACGTGCTGGATCTCGTCGCCACCCACCCCGCCACCGCGAATTTCGTCGCCGGCAAGTTGGTGCGCCGCTTCATCGAGGACACGCCGCCGCCTGGCCTGGTTGCGCGCGTCGCCGACGTGTTTCGCCGCAACGCCAATGCGCACGACCAGATCGCGCGCACCATGCGCGCGATCGCGACGGCGCCCGAACTGACCGAAGCAGCCGGTCGCAAAGCGCGCCGCCCGGCCGAGCTTGTGATCGCCTTGGCGCGCGGGCTCGATCACGAGCTCACCGTCACCGACCAGTTCATCGGCGTGCTCGATGGATCGGGCCAGCGTCTGTTCGGTTGGCCTGCGCCAACCGGCCATCCCGACGATGCTGCGTCGTGGCTCGGGACGCAGGCGATGCGGCAACGCTGGCAGCTTGTGCTGGGCGTGTTGGAAAATTCCTGGGGCACCGGCGAATTCGACGCGCCGTCGCTGACGCCGTCCGGCACGCACACCAACGGCGAGATCGTCGCTGCGTGGCAGGAACGGTTGCTCGGCGCGCGCGATGCGGGCCAAGCGCAGGCAATCCTGACTGCGATGAAGCTTCCCGACGACGCGCCGCCGCAAAACGTGCAGCGGCTTCGCCGCATGGTCGCCTATGTCGCGATGAGTCCCGGCTTTCAGATGCGGTGATGCACATGAAACGACGCGATCTGTTGAAACTGACCGGCTCGGCCGCGTTGCTTGCCGCGACCGGCCTGCGCGACCTTGCGTTTGCCAACGAGCCGGGTGCCGGCGACACGGTGCTGGTGTTTCTGTTTCTGCGCGGCGGCTGCGACGTGCTGAATCTGATCGGCCCGTCCAACGATGCTGCTTATGCCGAAGCGCGCGCCCCCGATCTGCGCGTGCTCGACAGCGGCGACCATGCCGGGCTGCAATTGCTGACCGGCGGGCGTGACGATTTCCGGCTGCACCCCGAAGCCGCACCGTTGCTGGAGCTGTATCAGCAGAAACATCTCGCCATCGTGCATGCGACCGGCCTTGCCGACGAAACGCGCAGCCATTTCGTCGCGCAGGATCTGATGGAGCGTGGCTGGCTCGACAACAACAAACAGCGCCCCAGCGGTGCGAATGGTTGGATGACACGCTGGCTTACCGAAATCGGCGGCGCGCACGGGTTGGCGCGCGCGATCAGCACCACCGGCGCAGTTGCTAAATCGCTCGAAGGGCAACGCGACGCGCTGTGCGTGCCCAATTTGAAATACGGCTACGGCGTGCCCGGCGGCGACGAAGCCCGTGCAGTTCTTTCGTCGCTCTATGCTGGACCCGGACTTGCCGCAACCAGCGGTCGCGATGCCGTCGCTGCGGTCGCGGCCTTGGACGCGCGGCTGCCGCGCGGCGCCGATCACCGGCCGCTGCCGTACGAACCTGCGCATGGCGCGCAATATGACGAGAACACCGACATCGGCACCGCGCTGTCGACGGTGGCGCGGTTGATCAAGCTGGATGTGGGCTTGCGCGCCGCCTGTGTCGATATGGGCGGCTGGGATACGCATGAAGGACAGCCGGGCCGCTTCAACAATCTGGCCAAGAATCTGTCGCGTGCACTGGCCGCGTTCTGGAACGACGTCGCATCGGAACAGAATCGCGTGCTGCTGATCGCGACGACGGAATTCGGCCGCCGACTGCGGTCGAACAAATCGAACGGCACCGATCACGGCCATGGCGGTGCAACCTTGGCGCTGGGCGGATGTGTCGATGGCGGCAGATTGCTGGGACCGTGGCCGGGCCTGCACGGCGACGCGCTTGATCGCGGCGTCGACCTCGCGGTGGCAACCGACTATCGCAGCGTGTTGGCCGAAGCCGTCGCACCGACCGTGTCGCCCGCAGCACTGCAGCGCATCTTTCCCGGTTTTCGTGCCGAGCAGCGACTGGGGCTGCTGCGTTAGCTGGTCGCGACCAAGATACCGCCGACGATCATCATGCTGCCGACGAACAGCCGCCAGCTTGCGGGTTCGCCGAAGATGATCACGCCGAAGATTGGCACCACGACAAATTGCAGTGCGAACACCGCATAGGCGCGTGACAGCGGCACGCGATTCAGCACCCAGATATAGAGCAAGGTTCCAACCGCATAAAAAGCCAACGCGCCGACGAAGGCAGGCTCGGTCGCGAGCCGCCACAGCGTGCCGAGGCTTGCGGTCATCTCGACCTGCTGCGCCGCGCGCTTGAACAAAAGCTGCGCGATCGAGAAGCCGACCACCATCACCAGCATCAATGCGATCACCGGCAGGCTCATCGCGCTTCCTCGTCGCTTGCGGTGCGCACCAGATAGGGCGGTCGTCCCTGCGTCTGGCGCAGAACGCGTCCAAGATATTCGCCGATCACGCCAAGCACGAAGAGCTGCATGGCGCCGAGCAGCGCCACCACGACCAAGATCGAGGTCCAGCCCGGCACCGCATCGCCAGCCGCCCAACGCAACAACGCGTAGACGACGAACAACAACGCGACACAAGCAAGTCCGACGGCGAGCAGGATCGACAGGCGCAGCGGCGTGATGCTGGACGAGGTGATCCCGCTTGCCGCCAGCGACACCATCCGGCGCAGCGTATAGGCCGATTGGCCGCGCGTTCTTGCATCGGGATTGAACTTCACGCTCGCGACGCGAAAGCCCAGCCACGGAACCAGGCCACGAAAAAACAGATCGGTTTCGGGCAGCGCGCGAATCGCATCGACGACGCGGCGATCGAGCAAACGAAAATCGGCGCTTCCGGGTTCGATCGGCGTGTCCGACATCGCATTGAGCAGCCGGTAGAAGAGGCGCCCCGTCCAGCGTTTGAAGGGATCGCTCTCGGGCGGGTCTTGTCGCACGGTCGTGACGACTTCTGCGCCACCGCGCCAGGCTTCGACGAGGGTCGGAATCAATTCGGGCGGATGCTGCAAGTCGGCGTCGAGCGAGATGACCGCATCGCCGCGCGCTGAATCGAGCCCGGCACGCAGCGCGCGCTGATGACCGAAATTGCGCGACAATGCCAACCAGCGCACGCAGGGATTTTGCGCCGCGAGGTCGCGCATGACGGCAACGCTATCGTCGCGGCTGCCGTCATCGACCAACACGATCTCGTAATTTCCGAGCGGCGCAACGACCGCGCTGATCCGCTGCACCAGCTCGCGCAAGTTGGCCGCTTCGTTGAAGCAGGGCGCGACGACCGAAAGAAGCGGCGCCATGGTCGTGATTTTCATCGCGGCCTCGCTGCATCCGCGCGCACCGACCGGACCACGATCGTCTGCACGAACACGCCCAGCCGGCGCGGATCGCCAAGCCCGTCATCGGACGGGCTGCGCAGTTCATCGGCGGCGATCTCGATCACCAGGTTGCCGCCGCGGCGCGCCAGCGCGTCAGGAATCGGAAAAACCTGACGCCGTGATGCCGGCACCGAGAATTCGGCGTGCCCCAGCTCCACCCCATCGGCGCGCACCGTAAATCCAAGCGGCTTGTGCAGCACGTTGTAGGCAAACCCCGTCAGCTCAAGCTGCAGCGCGCTGTCGGCGGCAGGGGGCAACGGCACGACCGCATGCGCGACCGGCGCGTTCGTCCAGCTGCCGTTCGGTTCGCGCACCGACCAACCGTCCTGGCGCGGATCGCTTGCCGCGTCGGCGTTGAAATCGGTGCGTGTTTGCGGTGTCGGTGCAAGCCGGTCGAGGCGCGGCAAGATATTCAGCTCGACCGTGTCCGCGCGCACGAGGCCGGGCAGCGTGACCAACGTCACACCGCGCTGACACGGCACGTCGCCAGCCGCGCGATCGACGTGATGCGTGTGCGCTGCCCAGCGTTCGTCGCGCCACGAGAGGAAACCCAGCGCACCGGGCGCGACGGCGACGCGGGCTGGCGCCGCCTCCGCGTCGCCATCGGCAAGCACGGTCGCCACCACGCGCCCGCGCTGGTCGACCCGCCAATCCAACCGCGCGTCGACCTGTTCGACCAGGTCGCGATCGCCAACGACATCGCGCTCGCCGACCAGCCGCAAATGCGTTTTATAGCGACGCTGAATCCAGGCCGACCAGAAGCCGCTCGGCGCGTCGTCGCCAACCGAGACGACGTCGAACACGCGCGGCGCCAGAACCGTGCGGCCGTCGACGTGCGCGACGAGCGCAGGGCAGGCATGGATCAGGTTGAGCGCATCGAACCGCGCCGTGCGCAATTGCAGATGTGCCGCCACGACCCGGTTATTCGATGCCGTCAACAGCGCACCTGCCGCGACTGCGACCGCCACAAACAACGTGAACAGGAAGGCTGGCAACGGTCCTAGCGGCGACCGGATCGCGACCAGCAACGCAGTCGCGGCAAGTATCAGGGCGATCAGACTGTACCGACTGCCAATCCAGGTCGGCCGCGCATCGACCCACGCTTGATATTGCACCGACAAGGCGTGCAGCAGATTGGCGCCGACGAACAGGGCGAGCGCTGTCGCAAGTGCCAGCCAGAAGAGCGCGCCGGGCAGATGCACCGGCCGCGCCAGGCACGCCACGACGCCGAAGAACGCCGCCACTGCGATGGCGACGTCGGTGAACTGCAGGTCGCGGCGCATCGCTTCGTAAGGCAGCGGAATCGTCTCGAACCAGGTCGCCCCGAGCAGCGGCTCCTGCATCATCAACCCGAGCGGTTCGAGCAGCGTGAACGGCGCCGTGCCGCCAATGCCGAACGTGCCCACCACTTGTGCGATTTTGGCCGGCACAAACGGCGCGAAACTGTTGCCCGCATAAACCGATGGAAACGCGGCGCGAAAGCCAAGATAGGCGGCGCCATACGCCGCGATCAGACCGAGATACAGCGCAACCGCCCCGCGCCAGCGCTCGTCACCGCGTGCGGTTCGCCCCGACGCGCGTTCAGCAAGCAGCGCAAAGCCCAACAGCACGATCGCGGCGACGGTGATCGATTCGTACTGAAACAAGGACAGCGCGATGAGCGACGCCAGCAGCAAGAAACGCCACACGCCGCCGCGTTCGAGCCATGCCTGCAACGTGAAGATCGCAAGTCCGACAACCAGCAGCGGATAATATTTGACGACCGGATAGGCCATCGGCGGCAATTGCGGCAGCTGCGCGAACAACACCGCGTGCAGCAGCAGCGCCAACAAAACGGGCGCCAAGCCGACATAGCGGCGGAACGACAGACCCAGCACCAACGGGCCCAAGACGAAGCTGCCGACATTGAGAAGATTGAAAACGACGTCGCTGCGCAGCGACGTCACCAGCGCGCTGGTGGGAATGTAGAGCAGGAAATAGATGCGCCCGGTTCCGCGCGCGATATCGAACGAGGCTGGCCACAATTGATCCGTAATGCGGATCCAGGCCTGCCAGATTTCATCGCCGGTTCCGAAGCGAACACTCCATGCCTCGCTGGCACGCGCACCAAGCGCCAGCGACAGAGCGATACAGACGATCCAGATCCAAGCCCCGTCGGTTTCGCGATCGTGGCGCAACGCTGGCGTAGACATCCGTCAGACTTCGTTTCTTTTTACTTCTTCGACGAAATGTCTATAACACGCGTTGTTGTCTCAATCCAGCAGCACAAGACATCTCAAAGAGCATGTCTTATGATCGCTGGAATGAACGCGTCGCATCCACGATTGACGAGTCTCGCGCATGGCGGCGGCTGCGGCTGCAAGCTGGCGCCGTCGGTGTTGCAAAAGCTGCTCACCGATCTTCCCGGCCCTGCTGCGGTGTTTCCCAAACTGCTGGTCGGCAGCGACAATGCCGATGACGCAGCCGTCTGGGCGCTCGATGACGAGACCTGCGTCATCGCAACCACCGACTTTTTCATGCCGATGGTCGACGACCCGCGCGACTTCGGCCGGATCGCAGCGACCAATGCGATCTCGGACATCTACGCGATGGGCGGGGCGCCAATTTTCGCGCTCGCGATTCTTGGCATGCCGATCGACAAGCTGGCGCCCGACACGGTGCGCGAGATTCTCGCCGGCGGCGCGTCGATCTGCGCCGAAGCGGGCATTCCGATCGCGGGCGGACATTCGATCGATTGTCCGGAACCCGTCTACGGGCTTGCCGTCATCGGCACCGGGAAGAAGAAGAACATTCGTCGCAACGCCGACGCAAAACCCGGCGACACGCTGATCCTGACCAAGCCGATCGGCGTCGGCATCTATTCCGCCGCGTTCAAGAAAAGCGCGCTCGACGCTGCCGGCTATGACGAGCTGATTGCATCGACGACGCAACTCAATCGCGTCGGTGCAACGCTCGGCACCGACGACGCTGTGCATGCGATCACCGACGTCACCGGCTTCGGCCTGTTGGGACACGGGCTGGAGATGGCGCGTGCATCAAAGCTGCGCATCGTGCTCAACGCCGACAATGTGCCGTTGCTGCGCCAAGCGCAGGCGCTTGCCGCGCAGGGCTTCATCACCGGCGCGTCGAACCGCAACTGGGACAGTTACGGCGCTGCCGTCCAACTGCCTGCCGACGCACCGGCAAGCTTGCGCGCATTGCTGACGGATCCGCAGACGTCGGGTGGATTGCTCGTCGCCTGTGCGCCCGATGACGCGGGGCGGCTGCTGGCGCAGATCAACCAAGCCGGCTTTGCCGCTGCGCGCGTGATTGGCCACGCAGAGGCCGGCGACGCAGCGATTGTGGTGCGCTGAGGGAACAGGCGCAGCTGGCCGGGCTTTCTGTCTTCGGATGTTCCGGAGACAGTCATGACCAAGTTCCTGTTCGCAGCTTTGCTGATTGCAGCCCCAGCCTTTGCGCAACAGCAGGCAACCCAGCCGCAGCCCGAAGGCACTGAAGGCTCGTCGAAGAACGCGGCGACGTGCCAACAGGCCAATGCCAGTGGCAGCGGGCCCGCGTCCAAGACCGAACAGGGGCCGAATTCTGGTACCGCTTCGAGCAATTCGGGTGGCTCAACCGGATGGAGCGGTAGCGGCTTCGGCGGCTCGCAAACCGGAACTACACCGGGCACATCGGCGACCGCTGGACCGCGCGATCTCGAACAGCCGGCCGTCGCAACCGGCCTCGACCTCGCCGGCACGTCGGCGAAGCCGGCGCAAAACAAATGCTAGCGTAAGTGTGGCGCGCCACCCGCAGCTGCGCAGCAGCGAAGGGTGGCGGAAGAGAGTGGGAGTCGAACCCACCTAGGACCGGCTCGCGGCCCCACCCGGATTTGAAGTCCGGACGCCCCACCGGGGAACGCTTCTCTTCCGAAATCCCAAAGGGATTTCGTCTCCCGAAGCGCGCAGCGCGTAGGGAGACTCTATCTACCTGCGCAACCAGTCTCCCTACGCCAAGGCTTCGGGAGACATCGCATGGATCTGCTCGGCGGCGCCGAACAGATCCATGCGATGCATATTGATGCGACGCTGCTCGCCACGGCGCAAGGTGATGCCGTGGCGATCGAAGAACTCCAGAATTTCGATCGCGACTTTGCGGCCATTCTCGACCTTGTCGCGAAACTGCGCCGCCACAAATTGCCCGTCCGGCGCGTGCGTGGCGAGGTCGCGCACGATCTCGACCATCTCGGCCGTCGTGCTGCGCAAGAAGAAATGGTCGTGCGCGATTTCGTCGACCTGGCCCAACCGGCTCAACAGCTTGCACAGACGACGCACATCTTCTTCGGCAACGTCGAGCGTATGCGATAGGTCGCGCACACGCGGCGGGCGGAACCGCGCCGTATCGCCCAGGAGCGGGCGGATTTCGTGCCAGAGTTCTTCGTCATACGGCGTCAAACGCACGACATGTTCGGCACGGCGCACCCACGCACCGCTGAGCGCGATCGCACCACCGCGCGCTTCGCGTTGCAGTGCCGCCTTGAACAAGGGCGCTGCCAAACGCGGTTCGAGCTGCAGCCGCAACCGTTCGAGCCCGATCCCCTGCAGGTCGGGATGTTCGCGGTGATAGCGATCGAGCGTGTCGAGCATCGAAGCGCGGAACTGCGCCGCCTGCGCGCCGGTCATCGCCCAGCTTTGCCCGTCGATGGTCAGCACGGACAAATCCAGCGCAGCCGCGATCGCATCGATCGCCTGTACCGGCAGCGCGTGATCGCGCGCAAAGCTGGTCAGGTCGAGCAGGTGCGGCGGCGCGTCGAGAAGTGCCGCGATGATGTCCGCCGGCGTGTGCTGCGCCAATGCGTCGAGCTGCGCCAGTCGCGCATCACCGCGCCGTTTGCGTGCCGGCGCGCGCAGATCGAGAAAGCGCCCGCCGCCGATCGTGCGCTGGCCGGAATTGTCGCGCAGTACGAACGCGTCGCCCGCCGCGGCTGCGATCGGCTGGTCGGTGACGAGCTGCACAAAGCCGGACGCACCCGGCGCGATGGTCGAGCCCTGCAACGGCACCAGCCGCGCGCCAACCTCGACGGCGGCGTGGTGCAACCGCACCGGTTGCCACATCACCGCATCGCGACTTTCTTCGGGCAAGAGGCGAAACTGCGCGTCGATCCGATCGGTCGGCGCATGCAGAGTCGGATCCAGCACCATGTCGCCGCGCGCGATCGCGTCTTTCGAGATCTCTTCGCCGGCGAGATTCAGCGCGCACCGTTGTCCGGCGACGCCGCGTTCGGCGGCACGGTTCTGCGCGTGCAGCGAACGAACGCGCGCTGCTTTGCCCGACGGGCTGACAAGCACCTGATCGCCGACTGCAACTTGACCAGACAGAACTGTGCCCGTGACGACGGTGCCGGCGCCAGCCAAGGTGAAACACCGATCCACCGACAAGCGAAAGCGCCGGTCGGCCAGACGCACGGTCGCCTCGGTCGCTTCGCGAACCAGGCGCGCGCGCAACGCGTCGAGCCCGGCGCCGGTGCGCGTCGACACGGAAAGCATGTCGATGCCCGCAAGCGCGGTCGGGGCCAGCAGATTTGCGATCTCGGTTTCGACCTCGCGGCGGCGCGTGGCATCGACGAGATCGATCTTGCTCACCACGACCAGGCCGCGTCGCACGCCCAGCAGATCGACGATCGCCAGATGCTCGCGCGTTTGCGGCATGACGCCGTCGTCGGCGGCGATCACCAGCAGCAGAAAATCAATCCCGCCGGCGCCCGCCAGCATCGTGTGCACGAAGCGTTCGTGGCCGGGTACGTCGATGAAGCCGATGACGTCGCCGTCAGTGGCCGGCAGATAGGCGAAGCCCAGCTCGATCGAAATGCCGCGTGCTTTTTCTTCTTTGAGCCGGTCGGTATCGATGCCGGTCAGCGCCTGAACCAGCGACGTCTTGCCGTGATCGACGTGACCGGCGGTACCGACGATCACAACGGCTCTTCCGATCTGCGCTGCGCGTTATTGACTTGCGCCTCGCTCATCGTGCCGCGCATCGGCGCCAGAAACGAATGGGCCAGCGAGCTGCCAGCGCGTTGCGCGCGCAACAGCCACATCAGCGCCGTTTCGGGATCGCGTTCGACGCCCGATCCCAGATGATAAGCGGCGCCCAGCATCGCCTGCCCGTCCGCCTCGCCGAGCTGCGCTGCTTGCGCCCACCAATGCGCCGCTTTGGCGGGATCGCGCGTCACGCCCAACGCGTCGTGATAGAGCATGCCGAGACGCGTCATCGAGGATGGGATGCCTTGCGCCGCCGCCAATTCCGACCAGCGCCGCGCCTCCTCCGGATTGGGTGGGATCACCGTTCCTTCGAGCAGCATCCAGGCCAGCATGTCCTGCGCCTGCGCGTCGCCCTGCACCGCTGCTTGGCGATAGAGTTCGGCGGCTTTCGCGTAATCCTGCGTCACGCCCTCGCCGCGGAAATACAACGTCGCCAGATTGCGTTGTCCGATGGCGTCTCCGCCTTGGGCCGCCAATTCGAACCAGCGCGCCGCAAGCGCAATGTCGCGCTCGACGCCCCATCCTTCGGAAAAACAGGCGCCGATCGCATTCTGCGCGCGCGGCATTTTATGCTCGCGCGCCAGACGCTCCCAGATCGCCAGCGCCCATTCATAGTCGCCGGCCTGTGCGGCGGCGGCGGCGCGCTCGAAGTCGCCGAGATTGCTGTCGCGACGAAAGAGCCGATTAAAAAATTTCATGCAGATGCGGCGTGAGAGCGGCGAGCAAAGACGTGTCGTCTTCGAGACAACGGAGATCGAACAGCAACGCGCCATCCTCGATCCGGCCGACGATCGGCGTGTGCAGATTGCGGAATCCCATCGCAAGCCGTTCGACCAGCCGTCCGTCGCTGCTTGCCGGACGCAGCGAAAGCGCAGCGCTGGAAATCGTCGACGTCGGCAGCGCGCCCGATCCGACCTGGCTTTGGCACGGAACGACGGTGACGGTCAGCACATCGCCGAAGAAAGATTGCACCAGCGGACGTAGACGCTGGGCCTGCGCTTCGATCTCGGCCGCGGGGCGCGCCAGCGCACGCAAAGTTGGCAAGCGCGCGGCCAGCCGATCGGGATCGCGATAGAGGCGCAACGTCGCTTCCAGCGCCGCGAGGCGAATCTTGTCGACGCGCAGCGCGCGCTTCATCGGGTTGCGGTTGATTTGCGCGATCAGCTCGCGCTTGCCGATGATGAAGCCTGCTTGCGGTCCGCCCAGCAGCTTGTCGCCGGAGAAGGTGATGATATCGGCGCCTTCGGCCACCGCTTCGCGCACGGTCGGTTCTTTGGCCAATCCATAGACCGACAAATCGACCAGCGATCCAGAACCGAGATCATTGACCAGCGGCACGCCGCGTTCCTGCGCCAGTCGCGCCAGATCCGGCGCCGCCATTTCGGCGGTGAAGCCTTCGATCCGGTAGTTCGACGTATGGACTTTGAGGATCAGCCCAGTGCGATCGGTGATCGCAGCTGCATAGTCTTTCGCGTGGGTGCGGTTGGTGGTGCCGACTTCGACCAGCTCGACGCCGGCGCGACTCATAATGTCGGGCATGCGGAACGAGCCGCCGATTTCGATCAGCTCGCCGCGCGACACGATCGCCTGCTTGCCCAACCCAAGACTGTTCAGCACCAGCAAAACAGCGGCGGCGTTGTTGTTCACCACCGTTGCGTCTTCGGCGCCGGTCAATTCCAGCAGCAGGCCGCGCAGATGGTCGTCGCGCTCGCCGCGATGGCCGCCATCGACATTGAATTCCAGCGTCACGGCCTGCCGCATCGCGATGTTTGCCGCTTCGATCGCCTCGGCCGCCAACAAGGCGCGGCCCAAATTCGTGTGCAGCACCGTGCCGGTCAAATTGAACACCGGTCGCAGCGACGGCTGCGCTTCGCGGTCGAGCAAGCTGGCGGCTTGCTGCAAAAGCGCGTCGGACGTAGCGCCGCTTTTGCCCGCGCGCGCCGCGTCCAGCGCCGCGCGTACTGCTTCCTTGGTGCGCAGACGGCCGTGTTGCTCGATCAACGCGCCGGCATCGCGCAGCAGCTGGTCCACCGACGGCAAGTGCCGCAGCATCTCGTTCATCGTCAGGCGCCGAGCAAAAACGGATTGAAGCTGCCGCGGCGGAATTCGGTGTCACGCAATAGAATGTCGAGGCCCAAACTGGCGACGTCGTCGGCGAAGGCCTCCATGGCCGTGTCTTTGCGTTCTTCCAGAACCTTCACATAGCCGTGGCAGGTGCCGCAGCATTCCGCTTTGATCGTGCCCGCACCACCTTCGATCTCGCGATAGGTGACAGCCGCATTGGAATCACACAGCACGCATTTGACGCGCACGTGATTCCACATCGTCGCGCACAGCGAACAGACGCAGTAGCGCGTCGACTCTGCGCCGATCCAGCCAACCACCATGCTCGCAACCGGCGCGCCGCCGCAGGCGGGGCAAGTGCCCGGATGCACCGCGCCGAGCAGCTTGGTGTCGAGCTGCGCCGCCATGCGCGCGAACTGCACCTGCATCGCAGCAGCGACGAAGGCATGTTCGGCCAGCGCATCGGCCGGGATCGCATCGGCCAGTACGTCGCGCAGCATCTGGTCGGTGACGGTTCCATCGGCATCGCGCACGCGTGCCAGCGCGGTTGCGGCCGGTGCCGGCATCTCGATCTTGGCTGCCTCGTCGAGCAACGCGCGCAGCACCTGCAATGTCGTCGGATCGGTGCGGATCGCGTCACGATCGAGCGGCGGCATGCCAAATTCGCGCGCGCGTTCCAAGCCGGCACGATCGAGGTCGGCTTGCGGCGGCAGCGCGTCCTGCACGGTTTGCTGCGCGCGCGCCAGCGACGCCAAGAAGGCGAGATACGGCGCCAGCTCATTGTTCGCCGCCAACGCGTCGAAGCGCGCGGCACGGCGCGCGAACATCGACAACGGTTTGGGCAAATAGGCGAAGGGCGCCGGGGAGACGCCGCCGACCATGGAAGGATCGGCGGCGGGAAACGTATCAGACATTCAGAACCTCACGAACCGGACCGGCCACGTGGGACGATGGAACCGGAGTTAGCGCGTCGGATGCTGCGCCAGTTTACGCAGCCATTTGCGGTGATGTCGCCATGCCCAGCCGCCAGTCACTTTGCCGCTGGTCATCGCGCTGAACGTACCTTTGACCCAGATCGCCGCATACACATGGACGATCCAAACGCAGATGATGGTGAAAGCGCACAGCGCGTGGATCAGCGCCGCGATGCGCTTAGGTTCGATGGCCAGATATTCGCCGAAATACTGATCCCACATCGCCAGGCCGGTGATGATCAGGGTCAGGATCAGCAACGTCATGCTCCAGAAGACGAGCTTCTGGCCGGCATTGTACTTGCCAAGTTCGGGCAGGCGTTCTTCGTGCCCACCGATAACATCGGTGATCTGCTTGCTCCATTGCGTGTCTTCTCGCCGCCAAAGATTGGCGCGCCAGAAGCGGATGAAGAGAAGCGAGAAGCTGAAAAACAGCACCACGCCGATCCAAGGATGGATCGCGCGTGTCGTCTGTCCGCCGCCGAACAAATTGGTCAGGAAGAACAGTGACGGATGGAACAGCGCCAATCCCGACAATGCCAACAGGACCAAGCTGACCGCCGTGATCCAGTGATTGACGCGCGCTGCCGCCGTATAGCGATGCACCGTGACCGGACGGCCCGGTTCGACTGCATCGCCAGGTTGGGTGACGACGTCTTCAGTGGTGCTCATCAGTGCACTCCCCGATCGACGAGCTGTTCGGCCTGCGCCTCTTCTTCTTCATGCACGCGGTTGGGATTGCCGAAGATGCCGTGCAGTACGCCCGCCGCCGCAGCCAGACCGATCGCGGCAAGGCCAACAACTTTCGTCGCGCCCTTCCACACATTGACGATCGGGCTGATCTTGGGATCGGCAGGAAGGTTCGAATAGATGTTCGGCTTGTCGTTGTGGTGCAGCACGTACATGACGTGCGTGCCGCCGACGCCCTGCGGATCGTAGAGCCCGGCATTGCTATAGCCGCGCGCTTTGAGATCGGCGATGCGACCGGCTGCGTGCTTCTTCATGTCCTCCTTGGTGCCGAACATGATCGCATGGGTCGGACATGCCTTGGCACAGGCAGGTCCTTGGCCGACCGCGACGCGATCCGAACACAAGGTGCATTTATGCGCTTTGTGTTCGTCCTTCGAGATGCGCGGAATGTTGAAGGGGCAGCCCTTCACGCAATAGCCGCAGCCGATGCAGTTCTCGTGGACGAAATCCACGATGCCATTCGAATACTGCACGATGGCGCCGGGCGCCGGGCATGCTTTGAGGCACCCCGGATCGGCACAATGCATGCAGCCATCTTTGCGGATCAACCATTCCAGATTGTCGGTCTCGGGATTGATCCACTCGCTGAACCGCATCAGCGTGTACATGTCCGGCGTCAAATCGTGCGGATTTTCGTAGACGCCGACATTGTGTTCGACACCGGGCTTGGTGTCGTTCCATTCGATGCAAGCCGACTGGCACGCCTTGCAACCAATGCATTTCGAAACGTCGATCAGCTTCGCCACCGGCTCCAACTGACGCGTTGGTGCCGGCAGGTTGCTGGTCGCCGAGCGACGGATCAGATCACCTTCGTTCATGTCGCCGACGGCGGCAGGACCTTTGGTGGGTGGGTTCGCGCTGGCGGTATGTGGAGTCACGTAAGCCATCATGTCACCTCACGAGACCGCAGGACCGTCGGTCTTTTCGAGATTCACCAGCCACGCCTTGAATTCCGGCGTGTCGCTGTTGGCATCGCCAACAAACGGCGTCAGCGTGTTTGGGCCGAAGCCTTTCCTTGCTGCGCCGGTGAAGCCCCAGTGAAGCGGAATGCCGACGACATGCACTTTCTTGCCGTCGCAAATCAGCGGACGAATACGCCTCGTCACCACCGCTTTGGCTTTGATCGATCCACGTTTCGACCAAACACGCACCCAGTCGCCCGCTTTGACGCCCTTCTCATCGGCGAGCTCGTACGAGATCTCGACGAAGAATTCAGGCTGCAGCGCAGCGTTCACGCGATTGTGTTTGGTCCAGTAGTGGAAGTGTTCGGTCAGGCGGTACGAGGTCGCGGCGAGCGGGAATTCATCGGAGTTGCCGAATTGCTCGGCGTCGTCCTTGAACACACGCACCACCGGATTGCCCCGAATGCCGGGCGCGATCACGTTCTTGATCGGTGCTTCGAACGGTTCGTAGTGAACCGGGAACGGCCCTTCGCGCATGGTGCCGCGCGCGAAGAGGCGTGCGGTGCCTTCTGGGTTCATGATGAACGGACCGACCACGTCCGGCTTTGCCGTCGGTGCAATGTCGGGCACGTCGTAACCGGCCCATTTCGCGCCGTCCCACTCGATGATCTTGCGCGACGGATCCCACGCTTTGCCGGTGATGTCGGCAGAGGCGCGGTTGTAGAGGATCCGTCGATTGGCCGGCCACGAGAACGCCCATTTCGGGAACAGGCCGACATCTTCCGGATCGCTGTTGTCGCGCTTGGCCATGATGTTGCCGGCCTCAGTGAAGCAGCCGGAATAGATCCAGCAACCGCACGCCGTCGAACCATCATCCTGCAGCTGCCCGAACCCGGATAGCTGCTTGCCGGCAGCCACCAATGTTTTGGTCGCGTCGGCTGGATCCTTCACGTCGGCAACCGCGTAGCCGTTCAGCTCCTTCGCTAGCTCTTCCGGCTCGGGCTCGTTCGCATCGTGGTAGTTCCACGTGAGATTCATGATCGGATCGGGGAACGCGCCGCCCTCGGCCTGATACAGTTTTTTCATGCGCAGGAAGATCTGCGCCATGATCCACGTATCGTGCTTGGCTTCGCCCGGCGGCGAACCGCCGGCCCAATGCCATTGCAACCAGCGGCCCGAATTGACCAACGCACCTTCTTCTTCGGCGAAGCAGGTCGTCGGCAACTGATAGACTTCGGTTTGAATCGACGCCGTATCGACGTCGTTATGCTCGCCGTGATTTTCCCAGAAGCGTGACGTCTCGGTTTCGAGCGGATCCATGGTGACCATGAATTTCAGCTTCGAAAACGCTTCGGTCAGTTTCTTCCGGTTGGGCGCCGCCAGCAGCGGATTGAAGCCCTGGCAGATGTACCCGTTGATCTTGCCGTTATGCATCAGTTCGAACATGCGCAGCATGTCGTACGAAGGCACGTCCAGCTTGGGCAGATAGTCGTAGGCGAAGTCGTTTTCCGGCTTGGCCGCGTCGCCGAACATCGCCTTCTGGAAACTGACGAAGAACTTTTTGTAGTTCTGCCAGTAGCTCATCTGTGTCGGCCGCAGCGGCTTGAAGCCACGCGTCGACATATAGGTCGCGAAATCCTTTTCCTTGTCGGTCGCGAGATTGAGATAGCCCGGGATCAGATTCGACATCAGGCCGATGTCGGTCAGACCCTGGATGTTCGAGTGACCGCGCAGCGCATTCATGCCGCCGCCGCGCACGCCGATATTGCCCAGCAGAAGCTGCAACATCGCCATGGTTCGAATGTTTTGCGAACCCTTGGAATGCTGCGTCCAGCCAAGCGCATACATCGACGTCATCGTCTTGGTCTTGGACGACGTCTCCGCAATCATCGACGCGACTTTGAGGAACTTCTCTTTCGGCGTGCCGCAGATCCGCTCGACCATCTCGGGCGTGTAGATCGAGACATGCTCTTTCAACAGGTTCCAGACGCAACGCGGATGTTGCAGCGTCTCGTCGGCTAGAACGTAGCCGTCGGGACCGACCTGGTAATCCCAGGTCGATTTGTCGTAGTCGCGTTTGACCGGATCGTACCCGGTGAACAGACCGTCTTTGTACGCAAAGCCGTCTTTCACCAGATAGCTGATGTTGGTGTAGGCCTTGGCGTAGTCCCACTGAATCTTGTCGTTCAGGATGCAGTAGTTGATCAGGCCAAGCAGGAACGCGATGTCGGTTCCCTGCCGGATCGGCGCATAGAAATCCGCCACCGAAGCCGAGCGCGTGTAGCGCGGATCGACAACGATCAGCTTCGCGCCGCGATTGGCCTTCGCCTCAGTAACCCACTTGAATCCGCACGGATGCGCTTCGGCGGCATTGCCGCCCATGATCACAACCAGGTCGGTATTCTTGATATCGGTCCAAGCATTCGTCATCGCACCACGGCCAAACGTCGGGCCCAAACTGGACACCGTCGGGCCGTGTCAAACTCTTGCTTGGTTATCGAAACCGAGAAGTCCGAGACTGCGCGCAACCTTGTACGTCAACCAGGCGGTTTCGTTGGTGGTCGCCGACGCGGCCAACATGCCGGTCGAGGTCCAACGATTCACCGTTACGCCGTCGGCGTTTTTGGCGACGAAGTTCTTGTCGCGATCATCCTTCATCAGACGCGCGATGCGATCGAGCGCCGTATCCCAGGAGACGCGTTCGAACTTGTTCGAACCGGGCTTGCGCACCATCGGATATTTCAGGCGCGTTTCTGAATGGATGAAATCCTTCAGCGCCGCACCTTTCGGGCACAAGGTGCCGCGATTGGTCGGATGGTCCGCATCACCTTCGATATGGGTGATGGTGGCGTCGCCCTTCTTCAGGTCGCCTTTGGAATACATGATGATTCCGCACGCGACCGAGCAGTACGGACAGGTGTTTCGCGTCTCCATCGTATTGGCGAGCTTGAAGGGCCGCACATGTGCGACCACCGCTGCTTCCGCCTCGCCGAAGCCGAAGGCTCCGACTGTGGTGACTGCGACACCCACGCCGGCGACTTTGATAAAGCCGCGCCGTGAGATCTGCATATTCACGCTGACCTCCCTTCCCCGTCCGGGGCGAAAAACGTCCCCGAGGGGACGATAGGAATGGCCTTGGGAGCGATAGAAAATTCGCGCCGCCGGGCCGAAAAATTCTAGATCCTCGACGCTACGGTTGCATGGAACGAGAGTAAACAACCAACTAGCGCGTGCGTTGCACAATGGCCGTGAAGGGGTCGCGAAGAGCGCGCCGCTTGACCGCGCGCCGCATCACGACCGACAGTCGCGATGTGGTGCAACGAGCGCTCCCGCGTGACGGGGCGGATCAATCGCTCGATCGGCGAATCCAGAGGTTCGCTCTACGCCTGCGCGCCCGTCTTCCAGATACATCTTCCAGCGGGAATCCCCATGATCCGTCGCCGTGAATTTCTCGCGGCGGGGGCCGCCTTTGCTGTGGCCCCCCGCGCCTTCGCCGCCGTCGCATTCGATCCCCGGCCCGATCGCTGGCGCAGCTACGCGGTCACGACCAAGATCGAGATCCGCAATCCCGGCGCCGGCGCGTGCCACGCGTGGATTCCGCTGCCGCAGCAAAGCGGTTTCGCGTTCCAACGCTTCGACACCAACACCTGGGACGGCAACGCGGCCCGGATCCAGACCGAGCACGATTCCCACTACGGCGCCGACTATCTGCACGTGGTCTGGGCCGAGGGTGAAAAAGCGCCGGTCTTCAGCGTCACCAGCAACTTCGCGACCCAGGATCGCTTCGTCGACCTCAGCAAGCCGGGCAAAAGCACCGACCGGCTGACGACGGCCGAGCGCAACCTCTACCTCTCCTCGACCAAGCTGCTGCCGACTGGCGGCGTGGTCGGCGCGGTGTCCGACAACATCACGCGCGGGGCGCGCACTGACCTGGCGAAGGTCCGCGCTATCTATGATTGGGTCGTCGAGAATTCGTACCGCGATCCCAACACGCGCGGCTGCGGCAGCGGCGACATTATGGAGATGCTGCGCACCGACAATTTCGGCGGCAAATGCGCGGATTTGAACGGGTTGTTCGTCGCCTTGGTGCGCGCCGCGGGCGTGCCGGCGCGCGACGTCTACGGCATCCGCGTCGTCCCATCGCGCTTTGGCTTCAAGGCGCTTGGCGCCAGCAGCACCAACATCACCAAGGCGCAGCATTGCCGTTCGGAAGTCTTTCTCGATTCCTATGGCTGGGTCGCGATGGATCCGGCCGACGTGCGCAAAGTCATGCTGGAAGAACAGCAAGGCGGGGTCGGCTCCGCCGACAACACAAAGGATGGCCGCCTACGCGGCCTACCCGCGGTCGACGAGAAAGTCGTCGCGGCGCGCAAAACCTTGTTCGGCGCCTGGGAAGGCAACTGGCTTGCCTACAACACGGCGCATGATCTGCGCCTGCCGGGCTCGAAGTCGGCCGAGGCCAACGGCTTCCTGATGTATCCCGAAGTCGAAGTCGGCGGCGAACGCCGCGACTGCCTGCTGCCCGACACGGTCAGCTACACGATCACGGCGGCCGAGCGCACCGCCTAGCGCAATCAGCACCCCACCGTTATCTTCGTCTGGAGATAACGGTGGGGTAACGCATGCGCGTCTTTCTTCTTCTGGTGCTGCTGGCCTTCCCGGCGGCCGCGCCGGCGCAAACCGTGTTCGGCGCCGCTAGCCTGACCGACGCGCTCAACGTGCTGAACGACAAATGGACGGCAAAGGGCGAGCAGCCGATGAAGCTGTCCTTCGCGGCCTCGTCGGCGCTAGCGCGCCAGATCGAACAAGGCGCTCCCGCCGACATCTTCGCCTCGGCTGACGAGCCTTGGATGGACTACGTGCAGAAGGCCGGGCTGATCGTCGACTCGACGCGCGTCTCGGCGCTGGGCAACAGCCTGGTGCTGATCGCGCCGGCCAATGCGACCCAGGCATCAGTGACGCTCGCCAAGGGAACCGACATCGCCAAGCTGCTGGGCGCCAACGGTCGTCTTGCGATCGCCGATCCGGCCGGCGTGCCGGCGGGCAAGTATGGCAAAGACGCGCTGACCTGGATGGGTGCGTGGGACGCGGTGTCGAGCAAAGTCGCGACCGCGGAAAATGTGCGCGCCACCTTGCTGCTGGTCGAACGCGGCGAAGCTCCGCTGGGCATCGTCTATGCGACCGATGCGGCGGCGTCGAAGCAGGTGAAAGTCGTCGCCACCTTCCCCGCCGACAGCCACGCGCCCATCACCTATCCGTTCGCGCTGCTGAAACGCGCCGCGGGCGACGCCAAGGCCAAGGCTCTGTTCGCCTTCCTCACTGGCGCCGAAGCGAAAGAGGTATATCGAAGCTTCGGATTCGTAACGCGCTGATGGGTGCATGGATTTTCTGACGCCGCAGGAATGGCAGGCGGTCCGCTTAAGCTTCGTCGTCGCAACGCGCAGCGTGCTCGTCTCGCTGCCGTTCGCGGTGCTGGTCGCGTGGCTGCTGGCGCGCGGCCGGTTCGTCGGACGTAGCTGGCTCGACGCGTTCGTTCATCTGCCGTTGGTGCTGCCGCCGGTCGTCACCGGCTGGCTGTTGCTGCTGCTGTTCGGCGTGCGCGGCCCGTTGGGCGCATTGCTGCAGGATTGGTTCGGCGTGCGGTTGGTCTTCACCGCCAACGGTGCGGCGCTGGCCACCGCCGTCATGTCATTCCCGCTGTTGGTGCGCGCAATCCGCCTGTCGCTGGAAAGCATCGATACCGGCCTGGAACAGGCGGCACGCACCTTGGGCGCGCGGCCGCTCGACCGGTTCTTCTCGATCACCTTGCCGTTGATGGCGCCCGGCATTCTGGCCGGCACCGTCACCGCCTTCGCGGCCGGCCTCGGCGAGTTCGGTGCGGTGATCACCTTTGCGTCGAACGTCCAAGGCGAAACCCAGACTCTGCCGTTGGCGATTTACAGCGCGACGCAGACGCCGGGCGGTGAAGCAACCGCGGCCAAACTGTCGCTAATCTCCTTTGTGCTGGCGGTTGCGGCGTTGTTGTTCGCCGACCGTCTGTCGCGGCGCGTGCAGCGCTGGATCGGGCGCACAACGTGAGCTTCTCGGTTTCGCTGCAGCATCGTTATGCCGGCTTCACGCTCGACGCGTCGTTCGATGTGCCGGCGCAAGGCGTCACGGTTCTGTTCGGTCCGTCCGGATCCGGCAAAAGCACGATCCTCGCCTGCATCGCGGGCCTGCTCAGCGCGCAAGCGGGACGTATCGCGCTGGGCGGCGAGGTCTTGTTCGACCGCGCGCGTAACATCGATGTCGCCGCCGAAGCACGCCGTGCCGCGGTCGTGTTCCAGGATGCGCGCCTGTTCCCGCACATGACCGTGCGCAACAATCTTCTCTATGGGTTTCGCCGCTCAGAAGGCGACGCGCATGATTTCGCGACCGTCACCGACATGCTCGGCGTCGCGCACCTGCTCGACCGTCGGCCTGCAACCTTGTCGGGCGGCGAACGCCAGCGCGTCGCGCTGGGACGCGCGCTGCTGGCGCGGCCGCATCTGCTGCTGATGGACGAGCCGCTGGCCGCACTCGACGCGCCGCGCAAGCAAGAGATCCTGCCGTTCCTGGAACGAGTCCGCGATACAGCCCGCGTGCCGATCGTCTATGTCACGCACGCGCTCGACGAAGTCGACCGGCTCGCCGACACGCTAGTGTTGTTGGAGCAGGGCAAGGTGCTGGCTGCCGGCTCGCTGCACGAACTTTCCGCGCGCACCGACCTGCCGCTGCTAAGCGACCGGCGCGATGCCGGCGTCGTGCTGTCCTGCACCGTCGATTCCAGCGACGCGGGCCAGACGCGTCTGCAGTTCGATGGCGGCATGTTGATCGTGCCACCGTGGTCGGGCGTTCGTCCGCGGGTTCGCATTCGTGCCCGCGACGTTGCCATCGCAACCGAACAACCGGTCGGCCTATCGATCCGCAACGTGCTGCCCGCGAGGGTCACCGCGATCGCGCCGCACGATGATCACGAATGTTTCGTGAATTTGCAGCTCGGCGGGACCTTCCTGCTCGCACGCGTCAGCCGTAGCGCTGTCGTCGAATTGGGACTTGCGCCCGGACGCGATGTCTGGGCGCTGATCAAGTCGGTCGCGCTGAGCTAGCGCAGCGTCTCGACTGCACGTTTCGTGTTGGGGTCGAGTCCCGCGCCGCCCGCGGCGAGATGCGCCAGGATCTTGGCGCGCATGCGCGGATCCCAGAATTTCAGAATGTGATCCGCAATCCCCGCGACGGCTTTCTCGTCGCCCTTATGGGCGAAGAATTTGCCGATCTGGTTCGCCATGTAGACGAGCTTGTCGTCGGTGGTGGTGCTCATTCTGCAGCGTCGAGTTCGATACGGCGGCTATTGTCGGCCATGGCGCGGTAGGTCGTTTGCCATTCGCTGGGACCGTTCGACGGCAGAACCTGCACCGCCGTCACTTTGTATTCCGGACAGTTGGTCGCCCAATCCGAGAAGTCGGTCGTCACCACGTTCGCTTGCGTGTCGGGATGATGGAACGTCGTGTAGACGACGCCCGGTGCGACCCGGTCGGTGATCTTGGCGCGCAACGTGGTGTCGCCGGCACGGCTTACCAGTTTGACCCAGTCGCCGTCGCGCACGCCGCGCTGTTCGGCGTCGTGCGGGTGAATTTCCAGCCGGTCTTCGGCATGCCAGACGCCGTTCTCGGTACGACGCGTCTGCGCGCCGACATTGTACTGGCTGAGCGTGCGGCCGGTGGTGAGCAGCAGCGGGAAGCGTGGCCCGGTCTTTTCGTCGGTCGCGACATATTCGGTGACGACGAATTTGCCGGCGCCGTTGGCGAAGCCGCCAATATGCATGACCGGCATGCCGTCGGGCGCCTTCTCGTTGCACGGCCACTGGACCGAGCCCATCTCTTCGAGCTTCGCGTACGACACGCCGGTGAAGCTCGGTGTCGTCGCTGCGATCTCGTCCATGATCTGCGACGGGTGGTCGTACTTCATGGCGAAGCCCATCGCTTGCGCGATGTCGAGCGTGATTTCCCAATCAGCCTTGCCGTTGCGGGGCGGCATCACTTTGCGCACGCGATTGATACGGCGCTCTGCGTTGGTGAAGGTCCCGTCTTTCTCGAGGAAGGTCGAGCCGGGCAGAAACACGTGCGCGTAATTCGCGGTCTCGTTCAGGAACAGATCCTGGACCACGACGCATTCCATCGCTTCGAGGCCGGCGGCAACGTGCTTGGTGTCGGGATCCGACTGCACGATGTCTTCGCCCTGCACGTAGAGACCTTTGAACGTGCCGTCGACGGCTGCGTCGAGCATGTTCGGAATGCGCAGGCCCGGCTCGCGGTCCAACGACACGCCCCACAATTTCTCAAAGATGTCGCGCGTCGCATCGTCATGCACATGGCGATAGCCCGGCAGTTCGTGCGGGAACGAGCCCATGTCGCACGAACCCTGCACATTGTTCTGGCCGCGCAACGGATTCACGCCGACGCCGGGACGGCCGATATTGCCGGTCGCCATCGCAAGATTTGCGATCGCCATCACGGTCGTCGTGCCCTGGCTATGTTCGGTGACGCCGAGACCGTAATAGATCGCGGCATTGCCGCCGGTCGCATACAAGCGCGCCGAGTCGCGGATCGTCTGCGCATCCACGCCCGTTATCGCCGCAACCGCTTCGGGTGCGTTCTGCGGCAGGGCCACGAATGCAGCCCAATCGGCATAGGCGTCGAGATCGCAGCGCGCGCGCACGAAATCTTCGTCGACCAGCCCTTCGGTCACGATCACATGCGCCATCGCGGTCAGGACCGCGACGTTGGTGCCGGGCAGCAGCGGCAAGTGATAGGCGGCTTCGATATGCGGCGACCGCACGATGTCGGTGCGGCGCGGATCGATCACGATCAGCTTGGCGCCCTGGCGCAGACGCTTCTTCAAGCGTGACGCGAACACCGGATGGCCGTCGGTCGGATTGGCGCCGATCACCAGCGCGACGTCGACATGTTCGACGGAATCGAAATCCTGCGTGCCGGCCGAGGTGCCGAACGTCGTCTTCAGCCCGTAGCCGGTCGGCGAATGGCACACGCGTGCGCAGGTATCGACGTTGTTGTTGCCGAAGCCGGCGCGAACCAGCTTCTGCACCAGATAGGTTTCTTCGTTGGTGCAACGCGACGACGTAATGCCGCCGATCGAACCGCGACCATACGTGCCCTGGATGCGGCGGAATTCCGACGCGACGTGTCCGATCGCTTCCTCCCACGAGACTTTGCGCCACGGATCGCTGATCCGTTCGCGAATCATCGGCTCGAGGATGCGTTCGCGATGCGTGGCATAGCCCCAGGCGAAACGGCCTTTGACGCAGGAGTGACCGCGATTGGCCTTGCCGTCTTTGTACGGAACCATGCGCACCAGCTCGGTGCCGCGCATCTCGGCTTTGAAGCTGCAGCCGACGCCGCAATAGGCGCAGGTCGTCACCACCGAATGTTCGGGCTGGCCGATGTCGATCAGCGACTTCTCGGACAGAGTCGCAGTCGGGCATGCCTGCACGCAGGCACCGCACGACACGCATTCCGAACCGAGGAAGCTTTCCATCATGCCGGGCGAGACTTTGGAGTCGAAGCCGCGGCCGTCGATCGTCAGCGCGAACGTGCCCTGCGTCTCTTCGCAGGCGCGCACGCAGCGCGAGCAGACGATGCATTTCGACGGGTCGAAGGTGAAATACGGGTTCGACTCGTCTTTCTCTTTGCCGAGATGGTTTTCGCCCGCATAGCCATAGCGCACGTCGCGCAGGCCGACCGCGCCCGCCATATCCTGCAGCTCGCAATCGCCGTTGGCAGCACAGGTCAAACAGTCGAGCGGATGATCGGAGATATAGAGCTCCATCACGCCGCGACGCAGCTTCTTCAACCGTTCGGTCTGGGTCGACACCGCGATACCGGCCGCAACCGGCGTCGTGCAGGACGCGGGCGTGCCGGCGCGACCGTCGATTTCGATCAGGCACAGGCGGCACGAGCCGAATGCGTCGAGCGTGTCGGTGGCGCACAGTTTCGGCACCTGGATGCCCGCATCCATCGCCGCGCGCATGATCGACGTGCCTTCGGGCACGGTGACGGACACGCCGTCGATCGTCAGCGTCACCTGCGTTTCGCTTTTGGAAGCGGGCGTGCCGAAGTCGGTTTCGTGGATCAGCGACATGACTTTACTCGGCTGCGTCGAGCTGCTGGCCCGACCTCTGTTCATAACCAAAATCTTCGGGGAAATGACGGATCGCGCTCATCACCGGATACGGCGTGAAGCCGCCCAGCGCGCAGAGCGAACCGAACTTCATCGTGTTGCAGAGATCTTCGACGATCGCGAGATTGGCACCGACATTCTCGCCGCGGCGGATCTTGTCGATCGTTTCGGCGCCGCGCGTCGAGCCGATGCGGCAGGGCGTGCACTTGCCGCAGGATTCGATGGCGCAGAATTCCATCGCGAAGCGCGCCTGCGCGCCCATATCGACCGTGTCGTCGAACACGACGATGCCGCCATGCCCGATCAACCCGTCGCGCGCCGCAAAGGCTTCGTAGTCGAACGGCGTGTCGAACAGCGAGCGCGGGAAATACGCACCCAGCGGACCGCCGACTTGCACCGCGCGCACCGGACGGCCCGACAAGGTGCCGCCGCCGATCTCGTCGACCAGCTCGCCCAGGGTGATGCCGAACGCGGCTTCGAACAGGCCGCCATGTTTGACGTTGCCCGCGAGCTGAATTGGCATCGTGCCGCGCGAACGGCCCATGCCGAAATCACGATAGGCCTCGGCACCTTCGGCCAGAATGACCGGCACGCTGGCGAGCGAGATCACGTTGTTGATCACGGTCGGGCAACCGAACAGGCCTTTATGCGCCGGCAGCGGCGGCTTGGCGCGCACCTGGCCGCGCTTGCCTTCGAGACTGTCGAGCAGCGCGGTTTCTTCGCCGCAGACATAGGCGCCAGCGCCGACGCGAATCTCGATGTCGAAGGCGTGTTCGGTGCCGTGCACGCGCGCGCCGAGATAGCCGGCGCGACGCGCCGCTTCGACCGCTTCCTGCATCGTCGCAACCGCGTGCGGATATTCCGAGCGGATATAGATGTAGCCTTTGGTGGCACCGGTCGCGATGCCCGCGATCGTCATGCCTTCGATCAGCACGAACGGATCGCCTTCCATGATCATGCGATCGGCGAATGTGCCTGAGTCACCTTCGTCGGCGTTGCAGACGATGTATTTGCGCGCGCCGGCCGCTTGCAGAACCGTTTTCCATTTGATGCCGGTCGGAAAACCGGCGCCGCCGCGACCGCGCAAGCCCGACCCCGTCACCATCTCGACGATCGCATCTGGCGTCATCGACGCGGCGCGTTCGAGACCGCGATACCCGCCGTGCGTTTGATAGTCGACGAGCGAACGTGGATCGACGACGCCGCAGCGCGCAAAGGTCAGGCGCGTCTGCCGCGCCAGGAATGGAATCGCTTCGGGCGCACCCAGGCGCAACGCATGTTCGCCGCCGCCGGCAAGACCGGCATCCAGCACGGTTTCGACATCGTCGGCCGTCACCGGCCCATAGGCGATGCGACCGTGGATGGTTTGAAACTCGACCATCGGCTCAAGCCAGAACAAGCCGCGCGAACCGGTGCGTACGATCTCGACGTCGACATTGCGCGCGGCCGCGGCACGGCGCAGCGACGCCGTCACCTCGTCGGCACCGACCGCAATTGCAGCCGCGTCGCAGGGAATGAACACGCGCAACATCAGCGGGCCCGCGCGCGATCGAGCAGCGTGTCGAGACGCGCCCGGTTCAATCGTCCGATCGGCTTGCCGTCGAGCATCGCCGACGGGCCACTGGCGCACAGGCCGAGACAGAAGACCTGTTCGACCGTCACGGCACCGTCGGCGGTGGTTTCACCCCCCATCGTGCCAAGAGGGGCGACGCCGAGCTTCTTGCACGCATGTTCGTGCAGCGCGTCGGCGCCGACCGATTGGCACGCTTCGGCACGGCACAGTTTCAACACGTGGCGTCCGGCCGGCGCGCGACGGAAGTCATGATAGAAGCTCACCACGCCGTGCACTTCGGCGCGCGAAAGGTTCAACGCATGCGCGATCATCGGCTCGGCTTCGACGGGCACGTAGCCGAACTCCTCTTGCAGCGCATGCAGGATCGGGAGCGTCGCGCCTTCCATGTGCGCATGTGCGGCAATCACTTCGGCGCCACGCGCCGACGACCACGCCTCGTATCTGGGCAACGGCATCTTCTTTGTCCTATTTCACGCCGATGTCTGGCCCAAAACGGACTTGAATCAAGGGGATGGGCTCGTTACGCGATAGAACATCCCTATCATTGGCCTATCGCCAGCAGTTCGGGCGTTAAAAACATGCCGCGTGTCTCCATCCGTCTGGTGCTCGATGAGAAAGCTGCGATTGGTCCGGGCAAGATCGCGTTGCTGCGTGGCATCGAAGGCGTCGGGTCGATCGCGCAAGCCGCCAAGGCGTTGCGCATGTCCTATGCCCGTGCCTGGTCACTGATCGACGAGCTGAACCGGCTATTCACGGACAAGCTGGTCGAAACCGAAACGGGTGGTCGCAAGGGCGGCGGCGCCCAATTGACTGATCTGGGGCGCACGGTCCTGGCGCTCTATGACGAGATCAACACCGACATCAACGGGCGGCACGCAGGCGCTTTGGCCAAACTGCCGCGGAAACCCAATGGCACCTGAAGATCCGCTCGAAGCCGCGCTCGCCTGGTCGGAAGAAGGCGACGGCGCTGCAATCGCAACCGTCATTCGCACCTGGGGGTCCAGCCCGCGTCCGGTCGGCAGCCTGCTCGCCGTACGCGGCGACGGCGCGTTCGTCGGATCGGTGTCGGGCGGTTGCGTCGAAGGCGCCACGATCGAAGCAGCGCGCGGCGCAATCGAGGACGGTCATACGCGCGATCTGAAATTCGGCGTTGCCGACGAAGATGCATGGGCAGTCGGGCTGGCATGCGGCGGCGAGGTGCGCATTCACGTCTTGCCGCTGACCGCGCAGCGCCGCGAGATGCTGCGCCAAGCGCAAGAAGCGCGGCGCGAAGGACTCATCGCGCGCGTCAACATGCAGCTCGCAGACGGCGATCTGACCTGGACCCCGACCCACACACGCAGCCCCAGCGCGCTCGCCGATGACGAACTGCAATTCGCGCTGACCTTGGCGCCGCCGCAGCGTTTGTTGATCGTCGGCGCCGTGCATGTCGCGCAGGCGCTGGCGCCGATGGCGGCGCAGGCGGGCTTTGCGCCGACCGTGATCGATGCGCGCACCGCCTTCGCCGATCCGGCGCGGTTCCCGACGATCGCACTCGACACACGCTGGCCCGACGCGGCACTCGCCGATCTCAAACCCGATGCGACGACCGCTATCGTGGTGCTGACGCACGATCCAAAATTCGACGACCCGGCGCTGAATGCAGCATTGGCCTCACCCGCCTTTTATGTCGGCGCGCTGGGATCGAAACGCACCCATGCTAAACGGGTCGAGCGACTCAAAGCAGCGGGGATCAGCGACGACGATCTCGCGCGCATTCGTGCACCGATCGGTCTTGCCATCGGCGCCATGACGCCGGGGGAAATCGCCGTGTCGATTCTGGCCGAGATCGTGCGCGATGCGCGCGCATGAAATTCGGCGACATCGAACTTGACGCCGCGCTGGGTGCACGGCTTGCGCATACGGTTCGTCTGGCCGATCGCGTTTTGAAGAAAGGCGCGGTGCTCGATCGCGATGCGATCGATTCGTTGCGCATCTCCGGCCGAACCCAAGTCGCGGCTGCGATGATCGAGCCGGACGAGATCGACGAGAACGAGGCTGCGTCGCGCGTCGCCACGGCGATTGCTGGGCCTGGTCTCGACGTGTCCGCCGCAACCACCGGCCGCGCCGATCTGGTCGCGACGGACAACGGCTTGCTGGTGATTGACCGGGCCGCGATCGACCGGGTCAATTTCATCGACGAAGCGATCACCGTCGCGACCTTGCCGCCCGACGTGCCGGTGGCCGCGGGCGAGGTCGTCGCCACGATCAAGATCATCCCGTTTGCGCTGCAGAGCACACTGCTCGACCAGCTGCCAACCGGCGCCATCGAACTGCGGAAACTGCACCCGTTGCGCGCACTGCTGGTGCAAACTGAATCGAACGCCACCAAACAAAGCGTCTTGGACAAGACGCGTGAGGTGACCGAGCTGCGCCTGAAGGCGCTTGGTTCCTCACTTGTGGGCGAGACGCGTTGTACGCACGAAATAAAATCGATCGCGGAAGCGATTGTAACAGCCGACGTCGATTTGATCCTGCTGGTTGGCGCCTCTGCCATCGTCGATCGCCGCGACGTGATCCCGGCTGCGATCGAATCTGTCGGCGGCGTGATCGAACGTTACGGAATGCCGGTCGATCCGGGAAATTTACTACTGCTTGCGCGCTACGGCACGATACCAATCGTCGGTATGCCTGGCTGTGCACGCTCCCCGGCACTGAACGGAATTGACCTTGTTTTACGCCGGCTTGCTGCTGGTTTGCCGCTCGACCGCATGGTCATTGCGCGCATGGGTGTAGGTGGCTTGCTTCCGTAGCAAGCACAAATGGCGCGCAGAATTTGTCCGGATATCCGTCAGTATATTTGCGCCTTCCGAATTCATAAACAATTGAAGGCACCTCATCGTCGAACCAGACACTTCTGTTTCGGATGATTTGTGATGAACAACCTGCTCAACCGCTTGGCGTTGACCAAGCAGATCGCGCTAATCGGCGTCATCGGTGTCTTTGGCCTCGTCGCCATCGGCGCCGTCTATCTGGTCGGCAACGCCCAGCAGGACGCGGCACGAAAGCGGTTGGAACGCGCAACCCTCAGCCTGGAAACGTTGACCGGGGCGCAGATCGATCTTCTGGATACGCGCCGCGCTGAGAAAGATTTCCTGCTGCGCCGCCGCGAGGAATACGTCACCAAGCATGAGAAAGAGCGCGCCAACGCGCTGAGCGCCTTGGTCAAGCTGCGCACCATGCTGCCGGCCGCGCAGCAAGCGACGCTCGACAAGGCGGTCACCGAGGTGAACCGGTATGTCGAGCAATTCAACGCCGTCGTGAAAAACGTGCGGACCGTCGGCCTGGACGAAAATAGCGGGCTGCAGGGCACGCTGCGCAAAGCCGTGCACGAGATCGAAACTTCGATCGCCAACGAGTCCGACGCGCATTTCATGGCGTCGATGTTGATGATGCGCCGGCATGAAAAAGACTTCCTGGCGCGCAAGGATGCCAAATACGTCGCGTCCTTCACCAAGACCGCTGGCGAATTCCAACAACTGATCGCCAGCGCCAAAATGCCGGACGACCGCAAGGCCGCCATCGGCGAGCGACTGGCCAACTATCAGCGCGACTTTGTCGAAGCGTCGAAGGGTGTTCTGTCAGAGGGCGATGCGATCGCCAGCCTGTCGAAGATTTATGCCGAAGCCGAGCCGCTGCTGGAATCAATGAACACGCAGGTGCGTGAGTTCGCGGGCGCCGCGCAGCGCGAAAGCGAAGCCAGCATGGCACGCACCTCGAGCATCATCATGGTGGCGATCGCCTCGATCGCGGTGGTGGTGGCGGCTCTCGCATTCCTGGTCATTCGCGGCATCGTTGCCACGTTGGACGGAATTTCCGGCCGCATGGACCGGCTGGCCAAAGGCGACCTCGACATCGAAATCACCGGCACCGAACGCCACGACGCGATCGGCACCTTGTCGCGCTCGCTCGAAGTCTTCCGCGACAACGCGCGGACCGCACGCCGCCTCGAACACGAACAGAAAGAAGAACAGCAGCGCAAAGAATTCCGCGCCGCGGCGATCGACGGGTTCATTCAGACCTTCGAACGGTCGGTGCAAGGGCTGCTCGATGCGCTGATGCGTGCCGCCGCCGACCTGCACGTCACGTCGAGCGGCATGAGCGCAACGGCCGAAGAAACCAGCCGCCAGGCTGCCGCTGTCAGTCACGCATCCGAAGAAGCGTCGATGAACGTGCAGACAGTTGCCGCATCGGCGGAAGAGCTGACTGCGACGGTCAACGAGATCACGCGGCAAGTGTCGCAATCGGCGACGGTGGCGCAGAAGGCGGTCGACGAAGCGGGACGCACCAACCATACGGTGCAAGGTCTTGCCGAAGCAGCCCAGAAGATCGGCGAAGTCGTGACGTTGATTCAAAACATCGCGGCCCAGACCAACTTGCTGGCGCTGAACGCCACGATCGAAGCGGCGCGCGCCGGCGAAGCGGGCAAGGGTTTTGCGGTCGTCGCATCGGAAGTGAAAGCGCTGGCGACCCAGACCGGCAAAGCGACCGAAGACATTTCCGGACAGATCAGCACCATTCAGCACGCAACCGAAGAAGCGGTGCAGGCGATCCGCAGCATCGGCGGCACGATCGGCGAAGTCAGCTCGATCACCACCGCGATCGCCGCGGCGGTCGAAGAACAGGCGGCCGCGACCCAGGAAATCTCGCGCAGCACGGTCGAAGCAGCGCACGGCACCGAAGCGGTCTCGGCCAACATCGCCGGCGTCAACCAGGCCGCCAACGACACCGGCGTCGCTGCGGCGCAGGTGAAGAGCGCCTCGGAAGCGCTGAGCGCCCAGGGCGAAACGCTGAAGTCCGAGGTCTATCGCTTCCTCGAACAGATCCGCGCCGCATAAGACCAACGACAAGGCGGGTGCTTCTGGCACCCGTCTTGCGAACCTGCGGGGCCGTGAAGGTCCTGCTTGCCGATTCCGATCCCGATCGCGCCGCTGCGATCGAACGCGATTTGCCGGGGGTTGAGTTGGTCCGGCTCGCGCCGGGCGCGTCGTTGCGCGACGCGGTTGCGCGGCTTCATCCCGACGTCGTTCTGATCGACATGGCCTTGCCCGATCGCGACGCGTTGGACGGGTTGCGGCGCGTCGAAGCGCCGATCGTGTTGTTCGTCGATCACGACGATCCCGGCTTCATGGAAGCGGCGATCGACGCGGGAATCTCGAGCTACAACGTCGTCGGCGCGTCACTGCCCGCGGTCAAACCGATCGTCGCCGCGGCGGTCGCTCTTTATCGCCGCCATCGTGCCGATCAAACCGAACGCGCCGCGATCGATCGGGCCAAAGCTATGTTGATTCGAAGCCGCGGCTGGTCCGAACCCGACGCGCATCGGTGGCTGCGACGACGCGCAATGGACCGCGGCAAACGCATCGCCGATATCGCCGCCGCGGTGCTGGCGGGCGACGAGGCCTAAAGCCAATTTCTGGGCACGCGCCGAGGCGCATGCCCAAATTTTGCGCCGCAGCATGACTCCGGCGATTCCAAAAGCCCTTGTCTGCCAACGATCCCGCCCTGGCACACGGATTGAAGTGTTCGCAAATGCACGGGCAACGGCGTCCGCGCATTCGTCGGCGGTTTTAAGGCGGACAACGGGGTTCGTCGGGCTGGACGCGCATGGCGCGACCGACGCTTACGATTCTGGCACGCGGCGAGCCGATGCGGCTCGGCCTGCTTCGTTTGACCGACGCAGCTCCGCTGATCGTCGCGGCCGAACGCGGTCTGTTCGCCGATGAAGGCCTGACCGTCGCGCTGTCGATCGAGCCGTCCTGGTCCAACATCGCCGACAAACTCACCTGGGGTGCGCTCGACGGCGCGGTGCTGCTGGCGCCGCTTGCGATCGCGATGGCGCTGGGTGCGCGCGGCGTCACCGCCGACCTGGCCGTGCCGATGACCTTGTCGCGCAACGGCGTGACGCTGACCCAGGCAACCGGCTTTGATCTCGACGGCGCGGTTGCGCGCGGTGCGCGACCGCGCATCGGCATCGTGCATGCCTTCTCGACGCACCATCTTCTGACCCGTCTCTATTTGAAGCGTCGCGGGATCGATCCCGACAAACAGATTGCGTGGGACGTGTTGCCGCCCGCGCGCATGGTCGAGGCGCTGGCCGACCGCCGCATCGACGCGTTCGCCGCCGGCCAGCCCTGGAGCGAGATGGCGGCGCGTGCGGGCGCCGGCACGACCTGTATGCGCAGCTCGGAAGTCTGGCCGAACCATCCCGAAAAACTTCTCGCCGTGTCGGCTTCGCTGAGCGATCGCGATCCGATGCGGCTGGCCGCGCTGGTGCGCGCGACGTTGCGCGCGGCGCTGTGGTGCGACGACGCCGGCAATGCCGACGAGCTGGCCAATTTACTGGCGCAGCCGCGCTGGTTCGATCTGCCTGCCGATGCGATCCGCACCTCGTTGCCCGGTGCTGCGCAGGGCAACAGCGATGCGATCTGCTTCTTCGCCGACGGTGCGACGATCCCCGATCCCGACCACGCTGCCTGGTTTTCGCGCGCGCTCGCGGGCGGCGGCTGGTTGCCGCTCGACCACGCAACCGAAGACGCGGCGCGCGCGCTGTACCGGCCGCAAATCGTGCGCAGCGCCGCAGCCGACCTCGCAATTTCGCTTGGCGATGCCGGGCCGATTCTTCCCCCCACCGACGGCGAACTCGTGGCGCCGTCGGTCCCCTTCACGTCGAACGCAGGAGCACGCGATGCAGGATGATTTCAAGAACCCGACACGTCGTGCCGTGCTGCGTACCGCTGCAACACTGACGGCTGCGCGCGCGCTGTTGCCCGCCGGTGCGTGGGCCGCTGCGGGCGACGCGCCCGAAGTCACCAAGGCCGTGTTCGGCTTTATCGCGCTGACCGACGCGTCGCCGCTGATCGTCGCCAAGGAGAAAGGCTTCTTCGCCAAATATGGCATGCCCGACGTCGAGGTGAAGAAAGAAGCGTCGTGGGGAACGACGCGCGACAATCTCGAACTTGGCAGCGCCGGCGGCGGCATCGACGGCGCGCACATCCTGACGCCGCTGCCCTATCTTCTGTCGACCGGCAAAGTCGGCAAGAACGGCCAGAAGACGCCGATGTCGATCCTGGCCCGTCTCAATGTCGACGGGCAGTGCATCAGCGTCGCCGAAGCGCACAAGGCGCTGAAACCCACCGTCGATTCTTCGGCGCTGAAAGTCGTGTTCGCGAAAGCCAAAGCCGACGGCAAAGAAGCCAAGGTCGCAATGACCTTCCCCGGCGGCACGCATGATTTGTGGATCCGCTACTGGCTCGCAGCGGGAGGCATCGATCCCGACAAGGACGTCTCGCTGATCGTCGTGCCGCCGGCCCAGATGGTGGCGAACATGAAAGTCGGCGCAATGGACGCGTTCTGCGTCGGCGAGCCGTGGAACGCGCAGCTCGTCAACCAGAAGATCGGCTTTACCGCCATGACGACGGGCGAGTTGTGGGGCAACCACCCGGAAAAGTCGCTCGGCATGCGCACCGAGTTCGTCGAGAAGAATCCCAAAGCAGCCAAAGCGATCGCCGCAGCGGTGATCGAAGCGCAGCGCTGGTGCGACAAGCAGGAAAACAAAGCCGAGATGTGCGCGATCGTCGGCGGCCGCGAATGGTTCAAAGTTCCGGTCGAAGACATCGTCGAACGCGCCAAGGGTAAGTTCGAGTATGGCGACGGGCGCGTCGTCGAAAACAGCCCGCATGTAATGAAGTTCTGGCGCGACCAGGCGTCCTATCCGTTCCAGAGCCACGATCTGTGGTTCCTCACCGAACATCAACGCTGGGGCATGTTGCCGGCCGGCGTGACGCCGAAAGCGCTAATCAAAGAGGTCAACCGCGAAGACATCTGGAAGGCCGGCGCCAAACTTGCGGGCGTGCCCGATGCCGAAATCCCGACCAGCACGTCGCGCGGCAAAGAAACCTTCTTCGATGGCAAAGTGTTCGATCCGGAAAATCCGGATGCGTATCTGAAGTCGTTGGCGATTGCGCGGGTCTGAGCAGATGGATCCGCGTGCCCGCTATCGCGCCGTCGCTTTCGACAAGCCTGCGCCCTTCGCCTTGCCGTCGTTCAACGCAGCGCCGCTGCTCGCCTTCACCAAGCGTGCGGCAGCGCAAGTTCTGCCGCCGCTGGTGATGGTGTTGCTGATCCTCGGCATCTGGCAGCTCGCCTGCGGCGGCACCGGTTCGGCGCTGCCGCCGCCGACCAAAGTGTTCAAAGACACGTGGCCGCTGATCCGCGATCCGTTCTTCGATCGCGGCGGCGTCGACAAAGGCCTGTTCTGGCACATCATCGCCAGCCTGCGCCGCGTCGCATTGGGCTTCTCGCTCGCTGCAATCGCGGGCGTCGGGCTGGGCGTGCTGGTCGGACAATCCAAACTGGCGATGCGCGGCCTGGATCCGATCTTCCAGGTGCTGCGCACTGTGCCGCCGCTGGCCTGGCTGCCGCTGTCCTTGGCTGCGTTCAAGCAGACCGATCCGTCGGCGATCTTCGTGATCTTCATCACCGCGATCTGGCCGATCATCATCAACACCGCCGTCGGCGTGCGCGCGCTGCCGCAGGATTACCGCAACGTCGCGCGGGTGTTGGGCCTCTCGCACTTCGAGATGTTCACCAAAATCCTGCTGCCCGCGACGGTGCCGTTCATCTTCACCGGCCTGCGCATCGGCGTCGGCCTGTCCTGGCTCGCGATCATCGCGGCCGAGATGCTGATCGGCGGTGTCGGCATCGGCTTCTTCATCTGGGACGCGTGGAACAGCTCGCTGATCAGCGAGATCATTCTTGCGCTCATCTATGTCGGCCTAGTCGGTGTCTGCCTCGATCGATTGATCGCGCTGGCAGGCCGTTTCGTATCGAAAGGAACTGCGTGATGACACAGCACTACCTGTCGATCGAAGGCGTCTCGATGCAGTTCGGCAAGCAGGTACCGGTGTTGAGCGACCTGTGGCTTGGCGTCGAGAAAGGCGAATTCGTTTCGCTGATCGGCCATTCCGGTTGCGGCAAGTCGACTTTGCTCAACATCGTCGCCGGCCTGCTGCACGCGACCGACGGCACCGTCATTCTCGACGGCGTCAGTTGCGAAGATCCCGGTCCCGACCGCGCGGTCGTATTCCAGAACCATTCGCTGCTGCCGTGGCTGACCGTCTACGAGAACGTCAAGCTGGCGGTCGACAAAGTCTTCAAAGGCAAGAAGACCAAACAGCAACGCCACGAATGGGTGATCGAGAATCTCGAGCTGGTGCATATGACGCACGCGCTCGACAAGCGGCCGGGGGAAATCTCGGGCGGCATGAAACAGCGCGTCGGCATCGCCCGCGCGCTGGCGATGGAACCCAAGCTGTTGCTGCTCGACGAACCGTTCGGCGCGCTCGATGCGCTGACGCGCGCCAATCTGCAGGACGAGGTGATGGCGATCCACCGCCGGCTTGGCAACACGGTGCTGATGATCACGCACGACGTCGACGAGGCGGTGCTGCTGTCGGATCGGATCGTGATGCTGACCAACGGGCCGGAAGCGACGATCGGGCAAGTGCTGGACGTCGACCTGCCACGCCCGCGCGATCGTCTGACCTTGGCCGACGACGCGCGCTACGTCGCAGCGCGTCGCGACGTGCTGCGGTTTCTGTACGAACGGCAACGCCCTCCAGCAGAGAAGGCGGCCTAGTCATGGGGAAGGAACGTCTCGTTCTCGTCGGCAACGGCATGGCCGGCATGCGCACGATCGAAGAGATCCTGACGCGTGCCCCCGACCGGTTCGACATCACCGTGTTCGGCGCCGAGCCGCACGGCAATTACGACCGCATCATGCTGTCGCCGCTGCTGGCGGGCGAAAAGAGCTTCGCCGACATCACGCTGCAGGATCGCGCCTGGTACGAAGAGCGCAAGATCGAGCTGATCACCAGCGAAGCGGTGGTCGCGATCGATCGCGATGCGCGCACTGTCACCGGCGCGCACGGCACGTTGCGCGGCTGGGATCGTCTGTTGTTGGCGACGGGATCGAATCCGTTTGTGCCGCCGGTCCCGGGCGTGAACCTGCCCGGCGTCTGCACCTTCCGCGACAAGGCCGACGTTGACACGATGCTCGACGCGGCGCGCAAAGGCGGCAAAGCGATCGTGATCGGCGGCGGTCTGCTGGGATTGGAAGCAGCCAACGGCCTGGCGCTGAACGGCATGGACATCACCGTGCTGCATCTGATGCCGAGCCTGATGGAACGGCAGCTCGACGGCGACGCGGCAGCGCTGCTTGCCGCCGACCTGCAGCGGCGTGGCATCAAGATTCTGACCCAGGCCGAAACGGTTGCGCTGACCGGCGACGCGCATGTCACCGGCGTGCAGCTCAAAGACGGCACGCATCTGCCCGCCGACCTTGTCGTGATGGCGGTCGGCATCCGGCCCAATGCGAGCCTGGCCAAAGACAGCGGGCTTGAGGTCAAGCGGGGCGTGTTGATCGACGATGGTTGCACCACGTCGGATCCCGGCATCTTCGCCGTCGGCGAATGCGTCGAACATCGCGGCGTGACGTATGGGCTGGTCGCGCCGATCTGGGACATGGCCAAGGTCTGTGCCGATCGCATCACCGGCGCTGACAAGGAGAAATGTTTCGCGCCGGTCGCGTCGGCGACGCGGCTCAAAGTCACCGGCATCGAAATGTTGTCGCTGGGCGATTTCAGCGGCGGCGACGGCACCGAAGACTTGGTCTTTCGCGATCCCGGCCGCGGCGTCTATCGCCGCATCGTGCTGCGCGACGACAAAGTCATCGGCGCGGTTCTGTATGGCGACGCGCGCGACGGCGGCTGGTACCAGCGCCTGCTGCGCGACGGCAGCGACTGCAGCGCCTTCCGCGACGCGCTGGTGTTCGGCGAAGCCTTTGCAGGCGAGGTCAAGCAACCGGCCACTGCCCTGCCCGACGACGCGGAAATCTGCGGCTGCAACGGCGTGTCGAAAGGCGCGATCTGCAGCGCCATCGCCAAGCACGGGCTGACCGACATTGACGGCGTGCGCAAACGCACCAAGGCGTCGGCTTCGTGTGGATCCTGCACGGAACAGGTCGAAGCGATCCTGGTCGCAACGGTTGGCGACGCGTTTCAGAAACAGACCGGCGTCAAGCCGATGTGCCCCTGCACCGATCATCCGCATGAAGAGGTGCGCCGCCGCATCGCCGCTGAGCATCTGACCAACATGGCCGATGTGATGCGCACCATGGGTTGGCGTACCCAGGACGGCTGCGCCAGCTGCCGCCCGGCGTTGAATTTCTATCTGCTGTGCGCCTGGCCGAAAGACTATGCCGACGATCCGCAATCGCGCTTCGTCAACGAACGCGATCACGCCAACATCCAGAAGGACGGCACCTACTCGGTCATTCCGCGGATCTGGGGCGGCGTCACCAACGCGGCTGAGCTGCGCGCGATCGCCGACGTGGTCGACAAATACGCGATTCCCGAAGTGAAGATCACCGGCGGCCAGCGCATCGATTTGCTTGGCGTGCCGAAAGAACAGCTCACCTCGGTGTGGCGTGATCTGAATGCAGCCGGGCTGGTGTCGGGCCATGCCTATGGCAAAGCGCTGCGCACGGTGAAGACCTGCGTCGGTTCAACCTGGTGCCGGTTCGGCACGCAGGATTCGACCACGATGGGAATCGAACTCGAACGCATGACCTGGGGTTCGTGGCATCCGCACAAGGTGAAGCTTGCCGTGTCGGGTTGCCCGCGCAATTGCGCCGAAGCAACGATCAAGGATCTCGGCGTCGTTGCGGTCGATAGCGGCTGGGAGCTGCATGTCGGCGGCAATGGCGGCATCAAAGTCCGCGTCACCGACTTGCTGTGCAAAGTCACGACGTCGGAGGAAGTGCTCGAATATACCGGCGCCTTCCTGCAGCTCTATCGCGAAGAAGCGCGCTATCTCGATCGCACCGCGCCCTGGATCGAGCGTGTCGGCATCGACTATGTCAAACAGCGCATCGTCGCCGACGCTGCCGGCCGCAAAGAGCTCTACGAACGGTTCCTCGAAAGCCAGCGCATCCTGCAGCACGATCCGTGGGCGGCCCAGGTCGAGACGCCGGATGCGGATTTCGCCCCGCTGCATGTCGTCGAGAGCCTGGCGGAAGCGGCAGAATGAGCGACTGGACCGAAATCGGCTGTGTCGCCGACATTCCCAAACGCGGCGCGCGGCGCGTCACGACACAATCCGGCGCCATCGCGGTGTTCCGCACCGGCGAGGATGAAATCTTCGCCCTGGAAGATCGCTGTCCGCACAAGAACGGTCCGCTGAGCCAAGGCATCGTGCACGGCAAGTCGGTGACTTGTCCGCTGCACACGCTGGTGATCAGCCTCGAGACCGGCGCCAGCGAAGATGAAGGCTGCGCCACCACCGTGCCGGTGCGGCTCGAAGGCGAGCGTATTTTTCTGCAGCTGACGCTGTGACACGGACCACCTGCCCCTATTGCGGCGTCGGCTGCGGCGTTCGCTTGCAGGAAGGGAAAATCGACGGCGACCCCGATCATCCGGCCAATCGCGGCCGGCTTTGTTCGAAGGGTGCCGCACTGGGAGAGACGCTCAACCTCGACGGCCGTGTCGGCGTGCCGCGCATTCATGGATCCGACGTGCTGTGGCACGAGGCGCTGGATCTGGTGGCGCAGCGCTTCGGCGAAGCGATCGAAACGCACGGCCCTGACTCGGTCGCGCTGTACGTGTCGGGTCAGTTCCTGACCGAGGATTATTACGTCGCCAACAAGCTGATGAAGGGCTTTGTCGGCACGTCCAACATCGACACCAATTCGCGCCTGTGCATGGCCTCGTCGGTGGCCGGGCACGTGCGCGCCTTCGGCGAAGACGTCGTGCCCGCCTGTTACGATGATATTGACGAAGCCGATCTGGTCGTGCTGGTCGGGTCGAACACGGCCTGGTGTCATCCGGTTCTGTTCCAGCGTCTGGTCGCGGCAAAGCAGGCGCGCAGCACCAAGATCGTCGTGATCGATCCGCGTCGCACCGCGACCTGCGAGATCGCCGACCTGCATCTCGCCATCGCACCTGGCGGCGACGTCGCCTTGTTCGCGTCGCTGCTGGTGGCCTTGGACAATGCTGGTGCAATCGACCGCGCCTATGTCGAGGCACACACAGACGGGTTGGAACACGCGCTGAATGCGGCGCGCGCGATCGACGTGGTTGCAGCGACGCAGTTGCAGCCCGCCGACATTGACGCCTTTCACGATCTGTTCGTGCAAACCAACCGCGTGTTGACGCTCTACAGCCAGGGCGTGAACCAGTCTTCGGCCGGCACCGACAAAGTGTCGGCGATTTTGAATTGCCATCTCGCGACCGGACGGATCGGTAAACCGGGCAGCGGCCCCTTCTCGCTGACCGGACAGCCCAATGCGATGGGCGGGCGCGAGGTCGGGGGGCTGGCCAACCAACTGGCCGCGCATCTGCATTTCGAACCGTCGGATCTCGACCGGCTGCGCCGTTTCTGGAGCGCACCCAATCTGGCGACCAAGCCCGGCCTGAAAGCGGTCGACATGTTCGACGCGGTGCTGGACGGGCGCATTCGCGCGATCTGGATTCTCGGCACCAATCCGTTGGCCAGCATGCCGCGCGCCGATCGCGTGCGTGCCGCGCTGGATGCCTGTCCGTTCGTCGTCGTTTCCGACGTCACCGACCGGTCCGACACGGCCAAACTGGCGCATGTTCTGTTGCCCGCCGCCGGCTGGGGCGAGAAAGACGGCACCGTCACCAACAGCGAACGGCGCATTTCGCGCCAGCGCGCGCTGCGCGCGCCCGACGGCGATGCGAGGCCAGATTGGTGGCAGTTGGCGCAGGTCGGCCAGCGCCTGTTCGGCAGTTTCGCGTTCGGCTGGAAAAACCCGGCCGCGATCTTTCGCGAACATGCGGCGCTGTCGTCGTTCGAGAATGACGGGCGTCGCGCCTTCGACATTGGCGGCCTCGCCTCTCTCAGCGACGAGGCGTACGACGCGCTGGAACCGGTGCAGTGGCCGGTCACGCGCGACGGCAAAACGCGCCAACGTTTCTTCGCCGACGGCGGCTTCTACACGCCCGATCGCAAGGCGCGCATCGTTCCGACGCCGTGGCGCGCGCCCGTGTCGGTCACCAGCGCCGACTTTCCATTGACGCTCAATACCGGTCGCCTGCGCGACCAGTGGCACACGATGACGCGCACCGGGCGCGTGGCGCGTCTGATGAATCACACCGACGAACCGTTCGTGGCGCTGCATCCCGACGACGTTGCGCGCTACGGGCTGACGCCGGACGGGCTGGTGCGGATCGAAAGCGCGCTGGGTGCGACCGTGCTGCGCGTGCGCGAAGAGGCCGGGCAACGTCCGGGCGACGCCTTCGTGCCGATGCATTGGACGCGCTGGTTCACCAGCGGCGGCGCGATCGACGCGCTGGTGCCGGGGGCGACCGATCCCGTGTCGGGCCAGCCCGAATTGAAAGCGACTGCCGTGCGCGTCGCACCCGTCGCAATTGCGTGGCGTGCCTTGCTGTTGCGACGCGCGACCGACGTGCTGCCGGGCGACGGATTTTATTGGACGCGCGTTGCGCTGGAGTCGGGCGAAGCCTTTCTGCTTGCAGGCTGGGATGCGATGCCCGCGATCGATACGTTGCTCGGAGACGGTGAGCGGATCGACTACACGTCGCGCGATACGGTGCGGGCTGCGTCGCTGGTCGACGGCAAGCTCGATTCCTGTTTGTTCGTAACGCAGAGCGGCAACCTGCCGTCGCGCGACGTGCTGGCGCATTTGCTCGACGCGCCGCTCGATGCCGAGACGCGTTTTGCGTTGTTGGCGGGCCGCACCGCCGTCGCCAGCCAGGGCCGCACCGTCTGCGCCTGCTTCTCGGTCGGGCTCAACACGATCCTCGACGCGATCACGTCACAAGGACTGGTCAGCGCCGCCGAAATCGGCGCCGCGCTTGGCGCCGGCACAAACTGCGGCTCTTGCATCCCCGAACTCGAAGCGTTGCTGCGCGAGGGAACCTATGAACGCGCTGCCTGAATTTCCGATCTTTCTGCGCACCGCAACCGCGCTGGTCGTCGGTGACGGCCCAGACGCCACGGCGAAAGTCGCGCTGTTGCGTAGTGCCGGTCTCGACGTGACACAACATGCCGACACGCGAGACTTCGCGGGCTTCCGTCTCGTCGTGCTCGCTTGCGAACAGCCCGAGCGCTATCTCGCTCCAGCGCGCGCCGCCGGTGCGTTGGTCAATGTTGTCGATCGTCCCGATCTTTGCGACTGGACGATGCCCGCGATCGTCACGCGCGGCGCGGTGACGGTTGCGATCGGGTCGGGCGGCACCGCGCCGGCGCTGGCGCGCGATCTGCGTGCGCGCGTCGAAGCCGCCATTCCGCCCGCCTACGCCAAGCTCGCCGACTGGTGCAGCAAACAACGCGATCTCGTGCGTCGCCGCGTGCATGGACGCGATGCGCGCCGCCGCCTGTGGCAGGACGTGCTGGACGGCGCGGAGACGCGCGCCGTGTTGGCCGGCGACTCGTTGCGCGCCGATGCGCTGCTGGCGCGGCGGCTTGCAGGCAATCCGAGCCCGCGCGGCGAAGTCGCCTTGGTCGGCGCCGGACCGGGCGATCCGACGTTGCTGACTTTGGTCGCGCGTCACGCGATCGAACGCGCCGACGTGATCCTGCACGACGCGCTGGTCAGCGACGCGGTGCTGAACCTGGCGCGACGCGAAGCGGTGCGCATTTCGGTCGGCAAACGGTGCGGCCGGCATTCGGCCAGCCAGGCCGCGATCAACCGGCTGCTCGTCGCGCAGGCGCGCAAAGGTCTGCGCGTCGTGCGCTTGAAAGGCGGTGATCCGTTGCTGTTCGGCCGCGCGGCTGAAGAGCTGGATGCGCTGGCTGCCGCTGGTTTTCCGGTGCAGATCGTTCCCGGCATCACCGCGGTCAGCGCCGCTGCAGCGCGTCTGCAAATGCCGCTGACCCATCGCGGCGTCGCGCGCGGCCTGACCTTGGTGACGGGGCACGGCAAAGACGGTCCGGCGCTGGACCATGATTGGGATGCGCTGGCCAATTGCGACGCGACCTTGGCCGTCTATATGGGTGCACGTGGCATCGGTCGGATTGCAGCCAAGCTGATCGAAGCCGGCCGCGCGCCATCGACGCCGGTGGTCGCGATCGAAAATGCGACGCGCGACGGCGAACGCAGCATCACCGCGACTCTGGCCGATATCGCCGACCGACTGGGCGAAACGGATGGGCCGGTTCTGATCGTGATCGGCGAAGTCGTTGCGCTTGCAGCCGAGCGTGCGACGATGGCGCGTGCAGCCGCCTGATTCACCCCCTGAAAATTTGGGCGTCGCCCGTTTTTCCGAATTCGTCGCCACGCTGGGCCGTGGCCCGGGGCGTTCGCGCGCGCTGACGCGCGAGGAGGCGCGCGAAGCGTTCGGCCTGGTGCTCGACGAGCTAGCCGAACCGGTGCAGGTCGGCGCCTTCCTGATGTTGCTGCGCTATCGCGGCGAAGATTCCGACGAGATTGCGGGGCTGGTCGAAGCAGCACGCCAACGCCTGCCCACTCCAACGCAAGGCGCGGTCGATCTCGACTGGCCGTCCTACGGCGCCGGCAAAACGCGCGACGTTCCATGGTTCTTGCTCGCAGCCCTGGCGTTGGCGCGCGCCGGCATCCGCGTCGCGATGCATGGATCGAACCGGTTCAGCAGCGGCCCCACCGTCGCCGATGCGCTGCGCGTGCTGGATCGTGACGCAGCCAGTGACTTTGCCGACGCGCAGGCGCAGATCGCGCGCACCGGGTTCGCCTATCTGCCGATCGAACGTCTGTCGCCCAAGCTGGACGAGCTGCTGGAGCTGCGCCGCAAGCTGGGGCTGCGCTCGCCGGTGAATACGGTGGCGCGGTTGCTCGATCCGTTCGACGCGGCGGCATCGGTCGATGGCGTGTTTCATCCGCCCTATATCGACGTGCATCTCGGCGTCGCGCAGCGACTTGGTCGCAAGCGGCTGCTGGTCGTCAAAGGTGCTGGCGGCGAAGCCGAACGCGCACCGACCAAACCGGTTGCAGCCGGTCTGTTCGTCGCGGGTACGCGCAGCGACGAATCTTTCGCCGCCTTGCTGACGCGCGATGAAGCGTCGCCGGGCACGCTCGACGATCTGGCCGCAACCTGGCGCGGCGACAGCGAACATCCGCGCGGTCGCGCCGTCGTGATCGGTACAATTGGGTTGGCTTTGCGCGCGCTGGGCAGGGCCGACGATCCGAATGCGGCCGACCGCGACGCCGAACGTCTGTGGGCGGCCCGCCAAGGTTGACGTTCCAGCGGCGGCACGCCACACCGCCTCCATGCCGTCGATCGCCGCACTCATTCTTGCCGCCGGTGCGTCGCGCCGGGCCGGCACCACCAAGCTTGTTGCACCGGTCGGCGGCGTGCCTATGATCGCGCGCACGGTCGAAACCGCGACCAAGTCGAAGGCGCTTCCGATCATCGTCGTCGTCGGCAACGACTCGCTGCGCGTCAGCGAGACCTACGCGCATTTCGAAGTCATCACCGTGCTCAGCAGCCATTGGAGCGACGGCATGTCCCGCTCGCTCGCCGCGGGCTTGGGCGAAGTCCCGCCCGACCATGACGGCGTGTTGGTGCTGCTCGGCGACATGCCGTATGTGCAGGTCGCAACCTTGAACGCGCTGATCGATGCGTTCGATCCGGCGCTGCACGACGCGGTGCAACCGCTCTATCGCGGCCAGCCGGGAAATCCGGTTCTGTTGGGGCGGAGCTTGTTCGACGCGACGATGAAACTTACCGGCGACAAAGGCGCACGCGCGCTCCTCGACTCGTTGGGCGACAAGCTACTGCGCATCGAGATCGATGATCCCGGCGTGCTGCGCGATCTCGACACAGCAGAGGATCTGGCCCGCGCATGAAACGCGAAGAACGCGAAACCTTTCCCGCCGCCTGGCTGCTATTGCCGCTGGCGGCGCTGTGGGTCGTGTTGTTGCTGGCGCATCCTGGTCTGCCGCGCGGCGTTGCACCGGGTTGGACGGTTTGGTTCGACCAGTCGCACTATCTCGATCAGGCGCTGCAGATCGCGCGCGGTGCGATCGATCCCAAAGGGTTTTTCTATCCGCCGCTCTATCCCGCGCTGGGTGCGCTGGCGATCAAGCTGGGCGTGTCGCCGACCTTCGCCTTCCAGCCTGTCGACCTGCTCTGTTTTCTGGTCTTCGCACTGGCCTTCGTGCGCACCGCCGAACGGTTTGTGGCGCCCGTGGTCGCGGTCACGCTGTTCGTTGCGACCGTATGCGCGCGGCCGATCGTCGAACATTGGGTCGTGCCGTGGACGACGACGCCGGCGGCGACCTTGGTTGCGTTGCTGATCTACGCAAGCTGCGCCGCTGCACGCGTGCGGCCGATCGTGATCGGACTGTTGCTGGGCCTGCTGGCGACAACACGCCCGCTCGATGCGATGCCGGCGGCCTTTCTCGTGCTGGTGCGGTTGCCGTCGTTGCTGCGCGACGCCGAAGCGCCGCGCCTGGATACGCTGGCCAAGCTTGCGTTCGGCACGCTCGTGCCGGTGCTGGCCTTGGTCGCGTTCGATCTTGCGGTCTGGGGCAATGCGTTGGGCGACTATTACCGGCTTGCCGACGGATCGCGCCCGGGCCTGTCGCCCGCGACGGCGATTGGAAAGTTCGTCGCACTGTGGACCGATGGTTCGTCGTTCGGCCTGCCGCACGAAACCATGTTGGCGCACGAGCCGTGGCTGTTTCTCGGTCTGGCTGGCTGCGCCTTGGCGCTGGTTGCGGGATCGAACGCGCTGGCGGCAATCGCAGTCGCGCTTGTGCTGCACGTACTCGCCTATGCCGCGTTCAACGACCTGACGCCCGCGAACTTGTTTCGCTACGGGCTCGTTCATTACCTCAAATGGACTTACCCGTATTTCGCGCTGTTGGCGGTCGCGACACCTTTTGCAGCGGCGCGCAACGGACGTGCCGCGCCCGCACTTGCTGCATTGCTGGCAGCAATCGTGGTCGGCTGCGCCGGCTGGCATATGCGCAACGTGCCGGTCGCAGTGGCGCATGACGAAGCCGCACTGCGCATCACCTTGGCGGGCGACAAGGCCGACGCGATCGACCTCGACGGCGCGACCTTGCACAGTCCGAGCTGGGATCTGGTCGGCGTTACCAAAGACGGCGCCAGCCTGTTGCGCGGTCGCGAGATTCACGCCACCGCTTGGCAAGATCACACGCGCTTCATTTTCACGCGGCCGATCCAGCCAGGCGAACTTGTCGTGCCGTTGGATCAGCTCGATCTGCGCGGCGAGCCGGCGGCGCGCGCGCAGCGCCAACATCTGGGACTGCGTTGGCCTGTCTGGCTGCAGGTTGACTGATGCGTGACCGGTTGCGCCTGGCAGCTCGCGTCGCTGCTGCAACCGCGCTGGCCTGGTTCGTCGCGGTCCAATTCGATCTGCCGCAAGCTTGGTGGGCGGTGATCACCGCGCTGCTTGTCGTGCAGGCGAGTCTGGGCGGCAGTATCGCAACCGGAATCGATCGCGTGCTGGGCACGATGTTGGGCGCCGTGGTCGGCGCCGTCGCTGCCTGGGCGTACATCACCTACGCTTTCTCGCTCGGCTGGTTGCTGCCGCTCACCGTTGCACCGCTGGCGCTGATCGCAGCCAAGCGCGCGACCTTTCGCGTTGCGCCGGTTACGGCGGTGATCGTGTTGCTGGCGACGACACCGGGCCAGTCGCCGTTCCTTGCCGCCGGCGAACGTATCGCCGAAATCATGTTGGGTACGATCATCGGCGTGCTGGTCAGTTTGACCTTTCTGCCGACCCACGCGTCGCGCCAATTGCTGGTGCATGCAGCCGACACGGTTGCGTTGCTGGGCGATCTCGCAGCGGCGCATCTCGCCAGCCCGCGCGATCTCGCCTTCATCGAAGAGCTGCAAGCCAAGGTGCGCGCCGGCCTCACCGCGCTCAGCACGGCAACGACCGAAGCCAAACGCGAACGGATCGGGGTGGGTACGCCGGCACCCGACCCGACACCGATCGTGCGCACCGTGCGTCGTCTGCGCAGCGACGTCGCAATTCTCGATCGCGTTGCGCATCAATTGAGCGCGCTGCCCGCCGATCTGGTCGCCGAGGCCGCAGCCGCTGCACGCGACGCGCTGCACGCCAAAGCCGCGCGGCTACGCGCCGGTGAACGCGGCGGCGACTACGCCGCGCTGGATACGGTGATTGCGAAGCTGAACGACGCGCCGGGCGTGCTGGCCTTGTCGTTCGCCGCCGAAACCTTGCGCCGTGACCTGATCGACCTTGCCGACCGCGCCAGCGAACAGCGCGAAGGGAAAGACGAGATTACGACTCCGGAAGCGGGATGAATTCGGTCTCGCCCGGCACTTGTCCGAACTTGCCCGCTTTCCAGTCGGCTTTGGCGGCGTTGATCCGGTCCTGCGACGACGAGACGAAGTTCCACCAGATGTGCCGCGGCCCATCCATGGTGGCACCACCCAACAATAGAATGCGCGCCGCATTGGCACCGGCTGCATCGACGATGATTTCGTCGCCGGCACGCAACAGCAGCATCTGGCCGGACTCGAATTTGACGCCGCCAATTTCGATCGTGCCGTCGACGACATAGATCGCCCGGTCTTCGGCTGCGTCGCCCGGAATCTGGAATCGCGACGCAGCGCCAAGCTGCACGTCGACATACAACGTGTCGTGCAAGGTCGTGACCGGCGAGGTCACGCCTGCGAACGTTCCCGTCAATACGCGCAGCCGCGCCGAGTCGGCGTCGAACACCGGCAAGGTCGCGTCGGCGTAATGCACGAAATCCGGTTCGGTTTCTTCCTGCGCTTTCGGCAGCGCGACCCAGGTCTGAATGCCCCAGACCGGACCGCCCTTTTCGCGCCAAGTCAGGTCGCTGCGCTCGGAATGCGCGATGCCGCGCCCGGCAGTCATCCAGTTGATCGCGCCGGGCCGGATCTTCTGCACCGACCCCAACGTGTCGCGATGCAGGATTTCGCCTTCGAACAAATAGGTGACGGTCGCGAGACCGATATGCGGGTGCGGCCGCACGTCGATCCCGTGGCCCGGCTGAATGCGCGCCGGCCCCATCTGATCGAAGAAGATGAACGGGCCGACCATTTGCCGATGCTGGTGCGGCAATGCGCGCCGCACTTCAAAACCACCAATGTCTCGTGCACGCGGCACGATGACGTTCTCGATCGACGGGGGAAGAAGTTCGGACATACCCCGCTATAACAAAAAGGCCGGTCGCTTGCGAGACCGGCCCCTGTTGTTACGATGCGAGGAAGGTTTTCAGCTCGCTTTGGAAACGCTGCGGCGCGTCTTGCATGATGAAGTGATAACTGTCCGGAATGCGCATCAATTTGATCTGCGGCACCGGCGCGTAGGACGCCTTGTAAAATCCGTCGAGCTGCTCGTCGGTGAGCGGCATGCCGGGTTGTTTCACATACAGCACCGTCATCGGCACTTTGATCTTGGTCAGATCGGGACGCAGGTCGGTGGTGATCAGCTCGTGCATTGCGCGCGCGCCGACACCCGGGTCGCTGTCGATTCCATCGCGGATGGCGAAGGCGCGCTGACTTTCGTTTTTCATCATGCCCGCGATGGTTTGTTCGATCCGCGCCTTGCGCGCGTCGCCGGTTGATGCTTCGAGACTGGCTTTGACCTGGTCGGCGGCCGGCTTGACGCTTTCCGCCGTGGTGCCGGGCGGGCCGAAGAGCGCACCGATGAACGGCATCATGTCGACGACCATCACCTTGCCGACGTCGGCCGGGTGACGTTCGGCGATCATCATCGCCATCGTGCCGCCCATCGAATGACCAACGACCGCCGGCGCTTTCAATTTCTGTTCGCTGATATAGCGCGCGATTTCTTCGGCCGACTGCGCGGTCACCAGACCTTGCGCGTTGCCTTCAGCAGCCAGACCGGCAAAGCCGCGCAGCTGCACCAGGTGATAGCGATAGCCGGGCATCGCCTGCACCGTCGACATCCATACGCGTGGCGACGACGTCAGGCCGGGAATCAGCACGACGTCGGGACCTGATCCTTCGACGGTCACGACAATCCGGTCGGATTTGAATTCAGCAGCCGCAGCAGGCAGCGCAAATAGCAGCGCCACCAGCGCGCACAGAACCTGTCGACGATTCATCGGCATTTCCCCTTTAGGCCTTTTTCTTTGCCCTGCTTTGCGGGCGCAACCATGTCGCCCGATCTTGCGGCGCAGGTCCAGGCAGGTTCCGGACGTGATGCGCGAAAAGCTACACGCCAGACGAGAATTCGCCGCGCGACCGGCGGCGCAACAACACAGCGATTGCCAGAACCAGCAGCGCACAAAGTCCGGCCGCGGGCAGTTCCGCGCTTGCAACCAACGTCGGATCGAGGCGCCACAGCAAAACCGGATCGGTCATCATCATGTCGCCCGCAATCCAGCCGAGCAGGGCTGCGCCGGCCCAGACCAACAACGGCAGCCTGTCGAGCAGTCGCATGATCAACGACGCGCCCGCAACGATCAGCGGAATGGAAATCGCGAGGCCGAGGATCAGCAGCGCCATCGAATTCTGCGCCACTGCGGCGATCGCCAGCACATTGTCGAGACTCATCACCGCATCGGCGATTGCGACCGTGCGCACCGCGCTCCAGATGCGATCCGGACTTTGCAGGTGCGACTCGTCGTTCTGATCGGTCAGCAGCTTGACCGCGACCCACAGCAACAACAGGCCGCCGAGCAGTTTCAGGAACGGCGTCGTGAGCAAGGTCGCGATCACGACGGTAAAGACGATGCGCAGCAGCACCGCGACACCAGCACCCAACACCATGCCGGTCCGGCGCTGCGCGGCAGGAAGACCACGACACGCCATCGCGATCACAACGGCGTTGTCACCCGAGAGAATGATGTTGAGCCAGATGATCTCGCAGATCTTGATCAGCGCGCCGCCGAAATCGTCCATTCACACCCGCCCATGCCGTGCCGCGTGTGTCATAGCGTGGCTCGCGCAAGGCTAGCGACAGTTTCAGTGTCGCGCGACCATTTCAGTAGGGCGGCGCATCCTTGGCGCGCTTGTCCTTGAGCGCGCCCGCATACCATTCGAACTCGGCGAGAAAGCGATCGGCGGCTTTGTCGATCCAGGGCTCGTTCGCCACGCCGTCGTCCGACAGTGCACGGCCGATCGATGGAATCGAGAGAACCGACGGCAGGCTTGGCATGCCGAGTTCGCACAGCACCGTGCGCAACGCGATCGCTGCGCGCACGCCACCCCATCGCCCTGCCGAATAGGAAACGATCGTCGACGGGCGCCAGAAATATTCTTCGAGAAAATGATCGAGCAGGTTTTTCAGCGCCGGCTGAATCGACTGGTTGTATTCGCCGGTCACGATCAGGAATCCATCGGCACGGCGATAGAGATCAGCCAGCTCTTCGAGCACTGCCGGCGCTTCGCCTTTGGGATGTTCCTTGTACATGCGGTCGAGCAGCGGAAGCTGCTTGACCAGCGGATCGACCAACACCGGTTCGTGTCCGCGCGCGCTCAGCAGCCGCATCATATAGTGCGCCGCCTTGATGCCCTGCCGGTCGCTCCGCACCGAACCAAGCAGAACCGGAACCAGGAGTTTTGTCATGCGCCCATCATGGGCGCGCATGCCTAGCGCCGCGAGCAATTTATGTCGTGCTTGGCCGCCTTCGCGGCAGGGTCATTGCAGCGACGCCCACGACCACACAGATGAGGCCGATCCAAGCGGTCGGTCGCATCGTCTCGCCGAGAAACACGATGCTGATCGCAACGCCAACCGGCACGCGCAGATAGGCTTGTGCCGCAGTGCCGACCGACCCCAGCACATGGATCAGGCGAAAATAGATCGTGAAGGCAAGCGCGGTGGAGAACACCGCCAAGCCCAGCAGCGCCAGCACCGAGTCCGTCGACGGAGTCAGGCTCCAAGGTTGGTCGATCAGCAGGCTGAGCGGCACCAGCAGCAGACCGCCGCACAACATCGAGCCCGCCGCCGGCACCATCGGATCGTGCCCTTGAAAGTTGCGCGCAAAGATGACCGCGCAGGCATAGGAGATCGTCGCGATCACGACGCCGAGTTGCGGCACCAGATTGCTGCCGGCCTGTGCAAGGCTTTCGAGTCCGATGATCAGGCAGATGCCGCCCATGCCCGCAACCACGCCGAACAATTTGCGCGCGGTCACCGCTTCGTGCCGCGTCACGGCCCAGGTCAGCAGAAAGGTGAAAATCGGCGTGGTCGAATTGAGGATCGTCGCCAGACCCGCATCGATCGAACGTTCGGCCCAGGCAATCAAGGTGAACGGCACCACGCTGTTCAAGACTGCCTGCACGACGAAGAAGCGCCAGATGCGGGGATCGCGCGGCAAGGGCACGCCGCGCAGCCGCATCACCACCAGCAACAGCGCGCTTGCGATCAAGGTGCGCGCGGCGATGAACGTCACCGGCGGAATCGTCGCCACGCCCAGCTTGATGAAACTGTAGGACGCGCCCCACAGCGTCGCGAGCAGCAGCAGCAGCGCGTAGTCGGTCAGTTTGACGGAGCGAGTCATTCGCGACTTCTGCCATGACCGGGCGGTGCTGTGGCGGAAGTCAGTTCGGCGCCGGCCGAATTATGGATGCGGCGTGATTCGCGCCGGGTGCTGGTCGGCCCGATGGATCGCATTTTAGCGACAGGGCCGGCCGCACTTACACAGATGATGTGTCGAACGGGAAATGGCGCGCCCGGAAGGACTCGAACCTCCAACCTTCTGATCCGTAGTCAGATGCTCTATCCATTGAGCTACGGGCGCTTTTTCGGGCGGGGGTACCGCCGGAAGGCCGGGAACCTAGTCCAAGCGTTCCAGCGTTGCAAGGCCGCCCCAGTCGCCACGGCATGACCGCGACGCCGCACCCCGAAACCCCCGAGATCATTGACGGATCCGCCTGACGCTGCCATTCCAGGACGGCTCCGAAATAAGATGATGCGAGAACCGCGGAGCGCCAATGAGGGATAGACGCTTGAGCCCGCGCGCGCCGCTTCGCCTGGTCGCTTTGTCGAGCCTCGTCGCTCTCACTTCCTGCACCCAGCCTGCAAACGGCTCTGGCGCGACCGGCGCGCCTGCGTCGTCGAGCCAATTGCGCGTGGCGCAGGCCGATACGGCACGCGCCGTGACGCCGCCGAGCCAGACCGAAATCGGCGCCAAGGCCGCCGAATTGCGCGCGCAGGCCACCGACGTGCAGACCCAGGTCCGTACGCAACGCGCCGCGCTGGAAGCGGCCCGCGGCCAGGCACTCACCGATCAAGCCGCCTATCAGGCAGCGACCGCGTCGATCGTGTCGCGCCTGCAGGTCGGCACGCCCAAAGGAAATCCCCGCCTGGTCGCTGCCGCAGCCGATGCGACCGCACGACTCGACGCGGTCGAAGGCGACCAGACGCGCGTGCGCGCCCTGGCCGACGACGTGCGCCGCACCGGCGAGCGCGCTGCTGCGATTCTCGGCGAGACGCGCCGCACGCTGACCCTGTCGGGCGCGGTCGAAGAAGATCACGCGCTGCTGCACGAAGTCGAAGACGAGACCAACGGGTTGGTGGTGCAGCTGGCGCGCCTCAATCGCGAAGTCGACGCCGACGTCGCGCGCCAGACGCAGTTGATCGGTGTCGAACGCAAACGTCTCGCGGCGTTGCAGGTCTCGATCCAGCGCGGCGAATTGGTGCCGGGTGCCGCGGTCACCAGCAGCGCCGCTGCTGCGCCGGCTGCCGAGCGAACCGCCGCTGCAACGCCGGCGCCGGAAAAGAAGACCGAACGTCCGCTGGTCGTGATTCGCTTCGATCGTCCCGATGTTGCGTATGGACCGCAGCTGACCACGGTGACCAAGGAAGCGCTGACGCGCGTGCCGGGCGCCAAGTTCCAGGTCGATGCGGTTGCGCCGCGCAAGAAGGGCGAAGCGACCGACAAGGCCCGCGCCGCGGCCCAGAAAGAAATCGACGGCGTCGTGAAAGTGCTGGTCGATGCCGGCGTCGCGCGCGACCGGATCACCACCGGCACCCGCAGCAGCGGCACCGCGACCGGTCCGGAAGTGCATATCTACGTCCGCTGACGGAAGCGGCGCGTGGCGCCAGAAGCTGACGGATCACGGCTTTCCTGCTAGACAAACGCCCGCCTGGCTTTGAGTCCCCGTAGCTCAGTCGGATAGAGCATCGGTTTCCTAAACCGAGGGTCGGAGGTTCGAATCCTCTCGGGGACGCCACCCTTCGCTGCTGCGCAGCTTCGGGTGGCAGGCCACACCATCATACAGCGAAGGGTGTCTCCTGAAGCTCCGCGAGGAGCGTAGCGAGACGCATCTGGCCTGTCGCGAAGATACGCCGATGGCCAATTTGCTGCTGACCGTGATGCACAAGCTCGGCGTCAAGCTCGACCGCGTCGGCGACAGTACCGGCACGCTGGCAATCTAACCGGCGCTTACAGCCCCGCTTCTGCTTTCAAGGTTGCGACCAGCTTCGCCGCCGGCATCGCGCGCGCCAGCGGTGCGCCCTGCCCGGCCCATTGCGCGCCGAATCCAAATTCGCCTTTTTCCTTGCCCGCTGCATGCAGCGACTTTCCGAGATCGTAGGCGATCGGATAGGCGGGAATGTCGCGCACCGGAATATCTGCGCTGCGTCGCGTGAAGCGATTGGCGAGGCAGCGCGCAAGCCGGCCTGAAATCGCACGCGTCATGGTCGTGTGGTGCGCAGCATCGCTGAACAACGCGGCGCGATAGCCGCTGTCGGCGAGGCTTTCGTCGCACCCGACAAAAGCGGTTCCGAGCAACGCCGCCGCTGCGCCAAGCCGCAACGACGCGGTGATGCCGGCGCCATCCATAATGCCGCCCGCTGCAATGATCGGCAGATTGATTTCGCGCACCAGAATGCGTGTCAGCGCCATCGTACCCAGCCGGTCATCCGGCGCGTCGGGATCGAACACGCCGCGATGGCCGCCTGCTTCGTAGCCTTGCGCAACGATCGCGTGCACGCCGCTGGCTGCAAGATGCCGCGCTTCATGCAGGCTGGTCGCCGATGCGAGCAGCACGATGCCCGCATCGCGCAGTGCCTGCACGCGGTCTTGCGGCGGCAGGCCGAAATGAAAACTGACCACGCGCGGACGTTCGGCCAGCAGCGCCGCCAACATCGCATCGTCTTCAGCAAAGCTGCGGTAGATCTCGCGCAGCGTTTGCGGCGGCGTCGCATCCAACGCGGCAAATTCGGGACGGAATCGTTCGATCCAAGCCGATTCGACGACGGGATTCGCGACCGCCGGTTGATGGCAGAACAGATTGACGTGCAGCGGCCGGTTGGTGCGTTCGCGCACCGACGCGATCATTGCGCGCGCGCCGGCGGCGTCGGTCGCGCCGACGCCGATCGATCCAAGCGCACCTTCGCCGGCGACCGCAGCCGCCATGGCGGGCGACGACACGCCCGCCATCGGCGCCTGGATGATCGGCAGATCAATTCCCAGCAAGTCGAGCAGTTGGTTGGACATCGGCACGACTCCTTTGCCTGAGCTTAGCCGGACGTACGTTGCATTTGTTTGCGATAGGCTGCGACCGGCACACCGCCCCAACCCCAATCTTCCAACTCGACTTCCTGGAACACCACCCAGGTCCATTCTGGCGGCTTCTTCAGCACATCGGACAGAACCTGGGTGACGCCTTTGTAGATTGCGGCCTTCTGTTCGGCCGTGACGCGATCGACACCTGGTTCAGTGCCTTCGGTCGCGAGATAGCGCGGCGCGGCAGCAACGACGCGGCGCACCTCGCCGACCCGGACCGCGATGAGAGTCGAATCGGCTAGATGCGCGATGCGCAGCGCGAGATCGATTCCCTCGTCGATCAAGCTCGCGGGCCGGTCCAGCAAATAGAGACGCACATTTACGGCCGGATATTCGTCCATGAACGCGTCGATGATCGGTCGTAAGACGTCTTCGCCCGCCGCAACCGGCGAGGTAATCGACAACAGGCCGCGCGGCGCCGATCGTTCGCCGGCCACGATCATGTCGGCTTCTTCGAGATCGCTGAGCATGCGGCGGCATGCGATTGCGTACCGCTCGCCTGCCTCGCTGAGTTTGATCGAACGTGTCGTGCGATGCAGAAGCTCGGCGCCGACATGCGCTTCGAGAAACGCGATGGCACGACTGACCGCGGCCGGCGATTTGCCGAGCGTCCGCCCAGCCCCCGCGAGGCTTCCCGCGTCGAGTGCAGCGACGAAGACTTTCATGGCGTCGATCCGGTCCATCGCAGAATAGTGCCGCCCCGGGCCAAGGCAGGGAAGCAGGTCCAGATTCCGGACTGCGTTTGCCCATGGCGCCCTGCTAGGGTTTCGCCATGGCAGGGTACGGTCAGTTTTGTTCGGTTGCGCGCGCCCACGATCTGTTGGGCGGGCGTTGGACGTTGCTCATTGTGCGTGAGTTGCTGTGCGGCAGCCGCCGCTTCAACGACATACGGCGCGGCATCCCGCGCATCTCGCGCACCGTTCTGTCCGAACGGTTGCAGGCGCTGGTCTTCGCCGGCGCCATCACCCGCAGCGACGGTGCGTACGGGCCCGAATATGACCTGACCGAGTCGGGCAAGGAGCTGTTCAACCTGGTCAGCGCGCTGGGCACTTGGGGACAACGCTGGTTGCCGCGGGTTGCAAGCGACGAGGATCTCGATCTCGAACCGTTGCTGATCGACATGCAGCGGCGCGTGCGCTTCGACGCGATTCCCAAAGATCCGGTCGTGGTGCGGTTCGACATTCGCAAACACAAGCCGCACTTCCTGTTGCTGCGGACAAGCGAAGCGTCGCTGTGCACGCACAATCCCGGCTTTCCGGAAGCAGTCGTGATCCGCGCGCCGTTACACGCGCTGGTGGCGTGGTGGCGCGGCGACATGGCGTTCGCCAACGCAAGGCGCGCCGGACTTGCGATCGAAGGCAGCAAGAATTTCGTGCGCGATTTTCCGGGCTGGTTCGACCGCTATCTGTTTGCCGCAATCGAACCCGCGTCATGACCGTCACACAGACGATCCTGCAAAGCATCGGCAATACGTCGCTGCTGCCGCTACGGCGCGTCGCCGGCGGTGCGCGCATTCTGCTGAAGCTGGAAAGCGAAAACCCGACCGGCAGCATGAAAGACCGCATGGCGCTGGCTATGATCGAAGCCGCCGAAGCAGACGGACGGCTGCGCCCCGATGGATCGGTTGCCGAATATACGGGCGGCAGCACCGGCGTTTCGTTGGCGCTGGTCTGCGCGGTGAAGAACTATCCGCTGCATATCGTGACCTCGGACGCGTTCGCGCGCGAGAAGATCGATCATATGCGCCTGCTCGGCGCCGAGCTGACCGTGCTGGCCAGCAATGGCGGTCGCATGACCGAGAAATTGACGCGTGACATGATTGCAGCCGCGCACGAAATCGTGGAACGGCACGGCTGCTTCTGGACCGACCAGCTCAACAACACCGATCAACTCCGCGCCTATCGCAAGATGGGCGACGAGATATGGATGCAGACCGGCGGCCAGATCGACGCGTTCGTGCAATGCGTCGGCACGGCCGGTTCGCTGCGTGGGATCGGCGACTCGTTGCGCGGGCACAATCCGCGCATCCGGATCGCTGCGGTCGAACCGGGCGAGTCACCGGTTCTGTCGGGCGGCAGGACCGGCGCGCATAAAATCGACGGTGTCGGGGCTGGCTTCGTCGTGCCGTTGTGGCGCGCCAACGTCGCCGATCAGATTTTTGCGGTATCGACCGAGGAGGCAACCGCGATGACGCTGCGGCTGGCGCGTGAAGAAGGTCTGTTCGCGGGCACCTCGACCGGCGCCAATGTCGTAGCCGCGCTGCGTCTCGCCGAACAGATGGACGACGACGCCACCATCGTCACCGTGATGTGCGACACCGGCATGAAGTACCTGAAGAGCCTGGCTGCCTGAGGAATTTGGCCCGCGCAGCGGCCATACGGAACGCGCCCTGCCGCGCCCGGTTACTAGGGGCAGGAGGAAGCGACATGAATCGACTGTGGAAGAAGGCGGCCCTGGTGGCCTTGTTCGGCCTGCCGCTGATGGGCTGCGCCGCCGGTCCGTATGATCGCGGCTATGGCTACAACACGAGTGGCTATCGCGAACGGGTCGACGAAGCCTATCAGCGCGGTGATATCTCGGCGCAGGAAGCGTGGCGTGCCGAACGTCGTGCCGATCGCATCGACAACAACAACGAGCGTTCCTACTACCGCGAACGCTACGGCAACTAAGTTTGAATCAGCGAAACAGAAACGGGCGCATCCAGATGCGCCCGTTTTTTGTTGCCTAGTTCTCGTCGCGCGACAGGTCGACCAGCGCGGCCAACAGATCGCGGATCGCACCGCCCGGCATGCGTCGGCCAGGATACGAGCTGCTGCGCGTATTCCAGACTTCGACCATATGCTGCGCCCGGGCCAGCGACAGACCGATCACGGTGAATTGTTCCTGCGCATCTTTGAGGAAAGCCAGGAACGGGCGCGGATCGCCCTTGTCGCCGAACAAGGCTTCGAACGAGTTCTCGTAGTTCTTCACGCGCTCGCGCACGTCTTTGACCGCCAGCGCCAGACGTCCATAGACGTCGCGCAGCACCGCCTGCATGCCCTGGCGCGCTTTGGGATCGGCGATCTGCGGCAGTTCGGCGTTGGCCTTCAGCCATTCGAAGCACGGCTGCATCGTCGGCCAGGCGCGCGCGAATTCGAACTTGAAATAGATGACGCCCTTCCACGCATAGAAGGTGTCGAGGCAATCGCTGCGCGGGATCTGAAACGCGTCAGCCAGCTCTTCGAGACCAGCGACGTCCGACAGCGCCCACAATTTGTCGAGCAGCCGGTCGAACTTCTCTTGGTTGGCCTTGCGCTGGTCGGGAAGGATCGCGTCAACGATGCGCGCGAACTCGGCGCGGATGAACGAGCAGATCAGCTTCCACTCATCTTCCGGCAGCTGATAGTAGCGGCGGTCGACTTCGATCTTCGACAGCTCCAACCGATCGCGCAGCAAGAACGGCGCCAGCGACGGCAGCTTGTCGAGCATCACCAGCTTGGCGCAGTCGCTTTCGAAGGCGGCGCGCTTGGCAGCCTGGTCGAGATCGATCAGCCCGGCCATCGCCGACTGAAACTGCTTGGTGCCGAAAAAGGTGGTTTGCCCGCCGTCAGCAAGACGGCGACCGTCGAACGGCACGTAGATCTTGGTGCCGACCCGGGTGCGCGGCTGGCCGCGCGAATCGACGAATCGGTGATCGGGCGGCAGCGCCTTGATCAGAACAGCCGTGTTCAGCGCCGGGGTCTGGAACAGAAGAGGGCCGGGCGTTTCGGTGCCGGGTTCGATTGCCGCAATCGCTTGCGCGACGGTGCAGCAATCGAGCACGCGGCTTGAGCCTGCGGCCAGCATGTTGCGGATGTCCGGCGCGGAGTGGGCGCCGCCAGCGCGAGCGGAATTGTCGACTTGCATCGCGCGCGATCAGAGGCCTCCCTTTCTTGCCAAACTGTTATTTTTCGGGCCGGCTCCAGCAAAGTTGTGAAACGCTTCGCGACGGCAGCGTCGGCGAATCTGCGGGAAAAAGCATGAGCGGCCTACGCGTTACGGTACTTGGGTTGGGTCTGATGGGTGCGCCGATGGCGCTGCGGCTGGTCCAGGCGGGACACCAAGTCACGGTATACAATCGGACGCGCGACAAAACGGCCGCGCTGGAACGTGCCGGCGCCAAGGTCGCCGACTCGGCCGCCGATGCGGTCGCGTCCTGCGAAGTCGCAATTACGATGCTCTCTGACGACGATGCAGTCGCAGCCGTGCTGGACGAGATTCTGCCCGCACTGCCTACAGGCGCGACCGTGATTGATATGAGCTCGGTCCGACCCGACACCGCACGCGCACACGCCGCCAAGCTGGAGGCGCAGGATTGCTTCTTTCTCGATGCGCCGGTCAGCGGCGGCCAGATCGGCGCGCGCGACGGGACGCTGTCGATCATGGTCGGCGGCAACGGCGCTGCGTTCGCACGATGGTCGTCCCTGCTGGGCGCGCTGGGAAAACCGTTGCATGTCGGCCCAACCGGCGCTGGCCAACTAGCCAAGCTGGCGAACCAGCTGCTTGTCGGCGTCACCTTGGCCGCGGTTGGTGAAGCATTGCTGCTGCTCCAACGCGGCGGCGCCGATGTGCGTGCGGCGCGCGAAGCCTTGCTCGGCGGATTTGCCAACAGCCGCGTGCTCGACGTGCATGGTCAACGGATGCTCGACGGCCAGTTCGAACCGGGCGGCTATATCGCGACGCAGTTGAAGGATCTCGACAACGTGCTGATCGCAGCCGGTGACCTGCAATTGCCGACCGCCGAAGTCGCACGCGATCTGTTTGCCGAAGCGGTCGAGCAGCATCTCGGCGATCGTGACCAGGCAGCGATCTACCTCACCTTGGCAACGCGCAACTTCAAGCCGCCGACATGATCCGCCTCGCCGCCAACCTGTCTTTCCTGTTTCCCGAACTCGATTTTCTCGACCGGTTCGATGCCGCGGCCGCATGCGGCTTCACCGGCGTCGAGTTTCTGTTTCCCTATGCGCATCCCGCCGACGCAATTCTGTCGCGGCTGCATCGCAACGATTTGGCGCAGGTCGTGTTCAACCTGCCGCCGGGTGACTGGGATGCGGGCGAGCGCGGGATTGCCGCCTTGCCCGGGCGCGAAGCCGAGTTTCGCGACGGCGTCACGCGCGCGCTCGACCTCGCCGCAGCATTCGGTACCCGGCATCTCCATGCGATGGCCGGCATCGTGCCAAAAGACGTGGACCCCGGCCGGCTGCACGCGACCTATCTCGCCAACCTCGCGCACGCAGCCGAGGCGGCGCGCCCCTACGGAATCAACATCACGATCGAAGCGATCAATCGCAACGACATGCCCGGCTATTACGTCGAACATACCGACGCGGCGCTGCAGGTGGTGGCGCAGGTTGGATTGCCAAATCTGCGCCTGCAATTCGACCTCTATCACCGCCAGCGCACCGAAGGCGAATTGCTGCACGGGATCGATCGCTGCAAAGACGTGATGGCGCATGTGCAGATCGCGGGCGCGCCGCATCGCAACGAGCCCGAGCCGAGCGAGATCAACTACGACACGGTCTTCGCCCATCTCGACGCGGTCGGCTATGACGGTTGGATCGGTTGCGAATACCGGCCGCGCAACGACACGCGCGCGGGACTCGACTGGGCACGCCGACGTGGTTTCTTGCCGGCATGACGCTTGATTGGCGCAGGCTCAGCCGCGACGAACTCGATCGTGGCTTGAACAACAGCGCAGCGGTCGCGAATAGCAGCGAGATTCTGGCCGGCTGGGACCAGCGCGGACGCGCCCTGCGCAGCACGCGCGAACTTATCTACGGGCCGGCGCCGCGCAACCGTATCGACCTGTTCGGCGAACGCGTTGGCGCGCCGCTCTTCGTGTTCGTGCATGGCGGCTACTGGCAGGCACGCAGCCGCGAGAATTTCTATTTCCTGGCCGAAGGACCGTTGGCGCGCGGATTCAACGCTGCCTTTGTCGGCTACACGCTGGCGCCCGATGCAAGTCTGGATGCGATCGTCGGCGAGGTGCGCAGCGCGCTCGATCTGCTCGATCGCGAGCTCGGCGCACCGTTATTTCTCGGCGGCTGGTCAGCCGGCGGGCATTTGGCGGTAACGGTCAGCGATCGGCCCAGCGTCTACGGCACCTTGGCGATCAGCGGCATCTACGATCTTGAACCGATTCGTCATTCCTACTTGAACGACAAGCTGCAGCTCGACGAAGCGGCGGCGCGGCGCAATTCGCCGATCCACCGGCCGCGCGCGCAAACACCGTTGGCGCTGGCGGTCGGCAGCGCCGAATTGCCGTTGGTGCACGATCAGACGCTTGCCTATGCAGCCGCCAACGATCTGCCGGTGCAGGAACTCGACGGCGCCAATCACTTCACGATTTTGGACGCGCTGGCCGCGCCCGACGGCGCGCTGACCGAAACGCTGGTGCGGCTGGCGTCGTAACTAACCAATCGTCTGGCGCGCAAAGCTTTCGATGTAATCGACCAGCCGGTCGGACGCGTTCGCTGCTTCGTCGCCATTTTTGCGCGCAATCGCGTCGGCGACTTCGGCATGCAGCCGCGCCGCAAGCGGCAGATCGGCGACTTGCTGGTAATGCTGGTACCAGAAACGGCGCGACAGACCGTGCATCAGCCCCATCGCGCGTGCGGCGAATTCATTGTGCGCCGCCTGGCTGACCAGCGTGTTGAAGCGCTGATCGAGGCGCATGAACTCCTTGTCGTCATTGTCGCTGGCGGCGCGCAGCATGTCGCGCGCAAGGTCGGCGAAATCGGTGCGCTCGTCCTGCGTTGCATGGTCTGCCGCGCGGCGAGTCTGCAGCCGCTCTAACTCGCGGCGCACTTCGAGCAGGCGTAGCTGCGTTTCGAGATTGATCGCCGATACTAGAATGCCGCGACGTGGCAGCACGACGACCAACCCGTCGCGCGCCAGACGCTGCAGCGCTTCGCGGATCGGCGTGCGGCCGATATTGAGTCGCTGCGCCAAGACCTGTTCCGACAGAACCGTGCCTGGCGGCAATTCCAGCGTGACGATCAGCTCTTCAAGTTCGTGATAGGCGCGCTCGGTCAAGGTCGCGTAGCCCGTCCCGCGCCTTGCCTGCGACGACGGTTGGTTGGGGCGCTGGGCCGGTTCGGCCAGGGCTCGCTTCACGACCATTGTGCTTGCGCTTGTAGCGGCGCCACGCCGCCTCTGCAACGGAGCGACGCTATCCGCGCGCAGCTTCGTTTACGGGCGGCAGGTCGCGAAAGCGCGCACGCAATTCGGCAACCGTCGCTTCGTACAAGCCGGGCAGGCCGTGCGCTTGTTCGCGCGCCGGCTCGATGGTGCCGGCTTCGCACAGACGTTCGAACGCGCTGAGCGTGGCGGCCATGCGCGACGCACCGAAATTTCCCGCCGCGCCGCGCAGCCCGTGCGCCGCCGCAGCGGCCGCTTGCAAATCGTCGGCTGCAAGCGCGGCCAGAATATTGGCGACACGCTCGCCGCTGTTGGCGATGAAGGAATTCAACAACGTGTCGAATTCGTCGGCCGCCATCAGGCTGTGGATCGTGGTCAGGCGCGCCGGGTCCAGCACCGGTGCCGCGACCGCGGCATGTGCCGAGGCGGTGTCGAGGCGCGCCGGACGCGGGCCGTCCGACTGACCGTTGCCGATCCAGCGCGACACGACGGACAGAAACTCTTCCGGGTCGAACGGCTTCGACACGTAATCGTCCATGCCGGCGCCGAGATAGATTTCGCGGTCGCCTGCCATCGCATTGGCGGTCATCGCAATCACTGGCGTACGCGCCACCGCGCCCGGCAACGCGCGCAGCCGACGGGTTGCTTCCAGCCCGTCCATCACCGGCATCTGGATATCCATCAGTACGACGTCGAACGTCTGTTCTTCCAGCGCCTGCAATGCGGCGCGCCCGTCGGCTTCAAGCCGCACCTCGTGCCCGACGCCGCGCAGCAGCGCCGATGCGAGAAGCTGGTTGATGTGATTGTCTTCGACCACCAGCACACGCCCCAGCGTTTGCGCCGCGCGTTCGCGTTGCACGTCGGTGACCGCCGGAATCGCCGCGCCGAACAAACGCGCAATCGTTTCCAGCAAAGTCTGACGACGCAGCGGCTTGGTCAGGAACGCGTCGAATCCCGCTTTCGCGGCGCGCTCGCTTGCATGCGGCACGCCGATCGACGAGGCCAGCACCATGCGCAGGCCGCGATTGGCGGGATCGGCACGCAGCTTCTCGGCGAGTTCTTCACCGGCCATGCCCGGCATCATTTGATCGATCAACGCCAGGCGGAACGGTTCGCCCGACGCGCGTGCGCGCTGTACCGCAGCCAGCGCTTCGTCGCCGTCGGCAACCGTCTGCACCCGCGCACCTTCGCGCGCCAGCAACCGCTCCAGAATGCGGCGGTTGAGTTCGATGTCGTCGACGATCAGCACCGGCAGATCGAACAACACCATCGCGATTTCCGACGCGGCCGGCGCACCGGTGCCGCGCGGCAACGCCAGTTCGAACCAAAAGCGGCTGCCCAACCCAAGCACCGAATTGACGCCGATCTCGCCGCCCATCAATCGGATCAGCTGTTTCGAAATCGCGAGCCCCAGACCCGTGCCACCAAAGCGCCGCGTGATCGTGCCGTCGGCCTGGGTGAATTTTTCGAACAGGCGAATTTGATCTTCGGTCGAAATGCCGAGCCCCGTATCGGCGACTTCAAAGCGCAAACCGATTGCACCGTCGGCCGTGGTCGAGACGGCGCGCACTTCGACATGGACGGTGCCGCGATCGGTGAACTTGATGCCGTTGCCGACCAGGTTCAGCAGCACCTGGCGCAAGCGCGTTGGATCGCCGCGATAGGCGCCATGCGCCAGCGGATCGATTTCGGCCGCCAGCTCGACGCCTTTTTCGGCCGCGCGCGGTGCCATCAGCTCCAGCACGTCTTCGACCATGCGTTCGAGATCGAAGTCGATCGATTCGATCGCGACCTTGCCGGCTTCGAGCTTGGAGATATCGAGCACGTCGTTGATCACGCTGAGCAGCGCTTCGGCCGACAGGCGCACCGCGTCGACAAATTGGCGCTGCGTGTCGTCGAGGCTGGTTTCGCGAAGCAGCGCGTTCATGCCCAGAATGCCGTTCATCGGCGTACGGATTTCGTGGCTCATATTGGCCAGGAACTCCGACTTGGCGCGGTTGGCGTGTTCGGCGACGCGCATTGCCGCTTCGAGCGCGCGCGTGCGCTGCACGAGCTTGCGCGAGGTCGTGCGCAGATTGGCCACCGCGACCATCACCAGCGCCGCCAGCACCAGAATCACCACGGTCACGAACAGCGCGACGCCGTTGACGATGTCGACCGATCCGTCGCGCGTCCAGCGCAGCCAGACGATGCCCAGCAGAACTGGGATCAGCAGCACGCCCGGCAACAGGCGCCGCGCCATCGCGGCGGCGCTGTCATTGCCCGCAACCAACCCGACCAGGCCGCGTCGTGGACGCGACGCCAGCAGACCGACGGCAACGACGAGAAAGCCGAATGCGGTGTTGAGCGCCATCGGGAAGAAGGTGCGCACATTATAGAGCGCGAGACTGCCATAGGCGTAGCCGACGGTGGCAGCGATCGCGACCAATGCCGCACCAAGCGCCGTTAACTGTCCCAGATGCACAGCGCGGCGCGCGTGGCTGGCAAAGCCAAGTAGCGACGCGCCGATGAACGCGAAACACAGCGCGGTGTTCGGTGCCATCGCGTTGGCGTTGAGCGTAGCCGGGCCGGCCAGCTTGGATGCGAAGATCCAACGATCGACGCCGCTATCGCTGCCGGTCGCCAAGTCGAACAATTTGACCAAGCCAAGCGCCAGCAGCAGGGCGCCGACGCCGACACGCACGCGGCGCGGATGTGCGCCATAGCGCGGCTGCAGCAGCGCAAGCGCCGCCAGACCCAATGCCGTCGCGGTGGTCGGGTTCATCGCGACCAGCGACGGGATCAGGCGCTTGGCGATTTCGAGGTCGAAGCTCCAGCCCAGCAGCACGATCGCGCTGAGCGTCAGCGTGATCGCCGCCGCGACACGTGGCGCCCACAGGGCACGCGCGTCGTCGCGCGCAGGTCGGGACCGGCTTTGCATCGTTGTTCGGTACGCCTCGGAAGTTGACGCGGCCTTACTTTTTCGTCGCCAACCAACCCGCAAGCTGCGCCGCGAGACGAGCCGCATCGCCGTCGATCTGTAGCGATTTGCGACGCGCGCTCGCACCGGTTGCGATCCGCACCGCCGATCGTTGCAGGCCGAGCAGTTTGGCCAGCGCCGCGATCAGCGCGTCGTTCGCTTTCCCATCCTCGGGCGGGGCGGCGACGTCGATCGCAAGCGCAACGCCGCCATCCGCCAAGGGTTTCAAGCCAGTCGGCACCGTTTTCGGGCGGCCGGGCCGCGCCTGAAGTTCGAGGCGCAGGCCGGTCGAGGTTGCGTGCCAGGGCACGGACGTCGCTGGTGGGTCACGTTTCGTCACCGCGCATCCCGTTGCCCGTCGTTCCGTGGCTGGTCAAGATCGCGGCCTTCTTTCTCTCTTTCTCTGCCGGAGCTGTCGCGCATGAAATCGTCCCTTCTTGCGGCGTTTGGGCGAGTCGCTGTTGCGAGCTGTGCGCTGCTTGCCGCCTCGACATCCGCCTTCGCCGCCAACCCGCCTGCCCCCGCTGCAGGCGCGAAAACGACTGCGGCACCGGCCAAACCGGCCGACGCCAAGGTCGACGAACGTTGGATGTGGGACCTCACCCAGCTCTATCCCGACGATGCAGCGTGGGATGCAGAACGTCTGGCGGTGAAAAGCGCGCTGCCCGGTGTGAAGCCATTCAAAGGCACGCTGGGCACCGACGCGGCGACCTTGCTGCGCGCGATGGATACGACGTCGGCCCTCACAAAACGTCTCGGCCGCTTGAACACCTATGCCAGCCTCAAGGCCGACGAGAATCTGAAGAACACCAAGCCGCAAGAGATGCGGCAGTTGATGCAGGCGCTGAGTTCGGAATACGGCCAGGCTGTTTCGTGGATGCGTCCCGAAATTGCGGCGCTGGGCAAAGACAAGCTGGAAGAATTCATCAAAGCCGAACCCGGCCTCGCCAAACACGCATTTGGATTGCGCGACATTCAACGACTCGCCGCGCATGTGTTGAGCGATGAAGCCGAGTCGATCCTGGCCGGCACGTCGGTCGTGCGCGCCGGGCCGAACGCAATCTACTCGCAGCTGTCGAACGCGGAATTGCCGTGGCCCACCGTCACCTTGGCAACGGGTAAGACGATCCGTCTCGACAGCCAGGGCTATACCGAAGCGCGCCAGGCAACCAATCGCGACGATCGCAAACGAGTCTTCGACGCGTTCTTCGGTGCCTGGAACCAGTATCACAACACGATCGGCCAGATGTACGTGTCGTCGGTGCGCGGCGACGTGTTCGGCGCCAGGTCGCGCAAATATCCGACCGCGTTGGCTGCGTCGCTGGCCGCCAACGACGTTCCCGACGACGTCTATAAATCGCTGGTGAAGTCGGCCAATGACGGGCTGCCGACCTTGCATCGCTATTTCAAATTGCGGCAGCGCCTGCTGGGGCTGAAAGAGATCCGCTACTACGACATCTATCCGCCGATGTTGAAGTCAGATCGGAAATTCCCGATCGAACGCACGCGCGAATTGACCTTGGCGGCGATGCAGCCGCTGGGTCCCGACTATGTCGCCAAGATCACCAAGGCGACGGGCGAGCGCTGGGCCAACATCTATCCGACCGAAGGCAAGCGCGCCGGCGCCTACATGAATCCGGGTGCGTACGACGTGCATCCGTACCTGCTGCTGAACCATCACGACACGTATGACGGTCTGTCGACCTACGCGCATGAATGGGGTCACGCCATGCACTCGGTGCTGGCGAACGAAGCACAGCCCTATGAAAATGCGGGCTATCCGTTGTTCCTCGCCGAGATCGCATCGACCTGCAACGAGATGCTGCTTGCAGATCGCATGGTCGCGGACGCGAAGACCAAGGACGACAAGCTGTTCTATCTCGGTCAGATCCTGGAATCGCTGCGCGGCACCTTCTTCCGCCAGACGATGTTCGCCGAGTTCGAACTCAAGACGCACGAAGCGATCGAACGCGGCGAAGCTTTGTCCGGCGACAAGCTGAGCGCGATCTATCTCGATCTGTTGAAGCGCTATCACGGTGACCGCGAAGGCGTGATGAAGATCGACGATCTTTACGGCGTCGAATGGGCCTTCATCCCGCATTTCTACCGCGCCTATTACGTCTACCAGTACGCGACCTCAATTTCGGCCGCGGCCTGGTTCGCCGAACAGATCCAGACCAAGGGCGATGCGGGCCGCGACAATTATCTCGCCGTGCTGAAAGCCGGCGGCTCGGACCATCCGGTCGCGATCCTGCAGAAGGCCGGTCTCGATATGACCAAACCGGAACCGTACCAGGCGCTGGTGCGGCGCATGGACCGGATCATGGACGAAATGGAAAAGCTGCTGGCTGAGAAGAACTGAGCCGCAGCGTCACCAAGAAAGAAAGGCGCGCCTCCCTAGGGGCGCGCCTTTTTATTACTGCTCGAACTTCGGATTTACCGGGGCGGTCGGCGTCGATGCGGGCGGCAAGCGCTTCGGAATTGATTTGCCCGTCACGGGTGTTTCAACGCCGACCGGTTCGAAATTGAAGTCGGTAGCCCACGCGGTGCCTTTGCCGTTGAGGATGAGCCCGTAGGCAATCGCCGTGCTCTCTTTCGGCACGTCGAGAACGATCGCATATTGTTTCCAGTTTGCGGTTCCGGAAATCGGCCGCTCCATCATGTTGTCGAGGCTAAGCGATCCGCGCTCGTCGTCGACGCGCATCCACAGGCCTGCGACCTCGGCACCCTCGGTCTTCACCATCGCGGTGAGCTTCACGCGTGCGCCGCGAAACGAATCTGCTTTGATCAATTGCATCATCGCGCCGAATCCGCTCGGCTTCTCGGTTCGCGCGCGCATTTTTGCGCTCTTCCCGCCTGGCGTTGGCGCCTGCGTATCAATGCTGAGTTCATATTCGGTCGGCGCTTTGCCTGTCATATGCCAGCCGTTGATCTCCGCCGCACCAGACGGATGCGCCAGCAACATGACCGGTGACAGGGCGAGGCCAAGAAAGTGACGACGCTCCATAAAACATGTCTCCGCTATTTGAGAGTCGGTTGCGACGGTTGAATCGATGCTTCGAGCAGCCACGCCCGCACTTCGTCGGGCGGTGTAGCGCCACGTGGCGACGTCCAGAGCGGACGTGCGGCGATCAACGCGACTAGAACAACCAGCCCGGCGACCACGAGAGCGCGAGACGAGACGCGCGCCCCGGGCGGATGGCCGCGCATGCGCACGATGTCGAGCCGCATGGGCGCACGCTCGGTCGCGATCTTTCGGTAGAGTCGGCTGAGCTCTTCGTCGTCATTCATCGCCATGTGTCCAATGCTTCGCGTAGGCGGCGCTGCGCGTATCGCAAACGGCTTTTCACCGTTTCACGCGAAGCGCCTGTCACCAGCGCGATCTCATCCAAGGTCAATTCGCCCTCTTCCTTGAGAAGAAATGCCTCGCGCTGCGATGCAGGTAGATCTTGAATCGCAGCTAGCAGCGCGCGGCCGAGCTGGTTCGCATGCAGCACGTCGAACGGTCCCGTCTCCGTCGCGGCCTCAACTGCGTCTTCGACCCAGAACTTCGCTCGCCGCACCAGGCTGCGTAACCGATCGGTGCAACGACGATGTGCGATCGAAAACAGAAATGTCGTGAACCGCGCGGTCGGCATGTACGTTGTCCGCGCCCGCACCACCGCGATCCAAACGTCCTGCGCGATTTCGTCGGCCTCGGTTCGGCCACGGCTCATCCGCAGCACGAAACGAAACAGCCGATCGGCATGCCGTGCATACAGCTCGTCAAACGCCGTTGCATCCCCGTCGCGATAGCGCGACATCAGCGCCTCGTCCGATGGTGGGTCGGATGGCGTCAGATGAATTGGTTCAGGCAAATTCCGCACGGCTCCGACCATCCAGCGACGGCATCAGGCGTCCGTCCAGCCTATTGATCGTCCGGTCGCACAAAATGGGGTTCGCCGTGAGCAGAAAAAAGCGCCGGCTGAGCCGGCGCTTTTTGTCGATATCTGCGCCTGCTCAGGCGCTACGGGCGCTCGATCCGCTGGCCTGTTCCAGCAGGCGCGTTTCTTCGGCGACCATATAGTCGCGCGTGAACGGCACTGCGTTCTGGTCTTTCGCCATTTGAATCTGGAACACCATGCCGCCCCAATATTCGAAATTGGCTTCGCAGGCAGCGAGGTAGAATTCCCACATCCGGCAGAAGCGCTCGTCATAGAGCTTGGCGATTTGCGCGCGGTTCTTTTCGAAATTCTCCAGCCACGCACGCAAGGTCCAGGCGTAATGCATGCGCAGGATTTCGATGTCGGTCGCCCAGAGCGCCGCGCGTTCGACAGACGGCAGCACTTCCGACAAAGCCGGCGAGTAGCCGCCCGGGAAGATGTATTTGCGCAGCCACGAATTGGTCAGGCCCGGCCCGTCAGCGCGGCCGATCGAATGCAGCAACGCGACGCCGTCGGGCACCAGCAGCTTGTGCACGGTCCGGAAGAACGTGTCGTAGTTGGTGACGCCGACATGTTCGAACATGCCGACCGACACGATCCGGTCGTAGCTACCGGTCTCGGCGCGGTAATCGAGCAACTTGAACTGCACGCGGTTCGACAGGCCGGCACGGCGCGCGCGCTCGGTTGCGTAGGCGTGCTGTTCGGTCGACAGCGTCAGGCCGGTGACCTCAACGCCGTAATGTTCGGCGAGAAACAGCGCCAGCCCGCCCCAGCCCGATCCGATTTCCAGCACGCGTTGGCCGCGCTTCAACAACAGCTTGGCCGCAATGTGCCGCTTCTTGTCGAGCTGCGCCTGTTCGAGCGACGTGGTCGGAGTCCGGAAATAGCCGCAGCTATATTGCCGGTCGGGATCGAGGAAGAGATCGTACAGCTGGTCCGACAGATCGTAGTGATGCGCCACGTTCTGGCGTGACCGCCGCGCCGAATTCGCTTGCTGCAGTTTCAGCATCAAGGGCCGGAAGTGCCGCATGATGCGGTCGGCCGGCAGGCTGCCGCCGGTTGCCTGCAAGTTGCGCATCAACAGCGCGATCAGATCGCGCACATTGCCGCGTTCGATCGTGAAGCGACCATCCATATAGGCTTCGCCGAAGGCGAGGTCGGGACGCAGCGCAAGCGTCAGCGCCACGCCGGAATCGTTCAGCCGAATGGCCACCGGCACCATCGTGTCGACGGTGCCGTACACATGCACGCGTCCACGATGATCGGTGACGGTCAGCTGGCCGTAACGGATCAGCCAGGTCAGAAATTTATCGAGTAGCGAAAAACCCATGTTCCACCGCCTCTCCCGGTGATTGCACCAGGAACGAGCGGAATCGTCGAGAGTTCGATGTGAGAAGCTGACCGCAGGCTGCACAGAACTGCATAGCGTGGCCGTCAGACTTCGTGATCGGCCCGGTAATTTTCGGGATTGGGGGTGCGGCGCTCCCCCATATCCGCGCCGTGCTCACCCTCTTCGGTGTCGAAATCGTCGAGCTTTTCGCCCGCGACCGAGTGGTCGCCGCCGGCCGCCAGCACGACGCTCTCGCGCGGCCCGCGCGTCCGGTCGATGCCGTAGACGAAATGGATGTTCTCGCTGTCGGCGACTGCACGGCCGGCGCGAAGCGCCTCGTCGAAGCCCATTTTCCGGCCGTCCGCGTGCACCGGCTCGGTCAGCTCGTCCGGCCCTTCGCCCCGCGACAGGATCATCTGAATGACGGTTTCACGCGGTGAATCTTCGTGAAACTGTTTGATGACGATGACATGCCGGCCGCGCCCATCGGGAAGCGCGTCGTGCGCATCCAACATCCGGATTTCAGCCATCCCCGCGTTCCTTCCTTGGTGCGACCAACGTCAGAACGCGAGGCTACGCCGGATTGTTCAGTTTTTCGCGGTGAGGAATTCGAACAGCGACGAGAAATCCTTCTTCGCCAAGCCCGCCTGCGCCGCCAACGCATAGAGCTGCGTCGCTGCTGCCGCGAGCGGCGTCGCTGCGCCCGCGCTGGCCCCTGCATCTTGTGCCAGGCGCATGTCCTTCAACATCAGCTCGGTGAAGAAGCCGCCTTCATAGCCGCGGTTGGCAGGCGACGTCGGCACCGGACCGGGCACCGGACAATTGACCGTCAACGACCAGCACGCGCCCGAGCTTTTCGATGCGATGTCGAACAGCTTCTGGCGCTCGAGCCCGAGACGATCGGCAAGCGCGAAGCCCTCTGCGACCGACAGCATCTGAATGCCGAGCATCATGTTGTTGCACAGCTTGGCGGCCTGGCCGTTGCCGGGACCGCCGGCATGGATCACCGCCTTGCCCATCTGCTGCAGGAACGGCGTTGCGCGTGCGACCGCGTCGTCGCTGCCGCCGACCATGAAGGTCAAGGTCGCGTTCTGCGCGCCGACCGTGCCGCCCGACACGGGCGCGTCGATGAAGCTGACATGGCGCAACGAGGCGGCTTCGTGCAGCGCGCGGGCGGTGTCGACGTCGATGGTCGAACTGTCGATCGCCAGCGCATCCGGCGCCAACTTGGCCAACGCGCCGTCATCGCCCAACAACACCGAACGAACATGCTTACCCGCGGGCAGCATCGTGATCAGCAGCTCGGCGCCGTCGGCAGCCTGCGCCGCACTGGTCGCAACCTGCCCGCCCGCGGCGTGCAGCGCTTCACACGCAACCGGCGACAGGTCGACGCCGATGACTTGATGCCCAGCCTTCACCAGGTTCTGCGCCATCGGCAGGCCCATATTGCCGAGCCCTACGAATGCGATCTTGGCCATGCGTGTTCTCCGGAAATTTGTTCTTGTCAGTCTTCGAACGTCAGGTCGCCGTCCGCGGGCGCCGCGAAATACCGCGCGACGTCACCGACCTCGGCCAGCGTTGCGGGTTTCCATTTCGGCTGCTTGTCCTTGTCGATCAGCAGCGCGCGAATACCTTCGTAGAAATCATGATCGGCGAGCACGCTTTGCGTCAGCCGGTATTCCATCCGCATACAGTCGTCGAACGACAGGTCACGACCGCGCCGCATTTCCTCATGGCTGATCTTGCAGCTGGTCGGCGACATGGTGCGGATCGTCGCCGCGGTTTCGCTGGCGAAGGCGCCAGGCGTCTTGTCCAGCGCGGCCAGGATCGCCTCGACCGTATCGAGCGCGAAACACGCGTCGATCACGTCTTTGTGTTCCGCCAACGGCGCCGCAGTGGGCGCAACGCGGAACGTCTTCAACACACCGTCGGTGACCGCGCGCGCTTCGCCTGCGTTCCATTCCGCCGCAACCAGCGCGTCGACCAGATCGTCGAGACGCGCCGACTCGATCACGTCGGTCGCCATGCCGAGATGCGCCAGATCAGCCGCACCCAGGCGCGCGCCGGTCAGTGCGAGATAGAGACCGAACGCGCCGGGCAGACGCGGCAGCACGTACGACGCACCGACATCGGGAAACAGGCCGATGCCGGTTTCGGGCATCGCCGCCAAGGTACGTTCGGTCGCGACACGGTGGCTGCCATGCATCGACAGGCCGATGCCGCCGCCCATCGTGACGCCGTCGATCAGCGCGATCAGCGGCTTTTCAAACCGCTGCAGCCGGCGGTTCATACGGTATTCGGTGCGAAAGAAATCGCGCGTCAGCCCATCATCGTCACCGGCCTTGCGCCGCGCGCCCGACTCGGCAACCGCGCGTACGTCGCCGCCGGCGCAATAGGCGCGCCCGCCGGTGCCGCGCGTGATGATTGCGCGCACAGCAGGGTCGCGGCCCCAATCGCGCAAACTGCCGTCGATTGCGGCGCACATGCCGGTGGTCAGCGCGTTGAGCGCCTTGGGCCGGTTGAGCGTGATGATGCCGATCGAACCGCGACGCTCGAACAGAACTTCAGGTGCCTCGGTCATTACGGCTGCCAACCTTGTTCGAGCATGCGGCGCGCGATGATCACGCGCATGATTTCGTTCGTGCCTTCGAGAATACGGTGCACGCGCAAATCGCGCAGATAGCGTTCGACGCCGTATTCCTTGATGTAGCCGTAGCCGCCATGCAGCTGCAGCGCCTCGTCGACGATCTGCCAGCACGTGTCGGTGGCGAAGCGCTTGCCCATGGCGCAGCGCATCGTCGCGTCGGGATGTTTCTCGTCGAGCGACGCGGCGCCGCGATGCACCATCAAGCGCGCTGCATCGAGATGCGTTGCCATGTCGGCGAGACGGAATTGCGTCGCCTGGAAATCGGCGATGCGCTGCCCGAATTGTTTGCGCTCTTGTACGTAGCTCAACGCCAGCGCCAACGATGCGCGCGCGCCGCCGAGCGAACAGGCCGCAATGTTCAGGCGCCCGCCATCGAGCCCCTTCATCGCGATCTTGAACCCGTCACCTTCGGCGCCGATGCAATTCGTCACCGGCACGCGGCAATCTTCGAAGCTCAGCGCCGCGGTCGGCTGGCTGTTCCAGCCCAGTTTCTTTTCGCGCTTGCCGATCGAGAAACCCGGTGTGCCGCGTTCGACCGCGATGCAGGAGATTCCTTTCGGGCCCGGACCACCGGTGCGCGACATGACGAGATAGAGATCGGTTTCGTCGCCGCCCGAGGTGAAGGCCTTGGCACCGTTCAGCACGTAATGATCGCCGTCGCGCACCGCACGCGTCGAAAGATTGCCCGCGTCGGATCCCGCACCCGGTTCGGTCAGGCAGTAGCTGGCCAGCTTCTCCATCGTGAACAGGCCCGGCAGCCAGCGCGCGCGCTGTTCGTCGTTGCCGAACGTATCGACCATCCAGGCGGCCATATTGTGGATCGAGAGATAGGCCGCGGTGGAGGGATCGGCCGCAGCCAGCTCTTCAAATAACAGCGTCGCGTCGAGCCGCGTCAGGCCCGAACCGCCATGCGCCGGGTCGCAATAGAGACCGGCAAAGCCAAGTGCGGCCGCCTCGCGCAATATATCGACAGGGAAGTGGCTTTCCTCGTCCCATTTCGATGCGCCCGGAGCCAGTTTTTCAGCTGCAAATGCGCGCGCCGTATCGACCAGTGCGCGCTGATCTTCATCGAGTTCGAACTGCATGGGCAGCGTTGTAGCGCCTCTTGCACGAACTGCAAAAGCCACCATGCACCGCGCGGGTTTGGGCTTCCGGCGGCGCCGCCTGAAGCCCATCCCGACGACTACCCAGACGTCACGCGGGAGACCGGGCGTCGCAAAGCTTTATTCCCGCCGCACGCACCACCGCGTGCGCATATCTGCATCGCAGTTGTGCGCGGGACTAACGCCGCGCGCACGCGTGTCTGCACGCGTGGTTGTTGAAGGAACAACCAACAACAATAGGGATGGAACATGACCCGATCGGGGAAGGTTGCGCTCGCAGCGTTGCTGCTGGCGAGTCCGTTGGCCGCGCACGCAGCGCCGGGCAGCGGTGACGACATCGCAACGTTACGACAGCAAATGCAGGCGATGCAGAAACGGCTCGATGCAATGGAGGCAGCCGAGAAGCAACGCGTCGCAGCGGCGGCGCAGGTGAAGACGGAAGCGATGAAACCGACCGACGTGGTCGCCTCACTGCCGAACGGGCGGCCGACTTTGTCGACGCGCGACGGCGAATTCACCTTCCAGATGTTCGGCCGGGTGCATTTCGATGCGGCCAGCTATTTCGACCAGAAGAAGGGCACGCAGGATCTGAATTCCGGCACCAATGCGCGCCGCATCTATTGGGGTGTGCAGGGCAAGTTCGCGCGCGACTGGGAATATGAGCTGTCGGTCAATGCCGGTGGTTCCGGCAATGACGGGCCGGTGAATCTGCTCGACGCGCGCCTAACCTATGCCGGCCTGCCCGGCGTCAAAATCGATATCGGCTACATCAATCCGTTCTTGAACCTGGAAGAAGCAACCAGCTCCAACGACATCGTCTTCTTTGAACGTGCCGCTCAATCGAACATCATCGAAGGATTGGCCGGTACTGACGGCCGCTCGGCCATCGGCGTTCGCAGCAACGGCGATCGCTGGTTCGCGCATTCCTATTTGACCGGCTCGGCCGCCAACAACAATCCGAACGGAAATTCGGGCGACGAACAGCTTGCCGTCATCGGGCGCGGCGTATTCCTGCCGTACAAGAGCGACCGCGGTGTGATCCATGTCGGCGTCAACGGAACCTACGTGTTCCAGACACCGCAATTGAACACACCGGGTGGCAAACGCGTGTTGAACTATTCGGAACGGCCGGAACTGCGCGTCGACGGCACGCAGTTCCTCAACACGTCAAACAACAATGCGACCGGCGGCTCCTACAACATCGACCGCGCCTACGAATACGGTCTCGAATTCCTGGCGATCTACGACGCGCTGCATCTGCAAGGGCAGTACAGCCGCTTCGGTCTCGACACGCGCGACATCACCGTGCCGGGCAGCGCGGCCAAGATCTCGCCCAACGTGGAATTCAGCGGTTGGTACGCGCAGGCGTCCTACATGCTGACCGGCGAACAGAAGCCCTACAATATCGGCACCGGCGCGCCCGGTCCGTTGACGCCGATCCGCCCCTTCTCGCTCAGCGAAGGTGGTTGGGGTGCGTGGGAAGTCGGCTTGCGCTACAGCACCGTCAATCTGAACGATGCGTCGCAAGGCTTCATCGTCAATGGCGGCCGCCAGCGCGTGTGGACCGCGGCGTTGAACTGGTACGTCAATCGCAACGTCCGGTTCTTGTTCGACTACATCAATGGTGACGTGGACAAGCACGCGTTCGGAACCAACGCCCAGACCGGCGTTGCCTTCCAGGCGATTGCAACGCGCGCCCAGTTCAACTTCTAAGAAGGAAAAGAAAACGGCGCGCTCTTGGGAGCGCGCCGTATTTTCAGCCAATCGCGTCTGGCGCGAGGATGACTTTCAACCCATCGAGCTCGGGCGCCATCGCAATTTGGCAGGACAGGCGCGAATTATATTCGATGCCGAATGCGCCATCGAGCGTCGCTTCTTCGTCGGGGCTCTTCGGCGGCACGCGATCGACCCAGGCCGGATCGACATAGACGTGGCACGTCGCACAGGCGCACGAGCCGCCGCACGATGCCAGCACCGGAATGCCGGCGTCGCGCATCACTTCCATCAGCGGCAATTCGCTGGTCGTCTCGATCTCGTGTTGCTTGCCTTCGACTTCGACGAAAATCTTCACGCGGCAACTCCGAGCTTCTGCTGCAGATCCGACGAGCTGGTCGTGTACTGGAAGCGCAGCTTGCGATCCGGATGCACGATGCGGAACGCCTGCTGCGCCATCAGTGCAGCTTCGTGGAAGCCCGACAGGATCAGCTTCAGCTTGCCCGGGTAGCTGTTGATGTCGCCGATCGCGAAGACGCCGGGTTCGCTGGTTTCGAACTTCTCGGTGTCCACCGGGATCAGATTCTCGTGCAGGTTCAAACCGAACTGCGCCACCGGACCCAGCTTCATCGTCAGCCCATAGAAGGGTAGCAACGCGTCGCATTGCACGACCGAGGTTTCACCCTTGTCGTCTTTGAGCTGGATGCCCGAGAGCTGCCCGCCTTCGCCTTCGAGGCCGGCGATCTGCGCGATGCGAAGATCGACCTTGCCGGCCGCAACCAATTCGCGCATCGCAGCCACCGAATGGGGCGCAGCACGGAATTCGTCGCGGCGATGGACCAGGGTCAGTTTCTTGGCGAGCGGTGCGAGATTCAGCGTCCAGTCGAGCGCGCTGTCGCCGCCGCCGGCGATCACGATGGTGCGGTCGCGGAACGTCTCCATGCGACGCACCGAATAAAACACGCTAGCGCCTTCATAGGCGTCGATGCCTTTGATCGGCGGCTTCTTCGGCACGAACGATCCGCCGCCCGCTGCAATCACGACCACTTTCGCGACCAGATTGGTGCCCGCGTCGGTCATCATCTTCCAGCGGCCGTCATCGAGCTTGGTCAGCGACTCCACCATCTGGTTGAGATGGAACACCGGCTTGAACGGTTCGATCTGCTGCATCAGCCGATCGGTCAATTCCTGGCCGCTCACCACCGGCAGCGCCGGAATGTCGTAGATCGGCTTTTCCGGGTAGAGCTCGGCGCACTGGCCGCCGACTTTGTCGAGAATGTCAACGACGTGGCACTTCATGTCGTTGAGGCCGAGTTCGAACACGGCAAACAGGCCGCACGGGCCGGCACCGACGATGACGACGTCGGTTTCGATCATATGATTTTCGGACATCTCGCTCACTTCACATTCAGGCGGACGGCGCCGTCCAGGCGGATCGTCTCACCGTTCAACAAGACATTCTCGGCAACGTGCACGACGAGCTTGGCGAACTCTTCGGGCTTGCCGAGGCGTTTCGGATAGACAGTCGACTCAACAAGTGACGCGACGGCAGCTTCGTTCAACCCTGCGAACAGCGGCGTCTCAATCAGTCCCGGCGCAATCGTCACAACGCGCACGCCGACGCGCGCCAGCTCGCGCGCAGCGGGCAAGGTCAAACCGACGATGCCGCCCTTCGATGCCGCGTACGCAGCCTGGCCAACCTGACCTTCGAACGCGGCGACCGATGCGGTGTTGACGATCAGACCGCGCTCACCGTCGGCGAGCGGCTCCAACGACTGCATGCCGGCAGCGGCAAGACGCAGCACGTTGAACGTGCCGATCAGATTGATCTCGATGACTTTGCGGAACGCGTCGAGCGACAGCGGACCGTCTTTGCCGACAATGCGGCCCGCAGTTGCAACGCCGGCGCAATTGACCGCAATCCGTGCCGGACCATGCGCGGCGGCGGCAGCCGCAATCGCGCGCTCGACGTCGCTCGCCGACGTGACGTCACAGGCGATCGCAACACCGCCCAATTCGGCGGCCAGCGCTTTGGCTTTGTCCTCTTGGACATCGAGCAGCGCGACCTTGGCCCCGGCTGCGGCAAGCGCGCGCGCCGTGGCTGCGCCCATGCCCGATCCGCCGCCCGTTACGAGCGCGGCTTTGCCTTTGAGGTCCATCGGTTGCGGTCCCACACTTTTAGGAGGTCGGGCTGCATAGCAAGGCGCCCTGGGCCGGGACAAGCCGCGCGGTGTCGCGTAACCGGCATGGAAGCCGTGCGAACTAGTGTGCTGGATTTGAAGTTCGCCCGATCCTGGGTCAGGCACCGAGGCGAACTTCAAATCCGAAAAGCACACTAGAAACATAACTTTGGCAGTGTCCTGATCGATTCCGAAGTTCGCTCGAGCTTGCCACGCGCACCGCCGACTTCGGAATCGGGACACTGCTGGACATGGCTTCTTTTGAGGGTCGGATGAGGACGAAAATCCAGGCGGCGCTGGTCGCAATTACATTTGCGATCGGGGTGATCGGTTCCGCGACGGCAAGCGAAGTGCAGCCGCCGCCCGCACCGGGCCTCAAAGTCGCGACCTTCGCGGGCGGCTGTTTCTGGTGCATGGAGCCGCCTTTCGACAGCACGCCGGGCGTCGTCGCCACAATCAGCGGCTATACCGGCGGCACCGTCGCCAACGCGACCTACGAGCAGGTTTCTGCCGGCACGACAGGCCACGCCGAAGCGGTGCAAGTCGTCTACGACCCGGCGAAAGTCACCTACCCGCAATTGCTGTACGTCTATTGGCGCAATGTCGATCCGCTGACCAAGGATCGTCAGTTCTGCGATAGCGGCACCCAGTACCGCACTGCGATTTTCGTGCATGACGACGAACAGAAAAAAGCGGCCGAAGCATCGCGCGCCGATGTGCAGAAGAAATTCGGCAGCAACCAGGTCGTGACCCAGATCGCCGACGCGGGCCCGTTCTATCGCGCCGAAGAATATCACCAGGACTATTACAAGAAGAACGCGATCGCCTATCGCTTCTACCGCTTCAATTGCGGCCGCGATGCGCGCCTCAAACAATTGTGGGGCGACGAAGCCGGTGGCGGCACCGAACACTGACCGCCGGGGCTGCGCGTCGTCAGATGCGCAGCCCCGGCAAGAGATCAGCGCCATCGCGCACATCGAGATTGACGCCGCGCAGCGCATTCCCGAACGGCTCGGCGGAGCCTCCGAGATGTTTGGCAAGAAATGCTTCGGTGATCGCTGCAAGAGCAAGGCGATTGCCTGCTTGCCCAAGACCGTGCCCGTCGTCGGCGAATACAGTGTAGATGACCGGCGCATTGCGATCGCGCAATTCGCGCATTAGCAGGTCGGTGTCGATCTTACGCACGCGCGGATCGTTGCTGCCCTGGGCAATCAACAGCGGTTTCGTGAGCTTGTCGGCGAGATAGAACGGGGAGCCTTTGGTCAGGCTCGTCTGGCTTGCCGGCGTGAATGTGTCGCCGACCGAACGCGCGAATGCCTCACGATATGGCGATCTGTAGCGATCGGCCATGCCGACCAGATTGGACACGCCGAACTGATCGATGCCGCAGGCAAATTTGTCGCCGTCGCGGATCAACGCCATCAGCACTTCGTAGCCGCCATAGCTCGACCCCATGATCGCGACACGCGCAGGATCGGCCACGCCGCGCGCGACCGCCCAGGCGAGCGCATCCATGATGTCGTCATGCATTTTCGCGCCCCATTGGCCCTCGCCGGCTTTGACGAACTTCGAGCCAAAACCGGTCGAGCCCCGAAAATTGACGCTTAGTACCGCATAGCCGCGATTGGCGAGCCATTGATGGGTCGTGTCGAACCCCCACGCGTCGCGTGCGTGCGGTCCACCGTGTACGTTGATGACCAACGGCACACCGCGCGCACCCGTCGAGGGCAAGGTCAGATACGTCGTGAGGTCGAGCCCATCGCGGCTGCGGATCACTTGCGCATCCATCGGGCGTAGCGCCACGTCACGCAGCTTTGCGCGATCGGCAAATAACGCGCGCGCCTGCCCGGTTGCTACGTCGTAAAGATGAAACGTGGCTGGTGCGGTGTCCGACACGAAATGCAGGATCGCCCGCTTCCCATCCGCCGACAGTGTCCGGTCGACAAGAAAACCGGCCGCCGCTGCCTCCATCTGCGCAAGCTGTGGTGCAAAGGTCGGATCGACCGCATGCCATTCCGGCTTCAAATAGTCGATGCAAACGGCGCCAACCGGCCCGCCTTCCGTCACGTGCAGGATGCGCGAAATGTCGGCGCGCGGATCCTGGAACAAGACGCGCTTACGCCCGACCCGCTCTTCGACTTCCACCAAGCTGTTGGTGCCGTCGCCTTTCCGATCGAACCAGTAGTTCAGGTCCTCACGGCCAACGATATAGGGCGTCGCGGCGTCACTCAGCGGCGACCGTAGCGGCTGGAAATTTCCACCCGGAACGCGCAGGTAAAATGCCGGCTTGCCTTTGGCCTCGCTCTTTAAGCCGAGGCGATGCTCCAGGCTAGAATCGACCCAGATCTGTTCGAAGTCGTCGTTTGCGTATTGCAGAGTCGCAACGCCGGTCGTGACATCGATACGGTACAGATCAAGGCGGTCTCGGCGGCGCTCGTTGTGCGCGAACACCATTTCGTTCGCATTGTCAGCGCTGTAGCCGACGAGCGCCGCGCGCAAACGCAAATCAGACGTGAGCGGAATGGTTTTCCGCGTCGCGATCTCGATTGAATAGTAGCGCCAGCTTTCGTCGCCATTGTCGTCGGCCCCGTAGACAATGTGCGTACCAGCAGCGTTGGCGCGAAATGGGCCGCGAATGCCGCGATCGCGGAGCTGGGTCAACGGTCGCGCCGCTTTTAGATCGTCTGCTGGCGCTGTGAAGAGGTTCGGCGCGCCGTAATGAACTGCGCGCCAGACCAGTTGCGTTCCGGCACGATCGACAAAGCGCGGCGCGGCCACATCCGGCTCGGCAAACAGAAGCGCGCGCGGGATCAGGTCCGCGTCGGCAGCCCAGACGCCGCGCGGAACGCAGCTTGCCGCGACAAGGCCACCCAACAGGGTTCGTCGATCGAGTTTGTGCACGGCGCCTCCTGGCCGCGGACGCTGCCCGATTCGTGGCCGGCAGCGCAATCGTGCGCAAACAAAAAGGGCGCGTCCCGCGAAGGACGCGCCCTTCTTTCACCGCAAGCGGCGCTTTAGTGCCCGCGTGACGCGAAGTTGAATTCGGCGCCGCTGCGCACGCCGGTCGGCCAACGCGCCGTGATGGTTTTGACGCGCGTGTAGAAGCGCACGCTTTCAGCGCCGTACATATTGTGATCGCCGAACGACGAACGCTTCCAGCCGCCGAACGAGTGATAGGCCATCGGCACCGGGATCGGCACGTTGACGCCGACCATGCCGACCTGAATGCGGCTGGCATATTCACGCGCCGCGTCGCCGTCGCGCGTGAAGATCGCGGTGCCGTTGCCGAATTCGTGCTTGTTCACCCAGCCAACCGCCTGTTCGAAGTCGTTGGCACGCGCCACCGACAGAACCGGACCGAAGATCTCTTCCTTGTAGATCTTCATATCGGTGGTGACGTTGTCGAACAGGCAGCCGCCCATATAGAAGCCGTTTTCGTAGCCCTGCGCGGTGAAGTTGCGACCGTCGACGACGAGCTTGGCGCCTTCTTTGATGCCGTGCTCGACATAGCCGCGCACTTTTTCGAGATGCTGTTTGGTGACCAGCGGACCGAATTCAGCTTCGGGATCGAGGCCGTGACCGACTTTCAATCCGCGCACGCGCGGCGCCAGACGTTCGACCAGCGCGTCGGCAGTCTTTTCCCCGACCGGCACCGCTACCGAAATCGCCATGCAACGTTCGCCGGCCGAACCGTAACCCGCACCGATCAACGCATCGGCCGCCTGATCGAGATCAGCGTCCGGCATAATGATCATGTGGTTCTTGGCGCCACCGAAACATTGCGCACGCTTTCCGTGCGCGGTTGCGGTCGCATAGACATATTCAGCAATCGGCGTCGAACCGACGAACGACATCGCCTGCACGACCGGGTGATGCAGCAGACCATCGACGGCCGGCTTGTCGCCGTGCACGACGTTGAAGCAACCGTCGGGCAGGCCCGCTTCCTGGAACAGCTTCGCCAGCATGTTGGCCAGCGACGGATCGCGCTCGCTCGGCTTCAACACCACCGTGTTGCCGCAGGCCAGCGCCAACGGCACCATCCACATCGGCACCATCGCCGGGAAGTTGAACGGCGTGATGCAGCCGACGACGCCCAGCGGCTGGCGCATCGAATATGAATCGATGCCAGTGCCGACCTGATCGGTGAAATCACCTTTCAGCAGATGCGGGATGCCGCACGCGAATTCGACGACTTCGAGGCCGCGGCCAATTTCGCCCTTCGAATCCGGCAATGTCTTGCCGTGCTCGCTGGTGATCGCCTTCGCCAGCTTGTCGAGATTGGCTTCGACCAGCGCTTTGAACGCGAACATGATGCGCGCGCGCTTCAGCGGCGACTGCGCCGACCAGGCCGGGAATGCAGCAGCAGCAGCTTGCACTGCGGCGTCGACTTCTTCGGTGCTGGCATAATCGACATGCGCCTGCACTTCGCCGGTGGCGGGGTCGAACACTTCACCGGTGCGGCCGGACTTGCCCGGGACTTCCTTGCCGTTGATCCAGTGATGGATGGCGCGCGTCATCGCTCTCATGCCTCAAAAGTTGGCGTAATCGGAATGGCGCGTACGATAGCCCCCGCGCGCGGTCTTGCAACTGCCGCGCGGTGCAAGAGCCGCTACCGCTTCGGAATGACGCCGGGCGGTACGATGAAAATTGGTTGCGGCTGGGTGAGCTGCATTTGCAGCGCGGCACGATCGCGTTCGGCCTGATCGGCCCGCATCTCGTTCGAATATTGCTGGTTTAGGATCTCGCGCTGCAGCTTCTGCGTCATTTGCGCGGCTTCGGCATTCGACAAGCTTTGCGCGGCCAATCCGTCGGCCAGATCGCGCTCGTCCTGGCGGCGTTGCGCGTCGCCTGGGTGCAGGTGCGAATGCGCCTTGCGCAGCGGCGCCTGTTTTTGTGCCGACGGGGTTTGGCCAAGATCGGTCGGTGCCACCCGCACTGGACCGCCGCCCGGCGACCAAGGGGCGGCGTCGACCTGCACCGTCTGCGCCGTCGCAGGCAAAACCCAGAGTGATGTGGTCAGCAGCAAACCAAGGGTGATGCGCATGCAAACCATGTTGCACGCACGCGCCAAATTTCTAGTGCCCGACGTTGGCGCCGCCATCGACCGTCAGAATCGTGCCGTTGACGTAGCTCGCTTCGGGCGATGTCAGGAAACGCACCGCGGCCGCAACCTCCTCGATATGCGCGAGACGCTTGAGCGGATGAGATTCGGTGAGACGTTCGCGATCTTCGTCGGCGAAGAGTTGCGTCGCCTGACTTTCAATCAGCCCCGGCGCAACCGCGTTGACGAGAATTCCGTGCGGCGCGCCGGCCGCCGCATACACACGCGTCAACGCGTGCACGCCTTCTTTCGATGCCGCCCACGCAGGATGCACGTCCAACCCACCGCGCCGTCCTGCTACTGCGCCAAGATTGACGATGCGTCCGCCGCCTTCGTTGCGCATGACTTCAAACGCCGCCGCGCAACCGAAAAACGTGCCGGTCAGATTGACCGCAATCGTCCGATGCCAATTGGCTTCGTCGGCTTCGGCAATATCGGTCGGCACGAAAATGCCGGCGCTGTTGATCCAGCTGACAAGTCCGCCAGCTTGATCGGCGGCGCGCGCCGCCAGCGCAAACACCGCTTCGCGATCGGTGATGTCCACCACCAGCGGAACGACGCGTTCGCGCTTCGCGACGGGTTCGATATCCGCAGCGATGACGGTGAAACCGTCTTCGGCATATTTGCTGACCAGATGTGAGCCGAGGTCACCGGCAGCACCGGTAATGACCACCGCCCCTTTTTTCGGTTCGGGCATGCGAGTCAGCTAGCACGTTCCGCACAAAGACCCAGACGGGATTTCTGCGGGCGGTTTAGCGTCGGACATATTGGGCGAAGGTCCAGCCCAGCTCGGTCCGTTGATCCGGCCAAAGGACCCGCACTTTGGCTGCATGCAGCTTGCGGTCGAACGCCACTTCGATCACGCGGGCGCCGGCCTCGATCCGGCGACAACCTTTGATCGCGCCGAGCCAGGCCTGGTCGTGCCGTGCGGTCGCCTGGGCCGCTTCAGCGAGCTGGGGCTTGCCGCGGCACAGAACCATGCCCGCAACCGACGTGAAATCGTCGGCAGCCGCAGCCCATGACGGAATAGCTAGAAACAAGATAAGTGCGTAATGGCGCATTGGGATAAAATCTAACGCGCCGATAGCGCACTTGCCAAGACGCGTTGCACCAGGCCTTGTGCGTTCCTACCTAAGGCCGGACCGCATCCTCTTTCCATCGGAGCAATCCATGACCCCGCAGGAACGCGACCTGCTGACCAACTTGGTCGACCGTCTACGCGCGGCCCCGCCGCAGCAGAAAGATGCCGAGGCGGAGCAGCTGATCCGCGACGCCGTGCGACTTGTGCCGGACGCGCCCTATCTGTTGGCGCAGACGGTGCTGATGCAGGACTTCGCACTGAACCAGGCGCAGCAGCGCATCCAGGAGCTCGAACGTCAGGCCGCGCAGCCGCAGCAGAGCGGCGGCGGAAGTTTCCTGGGCGGCTTGCTAGGCGGCGGCGCTGCACGCGCAGCGCAGCCGGCACCCGCTGCGGGCCCGTGGGGCGCAGCGCCGCAACAGCAACAGCCGCAATATGCGCCGCAGGCCCAGGCCTTCGCGCCGCAAGGACAACAGCCTTCGTTCCTGCGTTCGGCCGCAACGACTGCGGTCGGCATCGCTGGTGGCGCGCTGTTGTTTCAGGGTCTGTCGTCGATGTTCGGCGGACACCAGGCCTTCGCGCAGGGCGTATCGTCGACGCCGGGCCTCGGTGAAACCGTGGTCAACAACTATTACGGCGACAGCGGTGCTGGCGGCGGCGGCGATCGCTTCCTCGACGATCGTTCGAGCGGCGGCAGCAGCAGCTCGGATTTCGACACAGCGAGCGACAGCAGTGACTCGTTCGATAGCGGCGGCAGCGACGACTGGGCGTAACGCCGACGCAGACAAACAAAGGCCCGGCGTCACGCCGGGCCTTTTTCGTTAGTGCAGCAAGCCGGCGACGATGTTGATCGACAGCGCGACGATGCCGGTATTGTAGAAGAATGCGATCACCGCATGCGCCAACACAATCCGGCGCATGTTGCGCGCATGGACGGTAACGTCGCTGGTCTGGAACGTCATGCCGATCGTGACCGCGAAATAGAGAAAGTCGCTGAAGTCCGGCAGCGTATCGCCGGGAAATTCCAGCGGCGGATTCTTTTGCTTGGTCGGGTGTTTCTTGGCCGCATTCTCGTGCGCGTACCAGTCGCGCGCGTAATGCAGCGCGAACAGCGTTTGCATCAGCAACCAGCTCAACAAGATCGTGCCCGCGGTTTCGACGATATAGAGCGCCAATTCTGGGCCGTGAATCTTGTCGGCGGGACGGATCGCAAAGCCGATTGCGACCGAACTCGCCAAGGCCGCGACCAGCAGCAATCCCAGAATGATGAAACGGCCTTCGTCTTCGCGACGCGCACGTTCGCGCAACATGTCCGGCCCACAGCGAAGCAGCGACGCAATCAGCGCCAAGGACACGGCGCAGAACACGTCCCAGCCCAACAAGGCACGGCTTGGCCAGCCCAACGCATCGGGCAATGCCAAGCCGACCGCCGCGCCGATTACTGCGCCGATCAAGGTGCGCGCGTGCGCGGCGAAGGTGTGGCGCAGAATGGTGATGATTTGCATGGGCGCCACCGTGCCAGCATCTGCGCTCGACGCCCAGGTCAGGCCGGCGCAACATCGCCAGCGCTGTGTTGACGCAAGCGGATCCAGACGACCGGGTGATTGCGCTGCCTGACGGCACGCAGATCCACGTGCGTCCGGTGGTGCCGCAGGACGCACCGCTGTTTCACGCCAACTTCGCGCACGCGACCGAGGACGATCTGCGCAACCGCTTCTTTGAATCGCTGCCGGCGCTACCGGACGAGCTGGTCGAACGCCTGTCGAATTACGATCACACGCGCGAACTGGCCCTGGTGGCGTTGCCGCTGCCGGGCGCCGATGGGCCGCTCGATGCGTATGGCATCGCGCGGCTGGCGATGGAGTCAGCGCCCAGCAAAGAGGCGGAACTGGCGCTGATCGTACGGCACGACTGGCAGCGGCGCGGCGTCGGCCGCGTGCTGACCCAGGCGCTGCTTGCCGAAGCCGACCGTGCCGGTGTTCGCGACATTTGGGCCCTGGTCTGGCGCAACAACCGGCCAATGCTGACCTTGCTGAGCGGATTCGGCTTTCAGCTCATGGTCGATCCCAGCGATCCGATGGTGATCATGGCGCGCCGCCGCCGGCCGGCCGAAGACGGGCCCCTGGCAACGCCGCAACCGCTGCGGTAGGGTCCGCGCCGCCTGAAAAGGCCCGGCACCCGTAGCTCAGCTGGATAGAGCGCTGCCCTCCGAAGGCAGAGGTCACAGGTTCGAATCCTGTCGGGTGCGCCACTTCCAATCGAACGCACATGTCGACCAGCGATCGCGCATAAGTTGGTCAGGCCAATTTCCCAAAATCGTGATTGGTTTGGGCGACAAAAGCGGTTGCTGCAGCGCACTGCAGCGCAAATCGACGCATCGTGTCTTTGTCTACCGGTGTCATGTCCGGCTTTGAGCCCTTCGCTGTTGCCCCCAAAGCCCTGCGTTTCGTAAGCGGTGCGTTCGTTCAAAAAATCGATCCGCCTCGAACGCGGATCCAAGAACCAGCGGGGCAGCGCCGCCGTTCCGGGGGCCATGCACCTCGAACAGCAAGTTGCGATGCCTCGCCATACAAGAGGAATTGCCGCGCCGATGCAGCGAAGCATCATCCCGACGCGACATGCGCGCCTGATCGATTGGGTCCAATCGATGGCTGCGTTGACGCAGCCCGAAAACATTCATTGGTGCGACGGCAGTCAGGCCGAATACGACGAGCTGTGCGCGCGGCTGGTGGAAAGCGGCACGTTCCGCAAACTCGATCAGGCCAAGCGACCCAATTCTTTCCTGGCGCTGTCCGATCCGCGCGACGTCGCGCGCGTCGAAGATCGCACCTTCATCTGCTCGGCGTCGGCCGATGATGCCGGCCCGACCAACAATTGGCGTGATCCCGCCAGCACGCGCAGCAAGCTGAACGAACTCTTCGCGGGCTCGATGCGCGGCCGCACGATGTATGTCGTGCCGTTCGTGATGGGTCCGGCGCATTCGCCGCTGGCCGAAGTCGGCGTCGAACTGACCGACAGTCCGTATGTCGCCGTGTCGATGCGGCTGATGACGCGCATGGGCGCACCGGCGCTGGAACGGCTGGGCACCAACGGCGACTTCGTTCCGTGCATGCATTCGGTCGGTGCGCCGCTCGAAGACGGCCAGGCCGACGTCGCATGGCCGTGCGCGCCCGACGAAAAATGGATCGTGCATTTCCCCGAAACGCGCGAGATCTGGTCGTACGGTTCGGGCTATGGCGGCAACGCACTGCTGGGCAAGAAATGTTTCGCGCTGCGCATCGCCAGCGTGATGGCGCGCGACGGCGGCTGGCTCGCCGAACATATGCTGGTGCTGAAACTCACCGCACCCGATGGTCGCGTGAAGTACGTCACCGGCGCGTTCCCGAGCGCTTGCGGCAAAACCAATCTCGCGATGCTGATTCCGACTCTGCCGGGTTGGAAGGTCGAAACCATCGGCGACGACATTGCTTGGATGCGCTTCGGCGCCGACGGACGTCTTTATGCCGTCAATCCGGAAGCGGGCTTCTTCGGCGTCGCGCCCGGTACGGGACGCAACACCAATCCGAACGCGATCGAAACCGTCGCTGCCGACTCGATCTTCACCAACTGCGCCGCGACGCTCGATGGCGACGTCTGGTGGGAAGGCATGTCGAAGCAACCGCCGGCGCAGCTGATCGATTGGCTCGGCAATCCGTGGGCGCCGGGCAATGGCAAACCTGCGGCCCATCCCAACGCGCGCTTCACGACGCCGGCATCGCGCTGCCCGTCGATTGCGCCGGAATGGGAAGATCCTGCTGGCGTGCCGATCGACGCGTTTCTGTTCGGCGGCCGTCGTTCGACGACGGTGCCGCTGGTGACGGAATCGTTCGACTGGTCGCACGGCGTCGCGATGGCGGCGCAGATCTCGAGCGAGATGACCGCCGCCGCCGAAGGCGTCGTCGGCACGTTGCGTTTCGATCCGATGGCGATGCTGCCCTTCTGCGGCTATCACATGGGCGACTACTTCGCGCATTGGCTGAAGCTGGGCGCCAAGCCCGGCGCGAAGCTGCCGAAGATCTTCACTGTGAACTGGTTCCGCAAAGACGCCGACGGCCGCTTCATGTGGCCGGGCTTCGGCGATAATTCGCGTGTGCTGGCTTGGATTTTCGATCGTTGCGACGACAAGGCCGCCGCGATCGACACGCCGGTCGGCAAAGTGCCCGCGAAAGGCGCGTTGCCGCTCGACGGGCTCGACATCGATGCGAAGACGATCGACGAGCTGCTGCATGTCGACCGTGCCGCGTGGAAAGCACAGCTGCCGCAAGTGCGCGCCTTCTTCGCGGGCTTCGGCGACAAGCTGCCGGCGGAACTGAACGACCAGATCGACGCATTGGAAAAGCGGTTGGCGAGCTGATCGCAACCGCGCACGCGCTGTTCTAAAAAAGGCGGTCCGGATTTCCGGGCCGCCTTTTTATTGCGCGCGAGATACGTCCTGCGCGATCTGCAATTTGATCAGCGCAGCGGCCGCTTCCGCAGGTGTGACGCCGAGCTTGTACTCGTCGAACCACATTCGCCAGCCGCCCGGTAAACTCGGAGTCATGCGTGCTGCGACGTAACCGCTGTCGTTTCGCGTCACGCGCCATGCGCCCCATTTGGCCGTGAATGCATTCCAATTCGCCGCGCCGGCCGCCGCAGAAAGCAGCTCGGGGCCGGTGCGCTGCGCCACGCGAAACATCGCAGCCGAAAGCCGTCCGGCGATGACCTGCGCTGCGGCGTCGAACATCTGCAAATCGACCGTCACGACCGGCGCGATATCTTGCGGAAACCCACCCGGCAGCATCGCCGCCGTCGGGACGATCATCCGCGTACCTTGCGCGTAGAAATGCCAGACGCTGCTATCTTGAGCGCGTGCTGTCGCTTCGCGCTGCGCAGCGGCTTGCACCGCAATGGGGCCAGTCTCGGTTTTGGTTGACGCCGGATCCGAATTCACGCGCGCCGGGATACTCCCACGCACGAACGGAACGCGAGGAAGCTGCAGCTTCGCGCTGAAACCGTTGGTCCCCGTTTGCGTTCCCGCGACTTCACGGTCCGTGATCTTCCCGCGAAACCGGAACACGACCTCTCCGATTTCTTCAGAGAACTCGATCTCGCCGTTTGCAATCGTCGCCGGAACGAGCGTGGCTGGATGCACGATGCCATCCGCATGTTGCAGAGCCGCGTAAGTCCCTTCCGGCAGCGGCACAATGATCAACCGGCTCCCGTAATATTCGTTTTTGCCTTCGCGATAGGTCATCTCGCCATAGGCGCGCGCGTCTGGCGTCGGGCCGAGAATGACGCGCGCCGTCACAGCGAGTCCGACGACCATCGCGCCGACCAATGCATAGATGATCAGGGTTTGCGTCTGCATTCGATTGCCCTTCTGGGTTGCCCGATCTAACGCTGCTAGTCGCAAAGCGCCAGCGCGTCACACGAGCAAGAGGACTCAATGCACCAACTCTGGACCACGCCCGGCTACGGTTCCGTACTGGCCGAAGCTGCGCTGCTTTGGGTCGGCGAGCCGTATGCGCGTGTCGAGATTGCCGAGAGCGACGAAGCAGGCTGGGAGCGGTTGCGCCAGGTCAATCCGCTCAAACAATTGCCGACCTTGGTACTCGACGACGGTCCGGTGCTGACCGAAAGCGCCGCGATCATGTTGTGGGCCGGCGACCGCAAGCCCGGCAGCGGTCTCGTTCCAACTGCGACGGCACCGGAGCGGGCGCGGTTCTTGCGGTTTCTGGTGCTGCTTGTCGGCGCGGTCTATCCGACCTTCACCTATGGCGACGTACCGACCAAATGGGTGCCCGAAAGCGCGCGCGATGCGCTGCGCAATTCGACCGACGAACGCCGCAAGATGCTGTTCCGGGTGATGGAGCAGGAAGCGCAAGCGCCGTTCTTTCTCGGCGCGCGGCCCTGCGCGATCGATCTCTATCTCTGCGTGATGACACGCTGGCGTCCCAACCGGCCGTGGTTCGCGGCCGAATGCCCGCAACTATTCGCGATCGCCGAGCGCATGGACGCGGATCCGCGCTTCGCCGCCTTGTGGGAGGCGAATTTCAGCGGACCGATCGCGAACGACTGAATCTTACTTGGGTTTGCGCGGCCGCCCGCGCTTGCGCGACGCGTTGGCTTGATCGGGTGAGATCCAACCTTGCGCGACTGCGTGATTGCGCAGCACCTGGTTGATACGCTGCTGATAGAAGGCGCCGTCACGCCGGAATCCATCCAGCACGTCATCGTCGATCCGTAACGACAACAGTGTTTTACCGCGCGGCTGGACCCATACGCCGCGCGCAAACTCTTCATCCGTAAGTTCCGGTGCAGTGTCCGGATCGTCTGCAATCTGCTGCGCAATTTCTTCGTCGGTGGTCGCGTCAAAACGCGTCCAGTCGATCTTTGACAGATCAGGCGGGCTTAGAACTTTCATCTTGGTACGCTTGCCACTCACGTCGATTTCCTTTGCGCAAGCTGATGATGCGACGAACCACGTGTTCGCCGACTTGACGATCCGTATAGACGCAAACGTACAGGCGTCCTTCGACCAGCCCGTACGCCGTGATGCGCGACTCCCCATAGTCTTTGCGCCGGTCAGCCACCTCCCAGACGGCGCCGGCAAAGAGTGGAATCGCGTGGGCAAACCCGACGCCGCGGACCTCGCGGTTCCACCGATCCTTGGCTGCGTTGCAGACGAACGTAATCGGCGGCGTGTGGCCTAATATTGTAGTTACATTTTCCGAAGTCAAGCCGCTGGAGTCTTATCTGTCTATTATGATAATTGCCTATTTACGTTACTTTTCTGATTTGCAATAGATCACGCATGGCCGACGACGCGCCCATCCCGCTCGCCCCCGCCGAAGAGTCGCCGGCAGGCTCCCCGCCGCGCCTGATCTCTGGCCCGGGACGGCGTATCGAATGTTCGGGCGAGATCGCGCGGATGATCGCGGTGTTCGACGACGGCACGACCTTGGTCAGCCGCGCGCACGCCAACGACATGGACGTAAACTCGGTGCTGCAGCAGGCGCGGCTCAAAGGCATTCTGCCGCGACCGCGCTTTTGCACGATGGAAGAGATCGCGCGCGCGGTGCACAACGCGGCCGGCGAAGGCGCCGACGCAGGCACCTCAACCATGCAGCGCGAGCTGCTGCAGCTGATCGCGCAAGCCGCCAAAGTGCGCGCCAGCGACATTCACGTCATCGTCGGACCAAAGAAAGCGTCGGTCCGCGCCCGCGTCTTTCGTTCGATGGTCGATTTACAAACGTCCGACGGCGAGCCGATCGAATGGGCGCCCGAATACGCGCATCGCTTCATCACCGCTGCGTATAATTTCGGCGACGCGAAAACCGGCGCGCACAGCCCAAGCCAATTTCAAAACGGGCAGATCCAAAACAGCCCCGAAAAGCGCATGCCCGACACGGTCGAGTCGGTGCGCATGAATTTCAACGTGCTGATCAAACAAGACCGACACCTCGATATTCGCCTGTTCTATCTCGACCGCGGCGCCGAAGAGCGCACCTTCGCAAGCCTCGGCTTTCTGCCGCAGCAGCAGGCTTTGTGGGACGAAATGATGCTGGTCCCGTCCGGCGTCATCTATGTCGCGGGCAAGGTGAATAGCGGTAAGTCGACGACCTTGGACACGGCCGTACGCAAGGCGCTGCGCGAGTCCGGCCACTCGATCAACATCATCTGTTTCGAAGATCCGCCCGAGCGCGTCATCGACGGGGCGCTGCAATTCTTCGTCATCGGAGGCACCTCCCCCGAAGAACGGCGCGCCAAGAATATCGAAGCGATGCGCAACGCACTGCGCTCCGATCCCGACATGCTGATGATCGGTGAAGTGCGCGACAAGGAATCGAGCGAGCTGGTGCTTGAAGCCGCGCTGACCGGCAAGAAAGTCCTGACCACGACGCACGCCACCGACATGATCACGATCGTGCCACGCCTGGCCGTGTTCCACGGCGATGCAGTGCACGATCTGACCGATCCAACCGTGGTTGTTGGCATGGTCGGCCAGCGACTGGTGCAGACGCTGTGCGATTGCAAACTGCCCTACGCCGAAGCGGATTCGCGCAATTGGGTGGCGGACTCGGTGCGCACCAACCTCAAACGCGTCGACGTCGACCGGTCGCTGCTGTTCGTGCGCAACCCGCACGGTTGCCCGCATTGCTCGGCCTATGTGCGCGGCGTGCGCGGCCAGACGGTCATTGCGGAAATGGTGGTCCCCGACGAAGTCATGATGCGCCATCTGCGCGAAGCCGACACGGTCGCGGCGCGACGTCATTGGATCGAAGGGCTGGGCGGCATCACGATGCGCGACCACGCGCTGATCCGCATGATCGAAGGCACGATCGAGCCGGCCGAGTATCTTGCCCGGCTAGGCCCGATGCAGCCGCTCTCGCGCCGCGATTTGATGGCCTCGGCGCGAATCTACACGCCGGCTGCAGCCGCATGAGCGTGCGCGCGCAAACAGACGCGCCTGGCGCAGGCGCGCGGCGCGGCCCCAAACGGTTCAGCCGCTGGACGATGTGGAAGGCGCATCATCTGGTGCGTGCCGACGACCGTTCGCGCATCTACGCCAAGTTGGCGCGGCTGTTGGAGAATGGCGTCGCGCTCGCCGATGCGCTCGCCACCGTGCATCGCCGCGCCGTTCGCATGCAGGGATCCGACGGGCCGCTGGCGGTGATGTTGATTCATTGGCGGCGTGCGGTGGATGACGGGCAGAATTTGCGCGAAGCGCTGCATGAATGGGTGCCCGGCCCCGAGCAGATGATGATCGCAGCGGGCGAACGTTCGGGGCACGTGGTCGAAGCGTTCCGCGGTGTCATCGCAATGACGCGCGGCAACCGCGAAATCACCCGCGCCGTGCGCAAGGCCGTGTCCCTGCCCATCTTCTACGTCACGCTGATCACGCTGCTGGCGGTGCTGGCGTCGGTCACGATCGTGCCGGTCTTTGCGACCGCGCTGCCGCGCGAGAGATGGACGGGCTCGGCCGCAACTTTCGCTGCATTCGGTGATCTGATGCGCGAGTGGGGCATTCCGATGCTGATCGGGCTGTTTCTTTGCGTCGCACTGTTCATCTGGTCGCTGCCGAATTGGACCGGCGCCTTGCGCACCAAGGCCGACCGCGTGCCGCCCTACAGCCTCTATCGCTTCTGGGCCGGCACGGGCTTTCTGCTCGCGCTTGCGGCACTGGTGCGTGGCGCAGTCTCGCTCGAAGAAGCGCTGGAAACGCTACGCGTCGGATCGCGCGCCTGGATGCGCGAACGGCTCGACGCGATCTACGTACATATCCATGCCGGCCAGGATATCGGCCCGGCGATGGAGCTGGCTGGGCACGGCTTCCCCGACGAGCAGATTGTCGACGACATGCATGTCTATGGCGTGCTGGGCGGGTTCGACGATGCGCTGCAGAAAACCGCAGACGATTGGCTCGAAGAAGCCGTCGACTCGGTCAAGGAACGCGCCGGTATTTTGAATCAGGCCGCGATGATGGCGGCCGGCGCCATGCTGCTGTGGCTCGCCTATTCGCTGTTCGACCTGATCATGCAGATCACCGACGCCGCTGGCGCCAGCGCGGGGATCTAGGCAGCGTGAGCCAGTCGAGCGCGAGGACATAAACGAATGCTCGAACGACTTCTGGATGTTGCCGTCTATGCGCTGATGGCGGCGCTGGTCGCGATCGGCGTCGGAAAAATTCTCGACCAGCGCCGCGACGCGCAGACGATCGCCTGGACTGAGTCGGTGACGCGCGCAATGGAACGGCTCGCCGCGACCAGAACCGGCTACGCCACCAATGCGGCGACCGATATGACGGCGGAACTGATCGGCAGCGGCCTGTTGCCAACCGCCATGATCGACCGCAACAGCAGTTCGGCGCCGACGCTGCGCAATGCTTTTGGTGGCGCACTCACGGTCGTCGCCGACCCAGGCTCCTTCGTCATCACACAGGACACGGTGCCGCCGGGCTCGTGCATCGCGCTCGTCGGACGGGCGCGCGATTGGGCGCAAACGATCTGCGTCAACGGCACCTGCGTCGGCAGCGCCACCGCTGATACCGCCTGGGCTAGCCAGCGATGCGACCAAAGCAGCGGCCAGAAGAATATCGTTGTTGTTACGATCGTTCCGTAATTGCGCAATTCTCTGTATTGCAGATTTTCTCTCTTTCGCTTAGCGTTCGGCCGGCCACAGGAGGCGGAGCCATGACGTTCAGCTTGGATTCGGTACGCATTGTTGGACATCGGCGCACGCGGCGCGGTGCGTTGGGCACAATGGACACGTTGCTTTCGATTACCGCGGGCGCGCTGTTCCTGATCGGCTCGATCACGATCTTCAACAAGGCGATGTCGAAGACGGCGGAGCGCACGATGGCCAACCAGGCCACGATTATCGTGCAATCGGTGCGCAGTTTTTATCAGAACCAAGCCTCGTACGGCGATGCGACCGTCGATTGGGCGTCGGGCGATGCAAGCCAGCCCACCATGACCGCGTTCGATATGACGCCGGTTCTGGTGAAGTCGAAACAGCTGTTGAATGAAATGAACAACGGCACCGGCCTACGTAATGCGTTCGGCGGCTCCTGGGTCGTCAACGGCATGCTCGACGGCTTCGCGATTACCGCAACCAACATCCCGGTCGAGAATTGCAGCGCGATTCTCGCGACCCTGAACACCAGCGACCTGCGCCAGATGCGCGTCGTGTCGGGCACCGCCGGCAATGCTTGCATCGAGGGCGGCACCTCCGCCTGCCCCGCCACGCCAGTCGGAATCACCAATGCCTGCGCGGCCGGCGTTGCCGGTGGCGTCACCACCATCCGCCTCGTCTATCGCTGAACCATGTGGGCGTGGGCCGCATTGCTGGGCGGTCTGGCGGTGGTGATCGCCGCCGATCTTGTCGGTGGTGTGCCCGCGAACGAACGGCGCGACGTCGGTCGCCTCGGCAGCGAGAGCAATCTCAGCCCGCGCGATCAGCGCGCGCTTGCCTTGGCGCGCAACTTTGCCGATTGGCACCAGGCGGCTGCAATCATCGCGCGCAGCGGCGCACCGCCCGGTGAAATTCCTGACCCGCAGATCATCGCGATCTTGCCGAGCTCGTACGCGAAGGCAGGCGCCTGGCGCAGCGTGATCGACAGCGACCGGACCGTGCGCACCAGCGACGACGGCGCGACGATCGCGGGGATCGCAGTTGGCGGCGGTGCCGTCGGACGCTTTCTTGCAGCGACGGTCGGCTATACCGGCCTGGCCGGCGTCGGCTGGGAGTCGAGCATCGCCGAAACGCGCATCGACACTGACGAGCGTGCCGACCTGACAACACCGGTCCTCACCAGCGCCGCCGCAACCGGCCGCCCGGTGCGTCTGACCGTGCGCGACAACATCGACCCGAGCGACAAGAATGTCCCATGAAGCCGGCCGCGCGCGCCGCGGCAGCCTGTTTCTGGAAGGCGCGATCGCCATGGCGGTGATCGCCGTCGTGTTCGGAATTCTAGCCTGGCGCCAAACGCAGACGACGCGCGATGCGCGCGACGCCGCGGCGGCCGCGGGCTTGCGCACGGTGCAACAGGCGATCTCGACGGTCATCACGCGCAACTTCGCCGCGATCACCGGCGCGATTGCCAACCAATGCATCATCCATACGGCGTGCCCGGCGAATTCCGCCGTACGCTTCGGGTTGACCAACACAATACCGGGGCTGGATTTCTCGCTGGTTGATTCCGGCCTGCTGCCGCCGGGCTTCGCGCAAACCAACGTGCACGGCCAGACCTATGAGATCTGGCTCAAAAAAACCGGCCCGGCGCAAACACCGTCGCCCATCCAACTCGAAGGGTTGGTTCTGACGCGCGGCGGCACGCAGCTCAGCGATAGCCGGGCAACCGAAATCGCGACGCGCGCGGATGCCAGCGACGGCGGCATCGTCGCAGCGAATGGCTTTGCCAATGGCGCGTATGGCGGCTGGTCGATCAATCTGCAGAGCTACAATGACGGCGCAACCATGCCGTCGCCGGGCGCAGGTCACGTCGCCGCCCTGTTGCGCGTCGACGACAGCCGCGCCTTTGCCGACTACATCCATCGTTTTTCCACCGGCACCGGCGCCGAGCCGCAGACAATGCATACGTCGCTGCTGATGAACGCAAATTCGATCACCGGCGCGGATGAAGTGACGGTGCGGTATTCGCTGCAGTTCAATCCGGATGGTATCGCGGTCGGCGGCATCTGCCGCTCCGACCAGGTGGGCCGTATCGCGGGCGTCGCGGAGGGCGATCCCGTCGTCTGCGTCACCGAAGGGCCACCGGTACCTGGCAATTTCTGGCGCAACGTCGCGCTGGTACCGCGATGCTCGCCGGGTCAATATCTCAGCGTCGACTCTGCGCATCGCATCGTTTGCACCCCGTAATGCGAAGCCGCGCCGGCTGGAGCACCACCGACGCGATGCTAGCGATCGCCGTCGGCGCCGTACTGACGGTTGGATCGGTCAGCCTGTTCGAACGCGGCGCCGCGCGCGTGCGCGAGCAGCGCTTCACACAGCAAGTCGCGACCTTGGCGCAGGGCGTACGCAGCATCTACGAGAATGCGGGTGCGCCGCCTTACGGTCCGGCCGGCAGCGTCGACATCACCGCGCGCCTCTTCGCGCTGGGACTTGGCACGCCGGACAGTCGCATTGCGAACGGATACCGCAATCCATACGGGGGCGCGCTGACGGTTACGACGGACGGCCCGTTCTTCACCGTCACCAGCCAGACTCCCGCCGACGTGTGCAGCGGCGCATGGCTGAAAGTGCCGGCGCTGCACGGGCTGCGCATCACCGGCGGCGCTACGTCGGCCGATCTGTTCGCGCCATTCGATGCGACGGCGCAGACCACGATCGCGACCGCCTGCAGCGGTGCAGGGCCGTTTTTCGTATCGTATCGTTTCCAATAGATCGCGTAATTACGCGCTCTTCCTTTTTCCTCTTTTCGTCACCTGCGAAGCCGCGTAGGGTCGCGCTGCAACGAGGTGCGGCAGGCAGGCGACGGAATGGCGATCAAGGATCACTTCTTCGCGGACGCGTATATCAACGCGTCTAGCGACGGGATGTTGAAAGTCTCGGGTCAAGGCCTGATTCGCATGCCCGACGACGCAACCAATGAAGCGCGCGGCCTGGCGCGCGATCTCGGCAAAGAATATTCGGGCAAATACCGCGAACGACAGATCACCGAATTCGCCGTGAAGCACGACGAAGTCGTCTATCGCGTCGCGGTGATGGAGCTCGACGACAAAAGCCTGTGGTTCGTGCTCCGCCGGCAGGAACACGCAATCCGCAAGCTGCACGAGATCGGCTTTCCCGAATCGGCGCAGCAACGATTGATCCAGCTGGGCCAGCAAAGCGGCTTGCTGGTTCTGTCGGGTGCGACGGGATCGGGCAAAACCACCACCGCCTGCGCGCTCGGCATCAAATATCTCGAAACCTATGGCGACGTGCTGCTGACGATCGAAAGCCCATGCGAGCTGCCGATGTATGGGCCACACGGCTATGGCTATTGCTTCCCGACCGAGTGTCGCGAAGACGAATTCCACAAAGCGCTGGCCAAGGCGCTGCGCATGCATCCGCGCTATATTCTGTTGGGCGAGATCCGCTATCCCAACGCAGCACAGCAGGCCTTGCGCGCCGCGTTGTCGGGCCATCTCGTGATCACCACGATTCACGGCGGCGACCCGATCCAGGCGCTGCAATCCTTGCTGCAATATGCCGGCGGCGAAGATCCCGATCACACAGCCGGACTGCTCGCCAACGGCTTTCTCGGCATCATCCATCAGGACCTGATCGGCAGCCCCGCACGCATGACGGCGGAATTCCTGCTCGCGGTCGATGAAGACCGGACGCAGATCCAGAATCTGATCCGCACGCGCAAGATGGAACAGCTGAAGACGATGATGATGAAGCAGGCGACCCTGTTCGGCCTGCGTACGATGGGCGCGTTTCGCGCGTGACCGCACCAGCGACGCTTTCGCACGCGCCGCTGCTGCATCCGGCGCTGGTCGACTCGTCGACCGGTTCGCGCAGTGATTTGATCCGGCGCTGGCCCGGCTTCCTCGCGCAGGACGATTGCGAAGATCTGATCGACGGCGTCGATCCGACACGCACCTGGCGTCACCGGGTGATGGATCCGCGCCAGCCGGGCGGCCGGCTCGATCCCGCGATCCGCAACGCCAAGTCCGCCGACACAAGTCTGGTGCGACGGTCGATCCGCAGCCTGCTACAGCGTGCGGTGCACGAAAAGATTCAGCCCAGCTTCGGCGTCGAGATCGAATGGATCGAAGAGCCGCAACTGCTGGTCTACGAAACCGGCGGTCACTACGCGCCGCATCCCGACACGGCGCAGGGCCGCATGCCTGGGCTGCGCGATGCCGATCGCGACGTCAGCGTGATTCTCTATCTCAACGATGCGTTTGAAGGCGGCACGCTTCTTTTCCCCGAGCTGCAGGTCGAAATCCAACCCGCGCCCGGCCTCCTGGTCGCGTTCCCGTCCGATCCGCGTTTCCTGCACGGCGCGCTACCGGTCACGCGCGGCATCCGTTTCGCGATCGTGACCTGGATGAAGGCGACCGGCACCGTGCAGTCGGCGCCGCCGCCGCCCAGCTTCGCGCCGTAAGAGTCGACCGATGAGTCTCGCGCTCGCCGACGATCCCGCCGCCGATATTGAAGACGCAATCGACGCCTTTCGCGCCGGTCGCATCGTACGCGCCGAGCGGATTGCGCGCGCTGTCTTGCAGCAACGGCCGGACGAGCAGCGCGCACGCTCGCTGCTGGCACTGTTGTTTCCCGAAGAAGTCGCAGCCCCCGCGCTGCTGCCGCCCGCCTACGGGCTGCGCCCAGCCGACGCGCCGCCGATCGAACGCGACGCACCGCAAGACCCGTTGCAAGTCGCCGATGCCCTGCGCCGCAGCAGCCGAACCCGTGCGCGCGCCTTCCTGCAACAACATCTCGACCTGCACGGCGAGGATGCAGGGGCACGTCTGCAGGCCCAGCGTCTCGCCAGCGAAGCGGGCGCGTTCGATGTCGCGCTGCAGCTGACCCCCGACACGCCACGCGCCGATCCCGACAAGCAGCGGAAATTCGCGACCAACCTGCTGCGTCTCGGTCTGGCGCGTCAGACGCACGTACAAGGCGAGCTCGACGACGATCTGCCGAATTTGTTTCTGGTCGCGCTGGCGCGGTTCGAAGACATGCAGCCCGCCGCCACGCGCATCACGATCGAGACGATGGCGCGGCTGGATCCGACCAGCGCCTGGACGCGGCTCGCCCGCGCACTTGCGGCGATGCAGGCGGGCGATCAGCAAGACGCGGGGTTTCAACTGGCGCAGGCGCAAGTCGCTGCCGAACAACAAGCAGCGCGCGGTACCGCGCATCCGTCTCTATCGCGCTTCGTCGCGCTGTTGTCGGGCTGGTTCGGCAGCGACGACACGCATGCGCGCGCCGAACGCATGCGCACCGCCATCGACGGCTTGCCGCAACTGGCGCGGTGGCGCGGCCGCGTGCGTCGCCTGGTACCCGAACAGATTCCCGACTGGCAGGTCGCCTGGATTCTGCGCGACGACGTCATCGACGCAATCGATGCCGGCGTTGCGCAGATCACCCCGGGCGAGATTGCGATCGATATTCTGCCGGGATCGGGCCTGACCTCGCTCTTCGCGGCGCTGGCCGGCGCGCAGGTCTTTGTTCTGGTCGGCCATCCCGGCCAAGCCGCCGCGTTGCAGAAATTCTTCGACGAGAATCTGTCCGGCGACGCGCGTACGCGCGTGCAGCTGCTGCAGACGGGCATCAACCTGCCGGTCGATCGCACCGCATTGGACGGCGCATCGGCCGATTGGATTATCGCCGAAGCCGCACCGCCCTGCATACCGCATGCGCGCTTGTTCGAAAGCGCGTCCTATTGGGCGGCGACGTTGGGAACCCCGGCGACGCGCTTTCTGCCCGAGGCAATCGAATTCGAAATCGCGCTGGCGAAAAGCGCGCGGCGTCCGTGCAGCAACCGGCTGACCAAGCTGGGCAGCGTGCAACTCGGACAGTTCGCCTGGTCGGGCGCGTCGCTGCGCATCACCGAGCAAGCTGATCCGATCGTGCAAGCGCCGCTGAGCATGCGTATCGCGCTCGGCACTGTGCCGGTTGGGGAGCTGGTGCAGCTTGGCCGGGTCGGCGACGCAACCCACGTGCAGATCCGGCAGACGCTGCTTTATGGCGGCACGCGTCTCGACGGCGCGATTCTGCAGCTTGCCTTCGAACCGGTCGCCGACGCGGCCGACCGCGTGCCGACGGCGCCCGCCGCTGACGCAACTGCAGCGGTGTTGTTGGCGCCGGACGATGTTCTGGCCTTCGCCACCGCAGCCGTACCGTCCAACGAGGAAGTTTCGACATGAGCGTTTTACTCGAGCCACCTGGCGAGTCACCGCGCCCGCGCCGTTGGTCGGTGGCACTGGGAACCGCGCTTGCGCTGGCAGCCGGCCTGCTGGTCGCGCTGGCCGAACAACAGCGAATGCTGCCCGCACCAACAGCAGCACCAACCGCGCAGATTGCGCCCGCCGAGTTCGAGCAACGCGTCTTCGCCGCGATGAGCCAGCCCGGCTTCATCGAACGCGCGATGCAGGCAGCCAACCAAGGGCGCGAGCGCGAGAAGTCGCGCACCTGGCGCGCCGCGCTTGCGGCCGAGCCGGCGCTGCTCAATCCGCGCGGCCCGTTCACGCTGTCCTTCGGCCCGACCGAGACCAAACGCAGCGCGCTGGTCTTCCTCGATTACAACTGCCCGCATTGCCGGCATCTGGAACAAGACCTGACCAAGTTGCGCGCGCGCGAAAGCGACATTCGCATCATCGCCATGCCGGTTGCCGTGTTGCGCCCGTCGAGCAGCACCGCTGCGCTATCGGTACTCGCGGCAGCGCGTATGGGCAAAGGTACCGCGCTGCACGAAGCCTTGTTGGCACAGGACGGCGAAGTCACCGATGCGATCGTGCGCCTGTCTGCCGATCGCATTGGCCTGAACTGGGACGAGCTGCTGCGGATGCGCAACAGCGACGAGGTCAAAACCGAAATGGCGCGCATCGCGGTGCTGGCGCAGCGTTTCGCGGTGCAGGGAACGCCCGCCGCCTATCTGTCGTCGGGCGAAGTGATCAGCGGGGCGGCCGGCCCGGATCGATTCCTGGCGGCGTGGGCGGCGAAATGAATTTCGACATGAGCTTTGCTTGGGCTGCCGCCATTGCGGTGTCGCTGTTGCTGCTGTGGAGCCTGCTTGAAGGCGACGCGTGGCGCGAACGCGCCTGGGCGATTTGCGCCGGTGCGTCGGGCGCACGCGATCGCGGTCCCGCAACGCGTCGCGCGCTGCACCGGATCCTGTTTGCCGGCGCGTCCATTCCGTTGCTGCTGGGATTGTTCGCCACCCACAACATTGTGGCACCGCGCACATGGATTGCCGCGCTGCTTGCGCTATTGGTCGCGCATGGTCTGACGATCGCAGCGACGATCGACGAAGGCGCAACTGAGATTCCCGATGCGGTCACGATTCCGATCCTGACGTTGGCGCTGCTCGCCAGCGGCAGCGGCGCGCTGGACGGCGCGTTCGTGACGCCGCGCGCCGCGATGTTCGGCGCAGGCGCGGGATTGGCGCTGGGTGGATTGCTGCCCGCCAGTTTGGGACGCGGCCTGCAGGCGGTCGGGGGCGCAGATGTTCTGCTGCTGGGTGCGATCGGCGCAATGATCGGCGTCGCTGGATTGGCGGTCGCGGTGATGATCGCCGGGATCGCGACGGCGCTGTTGCGTCCGTTGTTACAGCGGGGCGGCGGGGCGCTCCCCTACGCGCCCGGTCTGGCGTTGGGATTTGGTCTCGGCGCCGCGGCTGCGAGCTGGCTCAGCGTTTAGCGCGCGGCGGTCTTCGTCGCGGCGCTTTGGCCGATCAGGGCCAGCGGCTTCGCTTTCGCCTTCGGCACCGGCAGTTGATCGGCCGGCATGCTGACCTCGGTCGCGGTTGCCTGCGGGCGCCAGGGCTTTTTGTCGGCCGACGGCGCGTAGCTCCAGGCACCAACACCCAGTGAAACGACGGCAATGAAGGTCGTCGCGGTAGCAATTTTTCCCAGCATGATTGGCTTCCTTGTCCCTGCGACCGAAACAACCCGGCTGCGGCCAATTGGTTTCGGTCACGCTGCGCGCGGCGGCCTTGCGCCCGGCGCGGGCTCGGATTAGCGAGCAAAAGGAACTTTCGGGGATACGGGAATGCACCGGCCGCTGGCAGGGCTTCGGATCATCACGGTCGAGCAGTACGGCGCAGGGCCGTTCGGCTCGATGTATCTCGCCGATCTCGGCGCTGACGTGATCAAGATCGAAAACCCGTCTTCGGGCGGCGACGTCAGCCGCGCGACCGGGCCGTATTTTCTGGGCGAGAACGACTCGCTGTTCTTCCAAACCTTCAATCGCAACAAGCGTTCGCTGACGCTTGACCTCAAACAGCCAGACGCGCGCGCGGTATTTGCAAAGCTCGTCACCAGCGCCGACGCGGTGATGAACAATCTGCGCGGCGACCAGCCGGCCAAGCTCGGCCTCGACTACGCGGCGCTGGCCAAGATCAATCCGAAAATCGTCTGCGGACATTTGTCGGGCTATGGCCGCGAAGGTCCGCGCGCCGCGTGGCCTGCCTATGACTATCTGATGCAGGCCGAAGCGGGGTTTATGGAAATGACCGGCGATCCGGCGCACGAACCGACGCGGTTCGGCCTGTCGATCGTCGACTACATGACCGGCGTCACGACCGCGCTGGGTTTGCTCGCCGCCGTGTTCGGTGCGCGCAACAGCGGCAAAGGCGGCGATGTCGACGTCACCTTGTTCGACACCGCGGTGCATCAACTGACCTATCCCGCGACCTGGTATTTGAATGAAGGCGACGATGTCGGCCGCAAAAGCCGCAGCGCGCATCCATCGACCGTGCCGTGCGAGATCTATCCGACAAAAGACGGCTGGGTGTTCGTGATGGCGATGTTGCCGAAATTCTGGGAAGCGGTCGCGACCGCGGTCGGCCGCCCAGAACTGGCCGACGATCCGCGCTTCATCGACGCCAAGGCACGGCGCGAACATCGCGTCGTGCTGGAGACCGAACTCGATCCGCTGTTTCGCGCCAAACCAACCGAAGACTGGCTGCGCTTGTTGCAAGGAAAATGCCCGATCGCACCGGTGCTGACGTTGGGCCAGGCGCTCGACAATCCGTATCTGCGCGACACCGGCTTGATCCAGACGCATGCGCACCCCGCCATGCCGGACATGGAGATGCTGGCTTCGCCGATCAAAATCGACGGCGTGCGCATCAACGACACCAAACCGGCGCCATCGATGGGCGAACATACCGACGAGATTCTGGGCGAGCTTGGCTATGATGCAGCCGCAATCGCCGCGCTGAAAAAGAGCAAGATCGTCTGACCCCCAATCGCTTACCCAGGGATCGAGACATCGCGCAGGCGCTGCGGCGCCTGTTTCCGCATCTCGAAGACCGTGACGAACGCGCCATCGTCGATCGCGCGCTGGGCTCGCGCGGCTTGCGTACCGCCTCGCCCGAAGCAGCCGCGTGGTTAAGCGCCGTCGCCTATGCGCGGCACAGTTTCACCGACTACGACCAGATGCTCAGCGACGGGTACGACCAGGAATCAGCGCGCCACTTCACGCTCGAGGCGCTGAACGACGTGCTGCGCGGATGGGGTGCACGGCGCGTGGTTGGCGCCAACGAAGACTGACGCTTTAGCGTCATCCCCGCGCAGGCGGGGATCCAGGAGTATCCACGAGGGAACTCCACGAACTCCAAGCACGACAACCTGGATCCCGCTTTCGCGGGGATGACGAATTAAGCCGCGCGCGAACCACACGGCGCCGCGCGCAGCACGCGCTGGGTCGAAGCCGGGCTCTTCAGAAGCTTCTCGGCTGGCCGGATCGGGCGCGCGACGAAATTGCCGCCGCAATTGGGGCAGACGCCCGCGAACACGCTCTCCACACAGTCGGCGCAGAAGGTGCACTCGTAGGTACAGATGCGCGCCTCTGCCGAGTCCGGCCGCAGGTCGCGGTCGCAGCATTCGCAGTTGGGGCGCAGCGCCAGCATTCGAACCTCCATTATTGACGCGGCCAGTCTGCCCGGGTCAGGGTCTGGCTGAAATGTCAGCTAGCCCTCGTTCTCTGCCAAGCGCCGCCGGGCGCACGATTGCGATCGTGCTGTTCGACAATGCGCTGGCGCTGGACGTGACCGGGCCGGGCGACGCATTCGCCACCGCCAATCAATTCGCGACCGCGCGCGACCGTCCATATCGGCTCGTCTACCTGTCACGCAGCGGCGGCAAGATCCGCACGGCTGGCGGGCTGGTCGTGCAGACCGAACCGGTCGCGGCGTTCGATCTCGCCACGCTCGATACGCTGATCGTCGCGGGCGGCGTCGCGATCGAGCAAGCGGCGCGCGACGCCGCGCTGCTCGACTGGATCCGCACCGCATCGCGCCGGGCGCGGCGAACCTGCAGCGTCTGCACGGGTGCGTGGCTGCTGGCAGCCGCCGGCCTGCTCGACCGCAAACGCGCCGCGACGCATTGGAGCAAAGTCGACGCGTTGCGCGCCGCCTATCCGAAGGTGCGCGTCGAACTCGATCCGATTTATGTGCGCGACGGAAAGATCTGGACGTCGGCGGGCGTGACGGCAGGCATCGATCTGGCGCTGGCGCTGATCGAAGACGATTTCGGCGCGCAGCGCAGTCTGGCCGTTGCAAAAGAGCTGGTCGTGTTTCTGCGCCGCCCCGGCGGTCAGGCGCAATTCAGCAACGCGCTGGCGGCGCAGGCGCAAAGTGCTGCGCAACAAGAGCACGCGCGGCTCGACGCGGTGCGCGACTGGATGCAGGACCATCTGGCGCGCGATTGCAGCGTCGAAACATTGGCCGCGCGCGCCGGCATGGCGCCGCGCAGCTTCGCGCGCCATTTCGCAGCCCGCTTCGGCACGACGCCGGCAAAGCGCGTCGAAGAGTTACGGCTGGAAGCGGCACAACGCGCGCTGCATGACGGCGATGCAGCGATCAAGCAGATCGCAGCGCGATGTGGGTTCGGCGACGAAGAACGCATGCGCCGCGCCTTCGTGCGGCGGTTCGGTGTAGCACCGTCAGCCTATCGCGCGCGGTTTCGCGGCGAGTCGACTTAGGTCGGCGCCGCGCGTTTACGGCGACGAAACTCCGCGACCTTGGCGCGGTTGCCGCAACCCGACATCGAACACCAGCGTCGGTCGCCCGACCGCGACAGATCGAGAAACAACAGCGCGCACGTCTCGGACTCGCACTGGCGAATGCGATCGGCCTGCTCGGCGCCGAACAGGCGGATCGCTTCATGCGCCAGCGACGTCAACAAGGCGCGCGCCGATCCGAGCAAGCGCATCTGCCCGTCGCGATCGAGCTTCAAGATCGCCGCCTCGCCTGCTGCGATCCGGTTCAGCGCGTCGAGCGCGCCGACCGGCGGTGCCGTACCCTCGATCCGCGCCACCGCCACCGCGTAGATCGCTTCGCGCAATTGCTTGGCTGTTTCGAGATCGTCCTGGGTCACGAGCAGCGCCGACGCCGTCAGGCCGGCCGCGACAAGCCAGCGGCTGAGGTCGCTCGGCAGCGCAAGCAGCTCGCGCGGAGTCGCCTGACGTCGTGCCGCCAAGGTCGCCGGGAAATCCAGCGCGACATGGCCGCCGCGGAAGCGGAATCCGTCACGCGTGTCGGACGCTTTGGCTTGGGTGGGCTCGCTGCTGGCCATGGTCGTGCTTAGCCGCCTTTGGTTCTTCTTACAAGTAACCCTATTGACAGGTTACGTGCGATGCGCAAAAAGCGGAAGTAACCTGCCTATAGGGTTACACATGGAGATTGGCATGATCGATTGGTTGCACAAGCTCGCCAGCGTCGGGGTTTTGTCGCTCGCAGCGCTTCCGGTCCCGGCCCGCGCGGTCGAGCCGCCGCTTTCGCTGGTCGGCACCTGGATCATGGACTCGGCCTACGAAATTCGCGCCGACGGCACCCGCGTGACCGCCTATGGCGAACATCCGAACGGGTTGCTGATGATCGATGCGCAGGGGCGCTACACGCTGCAGATCTTCCGCATCGGTCGCGCCACCTTTGCGACCGGCGACAAGACACGCGGACAGCCGGACGAGTATCGCGACGCGTCGCTGGGTTCGAGCACGCATTTCGGCCGCGTGCAGCTCGACGCAGAAAAACAGCAGCTTGTGTTCGATGTCGAAGCGGCGTCGTTCCCCAACTGGGAAGGCAAGCGGCAAGTGCGCGACTATCGCTACGAGAACGGGTTGTTGACCTACAGCGTGCCGGCGAGCGCGTCGGGCAACGGCACCGTCGCCTATTCGATCTGGCGCAAACTCTAACGTCGCGCCCGCTCCCACGTCGCCGCGGTGGCAAGCATCGCGACGACGAAGAGTGCCAGCATCAGCCAGGAAAACGCCCAGCCGTTTTCGAGTACGCCGCCGAGCGAAATACCGACGCTGGCCCCGAAGGTCAGCATCGCCAGAAAACAGAGAATGAAAACGGTCGCGCTGAAGATCCGCGCCAGCATGACGGCGGATTACTCCGCCGCGTCCGCCAGCTCGGCTTTCTTCGCTTCGATCTCGGCGGCCTTCGCTTCGACCAGCTTCACGAGATGCTCGACGATGTCTTCGTCTTGCAAACGATGCGCGGGCACGCCGTTCAGATAGACCTGGTGCGTGCCCTTGCCGCCGCCAGTGAAGCCGACGTCGGTCAGTTCGGCTTCGCCGATCCCGTTCACGATGCAGCCGATCACCGACAGGCTCATCGGCGTCGCGATATGCGCCAGCGCTTGTTCGAGACGCTCGACCGTCTTGATCACGTTGAACTGCTGGCGCGCGCAAGACGGGCAGCTGATCACGTTGACGCCGCGATGACGCAGACCCAGCGACTTCAAAATGTCGAAGCCGACTTTGATTTCTTCGACCGGATCGGCCGACAGCGAGACACGGATCGTGTCGCCGATGCCCGACCACAACAACATGCCCATGCCGATCGACGACTTCACCGTGCCCGAGCGCAAACCGCCCGCTTCGGTGATGCCGACATGCAGCGGGTAATCGCACGCGTCAGCCAGGCCCTGATAGGCAGCGACGGCGAGGAACGGATCCGACGCCTTCACGCTGATCTTGAACTCGCGGAAGTCGCCGTCTTCGAGAATGCGCGCATGGTCGAGCGCGCTTTCGACCATCGCTTCGGGGCACGGCTCGCCGTACTTTTCCAGCAGGTCGCGTTCGAGCGAGCCGGCATTGACGCCGATGCGCATCGAACAGCCGTGATCCTTGGCGGCCTTGATGACTTCGCGCACGCGATCGGCCGAACCGATATTGCCGGGATTGATGCGCAGGCATGCAGCGCCCGCTTCGGCCGCTTCGATCGCGCGTTTGTAGTGAAAATGAATGTCGGCAACGATCGGCACTTTCACCGCGCGCACGATCTCTTTCAGCGCCGCGGTCGACTCTTCGTCGGGGCACGAGACGCGCACGATGTCGGCGCCGGCCTCTTCCAACTCGCGGATCTGGTTGATCGTCGCATTCGCGTCCGACGTCAGCGCGTTGGTCATCGACTGCACGCTGATCGGGGCGTCGCCGCCGACTTTCACCGATCCAACCGAGATCTGGCGAGATTTGCGTCGCGCGATATCGCGCCAGGGACGCAGGCCGTTCATCAGAATTTCCTCGTTAAGCCGACCAAACCGGCCGGGTTCAATTTGGAGCAGGCACGCGCGACTGCAAGCGCGCGGGATCCAGACTTACACTTTTCAGCACTTGGCCCACCGCACCCAGGCTGCGGGTTTCCTTGCCGTCGACCAGCACCTCGATGCCGCCGGCATTGCCGACCGTCATGCTGAAACCGGGTTCGCTCGGCGCGTAATAGATCTCGCCAGCCTTGAGCACACGGGTGAAGACGGGCTGGCCGGTGCCGTCGCGCACCTGGACCCAGCTTTCCTTGGCAGCACGGACCGCGACCCGGCTTTTGGCCGGTTCGGCGCCGTAGGTGCCCGGGGCCAGGACCGGCGCATCGGGCTTGATCAGGGTCGGCACCGGGATCGCGGCGCCTGCCGCTTCGGCGGCGCTCAACGTCGAAGCCGGAGTCGGCGCCGCACCCGGGACCGGGTCCGGGGTCGGAGCTTCGCCTTCGCTGGGCTCGGCCGGCTTCATCACCAGCTGGGCCGAGACGGTCGGGGTCGAGCGCATCACCGGCTGCGGATTGACCACCGGCAGGGTCGGATCGGCGATGGCGACCGGACCGCTCGAGGCGGCCGGGACCTGGACCATCGGGGCGATTGGCGGGGTCGGCTGGGTTTCGGCCGGACGGTCGTTGCCGACCAGGCGGGCCAGCCGCTCGGGCAGGGGCGGGACCAGATCGGCGACATGCCGGTCGGTGGCGCGCAGCCACCACCAGCCGCCATAGATCGCCGCGGCCAACAGCACGCCCAGCAACAACAGACCACCGGTGGGCGCACGCCGTTCGCGGATCGCGACCGGGAAAATCAGCTTGGGCTTGGTCGCCGCGTGGGCCGCTTCGGCCTTGAAACGCTGCACCATCTGCTCGCCGGGAAAGCCCAGAAATTCCGCATAGGACCGGACGAATCCGATCGCATAGGCAGCGCCGGGCAGACGGTCGAACGCGGCGTCTTCGATGGCTTGGAGATTGACCGCACGAATGCGCACCGCATCGGCAACGTCGTGAATCGACAGGCCGCGCGCTTCGCGTCCGGCGCGCAGAATTTCGCTGACCGTGCGCGGTGCCGCAGGCGCGCCGTCGGCAGCCGGCGTTTCCGCGTCGGCCTGGACGACTTGCAATTGCAGGCGCTTGGACGTGCGATCCGCCATAAGGGTGCCGGTAGCCGAAAGATCTCGGGAAACAGAGGCCAAAGAGAGGGTTGAGAGGTACCGAGCTTACCGAACGAGAGCAATGTCTTCGATGGACGCACCGTGATCGCGCGCAAAAGCGCGTAATTTCGGGCGCAAACTACGCTCGCGGCCAGATAGGAGCGGTTTTAGGAATTCGCCCACCTGGCGTGAATCGATCGAGCGCACCATCGCTTTGATCGGACCGACCGCGCGCGGCGTCATCGACAGGATGCGGACGCCCAGTCCCAACAGCGCCATCGCTTCAAGCGGGCGCGACGCCATCTCGCCGCAAATCGACAGCGGCACACGCGCCGCGCGGCAACGTTCGGCCAGACGGTCGAGCACGGTCAGGAATGCGGGCGACAGCGGATCATAGCGCGAGCCGACGCGCGGATTGTTGCGGTCGGCAGCAAACAGATATTGCGCCAAGTCGTTCGATCCGACCGACACGAAATCGACCGACTTCAACAACGCATCGAGCTGCCACAACAGCGACGGCACTTCGAACATGACGCCGACTTTGACGCTGCTCGGTGGCGCGATGCCTTCTTTGGCCGCGCGTGCGAGTTCGCGGTCGAGCAAGCGACGCGCATCGTCGAATTCCGCGACCTCGGCGATCAGCGGAAACTTCACGCGCAGATCGCGACCAGCCGCAGCACGCACCAGCGCGCGCAGCTGAATGCGCAACATCGCCGGACGATCGAGCCCGATGCGGATCGCACGCCAACCAAGCGCCGGATTTTCTTCATCGGCAGCGGGGAAGTAGGGCAGCGTTTTATCGCCGCCAACATCGAGCGTGCGGAACGTCACCGGTGCGCCGTTCGCCTGCTCCAACACTTCGCTGTAAAGCGCGGTCTGCGCCGCAACGTCGGGATAGGTCGCACGCACCATGAACGGGATCTCGGTGCGGAACAGACCGATGCCTTCAGCGCCGGTGTCGGCGATCTGCGGCATCTCGATCACGAGACCGGCGTTGATGCAGAGCTGGATCGGTTCCGCGTCGCGCGTCACCGCCGGCAGATCGCGCATCGCCTGGTACGACAGACGCCGGTCGGCGCGCGTCGCCATCGCGCGTGCAGCGGCGTCGATCAGATCTTCGCCGGGACGCACCAGCACTTGTCCGTTGTCGCCATCGACGATCAGCGGATCGCCCGCTTCGATGCGCGACAAGGCGCCGGCGCAACGTCCGACGACGGGAATGTCCAGCGCGCGTGCAACGATCGCGACGTGGCTCGAAGGCGAACCTTCTTCCAGCACCAGCGCGCGCAATCGCACGCGGTCGTAATCGAGCAGCTCGGCCGGACCCAGCGCGCGCGCAACCAGCACCACGTCATCGGGCAGCGCGGTTTCGATTGGGCTGCGCTTGCCCGACAAATGCCGCAGCAACCGATTGGTCAGATCTTCGAGATCGTCGAGCCGCGCGCGCAGATACGGATCGGCGACCTGCGCCATGCGCGTGCGATTGTCCTGCTGCACGCGTTCGACCGCCGCTTCTGCGGTCAGGCCTTGCGCGATCGCTTCGCGAATGCGGCCCAACCAGCCGCGATCGCGCGCGAACATGCGATAGGATTCGAGAATGTCGGCGGTGTCGCCCGGCACCGCTTCGCGGGACTGCTGCACCATGACGTCGATCGACGCATGCATGGTGCTGACCGCTTCACCGAAGCGTGCGAATTCGGCTTCGGGATCTTCGGCAACCAGTTCCGACAAGGTCAGGCGCGGCCGGTGCAGCACCGCCTGCCCCATCGCCAAACCGGAATTGATGCCGATGCCAGCAAGACGCTGCTGCAGAACGCCCGCGTCACCAGCGGTGGAGATTTCGCCCGCGCCGACCAATTCGCCCGCGCTCGCCAATTCGGCGACCACCATGGCGACGGTCTGCAGCGTCTCCATTTCGTCTTCGCTGTAATTGCGTGCGCGCAGATGCTGAATCACCAGCACGCCGCGCACGCGGCCGCCGCGCAGCAGCGGCACACCGGCCAGCGAACGGAACGGCTCTTCACCGGTTTCCGGACGATACGCAAAATTGGGATGCGACGGCGCGTCAGCCAGTGCAAGCGGACGGGCCGATGCAGCGACGGTACCGACGAGACCTTCACCAACGCGCAGGCGCGTACGGTGCACCGCGCTGGGATTCAGACCGACGGTGGCAAACAATTCGAGAATGTCGCCCGCGCGCATCAGGTAGCACGAGCAGACTTCGGCGTGCAGTTCGGCCGCAATCAGCTGCACGATCTGATCGAGACGGGTCTGCGCGTCGCCGGCGCCCGCCATCACGTCGCGCAAGCGCGCAATCAGTCGGCGCGCGACCGCGCCGAACGCCGCAGTCGAAACTGCGGCGCCCCCTACACGCGGAGCATCGTCCTGCTCCCGTGCCGAGGCCGGGAGCCGCTCTGTCACGCGAGCGCTCCGGCGAATTGCTGGCTTCGGCGCGCCAGCGCGGTTTCTGCTTGGTCGATGAGTTCAGCCAGAATCGCCGTGGTCGGCTCTTCGCGTTTGACCATGCCGACCGACTGGCCCGCCATCAGCGAACCACCGTCGACATCGCCATCGATCACCGCGCGGCGCAACGCACCGGCCCAGAAATGTTCGATCTCGAGCTGCGCCGCCTTGGCGTCGAGTTCGCCCGCATCGACGCGCGCGATCACGTCGCGCTGCTTCTCGGTGAAGTTGCGCGTGCCGTCATTCTGCAACGCGCGCACCGGAATGACCGGGAAACGCGGATCGAGCTGCACCGACGGAATCGCGTCGCGCGCGTCGGCGCGCAAGAACGCTTTCTTGAACGCCGGATGCGCGATCGATTCGGTGGCGCACACAAAGCGCGTGCCGAGCTGCACGCCGGCCGCACCCATTTCGAGATAGGACACGATCGCGTCGCCGCGACCGATGCCGCCGGCAACGAACACGGGCACGTCGGTGATTTCGGGCAGGATCTCCTGCGCCAGCACCGAGGTCGCGACCGGACCGATGTGACCGCCAGCTTCCATGCCTTCAATCACCAGCGCATCGGCGCCCGAGCGCACCAGTTTCTTCGCCAGCACAAGCGCGGGCGCGAAACAGACGACTTTGGCGCCGCCTTCTTTAATCCGCTTGATCGCAGCGGTCGGCGGCAGACCGCCGGCCAACACGACGTGGCTGACCTTGTTGGCGAGACAAACGTCGATCAGCGCATCCAGTTCGGGATGCATGGTGATCAAATTCACGCCGAACGGCTTTTTGGTCAGCGCGAAAGTGGCTTTGATTTCTTCGTCGAGCCGCGCCGGCATCATCGCGCCGCACGCAATCACGCCGAAGCCGCCGCCGTTCGAAATCGCGGCGACCAGATTGCGTTCGCTGACCCAGCTCATCGCACCGCCCATAATGGCGAGTTCAGTGCCGAGGAATTCGCGCCCGCGCGCCCACAACGCCGCAAGCCGCGCTTGTGCGGCGGCGCGTTCTTCTGCGCTGATGGTCTGCGGCAACGTCACGTTCACTGGGTCGCGTCCAATCCGTAGACCGTGTGCAGCGCACGCAGCGCCAATTCCGTATAGGCCTCGTCGATCAGCACCGAGATTTTGATCTCGCTGGTCGAGATGACCTGGATGTTCACACCCTTGTCGGCGAGCGTCTGGAACATGCGCTGCGCCACACCCGTGTGGCTGCGCATGCCGACGCCGATCACCGACAGCTTGACCACGCCTTTGTCCGCAACGATGCGCTCATAGTCCAGCGCGTCGCGATTTGACTCGAGCACCTGCACAGCGCGGTCGAGATCGGTCCGGGACGTGGTGAACGTCATATCGGTCGAACGCCCGTCGTGGCTGATGTTCTGCACGATCATATCGACATTGATCGCAGCGTCCGACAGCGGGCCAAAGATCTTGGCCGCAACGCCGGGTTTGTCGGCGACACGCACCAGCGTGATCTTCGCCTCGTCACGGCTGTAAGCGATGCCGCTGACGACCTCTTGTTCCACGATTTCCTCCTCGTCGACGACCAGCGTGCCGGGCAAATCCGAGCCAACCGCATTGCCAAAACTCGACAGGACCTGGACGCGCACGCGATGGTTCATCGCCATCTCGACCGAACGCGTCTGCAGGACCTTAGCCCCGAGGGATGCCATCTCCAGCATTTCCTCGTAGGTAATCTTCGCCAATTTCTTGGCCTTGGTGACGATGCGCGGGTCGGTCGTATAGACCCCATCAACGTCGGTGTAGATATCGCAACGATCGGCTTTGATCGCCGCTGCAATCGCGACCGCCGACGTGTCCGAGCCGCCACGGCCCAAGGTGGTGATGCGATGCCGTTCGCTCACGCCCTGAAAGCCTGGAATGACCGGGATTTCGCCCGCTGCCATGCGCTTTGCGATTTCGTCGCCGTCGATGCTTTTGATGCGCGCCTTGGCATGCACGTCGTCGGTCAGGATCGGCAATTGCCAGCCCTGCCAGCTGCGCGACTGCACGCCCAGCTCCTGCAACGCCATCGCGGTTAGGCCTGCAGTCACCTGCTCGCCGCTCGCCACCACCGCGTCGTATTCGCGCGCGTCGTACATCGGCGCGATCTGACGGCAGTACTCGACAAGCTGATTGGTCACGCCCGACATGGCCGACACCACCACGGCAACCTGATGCCCAGCATCCAGCTCCGCTTTGGCTTTGAGCGCCACGTTCTTGATACGCGTGGGGTCAGCGACCGAAGTGCCGCCGAACTTGAGAACAAGTCGAGCCATCGTGTGAGCTTGGTGGTCCGGAGAGAGCGGATGCGCGCGGTGTTAACCCGCGCTTGGCGATTTGCCCGCGCGAGGGCGGCTATCCATACTCGCGCCCATGGTCGCATCGCAAGCAAACCGCCCCGCCCAAATGCCATCTTCCAGCGTCGATCCGTCAGAAATCGCCCATTTCGCCAAGGATTCGGCGCGCTGGTGGGACGCATCCGGGCCGTTCGCCCCCCTGCACCGGCTGAACCCGGTCCGTCTGGGCTGGGTCCGCGACCAGGCGATCCAGCATTTCGGCCGCGATTCCAAGTCGATGACGTCCCTGGCCGGCCTGACCGTGATGGATGTGGGCTGCGGCGGCGGGCTGGTGGCCGAGCCGTTGGCCCGGATGGGCGCCACGACCCTAGGACTGGATGCCGACGCGGTCGCGATCGAAGCCGCAACGGCCCACGCCGCGGGCCACGACCTCAACCTCACCTATCGAGTCGGATCGGTCGAGGCTGAGCCCGCCGACACCTACGACCTGGTGACCGCGCTCGAAGTGGTCGAACACACGACCGACCCGACCGCGTTCGTGATTGCCTGCGCCCGGACCGTGAGACCGGGCGGGTTGCTGTTGCTGTCGACCTTGAACCGCACCGCCAAGAGTTTCGCGCTGGGCATCGTCGCGGCCGAGCGCGTACTGCGCTGGGTCCCGGCGGGCACGCATGACTGGAAGAAATTCGTGAAGCCCGCCGAACTGGCGCGCGCCTGTCGTGCGGCTGGACTCGACGTCGTCGACACGACCGGCCTCGTCTTCGATCCGCTGGCCGGCGCGTTCAAACGCAGCGCCACCGATCTGTCGGTGAATTACTTTTTGGCGGCAACGAAGCCGACTGCGTGAATGTCATCCCTGCAAAAGCAGGGATCCATCGCGCCGACGCTGTGATCCAAACGAACAGAGCCGCATCGCTGCGGCTCTGAAATGGATCCCGCCTTCGCGGGATGACATCAAACAGAATTACGCGTCGTCGCGATTCACCCACGGTATGGCGGCGAAGGCGACACCTTCGTCGCGCAATGATTCCGCTTCTTCGGCGCTGGCCTCGCCGTAAATGTCGCGCTGTTCGACTTCGCCGTAGTGAATCTTGCGCGCTTCTTCGGCGAAGTCGGTGCCGACATAGACGCATTTCTGTTCGACCTGGCGGCACAGCTCGCCAAGCTTGTCGTGCGCGCGTTGTGCAGCTTCGAGTTCGGCGGCGCCTTTGCCGATACGCGGCGCCATCGGCGCTTTGCGCACCTCGGTCGAGCCGCAAACGGGACATTCGACCTGGCCGCAATCAGCCTGCTGGTCGAAGGCTTCGGAATTGCGGAACCAGCCCTCAAAGCCGTGTTCTTCGGCACAGCGGAGTTCGTAGACGATCATGATGTGAACAGCTTGCGACGGGAAACCTTCGCGGAAAGTAAACGCCCTTCGATCGCCGCAGGCGGGCGATAAACTTTGGCTTGCATGCAAGCCAAGGCGTCAGGGCGTCGCAAAGTCCCGGTCATGCTGCAGGCTTTGCAAGCGCTGCCGTACTTCTGCAACGCGGTCGAGATCGAGTTCGGCTTCGACCAGACCAGGCTCGGTGCCGCCATCGGCAAGCACCTCGCCCCACGGCGCAACAATCAGCGAGTGGCCGTAAGTCTTGCGACCTTCGTCATGCGTGCCGGTTTGCGCGGGCGCGAGAATGAACGCGCCGGTTTCAATCGCACGCGCGCGCAACAACACATGCCAATGCGCTTCACCGGTCGGCACAGTGAAGGCCGCAGGCACGGTGATGATCTGCGCGCCGGCTTTCGCCAGCGAACGATACAGCGCGGCGAAGCGCACGTCGTAGCAGATGCTCAATCCAACACGACCGAGATCGGTGTCGGCAACAACCGCCGACGTGCCCGGCGCGTAGGTCGCGCTTTCGCGATACGACGCGCCGTCGGGCGCGATGAAATCGAACAAATGAATCTTGTCGTAGGTGGCCGCGATCGCACCGGTCGGTGCGACGAGATACGAGCGGTTCGCCAACATGCCGTCGTCGCGCAAAATGCCGAACGAGCCCGCCAGCAACCAGGCTTCGGTTTCGAGCGCCAGTTCCTGAAACAGTTCGGGACCGGGATGGTTGGCTTCGATGTCGGCAACCGCCAACGACTTCTCGCGCCCCTGCACCATCGCGCCGGTACATTCGGGCGTGGCGATGAACGCCGCGCCGCGATCGCGCGCACGACGAATCTGCTCGGCAACCGATGCGAGGTTGGCGTCGATCGCCGGCCCCGCATTCATCTGTACAAGCGCAACCTTGTGCTTCACGTGGCGAGCAACGGGTCGAGTTCGCCGCGCGCATCGAGCGCGTGCAGATCATCGCAGCCGCCAACGTGGCGATCATTGATGAAAATCTGCGGCATGGTGCGACCGCCATTGGCGCGCTGCACCATCTCGGGCTTGCGACGCGGCTCGGCTTCGACGTCGATTTCGGTGAACTCGACGCCCTTGCTCGTCAGCAGCTTCTTGGCGCGCGCGCAGTAACCGCACCAGGGGCTGGTGTAGATTTCGATCTTTGCCATGGGGGTAGAGTATGGGACCCGCGTCCCCGATGACCAGCCGTTCCAGCCACTCTGCGACGACAGGTCAGACCAGCAACCAATCTCCGGCGACGCGCGCCTGGTTTTCGGGCGAGTCCGCGAAGTTCAACAGAAGCTGCGCGCGCGTCAGGCCCGCATCCAGCGCACTGACCTGCACCGCCAACCCGTCCGGATCGGGCGTACGGCCCAGCACGTTGCCGTAGAGCGCTTTGGCAAAGTCGGCGTTGCTGGTCGACGCGCCATAGCGCGCGACGAATTCCGCCGACGCGATGAAGTTGGCGGCGAGGCTGTGCAGCGGCACGCCGCCTGTGTGCGCGCCGATCTGGACCGCCAGCCCGCCCGCGTCGGGCGCGCGTCCGAACGCGGCGCCGTACAGACGCGCGACCGTCGCGTCTTCACCGCTGACGGCGAAGAAGGTCTTGTCGGCAAAGCGCAGCGCTTCGATCGATTGCAGCGTATCGGTCCCTTCGGCACCCGACACGCTGCTGCGTGAAATTTTGTAGGCGCTGCTGGGGCCGTTGAAGACCGCCGTGTCGAATCCTTCGCGCCCGTCGAGCAGATCGTCGCCGCCATTGCCGGTCAGCTCGTTGTTCAACGCGTTGCCGCTGAGCTGGTCGTTCGCCGCGCCGCCGATCGCGTTCTCGATCTTCGATCCGGTCGCGATGGCGAGATTGTCGATACCGGAATAAAGCGCATTGCCCGCGCCGCTGATCGCGGTCAACGCAGTAGCGCGACTGTGGCCATCGACCGTAAGCGTGTCGACCCAGTCGTCGCTTCCCCACATAGCGATGGACGACGTCGTTCCGTCGCGAAGATCGATGATCGACGCATGCTTGCCGGCTGCGCTGGCATCGATCGTATCGACGCCGCCGGAATCGACAATCAGATGCTGTCCTGGCGTTGCGTCGTAGCGGTAGACGTCGTCACCCGGCGCAGTGATCTTCTGGGAGGGTCCGTACAGAAACTGCAGCACGTTGACGTCGAGCAGGCGCGGCGCGTCGCTGCCGACATTGTAAAAGAACAGCGATCGGTAGTCGCGCCACACCGGCCAGGCCGGCATCACACTATAGCTCATCGCGGTCAGCGTCGTGTGGTCGAGCGCGGCAGGCAGTTGCTGCGCAACGGTTCCGTCTTGCGGGTGTTTGAGCCCCAGCGCGTGCAAGATCTCGTGAATCAGCGTGTGGTGCACGCCGCCGGCGTAATCGCCTTGCGCATCGATCGTCGCCAACACGGCCGGCGCGTACGCGATGTCGCCGGCGGTGCGAAGCGGCTTGCCGCTGGCGTCGACGGCGGGATATGCGCCCATGCCCAACACTCCTTGCGGCAGCGTGTAGCTGAAGAATTCGAGGTTGGCCGCGTTGACGTCGCTGGTTTCCGCGAAGGTGACGCCGCACACCGACTCCACGATCGCGAGTTCGCGCCGTAGCTCGCTTTTGACGAAGTCGGTGATCTTCTGAAAGCCGGGCAGATGGCCGGTTTGGCTCGGATAGGACGCGGGCTCAACGTCGCAGAACGCGTAGGTCAGCGTGATGGGCCCGTGCGTCTGCGACCACAAAGGCGGCAAGCCGCCCGGCGTCAGCGGATACATCAACAGGCCGGAAATCGGATCGGCAGTGCCAGGCATGACGAAAATCTTCGTTGCGGGGTGATGGCGCCAACTTCCTTGGCCCGCCCACGAACCGCAACGCACCGCTCGTCTCAAATCATGCGCACAACCTGTCGCCTTGGCGCTAATCGGACCTGACGACGCGCGCCAGCGACACGCAGTCGATCTGCATCGCGCCGGCACGGCGCAACACCCGCGCACACGCGTCCAAGGTGGCGCCGGTCGTGTACACGTCGTCGACCAACAGTACGCGCCGCTTCTTGACCTGCATGTCGGCATGCAGCGCGAACGCACCGGCGACGTTGCGCATACGCGCTTGCGCCGACAGGCCGCCTTGGGTCGGCGTTGCACGCTTGCGCAGCAACAGATGCGGCGCGCATGCGATGCCGGTGCGTTTCGACAAAGCGCGCGCCAACTCGGCCGCTTGGTTGTAGCGCCGCGACCACAGCCGCCAGCGATGCAGCGGAACCGGCGCGATCAGATCGACGTCGTGCAACAATTCGTGCGCCGCCGTGGCCAACCATGCGGCGAAGGTCGGCACACCTTCCAGCCGGTCGCCATGTTTGAAGGCGAGCAGCAACGGCCGCGACGCATCATCGTAGCGAAGTGCGGCGCGCGCGCGATCGAACGCGGGCGGCGCGCCGGCGCAAGTGGCGCAAATCGCAACGGCGCCGATCGCTTGTTCGAACGGCAGGCCGCAGCGCGAACACCAAGGCGGCGCCAGAAACGCCAACCCACGCCAGCACCGCGCGCACAGGCCGGGACGATCGATCACGTCCCGACAGCCAAGACAGCTCGGCGGCAGAACCAGATCCAGCCCACCTCGCATCAGTGCCGCGCCGAACGTTGCCAGGAATGGACGCATACCGCTTCCGTGGAACAGGATCCCGGGGCCGGCGCTTGCTGCGCCCGACCTGGGCTTTATGGTCGAACCAGATGAGCTCGATCGACAAGTCCCCAACCGGCACCGTGCAAGAGAATATGCGCGTGTTCGATCGCCGCCTGGTGCGGCAGCGCCGCGCGCGCGCCTGGCCGGGGCTGGTCGATCCGCGGCTGCAGAATGATTTTCTGCTGCAGCACGCGGCGCAAAATATTGCCGATCGTATCGTCGACACGACGCGCCGTTTTCCCCGCGCGTTGGTGCTGGGCCGCCGCGGCACCGCATTGGAAAGCGCGCTGCGCGCGACCGGGCGCATCGACACGCTGGTCGTCGCCGACCTGATCGCCGACTCCGCGCCCGATTTCGTCGCCGACGAAGAAGCCTTGCCGTTCGCCGACCAGCGTTTCGATCTCGTCGTGTCGAACCTGGCGCTGCATTGGGTGAACGACCTGCCCGGCGCGTTGCTGCAGATCCGCCGCTGCCTGGTTCCCGACGGTCTGTTCCTCGCCTCGATGCTGGGCGGCACCACCTTGCACGAACTCCGGCAGGCCTTGCTGGCGGCCGAGCTGTCGTTGCGCGGCGGTGCCGCGCAACGTGTGTCGCCCTTCGCCGACATTCGCGACGCGGCTGGCCTGTTGCAACGCGCGGGGTTTGCCTTGCCCGTCGCCGACCGCGAAGTCGTTCCGGTCCTGTATCGCGAGCCGATGCGCCTGTTCAGCGATCTGCGCGGCATGGGCGAAACCGCGGCATTGGCCGAAACCGCGCCGCCGCTGACGCGCGGCGTGTTGATCGACGCGATCCAGCGTTGGCAGCGCGCCCATAGCGACGAAGAAGGTCGCACGCGTGCGACGTTCGAATTGCTGCATCTGACCGGCTGGGCGCCGGCCGCATCGCAGCCCCAACCATTAAAGCGCGGTAGCGCAACTACACGCCTCGCCGACGCGCTCGGCGTACCGGAGCATAAAGCATGACCATCGACGTCCAACTCGTTCCCGCCCTGCAGGACAATTACATCTATCTGTTTCGCGACGGCGACGCGGTCGTGGTGGTGGATCCGGGCGACGCCGACGCGATCGAGAAGGCGCTGCAGCAGCGTGGCTGGAAGCCGACCCATATTCTGAACACGCATCACCACGCCGATCACATCGACGGCAACAAGGCGCTCAAACAGAAATACGGCGCGACGTTGATCGCGCCCGCAGGCAATCGCGGCGAAATCCAGGGCGCCGACAAATATGTCGACGATCTCGACCGGATCGAACTGGGCACGACCAGTTTCCAAGTCATCGCCGTGCCCGGCCACACGCTGGGTCACGTCGCCTATTTCAGCGACGCGGGCCAAGCCGTGTTCGCAGGCGACACGCTGTTCGCGCTCGGCTGCGGCCGCATGTTCGAAGGCACGCCCAAGCAGTTCTGGGATTCGCTGAGCCGGCTGCGCGCGCTGCCGCCCGCAACGCGTCTCTATTGCGGCCACGAATACACCCAGTCGAACGCCAAGTTCGCGCTGCATGTCGATTCCGACAATGCGGCGCTGAAAAAGCGCGCGGCTGAGATCGATGCGTTGCGCGCCGCCGGCAAGCCGACGATCCCGTCGACGATCGGGCTCGAACGCGAAACCAATCCGTATTTCCAGGCCGACACGCCGGCGATGCAGCAGCGGACCGGCACGACGGACGCGGTTGCGTGCTTCGCATCCTTGCGCAAGCAGAAGGACAATTTCTGATGATCTGCTGGACCAGCCCGACCACGCCGTTCGGCCGCAAAGTGCGGATGTTCGCAATCGAAAAGGGCGTCGCGGACAAGATCGACTGGCGCGCGGTCGATCCGTGGAACGACCCGGCGCTGCAGGAAAAGAACCCGATCCAAAAAATACCGACGCTCGAAGTCGACGCGAGCACGCGCCTCTATGACAGCCGCGTCATCGTCGCCTATCTCGAAACGCTCGACGGGCCGAACCTGGTGCCCGCCGCAACGCGGTTCGACCATCTGCGCTTCGAAGCGATGGCCGATCAATATTGCGAGTCGGGCGTGCTGCGCATCCGCGAGAATTTCCGGCCCGAGCCGCAACGTTCGCCCGACTGGATCGAACGCCAGCGCGGCAAACAGCAACGCGTGCTCGACGCGCTGGAAGCCGACGCCGACAAGCTGACCGACACGCCGACCTTGGCCGCGATCGCGGTCGCTGCTGCGCTTGGCTATGCCGATCTGCGCTTCACCGCCGAAGATTGGCGCGCAACCCGGCCGCGCCTCGCCGCGTGGCATGCGCGCTTCGCACAACGACCCAGTTACCAACAGACGATGCCGCCCAGCTGATGTCCCTTCTGCAAGAGCCTGACGTACCGGCTGCGACCCCGGCACCCGTCTCGAACCGCCCCTTCGCGCATCGCGACTTCGTTTTCTACTATCTGCAACGCGTCTTGAATTCGGTCGCGATCCAGATGCAGTCGGTCGCAATCGGCTGGCAGATTTACGACATCACCGGCCGCGCCGTTGATCTCGGCTTTGTTGGTCTGGCGCTGTTCGCGCCCGCGCTGGTGTTGATGCTGGTGACTGGCCACGCGGCCGACCGGTTCGATCGACGCAACATTCTGCTGTGTTGTTTCGCGGTCGAAGCGCTGTGCTGCGCCGGCCTGTCGTGGATGAGCGCACGCGGCCTCACCAGCCCGCTGCCGATTTATCTGATCCTGATCGTGTTCGGCTCGGCGCGCGCTTTCGTGGCGCCGGCATCGAACGCGCTAGCCACCAACACTGTACCGCGCGAAGCGCTGCCGGCGGCGATCGCCTGGACGTCGTCGGGTTGGCAGCTGGCAACGATCGGCGGTCCGGCGTTGGGCGGATTCGCCTATGCCTATGCGGGCGGCGCCGAGGGCGTGTACGCGATTGCAGCCGGCCTGGTGCTGCTCGGTATTTGCGCCACGACCTTCATTCGTCCCAAAGGCCGGCCCGACACGCACAGCAACGAAGACGAAGGCACCTGGACGCGCGCAGTTGCGGGTTTGAAATACATTCGCTCGCGCCCCGCCGTGTTGGGCGCAATCACGCTCGACATGGTCGCGGTGTTGTGCGGCGGCGCGACTGCATTGTTGCCGATCTTTGCCCGCGACGTATTGGGCACTGGGCCCGAAGGTCTCGGCTTCCTGCGCGCTTCGCCCGCGATCGGTGCGCTGTCGATTGCGATCCTGTTGGCAACCCGTCCGCTTGGCCGTCGCGCCGGCGCCACGATGTTGTTCGCGGTGATTGTGTTCGGCGCGATGACGATCCTGTTCGGCCTGTCTAAGTCGCTGCCGCTATCGATGCTGGCGCTGGCGTTGCTGGGCGCGGCCGACATGTTCAGCGTCAATGTACGATCCAGCCTGATCCAGCTTTCGACGCCCGACCGCATGCGCGGCCGGGTCGGCGCCGCCAATGCGGTGTTCATCGGCGCTTCGAACGAACTGGGCGAATTGCGCGCCGGTTTCATGGCAGCTTGGTTGGGCGCCGTGCCCGCGGTCATCGTGGGCGGTATCGGCACGATCGTAATCACAGCGACTTGGGCGGCTTTGTTTCCCGCGCTGGGCCGGGTCGACCGGCTCTCTGACATCAAGGCGGAATAGCGCACCCCCTTCTATGGGGTCACGAGCTGGCGTGTAGCGTGATTTCTGACCCCATATAAAGGGGCCAATCCGACGCTGGCGACGCTTGAACGTATCGTTGGGCGTTTTGGACTCACGGTCGGCATGATCCCGATTGCGGCGACAACCCACGATGAAAACAAGGACACCTGAGATGGCGACCGACGATGCCGACGCGATCATTGCGCAGCTCAAGCTCGAGCCACATCCCGAAGGCGGTTGGTATCGCGAGACGTGGCGCGACACACCCGCCGATGGATCGCGCGGCAGCGGCACCGCGATCTATTACCTGCTGCGCGCCGGCGAACGCTCGCACTGGCATCGCGTCGACGCGGTCGAGATCTGGCATTGGTATGCGGGCGGTGCGCTGACTCTGTCGATCAGCGAAGACGGCAAGACGACCACCACGACGCCGCTCGGACCGTCTTTCGCGCTGGGCCATCGCACCCAAGTGATCGTGCCGAAACATGCGTGGCAATCGGCCGAGACGCGTTCGCGCTGGACCTTGGTCGGCTGCACCGTGTCGCCAGCCTTCGACTTTGCCGGATTTGAACTTGCGAAACCTGATTGGGTCCCTGGATGAAAACCTATCTCTGCAGCACCTGCGGCACGCAATTTCCGCCCAGCGAGACGCCGCCCGCGCGTTGCCCGATCTGCGAAGACGAGCGCCAGTATCTGCCCGCCGGCGGACAGCGCTGGACGACGTTCGACGAGGTGCGCCGCACGCATCGGGCCGCGTTCCAACGCTACGAGCCGCATCTGCTGGGCGTCGGTGTGGCGCCCGACTTTGCCATCGGCCAGCGCGCGCTGCTGATCGAACGCGCCCAGGGGAATATTTTGTGGGACTGCGTCGCACCGTTGACCGACGCCACGATCGACGTGTTGCGCGCGCTGGGCGGTCTACGCGCGATCGCGATCAGCCATCCGCACTACTACACGACGATGGCCGAATGGGCGCACGTGTTCGACTGCGATGTCTGGCTGCACGAAGACGATGCGAAATGGGTGATGCGCCCCGACGCGCGCGTGCGCTTCTGGTCGGGTGAAACGCGTTCACTGGGCGACGGCGTCACCTTGGTCCGCTGCGGCGGTCACTTTGCTGGTGGACAAGTGCTGCATTGGGCGGACGGTGCCGCCGGCAAAGGCGCGCTGCTGGTCGGCGACATCATCCAGGCGATCCCCGACCGGAACCACGTATCGTTCATGTGGAGCTATCCAAATCTGGTGCCGCTGCCGGCCAGCGCGATCGACAAGATCGAACAGGTGCTGGCGCCGTTCGCCTACGAACGTCTCTACGGCGCCTGGTGGACTCGCTCGACCGTCGAAGACGCCAAGGACGTCGTGGCGCGCTCGGCGAAACGCTATCGCGAAGCTTTGACGCGGGTGTTGGGCTAGGTCCGATCAACCACCACGACGCCACGAACACCACGGTTCACCACGACTCACAGCTGGAGGCACGGTCGCGTCGCATGACGACAGGGTTTTAACGACGCGCGAAGCGCGTCAGCAAAGCCGATCTGATCTTGCGACGGTGCTGCGGTCACAAGCCTCGCTCTCGTGGTGCCCCTTGGCGTTCGTGGCGTCGTGGTGGTTCTCTGGATTGTGACTCTAGGCCGCCTGCGCCAACGCGGTTACGCGTTCCCAGGTTGTCGCCTGCATCGACGGGCGCGCCTGCATCCGGCCCAGCCACGCGCGCAGATTGGGATGGCGCGCGAACATCGGTTGCGCCTCGTCCGTTGCAACGAACACGTCGAGATGCGGCGCCAGCATCAGGTCGGCGAGCGACAGCGCGTCACCGGCGAGAAAGATCTGCGATCCCAACAGGCGCGACAGCTCGCCCATGCAGATTTCGGCGCGCGGAATCGCGGCCTGCACGCGCGCCTCGTCGACCGGCAGGCCGAATTTCGGCGCCACGACGCGCGCGAAGCTGATCGGCGAACTGATGTCGTGGATCACGTACCAATCGACGATGCCGCAAATCTGGTTCATGCGCGCCTCTTGCACCGGATCGGTCGGCGTCAGCGCGGGCGTGGGCGCAATCCGGTCGAGATAGCGCAAGATCGCCTGCGCCTCGTAGAGACGCGTTTCGCCGTGATCGACCACCGGCATGCGCCCGAACGGATGGCGTGCGAGATGCGCCGGTTGCTTGTGCTCGCCGAATCCCAACGCAGCCAGACGCCACGGCAGATTCTTTTCTTCGAGACCCAGCAGCACCTTGCGCACATAGGGGCTACCGGGAATGCCGTACACGATAAATGGTGCGGTCATGTTGTCGGCTCCTTGTCGGCGAAATCGGCATAGGACTGGAAGATTCCCGGCCAGCCGCCATCCAACGCTGCGCGGATTTTCTCGGCAGCCTCGCCATAGCGTTCGAGATTGCGGTGTTCGAGCGTCACTTGCGTGCCGGTGCCGTGCGGCACGAAGGTCAGTTCCAGCTCGGTGATGAAATCGGGATCGAACTTGAATTCAGCCGAGAGCTGCCACGCCAACACGACGCGCGCTGGTGGCTCCCACGTCAGCACTTTGCCCCATTGGGTTTCGGTGCCTTGCGTGTCGCGTTCGAACCAGCGCCCGTCGACGCGCGGTTCGATCACGACTTCGTTGAACGGATTGCCGCCGGTGTGATGTTCGGCCGGCCACCACTTCGCCATCTGTTGCGTGAAGCGTTCGAACGCGCGTTGGGGTGCAGCCTTCACCGTGACGGTGCGGCGGATCGGAGCGATGGTCATTTGCCCTCTTCGTCTTGTGCGTCGGAATAGGCGGCGAACGCGTCGAGCGCGGTCGTCCAATGTTTGTCGAGCCAGTCGCGCACCGCACCGATGCCGCGCGGATCGAGCCGGTAAATGCGGCGCGTGCCCTCGGCCGTATCGGTCACAAGACCGGCCTCCTTCAACACGCGCAGATGTTGCGACACCGCCGACCGCGTCACCGGCAGACGTTCGGACAGCTCGCCGACCGGCGACGGCCGGCGCGCGATCTGTTCGAAAATCGCGCACCGCATCGGATCGCCCAGCGCAGCCAAGGCCGCCCCCGCTTGCACCCTTGCTGCATTCTTTCGGTTAGCCATGACTAACGGTTAGCGGTGACTGACCGATAAGTCAAGCGCCAAGTACAGGCGGACAGGCCGCCGGCCTTAGCGCTGCAGCAGTTTCAGGACTTCGGTGGTGAAGAGATCGAGCCCGCGATCGGGGTGATCGTTGAGCAGAAAATGCGTGCCGCCCGGAATTTCGAGCACGCGCACGCTGTTGGCCCACGCCGCCTCACGCGAGAAATTCAGCGCATCGATCGGGCGCGACCAGAAATCGTCCTCGCCGCGCGCGAACATCACGTGCCCAGCGACTTTGCTGACGTCGAACACGCGCTCGTTGCGCGACATGCGGTAGGCGTCTTCGAGATAGCCGAGCGGAATGCGCACGCTGGGCGGCGAGCGCGTCGACGAGGTCGGGTCGCTCGCGATCGTGTCGTGCGCGTACGCATCGATGGCAAATTTCCGCGCCGCCTTGTCAGAGTCCGGCATCGTGCTCAACCAACGGCCGGTGAGCTGCGCCGCGTCTGCGGTGCGATAGGCCGGGAATGGCGGCGCCACCGACGACGCCAAGGCCCACGGACCTTCACCGCCATAGAGGCTGTTCAACAACACGAGGTGCGAAACGAACTGCGAGTGGCGCGCCGCGAAGGCGCCGGCCCAATGTCCGCCCGACGCCCAGCCGATCACCGCAATCGCGCTGACGCGATCGCGACCGCGGATCCACGCCGCCGCGATATGAATGTCGGCAACCGCATCGTCGACCGTCACCAGCGGCGGGTTTGCGTTGGCGGGCGCGTTGAGCGCCGCCGGCCGGTCCGAGTCACCCCAGCCGCGCAGATCGAGCATGTAGACACGGTGCCCGGCGACCGCGAGTCGTTCGGCAAAGCCCGGCCGCGTTGCCGGCAGATCGAACGACACGACGCCCGCCGGTCCACCGCCATGGATCAGCAACACCGACAGCCCGCTCGTATTGCGCGACGGTTTGATCTCGTGCAGCGCAAGCGTGCCGGCAGCGCCTTGAATGCGATGTTCGATCCGTTCCTGCGCCGCGGCGGGCACCACCAGCAGCAGCAGCAGCAGACCGAGAAGAGGAAACGCGCGGATGGTCATCATGGCAGGATGAACGGCAAGTCGGTGTCACCGGTCTTTTCGCCGGCGGCGGTCAGCATCGCATGGACCTGGCCGCGATGATGCGTCTGATGATTGAACATATGCGTCAGCAACAGGCCGCGCGGCATCGTCACGTCGCGCTGCAGCGTACCGCTGAAAAAGGTCAGATCCTGGTCGAGCCAGGCCTGATCCAGGCCGGCGGTCCAGCCTTCGATACGCGCGTCGAGATCGGTGCGCGCGGCGCACATGTCGTCGAAAGCGGCGAACAGCTCGGAACTTTGCGCGCCGGGCGCAGTCGGCTTGTCCCAACCGGCAAAGCGCGACATCCACGCCTGATCGGCCCAGAGAAGATGATTCAGCGTGCCGTGGATCGATTTGAAGAAGGCGCCGCGATCGTCACGGCGTTGCGCGTCATCTAAACGCGAAGCGGCGCCATAGAGGCGCCGGTTCATTTCCGAGTTGTACGAGGCCATCGTCCGCGCAAAGGCGGGCCGGATTATAGCTTCGCTGCTCACGCGGCTTTTGCGACCATCTTCTGCAGCTGACGCGCACGGGTTTCGGTCAACCACCATGCGATCTTCTGCGAGACACGAAACAGCCGCGTCTGGGGCGACAGACCGCAGGCTTTGAAGATCATGCCGACGGCGCGATCCATGTGGCGCATGCGATAGAAGCTGTAGGCGCGGCTGAGATAGGCGGTTGCGTATTTCTTGCGGTCGTAGGGCTGGTCGGGCGCGTGACAGGCCCAATAGGCATACGCCAGTTCGTCGTCTTCGGTTTCGACGATGCGCGACAGCGCGATTTTCAACCGCCGCAGCTTTCCCATCTGTTCGCGGTCGAGCCAGCGTTTCAGATGCAGATAGAACAGCTTGTAATGACGATGTTCGTCGGCCGAGATCTTGTAGCAGATCTCTTTCAACACCGGCTCGTCGCAACTGTCGCCGAGCGCGCTGTAGTAGCTCGACGTGCCGGTTTCGACCATGCAACGCGCAACCAGTTCGCCGGTGCGCGAACCGCGCACCGAAGCGCCGGCTGCAGTCGGAATAATGTGATGGGCGCGAAAGATCGCGAGCGACTTGTCGAAGCTCCAGCTTGGATCGGCGCGCTCGGCCCAGCGTCCCAGCGCGTGACCATGCTGCACTTCTTCGACCGCCCATTCGCGGCTGGCCTGCTGGAATTCCGGATCGTCGTGAAAGACGTTGCAGAGATACTGCGTGTATTCGTCGGCGCGCACTTCGACCAGCGCCGCCGCTTTGGCGACTTGCAGCAAATCGGGATTGACCTTCGCTGCGTCGAAGCGATCCCAGGGAATGTCATCGAGCGACCAGTGCTGCGTCATGTGTCCATCAACGAGCGGCAATCAAAGCGGTTCGCAGCCCTGCAAACCGATCGCACGTTGTAGCGCGGAGCCGCTTGGGGCGAAAGCTATGGTTTGAGAGCCGTTAAGAAACGCGCCGTAACCCGTTTGATCGCATCGGCACGCGCCACGGGGTCGGTGCCCAATTCCGCCGTTGTGCCGCCGCCCGGCGTCGTAATTCCGGTCCGAGTCGTGCGTTTCATGTCCGGATTGTCGAATCCGTGCACCGCACCCGGATACAGGACCAGATCCAGCCGCTCGCGTTCGGCCAGTTGCTGACACTCGCGCGGCGTCGACCAGGCGTCGGCATCACCGATCAGCATTGCCAATGGCACCTGCGCCTTCCAGTCCCGCCGCTCCAGGATCGGCTTGCAATTGGGATAGAAGGCGACGGCGCTGCGCACGCCCTCGAGCCCATGCGACTCGCCCGCCACCGCGACTACGGTCGAGCCGCCATGCGACCAGCCTGCCAGCGCCAGCGCGTCGCCGCGCACGAAGGGCAAGCTGCGCAGATAGGCGAGCGAAGCCAGCGCGTCGCGCGGACGTTCGACGCGCGCCCGCGCGCGAGTCTCCGACGCATTGCATGCCGAGGTCACGCCGCGCGCGGCGAAACTGTCCGGCAACAACACGACATAGCCCTGCGCCACGAACCGTTCGGCCCAGTCGCGGCTGCGCGCGCTGAGATTGCCGTTCTTGCCGTACATGCCGTCGCAGCCATGCAGCATCACAATCGCCGGTGCGGGCTTGTTGCTGGCGGGCCGCAACAGCACGCCGGTCAAAGCGGGGTCGCGCTTGTCGAGCGGCGGGATGCTGACGTCGGCCATATTCCCCGCGAAAGCGGGGATCCATGCTGACGCGAATGCAACAGCAGCGAGAACTGTCCGCCAACGCATGCTTCGTCCCTCCGATGGATCCCCGCTTTCGCGGGGAATATGGGACAAAAAGAAAAAGGGCGCGATGCCGTCAGCACCGCGCCCTTCCGCTTGGACCCTGACCCGGTCCGTTATTTCGTGTCGTCAGTGCGTGGTCGGAACCTTGGCGGCCCACAATTTCGCGCGCGCGATATTGAGGCGGGTTTCGATCAGCTTCTTTGCGACCGGATCGACTTCGCCCGGAAGCTCGGCTTCCAGCTCTTCGATTTCGGCGGTGACCAACGTCGGGTCGATCGACGACACCGGGATCGCTTCGTCGGCGAGCACGGTGCAGCGTTCTTCGTTCACTTCGGCAAAGCCGCCGGCGACGAACAGCGATTGTTCGACGACGTCGCCCTGCCAGATCTGCAGCACGCCCGGACGCAAGGTCGAGATCAGCGGCGAATGACCGGCGAGCACGCCGAAATCACCGTCGGCGCCCGGCACAACCGCCATGTCGACGGGCTCGGAGAAGACAAGCTGCTCCGGGCTCACCAATTCGAATTCAAACTTGCGCGGCGCGGTGACCATCTCAGGCCGCCTCAGCCATCTTGCGTGCGTTCTCGACCGCGTCTTCGATCGCGCCGCACATCAGGAAGGCCTGTTCCGGCAGGTGATCGTAGTCGCCCTTCACGATGCCTTCGAACGAACGGATCGTGTCTTCGAGCTGCACGAAGGCGCCCGGAATGTTGGTGAAGACTTCGGCGACGTGGAACGGCTGCGACATGAAACGCTGCAGCTTGCGTGCGCGCGCCACCGTCAGCTTGTCCTCTTCCGACAGCTCGTCCATGCCCAGAATGGCGATGATGTCCTGCAGCGCCTTGTAGGTCTGCAGCACCTTCTGCACCGCGCGCGCCACGTTGTAGTGACGCTCGCCAACGATGCGCGGATCCATGATGCGCGACGTCGAGTCGAGCGGATCGACCGCCGGGTAAATGCCAAGTTCGGCGATCTGGCGCGACAACACCGTCGTCGCGTCCAAGTGCGCGAACGACGTTGCCGGCGCCGGATCGGTCAAGTCGTCGGCAGGCACGTAAATCGCCTGCACCGACGTGATCGAACCCTTCTTGGTCGAGGTGATGCGTTCCTGCATCTGGCCCATGTCGGTCGCCAGCGTCGGCTGATAACCCACCGCCGACGGAATGCGGCCGAGCAGCGTCGACACTTCCGAACCCGCCTGGGTGAAGCGGAAGATGTTGTCGACGAAGAACAGAACGTCCTGGCCTTCCTCGTCGCGGAAATATTCGGCCATCGTCAGACCCGACAGCGCGACTCGCGCACGAGCACCCGGCGGCTCGTTCATCTGGCCGTACACGAGTGCCACTTTCGAACCAGCGGTCGAACCGTTCTCGCCCAGCTTGATGACGCCGGCGTCGACCATTTCGTGATAGAGGTCGTTGCCTTCGCGCGTACGTTCACCGACGCCTGCGAACACCGACACACCACCGTGGCCCTTGGCGACGTTGTTGATCAGTTCCTGAATCGTCACCGTCTTGCCGACGCCGGCGCCGCCGAACAGGCCGACCTTGCCGCCCTTCGAATACGGGGCCAGCAAGTCGACGACTTTGATGCCGGTGACGAGAATTTCGGTGTCGGGATTCTGGTCGACGAAGGCGGGCGCCGAACGGTGAATCGGCAGCGTCTTTTCGTTCGACACCGGACCGCGTTCGTCGATCGGCTCGCCGATGACGTTCAGAATGCGGCCCAGCGTGGCCGGACCGACCGGCACGCGAATGGAGTTGCCCGTGTCGGTCACCGGTGCGCCGCGCACCAGACCGTCGGTCGTGTCCATGGCGATGGCGCGCACGGTGTTTTCACCGAGATGCTGCGCCACTTCGAGCACCAGCTTCTGACCGTTATTATCCAGGGTCAGCGCGTTCAGAATCGCGGGCAGTTCACCGTCGAACTGCACGTCGACGACGGCGCCCAGAACCTGTGTGACCTTGCCTTTTGCGTTGCTCGCCATGGTGTCCGTCTTTCCTCATTAGATCCCCGCGAAAGCGGGGACCCATTCATCCGTCTTGTTCATCTGCGCTTTGTGGGCGCCAACTTCTCAACCTGTCATCCCGACGAAGGCCGGGATCCATTTTGCCGCCGCTCCGATAGCGTCCAATTGGAGACGATCGGAACGCGGCTTAATGGGCCCCTGCCTCCGCAGGGGCGCTGTTCACTTCGTTCACAGCGCTTCCGCGCCCGAGACGATTTCAATCAGTTCCTTGGTGATCGCCGCCTGACGCGCGCGGTTGTACGCGAGCGTGTAGCGGTTGATCGCGTCGCCTGCGTTGCGCGTGGCGTTGTCCATCGCGGTCATGCGCGCAGCCTGTTCGCCCGCCGCGCTGTCGAGCAGCGCCGAGTACAGCTGGATCGCAAGATTGCGCGGCAGAAGCTCGGCCAGAATCTCTTCTTCCGAGGGCTCAAATTCGTACACCGCCGGCGGCACAACATGCTCGTGGTGGCCGTGATGCGCATGCGGATCGGCAGCCACCGGCTTGGCCTTCGGCAACTGGAACGGAACCAGTTGGAGCTGCGTCGGGATCTGCGCCATCACCGACTTGAAGCGGTTGTAAATGACGGTGACGACGTCGACTTCGCCGGCATCGAACTTGTCGAGCGCCGCTTTGGCGATGACCGTCGCGTCGGTGAAGGACAGTTTCTTGCGGCCGATGCCTTCGAGCGAGTCGATGATGCGCTCGCGATGATCGCGACGCAGCAGATCGCGCGCCTTGCGACCGACCGTCAGCACTTTGACCGTCTTGCCTTCAGCGAGCAGTGCCGCGATCTGGCGACGCGCTTCACGCACGACGTAGGAGTTGAAGCCGCCGGCCAGGCCGCGGTCCGACGTCAGCACGATCAGCAGATGCGTCTGGTCTTTGCCCGAACCAACCAACAGACGCGGCGCCGCCGGCGTCACGACATAGTTGGCAGCGAGGCGCGACAGCATCCCCTGCATGCGCTGCGCGTACGGCTGCGCTGCGTGCGCCTGTTCCTGCGCGCGGCGCAGTTTCGAGGCGGCGACCATCTTCATCGCAGACGTGATCTTTCGCGTCGACTTGACGCTCGTGATCCGGTTGCGAAGGTCCTTAAGCGAAGGCATGGCGCGTTGTTGCTCGCGTCTTCCTAGTGCGGATTAAGCGAACAGCTTGGCGAACTGATCGAGATACGCGGCGAGCTTCGCCTCGGTCTCTTTCTTCAGTTCCTTGTCGGTGCGGATCGCTTCCAGGATCGACGGCTCTTTCGCCTTCAACTGGTCGAGCATCTGGCGCTCGTAGCGAACCACGTCCGACACCGCGACCGCGTCGAGATAGCCGCGGGTGCCCGCGAAAATCGACACGACCTGCTCTTCGACCGGCATCGGCGAATATTGCGGCTGCTTCAGCAGCTCGGTCAGACGTGCGCCACGGGCCAGCAGCTTCTGCGTCGTCGGATCGAGATCCGAGGCGAACTGCGCGAAGGCTTCCATTTCGCGGTACTGCGCCAGGTCGAGCTTGATGCGGCCGGCGACCTGTTTCATCGCCTTGATCTGCGCTGCCGAACCAACGCGCGAGACCGAGATGCCGACGTTAATCGCGGGACGCACGCCTTTATAAAACAGCGTCGTCTCAAGGAAGATCTGACCGTCGGTGATCGAAATCACGTTGGTCGGAATGTAGGCCGACACGTCACCGGCCTGGGTTTCGATGATCGGCAGCGCGGTCAACGAGCCGGCGCCTTCGGCGTCGCTCATCTTCGCGGCGCGTTCGAGCAGGCGCGAGTGCAGATAGAACACGTCGCCCGGATAGGCTTCGCGGCCCGGCGGACGGCGCAGCAGCAACGACATCTGACGATAGGCAACCGCCTGCTTCGACAGATCGTCATAGATGATCAGCGCGTGCATGCCGTTGTCGCGGAAGAACTCGCCCATGGCGGCGCCCGCGTACGGCGCAAGGAATTGCAGCGGCGCCGGTTCCGACGCGGTCGCGGCGACCACGATCGAATATTCCATCGCGCCCGATTCGGTCAGCGTCTTGACCAGGTTCGCGACGGTCGAACGCTTCTGACCGATGGCGACGTAGACGCAGTAGAGCTTCTTCTTTTCGTCGCCCGACGCGTTGACGCCCTTCTGATTCAGAATGGTGTCGATCGCGACCGCGGTCTTGCCGGTCTGACGGTCACCGATGATCAGCTCGCGCTGGCCACGGCCGACCGGCACCAGGCTGTCGATCGCCTTCAGGCCCGTCTGCATCGGCTCGTGCACCGACTTGCGCGGAATGATGCCCGGCGCCTTCACTTCGACACGACGGCGTTCGGTCGTTGCAATGGGGCCTTTCCCATCAATGGGATTGCCCAGCGCGTCGACGACGCGGCCCAGCAATGCCTTACCGACCGGCACGTCGACGATCGCGCCGGTGCGCTTGACCACGTCGCCTTCTTTGATGTCGCGGTCGTCACCGAGAACGACGATGCCGACATTGTCGGCTTCGAGGTTCAGGGCCATGCCCTTCACGCCACCCGGAAACTCGACCATTTCGCCGGCCTGGACCTGGTCCAGACCGTAAACGCGCGCGACGCCGTCGCCGACCGACAGAACCTGGCCCACTTCGGCGACGGTCGCCTTGGTGCCGAAGCCCTGGATCTGCTGCTTCAGGATGGCCGAGATTTCGGCTGCGCGAATGTCCATTAAGCGACTCCCTTCATCGTCCGTTCGAGCCCTTCGAGCTGCGAGCGGACCGAACCATCAATCAGGGTCGAACCGACCCGTACCACCAGACCACCGATCAGCGACGGATCGACGGTGGGTGAAATCGAAACTTTGGCGCCGAAGCGCTTGGCCAAGGTGGCCTGCAGCGCGTCCTGCTGTTGTGTCGTAAGCGGGGCTGCGGCGGTGACTTCGACCGCGACTTCGCCGCGGCGGTTGGCCAGCTCGGCCAAGAAAGCGTTGATTACGCCGCCCAGCGCGAAGGCACGGCGATTGACCGCCAGGGTGCCCACGAATTTCTGCACGATCTCGCCGAGGCCGGCCTGTTTGGCCAGTTCGACCAAGGCCTTGGCCTGGTCGTCGCGACCGACGACGGGGCTCACGACCAGCTCACGCAGGTCGGCCGATTCGGCCAGCATCGTCTTCAGCTTGGAGAGGTCGCTCGCGGTCTGGTCCAGAGCGCGCGCCTCATCGGCCAGCTCGAACAGAGCTTCGGCGTAACGACGGGCGATCGGCGATGAACCGGACGAAGCAGCCAACGTGGCAATCCTCGGAAGCGGGACGGCCTTTGTAACGAGGCGCGTCCATCAGACGACGAGCGGGTGCGCGAGATCACCGCGAGGGCGGACTCCCGTGCGGCGGCGTGCGTGTAGCACGCGCTGTCAGGCGCCCTCAAGCCCTGGATTCCCCAGGCCTTCGCGAGATGGCGCGACATAATTCCCTGCGAAAGCAGGGATCCATTTCGGGACCGCCGAGAGGACGCCTTTAAAGGCGTTCGTTTCTTTCGATCACAGGCCCGGGGCAGGCGCGCCCATGGCTTTCGAGCGCCATTGAACGTTCAAAAACAAAAGCCGCCGCGACCTTGGCGGATCGCAGCGGCTCTGCAATGGGCCCCTGCCCCCCGGATCAAGTCCGGGGCAGGCTCCGCAGGATTGTTAGATCGCCGGGTCCCAGTAGGGCGCGGTGCCGTAATAGTCGTGAATCTTGCGTCCGTAGGCGCGGTCGTCGAGATCGACCGCTTCGTCCATTGCGTAGCTGGGCGCGTCTTTCAGCCGTTCGACCGGAATCGCAACCTGGTAGCCGCCAAGGTCGAGGTTATAGGTCAGCGCGTTCCAGGGCAGCGGATGGTGGCGCTCGCCGATTCCCAAAAAGCCGCCGACCGACAGGACCGCGTAGGCGACTTTGCCGCTGCGCTTGTCGATCATGATGTCTTCGATCGCCCCGATCCGCTCCCCGGACGAGCTGTAGACCGCGGTGCCTTCGACCTTGTCGGCCGAAATCAGTTGATGGGTCTCGTCGCGCGGCACGTCGCCATTGCGCGTGTTGAAGGTGCCGGTGGTGCTGGTCGCCATGGTCGTCGCTCCAATGCAGTGCTGGGTGTTTGGCCAACCTGCCGCGCCGGCAACAGTTCCGATGCACGCGCCTGCGCTGCGGAACCCAAGCGGCTGCGAAATTCCCTGGGAACGGTTCTTGTCGGCCGCGCGCGCCGCATGTGCCGTCGCGCCCAACGAATCGGGGAGGAACGGATGCGACGCGCTTTGCTGCTGACAACGTGGGTGCTGGTGAGCGGCCTGGCGCAGGCGGCGCCGGACCGCACACAAGAAGTTTTGCAGATCGAGCGCGATTGGTGCGGCGCCTATCAGCGTGGCGACGTCGCCTATCTCGAAAAACTGATGACACCCGACTTCACGTTGATCGGATCGGGCGGCACGGTGAACACGGCTGCGTCGGAGATTGACGAGCTCAAGACCGGCAAAGTCAAATACAGCCTGTTCGAGAATCGCGACATGAAGGTGCGGTTCTACGGCGACACCGCCATCGTCATCGGCCGCACGCATGCGGTGGGCGTATCCGAAGGCACAGCGTTCGACATCGACGTCGCCTTCACCGACACGCTGGTGAAGCTCAACGGTACATGGCGCGCAGTCGCGGGCCATGCGAGCCGCAAGGGCGCCTGAGCGACCTCGGAGTCACGATCCAGCAAACCGCCAAGACGCAAAGAGCGCCAAGGTTCGCCAAGCGTCACAGACCGTCGTGAAGTCCGGTCGCATGACGACGAGGTTTTATCGACGCGCAAAGCGCGTCAGGAAATCCCCTGTAATCATGCGACGCGGCGCAACCACACACGCGCTCTCCTGGCGCCCGCTTGGCGTCCTTGGCGTCTTGGCGGTTTGCTGAATTCTGACTCTACCGAACTGGCCCCAACGCAACGACACGAGCGGTTCTGGTTCCCAACCACCGACACGCGCTGCTTTCCCTCCAGCAAAACCCTGGAGGGCGTCATGCCGCGTTGGATCAGTTTTTCTATCTTGGCCGCGACTCTGACGCTCGCCGGATTTTTGTTTGTCGCCTGCGCGACGGGCGTGCAAGCCGCGCCCGACCAAACCCAGGCAGTGCGCAAGCTCGAAGAAGAATGGGCGCAGGCCTATGCCAAGGCGGACGTCAAAACGCTCGATCGCGTGATGTTGCCCGACTTCACCCTGACCGACACGCGCGGCACGGTGACGACCAAGGAACAGGAACTGGCCGAGGTGCGCGACAGCGTCGCCAAGTACGAACATCTGATCCAGCGCGAGATGCATGTGCGCTTCTATGGTCCGGACATGGCGATCGTGATCGGCCGGACCGCAATCAAGCTCGATCTGCGCGGGAAGGTGATCGATACCGAAGTCGCCTTCACCGACACGCTCGTGCGCAGGAACGGCCAGTGGTACGCCGCCGCCGGCCACACCAGCCGTCCAGGCTCGTAACAAATCAGTTGGTAACCCCGCCCGTCGGGGTGCGAACGACGCCGCGCGTACATGTTGCGCGATGGGGGCCGGTCTTCAGTCGAGAGCTGACCGGCCCCCATGAAGAATCCCGGTCGTGACGCAAGCTGGATCTTGTCCAGATGCGTCCGGCACGCCCATCGTGCCGCGTGCCTGCCGTTTCGACCAAATCGAAGACCCTGCTTCTCGCCGCGTGCGGCGCGGCGTTGCTGGTGCTCGCCGTCGTGCTGCGCTTCGTCGGCACCGACGAGCCGCTGCGACTGGCCTTGCGCGACGCGGCCATGTCGGCAGCGGGGACGGGTACCAACCGCACCGAACTTCCCGCCACGGCCGAGCTGCTGCTGCTTGATGAAAGTGGCTTGGTGTTGCGCGGACCGGCGGCGCTGCAGGGAACGCGCATCGAACTCGACGCGGTGCGCGACGCGCAGATCAACGGCAACGGCGTCGCGATCGAACGTTGGCCCGACGGCAAAAGCTGGCTGACCGCTTACGCCGCTACGCGCCGCAGCACCGCCAACACGCTGCGTATCGCGGTCGTGCGCCATCCACCCGATCGCGGCGTACCGTTGCGTGCGAGCGTCTGGATCGCCGGCGCTGGCGGGTTGTTGTTGCTGTTCGCGGCCTTCGCGCGCAGCCGGCGCGCACCGGCCACATTCGCCGCCGCAACCATCGACGACGTGCCGCTCGACGCTCCTGCACATGACAATGTCGTGCGGCTGGAACCGCGCCCCGTTCGCGCGACGCCGGCGGCGACGGCGGACGAAGAAGAACCGTTGCTGCTCGAACAGGTCGTCACGCCGGATCCGATCAGCGACGCGGTCGATCGTGCGATTGCGCGCACGCCCGCCAACGATCGCAGTGCGCCGGTGCGTCCGCCGCCGCTCGACGACAACGGCGAAATCCGCTTGGTCGAACCAACTACGCCGCTGTTCAACGACGCGCCGCTGCTTGCGTTGCAGTTGTCGGTGCCGACCGACTCGTTCGAACGCGTGTTGCAGGCCCGTCTCGCCGACGCGGCGCGGCGCGTGCGCATTCTCGAAGTGGCGGCCACCGCCAACGACGCGATGACGTTGCAGCGCGAAGCCTCCGACCTCGCCGAATTCGCGGCTGCGTTCGGTGCGCCTGCCTTGCAAGAGGCGGTGGCGCTGGTGACCCAGGTGGCCGAGTTGCAGCTCACCATGGCCTATCCGTCGGCAGTGACGCAGGTCGCGAACCTGTACCGGCCGACCGAAGAAGCCATCACCGCCCGCTTCATCGCCCGCACCGGCTGATCTTTTTTCCGGGGCCCTGTCGATCGCGCCCCGGCCGGTTCGTTCTAGAGGCAGAGACCCCTGCTTGACGAAATCCCATCCGTATCCAATGTTGTTACCGTTCAACCAATCACAAAATTCCGTGGAGACTACCCATGCGCCTGCCTGCGCTCCTGTCGGCCGTCCTGCTTCTGGCCGCCGCCCCCGCCTTTGCTGAGACCAAGACCTACACGCTCGATTCGACGCACGCGCACGTGCAGTACTCGGTCGACCATCTCGGCTTCTCGACCAGCCGCGGTGCGTTCCGCGACGTCAGCGGCACGTTGCAGCTCGACGTTGCCAAGCCGGAGACCGCCAAGCTGAACGTCACGATTCCGATCGCTGGCTTTGACTCGTTCGACAAGAAGCGCGACGAGCACATCAAGAGCGCCGATTTTCTCGACGCCGCCAAATATCCCGACATGACCTTCACCTCGACCAAGGTGCAGAAGACGGGTCCCAAAACCGCGAAAGTCACCGGTGATCTGACGTTGCACGGCGTCACCAAGCCGGTCGTGCTGAACGTCACTTTGCACAAGCAGGGCGAACATCCGGTGTTGAAGAAGGCCTGGGCCGGCTTCAGCGCCACCGGCACGATCAAGCGTAGCGACTTCGGCATCAGCGCCGGCATACCGTTCGTCAGCGACGCAGTGCAGATCACGCTCGACGCGGAGTTCGCTGGTCAATGATCGCCTCCGCGATCTGGGGTCAGTGATGTCTGACGCACCAGCCGCGCGCTACGGCGCCGTTGCGATTGGCCTGCATTGGTTGATCGCAGCGGCGCTGGTCGCGCTGTTCTGGATCGGTTGGGAGATGACCGATCTCGATCTCGGCCCCGACAAGCTGCGCCTCTACGCGCTGCATAAATCGATCGGGCTGACGGTGCTGCTTGCGGTCGTCGTGCGCCTGCTCTGGCGCGCAACGCACCGCCCGCCCGCATTGCCCGCCGACATTGCGCGGTGGCAGCACACGGTCAGCGCCATCACGCACTGGTCGCTCTACGCGTTGCTATTGCTGATCCCGCTGTCGGGTTGGCTGCTCAACGGCACGACCGGCTTTCCGATTTCCTGGTTTGGGCAGTTCGGTGTGCCGAATCTGATCGGCGCCGATCCTTCGTTGAAAGACACAGCGAGCTTTGTGCACGAGACCTTCGGCAAGATCTTGCTCGCCCTTGTCGCCTTGCATGTCGCGGGCGCGCTGCATCATCATTTCGTGCTGCGCGACGCGGTGCTGACTCGCATGGTGCCGGCCCTGTCGGCACGGGAGAAGAAACAATGATCGTTCGTTCTTTGATTCTGGCGCTTGCCATCGCGCTTCCCGCGCACGCGGCTGACTACACGGTCGATCCTGCGAAGAGCCGTCTCGGCTTCCGCGCGACGCAGCAAGGTGCTGCGTTCGACGGTGAATTCAAAAAGTTCGACGCCAAGATCGCGTTCGACGCTGCCAACCTGGCCGCGTCGAAAGTACGGGTCGAGATCGACGTGACCAGCGTCACGACCAAAGCGGCCGACCGCGACAAGGAACTGCCGAAGAGCGATTGGTTCGCCACCGACAAATTCCCCAAAGCAGTCTTCGAGACCACGCGCATCGAAGCGCGCGGCGACAACAAGTTCGCGGCCGTCGCCACCTTGACCATCCGCGACCAGACAGCGCCCTTGGTGCTGCCCTTCACGCTCGACGAAAAAGACGGCGTCGCGCATGTCGTCGGCTCAGTCGCCATCGACCGCACGACCTTCGGCGTCGGTCAGGGTGCGTGGGCGACGACCGACATTATCGGCAAGCCGGTGACGGTGACGGTCGATCTGGTGGCGAAGAAGCAGTAGCTGCTGCGCTCGGCCGGCGAGTCACGATTCAGCAAACCGCCAAGACGCCAAGAGCGCCAAGAGTCACAGCGTAGGGCGAGATCACGTCGCATGACGGCAGGTTTTTATCGACGCGCGAAGCGCGTCAGGAAATTCCTTGCACCTTGCGATGCAACGACGCCACACGCTCGCTTTCTTGGCGCCCGCTTGGCGTACTTGGCGTCTTGGCGGTTTGCTGAATTCTGAGTCCGAGGTCGCTGCCGACCTCAGCGCCCCAACTCGCCGCGGCCTTTCAGGCGCGAGATCATCACCCAGCCCGACGACATGCGCTTGCCGTAGTCGAACAGCGCGCGGTCGCTGGCCGGGAACCAGTCCCAATGGCCGGTGACGCCATAGCGCGTGAACGCTTCCGGTAGCGGACACCAGAAGCTGCGCTTGCCGCGCAGGAATTGTTCGCGCGTGACTTCGGAGTCTTCGACGAATTCGCGCGACACGAACAGCGCGTCTTCTTTGAGGATCTTTGGATCGACCTCGTTCGCCTTCAGCAACGCATCGACGCGCGGCTGCACGTCTTTCGAGATCTCCGGGCGCGGCGGCACCTTCAACGCGACCGGTTGCGCCGGCCCGCGTACCGTTGTCGGCGCTGGTGCGGGCGTCGGCTTCGCATCGTCGCCATAGTTCAGCTCGACGGCCGGGGCGACTGCAGCCTCCGCCGACGCGGGCGCGTCGGCAGCAACAGCGGTGGGCGCAGCAGCAGCAGACGCTTCTGCGTCGGCTGGCGCGGGCGGCAGCGGCGGTGGTGGTGGTGGGCCGTCGAAACAGACGAGCCCTTCGCGCAGCACGCGGTGCGATTTGCTGGCGAGGAAGATCATGGTGGCACAGTTCGACAGGCACAGCCCGTCGACCACGATCAGCGGCTGGACCTTGGCGATGGCTTCGCCGATCGCGAGCGTCGCTTGCGTGTCGCCGCCGAGCGACTGCACGCGCAGTTGCGCATAGCCTTGTCCCCACAGCGCCAGAAACTTTGCGTCGTCGCCGGGTTCGATGTCGCCATAGATGCGCAGCGCTTCGCCTTCGGGCACGAAGGTGGCGGCGCGCGCGGCCGTCGCGAACAGCGCGACGCCGAGACATCCCAGCAACAGCCGAACTCGTGCATGCATGGCGCGCCCTTTCGATCCAGGCCGAACCGCATGCGCGATGGTACGCGGCGAGGCAAGCCCTAAGGCGTCACCCCGGCCGAACTGGCGTGCCGCGCGCGCCTAGGTCCGGTCGATCATGTCCCGCACGCGCGTGCTGAGCGCCGCAACATTGAAGGGTTTGGTGATCACTTCCATGCCCGGCGCCAGATGGCCGTTCCCGACCACGGCATTCTCGGCATAGCCGGTGATGAACAGGACTTTCAGCGTGGGGCGCAGCACGCGCGCCGCGTCGGCGACCTGGCGTCCATTCATGCCGCCGGGCAGACCCACGTCGGTGACCAGCAAATCGATGCGCGCATCCGATTGCAGGATCTTCATCCCGGACGGACCGTCGGCCGCTTCCAGCACGTTGTAGCCGCTTTCGCGCAGCACGTCGGTCGCCAGCATGCGCACGATCTCTTCGTCGTCGATCACCAGCACCGTCTCGCCGTGGCCGGGATCGATCGCATTCGATTCCGCCGTGCCGTCGCCTTCGGCCGGTCCCTGATGCCGCGGCAGGTAGAGACACATCGTCGTGCCCTTGCCGACTTCGGAATAGATCCGCACCTGTCCGCCGGACTGGCGCACAAAGCCGTAAATCATCGACAGGCCAAGACCGGTGCCCTGGCCCAACGGCTTGGTGGTGAAGAACGGATCGAAGGCGCGATCTTTGACGTCGTCGGTCATGCCGGTGCCGGTGTCGGTCACGCACAGCGATACATACTGGCCCGGCGGCAGGTCGCGTTCGCGCGCCGAATGTTCGTCGAGCCACTTGTTCGCCGTCTCGATCGTCAACCGCCCGCCGTCGGGCGCCATCGCATCGCGCGCATTGATGCACAGATTGAGCAACGCGCTTTCCAGCTGCGACGGATCGATCAAGGTCGTCCACAGACCGCCGGCGCCGACCACTTCGACCGCAACGTCAGGCCCGACGCTGCGCCGGATCAGCTCTTCCATGCCGGCGACCAGACGATTCACGTCGATCGCCTTGGGCGCCAAGGTCTGCCGCCGCGAAAACGCCAACAGCCGTTGCGTCAGCGCGGTCGCGCGCCGCGACGAGCTTTGCGCTGCATCGATATAGCGTTCGACACCCGCCAGCTTGCCGTCGTTCAAGCGCCGCTGGAGCATTTCCAGACTGCCGCTGATACCGGTCAGAAGATTGTTGAAATCGTGCGCGATGCCGCCGGTCAGTTGCCCGACCGCTTCCATCTTCTGCGCCTGGCGCAACGCGTCCTGGGTGCGCGCCAATTCGCGCGTGCGGTCGGCGACGCGCTTTTCCAGATTGACGTTGAGTTCCTGCAGCGCCGCTTCGGCACCGACGCGCTCGACATGGGCCCACGACCGTTCGGTCACTTCGCGCATCAGCGAAATTTCTTGCTCGGTCCAGACATGCGGCTGTTTGTGATGCACCGCCATCAACGCAGTCAGCCGCCCTTCTTTCACCAGCGGCATGCAGATCGTGGCCGAGATACCGATCGACTGAAACGTCGCCGCTTCGTGCGCCGGCAGTTCGCGCAGATTGTCGTTCACCACCAGCGGCTCGCCCGCCGAAAGGTTCTTCACCGCCAGCGCACCGAAATCGGCCAGGCTGTAATGGCCGACGATGCTGGTCGAGCCTGGCGCCGCCCAATCGCCGCGGATCGAGAACCCGTCCTGATCTTCGTCCATATCGGCATAGGCGCAGACCGACGCGCCCATATGTTCGCCGACCATGCGGGTGGTGATCGCCAGGATCGCGTCGGCATCGCGCGAGACGGAAGCTGCGTTGCCCAGCGCATCCAAAAAGCGCAGCCGCGTTTCGCTTTGGCGCAGCGCTTCGGCGTCGCGCACGCGGTCGGTGGTTTCGACCACAATCGCGATCACGCCGGCCGGCTTGCCGTCTTCGGCAAGCACCGGCGAGTAATACAAATCGACCCACAGTGGTTCGAACGTACCGCGCCGGTTCAGCGACAGTTCGAGATCTTTATATTCCAGCGTGCCGCCGCCGAGGCAGACGCGCAGCACTTCGCGATTGAGGTCGGCTGCTTCGGGCCAGCCTTCGAGCACTTTCGATCCGAGCAGGCGCGGATGCCGTCCGCCGGCAAAGACGGAATAGGCGTCGTTGTAAATCATGATCCCGTCGGCGCCCCACAGGATCACCATCGGCACGGGCGACAGGATGGCGAGGTCGACCGTGGTGCGCAGGCTGACCGGCCAGGTCTCGATCGGGCCCAGCGTCGCCGACCAGTCAAAGCTGGCAATCCGGCGCGCCATATCGGGATTGTCAGTCGTCCGAGCGTCGTGCGGCACGCGACCTCAATAATTCGACGGCGGTTGGCGGGACAAGCGTTGGGGACAGCAATGCGCGCGGCGCGCAAAGGTTGCCCAACAGGTGCGCAGGGGACTGTCCGTTGAAAGCAAACGGCGCAGCCCCTCGCTGCGCCGTCGCTTCGTCAGCCATCGTCGTTCGCAGCGTTCCCCTTCATCGCCGCGATCAACCGGTCGAGATCCGCCTTGACCGACCGCAGCGCCGGAAAGGGCGGCGTCGGGTCGGTCGGTGACGGTTCCTCGGCACGGATCACGACGGCGAGTTTCGCCGCGGCGCCTTCGAAGCTTTGCGCCGGCACGTGCACCAGCGCGCTCGCCTGCGCCTCCAGATCGTCGATGAAGTCATCACGCACCTTGGCCGCGGCGACGAACAGGCGTTGCGCCTCGTCTCGGCCTCCGTCGGTCGCGTTGTGCAAGGCGCGCTCCCGCGCCGATGTCAGCCGCACCGCCTCTTCCAACCGGTCGCAATGGCGCTGCCATTGCAGACTCTTGAGGACGGCGGGGTCTTGCATAGGGTCGCTCATACCGCCCCTCCATCCCGGTGAAGGGTATGGGGCGAATGACGCACAGTTCGGCTAGTCTCGGAATCAGCCATGATCCAAGTACTCCTTGGTTTCTTGGTCAGGCCGGACGCTGGTGTGTCAGCACCTCGTTCGGCCGCCTTCTCGGCACGAGAACAATTCGTGATCACGCATTGTTCGTCAACAACTATTTCGTGATCACGAATGGCACCTCCGAAAAAGCACCGACTCGAGTCCGTGAAGATCCCGATCGAACTCAATGAAGAGTTTGTCCAAGCGCGCGACGCGCTGGGGCACACGCATACGCAGGCGGTTGAGACAGCGATCGAACTGTACGTGAAAAAAGCCCAGAGGCGGCCAAGCACGCCTCCCGGCGGCTCGAAAAAATAGATTAGTGACGCGATCCGGCCCCTTCGGCAAAGTCGCCGGGGAGATTCGATGGACAGTTTGTCGGACAAAGACGAGAAAGCGAAGCCGTCGAAGCGCGGATACTCGCAGCGGACGCTGAAGGTCCTATGGGGACTATCTGGAAACCGATGTGCTCACCCCGAATGCGAGCAATGTCTCGTCGCGGACGCAACAGAAGGCTCTGAGCAACTCGTTGTCGGTGAGATCGCGCATATCTACGCGATTAGCGAGGACGGGCCGCGTGGAAAAGCCGGACTGACAGAAGCAGAACTCAACCACGCATCTAACTTGATAATTCTGTGCCCGACACATCACACAATCGTGGATGGCCAGCACGGGACTTATCCGGCCGAAACGCTTCTAAGCTGGAAGGTGCGTCACGAGCGCAAATTTGGAGATGCTCTATCCATAAGCATTGCGAGCATCGGTTTTGCCGAATTGGAGGTGGCCGCGAAAGCGCTGATGGGAACGAAGGTAGACGTCCCAAGCGGGGGACTCGCAAACATTCCGCCCACTGACAAGATTGAGAAGAATGCACTCGGACCGACGTCTGCACTGATGCTCACTATGGGAGCGGCGAAGTCGCATGAGGTTGCTGCGCTGTTCATTCGCATGGCGCAACTCGACCCGAATTTTCCTGATAGGTTGAGGGCCGGCTTCACAGATCGATATAAGAAGGCGCGTGATGCGGGCGCGCTTGGAGACGAGCTCTTTATCGACCTCCTCCAGTGGGCCTGCGGGGGCAGCGACGATCACGGGCGACAAGCGAGCGGCCTTTGCATCCTGTCTCACCTTTTCATTCTCTGTGACGTTTTTGAGAAGTAGTGATGACCGTTCTGCCCACCAAGTATGTGCCGATTGGCTATTCAATTCTTGGGCTGTCCGCACTCTTGCTTACTATGCTTGAACCAGCCGATACCGTCGTCTCGCTCTGGGATCGCGTGCGCAACGACGAGCGGATTCGAACATTTGATCGCTTCGCCACTGCGTTAACGTTGCTCTTCGCTGGCGGCATAATCACGATGGATCGCGGCGTGTTTCGCAAAGCGCACAAACCGAGCGCCGAGTCGTGATCTCTAGAGTTTGGTCGGATCTACCGGGTTTTCGACCCGCTACGTTTGCCCCGGGGATGAATGTTGTACTCGCGGATCGCGGAAGCGACTCCGACGAAACAGAGAGTACGAATGGCCTCGGCAAGACGACACTACTCCGCATCATTCACTTCTGCCTCGGCTCTGATCTCGCAAAAGATAGAGTTCTGAAGCACTCGGCGCTGGTTGGTGTTACCTTCGGCATCGACATCGTTATCAACGGCGCCGCGCATTCAGTTAGTCGCAACACGAGGAATTCCAAACGCGTTCGACTTCCCACGTCGTTGGTCCCAGAGCACGTGGTTGAGCGCGAAGACGAAGGAGGCGGATTCTGCACAATTGACGTCGATGAATGGCGTTGTGCGCTCTCCGAGATCTTCATTCCCGATGCGAAGATCTCCGGCCGCGCGAACGCGTTCTCTCCCACCTTTAGAGAGCTTTCCCACTATTTCATTCGAGTAGGAAAAGCTGCGTATGCAGATCCGCAGATCGCATTCAAGCAGCAACCTGCCGACACAAGCCGCCTATCGTTAGCGTTTCTATTGGGACTGAATTTCAGCGCCCAGCGGAAGCTGCAGTCGGATATTGATGCGCGAACGAAAGTCGATCAGGGCCTGAAACTTCTCGAAGAAGCATCCGAAGGCGACAAAGAGAGTTCGATTGGCGATCTGGAAGCGGAACGGGTGGTCCTCGAAGCTGCGCTCACCGAACATCACCGCGCGATCGATAGCTTCAATCTACGTGACGACTACCACGATCTAGAGCGACGACTCGGCGTGCACGATCGTCATCTTCATCGACTTATCAACGAGAATCACTCTGATCGAAAGCTGCTCGAGTATTACGAGGAAAGCGCGGAAGAAGAACCACAAGAGGACGCCGCCCAGCCGCTCGACATTCTCCAAAGCGCGGGAGCTGTTTTTAAACTAGAGCTTCTTAAGAGCCTCGAAGAGGTCACGGCTTTTCATAAGCAGATCTATCGAAACAGGTCGGACTTCGTAGCCGGGGAAATTAAGCGCCTAAAACAGTCTATCGCCAGGCGCACCCTTGAAATTGATAAAGCTTCGAATGAGAAGTCCACTCTTCTTCGCGTTCTCGCGTCTAGCGGCGCGATAGAGACGTTGGTGGAACTTCAGCGAAGTGCAACTGAACTCTCACCTAAACTGGAGGCGCTGCGGGCTCGGATCGAGGAGCGTAAGCGCTTCGATCGCCGCAAGGATGAGCTTACGTCGCAGATTAGCCGCGGTCGCTTGCTGCTCAAACGCGATCTAGACGAGCGCCAACAAGTAGCTGATGAGGCAATTTCTCTATTTGCTGAGTACACGAAGTATTTATACGGCGTACCCGGCAGGCTTGGCGTCGATGTGCACAACCGAGGTTACCGATTCAACTTTTCTATTGATCGACAAGGGAGTGACGGCGTCGATCAGATGGTAGTCTTTTGCTTTGATCTTCTCACGGCCACGCTGAGGGCCCGCCGTGGCGCGAAATTTTTAACATTGGCGCATGACAGCAGTCTGTTTGCCGACGTTGATCCTCGCCAATATGGGCTTGCTCTTCGCCTGGCAGCGATGACTGCGGCGGTTGAAGGATTTCAGTATATCTGTTGTTTAAATGTCGGCGCGCTTCCGCATGGTCATTTGAACAACTGGAAACTTGAACCGACTGTTCGGCTACGCCTTACCGACGACGGGGATTCGGGACGTCTGCTTGGTCGCCGACTACCGCCAGACGACGCGCAGCGGCAATAGTTCAGGATAAGCGTTTCTGGTTGTCGCAACAGCAGCCGCGACGCCCCTCACCACCCCCGCCACCGCTTCTCCGGCTCCACCCACAGCCGATCCCCCGGCTTCACCCCGAACGCCTTCACCCACGGCTCGAAATTCCGCACCAGATTTGCGCGCGCGTCCGGCGGTGCGTGCGTGTCGGTTTCGATTTGCGCTTTCAGCGACGCATCCGTCTGGATCCGGCGCCAGCGCTGCGCGAAGGCGATGAAGAAACGTTGGTCGCCGGTCAGCCCGTTCTTCGTCACGTCCGGCTTGCCGCGCAGCGACAGGTGATAAGCCTCGTACGCGACGGCCAGGCCGACCAGATCGGCGCTGCTTTCGGCGACGACTTGTTTGCCTTTGGTGCACAGGCCCGGTGACGGGCACGCGCTGTCGAGTTGCGCGGCCAGCGGTGCGTTCATCGCGGCGAAGCGTGCAGCGTCGTCTTTGGTCCACCACAGACCCAACCGCCCCTGCGCGTCGTACTGGTTGGTGACTTCGTCGAACGTGTGGCTGATCTCGTGCGCCATGCCCGCACCCGCCGAACCGTAATTCGACGCGGCGTCGCCGGTTGGATCGAAGAAGGGCGGCTGCAGAATGCCGGCGCCGAACTGCATCGTGTTGGGGCTGATCTGCAGCACCGCACCGGCATTCTGCGGATGCAGACTGTTTGGCCATTCGTTGAGATCGACTGGACCGTTCAGCTTCGCCAGTTCGCGCTTGTACGCAAAGGCGTCGGCGCGCTGCTGGTTGCCAAACGCGTCGCCGCGCGTGATCGCAAGGCCGGTATAGTCGGTCCAGGTCTCGGGGAAACCCAGGCCGAGCTGCAGCGAGTCGAGCTTGGCCAGCGCGATGTCCCTGGTCGCGGGCGACATCCATTTGACGTGCGGCAGATGCGTGCGGAAGACGCTGCGCAGATTGTTCGCCATCTGCGTCGCGGCTTCTTTGGCCTGCGGCGGGAAATAGCGGCGCACATACATGCAACCGATCGCATCGGCAAACACCGCCTGCGTCGCAGCCAGCGCTTGCTGTTTGCGATCGGGTGCCGGCGTGCCGTCGAAGGCGCGGCGCGCGTCGCCGACTGCTTTCGGCAACACGTCGGCCGCATGCGCAACGAGATGGAAGGCGAGATAGTCTTTCCACGCATCGAGCGGCTGCGTCGCAACCAGCTTGGCGCTGCCGATCACAGCCTGCGGCTGCCACACGACGAAGGCGGTGTCGCGATGGATGCCGGCGGCGGTGAAATAGGCGCCCCAGTCGACACCCGGCGCGTTGGTCGTGAAGTCGGCCATCTGCCAGTTGTTGTCGGTCTTGACCACGTCATCCGTGTCGGCGCGCGACGCATGCGTGCCCGCAATCGCGGTTTCGAGATCGAGCACGCGCACGGCGCGTAGGTCGGCCTGATCGAAGCCCGCCGCGCGCAGCACGTTCGCGACATAGGTGCGATACTGTTCGCGGCGCGCGGCTTTGCCGGCGTCGAGATAGAAGTCGCGATCGGGCAGGCCCAACCCACCCTGCACCAAATGCACGGCGTAGCGATTGGGCTGGTGGAAGCCTTGATGGATCCACACGCCCCACAGGCTTTCGGTCTGCACGTTGCCGCCATCGTCGAGCCGCGTCGTACGGCCAAGCCAGGTTGCAAGCGCGGTGCGATCGTTGATGGCGGCAATCGCGGCCAGGTCGTTCGCGATCGGCGCAAAGCCAGCCGCCTCGATCGCGTCGGTGTCGAGCCGGGTGGCGTAATAGTCGGCGAGCTTGCGCGCCGTCGCGGCGCTGGCGGGACGATCGGGATCGTTGGTCGCGGCGACGATTTCTTCGACCAGGCTTTGCGCGCGCCGCGCCGACTCGGCGCGCAGCAGGGACGTGGTGTCGATCTTGGCTGCACCGTCGGGCAGCTTGGTTGCGCGCATCCACGCATTGTTGGCGTAGCCGTAGAAATCATCGCCGGGTTTGACCGACGGATCGACCGCGAGCGTGGGGTCGAGTTTCACCACGGGTGCTGCAAAGGCGCTGTCGACGAATTGCGCGCGTGACGTGGTTGGCAGCAGCGCCAGCACGCACGCGGCGACCGCGCCCAGGAATTGCGCGCGCACCGGCGCGTGCGACGCATCTTCGGCGGTTGCGAGCAGCAGGTTGGTGCCGACGATGGTCGCGAATTCGTCGCTCAGGTCGCTGAGGGCGGCGTTGTGGACTTCTTCCGCGCTGCGCACGTGCCCGTCGAGATTGGCGCGCTCGAACGTTGCTGTCGCGTCGGCGACCACGATGGTTTCAAAGCCGAGATTGCCGGCCATGCGCGCCGTGGTCGAAATACAATGGTTGGTCGTCAAGCCGACCAGCGCGACCGCGCGCACGCCTTTCGCGCGCAGATCTTTTTCCAGGCTGGTGCCGATGAAGGCGCTGTTGACGGTCTTGCGATAGACCGGCTCGTTCGGCAGCGGTTGCGCCTCGGGCTTCACGACGTTGCCCGGCGTACCCGGCCGCAAACGGCCAGTGGGGCGCGGCGAATCGTGATGGACGTGGATCACCGGCGCCTGCGCCGCACGCCACGCCGCGATCAGGCGCGCGACATTGGCCTCGGCCTGCGGGTTGTTGCGGCGACCCCAGGCGGGATCGTCGAACCCGACCTGCATGTCGATCACCAACAAAGCGGTGTTGCGGAGGACTTTCACGTGCGCGCTCGCGTTTTCTGTGGGGAGCGCGATCTAGATCGCAGTGGCCAGGGCGCACCAAAACGGCGATGAAGGCATCGGAAGTTTGATGGCCGGGCGTATATAGAGACGCAATGAGCAAGGACCTGGAAGTTCGCCACTGCCGCGTACTGCTTGCGGTGCAGGAACATGGCGGCGTCAGCGCAGCAGCGCAGGCGCTGGGCATGGCGCAATCGACCGTGTCCGAAACGCTCCTGTCGTTGGAACGGCTGCTCGGAGCACCAGTCACGGTGCGCCGCCCCGGCCGCGAAGCGACCTTGACGCCGCAAGCCGAAGCCTTGCTGCCGCACGCGCAGTCGCTGCTTTTGGCGTCGGAAGCCGCGATGGCTGCGATCACCAAACGCAGCCACGCGCCGATCCGGTTGGGCACGGTGGAATCGATCAGCTCGTTCCTGCTGCCGGCGCCGCTGCGCGCCTTCCGGTCGCTGTGGCCCGACGTCGACGTGCGCATCACGATCGGTGTCTGCGAAGAGCTGCGCAAACGCGTCGGCCGCGCCGAATTGGACGTGGCGCTGACGATCGAAGGCGCAGCCCGTGCGAATAGCGACAGCGCCTTGTCGCCTGCAACCTTGCGCCTGCTGGTCGCGCCCGCACATCCGCTGGCGAAGTCCGTCGTCACGCAGCGCGACCTAACGACGAGCACCTTCCTGCTCGCCGATCCCGAAGGCGCGTTTACCGGCCTGCTGCGGACCTGGGTCGGCAGCGCTGCGGCGAAATTCGAGTCAGCCGGCAGTATCGACGGCGTCAAACGCGGCGTGCTGCAAAGCGACGCGATCGGCGTGCTGCCGGACTATGCCGTCGCCGAAGAACTCGCCGCCGGCGCGCTGATCGCGCTGCAGGTCGACACGCCGCTGCCGCCGATTTCACTGCAGCTCACGACGTTGCATGCGCCGGCACCGTCGTCGCCGCTGGATAGTTTGATCGCGCAGATCCGCGAGGCTGCGCGCGCCTAACCTCGTGTCCCCTCTCCCCGAGGGAGAGGGCTAGGGTGAGGGTTCGCGCAGCAGAACAATCCTCACCCTCCCACGCGCTGCGCGCGCGGGCCCCTCCCTCTCCTTCGAGGAGAGGGGCGTTTAAAGTTCAGCCGCGCGCCCCAACAGCAACGTCCGCTCGCGCATATTTTGCGTCATCGACGCGGCCCGTTCGAATTCGGCGCGGGCTTCGTCGTTGCGGCCGAGCTTGGCGAGAAAATCGGCGCGTGCGCTGGGCAGCAGGTGATAGGCGCGAAGAGATGGCTCCCCCATCAGGGCATCGGCCAATGCCAGGCCCGCTTCCGGTCCGAACGCCATCGCGTGCGCGACGGCGCGGTTGAGTTCGACGACCGGCGAGCGCGCCTGCACCGCCAGCGCATCGTAGAGCGACGCGATGCGCGCCCAATCGGTGTCACCGGCCTGGTGCGCGCGTGCGTGGCAGGCGGCGATGCCGGCCTGCAGCGTGTAGGTGCCGGTGCCGTTTCCCAACTGCTCGGCGCGCGCCAGCGCAGCGAGGCCGTGGCGGATCAGCGACTGGTCCCAGCGCGAGCGGTCCTGGTCGAGCAGCAGCACCGGTTCGCCCGCCGCATTGGTGCGCGCGTGCATGCGGCTCGCCTGCAATTCCATCAGCGCCACCAGCCCGTGCACGTCGCCGTCGTCGGGTGCGAGCCCCGCCAGCACGCGGCCCAGCCGCATCGCTTCCTGCGCCAGCGCGGGACGTGTCAGGTCATCGCCCGCGGTTGCCGAATAGCCTTCGTTGAAAATCAGATAGAGCACGGTCAGCACCGACGCGATGCGCGCCGCGCGATCGGCGCCGCGCGGCAATTCGAATTCGGCGTTGATGCCGGCCAGGGTGCGCTTGGCGCGCACGATGCGCTGCTGGATCGTCGTGTCCTGGACCAAGAACGCGCGTGCGATCTCGTCGGTGGTCAAGCCGCCCAGCATGCGCAGGGTCAGCGCGATCTGGGATTCGGTCGGCAAGGACGGATGGCATGCAATAAAGACGAGGCGCAGCAGATCGTCGCCGACATCGTCGTCAAGCGCGGTGTCGTAGTCGGGCGCTTCTTGTTCCTGTTCCTGCAGGTCGCGGCCAAGCTCGGCATATTTGCGATCGGCGGTTTGCCGGCGCCGCATCTGGTCGATGGCGCGGTTGCGCGCCGTCGCCATCAGCCACGCGGCCGGCTTGTCGGGAATGCCGGTGGTCGGCCAACGTTCGAGGGCGGCGACCAGCGCGTCCTGCGCCAGCTCTTCGGCCAAGCCGACGTCGCGCACGACGCGCGTCAGGCCCGCGATCAGCTTTGCGGATTCAATGCGCCAGACGGCTTGGATTGCATTGGCGGTTGCAGCGTCGGTCACGGGGACCGTGTCTGCCGGTGCGCGCGCCGCAACGCAAGGGCCGGTTTGCAGGGAATGCTTCACCACCACGACGCCACGAACGCCAAGGAGCACCACGGATCACAGTAGGCGGCGCAGGCCCGTCGCACGACGCCAGGGTTTTATCGACGCGCAAAGCGCGTCAGGAAATCCAATCGCGCCATGCAACCCGACAGACGCAAAGGCTCGCTCTCGTGGTGATCCTTGGCGCCCGTGGCGTCGTGGTGGTTTGCTGGCTCGTGACTCAGGCGCTCGGCACCAACGTCTTGCGTTGCCACACCACGGCCTTTTGATCCTGGTCGACCTCGTAGCCCGCAATCTGAAACCCGTGTTTCAGATTCAGGATCAGCATCGGATTGTTGACCGCGCGCGTGCGGGTCGTGACGAAGCGGTAGCCGGCATCAACCAGATCCGCGTGTTGCAGCCGCATCAGTTCGGACGCAATGCCAAGTTTGCGTGCGGACGCGTCAACACCGCCGAGCCAACTGTAAAATAGATCGGGCTCGCGCCGGTAGCCGAACTTGAATCCGACCGCCACGCCGTCGCGCCAGGCCAGCCACAGGCGCGGGTCGTCGATGAAATCCAGCCGGCTGCGCAGATAGTCATCGGTGAAGCCGGTGAACATGCCGCGGCACAGCGGCAGCATGATCGACGCCGCGTCATCCAGCGAACCGGCGAAACGCTGATAGTGCAGCGCGTCCGACATATCGTCCTCTTGGGAAAGCGTGCCAAAGCACGCGAGGATGCGCAGCATCCAACCATCGCAAGAGTACTGGGCCTGAACCGAAATCGGCATGACGTTCCTGCACGGCACGGGCGCGCCCGCTCTCGGTGCAATCGACTCCACTGCACCGAGGCGACTACCAGGCGCTACGCCGGCCGGTAGACTTTCGCCACGGTGCCGGACGCGAAACTCGTCGCGCTGACGAGCTGCAAATCCATCAGCGCCGGAAAGAGCGGCAAGCCCGCGCCCAGCGCAACCGGATGCACGACCAGTCGATATTCATCGACAAGGCCGAGCTTGATCAGGCTTTGCGCGAAACCGGCGCCGCCATGGGCGAGAATGTCTTTGCCGTCCTGCTGTTTCAGCCGCGCGATCTCGGTTGCGAGATCGCCATTGGCGACTTCTGCGTCCCACAGCGACGTGTCGACGGACGCCTGGCGCGTGACGACGATGCGCGGCAGCGCGTTCATCGCTTCCGTCATCGGGCCGGGCGCGGTCGGCCAGAAGGTCGCCCAGCCTTCGTAGGTCTTGCGGCCGATCACCTGCACGCCGCTATCGCGCAGCAGGTCCGTCACCCACGCCGCACCGTCCGGGCTGCGATGCCGCATGAACGCATCCATCTCGCCATTGGGCCCGCCGACGAATCCATCGACCGACATCGACAGTTTGAGAATCAAACGACGCATGTGCTTACTCCGCAGGACGTGTGTTGACGGCAAGCTGCGCCGCGAAGGCGCGTTGATAGGCGGGTCGTGCTTCGCCGCGCGCGACATAGGCGGCGAGGATCGGGAATTCGTTCAAAAAGCCGGACGGCTTCAGGCGCAACAGCACCGACACCATCAGCAGATCGCCCGCGCTGAAGTCGCCGTCGGGCGAGCGATCGAAGGCGGTGATGGTGGGGGTTGTCATTGCGATGCTCCTGCTGCTGCGTTTCCGCAGTCCTGGAGCACACAAGGAAATCCGGTAGCGCCAAGGCCGCCAAGACGCCAAGAGATCGGTACGATGCGACTGTCGCATCGCATTACGTGATTGGATTTACGGACGCGCTTTGCGCGTCGATAAGACCTTGTTGCCGTGCGCCCCACCCAACGCGCCCGCTGTGACTCGTGGCGAACCTTGGCGTCCTTGGCGTCTTGGCGGTTTGCTGGATTGTGACTCAACCGCACTGCGTCAGACTTTCGTTCCGGCGTTGAGTCGCGCCAGCTGCTCTTGCGTGACGCCGTCGGGCAGGATCTCGGCGAAGTCGTGCGCTTCGTAGACGCGGCGCAGTTCGATCACGCCTTGCTTGTCGAGCCCGTGCGGCGACGGGCAGCGTTTGGCCCATTCGATCGCTTCTTCTTTCGACTTCACGTCGATCAACCAGAAGCCAGCCACCAGCTCTTTGGTCTCCGCGAACGGACCGTCGATCACTTGCGGCTTGGCGCGGCCGTCGAACAGCACGCGCGCGCCGTCGCGGCTGGGGCGTAGCCCGACGCCGTCGAGCAAGATGCCGGCTTTCACCATCTGCTCGTTGAAGCGGCCCATTGCTTCGACCAGCGCGGGCGACGCTTTGGCGCCCGCTTCGGAGTCGGCGTTGGCTTTGACGATCATCATGAAACGCATGGCTATTTTTGCTCGGCCAAATAGGCGAAATCTTCGGGTTCGAAGTACGGGCGGATTTCGCTGACGCGGGCGCCTTTGCCCGGCGCGCGTTTGGCCCAGTCGATCGCTTCTTCGAGCGACTTCACTTCGACCACGACGAAGCCTGCGATCAGTTCTTTGGTCTCGGCGAAGGGGCCGTCGATCACGGTCGGCGTGCCCGCGTCGTCGAACACGACGCGCGCCGCTTGCGACGACGGTTTCAGCCCGGCGCCATCGAGCAGCACGCCCGCCTTCTGCATCTCGGCCATGTAGGCGCCCATCTCCTCCATCTCATCCTTGGTCGGCATGATGCCGGCTTCGGTGTCGGCGGTGGCTTTGCCAATGATCAAGCAGCGCATGGTTCGGTCCTCTTCTGTGACGCCGCGGGCGGCTTACTTTTGTTCGGCGAGATAGGCGAAATCTTCGGGTTCGAAATACGGGCGGATTTCGATGTTGCGCGGGCCTTGGCCGTTCAGCTGCGGGATGCGCTTGGCCCAGGAGATCGCTTCGTCGAGCGACTTCACGTCGATGACCCAGAAGCCCGAGATCAGTTCTTTGGTTTCGGCGAACGGTCCGTCGATCACGCTGGGCTTGCCGGCATCGTCGAACACAACGCGTGCGGCCTTCGAGCTGGGCTTCAAGCCGGTGCCGTCGACCATGACGCCGGCCGCCTTCATCTCGTCGTTGAACTTGCCCATCTCGGTGATGAGCTCGAGCGACGGCATACAGCCCGCTTCGGATTTGTCCGTGCCTTTGACGATCATCAAGCAACGCATTGTCTTCGGTCCTTCCGGTGTGTTGAGAGGCCAGGACAGCCCCGCCTCTATGGACACGTCGAACGGGGACGGCGCGGATCGACAGGGGGCGAAGAAAAAATCTGAAAAAAGTTCGAGGGCGTCTCCGCACCGGCGGGGACCCAGGGCTGCCCGCCCGCACTTGAAAGCGCCTCGTTAATACGATATGTATATACACACGTACGTTGTCCGCCGCTGCTTCATTGAGCAGCACCAATGAGACAACAGCGAGAGAACAGGTTCGGAAAGATGAGCGAACTATGGATCTCCAGTTTGACTGGGATGACGACAAACGCGTTTTGAATCTGGAAAAACACAAAATCGATTTCTTCGACGCGATCTCGATTTTCAGAGCACGGACGCTGGACCGGTCGTCGAACAGAAACGCAGAAGCGCGTGTTGTTTCGATTGGCAGGATGCGAGAGCGAGTTATCGCAGTCGTTTGGACGCAACGAGAGGGCGTACGCCGCATCATATCGGCACGCGTGGCACGGCATGAAGAAGTCAAAGATTACGAGAATCTCGCTTAGCGATGCACGCGTCGGCCGCGGCAAGACTAATTGGGCCGCGGTCGACAAGCTGACCGACGCAGATATCGAAGCTGCGATCGCCAGCGATCCCGATGCGGCACCGATCCTCGATGCCGAATGGTTTCGCAACGCGACACTCGTGCTACCCGAACCCAAGCAGATGATTTCACTGCGCGTCGACGCGGACGTGTTGACCTGGTTCCGCAACAAAGGCCGCGGCTGGCAGACTCAGGTAAACGCAATCCTGCGCAAATACGCCGCCGCGCACGGCGCCGAGTTGGGAGAAAGCGCGATGCGTGCACCGCCTGCGCCGGCCGCAAAGAGCGGACGCAAGCAAGTCACACGCGCGGGCAGCATCCGTTTGAAGAAGCCATCGAAGTAGACGCCTGGACGACGCGCCTCAGATCGCCCCAATCAGCTCCATCGCGATCTTGCGGCGGCGCTCGTCGTTGATCTGCTCGACCGTGCTCGGCAGCGTGAAGATGTCGAACAGCACCCAGATGAATCCGATCAACACGCAGCACAGCAGGAACTGCACGACGGCACGACCGATGCGGCCGAGATAGAGATTGTGACCGACGATGGTGATGAACAGCAGCAGATAGGCGATGCCGAGATTCTTACGCTCGCCGGCAAAGCGTGTTTCGAGGATCAGTTGCTGCTGGTCAGTCAGGACGGCCATCGGTGTTCTCCCGGGTTGCGTGACAGCTTGTCAGAGGAAGCTGTACGGGTCCACGTCCACGCGTGCGAGCCCGCCGGTTGGGGACCTGGACCTGATCCAGCTGCTGACGCAGCATGCCACCATGAAACGCACGGGCCGAGTTTGCGCACTGCTAGGAATGGTTTTCACGACCGGCGCGCATGCGCAGGCCAACGAAACACGCAGCGCTGAACCCGTGCCAATCTTAGTCGAATGGGGGCGCCCGAAAAAAGTCGATGACGACGGGCGTGTCTGGATGCAGGTCGTGCCGCAGAAGCTATGGGGCGTGACGCTGCCAATGGGATTGAAATGTCGCAACGAAGACGAGCCGAAGACACCGGTTCCTTGCGAACAACTAGCGCTGCCGAAGATTCGGGAAACCCTGCTTGCGTACGCAGGCAAATGGACCTCTGTCCTGATGTCGCGACATGAGCCGAGTCATCTTTTCACCGAGATGTCGGAATATCTCGTCGCGCAGGGTTGGCTGCTCGACGCGCCAGCGATCTCGAACGGCTACTACGCCACTGCCATGGCGACCGCGAAGCGCGAGCGGCGCGGCATCTGGAAAGTCGTTATCGGTTCGCCGCACATACGAACAAGTGCGCAACGAGCACCAACTTCAGAAATCGATCCGTCCAGCCTTGGCGTGGCGCTGGTGCATCGTGCGACACCGGTGCCGCAGCAAGTCATCTGGGGCAAGCCAGAGGAAATCGACGACGAGGGTCGTGTGATTCTTGCCGGCAAGGTTTTCGCGCTGTGGGGCGTCACGGTCCCCATCGGCATAACCTGTGTATACGGCGACGGACCACCCGAGCCATGCCATTCCGTGCTGAAGCCGATTCGAGCGGCCTTGCGCGATCATTTCGGCAAATGGGGCGTGATCGAAGTTGCCAATGAACCGCCGCGCCTTTTTAGCGAGATGACAGAGCGGCTGGTGCTGGACGGCTGGCTTGTCGATCAACCGAGCAGCTCAATGGGGTATTACGCTCCTGATCAGCAGATCGCGCAGGATGAACGACGCGGCTTCGGGCAGTACGCCATCGCCCCCGGCGCGGAGCGCCATGTACCGCAGAGCGACGATGAACTGAAAGCCGCCTCGGTCGCGGAAGAGCATGTCGCACAGCTGTATCGAGGAAGAGGAGCGACGATCGCAGTCAAAGCGGTCAGCATTCTGGATCGGGGCAACCAATGGGAAGTTGGCGTTCATCTCGATCCGATTCCATTCATCGGAATCGGCCGTGTCTTCGTTGACAAGCTCAGTTTTCGTGCGAGCCGGGCGGCGCACTAGCGCGCTCACAAAAACGAATACGGATCCACATCCACCTGCACCCGAACGCTGTTCGGGATGTCGACCTGATCCAGCCACAGGCGCAGCAGCGGCTGCACGTGCACGTCCTTGCGTGCCTTGAACAACAAACGCCGGCGATGCCGGCCGCGCAGTAGAGCCAAAGGTGCGGGCGCGGGGCCGAGTACTTGGACGTGCTCGTTGCGCGGCGCGGCTTTGGCCAGTTCGCGCGCGACGACGTCGACTTCGCTTTGATCGGGGCCTGACACGATCAACGCAGCCAGCCGCGCATAGGGCGGCATCTTGGCCATCTGCCGTTCTTCGGCTTCGACGCGCAGGAAGGCGTCGCGGCGGTCTGAGACCAGCGCTTGCATCACGCGATGTTCGGGCATCCAGGTTTGCACCAGCACGCGTCCCGGACGTTCGGCACGACCAGCGCGGCCCGCAACTTGATGCAGCAGTTGGTAGGTGCGTTCCGATGCGCGCAGGTCGCCGCCGGCGAGACCGAGGTCGGCGTCGACCACCCCGACGAGCGTCAGCATCGGAAAGTGATGCCCCTTGGCGACGATCTGCGTGCCGATGACGAGATCGATTTCATGCGCCTGCACTTTGCGGATTGCTTCATCGAGCGCGGCCGGCCCCTGCCCGATCCCGCTGCCCACCGTGTCGCTGGCCAACAAGATCGTGCGCGCGTCGGGCCAGAGCGCACCGGCTTCTTCCGCGATCCGTTCGATGCCGGGACCGACCGCAGCGAAACTGTCGGCGGTGCCGCAATTCTCGCAATGCTCGGGCTGGCGTTCGGTGTGGCCGCAATGGTGGCACAGCAGAATGCGGTGAAAGCGATGTTCGACCAGCCACGCGGTGCAGTTGGGACATTTGAGCCGATGTCCACAGGTGCGGCACAAGGTCAGCGGTGCGTAGCCACGGCGGTTGAGGAACAGCATCGCCTGTTCACCGCGCGCTAGCGTCTCGCTGATTGCTTCGATCACGCTCTTGGACAGAAAGCGGTTTCTGGGCGGCGGGTCTTTGCGCAGATCCACCAATTCGATTGCCGGTTTCTGCGCGCCTGCGTGCCGCGACGGCAGGTCGAGTTTTGCAAACCGGCCGATTTCGACATTGACGATCGATTCGAGCGACGGCGTCGCCGACACAAGCGCGATCGGCACTTGTTCGATCGAGGCGCGCACGATCGCCATGTCGCGCGCGTGATAGATGACGCCGTCTTCTTGTTTGAACGCCGATTCATGTTCTTCATCGACGATGATTGCGCCCAGGTCGGGGAACGGCAGAAACAACGCCGAGCGCGCGCCGACCACGACTTTGGTTTGACCTTCGGCAACACCACGAAACACCAGACGGCGCTGGGTCGAGCCGACGTCGGAATGCCACAAGGCCGGACGCGTGCCGAAGCGGCGTTCGAAGCGCTGCAGGAACTGCGCCGACAGCGCGATTTCGGGCAGCAGCACCAAGGCCTGTTTGCCCGCGCGCAACGCAGCCGCGACCATTTCGAAATAGACTTCGGTCTTGCCCGACCCCGTCACACCGTCGAGCAAGGTGACGGAAAAACCTTTGCCGACATGACCGACCAGCGCGTCGGCGGCTTGTTGCTGATCCGGCGCCAGTGCGGGACCAGGAAAGTTGCCGTCAATGTCGGCGGCCGGCATGCGCGGCGGGACCGACACGGCTTGCAACGCGCCTGTGTCGGCCAGACCGCGCACGACCGCGAGACCGCAGCCGGCGAGGTCGGCGAATTCTGCCGCGCTGCGCGCGAGACCATCCTGGGCGATCGACAACACACGGTTGCGTGCTGCAGTGCGTTTGAAATCGTCCGGCACGGTGCCGATGCGAAATGCGACGGCCGCGCGCGGCGGTTCGAGCCCGCCGGTCGACGACAGCGCCATACGCAACACCGCGCCGGTCGGCGCCACCGTGTAGGACGCGACCCATTCGACGAAGCGCCGTGTTGCGGCTGGCATCGGCGGCGCGTCAAAGCGGCCTGCGACCGATTTCAATCGCTTTGAATCGATTCGCGAATCAGTCGTTTCACGATTGTCCCACACGACGCCGACCGTCTCGCGGGGGCCAAGCGGCACGCGGACATAGTCCCCGACGCCAAGCTCCATCCCGGCGGGCACCGCATAATCGAACGGCTCCTCAAACGGATAGGGCAGCAAGACGCTGACGCGCTGCTTTTGCAGCGCTGGGAATGTGGAGATCCGGTCAGTCATCGAGTAGGGTGCGTCACCATGAAGTTCTTCATCGACACCGCCGACCTGTCCGAGATCAAGGACCTGGCTGACACCGGCCTGCTTGACGGCGTGACCACCAATCCCTCGCTCGTCGCGAAAAGCGGCCGCGATTTCGTCCAGCTCGTGCGCGAAATCTGCGACGTCGTGCCCGGCCCGGTTTCGGCCGAAGTCGCCTCGACCGATTTCGACTCGATGCTCGCCGAAGGCAAGTACCTGGCGACCTTGGCGCCGAACGTCGCGGTCAAAGTGCCGCTGACGCCCGCCGGTCTCAAAGTCTGCAAAACGCTGTCCGACGCCGGCACGATGGTCAACGTCACGCTGTGCTTCTCGGCGGCGCAGGCGCTGCTTGCGGCCAAGGCGGGCGCAACGTTCATCTCACCCTTCGTCGGCCGTCTCGACGATGTGGGCCAGAACGGCATGGAATTGATCGCCGACATCTGCACCATCTACGCGCAGTATCCGAACTTGGATACCGAGGTGCTGGTCGCGTCGATCCGCAATCCGATTCACATCATCGAAGCAGCCAAGATGGGCGCGCATGTTGCGACCATGCCGCCGTCGGTGCTGCGCCAATTGTACCAGCACCCGTTGACCGACAAGGGCCTGGCGCAGTTCGTCGCGGACTGGGCCAAGACGGGTCAGTCGATTCTCCCCAAATCGAAGGCAGCCGCCGAATGAGAAAGACCGAAGAAGCCGGCGCGCTGCGCCCGGCGGATATCGATCTCAGCGCCGACGTCGTCGCCGCGTTTCTCCGCGCTCACCCTGATTTCTTCAACAAGCATTCCGAGTTGTTGCGCCATCTTGAGGCGCCGAAGCGCCATCGCGGCAACGGCGTCGTCGATTTCCAGCACTACATGGTCGAGCGCCTGCAGCGCGACATCGACGGCATGACGCGCGACCAGCACGATCTGATCGTCACCGCGCGCGACAATCTGTTGAACCAGACGCGCGTGCATGCGGCCGTGCTGGCGCTGCTCGAAGCGCGCGATCTGGCCGGGCTGCTGCAGTCGATCACAACCGATCTTGCGGTCGTGCTGGATCTCGACGTTGCGACCTTGGTGGTCGAATCCAACGGCGACAACATTCCGCACGTGCACGGATCGGGCATTCGGGTTGTGCCGCAGGGCACCACCGAACGCTGGCTCGACGGGCGCAAGATCCGTTTGCGCGATCACATCGACGGCGACCCGTCGCTGTACGGCGAAGGCGCCGGCCTGGTGAAAAGCGAAGCGCTGCTGAAACTCGAAATCTCTCGCCTGGCGCCGGTCGGGTTGCTGGCGTTCGGCAGCCGCGACGCCGCGATGTTCCATCCCGGCCAAGGCACCGAGCTGGTCGGCTTTCTGGCACGCACCGTCGAACTGCGACTGCGCGCCGAGCTGGATCTGCCGCCGCAGCGGTAGCCCCTGCGAAGGCAGGGGCCCATCATGCCGAAAGCGCGAAAAACCCCGGAATGGACCCCTGCCTACGCAGGGGATTTGATAGAAGCGCGTGACGCGTGGCGACGGTGGATGCAAAGCGAGCGGCGCCTGTCGGCGCATACGCTCGACAGCTACACCGGCGACGTCGATCGCTTTCTGCGCTTTCTGGCCGAGCATCACGGGCGCAACGTTGCGCTGGCCGATCTTGGCAATGCGACCTTGGCCGAGTTCCGGTCGTGGAGTGCCGCGCTGGCGCGCGACGGTGCGGCTGCGACCAGCAGGGCGCGCGCGCTGTCGTCGGTCAAAGGCCTGTTCCGCTTTCTCGACAAGAACGGCACCTTGCACAATGCGGCGCTGGGCACGATGCGCGCGCCGAAACTGCCGAAATCGATTCCGAAACCGCTGACCCAGCTCGACGCTGAAGCGCTGCTGGCCAATGCCGACGATCATCCGACCGACGACTGGCTGGGCAAACGCGACGCGGCCTTGTTCACGCTGCTCTATGGCTGTGGCCTGCGTATCGACGAAGCCTTGTCGCTCAACCGGCGCACCGTGCCGTTGGGCGATGCGCTGACCGTGCTTGGCAAAGGCAAAAAGGAACGGCGCGTGCCGGTCCTGCCCGCGGTTGCGGCTGCACTGTCCGCCTATGTCGACGCGCTGCCCTATGCGGGCGGCCCTGACGCGCCGTTGTTCGTCGGCGCCAAAGGCAAGCGTCTGGATGCGGGCGTTGCGCAACGGCGCATGCGCGAGTTGCGCCGGCAGTTGCAACTGCCCGAGACCGCGACGCCGCACGCGTTGCGCCATTCCTTTGCGACGCATCTTCTGTCGGCGGGCGGCGACCTGCGCGCGATTCAGGAATTGCTGGGCCATGCGTCACTGTCGACGACGCAGCGCTACACCGCAGTCGAAACCGAGCAGTTGCTCGCCGTCTATCAATCGGCGCATCCGCGCGCCAAGGCATCATGACGAAATACTTCGAAGACTTTCCCGCCGGTGCCACGTTCGATTGCGGTTCGTTCAGCTTCACCGAAGACCAGATCCTCACCTTCGCCACCGCCTACGATCCGCAGCGCTTTCACGTCGACAAGGATGCGGCCAAGGACACGATCTATGGCGGGCTGATCGCCAGCGGCTGGCACACCGCATCACAAGCGATGCGGCAAGTGGTCGATCATCTGTTCGGCGAAGCGGCTGCGATGGGCTCGCCCGGCCTGACCGAACTGAGCTGGAAAAAGCCGGTACGTGCTGGCGACCATCTGCGCGTGCGCTTGTCGATCGAGAATGCGCGCAAGCTGGCCAGCAAGCCGAACCTCGGCATCACCAACCAGTTGATCGAAGTGCTGAACGACGAAGACGAAGTCGTGCTGCAATGGCGCGCCGCGGTGATGTTCGCGACGAAGCCCGCGTGACCAGCGGCTATAGCGGCACGCCGCTGGCGAAGAAGCTTGGCTATACGCCGGCGACGAACGCCAAGCTGATCGACGCACCAAACGACTATGCGAGCTGGTTCACGCCCAGGCTCGACGCAACGTTCGGTGGCAAGAAGCCGTTCGACCTGATCCATCTCTTTGCCCCGTCGCGCGCGGCACTGGCCAAGTCACTTGCGGTCGCGCGCAAAGAGATCACGCCTGCGGGCATGATCTGGGTGAGCTGGTACAAAAAGGCTGCAAAGATTCCGACCGACGTCACCGAAGACACGGTGCGCGAACTCGCCTTCCCGCTCGATCTCGTCGACGTCAAAGTCTGCGCGGTGAATGAGGTCTGGTCGGGGTTGAAGCTTGTTATACGCAAAGAGAAGCGCTGACCTCGGAGTCACGAACAAGCAAACCGCCAAGACGCCAAGGTCGCCAAGAGTCACAGAAAGCGCGACGCGCGAAGCCCATCTGAACTTGCGAAATGCTCGGTCGCGCGCTCGCTTTCTTGGCGAACCTTGGCGCTCTTGGCGTCTTGGCGGTTTGCTGGCTAGTGAGCAAGCCGATAGAGCTTCCACGGCCCCGACGCTTTCAGCAGCACCAATCCCTGCGGCAACGTCAGATACGAATCCTGGAAGGTCAGCAGCACGTCGAACTGCGCCAGCAAAGTCGGCACGAACGGATCGAATTGCGGCCCGTACGAATCGAAGTTCAGCGGGAAGCGGTGGAAGATGCTGCGCGAACCGATATGACCGCCAAGTTCGGCATAGGCGGGCGTGAAGTTGATCGGCTGCTGGCCCGGGAACGAGAACACGCCGGGATAGAACCCGTCCGCGTCGAGCACGATGTGCGACGGCACGTGCAGCAGCGCGGGCGCGGGCAACCCTGGTGGTGCAGCCATCGCCGTCGTCAGCCGCGTGCCTTTCGGCAAGGTGCGCATCGCACTGCGGATCGGCGCGAAGTCGTTGTCGAGCTGGCGCCACTGCACCGACACTTCTTCGACGCGCAGCACGATGAAGGCGAACAGGATCGCCGCCAATGCGCGCGCCGGCGCGCGCACCGTCCAGTCGAGCGCGGTCACGCTGACAAAGGCCAGCACGATCGGCATGCGGTGATAGGCAAAGTAGCTCGACGACACCATCATCGGCATGGCGGCGAAACACAGCGACAACAGACCCAGCACCGGCACCATGCGCCGGTCGAGCCGCACCCAGCCCGCGACGAATCCAAGCACGACGATCGATGCGACCAGCAGCGCCGCAACCAAGGTCAGCGAGTCGTTGAAGTCGACCGCGAACAAGGTCGCCTGCAGCTTGGCGATGTAATGCCAGGGACGCCGTAGATCGCTCCAGCTGGTTTCCGACGCGACGCTGGAGGTCGGTGTCGCGAACAGGAACAGGCTTAGGCACAGCAACGTCGCCGGCAGCACCAGCAAGCCTTCGCGCACGACGCCACGGAAGGTCAGGTCGCGCACCCACATCCGGCCGAACGACCAGCCCGCAACCGCGACCAGGAACAGCGCGAAGCCGAATAAATGCGCGACAAACAGGATCACGCACAAAATCGCGCACAGCGGCACGCGCGACATCACGGGCCAATCCTGGGTGCGCACGAAGATTCCGAACGCCCACAGAAACAGGCCAAGCGAAAACAGGAAGTTCAGAAAGCCGAACCAGAGAATCCCGTTATAGAGCAGCACGACCGACAGAAGCGGCCACAGCGACACGCGGCGATGGATAGCGGCATGCAGGAACATCGTACCCGAGCTGAGCAACAGCATCGTCAGCGCGACGAAGAGTTTTCCCGCCAGCTCGACCGACCCGATGGCGCGCGCCAGCGGCGGCACCAATATGTCCATCGCCAGGTTGGGCATCAGCGCCCAATGGATTTCGTAATAGCGGTTGAGCACCTCGTCGTGCCCCGCCTGCAGCAGCACATACATGCGCGCGAGATGGCTGGGATAGTCGTGCAGCGGCAGCGACTCGACGACGAACAACGGCACCAACGCCAGCAGGGTCGCGGCCAGAATCACGGACACGCGGATCGTGTCCGCGCGCAGGCGCGGCGAAGTTGCCGTCTGCTGCGCCGTCATTCCGCGGCCAGCCGCAAGGCCTGATCGTCCAATCCGATCCGTTCGCGCACGACATAGATCGGGCGGTTCTTCACCTCGACGAAGACGCGCGCGACATACTCGCCGATGATGCCAAGCCCGATCATGTTGAGCGCGCTGGACACCAGCAGCAGCACGATGATCGAGGCATAGCCGGGCACGTCGACGCCGAAGATCAACGTCTTGGCCACGATCACCAAGGTGTAGACCGCAGCCGCAATCGCAATGGCAAAGCCGAGATAGGACCAGACGCGCAGCGGCAGGCTGGAAAACGATACGATGCCTTCGAGCGCGAAATTCCACAGCCGCCAATACCGAAACTTGGTCGTGCCCGCCGACCGCTTTTCGCGCGTGTAGCCGACCGTCGCGGTCTTGAACCCGACCCAGGCGAACATGCCTTTCATGAACCGGGCGCGTTCGGGCAGACGCTGCATCGCGTCGATGACTTTGCGATCCATCAGGCGGAAGTCGCCGGCATTGGCCGGAATGTCGACGTCGCTGATCTTGTTGATGAAGCGATAGAACCAGCCAGCGGTCTTGCGTTTCATCCAACTGTCGCTGCTGCGATCGGCGCGGATCGCAAGCACCACGTCGTTGCCTTCGCGCCAGCGCGCGACGAGGTCGGGGATGACTTCGGGCGGATCTTGCAGATCGGCGTCGATTGGAATCACCGCGCGCCCGACCGCATGATCGATCGCCGCGGTCAGCGCCGCCTCTTTGCCGAAATTCCGCGACAGGTCGATGACGCGCACGATGCCGCGATGGCGCAGCGACGCAGCCGCCAGCATCGAGAACGTCTTGTCGCGCGACCCGTCATTGACGCAGACGATCTCGTAGCGAAGCCCGAGCGCGTTCATCACCGGCACGATACGGTCGAAGAACAACGGCACCGCGTCTTCTTCGTTGTAGAACGGCACGACCAGGCTCAGCTCGATGCCATGCGCATCGTTGCGCCGGTCGCTGCGCTCCAGAAACGACAGTTCCGAAGCGTTGAATGGCGCGCTGCCGATTCCAGCTTGCGTGTGCGGGCGCGAAAAATGATCGGACATCGGCCCAGTAACGGGCGAACGAAGGATTCGTCGCAGATGCGCCGTGAGGAATCTGTGTCACCAGCGGTAGTGCGTGGGCGACCTGCGCGAACCTGTCGCGCAAATCGGCAGGCTGCTTATTCCAACAGCGTTCTAACGGTCGGCCAGTGCGAGTTTTACACCCAGCGCAACGAAGGCGCCGGCAAAGATGCGGCGCATCCAGGTCAGCACGCGCGGCCGCGCCAGCACGTGCGTCCGCACTGAGGCCGCAAACACACCGTAGGCGGCGAAGACCACGAACGTCATCGCCATGAAAACGAAGCTGCACGCGATCATGCCGGTCAGCGGCTGCGCATCGTCCGGCCGCACGAATTGCGGCAGAAAGGCGAGAAAGAAAATCGACAATTTCGGATTGAGAATGTTGATCAGCACCGCTTTGACGACGATCTGCAACGCGGACCCGGTCTCGGCCGGGCGTTGCACGTCAAGCGTGCCGCGTTCCTGCAGCGTGCCCCAGGCCATGTAGAGCAGATAGGCGACGCCGAGATATTTGAAGAGCTCGAACGCGAGCGCGCTCGTGTGCAGCAGCGCAGCCAGGCCCAGAATTGCCGCTGCCATGTGCGGCACGATGCCGAGCGTGCAGCCGAACGCAGCGACCGTACTGGCCCGCGCGCCGCGCGTCAGTCCCATCGCCAGCGTGTACAGCACGCCGGTACCGGGCGATGCGACGATGATGAAGGTCGTCAGCAGAAACTCGAGGCTCATGTCGCGACGAGAGCCGTATCGGCCGGCCGCCGTCTTGCACGAAATTGCAGCCGGTCAGGCGAGCGCGGCTCGATACCGTCCGGGCGTAACGCCGAACTGGCGCACGAAGGCGCGATTCATGTGGCTTTGATCGGCGAAGCCCGCTTGCAGCGCGGCGTCGGCCAACGTCGCACCTGCAGCCAAAAGCTGACGCACCCGGCTGACGCGGCGCTGAATCAGATAGGCGTGCGGTGTGACGCCGACCTCGCGCGCGAAACTGCGCACGAGTTGAAACCGGCTGAGACCGGTCAGCGTGGCGAGTTCCTGCAGCGACGTTGCCTCGGCGGGCGCGTCGTCCAGGCGCTGACGCGCTTTGGCGACCGGTCCCGACGGCGGCACCACGCGCGGATGCGTGACGTGGTTGCGCGCAACATGCGCCAGCGTGCGCGCCAACGCTTCTTCGACTGCGAGAAGGTCGGCTGGAAGCTGCGTGATGCGCGCGAAGAGGCGCACGAACAGCGCTGCCAGGATCGGGTCGCGCACCGACGGGTGCACGAGCTCCGTGTCGGCGCCGTCCAACTCGCGCGCAACGAGCTCGGGTGCGAGATGCAGCATCCGCCATGCACGCGCGCCGCCAATCGGCATGCCGTCATGCATCTCGCCTGGATTGACCATGATCGCATCGCCAGGCTGGGACTCGACCTGCCCGACGCAGCTCCACGAGCGCTGCGCACCATCGAGCAGCACGCCAAGGCCGAACTGGTCGTGCGCATGGCGCGGAAAGCTGCGACTCGACAGCAACGTCATCGCGGCAACACCGTGCATCGACGACCGGTGCTGCTCGACGCGATGGGTGTGCATGCGTGCGCTAAATGTGAATCGGGCGCCCGTCCACGGCCAGTGCCGCTTCCTTGACCGCTTCTTCCAAGGTCGGATGCGGATGGCAGGTGCGCGCGATGTCTTCGGCCGAGCCGCCGAATTCCATCGCCAGCACGACTTCTTGAATCAAGGTGCCCGCTTCGGCGCCGATGATGTGGCAACCCAGCACGCGATCGGTGGTCGCGTCGGCCAGGATCTTCACGAAGCCGTCGGTCGCGTTCATCGCGCGCGCACGGCCGTTGGCGGTGAAGGGGAACTTGCCGACTTTGTAGGAGACGCCGGCTTGTTTCAGCTCTTCTTCGCTTTTGCCGACGCTGGCAACTTCGGGGAAGGTGTACACGACGCTGGGGATCGCATCGTAATCGATGTGCGGCTTCTGCCCCGCAATGATCTCGGCCACCGCCATGCCTTCGTCTTCGGCTTTGTGCGCCAGCATCGGGCCCGCAATCACGTCGCCGATCGCGTAGACGTTCGGCGCGCTGGTGCGGAATTGGTGATCGGTTTTGATGCGCTTCTTTTCGTCGAGCTGCACGCCGGCTGCTTCGAGACCGAGACCATCGGCGTACGGACGACGGCCGACTGCGACCAGCACGATGTCGGCTTCGATCGTCTCCGCGTTGCCGCCGGCAGCCGCTTCGACGGTCAAGGTCACGCCCTTGGCCGATGCTTTTGCGCTGGTGACTTTGGTCGAGAGTTTGAAGCTCATTCCCTGCTTGGAGAGGATGCGCTGCATCTGTTTCGACACTTCGCCGTCGCCGATCGCAAGAATACGGTCGAGGAATTCGACCACGATCACTTCGGCGCCGAGACGCTGCCACACAGTGCCGAGTTCGAGACCGATCACGCCGCCGCCGATCACAACCATCTTCTTCGGCACTTCGCTGAGTTCCAGCGCGCCGGTCGAGGACACGATCCGTTTCTCGTCGATCGTAATGCCGGGCAGGTTCGACACGTCCGAGCCGGTCGCGATGATGATGTGTTTGGCGGTGACATCGCCGACGCCGTCGATGGTCAGCGTGTTGGCGTTCTTGAACTTGGCCGCTCCTTTGAGCCAGTCGATCTTGTTCTTCTTGAACAGATAGGCGACGCCGTCGACGTTGGCCTTCACCGTCTTGGTTCGGTGCGTGTGCATCGTGGGCAGGTCGAGCTCGACCTTGCCGACCTTCACGCCGAAATCGCCGAGATGATGCTGCGCCGATTCAAACTTTTCCGAGGCCGCCAGCAGCGCCTTGGACGGAATGCAGCCGACATTGAGACAGGTGCCGCCGAGCGCATCGCGCTTCTCGACGCAGGCGGTCTTGAAGCCCAGCTGGGCTGCCCGGATCGCAGCGACATAGCCGCCCGGACCCGCGCCAATCACCACCACGTCGTAGGACGTCTCAGCCATCGAATGCTCCTAAATCGTATGACGCGGACTTAGCCTTGGCCGGCCTGCCGGGCAAGGCGCGGTCCCGGATTGGCGGCGCATTGCACCCGTGCGATGCAAGCAACAACACATTCCCGGGGAGGAACCGCCTCATGCTTCGACGAGCGCTGCTTGCGACTGTCTTAATGACCGGCCTTGCCTGTCCTGCCCTGGCCGCGGAGCGCCCGGCCTGGGCGGTGGTGCTGCATGGCGGTGCCGGCGTGATCGAGCGCGCCAAATTGGATCCCGCCTTGGAAGAGGCCTACCGCAAAGGCCTGACAGCGGCGCTGAACGCAGCCACGACCAAGCTTGCGGCGGGCGCGCCGGCGCTGGATGCGATCGAAGCCGCGATCCAGGTGCTGGAAGACGATCCGCTGTTCAATGCCGGCCGCGGCGCGGTCTTCACCGCTGCGGGCAAAAACGAACTCGACGCCGCGATCATGGATGGCAGCAACCTGAAAGCCGGTGCGGTCGCGGGCATTACGCGCATCAAACATCCGATCAGCCTGGCGCGCGCCGTGATGGAGAAGTCGCCGCACGTCATGCTGATCGGCGAAGGCGCCGAACAATTCGGCAAAGAAGCGGGACTCGAACAAGTCGATCCGAGCTGGTTCTTCACCGAGCGGCGTTGGCAGGGTCTGGCCGAGACGTTGAAGAAGCAAGGCGTGCCGATGCCCGAACGTCCAGCCGGCGCGCCGCCTGCGCCGCAAAAGCAGGGTGCGCTTCCGGTCGACGACATTGCGACGTCGCACAAATTCGGCACGGTCGGCGTCGTCGCGTTGGATACGCGCGGCAACATTGCCGCGGGAACATCCACAGGCGGCGTCAGCGGCAAGAAATGGGGTCGCGTCGGTGACGTGCCGATCATCGGCGCTGGCACCTATGCCAACAACGAGTCGTGCGCCGTATCGGCGACCGGTGCCGGCGAGTATTTCATTCGCCTCGGCGTCGCGCGCGAGATCTGCAACCTGGTCAAATTCAAATCGATGACGCTGCAAGCAGCCGCCGACGAGGTGGTGCAGAAGCAGGTTCCCGCGCTGGGCGGCGACGGCGGCGTGGTCGCGATCACGCGCGACGGACAGTTGGCCTGGAGCTTCAACACGTCGGGCATGTACCGTGCAAAGCAAGTCGCTGATGGCACGGCGCAGATCGGTATTTTCAAGGACGAGAAATAAGAACGGGATCAACGCATGAGCACAGCGACCAAAACCGCCGACCAGATCGGCTTGGAGAGATTGGTCTTCTTCACCGATGCGGTGATCGCGATTGCGATTACGTTGCTGGTGCTGGAAATCAAAATACCGCCAGGCCGCCTCAGCGAGCAGGCGCTGGGCGAGGCGTTGGTGGTGCAAGTGCCGAAGATGGTCGGGTTTGCACTCTCATTCGTGGTGATCGGTGCGTTCTGGCAGGGCCATCACCGCATGTTCCGCTACGTGACACATTTGAACAGCGGACTAGTGGTGCTGAATCAGTTCTTCCTGTTGTTCATCTGCTTCCTTCCGTTCCCGACCGGTGTGTTCAGCGAACACCCGAACCTGCAGCTTCCGTTCCTGGTCTATGGCGGCTCCTTGGCCGCAGCCGGGCTGATGCAATGGAATATGTGGCGCTATCTGGCGTCGAGAAAGCTTCTGGCGGACCACATCACGACGTCGACGATCCGGTGGATTGGGCGGCGCACGTTGATCGTGCCGTTTGTCGCGCTTGCGGCCGTCGCACTGTCGTACGTGAGCTTGGAGATTGCCGGCATGACGTTTGGGTCGATTCCGATCTGGATCACCATCGTGAATCGTCTGGCGCGTCGAGCCGGCGTGACCGCATAAAAAAGGGCCGCGTCATCGCTGACGCGGCCCTCCTTGTTTCAGCGCTCGCTCAGACGTCGAGCAGCAGACGCTGCGGTGCTTCGAGCGCTTCTTTGATCTTCACCAGCGCGGTGACGGCTTCGCGGCCGTCGATGATGCGGTGATCGTAGGTCATCGCCAGATACATCATCGGGCGGATTTCGACTTTGCCGCCGATCGCAACCGGACGTTCCTGCGTCTTGTGCATGCCCAGGATCGCCGACTGCGGCGGGTTGATGATCGGCGTCGAGAGCAACGAACCGAACACGCCACCATTGGTGATGGTGAAGGTGCCGCCCTGCAGCTCTTCGATCGCGAGCTTGCCGTCGCGTGCACGCGTGCCGAGATCGACGATGTTCTTTTCGATGTCGGCCAGCGACTTCTGGTCGGCGTCGCGCACGACCGGAACAACGAGGCCGGTCGGCGTCGAAACCGCAACGCCGATGTCGTAGTAGTTCTTGTAGACGAGGTCGGTGCCGTCGATTTCGGCGTTCACCGCCGGGATCGCTTTCAACGCCGCGATCGACGCCTTCACGAAGAAGGACATGAAGCCGAGCTTCACGCCGTGCTTCTTTTCGAACGCGTCTTTGTATTCGTTGCGCAGCGCCAGAATGGCGGTCATGTCGACTTCGTTGAACGTCGTCAGCAGCGCAGCGGTGTTCTGCGCTTCTTTCAGACGTTCAGCGATGCGCGAACGCAAACGCGTCATCTTCACGCGCTCTTCGCGTGCAGCCTGGCTACGCGGGCCCGACGGCGCCGGGGCTGCCTTCGGTGCAGCAGCGGCCGGTGCAGCCAACACGTCGCCCTTGGTCACGCGGCCGTCTTTGCCGGTGCCCGCAACCGACGACAGATCGACGCCCTTTTCGTCGGCGATCTTGCGTGCCGCGGGGCCCGATTGCGGCGCGCCCCCAGCAGAAGAAGGAGCAGCAGGCGCTGCAGCAGCTGGCGCGGGCGTCGGTGCCGGCGCAGCCTTGGCAGGTGCCGGTGCAGCAGCAGCCGCTTTCGCGCCACCTTCGCCGATCGAACCCAACACGGCGCCGACGCCGACTGTGTCGCCGTCTTTGGCAACGATCTCGGTCAAGGTGCCGGCCGAGGTCGCGTTGACTTCCAGCGTGACCTTGTCGGTTTCGAGTTCAACGATCGGATCGTCGATCGCGATCGAGTCGCCCACCTTCTTCAGCCAGCGTGACACAGTCGCTTCGGTTACCGACTCACCCAGCGTGGGGACTTTGATCTCGGCCATCTTTGGTGATCCTCGTTCTTACTTGCCGACAAGTGCTGCTTCGAGCAGCGCAGCTTGTTCGAGATTGTGCTTCTTCAACAGACCGGTCGCAGTCGCTGCGGCTTCGGCACGACCCGCATAGGCCGGGCGCTTGGCTTTGCCGCCGAGCTTTTCCAGCGTGCGTTCGAGGCGACGGTCGATCCAGTACCAGGCGCCCTGGTTTTCCGGTTCTTCCTGACACCAGACGACGTCGGCGTTGGGGTACTTTTTCAGCTCGTCCATCAACGGCTCTTCCGGATACGGGTAGAGCTGTTCCAGACGAACGATCGCGACGTCGTTCAGTTTGCGCGCTTCGCGGTCGGCGAGCAGGTCGTAATAGACTTTGCCCGAGCACAGCACGACGCGACGCACCTTCTTGCCGTCGAGCGATGCCGTTTCCGGCAGCACGCGATGGAAGGACGAACCTTCGGCGAAGTCTTTCAGCGGCGACACGGCCAGCTTGTGACGCAGCAACGACTTGGGCGTCATCACCACGAGCGGCTTGCGGAAGGTGCGGCGGATCTGCCGGCGCAGCACGTGGAAGTAGTTGGCTGGCGTCGTGCAGTTCACGACCTGCCAATTGTCTTCGCCCGACATCTGCAAGAAGCGTTCGAGACGCGCCGACGAATGTTCCGGGCCCTGGCCTTCGTAGCCATGCGGCAACAGCAACACCAAGCCCGACATGCGCAGCCACTTGGATTCACCGCTCGACACGAACTGGTCGAAGATCGGCTGCGCCATGTTGGCGAAGTCGCCAAACTGCGCTTCCCACGCGACCAACGCTTTCGGCTCGGCGAGCGAGATGCCGTATTCGAAACCGACCACCGCAAGTTCCGACAGCGGACTGTCATGCACTTCGAACTGTGCCTGGGACGGATCGAGATGCTGGAGCGCGATGTAACGCTGTTCGTTTTCCTGATCGTGCAGCACGGCGTGACGCTGGCTGAACGTGCCGCGACCCGCATCTTGGCCTGACAAGCGCACCGGCACGTCTTCGAGTACCAGCGAACCAAAGGCGAGCGCTTCGCCGGTTGCCCAGTCGATGCCTTCGCCGGTTTCGAACATCTTGGCTTTGGCTTGGAGCTGGCGCGCGATCTTGGGATTGACCGCGAAACCATTCGGCACGCTGGAAATCGCGGCGCCAATCTTTTTCAGCACGTCGGTCGACACCGACGTTTCGCCACGACGATCGCCCGGCTTGGCGGTTTCCAAACCGGTCCACGCGCCTTCGAGCCAGTCGGCCTTGTTCGGCTTGTAGCTGGTCGCGGTTTCGAATTCGGCTTCGAGCTTGGCTTGGAAATCAGCGACGAGCTTGTCGGCTTCGCCCGCAGTCAGCAGACCTTCGGCCTCGAGACGCTTGGCGTAAATCTCGCGCGTCGTCGGATGGTCTTTGATCAACCGGTACATCACCGGCTGAGTGAATGCCGGCTCGTCGCCTTCGTTGTGACCGAAGCGGCGATAGCAGAACATGTCGAGGACGACGTCTTTCTTGAAGCGCTGGCGGAACTCCGTCGCGATCCGCGCGACGTGCACAACTGCTTCGGGGTCGTCGCCATTCACGTGGAAGATCGGTGCCTGCACCATCTTGGCCACATCGGTGCAATACGGGCCCGAGCGCGAATAGCTGGGCGTCGTGGTGAAGCCGATCTGGTTGTTGACGATGATGTGGACGCAGCCACCGACGCGATAGCCTTTCAGCTCGCTCAGCATCATCGACTCTGCAACCACGCCCTGGCCTGCGAAAGCCGCGTCACCGTGCAACAGCACCGGCAGAACCTGTTCGCGTTCGGTGTCGCCGAGCTGCATCTGCTTGGCGCGCACTTTGCCCAGCACGACTGGATTGACGACTTCGAGATGCGACGGGTTCGGCGTCAGCGACAGATGGATCGTGTTACCGTCAAAGTCGCGATCGGCCGACGTGCCGAGATGGTATTTGACGTCGCCCGAACCTTGCACGTCTTCGGGCTTTGCCGAGTTGCCCTGGAATTCGCTGAACAGCGCGTGGAACGGCTTCAGCATCACGTTGGTCAGCACGTTCAGGCGCCCGCGATGCGCCATGCCGACGACGATTTCTTTGACGCCCAATTGGCCGCCGCGCTTCATCACCTGTTCGATGAGCGGGACCAAAGCTTCGCCGCCATCCAAACCAAAGCGCTTGGTGCCGACATATTTGGTGCCGAGAAACCGTTCGAACGTTTCCGCGGCGGTGATGCGCTCAAGAATGGCGCGTTTGCCTTCGCGCGTGAATTCGGTCTCGTTGTCGACCGCTTCGATCCGTTGCTGGATCCAAAGACGTTGGTCGGGATCCTGGATATGCATGTACTCGACGCCGACATGCCCCGAATAGGTACGTCGCAGACGTTCGAGAATTTGGCGCAGCGTCGGCGATTCCGTGCCGAGGCTGAGAATGTCGGCGATGTAGATCGGCCGATCGAGATCGGCGTCGGTGAAGCCGTAGGTCGCCGGATCGAGATCCGGATTCATCTTGGGCTTTTCGATGCCCAGCGGATCGAGCGTGCAAAGAAGATGGCCACGCACGCGATAGGCGCGGATCAGAAGCCAGGCTTTGAGCGACCGTTTGATCTCTTCGGGCGTGACGCCCGCCGCGACCGTTTCCGCATTCGATGCCTTACCGTTCGGCTTGGCACCTTTGGCCCCAGACCCCGTTGGCGCCTCAGGCGCTTCTTTCGGCTTGGGCGGCGTCCAGCTGGGTCCGTTCAGATCGGCGAGAACCGACCGTTCGTCGTCGCCGAGCGACTGAAAGAGCGAGCGCCAGCTCCCTTCGACCGTATTCGGGTCGCGCAGGAAGCGGGCGTAAAGGTCGGCCACGAAGATCGGGTCGACGCCGGAAAGAAATGAAGAGGTCGAGTCCATGTCCGAAGCGGCGGAACGATCGGCTCCGCGCGCCCTCTCAAGAAGGTCGGCGATTGGTGCCAGGGACATAGCAAGTCCCGGCAGATACTTGAAGGCTCGTGGCCTGCGCATTCATCGGGTCTGCGCAGCAACTTTCGGTCCTGGTCGAGAGGAACCGGAAACAATTACCCAAAAGGAAATGGCCCGGCCTGTTGCCAGGCCGGGCCATAATTCACACCAGCAAAGAAGGGCGGCTCAGCCCTTCATGGCTTTCAGCATCGTCTGACCCAGCGAGGCCGGGCTTTCGCTGACATGGATGCCGGCTTCGCGCATGGCTGCGATCTTGTGATCGGCCGTGTCGGCGCCGCCCGAGATCACCGCACCCGCGTGGCCCATGCGGCGGCCCGGAGGCGCCGTACGGCCCGCGATGAAGCCGACAACCGGCTTCTTCGACTTCATGGACTTCACATATTCGGCGCCTTTGATTTCAGCGTCGCCGCCGATTTCGCCGATCATGATCACGCCTTCGGTTTCCGGATCGGCGAAGAACATCTCCAGGCAGTCGACGAAGTTGGTGCCGTTGACCGGATCACCACCGATGCCGATGCAGGTCGTCTGACCGAGACCAGCAGCCGTGGTCTGCGCCACCGCTTCGTAGGTCAACGTGCCCGAACGCGACACGATGCCGATCTTGCCGCGCTTGTGGATGTGACCCGGCATGATGCCGATCTTGCACGCGTCGGGCGTGATCACGCCCGGGCAGTTCGGACCGATCAGGCGCGACTTGGAACCAGCCAGCACGCGCTTGACCTCGACCATGTCGAGAACAGGGATGCCTTCGGTGATGCAAACGACGAGCGGAATTTCCGCATCGACGGCTTCGAGGATCGCGTCGGCCGCGAACGCAGCCGGCACGTAAATCACCGATGCGTTGGCACCGGTCTTCTTCACCGCGTCATGCACCGTATCGAACACGGGAAGGTCGAGATGCTTGGTGCCGCCTTTGCCCGGCGTCACGCCGCCGACCATCTGGGTGCCGTACGCAATCGCCTGTTCCGAGTGGAACGTGCCCTGCGCGCCGGTGAAGCCCTGGCAGATGACTTTGGTATTCTTGTCGACGAGAACGGCCATGTTATGCGGCCTCCTTCACGGCCTTCACGACTTTGTCGGCCGCGTCGGCCAGGTCGCTTGCAGCCACGATCTTGAGGCCGCTTTCGTTCAGGATCTTCTTGCCGAGATCGACGTTGGTGCCTTCGAGGCGAACCACCAACGGCACGTGCAACGAAACTTCGCGCGCGGCTGCGACAACGCCTTCGGCGATAACGTCGCAGCGCATGATGCCGCCGAAGATGTTGACCAGAATGCCTTCAACGTTGGGATCCGACAGGATCAGCTTGAACGCGGTGGTGACGCGTTCGCGCGTCGCACCGCCGCCGACGTCCAAGAAGTTGGCGGGGTCGCCGCCATACAACTTGATGATGTCCATCGTCGCCATCGCAAGACCGGCGCCGTTGACCATGCAGCCAATGTTGCCGTCGAGCTTGACGTAGTTGAGCTGGTGTTTGCCGGCTTCGAGTTCGATCGGATCTTCTTCCGACTCATCGCGCAGCGCTTCGACGTTCGGGTGCCGATAGAGCGCGTTGTCGTCGAAGTTCATCTTCGCATCGAGCGCGATCACGTCACCGGCACCGGTGACGACCAGCGGATTGATTTCGACCTGGCTCGCATCGAGATCGACGAAGGCGCGGTAGACGCCGGTGAGGAACTTCACCGCGGCGTTGACCTGCTTGCCTTCCAGCTTCAGCGCGAAGGCAACTTCGCGCGCATGGTACGGCATCAAACCAGTGACCGGGTCGATCGCGATCTTGACGATCTTTTCCGGGTTGGTGTGTGCGACTTCTTCGATTTCCATGCCGCCTTCGGTCGAGGCCATCACGGTAACGCGCGAGGTGGCGCGATCGAGCAGCAGCGACAGATACAGCTCGCGTTTGATGTCGCAGCCTTCCTCGATATAGACGCGTTTGACTTCGCGTCCTTCGGGGCCGGTCTGGGGCGTGATCAGCACTTTGCCGAGCATCGCTTCGGTCTGGGCGTGGACTTCGTCCAGGCTCTTCACGACCTTGACGCCGCCGGCCTTGCCACGACCGCCCGCGTGGATCTGGGCTTTGACGACCCAAACCGGGCCGCCGAGCTGGGAAGCGACCTCAGTCGCTTCGCGCGGCGTGTAGGCAACACCGCCGCGAGGTACCGCGACGCCGTACTCTTTCAACAGGCCTTTGGCCTGATACTCGTGAATGTTCATCGAGATTCCTGGAAAAGGTCCTGGAAAACAGGCGGACTGGCCGGCTGACGCCAAGCCGAGAGCGCCGGTCGTCTTAGGCCGGCTGGTGCTGCGGCGCAACGGGGTCGGTCCCGAGTTCGGCCGCCGTTCACGGTTGGCTGCACTGCGCGTAGCGTCGCGGCATGGCCGCATCCGATCTCGACCATGCTTTCGCCATGCTCCGCGCTGCGGCAACAGGGTTACCAAGCATTGAAGAAAGCACCTCCTACGGCACGCCAGCGCTGAAGGTGAAAGGCAAGCTGCTGGCTCGCGTCAAAGATGCCGACACGCTGGTGCTGCATTGTCCGGTCGAGGACAAAGCCGTCTTGATCGCAGCCGCACCCAAGATCTTTTTCGAGACGCCGCATTATCACGGCTACGCGCTGGTGCTGGCGCACGTGAAAACGATTTCGGCGAAAGAGCTCAAACACCGGATCGAACTGGCATGGCGCGCCAATGCGCCGAAGAAGCTGCTGGCTGCGCTTGACGCAGAACGTCAGTAGAGCCGGTTCGCGATCTCGACCAGATTTTCGTCCGGGTCGCGCACATAGACCGAGTTGATCGGGCCGTTGGCACCGGTGCGTTCGGTCGGGCCAAGTACGATCGGCACGTTCATCGCAGCGAGATGCGCCCGCACCAGATCGAGCGGCGTTTGCGTCAGCAGACAGAAATCACCCGCACCCGGCGTCGCATGCAGCGCATAGGGATCGCTGCGCCCCACCACTTGCAGATTGATTTTCTGCGCACCGAATTTCAGCGCCCAGCGATCTTCTTTGAACTTCTCGGCTTCCACGCCCAGCACGTCGCGATACCAGGCAACGGCGCGATCGAGGTCGCGCACCAGCAACACAAAATGATCGAGCGCGTCGGGTTTGATCATGTGGATACCGCGACAAAACCGTGCCGATCAGCGGCAGGCCGATCGACGAGGGACCAAATTACAACAAAGGCCACCATCGTACCGATCGAACAGAGAACGTCGATCATGGTCGTCGGTCCACTGTCGAGGAACAGCGCATGGGGATATATCGGACTGTCGGCGTTGCCGAAGACAACAGCCGAAATATTGTTCCCCGCGTGCGCGCCGATCGCTGCGGCAAGATTGCCTTCGCGCATCACCAGCCAAGTCAGGAAGCAGGAGGCGGCAAAGACTTCGGCGTAAATCCAGGCGCCGACACCTTGGCTGGAATGCATGGCGGCAAAGAGGATGCCTGGGATCACATAGAGGAGCGCACGCGCGCGCGTCGCGCGACCGAGCGTCTGCAGTACAACACCGCGATAGCTGAATTCTTCGGCTGCAGCCTGAAACGGGACCAGAAGCAATGCGACGCCGAACGCCATTGCAAAGTCTACCCCGGACAAGTCACGCGCTGGGAATCCCATGAGCATTGAAGCGCCAACTGCCGTCAGGCAGTTGAGCGCGAAATACAACGAAGCGGCGGCGGCGATCCGACGACACGAAATTTTCCCGATACCAAAAACCGTTCGCCAGGACCGGCGCAACACAGGCCTGGTCAGTAACAACAAAAACCCGAACTCGATGCCGGGAAGCGACATGCTAGCGATCACCGCCGGCAATCCAAACGAGCGCACCACTTCGCGAAGCAGCGCGTAAGGCGCAACAGCCACTAAGAGCGCAAGCACGATCAGCGCGATTGCGCGCCACGAGGGCGCGCCGCCGATACGCCCAAGGTCTAGAAATCGATCGCCGGGCGATTCTGCAACAGTCGCCATTTTGCGAGCATCGCAACCATCGAAGCCACAAACAAGACGGGCGCGGATGTTGCCGTCCGCGCCCGGTAGCACCGACCTGCGAAAGCTCAGATCACGTTCATCTTCTTCACGACATCGACCAGCTCCTTCACGGCGCCGACCGACTTGTCGAACATGCCCTTCTCTTCGGCATTGAGTTCGATCTCGATGATCTTCTCGACACCCTTGGCGCCGATCACCACCGGCACGCCGACATAGGTGTCTTTGACGCCGTACTGGCCGGTCAACAGCGCCGCGCAGGGCAGCACGCGCTTCTTGTCCTTCAAGTACGATTCCGCCATCGCGATCGCACTGGCCGCCGGTGCGTAGAACGCGCTGCCGGTCTTGAGCAGCTTCACGATTTCCGCACCGCCGTCGCGCGTACGCTGCACAATCTGGTCGAGCTTTTCTTGGCTGACCCAGCCCATCTTCACCAGGTCGGGCAGCGGAATGCCGGCGACCGTCGAATAGCGCACCAGCGGCACCATTGTGTCGCCGTGGCCGCCCATGACGAAGGCGGTGACGTCTTCGACCGACACGCCGAAGGCTTCGGCGAGGAACCAGCGGAAACGGGCCGAGTCGAGCACGCCGGCCATGCCGACGACGCGTTCGGCCGGGAACTTGGTCACTTCGCGCATCACCCACACCATCACGTCGAGCGGGTTGGTGATGACGATGACGAAGGCGTTCGGCGCGTGCTTGGCGATCGCTTCGCCGACCGTCTTGATGATGCCGGTGTTGGTGCCGATCAGGTCATCGCGGCTCATGCCCGGCTTGCGCGGGATGCCGGCAGTGACGATGACGACGTCGGCGCCTTTGAGTTCGGCGTAGTCGTTCGAACCGGTCAGGTGCGAGTCAAAGCCTTCGACCGGCGATGCTTCGACCAGGTCCAGCGCCTTGCCCTGCGGCACGCCTTCCGCGACGTCGATCAGCGTGACGTCGCCGAGTTCTTTCATGCCGGCGAGCAACGCCAAGGTGCCACCGATCTGGCCGGCGCCGACGAGCGCGATCTTCTTGCGAGCCATGGAATCTCCTCAAGGAACGGGAGCGACCGAGCTCGGCCGCGAATAAGAGCCCGGCTCTTACGCCCGCCGCGCCGGAGAATCCAGACGCAGCCGGGTCCGTTCACATCTGCCCTGAGCGCGTAGCCGCTCAATCAGCAAAACGCAGGGTCAAACCTTGCAGCGCTGGTGCTCGTTGGGGAGCCGGGTCCAGGTCTGGCTTTTGCCGAACAGCGGAATGCCGACATAGCCGCGGACGCCCAGCACGTCGGGGCTCTTCAGCTCCATCTCGCTGGAATACGTCTTGCCGTCTTCGGGATTGTAGATGAAGCCGCCGTCCCACTCGTTGGGTTTCCCGGCCGGCTTGAAATTCCCCACCATCAGCAGACCGCACAGTTTCTGCGACTTGAGCTCGGCGGCGGGATTGTTCTTGTCGAGGCGCGGCTTGCCGCTTTCGTCGAGCGGCTCTTTCAGCCACGCGATCTTGCCGCACAGGCCGGCCGCACCGCATTCGGTGATTTCGACCGCCGCCTTGCCCGATTCAGCCAGCCACAGGCCGAGCGGCGAGGACTGGGCATGGGAAATCGAAGGGAGACCGAAGACGAAGGCAGCCAGAAGCAGAGCGCGCATGATTCGAAACTCGAGTTTCCGCTTCAGCTTCCAACGCCGAAAAATTCGAGCAGTTGCATCATCTCGTCTTCGCTCATCGGATAGTCGGTGCCGTCTTTGGCATTGACCACCTTCTTCGGCGGCACGCCCGCGGCTTTCACCTGCAGTTGCATCGCCGCGCGCATCGACAGGCCGGCCCGCCAGGCCAACGCGACCACGCCTTTGGCCGAGCCGGCCATGAAGATGCGGTCGATTAATTCCGGCGGTACCTGCGCCTTCAACGCCAGCGCTTCGAGCACGAAGACACGGTCGTTCCACGACAGCGCGTCGAGCACCGCGTTTTCGGTCAGATCGCCGCCCGCCAACATGGCGCGTGCGCGCGAGGCCGGGCTTTCTTCTTCAATCTTGCTGTCGATCCAGTCGACGCGACGGCGCATCGTTTCCAGCACCGTCGACAAGGTCTCGGGATCGAAGTCGAGACGGTTGCGCAGCAGGCGCATCACGCTGACATCAACGAAATCGCACATTTTCAGCGCCAGTTCCGGCGCCAGCTTGCGGCGACGCGCCAGCGCCTTCTGGAATTCTTTGGTCTCGCGCGAACGTTCGACCAGCTGTTCGACCGAATATTCGGTGATTTCCGCACCGTTATTGTCGAGCAGCTTCGACGTCGCCGGAATGTCGCCGGTCGCGATGATCGCTTCGGCAACATCCACCGGCACACTCGCGCGGCTGGCGATGGCAACGAGCTGCCAGCTCTTCGGATCGGTCGAAATGATTTCGAGCAGATCGGCTTCGCTGACCAGCGCGCAGATCTTGAGCACCGTGGACGCAACTTCTTCTTCGACGTCGCGCGCCAAGGTGCGGATCAAGCCGGGCGGGGCCCGCGCCACGTCGGCCAATGCGCTGGCAACTGCCGCGCGCACTTTCACGACCTGGTCGCGCGCCAGCGTTTCCAGCGACTGCACGCACAGATCGAACAGCTGGGCCTTGGCGTCGGGATCGAGATCCGGCAGCAGGCGCGCGAGTTTTTGCGCCAGCGCGATGCGCACGGTCAGGTCCGGGTCGCGCGCCAGCAACGGTCCGACATGGACCGGCGTGCGCGGGTTCAGCGCGACGGCGCGGCGAACTTCCGGCGACGGATCTTCCGAAAGGTAATAGAGAAATTCCGAACGCACGTCGTCGCGTGCAGCGAGTTCGCGGCGAACGACAGGATTGCCGTGGCGGGCGAGTTTTTTCGCCTGCTCGTAATCCATCAGTTTCGGGGGTTCGTCAGTCGTCTTGGTGCTCATCTGCGTGCTCAGCGTCGAGCGATGCGGGCCGCCGTGCCGTTCTTTCGCATGTGATCGTTGAGCTGCAGCGCAAGCTGGAGTTCGCGCTTCAGGAAGGCGTGATCATTGTCGAACGGCATGCGGTTCACCTGGGTCGCGACGGCGATCAGTAGGTGACGCGGGAAGTAATGCAAATTTTCGATCAGCGACAGCTTGATCTTCGAGCGCAGCGTCGGCGATTCCAAAATCGACAACACAGTCCGCTGCAGTACTTCGGGGCGAAGATTGGCAGCGTAGGCGTGGCGCAGCAGATCGGCGACGAATTTCTCGCCGACCGGATCGCCCCGGCGCAGGCGGTGCACGAGATCGACCAGTTGCTGCAGCGCTTGCTGGCGGTCCTGGTCGACGCGGCGCAGCGACATGTCGGCGACGCGCTCGGCGATGGTCGGATTGAATTTGTAGCGGGCGGCCAGGCCGATGCCGTTGCGCACGTCGGCGTGCTTGGACATCTCGCCGGCGACCGTTGCGATGGCGCCGATCAGGCGCTGTTCGCGCGAGGCGTAGATCAGGCGGGCCGAGGCGGCCAGCGCAGTCGACGACATCGGATCGCGGCTGGCGATCAGCGACAGCACGATCGGATTTTCATACATGCCGAGATCGAGGTCCCGGTTCACCACCTCTTCCGGACGCAGCGGACGCTCGTCATCGGTGGGGGCAAGCACAGGCAGGCCGATGCGGTAGCGCGCCTTCAGATCGCGCGCGAACGTGATGACCTGCTCGGAGAGCAGGCCAGCCATCGAGTCTGGCGCGGGCCGGTGTGCAGCGTTGGGCAAAAGTCCTGTCGTCCTTCTTCACGTGGCGACCGGAGGGAGCAGGATCCGACCACGTGCGTCTTTAAGAGTCTCTTACAGTGATGTGTCGTTGGACGCGAGCGCCCAACGCGCGGCCAGCCATGAATCGGCCTGCATTTCTGCCAGCCGGCTTGCCGTCCGCTGGAATTCCACCGCGTGTGGCCCCTCGGCCACGAGCCCGTCCGGGTCGGCATCGGCCGACGCGATCAAAACCGTCCCCGCCTCGTACAGGGCGTCGACCAGCAGGATCAACCGGCGAACCTCGTTCCGTTGGGCGGCGCGCAAGGGTTTCAGCCCCGAAACCAGCACCGCATCGAATCGCTCCGCGATGGCCAGGAAGTCCTGGGCCCCCAGCGGCCGGTCCAGCAGCTCCTCGGCCTGGAACCAGGCGACTCGGCCGGCGGCCCGTTTCACCACCAGCTCGCGCCCGCCCGCCACGCTCAGCGCGACCGAGCCCGACGGCGCACCGTCCGAGAGTTCGCCGAAATAGCGGGCCAGCGCGCGTTCGGCCGTGCCGTCGGCGGGATTCCACCAGACGCGACGGCCCATCAGCCGGCCCTGGCGATGATCCATTGGCCCGGCCACCGCCACCGTCTCGACCCGCTGCTGCAGCAGGTCGATGAAGGGCAGGAAGAGCTGGCGTTGCAGCCCGCCTTCGTAGAGGCGCGCGGGCTCGGTGTTCGAGGTCGCGACCACCACCGCGCCGCGCGCGAACAAAGCCGTGAATAGCCGCCCCAGGACCATCGCGTCGGCGATGTCGAAGACCTGGAATTCGTCAAAACAGATCAGCCAGTGCTGCGCCACGATTTCGTCGGCGAGCCGGTCGAGCGCGTCCGATTTGGGCCCTCCTGATTCTGAACTGGCACGGCGCAGCTCGAACAAGCGGCGATGTGCGGCCGCCATGAATTCATGGAAATGGACGCGGCGCTTCTGGCGCACGGCGACGCGCGCGAAAAACATGTCCATCAACATCGATTTGCCGCGCCCGACCGGGCCCCAGAGATACAGGCCTTTGGGCGCGTCGGCCTTTTTGTCGAACAGACGGCTGAGAAACCCGCCGCCGTTTTTCTGCGGCTCGTAATCGACCAGCCGCGCCGCCAGCGCATCGAGCCGCTCGGCTGCCGCAAGCTGCGCCTGATCAGCAATCAGCGCCGCGCTTTTGAAGCGCGCGCGCAAATCGTCGGCAACGGTGGCGGGCCGTATATTTTGTTCGGGGGCTTGCATCGGGTCGGGCGCTTGTAAGCGCCCGGATTGGTCAGGACAACGTGCGAGATGCGGGGAACAGCACTGCGACGCGCGTGCCGACGCCTTTGCTGCTTTCGATGGCGAGGTCGGCACCGTGCGCAACCGCCAGCGCGCGTGTCAGCGGCAGGCCGAGCCCGGTTCCCGCATCGGGCCGCGCCATCGCATCGCCGACCTGGCGAAACGGCTCCAACGCCAAGTCGATTTCGCTGTCGGTCATGCCGACGCCGGAATCCACCACCGCAAATCCCAACTGATCCCCGCGGCGATAGAGTTCGATCACGATATTGCCTTCGATCGGCGTGAACTTCACCGCGTTGGCCAACAGATTGACCAGCATCTGGCGCAGCTTGGTCATGTCGCCAAGCAACGGTGGCAGCGGTTGTTCGCATGCGATCGACACTTCGATGCCGGCGCTTTCGATCTTCGGCTGCAGCAGGCTCATCACTTCCTGCGCGATCACCTGCAAGTCGCAACGTTGTTCGCGCAGCTCCATGCGTCCAGCTTCGATCTTCGCCAGATCGAGCAGCGCATTGATGATGTCGAGCAGGTGGCTGGCGCTGCGATGAATGTCGGTGACGTATTCGGCGTAGCGCGGGACCGTGATCGGCCCCAACAGCCCGTACGCCATGATTTCGCTGAACCCTAGAATCGCGTTCAGCGGCGTGCGCAATTCGTGGCTGACATTGGCGAGAAAGGCCGACTTGGCGCGGCTGGCGATTTCCGCCGCGTCGCGCGCCTGCGCCAGTTCGAGTCGCCGTTGTTCGTGTTCGGTGACGTCGGTGACGATCAGGTCGATGCCGCGCTCGGGATGGGCCTGATCGATCGCAACCGAATCGATGATCACAGTGTGCAGGCTGCCGTCGCGCGAACGGACGCGCCAATTGCGCCAATCGTGACCGTTGGTGCCGGCAAAGGCGTCGGCGAAGCGTTGTTCGGCTAGCGCATGATCTTCGGGCGGCAGCAGGATCGTCGCCGGATGACCTATCAACTCGTCGGGTTGAAAGCCAAAGCGGCGAACGAACGCGCCGTTGACGCGGCGTATGCGTGCGCGACCGTCGAGTTGCAACACACCGACAGCACCAGAATCCTCAATGAAGGCGAGCAATCGTTCCAGCTCGGCCAATCGACGTTCTGTCTCTGCGCTCTCAGCGCCCACCCGGCTTCCTCCCGCGCGAAGCCGGAGTTGGTACCACAGGCCCCGCCTGCATATGCAAGCTTTCGGCGCTTAGTCTTCGACTCGCCTCAACCTCTAGGTGGTCGAATCTCAAACCGCGTCGGTTTCGAAGGCGCGCAGCGTCGTGTGCGCACTGCTCATTGGTCCGTACAAACTTTGCGCCTGCGGCACGAGCTGTTCGGCGAAGAAGCGCGACGTGAGCAGTTTCCGCTGCAAGAACGCGTTGCTCCCCTGCGCCAGGCCGCGCGCCGCTGCCGCAGCGGCACGCGCCATCTCAACGCCGCCTGCGACCAGCCCGATCGCGCGCAGATAGTGCACCGCACCCGCGGACGCGGCCCAAACATCGGTCTTACCGGTCGCAATCATCCAGGCAGTTGCACGTTCGGCCAGGTCCAGCCCTTCGCCGACACGGTCGCGGATTGCGGACATGTCATCGCCCGGCAACGCGCCCAGCGCAGCGACGTCGTTGCGTGCGCTTGCAAGCCACGCAGCAAATGCGCGCCCGTCGTCGCGCACGATTTTGCGGAAGGCGAGATCGTTCGCCTGAATGCCGTTGGTGCCTTCGTAGATCGGCAGAATGCGTGCGTCGCGATAATGCTGCGCAGCACCGGTTTCTTCGATGAAGCCCATGCCGCCATGCACCTGCACGCCGAGCGATGCGACTTCGACGCCGATGTCAGTCGACCAGGCTTTGACGATCGGCGTCAGGAAATCGACTTCAGCCTGGCAGGCTGCATCGTGCGTCGTGTGCGCACCATCGAAGGCGGCGAAAGCGCGGATCGCGAGTGCGCGCGATGCTTCGGTCATGGCGCGCATCGTCACGAGCATGCGGCGCACGTCGGGATGTTCGATAATCGCAACCGGGCCTGCGTTTTTACCGTTGAGGCCTTTGCCCTGCACGCGCTGCAGCGCGTAGGCGCGCGCCTGTTGATAGGCACGTTCGGCAATCGCAACGCCTTGCAGCCCAACTGACAGCCGCGCGTTGTTCATCATCGTGAACATATATTCGAGGCCGCGGCCTTCTTCGCCGACGAGATAGGCAAGCGCGCCGTCATTGTCGCCATACGCCATCACCGCGGTCGGCGAAGCGTGAATGCCCATCTTATGTTCCAGCGACACGCAGCGCAGATCGTTGCGCGCGCCGATCGAACCGTCGCTCTGCACCAGGAATTTCGGCGCAATGAACAGCGAGATGCCTTTGACGCCAGCCGGCGCATCGGGCGTGCGCGCCAACACCATATGAATGATGTTCTCGGCCAGATCGTGTTCGCCGTAGGTGATGAAAATCTTCTGGCCGTAGAGGCGATACGTGCCGTCGCCATTGCGTTCGGCTTTGGTGCGCACCGCACCGAGATCCGAACCGGCTTGCGGTTCGGTCAAATTCATCGTGCCGGTCCAGGTGCCTTCGATCAGCTTTGGCAGATAGATGCGTTTTTGTTCGTCTGATCCGTGCACCAGCAAGGCTTCGACGGCGCCCTGACTCAACATCGGACACAGGCCGAAGGACAGCGACGCGGCCTGCCACATCTCGGCCAAGGTCGCCTGCACTGTCCACGGCAATCCCTGGCCGCCGAATTCGACCGGGAACGGCACTGCGTTCCAACCCCCGGCGACGAATTGCTTGTACGCGTCGCGCCAACCGTCGGGCGTGCGCACCACTCCGTTTTCGAGTTTCGACCCTTGGCGATCGCCGTTGACGTTCAACGGCGCCAGCACGCCGCCGGCAAACTTCGCCGCTTCATCCAGCACCGCGCCGACCAGCTCGTCCGACACATCTTCATAGCCGGGCAACGCGGCCAGCCGGTCGTACCCGACCAGATGTTCGAGCACGAAACGCATGTCGTCGACGGGGGCGGTGTAGGTCATTCGCAGCTCTCGGTCTTTGGATGCGAAACCCGAACACACTATTTCGCAGGACGGAAGCTCGTGCGCCGGATTTGAAGTTCGCCCGCTTTGGGATCAGCACCGAGGCGAACTTCAAATCCAAAAGGCGCACTAGAAACAACAGATTGCTAGTGACCTGATCGATTCCGAAGTTCGTTCCGCATCACCACGTGGCACCGTCGAACTTCGGAATCGGGTCACTAGACCGCGCGCAACGGCGCGCGCAGCCTCTGGCCTCGATTCGAACTCGGAGGATTACGTGTCGAACAGCCAAGTCAGCCGCCGCACCTTGCTTGCAGGTGTCGCAACCGGACTCGTCGCCGCCAATCTGCCGCTGCCGGCGCTAGCAGCATCGCGCATTCCGACGACGACGCAGCAAGGTGCGGGCTTCTATCGCTTCAAGATCGGTACGTTCGACGCGGCGGTGATCAGCGACGGCGTGTTCGAACTCGGCGCACCGGCGCCGTTGGCGCTCAACGCCAAACCGGCCGAGGTGCAACGCACATTGGCCGCGGCCGGCCAGCCGACCGACAAAGTCGGGCTGCACTGCAATTCGCTGTTGGTCGATACGGGCCGCGAGCTGGTGCTGGTCGATCCGGGATCGGGGCCGCATTTTGGTCCGGCGTTGGGCAAGCTGGTGCAGAACCTGCGCAATGCGGGCGTCGCACCCGACGCGATTGACCGCGTGATCGTCACGCACGCGCATCCCGATCACATCTGGGGCACGGTCGACGCGGAATTCCGCGCCGCCTTCCCCAAGGCGCAGATGCATGTACCAGCGGTCGAAGTCAGCTTCTGGACCGCGCCGAACGTCAGCCTGGCCAACAGCAAGTTTCCGCCCGAGCAGCAGCAGCTGTTCATCGGCAACACGCAGAAGGTCCTGGCGACCTGGAAAGACCGGATCGTCACCTTCAAGGCGGGCGACGAGGTCGTTCCGGGCATCCGCTCGATCGCGACGCCTGGCCATACGCCGGGCCATGTCTCGCTGCGGATCGACGGCGGCGGCGGCAATCAGCTCGTCTTCACCGCCGACGTGGTCCACCACCACGTCACTGGCCTGGTCCATCCCGACTGGACCCCGCTGTTCGACCAGGATGCCGAGCAGGCCAAAACGACCCGGAAGAAATTGCTGACCAGCCTCACAGCCGAGAAGGCGCGGCTGCTCGTCTATCACTTCCCCTTCCCGGGAATTGGCCACGTGATCAGCGCGGGAGCCGCAGGATCCTTTGGCTGGGCGCCTGAAACCTGGGCCTGGGAACCGGCCTGACCGAGGCCATGGATCGGGGGCGAGGTCTGGCACGCGCCTTGCTGACCTAGGTCGCGTGATGCAGACCTCGCACCTCGATCTCCCGCTCAAGCGCGGCGCCCAAGCCCCGGCCGATGTGACCGCTGCGGTTCAAGCCGCCAGCGCCAAGACGGGCGTCAACTTCGCTTATCTGATGCAGAAGGCGGGCGTCGAAAGCGGCTATGACGCGACGGCCAAGGCCTCGACCTCGAGCGCCACCGGCCTGTTCCAGTTCACCGAACAAACCTGGCTGCGCATGGTCGCCGATCACGGCGCCGCGGACGGCTACGGCAAATACGCCAACGCGATCTCGGAAGCGCCGGACGGCAAGCTCTACATCACCGATCCCAAGCTTCGCCAAGAGGTCATGGACCTCCGCAATGATCCCCGTGCTTCGGCGCTGATGGCGGCGGAATATGCGCGCGACAATGCGGACGACCTGCAGGCTGCGGTCGGCGGCAAAGTCGGCGCGACCGAACTGTACCTGGCCCATTTCCTGGGCTCGGGCGGTGCGTCGCAATTCCTCAATGCGATGAAGGCAAATCCGCAGGCGCCCGCAGCCAGCGTGCTGCCGCAGGCCGCTGCCGCGAACCGTTCTGTCTTCTATAATTCCGAGACCGGTCAGCCGAAGACGCTGAAAGAGGTCTATGACCGCTTCGCTGCCAAGTTCGACAACAGCACGACCGGCAGCTTCCAGTCGGCCGTCGCCAGCAGCACCAACAGCGATGTTCTGGCCAATCGCTTCGGCCGGTCGCCCGAAGCGCTGACCGACATCGCGGTCCCTGGCACCGGTGGCAAAACGTTGTCGCTCTATACGTTGCTGACCTTGGCGTCGCTCAACGTGCCGACCAACGACCAGGAATCAGGCCAGCGGAAGAAAGACGATCCGCTGCTCGGCGGCCGTACCTTCGTCACGGCCGCCTAACAGAAAAGACTCGGCGCAAAGCGCCGGGGCGGCCGGACCTTCGTCACCGCCGCTTGATTGAATGCGCTGCACTGCAGCGCATTCGACGCAACTTTCTTTCTGATGTGCGGCTGAGAAAACAAGCCGTCTCCAAAGCGAAGCTGCTAAGGTCCGCGCCCATTGAAGCGCGGCACACGTCCGCGCGTTTGGAACCAACGAGCGGTTGCGCCCTAGCTCAAATTCGGGACGCGACCCCAAACCGGAAACGCCCGTACCCCATGACGATCTATACCGGCCCCGTCTTCGAGATGGCGCGCCAACAATTCCAAGTGATCGCCGATTACCTGGAAGTCCCGACGGACGAACGCGACCGTCTTCTCTATCCCAAGCGCGCGGTTGCCGTGTCGTGCCCGATCCATCGGGACGACGGTTCGACCGCCGTGTTTCAGGGCTATCGCGTACAGCACCATCTGACGCTTGGACCGACAAAGGGCGGCACGCGCTTCGCCAAGAATGTCGACATCGGCGAAGTCGCTGCGTTGGCGGTTTGGATGAGCTGGAAATGCGCGCTGGCCGGCCTTCCCTATGGCGGCGCCAAAGGTGGCGTCACGGTTGATCCGTACAGCCTGTCGCGTCGCGAGCTGGAAGCTTTGTCGCGTCGCTACATGCAGGAGATGATTCCGTTCGTCGGTCCGCACACCGACGTCATGGCGCCCGACATGGGCACCAACGAGCAGGTGATGGCCTGGTTCATGGACACCTATTCCATGCACCAAGGTCACAGCGTCACCGAGATCGTGACCGGCAAGCCGGTTGCGCTGGGCGGCACCGAAGGTCGTCGTGAAGCGACCGGCCGCGGCGTCGTCTATCTCATCGAACGCGCACTCGATCGTCTCGGCATGAGCCCGTCGGGCGCAACCGCGATCGTGCAAGGTTTCGGCAATGTCGGTTCGGTCACAGCGCTGACGTTGCAGAAGCACGGCACCAAAGTGCTCGGCGCGAGCGATCACACGGCTGCCTATTACGATCCCAAAGGCCTCGACATTGAGGCGATGGACAAATGGGTTGCGCAGCACGGCACGTTGAAAGGCTATTCGAAAGAATCGCTGATCGATCCGAACGAGATGCTGCTGCAGAAATGCGACATTCTGGTTCCGGCCGCGGTCGAACGCGTGATCACCGCCGAGAACGCCAACAAGCTGCAATGCCGCATTCTGGCCGAAGGCGCCAACGGTCCGACGACGCCGGATGCCGACTTGTTGCTGCACGATCGCGGCGACATTTTCGTCATCCCGGACATTCTCGCCAACTCGGGCGGCGTGATCGTGTCCTACTTCGAATGGGTGCAGGATCTGCAGCAATTCTTCTGGGGCGAAGCGGAGGTCAACGACAAGTTGAACCGCGTGCTCGAGAAGGCGTTCAACCAAGTCATGCGTCGCGTCGACAAGGACAAGGTTCCGCACCGCACCGCCGCGATGGCGATCGGCGTGGAAAAAGTCCGCGACGCGAAACGCACGCGCGGCCTGTTCCCGTAAGCATGCAAGCGACGACGCTCAACGTTGGACGCGAGTCCAATCTGGGCGTCGTCGCAACGCGCCGCGAATTCAGCGGCGCGAAACTGGTACGCCAACGCTATGCGCCGCGCACCAACCTGCCGAAACATCGGCACGATAATTCCTATCTCTGCATCGTTCTCGACGGTTCGTATGACGAACATGTCGCGGGCAACACCTATGCGGCGCGCGCCGGTAGCGTGTTCGTGCATCCGGCCGGCGAAACCCATGCCGACCAGTTCGGTCATGCCGGCGGCACCTGTCTCGATCTGCATTTCGAATCCGGTTTCGGCGGGTGGCGTCGCATCGCAGCTTCACCGCGCCAGGCAAACCTGCCCGCACTGGCCGCATCCTTCGCACGTGAACTCGCGGCGCAGGATCGCATCGCCGCGTTCGCACTCGAAGCGCTGACCCACGAAGTTCTGGGCATCTTGGCCGACGCGCAGGCCGGCGCGTTGGGTGCAAGCTGGGTTGCGCGCGTGCGCGCCGCGATGAACGACGATCCGGCGCGCGACTGGACCTTGGCCGACCTCGCCGCAATCGCATCGGTGCATCCGATTCATGTCGCACGCCAGTTCCGTCGCGACACCGGCCGGTCGGTGCAGGCGCATTTGCGCGAACGCCGTCTGCTGCATGCAGCGTCGCGTCTCGCCGCGGGCGAAGCACCGGCCGACGTGGCGGCTGCGTGCGGCTATTACGACCAGGCGCATTTGAACCGCGCGGTGCGCGCCCGGCTGCACACGACGCCGGCCCGGCTGCGGCGCAGCGGTCGCACGTTCGCCTGATCCAAGATTTTCCGGCCGGCGCATGGCACCGTCACGCCATGCGCCTGCTCCTCGCCCTTCTCCTCGCTCTGTCGTTTGCAGCACCGGCCAAAGCCACGCTGAAAGCGGAACCGTCGATCGCGTACGACACGCTGTGCCTGCTCGGCATTCTGTCGGGCGATCCGTTCTACGTGAAATTCTATCCCGCCGAACGCGAGCGCTGGTGGAACGCGCTGCCGCCGGAAGCACAGCAGGCGGCAACGCGCATCGTGGCGCGGTTCAAGCGCGACAACGGCATCACCAGCGCGTCGTTGACCTTGTGGTACTCGACCCTGTCGCCGGTGACGTTGGACGATGTGCTGGCCGCGGCGCGCGCGCCCGAGCGTATCGTCGACGCGATGCGACCGCTGCGCTGGTGGAACGAGGACAGCGCCGCGAGCATTCGCGAGACCGCACCCGACGTTGCGGTCGTGATCGAAGCGCTGCGCAAAGCGGGCTTCGAACAATATTGGACGACCGAGCTTCGTCCCAAGCTGCAGACGCGCGCGCAGGAAATCGAAGCGGCGGCCCAAGGATTCGATCCATCGCAGATGATCGAGCTGGCGCTGGGCAAGAAGATGATCAAGCCCGACATCACCGTCGAAGTGATGTTTTACGTGAACCCGCACGGGATCAGCCTGTCGCAGCAGAATTATCTCGCCAGCCCCGACTGGCCGATCCCGATCACGATCAGCACTGCGCTGCACGAGTCGCTGCATCCGCCCTTCGAAAAGCAGGATCCGAAACTTTGGGCGGTGCTGAACGTGTTGCGCAAAGACAAAGTCCTGCTGCCGCGCGTCGAGCACCATAACAAATCGTACGGCTACAACACGTTCGAAGGCTTCGTCGAAGAGGACTGCGTCAAGGCGCTGGAACGTGCGATGGGCAAACGGCTCGGCCTTGGCACCGATGCCGACACCGAGAAACTGTTCCGCATGTCCGACGACGGCATGCATGTGCTGGCGCCGGTCGTGTACCGGTTGCTGAACGAGACCAACTTTCTCGACGGCAAAGAATCGTTCCAGACCTGGCTGATCCGCCTGGTCAAAACCGGCCGCATCGCGCCGGGAAAGATTCCGCCGATCGAAGGCGCGGCCTGGAAACCGGTCGACTGATCAGCGCAACTCGAGCACAACAACGGACTTCGCCGGCAGATCAAGCAGCAACCGGCCTTTCGCCAACCTCGCACCGGTGAACGGCGCAGGCTTCACCATGTCCGGCGCGTCAAACGTGTTGCGCGCATCCATCGTTGCCGCGGTTAGAATCTGACCCGCCGCTTCTTTCGCGTCGGTGAGCAGCGCAACCTGCGCGGCGCGATGCGGGTCGAGATTCACCAGCGCCAGCTGAACATGCCCATCGCCGGTGCGCGCGGCGCCAGCCTGTAGCGCCGGGATCTGGTCTTTGCCAAAGCGATAGGGCGGCGCCTGCCTCGTCACTGGGATCTGCGTCGCGCCGCGAAACGGCTTGAACAGGCGAAAGACATGATAGGTCGGCGTCAGCAACATGCGCGCGCCATCCGTCTGCACCATGGCCTGCAGCACGTTCACCATCTGTGTGATGTTGGCCATGCGCACACGATCCGCATGTGCATGAAAGATGTTCAGCACGATCGCGGCGCTGATTGCGTCGCGTAGCGTATTTTGCTGGCGCAAGAAGCCTGGGTTGGTACCTAGGTCAACATCGTACCAGTTGCTCCATTCGTCGACGAACAGCGCGACCTTCTTGTTCGGGTCGACGCGATCCATCATCGCGCTGTGCGCTGCGATCAGCGTCTCCATCTGCAGCGCCTGCCGCAGGACCGACATCCAATGCGCTTCGTCGAAACCGGTAGCGGGGCCCTTCTTCTTCCAATCGCCGGTCGGCAACGAGAAATGGTGCATCGTGATCGCGTCGATGTCCTTCTTGTTGCTGCGCAGAAGAACCTCGTTCCAGCGCACATTGTCGCCATATCCGCCGGCCGCGATTTTCTTGGGTCCGTTACCGTCCTTGGTTTTCACAAAGGTCGCGAACTGGTGATAGAGGTCGGCGTAGAATTCCGGCCGCATATTGCCGCCGCATTCCCACAGCTCGTTGCCCAGCGCGACATAGTCGACGCGCCAGGGCTTGTCGCGTCCGTTGGCGCGCCGTTCCTGCGCCAGCGTGCCGTTCGGCGCATCCGACGTCATATATTCGATCCAGTCCTGCATCTCCCGCGGCGTGCCGGTGCCGACATTGCCGTTGACGTAGGTCTTGGCGCCGAGCTGTTCGGCGAGATCCATGAATTCATGAATGCCGACTGCGTTGGATTCTTCGACGCCGCCCCAGCTCGTGTTGATTCGCACCGGACGCTGGTCGCGCGGACCGATCCCGTCGCGCCAATGATACTGATCGGCAAAGCAGCCGCCGGGCCAACGCACCACCGGCACGCCCAGGTCGCGCAACGCCGCGACGACGTCGTTGCGAAAGCCGCGCGTATTGGGGATCAGCGAGGTCTCGCCGACCCACAAGCCGCCATACATGCCTTCACCGAGATGCTCGGCGAACTGCCCGTGCAAATTGGGATCGATCACGGCGCCGGGCCGATCCGTGTGCAGCACGAGATCGGCGTGCATCGTCTCGGCCGAAGCCGGCACGCCGAGAGCCAACAGAACGAGCATCAGCTTGAACATCAGCCGCTCCGCATAAAAAGCGGCGGTGACCAGTCAGTCACCGCCGCAAGGTTGGCGCGCGCCAGGACGGCAGCGCACGCCCTGGGAATTTCAAACCTTGGCCGGGTTCAACGCATCGGCTGCGGCGGCCCGCTTGCCGAACCACAGACGTTGAATCTCTTCCAGGCTGCAGCCTTTGGTTTCGGGCACGTAGCGCCAGACGAACAGACCGGCCAGCACACTCATCGCGGCGTAGAGCCAATAGGCGAAACCGTGATTGAACTGCGCGTTGAGATACGAGTTGCCGTCGAGCACTTTGAACGACCAGGACACGACGAGATTGGCGATCCATTGCGCCGCAACTGCGATCGCCATCGCTTTGCCTTTGATGCTGTTGGGGAAGATCTCCGACAACAACACCCAGGTGACCGGTCCCCACGAAAGCGCGAAGCCCGCGATGTAAAGGATCATCGCCAGCAGCGCGCCGAGTCCCAGTGCATTGCCTGCGAACAGACATCCCAGCACCAGCATCGCCACGGCCATGATGGCGGCGCCCAGTATCATCAGCGGCCGGCGGCCGAATCGGTCGACCGTGTACATGGCGACGACGGTGAAGCCGACATTGGCGATGCCGACGATCACGGTCTGCAGCAGCGCGCTGTCGGTGGTGGCGCCCATATTCTTGAACATCAACGGCGCGTAGTAGAGCACCGCGTTGATGCCGATCAGTTGCTGAAACACCGACAGCATGATGCCGACGACGATGACAAGCGCGCCGAAGGCGAATAGCCGGTCGCCGCGCACGACCAGGCTTTGTTCGATCTCGGCCAGGATTGCGGGCGAGTCAGCTTCCGTATCGAGACGGCGCAGCACACCCAGCGCTTCTTGCGTACGCCCTTTCATCACCAACCAGCGCGGCGTGTCGGGCACGAACAGCAGCAGACCCAGGAACAACAGCGACGGCACCGCTTCCGACGCGAACATCCAGCGCCAGCCGACCGTGCGCAGCCATTGTTCGTCACCCAGCTGCGCGATCGCCCAATTGACGAAATAGACGCCGACCATGCCGACGACGATGGCGATCTGATTCAACGAGACGAGTTTGCCGCGCACCTCTTTGGGCGCGATTTCTGCGATGTAGAGCGGCGAAAGAAGCGACGCGAGGCCGACGCCGATACCGCCGATGATGCGGTAGATGTTGAACGGCGTCAGCGCGTCGGGACCCATGCCGCCGATTGGACCGAGACCCAATTCCGGCACCGCCGAACCCAACGTGCCGACCAGGAAAAACACCGCGGCAACGATCAAGCCGACGCGGCGGCCGAACCGGTCCGCGACCCACCCTGCAACCGCGCCGCCGACGATGCAGCCGAACAATGCGCTGGCAATGGTGAAGCCCGACAGGCTGAGGCGCTGCGTTTCAGGCAAGTTCAACGGATCGATGAAGTTGGCGTCGATCGCACCGATCGCGCCCGAAATAACCGCCGTGTCGTAGCCGAACAACAGACCGCCCAACGTTGCGATCAATGTCAGGCCCGCGACGAGCGGGAAACCACCTTGCTTTGCCATCTTGCGCGCCTCCCAGCGCCGTGCGCGTGACGGGTTGTTCCCGCCTTCGCGCGTTTCGTCAGTGATTGTGTCGGGGCGTCTCCGCAGCGGTGCCGCGATAGTCGACCGCGGATTCGAGACAGGCGCCGGTCGAAAGCTGGCCGACCGTCGCGCGATAGAGTTCTTGCCACGGCGTCTTGCTGGGCGGTGTCGGCGGCACGCCTTGTTGTTTGCGGCGTGCAATCTCGTCGTCGGCAACCAGCATGTCGCAACGCCCGGCGTCGAGATCGATGCGGATCGTGTCGCCGGTGCGCACCCACGCAAGCCCACCGCCCGCCGCGCTTTCGGGCGATGCGTTCAGGATCGACGGGCTGTCCGACGTACCTGACTGCCGTCCGTCGCCGATCGTCGGCAGACTGCGGACACCGCGCTTCAACAGGGCGTCGGGCGGCTGCATGTTGACGACTTCGGCCGAGCCGGGAAAACCCAACGGCCCCGCGCCCCGCACGACGAGAATGCAACTCTCGTCGATGTTGAGCGCGGGATCGTTGATGCGGTGGTGATAGTCGTCGGGCCCGTCGAACACGATGGCGCGGCCTTCGAACGTGCCGGGCCGGGCCGGATCGCGCAGATAGCGCTGGCGAAACTCGTCCGAGATCACGCTGGTCTTCATGATCGCGAAGTCGAACAGATTGCCTTTGAGCACCAGAAACCCGGCGCGTTCTTTCAGCGGCTGGTCGTAGCGCGCGATAATTTCGCGATCGGTGCTTTCGCGGCCCTGCAGATTGTCGGCGACGCTGCGGCCGGTGACGGTGGCGCAGCCGCCGCGCAACTTGCCCGCCTGCAGCAATTCCCACATCGCAGCCGGCACACCGCCGGCACGGTGGAACCGTTCGCTGAGATATTTTCCCGCTGGCTGCATGTTGACCAGCAGCGGCACGTCGTAGCCGTACAGGCTCCAATCTTCGTCGCGCAGCTCGACACCGGCATGGCGCGCCATCGCAACGATATGCGGCTGCGCGTTGGTCGAGCCGCCGATCGCGGCCGTCACGGTGATCGCGTTCAAAAACGAGTCGCGCGTCAGGATTCGCGACGGGCGCAGATCTTCGTAGGCCATCTCGACGATGCGCCGGCCGGTCGCATAGGCCATCTGCCCGCGCTCGCGATAGGGCGCGGGGATCGCGGCGCAACCGGGCAAGGACAGACCCAGCGCTTCGGCGACCGCGTTCATCGTCGATGCGGTGCCCATCGTGTTGCAGTGACCGGCCGACGGCGCCGATGCGGCGGCGAGTGCGAGAAATTCTTCTTCCGTGATTTCGCCCGCCGCCAGACGACGGCGCGCTTTCCAAATCACCGTGCCCGACCCGACCAGCTCGCCTTCGAACCAGCCATCGAGCATCGGACCGCCCGACAGAACGATGGCGGGAATATCGACCGTCGACGCCGCCATCACACCGGCGGGCGTAGTCTTGTCGCAACCGGTGGTAAGCACGACCGCGTCGATCGGATAGCCGTGCAGAATTTCGACCAGGCCGAGATAGGCGAGATTGCGATCGAGCGCCGCGGTCGGGCGACGGCAATTCTCGAAGATCGGATGGACGGGAAATTCCATCGGTACGCCGCCCGCGTCGCGAATGCCGTCGCGCACCCGCTTTGCCAGCTCGACGTGAATCCGGTTGCACGGCGACAGGTCGCTGCCACTCTGCGCGATGCCAATGATCGGCTTGCCGGATCGCAGCTCGTCGGGCGTCAGCCCGTAATTCATGAAACGCTCGAGATAGAGCGCAGTCATGTCGATCCGGTCGCTGTCGAACCAGTCGCGCGAACGGAAACGCCGCTCAGCCATGGGCGACCTCTGCTTGCGGCAAACCTGGACGATCGCTGCGGAAGGCGAACAGCCCACCCGCAAGCGGCTGCGCCAGGCGCGCCGCGTCATCCAACCCTTTGCGCGCGGTGGTCGCGTAGATGGTGCGCAAATCGTCGTCGCCGAAGGTCAGTTTGGTGACGTTGGCGCAGGGGAAACGCACGAAGCGCAGCAGCTTGCCGGACGGCGCGTAGCAACGAATGCCCCAGCCGCCGAACAGCGCAATCCAGACGCGCCCATCGGCGTCGACCGCCATCCCATCGGGATAGCCTGCCTCGTCTTCGATGCGCACGAAGACGCGCTTGTTGGCGAGCATGCCGTTCGACCCGAGATCAAACGCGTAGACCGTCCGCTCCAACGTGTCGGTGTGATAGAGAACCGTGCCGTCGGGGCTGGTCGCGGGGCCGTTGGTGATAATGATGCCGTCATCCTGGCGCAGCGGCGCACCACTGCCGTCCCAGCGATAGAGCGCGCCGGTCGGCGCTTCTTCGGCATCATCCATCGAGCCGAACCACAAACGCCCCGCCGCATCGACGAACCCGTCATTGAGCCGGTTGCGCGGCAGGTTGGATTCGACCGCCACAAGATCGGTGAAGCTGCCATCCACGGGATCGAAGCGGCACAGGCGTCGCGGCATGCCGACGACCAGCGTGTCGCCCTGCATCGGCAAGACAAATCCCGGCTGATCCGGTGCGTTCCAGCTTTCCTGCAACGCGGTTGCGGGATGAAAGCAATGGACCTGGCGCTGCTTGATGTCGACGAACCAAAGCGCACGCGCCGACGCGGACCAGAACGGACCTTCGCCGAGGTGCGCCGCAACCGACCAGACGCAAGTGAGCTCGTCGGCGGCCAGGTCGTTCATCGCCAGCCCGCGTCGACGAAATATTCGTGGCCGGTGCACATGCGCCCATCGTCCGACGCCAGAAACAGAATCATCGACGCGACGTGCGACGGCTCGACCCGCTCTTTCAGACATTGCTGCGCCAGCATGCGCGCTTCTTCGGCGGGGTTGTGCCACAGCAACGTCTGGCGCGGCGTGCGAACGCCGCCGGGCACGACGCAGGTGACGCGGATCTTGTCTTCGCCCAGATCGCGCGCCAGCGCGCGTGTCATGCCTTCGATACCCGCTTTCGCGGTCTGGTAGATGGCAAGATCGGGCAAGGCCAAATGCCACGACACCGAACCGAGATTGATGATCGCACCGCCGCTATTGGCGCGCATCCCGGGCGCCACAGTCTGCGCGCAGAAGAAATAGTGCTTCAAATTCACCGCGATCCGCTCGTCCCAATAAGACGGCGTGACCTCATCGACGCGGTGACGGTCGTCGTTGGCGGCGTTGTTCACCAACACGTCGACCGAACCATGCTGTTCGATGATCGCATCCAGGCATGCGCGCGCCGCGTCGAGATCGGTCAAGTCGCAACGATAGAACACGGGCGGCGTCGGCATTTGCGCCAGGCGCTCGACCAGCGCGCGCGAATCCTCTTCCGCGACGTCGAGAAAGAAGACCTGCGCGTCTTGGCGCGCAAACGCTTCGACGATCGCAGCGCCGATGCCGCTGCCTCCGCCGGTGACCACGACGCGCTTGCCGCTCAGACTTGGATAATTGGCGTGGTTCATCGCATCAGGCCCAGGAGTAGATCGTCTTGTATTGCGTGTAGAAATCGACGGCCGCGAAGCCTTGCTCGCGCTGGCCGTAACTTGATTTGCGCGTGCCTCCGAACGGCACGTGATAGTCGACGCCCGCAGTCGGCAGATTGACCATCACCATTCCGGCACGAACACGGCGGCGGAATTGCTGCGCGGCATGCAGCGATTGGGTGACAATCCCGGCCGACAAGCCAAATGCGCCGTCATTGGCAGCGGCAAGTGCGGCGTCGAAGCCGGATACGCGAATGACGCTGGCTACCGGTCCGAAAATTTCCTCGCGATTGACGCGCATCGCGAGCGTGGTGTCGGCAACCACGGTCGGCGCCAAGTAATAGCCGCCCTTTCCCGGCACCGCGCCCGTCGCCAGCACGCGCCCCCCTTCGCGCGGTGCCACGTCGAGATAGGATTGCACCTTGTCGAGCTGGGCTTGGCTGACCAGCGGGCCGATCTGCGTCGCCGTATCCAGCGCGTCACCGACCTTCAACGCGGCAGCGCGCGCCGCAAGCGTGTCGACGAAACGATCGTGGATCGCGTCTTCGACGATCAAGCGGCTCGACGCGGTGCAGCGTTGGCCCGACGCGAAAAACGCACCGTCAAGCGCGCACATCACGGCGCGATCGAGATCGGCGTCGGCCAGAATGACCAGCGGATTCTTGCCGCCCATCTCGAGCTGCACGCGCGCCTGTCGCGCAGCGGCAGCGGTTGCCACGCGCGCACCGGTCGCTTGCGAACCGGTAAACGACAAACCATCGACGTCGGCATGCGCGCACAGTGCCGCGCCGGCGGCGCCGGTTCCGAAGACGAGATTGAACACACCTGCGGGCAAACCCGCTTCGTGCAGGATATCGGCCAGCGCGCTTGCCATGGCGGGCGTCAATTCCGACGGTTTCAGCACCACCGTATTGCCGAAGGCCAATGCCGGTGCAGTTTTCCAGACCGGGATTGCGATCGGGAAATTCCACGGCGTAATCAGGCCGAAGACGCCGACCGCTTCCCGGATCGCCGTGACTTCGACACCCGGTCGCACCGAATCCAGAAACCGGCCTGCATTGCGCAACGCTTCACCGGCGAAGAATTTGAAGATGCGCCCGGCGCGTACGACTTCGCCGGTTCCTTCGGCGAGCGTCTTGCCTTCTTCACGCGACAACAATCGTCCCAGTACGTCGCGCCGCGTCAGGATCAAATCGCCGGCGCGATCGAGAATGTCGAAGCGCTGTTCCGGCGTCGTTGCCGACCAGCCGGGAAAAGCACGCCGCGCTGCGTCAACCGCAAGCGCGACAACGGACGCGTCGCCATCGGGCATCAGCGCGACAATATCCGACGTGTCGGATGGATTCAGACTGGGCAGGGTCGCGGCGGCGTCGACACGCTTACCGTCAACATAGTGCGCCAGGGTCACAGTTTGGCTCATGTCAATTTCCGGCGGGCGCAGCCAACAGACCGCGCTGCGCGAGGTTGGTCATCAAAGACGCGACGCCGAAGCGCCACGGCGGCGCGTCGCTGCAGAAGGTGACGCGATTGCTGAGCGCGCCAAGGCGCGGCGACGCCACCGTGACGTGATCGCCCGGTTTGTGCGTGAAGCCGCGGCCCGGCGCATCGCGATCTTCGATGGGCGCGAACATGGTGCCGAGAAACAGCGCAAACCCATCTGGATATTGGTGATTTGCGCCGAACGCCTGGGCCGCAAGATCAAGCGGATCGCGGCTGATCTTGGCCATGTTGCTGCTGCCGCGCAGACGGAATCCGTCCTCGCCTTCGACGCGCAGCTCGACCTCGGCGCGGCGCACATCGTCAATCGTAAAGTCCTTGTCGAACAGGCGGATGAACGGGCCGATCGCGCAGGACGCGTTGTTGTCCTTTGCTTTCGCCAGCAGCAACGCGCTGCGCCCTTCGAAGTCGCGCAGATTGACGTCGTTGCCCAACGTCGCACCGCGGACGCGCCCGTGCCCGTCGCAGATCACCACCACTTCTGGTTCGGGATTGTTCCACGAACTGTCGGCGCGCACGCCGACATGATCGCCCCAACCGACCGACGACAGGATCGGCGCTTTGGTGAAGATCTCCGCGTCGGGTCCGATCGCAACTTCGAGATATTGCGACCACAACCCGTCAGAAATCAGTGCCTGCTTGAGCTTTTCCGCCTGCTCCGACCCCGGCTTGATGCGGCTGAGATCGGCGCCGACGCGCTCGGCCAATGCTTCGCGGATCGATTGCGCCGCGCCGGCGTCGCCGCGCGCGCGTTCTTCGATGACGCGCTCCAACGCCGACACGGCAAAGGTGACGCCGGCTGCTTTGATGCAATGAAGATCGACCGGCGCGAGCAATCGCGGCAACGCATCCGGCTGTTGCCATGCTGGCGCCAATCCCAACCGATCGAGCGCACCGAGAGGCGTGCCGGCGGGCAGTGCCGCGCCCGGTTCGAACCGGTTGAGCAATTGAGAAATCGTCGGCGCCGCATGCGACAGATCGGCGAGCTCGCCGTCGCGCAAAAGAACCGGCGTCGGCCCATGGCCGAGATCGATACGGCCAAGCAGAGTCGCGCGTTGCCAGTCGTCCGGTAGCGCACTGCGTATGTCGTCGCCCGCTTGCGCGGCGCGTGGCTCGCTCAGCAACGTTCGGCCTCCCGTGGACGCGGTACTTCTTGGTTGTTACCGCTCACATTGATATATCGCAGATTACCGAATTCGGGGCAAGCGGGTGGCTGCGTCGCATGCCCTTTGCGCGACATGGCGCGTAGTATCGCGGCTCGATTTGGGAGCGACTCCGAGCATGCAGCGCCAGCGTCGACGGAACTCAAGCGCGGTCACCATTCGCGAAGTGGCCGAGCTGGCGAAAGTGTCGGCGATGACCGTGTCGCGGGTCATCAACAACGAGACCAACGTCAACGAAAACACGCGCGCGTTGGTGCAGGCCGCGATCCAGCAGCTCAACTATTCGCCCAACCCGGCGGCGCGCAGCCTGGCCGGTTCGGAAATTTTCCGGATCGGGCTTTTGTACAGCAACCCATCCGTCGCGTATCTCAGCGAGTTCCTGGTCGGCGCGCTGGACGAAAGCAGCAAGACCGGTCACCAGATCGTGGTCGAACGGACCGCGCCCAACGGCGAACGCGCGGCGATTTCCAAAATGCTCAAAGGCGGCATCAGCGGCATCATTCTGCCGCCGCCTTTGTGCGAGTCGAAAACCGTGCTCGACGCGGTGCGCGAAGCCAATTTGCCGGCGGTCTGCGCGGCACCGGGCGAAGAAAGCACCGACATGGCGTCGGTACGGATCGACAATTACCGCGCCGCGCGCGACATCGCCGAATATCTGCTCTCGGTCGGCCATCGCCAGTTCGGATTCATCAAAGGCCATCCCAACCAGACCGTCAGCTCGATGCGCCTGAAAGGGCTGCAGGACGCGCTGCAAGCGGCGAAACTCGACCCCAGCGCGATCCAGCTCGAACAAGGCTATTTCGACTATCAATCGGGACTTGCCGCGGCCGAACATCTGCTGACCGCGTCGACGCGCCCGACCGCGATCTTTGCCGCCAACGACGATATGGCGGCGGCAACCTTGTCGGTCGCGCATCGTCTTGGCCTTACCGTGCCCGGCGACGTGTCGATCGCCGGCTTCGACGACACCTTGCTGGCAACCAATATCTGGCCGGCGCTGACCACGGTGCGTCAGCCGATTGCCGATATGGGGCGTGCCTCGGTCGATCTGCTGCTGGAAGAAATTCAACGACGGCGCAGTGAAAAGAAGACTGCACCGCGCCAGCTGTTGCTGCCCTACACGCTGGTGCAGCGTGAATCGACGGCGGCGCCGCATCGGACCGGGGGCCAAGCGTCACCGCGGCCCAAGCGCAAACAAGCGTAGATCGATCGCATCGCCGATCCGGCGATACCCGTCCACGTTCGGATGCAGATGATCGCCGCTGTCGAATTGCGGCGCGAGGCGTGACGGATCGGCCGGATCGCGCAGCGCCGCATCGAGATCGATCACCGCGTCGAACACGCCGCTGCTACGAATCCAATCGTTGAGCGCCTGTCGGTCGCGATCGTTGGCGACGGTGAAATATTGCGCGCCGCCATAGGGCAGGATGGTTGCCGCATAGATGCGCATGCCGCGTGCTTGCGCGCGGCGGGCCATCTGCAGATAAGCGCCACGCAACGCCGCCAGCGACGCGGGCTGCTCGCCATGTTCGTGCGCGGTTTCCCGCGTCCGGAAATCGTTGATCGCTTCGAACAGAATGACCCAGCGCGCACCGCTTTGCGCCAGCACGTCGCGATCGAAACGCGCCAGCGCGTTGGGGCCCAGCCCATCGCGCAACAGACGATTGCCGCCGATGCCGAGATTGAGCACGCCGACCTGCTGCGTCGTCTTGTTGGCTTGCAGCCGCCGCGCCAGAAAATCGGGCCAACGCGACGGCTGCCACGGCCGCAAGCCATAGCCGTCGGTAATTGAGTCGCCGAACGCAACCACCGCGGCGGCCGACGCGGGTGCAACCACGTCAATGCCATTGATGAAGTACCAGCGCTCGATCGGCCATTCCTGCGTCGTGCCTGCTGGCTGCACATAGGTGACGGTGCGCGAGCCGGGATGCGCGGTGATTTCCTTCGGCACCTCACCCAGACGCAAGGTGATCGCGACGTCGCGCAACGCAGGCACGGTCATCGCAATCGGATCGGACACGAGCAGCGCACCGGCAGGAATCGTCACTTGCGTTTCGCCACCGAACGTCACGTCGCGATCGCCGAGCTGCGCCGCCGCGATCGTCAGCGGCGTGGTGCCGACCAGATTCGACAGCCGCAGACGAAACTTCGTTCCACCCAGGCTCAATCGCACCGACTGCCGCACCGTCGCGCCGTTCAGATCTGCCGGCGGCAATGAATCGCCGGTGGCCCGCATCGGCGCGCTGGCCCAGCTGCCGACCCAATGTTCTTCCGCCGCAGCGGCGAAGCTCAGCAGGCACCCGACAAGAATGGCGGCGAGATGTTTCATGTGCACGTCTTCTCCAGCCGCTCGAAGAAGGCATTGTCGCGTCGTGGCAGTTCGATCTGCTTGGAGGCCGCGACCAGATCGGTGAATCGGCCGCCATATTTCGGCGTCTGGTCGGGATCGAGCAAATAGACGGGATCGCTTTGTGCCTCGTCCAGGCGGATCAAATGGGCACCACGCTGCTGCAGCAGGTCGAGCAGGCGCGGCAACATCACCGCTTCGAAGCCGCCGATATGCAGCAGCATCACATGTTTGATGTCGCGTCCGAACACTTTGCGCGCCGCGACTTCGCCGGCTTCGATCTGGGACTCGGCGCGTTCCATATAAAGCTGTTTCAACCCCTCGATCGCGGCCGTGTCGCCGCGCGCGACGCATCGCGCATAGGGTTCGTTGAAGGCATAGTCATCGAAATCGAGCGTCACCTCGGCGGTGCGATAGCCGCGTTGTTTCAGCGCCTGCGCAACTTCATGTCGTTTCGCCAGCGTGTCGCCCTCGCGCAAATAGGGATAGCGAAACCACTGCCAATCCTGCCCGCCCATAAAGACGTGCAGCGCCTTCTCGTTGGCGGCCACGTCCTGCAGAAACTCCGCCGCCGTGTGTTTGTGCAGGTCCATATGCGAGTAGCTGTGATTGGCGAGCGGGTAGCCGGCCTGGTGCCACAGCTCCAACACCTGCACGTCGGCCGGCACGTCGTCGATCTTCTTGCCGTTGATGAAGCCGTAGACATACGGCGCCTTGTGCGCCTGCAAGGTCGCAAGAACTGCTTTGGCGATGTCGACGCGGGTGACGCCGGGCGGCAACGGCCCGTGCGACGGCAGATCATCAAAGGTCAGTGCGACTTCCAATGGCGCAGCCTGCGCACTTGCCGCCAACAGCGGCAGCAGAACGACAAGACGGCGCAGCGCGGCAATCATCGAGCGACCCGCGCGCTTTCAGGCGGGCCGAGATAACTCGGACGAACCCCGCCCAAATCGACGACCAGTCTCTGCAACACGACGCCGGGATCGACCATCCAGAGTTTCAGCGTGTGGAATCCCGTGCCGCTGACCGTATGGGTGGAGCGCGGCTTGCGTGCATTGTCGCTGACCGCGCGCTGCCAGTCCTGCGCCGTGTTCGATGCCCAGATGTCGATCACTTGCGGCGTCTCATCGTCGAACGCAACCGCGTAGCGCAAGCCGCGGCCGGGCACGAACGGCAAAGTCGGGCCGACGATCGCTTCAACATCCACCTTGCCCGGATCGGTTAAGTACATCCGGTATTCCAAACGTGGTGCAGCGGCGGGCGGCAAAGCGCTTTCGGTCGTGGTCGGAAACACCGCCATGCCCGACAGCGTATGGCCGTAGTGATCGATCTTCTGCCAAGCGGCGGCGCCCGCATCTTCTTTGCGCGTGAAATGTTCAGCTTCGATCGCGACATAGCGATCGGCTTCAACGAAAGCGCCGTCCGGCGCGGATGGAATCGACGGATTGAACGCATGGACGCGCACCGTCACTGGCGCCATACCCGGGGTCGTGATCGTGACTGCGCCGCTGGACCGACCGGTCGGCGCCTTGCTTGCATCGAGGCGCACCCACAGGCGCAGATCTTTCTCGACCGTTCCGCGCGTCGTGCTGAGCGCGATCCACGGCTCGCTCGCGGTCGCGGTGAAATCGAACTTGCCGGCGCCTTTGTTGAACACGTCGATATAGCGACGTTGCTCGCCCAGCACGTTGAGATCGGGCAGAACGGGCGCACCCCAGGCACCGGGCCAGGATTGCGGCGCGCCTTCGACGGCGACGCCCATTTGCGGCTGCGCTGCAACCAGCAGCGACGACACAGCGGGCATCACATTCGCGGGCGGCTGCTGCCAATAGGTGTAGCCGATATGGGTCTGATCCATCATGTGGTTCCACTTGCCGTTGCCGAGCTTGTGGTACGCAGCGGTCAGATCCGCGTCGGCTTGGAACAGGGTGCGCACGCGCGCGGCCAAATCGTTGGTGCTGGCGCGGCCCTGCGCGGCGTAGAGCCGGTTGCGCGCCGCGGTGACATATAGCTCGGTCACGATCGACGCCGCTTTGGCAGGATGCAGCACCAGCTGAAAGAACGCGTCGCGCGCCGCGGGCGGCAGTGCGGCCGACACTTTCTCCGCGCGCGTGACCAGTGCCTGGTAATCGGCAACGACACGATCGGCTTCGCGGTAATTCAACTGGCTGAACGTCGACGGTTCCAGCAGCTCGGGTTTGCGGCGGCCAACATAGGTGCCGTAGGTGGTGACGATGTCGGCGATCTCGGTCGCGTGCGCCGCGCCGAATTCACGCTCGGCCCACAGGCGCGCGAACTCGCTGAGTTTTTCTTTCGGCCAGCGCTTCGGATCGCGCGCGAAATTCAGAAAAAAGTCGATCGGGAATTCCATCGGCTTCAAATCGCCGACATTCACGATCCAGATCCGATCGGCGCCATAGTCGAGCGCCTGGCTCATCTGTTCCCAGACTTTGGCGATCGGGTTGGTGTTGATCCATTTGTAGTTTCGTGGATCGCCGACATAGTCGAAATGGTAGTAGACGCCGGCACCGCCGCTGCGCTTGCGTTCCTCCGCCGTTGGCAGGCGCCGGATATTTCCCCAATTGTCGTCGCACCACAGCAGGGTCACGTCGTCGGGCACGCGCATGCCCTTTTCGTAATATTCCTGCACTTCTTTATAGAGCGCCCAGAGCTGCGGAATCTTGGTCAGATCCGGATTGACCTCTTCAGACAAAATCTTGCGCTGGTCGGCGACGATCTTTTGCAGCAGCGCGACATTGGCGTCTTCGCTCATCGGCTCGTCGCCGTCGCCGCGCATCGCCAAGGTGATGATGCTTTCGAGATCTTTGTTGCGACGCACGCCTTCGCGCCAGAAATCCTGCAGCACCTTCTCGTTCTTGGAATAATCCCACGGGCCTTTGCCGTGCCGTTTCCATTCCTGCTGCGCCCGCAACATCGGCTCGTGATGCGACGTGCCCATCACGATTCCATATTCATCCGCGATCTTGGGATTCAGTGGATCGTCTTCGTTGAAGGCGTTGGCCCACATTGCCGGCCACAGATAATTGCCTTTGAGCCGCAGGATCAGCTCGAAGACATGTTCGTAGAACTGATGGTTGAGGCCGCCGAACTTCTCTTGGGCCCAACCGGCCAGCGCGGGGGCCTCGTCGTTGAGAAAGATGCCGCGATATTTGACCGGTGACTCGCGCTCGACATGACGGCCGGCAACAACGAACAGCGCGTCGTGCTGCACGACCGGAACGTCGGCCCACCACGCCCAGGGCGAGACGCCGATCTGTTCGGCGAGATCGTAGATGCCGAACGTTGTGCCGCGCTTGTCGCTGCCCGCGATCACCAGCGCGCTCGCGACGCCCGGCAATGGGTTGGCGACCGTCTGGATGACAAACGCCTCCCACTTCCCCGCAACGTCGGTCACGTCGAGCTTGCCGTCGCGGATCAACTGATCGATCAGCGAGCTTTTGCCGATCGTGCCGATCAGGATCGGCGCACTGCCAAGCTCGCCGCGCCCCTGCACCAACTTCGGCGTCTGGCGCGTCACGCGCGCAATGTCGGTTTGCAGATTCTTCGCCGCGCGAACGACACCGGCAAAGTCGGCTAGATCGACGAAGATCGGCGCCACACTCTTGCCCTGCACGATGGCGAACGCGCCCGCACCCGGCACGAACGTCACGTAGCGATCCTGCCCCAGCGCAAAGGCCGTGCCGGACAACAGGCACAGGGCGACAATCAGCAAGCGCAGCATCATGGTTTCGCCTCCAGCCGCTTGGCCACGGCCAGCACTTCGTCATAGGCCGGCTTGCGCGCGCCGGCGCGGTCGAACAGCAGCGGATACGAGGTGCGACCGCGCACGGGCCAATCATTCAGCCACGAGTCACCGTCGGTGACGCCCCAGAAGGTCACGCGCCCGATCGTGCCGCGATATTTGGCGAAGATCGCAAACAGCTCGCCGTATTTCTCGGCCAGCTCGCGTTGCTTTGCGTCGGGCAGGCCGCTGCGATACGGGTTCAACGCGTCCGTGGCGGCGGCGCTCAACGTCACTTCGGCGGTGACTTCATCGGCAATGCGCGGCAGCGGGTCGATGTCGAGCTCGGTGATGTTCACCTGCAGGCCCAGCGAAGCGAACGCACGGATCGTCGCCTCCTGCTGCGCGCCCGACGGGTAGCGCAGATGGTCGTGCCCCTGCAGGCCAATCGCGGTGATCTTGACGCCGCGCGCCAGCAACCGCTGCATCAGACGCACCGCACCAGCGCGCTTGGCTTCGCGTTCGATCGAATAGTCGTTGTAGTAGAGCTCGGCCGACGGATCGGCTTCGCGCGCGAAGGCGAACGCTTGTTCGATATAGTCGTCGCCGATGATCCGTTGCCACGGCGACTTGCGCAACGTGCCGTCCTCGTCGAGCGCTTCGTTGACGACGTCCCAGCCCGCGATGCGGCCTTTGTAACGGCCGACGACCGTGTGGATATGTTCGCGCATCCGCGCCAGCAACGCATCGCGCGTCAACGGCGCGCCGCGTTCGTCCTGAAACACCCAGGACGGCGTCTGGTTGTGCCAGACAAGCGCGTGCCCGATTACCTGCATGCCCTGCTTTTCGCCGAACGCGACATAGCGGTCGGCGGCATCGAAGCGATATTCGGCCGGCCGCGGATGCACGCTTTCCCATTTGAGCGCGTTTTCGGGGCTGATCGAATTGAACTCGGCCGCGACGATCTTCAACGCGCGCTGGTCGCGTTCTTCGAACTGGCGCTGGTTCAGCGCGACGCCGATACGAAAGAGACCGTCATACGACTCCTTCAAGGTGGCTGCGCTCGCAAGGACGGGTGCCAGCACCAGCAGAAGGGCGACGGCCGCGCGCATTACTCGCTGACCGTCAGCACGGTTTTCTTGAGGTCGACGGAATTCGGCCCGACCAGAACATCGAAGGCGCCGGGTTCGACCACGCGCTTCATCTCCAGATTCCACATCTCGAGTTCGCGCGGCGAGAGTTTGAAGGTCAGCGTCTTCTGCTCGCCCGGCGCCAAGGTGACGCGTTGGAATCCTTTCAGCTCTTTGACCGGCCGTGTCACCGACGCGATCTGGTCGTGGACATAGAGCTGTACGACTTCGTCGCCGGCGCGCTTGCCCGTGTTGCGCACATCGACCGCAACATCGACCGATTCGCCTGCTTTGATCGTCGCCGCCGACAGGCGCGGCGCGCTGATGTCGAAGCTCGTATAGCTAAGCCCATGGCCGAACGGGAACAGCGGCGCGGTCGTGTCGAACAGATAACCGCGATGCGCGCTGGGCTTGTAGTTGTAGAACATCGGCAACTGCCCGACCGAACGCGGGATCGTGACCGGCAACTTGCCGCCGGGATTGACGTCGCCGAACAACATGTCGGCCGCGGCCGTGCCGCCTTCCTGACCGAGATACCAACCCTCGACCAGCGCGTTGGCACGCGCCGCGATGTCGACCACCGACAGCGGTCGCCCGTTGAGCAGCAGTACAACCACCGGCTTGTTCAGCGCGAACATCGCATTGGCGAGCGCCTGTTGTTCGCCGACGAGGTCGAGGCTGGGACGGTCGCCGAGATGTTTGACATCCCAGCCTTCGCGGCTGGTCTGTTCGGTGTCGCCGATCACCAATAGGATCGCGTCGGCACCGCGCGCAACTTTGACCGCTTCTTCGATCTTGCGCGCATTCTGTTTCGGATCGGCCAGCTTGACCTCGTCGGCCCACCAATCGTCGTTCTCGGTGATGCGCACGCCCTCGGCATGCACCAGCTTCACGCGATTGCCGAGCTTGGCGCGCAACCCGTCGAGCACAGTCACGGCCTGTCGCGGCTCACCCGAATAGCCACCCAAGCGTGCGACGGCTGCGTTCGGGCCGATCACGGCCAGGGTTTTCAGCTTCGCCGCATCGAACGGCAGCACGCCGTCATTCTTGAGCAGCGTGATCGCGCGCTGTGCCGTCTTCAACGCCAAGTCGCGCGCTTCTTTGTTGCCGGTCAGCGCGTCGGCGCTGTCCGCGTCGGCATACGGATTCTCGAACAGGCCGGCGAGAAATTTGATCTCGAGCAGGCGCCGCACCGCGTCGTCGATCTGGCTTTCCTGCACCCGGCCCGCTTTCACCAGCTCGGCCAGGTAGCGATAGGACTCGCCGTCGGGCAGGTCGCTGTCGACACCCGCACGCAGCGCGCGCACGGCGGCGGCGCGATTGTCGGGTTCGAGATGGTGGATTGTGACGAGCTGGTCGATCGCCGAATAGTCGCTGACCAGTGCGCCTTTGAATCCCCATTCGCCGCGCAGTACGTCGCGCAACAGCCAGCCATTGGCGTGCGACGGAACGCCGTCGATTTCATTGTAAGACGGCATCACCGCGCGAATGTTGGTGCGGCGTACGACTTGTTCGAACGGCGGAAAGAAATTCTCGCGCAGCGTACGCTGCGAGATCTGCGCCGGCCCGACATTGGTGCCGCTTTCCGGCTGCCCGTGGCCGGTCAGATGCTTCAACGTCGCAAAGACTTTGCCGGCGCCGAGCGGCAGTGCGTCGCCTTGCAGCCCGCGCACAGCGGCGACGCCCATTTCGGACACGAGATAGGGATCTTCGCCGAAGGTTTCTTCAATCCGGCCCCAGCGCGCGTCGCGCGCCACGTCGACGACCGGCGACAAGACGAGGTGGACGCCGCGAGCGCGGATCTCGCGCGCGATGACGCTGTCGACGGTTTGCAGCAGCGCCGGATCCCAGGTGCTGGCCAGCGCCATCGCCTGCGGGAAGTTGGTTGCGTCGACCGCGGCGTAGCCGTGCAGACCTTCTTCATGAAACAGAATCGGAATGCCGAGCCGCGTCTGCTCGACCGCGTATTTCTGCGCCGCATTCACCAGCGCAATCGTCTCACGCACATTGCGACCGGGGGCGGTACGCGGCGAGACCGGGCCTTTGCGGTCGGACGGGCGTGCGAACTGGCCGATCCCGTTGGGATAGACGGCGCGCGCCTTGGCAGGATCGAACTGCAGATTGGCGTCGAAAATGTCTTTCTTTTCGTTCCAGACGGTAAGGAGCTGCGCCACCTTCTCGTCGAGCGTCATGCGCTTGAGCAGGTCGGCGACGCGCGCCTCGACCGGCGCGGTTGCGTCTTTGTAGAGGGGCTTCTCTTGCGCCAGCGCCGTGCTGCTCAGTACGACGAGCGAAACCGCGATGGCGCGCAGCACGCGCCGACCGGACTCTTTCATGGCCTTCCCCCTGCGACTGCGCGCTTCTTCTTATCGGCCAACGCTACCGACGCGCTCGGCGCATTGGCAACCGCTGCGGCCCGGATGAGACGCAGCGGTTGGCCGATCGATCAGAACTTGCCGCGGACGCCGAAGATGAACTGGCGGCCGGGGTAGTAGACGCTATAGGCAGCGTTATCGTAGCCGAACGTGTTGCGGATACGTTCGTTGTTCAGATTGATGCCGTTGAAGGTGAGCTGGATGTTCTCCATCCACGGCAGCGTGTAGTTCACCGACATGTCGATCTGACCGTACGGGTCCGTGCGCAACGGCACGTTCACGTTGTTCTGCGGCGCCGTCGCGGTCACGCGGCCGTTGAGATAGTTGTAGGTGACGCGCAACGACACGCCGTAATTCTCGTAATACGCCCCGATATTGTAGGCGTATTTGGCGAGGCCGGTGGCGACGGCGGCGGTTCCCGTCGAGCTTTGGTCGATATGCGTATAGTTGCCGGTGAAGCCGAGGCCCTTGGTGATGAAATCAAGCGGCTGGTTCACCGTCAGTTCCAGACCGTTGAGATACAGAGTCTGACCGATATTCACCTGGGTGTTGACGCTGATCAGCGTGTTGACGCCCTGTCGGCCCAGCAGCGCGTCTTGCTGGATCTGCGCCAGGCTCGACAGCGGAATGCCGAGATCGCTGAACGGGCGGGTCACCTGCTGGTTCACAGTGAAACCGTTGATCGCCTTGTGGAAGAAGTTGACGGCGAGGTAGCCGGAACCACCGGTATAATATTCGAGGCCAATATCGGCGTTGTCGGAATAGTACGGCGCCAGATTCGGATTGCCCTGGTTGGCGACCTGCGCCGACGGATCGGAGAAGGTCGTGCCGGGCAGCATCTGGTTCGGGTTCGGACGCGTCATCGTGCGCGAACCGGCCAGACGAAGCACCACGTTCTTCCACAGGTCGACCGCCGCGTTGAAGGACGGCAGATACGCGTTGTAGCTCGTGTCCAGCGTTTGCGACGAGATCACGCCGTTGATGCTGATCGGACCGGTGATCGATTGCTGGGTGCGGATCGCGCGGACGCCGGCATTCATGCGGATATCGCGGTCGAAGAACTTTGCCACGCCGTTGATCTCGGCATAGCCCCCCAGATTCTTTTCGCGGATCGCGCCCGACGGCGTGTTGGTCGCCGACGACAGCACGAACGGTGCCGAGTCCGAGAAGAATTTGAGGTTCGTGGCGGCGTCGAGCTTGCCGTAGTTCGGCTGCACGAAGCGTGTATATCCCGGATTTTGACCCGATAGACCGAGCAGACCGTCGGCAGGTCCCGAGATCAGGAATTGCGACAGGCTGGAATTCGGCACTGCCGACTGGCCGAACGTATTGGCGGCCGTGCCGTTGTCGTACGCCTTGATGGTGCGCAGCGCGTCGTCATAGGCGACGCCGACTTTGATGTTGTCGCCGTTCTCGTCGCCAACCGTGCCGTCCCAATGTGTGCCGCGTGTCGTGGTCGAGCGGCGGACCGACTGCACGCGGATCGAATTCCACTGCCAGCCCAGATTGGGATTGTCGAGCGACTGGTTGGGCGTGACGATTGGGAAATCGGCCCCGGCAGGATTATCCAACGTCACCGCGAGACCGCTATTGAGCGGTGTGTTGAACAGGTACGAGTTGGCGACGCGGTGGAAATGCGAGAGGCCGTAATTCACCTGGCCTTGGATCTTCAGCCAGTCGTTCACCCACCAAGTACCGCCCGGGTTGACGTTGAAGAAGTCGACATCTTCGCTATATGGGCGCGCTTCGAGGAAGAACTGCGCGTTGGCCAGGGTGGCGTGCGTCACGACGTTGTTGGCGTCGACCTGCACGCCGATCGGAACCGTAAAGTTCGAATTGCGCTGCGCCAGATTCATATCGAGGCGGTTGAAATTTCGGTTCGCCTTCGCCCCCAGTATGTCGAGCGTGAATTGCAGCCGGTCGGTCGGTCGGAATTCGAGCGCGAGAACCGCCGACGCGCGATCGCGCGTGCCGTCAAGAATGGCGTTGCGCGCCAAGCGCGGCCAAAGCGAGTTGCTGAGCTGCTGCAGCGAGAGACCCGACGTCTGCACCAGATTGACGGGCGCACCGGGTGTTAGGCCTTGCCCTGCATTGGCCGGCACGGTCGTTGCGAAGCTGAATCCGACGCCCTGGCTGGTGTTGCAGCCGGCGCAGCTGATGGTCGGCGTGGTGTAGCCGATCGTCTCGAATCCGTCGGTGCGATAATGGACGTTGGCGCCCGCGACGCCGAGCAGCGCGCCGAATTTTTCGCCCCAGGTGTTGCTGACGATCATCGCGCCGCGCGGGCTGTATTTGCCCGAGGAATCGTTGTACTGGCCCTGCGCCACGACGTTGGCATGCATGCCGGGATTGTCGAAGGCGCGCGCGTTCCGCATGTCGACCGTGCCCGCAACACCGCCTTCGAGCTGATGCGCTGTCGGCGTCTTGCTGACTTCGAGCTTAGTGAACAGCTCGGTCGGAAACATGTCGAGATCGACTTCGCGGTTCGAGTTGCCCGAGTCGGTCGTGCCGTCCGACGCCACGGCGACCTGACTGCCGTTGAGCAGGATCTTGGTGAAGCTGGGGCCAAGACCGCGCACCGAAATCTGCACGCCTTCGCCGCTCGTATCGCGCGTCAGCTGCACGCCGGGAATGCGGTTGAGCGCTTCGGCGAGATTCAGATCGGGGAACTTGCCGATGTCTTCGGCATAAACCGAGTCAGTGAAGTTGGTGGCACGCCGTTTCGAATCTGCCGCGTCCTGCAAGGAGCGGCGAATGCCGGTCACGACGATTTCCTCAGGCGCTTGCTGCGCCTGTACGGGGGCGGCGATGAGGGTTGCTGCGCAAACGCTGCCGAGCAACGCCAGCTTCAGGCTGTTTTGAATCAGGTTCATCGCTTCGCCTCCCCGCGAAGTTGTCGGCTTTTTGCCGAACTTGGTCTGACCGATGTGATGAGGGTGCCGTTGCGCACCGAACCCGGCGCACAACCAAGCAAAGTCGCGTCCGCAATGGACGCTACGGTTCTCGGCGCATTCACTCCCCCTGCCGCCGGACCCTTGGTGGCCCGTGCTGCTTTGTCTTTTCGCGCTCCGTTTATGGTAGCGCTAACTTGTTAGCGCCATCTTCAATCCGCGAAACCGGGGGTGTCAACAGGAATTCAATCGATGTGACGCGGAAAAAAAGTGTGCCGAGAACCGTCACCAGTTCCACATCGTCCCATCGCGCAGACGGGCGACTGGCAGGTAGGCCGGTTGATACGGAAAGCGCGCCGCAAGCTTCTCGTCGATGTCAACGCCGTGCCCCGGCGTTTCGCCTGGATGCATGAAGCCGTCTTCGAAACGGTAGCTGTGCGGGAAGACCGCGTCGGTTTCATCCGCATGCGCCATGTATTCCTGCACGCCGAAATTCGGCACCCACAGATCAAAGTGCAGCGCAGCACCCATACAGACCGGCGACAGGTCGGTGGCGCCGTGCGAGCCGGTGCGCACCTGATACAGCGCCGCAAGGTCCGCAATCCGCCGCAGATGCGTAATGCCGCCGGCATGAACGACGGTGGTGCGGATATAGTCGATCAGCTGTTCTTCGATCAGCGACTTGCAGTCCCAGATCGTGTTGAACACTTCGCCGACCGCAAGCGGCGTCACCGTGTGCTGCCGAATAAGGCGAAACGCTTCCTGGTTTTCGGCCGGCGTCGGGTCTTCCATCCAGAATAGACGGAACGGCTCGAGCGACTTGCCGAGACGCGCTGCTTCGATCGGCGTCAGCCGGTGATGCACGTCATGCAGAAGATGCGGCGCGAATCCATATTTCGTACGCAGCGCGTCGAAGAGTTTCGGCGCGAAATCGAGATAGGCCTCCGTCGACCAGATGGTCTCCTGCGGCAGACCTTTGGTCGCCGGCTCGTAGCTTTTCCCTTTGCCGATTCCGTACACGCCGTCGAGACCGGGAATGCCCGATTGCGCGCGCACCGCCTTGTAGCCCATCTCGAGATAGGCGCCGACACGATCGACGGTTTCTGCAATGTCGGCGCCGTTGGCGTGGCCATACACCATCACGCCTTCGCGACTCCGCCCGCCCAGCAATTGATACAAAGGCAGGCCTGCCGCCTTCGCCTTGATGTCCCACAAAGCCGTATCAACAGCCGCGATTGCCGACATGGTGACGGGGCCACGGCGCCAATAGGCACCGCGATAGAGATACTGCCAGATGTCTTCGATCTGGTGCGCATCGCGCCCGATCAGGCACGGAATGACGTGATCGGACAGGTACGACGCAACCGCTAGTTCGCGGCCGTTGAGCGTTGCGTCGCCGATTCCGTACAGGCCCTGATCGGTCACGATTTTGAGCGTAACGAAATTGCGGCCGGGACAGGTGACGATGACCGAGGCGCCGGTGATTTTCATGGTGACTGGAACTTCATCGGAGGTTGGCCGGCGTGTCGTCGGTAAACAGGTCGGGAAAACGCGTCGCGAGTTCGGGCAGCGACGTCAGGATCTCGCGCAGATGCAGCCGCACCGCCGACTCGGCGGCCTCGACGTCGCGCGCCTCGATCGCATCGACGATCGCCACGTGCTGCGCGATCAGGCGCGGGACCGGCGTCGCGTCGGCGAGGCTCAGATAGCGCACGCGATCCATCTGCGCCTTGGTGTCTTCGACGACGCGCCAGGCATGTTCGCAGCCAACCTGCAGCGCGATGGTACGGTGAAAGGCTTCGTCGAGATCGAGAAACCGACCGGGATCTTTGTCGGCTGCCGCCGCGGTCTGTTCGTCCAAATTGCTGCGCAGCAGCGTGATGTCGGCGGCTTTCAGCTCGGCGACCGCGCGGCGCACGACCGCCAGCTCCAGCGCTTCCCGGACAAAGCGCGCGTCGAACACTTGCCGAACCGAAATCTTGACCACGAACGTGCCGCGTTGCGGCCGGATCGAAACCAGCCCCGCTTCGCGCAGCTTGATGAAGGCCTCGCGCACCGGCTGCCGGCTGACGCCGAGTTGATCGGCGACGTCCTGCTCGGACACGGCTTCGCCCGGACGAATCCGCATCGTCACGATCGCGGTGCGCAATTCGCGGAACACGCGGCGCGCGATCGGCTCGTCGAGGCCGGCTTCGATGCGGGAAAGAACGCGGTCTCGTTGCGGCGGCAAATCCGGATGTCCGACGGCGGCAGGGGCGCCCTGCCTAGCATTTCCCCATACTACCATACCAGTCGCCGCTTACATTCCGTTGCCCGATCGCCGCTAGGGATTATTCGCTAAGCGAACTATCTTCGCCGCAGATGCACGCACCTGCTACGCCGCCGCCGCTGGCCCGGGATCTGGGTTTTCGGCTGTTCGATTTGTCCCGTGCGCTTCGTCGCCGCTTTCTGGCTTTGGCCAAAACCGACGGAACGGCCCTGTCGCGCGTCGACTTCCAGGCGCTGTTTCACATCGAGCGCAATGAAGGGCTGAGCCAGACACGGCTGGCTCAGCTCCTGGAAATTGAACCGGTCACGCTGGTGAAACAGCTCGACCGGCTGCAACAGGCGGGCCTGATCGAGCGCCGCGATCATCCAAGCGACCGGCGCGCCCATGCGCTGTATCTCACCGACGCCGCCGCCCCGCTGCTCGATCGCATGCACGCGATCGGTCAGCGCGTACATGAAGAAGCGTTGGCCGAATTGAATCCCGATGAACAGGCGATACTGAGCCGGCTGCTGTTGCGCGTACGCGAAACGATTCATCAGACGCCGGATGTGGAAGGGTCGTTGTGAAAAATCGCAATCTCATTCTTGGTTCTGTTGCCGCGCTGCTGCTGGTTGTAGTCGTGTACGCAGTCGCAGCACCGCCGCGCGAAACCAACGCTGCACGCGGTGCCACCGGCAACGCCAACGCACCGGAAGTCGCGGTCGCGATCGCGCGAGTCGAAGCAGCGTCGATCTATATCCGTTCGGTCGGCACGGTGCGTCCAATCAAGTCGGTGCAGATTCTGCCGTTGGTGGACGGGCCGATCATGCGCGTCGCCTTTACCGACGGGCAGATGCTGAATGCCGGCGACGTGTTGTTCGAGATCGATGCGCGTCCGTACCAGGCGGCGCTGGCACAGGCTGAAGGCCAGCTAGCGCGCGATCAAGCCGACCTTGAATCAGCCAGCCGCGATCTGGCGCGCACCGAACAGCTGAACAAGAACGGCTATGCGACGGGCCAGGCGCTGGACCAGCAGAAGAGTCGCGTCGGTCAGTTGAATGCTGCGCTCAAAACCGACCAGGGCAAGATCGCGCAGACCAAGATCGATCTCGACCGCACCACAATCCGCGCACCGATCGCAGGTCGCGTCAGCCTGGCTGCCGTTACCGAAGGCAATGTCGTGCGCGCCAGCCAGACGGTTGCGCTGACCTCGATCAACCTGCTGGCGCCGATCGAAGTGCAGTTCACCGTGCCGCAAGAACGGCTGCCAGACGTGCAGGCGCGCATGCAGCAGCAAAAGCCGCTGCTCGTGCACACGTCGAACTCCGAGAACACGCTGCGTCTTGCCGACGGCACGCTGACCTTTATGGACAACCGCGTCGATCCGACCACCGGAACGGTGCAGATGAAAGCGCGCTTCGACAATGTCGACGGCAAATTGTGGCCGGGCCAGTTCGTCAATGTCGAGTTGGAACTGGATCGAAATCCGCAGGCTATCGTCGTCGACTCGCGGGCCATCCAGACCGGCCCGGACGGACGCTACGTCTTCATCGTCAATGCCGATGACACGGTCGAAGCACGCAAGGTGAAGCTGGCGGTGCTGGAAGACAAAACCGCCATCGTCAGCGAAGGGCTGGTTGGCGGCGAACGTCTGGTCATCGACGGGCAATTGAAGATCCAGCCCAAAGGCAAAGTCCGCGTGCGCGGTGCGAGCGGCGCCATGCAAGTCAACGAAACCACGCCGGGCAACGCTGCCGCGACGGTCCGGTGAGGACCCTGCGATGAGCATTTCGACCGCCTTCATCACGCGTCCGATCGCGACGACTTTGCTGACGATGGGGCTGCTGATTTTCGGCAGCGCCGCGTTCTTCCTGCTGCCGGTCGCAGCGTTGCCCGAAGTCGAATTTCCGACCATCCAGATTTCCGCCAACCTGCCCGGTGCATCGCCGGAGACGATGGCGAATTCGGTGGCGTCGCCGCTGGAACGGCAGTTGGCGACGATTCAAGGCGTGTCGCAGATCACCTCGACCAGCTCGACCGGATCGACGCAGGTCACGGTGCAGTTCGTGTTGAATCGCAGCATTGATGCAGCAGCGCAGGATGTGTCCGCCGCGATCAACGCGGCGCGCGGACGCCTGCCCGCCGATCTGCCCGACCCGCCGCAATATAAGAAGGTCAATCCTGCCGATACGCCGGTGCTGCTCTACGGGCTGACCAGCGAATATCTGCCCGACTACGAAGTTTCAAAATACGCCGACATTCTGGCGCAGCAATTGTCGACGCAGCCGGGCGTGAGCCAGGTGACGATCGGCGGCGAGCAGAAATTTGCGGTGCGCGTTGACGTCAATCCGACCGCGCTCGCTGCGCGCGGCATCGGCATCGACGAAGTCGCCAGCGCGATCACCGCAACCAATCTCAACCGGCCCAAAGGCCAGTTACAGGGCGCGACCAAAGCGTTCCAGCTTGACGCCAACGACCAGCTAACCGACGCGAAACAATTCGCCGACGTGCTGATCACCTACCGCAATGGCGCGCCGGTCAAAGTGTCGGACGTCGCGCGCGTCTATGACGGCGTCGAGAACGACAAGGTGCGCGGCTATTTCAACGGCCGTCCCGGCATTCTGCTGCTGATCACGCGCCAGACCGGCGCCAATGTGGTCGAGACGGTCGACGCGATCAAAGCGCGCATGCCGTCCTTGATCGCAACGGTTCCACCGACCATCGAATTCGGCCTGATTGCCGACCGATCCTTGTCGGTGCGCTCCGCGATCCATGAAGTCGAGATCACGCTGCTGATCACCATCGCGCTGGTGATCGTCACGATCCTTCTGTTCTTGCGCAATATCACCGCCACCATCATTCCCGCGACTGCCGTGCCGCTGTCGTTGGTCGGTACGTTTGCGGTCATGTATGTGTGCGGCTTCAGCCTCAACAATTTGACGCTGATGGGGCTGGCGATCGCGGTCGGGCTGGTGGTCGACGACGCGATCGTGATGCTGGAAAACATCGTGCGCTACGTCGAGCATGGCGAGAAGCCGTATGACGCGGCGCTGAAAGGTGCCAGCGAGATCGGCTTCACCATCGTGTCGATCACGGTGTCGCTGATCGCGGTCTTTATCCCGCTTCTGTTCCTGGGCGGCATCGTCGGACGCCTGTTCCGTGAATTCGGCGTCACCGTCACCGCGTCGCTGCTGGTGTCGATGGTCGTGTCGCTGACCCTGACGCCGATGCTGGCGTCGCGCTTCATCAAACCTGAAAAACCCGAAGCCGAACGCGGCCGCTTGTTCAAAATTTCCGAACACGCCTTCAACTCGACGCTCGATTTTTATCGGCGCACCTTGGGCTGGGTGTTGCGCCACCAGTTCCTGACCCTGATGACGACGCTGGCCATTATGGCGCTCACGGTCACGCTCTATATCGTGCTGCCAAAAGGCTTCATTCCGCAGGAAGACACCGGCACGATTTTCGCGCAAACCGAAGCGGCGCCCGACGTGTCGTTCAAGGAAATGTCGGCGCTGATGCAGCGCGTATCGCAGATCACGATGACCGATCCCGACATTGACGGCGGCGGCGCCTTCGTGGGTTCGGCCGGCGGTTCGTCGAATACCGGCCGCATGTTCGTCAGTTTGAAAAACCGCAATCTGCGCACCCGCAGCGCCGATCAGATCATCGCCGACCTGCGCCCCAAATTCGCGCAAATCCAGGGGCTGAAAGTCTATCTGCAATCGGTGCAGAGCATCCGCATCGGCGGCCGCCCGTCGCGCACGCAGTATCAATACACGCTGCAATCGATCGACGGCGACTCGCTGCGCCAATGGGCGCCCAAGATCGAAGCCGAATTGCGCAAGGTGAAAGGCGTCGAAGACGTCGCATCGGATCTGCAGGCGACCAGCCCGCGCTATCGCATCGAAATCGACCGCGTGCAGGCGGCGCGTCTGGGCATCTCAACCGACCTCGTCGACGCCGCGTTGTACAGCGCCTATGGCGACCGGTTCGTGTCGACGATCTTCACCGACCTCGACCAGTACCGCGTCGTGATGGGCGTGCAGGATCAATTCCAGGCCGACGAAACCGCGCTGAGCCAACTCTATGTCCGGTCGCGGACCAGCGATCTGGTGCCGTTGTCGAGTTTCGTGCGCATCAAGCCGACCACGGCTGCATTGTCGGTCAATCACTCGGCGCAATTTCCGTCGGTGACCTTGTCGTTCAACCTGTCGCCCGGCGTCGCGCTGGGACAGGTCGTGCCGACGATCCAGGATATTCCCGGCAAGATCGGTGCGCCGCAAACAATCAGCGCGCGCTTTGAAGGCACGGCGCAGGAATTCCAGAACTCGCTGAAGTCGCAGCCGATCCTGATCGGCGTCGCCATCATCGCGGTCTATATCGTGCTGGGCGTTCTGTATGAGAGCTTCGTGCATCCGATCACGATTCTCTCGACCATTCCGTCGGCGGGTCTCGGTGCGTTGCTGGGGCTTGCGATCACCGGCAAGGAACTGTCAGTGGTTGCGATCATCGGCATCATCATGCTGATCGGCATCGTGAAGAAGAACGCGATTATGATGGTCGACTTCGCGATCGAAGCCGAACGCGGCGGCAAGAAACCCGAAGATGCGATCTTCGAAGCCTGCATGCTGCGATTCCGCCCGATCATGATGACCAGCTTCGCCGCCATTCTGGGCGGCGTGCCGCTGGCGCTCAGCCGAGGTTACGGCGCCGAGCTACGCGTTCCGCTGGGCGTTGCGATCGTCGGCGGTTTGTTGGTCAGCCAGATTCTAACGCTCTACACGACGCCGGTCGTCTATCTCTATCTCGACCGGTTCCAAAGCTGGGCCGCGCGCAAGATCGCCAAGCGCAAGCACCGCCACGGCGATCTGCAGCCCGCGGAGTGATTCCTTCGGCCAGATCTATTTGGGGGCGTCGCCAACGCGTCGCAGAGTCATGTCGAGAAACACGACCGGCTTGCCATCACCGGTCCATGACTCGCCGATTTCGTGCCAACGGGAATCATTGTCGCGCGTGATGGTGAAACGCACGCGGCGATCATTGTTGGGCGGCAGCTCCCAGACCAACTTCTTGTCGCTGACCTGCGGCACGACGTCGACGCTCGCGCCGTCGGACTTGAACGCCTGCCAGCGATAGGCGCTGGTCGCTGCGTTCCAGTTCACGACTGCAAACGCGGCGTGCTCGACCTTGCCTTTGTTGTCGGCGTCAGCCCCAAGCCCCTTGCCGTCAACGACCAGCACGGTTTCGCCGGCCCCCATGCGCGCAATTTCGCGCTGCCGGAAATTACGGCGTTGCGGCCCCATCAGAATCCAGCCTTCGCCTTCCCAGACGCCGGTCAGAAAATCGAGCGCCTGCATTTTCGTACGCGCCACGTTTTCACGCGGTGCGGCTTCCTGCGCCTGCGCCGACAGCGAGACAGCGAGCAGCGCAAAGGCTGCAACCAGCGTCCGTCGTTTCATGTTTCGTCCCCCCAAGCTTTGGCCCCGCCGAGATGCCACAAAAGCGGTGTCGGTTCGCGCGCTGCGACACCGCGCGCGGCCCAATCAAGTTCGAACAAAGCAGCCAGTGCGATGGCGCGCGGCAGCAACTCGGCGGCGCGCGGATGTACGCGGCGAATCGCAGCCAAGGCACGCTGCCCGTAATTCCAAGCCAGCTGCGCCAGGTCGAGCGCGGGATCGCCGATGCCGGACCAGCCCCAATCGATCAAACCGGTGAGCACGCCCGCGGCCGGATCCCACAACACATGTTCGGGATGCAGGTCGGCATGCGTCGCGCACAGCCGTTCGTTCGCATCAACCGCTTCTGCCGCCGCGGCGAGCGCGCGTTCCGCATCGCGCCGGGCGCCCATCGGCAGCAACGGCAATACGTGTTGCGTTACGCGCGTATCGATGTCTTTGACCCAGACCGCATCTGCGACCTGGGCCGCGCGCGGCAAACCGTCCGACGGCAAAGCGTGCAACGTCGCGAGCGCACCGACCAGTTGATCGAGCAGCGATGCGCCGAGCGCCGGCGGCAGGTCGCGTAGCACGCTCCAGCCTAAAGCTTCGCCGGTGAGATATTCGAGCAGCACCACGTCGCCTTCGACCTTGAGCACGCGCGGCACGCGAATACCGAGCTTGCCGTTGGCGCGCGTCAGCAACGCCACTTCGCGCGCCGCGTCGGCATGGCCTTCGGGCGCGCGCGGGATGCGCGCCACATATTGTTCGTCGGCAACGATGATGCGGTTGACCGAACCGTCTTCGATGGCGCGCAGCGTGCGTGGCGTCGATGGAAGCACCAGCGCCAGCCGCGCGCGCAAAGCCGCATCGATCGTGTCGGAGGCAGAAGTCGGCATGGCAGCCTGAATCGAAGAGTGCGGCACGGATCGACCATGCCGGCCCGCGGGTCGGACCTCAAGCGGGGTCCAGACCGTGCTTGTCGCCCGCAAGGTGGGGCGCCAAACTTGCCGCATGATCCGACCACTCTTTGCCCTTGCGCTCAGCCTTACCCTGCTGGCCGCCCCCGCGCGTGCCGATGACGCCAGCGACAAGACGCTCGCGGCGCTGGAACAGCGCCTGATCGCGGCCGGCGCAGTGCGGTTTCTGGTTGAGATCAAAAATGAAGGTCTGAACCCGGCCGAGCTCAAAGGCGAATACGATGTGCGCCAGGGCAACCGGACGTTCCTGCGCGCGACCGGCAAGTTCCGCGACGAGCCGCTCGACCTCACGCTCCGCAGCGACCAGGACAAGTTGGACGGCAAGGTCAACGGCACCAGCTTCAGCGCCAAGACGCCGTTGCAATTGAGCGAAAGCCTGTTGGTGAAATTGGTGCGGATGGGCGTGCTGCACACATTCGCGGTGATCAGCGCCAAACGCCCGCCCGACCTCGCCGAGGGCGACGTGCGTCGCGTGCTGGAAATACGCAACGCCCGTCGCGGCGGAGCTGACAAAATGTTGGGCGATCGCATCACGCGACCGATCAGCTTCACCTTGGTGGTGAGCGGCCAGGCCGTCGGTGAAGCGACGCTGTGGCTGGACCTTGCGTCAGGCCTGCCGGTGCGCCGCGAACAGAAGGTCAAATTGGGCGACCAGGGCGAGATGACGCTCGTCGAGCGCTACGAGAAGTTCGAACTCGGTCGCTGACAGGTCCAATTCAGATTCGGTGTCTACCGTCTCGTGCAAACGCGCGCCGACGCGCGCGTGACTTTCGGGAGGCACAGAATGCGTTCGTTCGACAAGCATGCATTGCAGGGATTGTTTGCCGCCGGCCTGTTGCTGGTTTCGGCAAGCGCCTGGGCCCAGGACGCGATCCCGCGTGCGGCCTCGACGCCCAACACACCCAAAAACTGGGTCGGGCCGACGAAGAAAATTCAAGCGCAGCAGATGATCGATGAGCTGATCGCCAAACACCCTGAGGTGGTCAGCATCACGATGCACGGCAGCCCGCCGGGCCAGACGGAAACCTTCACGATGTTTGCCGGATCGTTCCCCGATCGCATCGGCAATCAATCCTCGCCGGGCGACGTGATCACCATCAAGAAGGCCGTCACGCAGGTCGAATCCAAATGGGGTTCGCCCGACTGGAAGCAGAAGGTTTCGATCGTGCTGCCGCTCAAGGATGCGGCTGGCACGTATCTGCCCGCAGCGATGGTGGTCGCGTTCAAGACGTCCCCGGACGACAAGCGCAAGGACACGGACTTCCTGGCGCCGGGTCTGGCCATTCGCGACGGGCTGCAGCCGCGCATCGCCACGCTCGACGCGCTGTTCGCGCCGGCGAAGTGATCGACCGGCCGGCCTCACCCGACCAAGGTCGAGAGGCCGGCCGCTTTATTCGAGAAGCGCGCGCGCGGACGCGGCTTCGGCTGGCGGTAATGGCAGAAACCGCGTCCGATCGTCGGCAAGAAGACTCTGCCCCTTCGCGCTGAGCACGAAGCGCAAAAAACTTTGCAACGGCGGTGACAGCGGCGCGCCGGGCCGCCGGTGCACGATCAGATAAATATGCCGCCGCAGCGGATAGACGCCGCGCGTAACCTCTTCCGGCGTACCGCGATAAAATGGACCGGCGTCGCTGTCGCCGATCGCGACACTCTTGGCGCCGGCAACGGCAAAGCCGAATCCGCTATAGCCGATCCCATCCGGATCTTCGGCGACACGCCGCGGAATTGCTTCCAGCGCGCCTTCGCCCGGCCGATCGACCTGTTCGCGCGCGTCATCGCGAAAGGCGGCACCATGCAGCACGCGCTGCTGCAGGAAATTCACGATGCCAGGCGGATTTCCCGTCTCGCGCCGATGCAACATGCCGTAGAGATGAATCGGGTGGGTCGCGAACGCACCCTCGACACCGAGTTCGCCCCAATAGCGCGCACCGGCAAACACCGAAGCGAGCTGTGCGAGGCTGATCCGGTTCAGCGGATTGCCGGCGTTGACGTAGATCGCAATCGCATGCGTCCCGCCCTTTGTCGCGTAGCTTCCGCCCGCCACCGGAATCACCAGCGGCGCGTAGCCGTATTTGCGCTCGAACGCGGCGCTCTCGGCAGGAAACAGCTCGCGCACGAAAAGCGCACAATCGATCTTCTCGTCGAGCAGCAGCGCGAACCCGTCGGCAGCCAGCTTGGCGTCGTCGCGTATCTGAACCCGCACCGACGGGCGACGCGCGTGAAACGCATTCGCCCAGCTTTGCGCCAGCGGTTGCATCGTATCGCCGCCGGCGCAGACGAGATCGTCGCCTGCGACCGCCGGCATGCAACAGAGCAGCGAGGCACAGAGCAGGGCTGCGCCTCGCCGCATCGATTTACGCAAGCTTGGCGCGTTCTTCCCGCACCGTCTCTGCGGTTAGCGGAATGTAGACACCTTCCTTGGCGACGACGTCCTGCCCCTGCTTGCTCAACACCAGCGAAAGAAACTCTTTCACTTTCGGCGGCAACGGCTGGCCGGGCGGACGATTGACGAAGATGTAGATGTAGCGGCTCAACGGATAGCGATGCGGATAGACGGTTTCGACCGTCGGCATCACGAAGGGCTCACCTTCCTTGTAGGCGAGTGGCACGACTTTCACGTTCGGCGTTACGTTGGCGAGCAGCGCATAGGTCAAGCCGCCCGGTTTCGACGCCATGTCTTCTGCCGCGACGGTAAAGGCATGCGTGAAGCCCTTGCCCTTCACGAACTCGATTCCGTCGCGATAGTCGCCGCCCTGCATCACGACCTGTTTGAAGAACCACTCGATCCCGTTGGGATGTTTGAGACCGTAGAGATGAATCGGTCGGTCGGCCCATTCGCCCGTCAAACCCAGATCGCCCCATTTGGTGACGTCGCGATAGCCGCGCTTGCGCGTCTTGGAATAGATCGCGTCGAGCTGCGCCAATGTCAGACCCTGAATCGGATTGTTCTTGTCGACGAGAATCACGCTCGATGCGGTCTTGCCCAGCGATCCCACGCTGCCGGTCGCGACTTTGAACGCCAGCGGCGCGTAGCCGAACTTGTCGGTGAAGGCTTTTTCCTCGGCCGGCAGCAATTCGCGACCGACCGGCGCCAGATGCGCGCTGCCATCGACCAGCGCCGGTGCGCCGGCGCCCGACGCACGCGCCTGCATCGTGACGCTGAGCTTGGGATAGGCCTGGCGCATCAATTTGCACCAGCCCAGCGTGATCTCGTCCATCACGTCAGCGCCGACAAGATTCAATTCTTCTTCGGGTTCGACCGAAACGGGGCCGGGCGTCCAGCTCACCATCTTGGGGTCGACTTTGAGATGATGTTCGGTCGCCGCGTATTTCAGCGCGCGCGCGGGCGTCGCGATCAACGCCGCCGAACCCGCCGCAGCCGCCATCGCCGCACGGCGAGAAAAGAAAAGATCAGCGCTCATGTCGCACCTGCACCCTGTTCGTTGCTTTATGGAATCTGCTTGGCGCGCAGCGGGAGATAGATCCCCTGCGCAAGAACAGCCTGCTGCCCGTCGCGGCTGTGGATGTAGCGCAGCAGCTCGGCCACGATCGGGTCGAGCTTCTTGTCGGGCGCATGATTGAAATTGAGGAACACCAACCGGCTCAACGGATAGTCGGCGCGCGCGACATTTTCGTAACTCGGCGCGCTGCACAGGCCTTTGGCGTCGGGACACAGCGCCAGCATCTTCACCGGTGCATCGATATAAGCGAGACCGGCGTAACCGATCCCCAGCCGATCGGCAGCGACGTTGCTCGCCAGCGGAAACACGACTGGTGCAAAGTTGATGTCGGTACGCCACTCGCCGCGCTTGGCACCGACGCTCAACACGCGTTGGCGAACGAACTCTTCAAACCCGTTCCATGGCTTGACGCCATAGACATGGATCGGCTTGTCCGCCCAGTCGCCGGTGAGGCCAAGCTGTCCCCAATTGGTGATGGCTGCGCCGCCGCGATGGCGTGTGGTTGAGAGCAGCGCGTCGAGCTGGTCGAACGTAATCGACTCCAGCGGGTTGTCTTTGTGCACAAAGAAACCCAGCGCATCGAGAAACCCGTAATGCCGGTACGTGCCGCCCGAGACCGGCACGCTGCTGGGCTCGTACCCGAACTTGGCTTTGAATTCGGTGATGTCGTCGGGTTTCAGCTCGCGCGACACGAAAACGATGTCGAGCTTACCGTTCACCAGTTCTTTGGCGCCGAGACTGCCGGCATAAGGCGGTGACAGATCGATCTGCACGCCGGGATGGTGCTTGCGGAATCCATCGACCCAGCGATGCACCAGATCGGGCAGCACGTCCGAGGCCGCTGCCTTGCGCGTGCCGGTCAACTTTACGCCCTTTTGCGCCTGATACGGCTGCAGCGCCGGATCCAAGGTCGGCTGCAGAATTTCGGGCGTCGGCAATTTGCGCCCGTGCTCTTTGCCGAATTCTTTTTCCGCGTCGGTCTGCGGCACGCTGCGCGCGACCGGAAGCTGCGGCCAATCGACCAGCTTCTGCTGCGCGCTGGCGGCCGGCGCCGCGAACAGACTGACGGCCAGCAACATCGATCGGCAAAGCTTCATTGCGCCCTCGCTTCCGGAAGTTTGGCCAGCTCAACCGCGATCTCGGCGTCGTTGAGCGGCAGATACTGCAGCGCCTCTTGCGCGATCACGCGTTGCCCCTCGCGCGACAGGACAAGCCGCAGATAGGCGGCGACCAGCGGCTCGATCGGTTGGCGCGCATAGATGTAGAGATGGCGATCGAGCGGATAGACGCCCGCAACAATGTCTTCTTCGCTGCCCGACGACGGGCGCATATCCACGCACGCAACCAGCGGCACGACCCGAACCTGCGGCGTGGCGAGGTTCATCGCAGCAAAGCCGATCGCGTCACGGTCCTCGCCGACGGCGCGGATGACGTCGGCCGACTGCGGAAAGGTGGTGATCAGGCTGGTATAGGGACGACCGCCGAATTTGTGCCGCTGCAGAAACAGCGCCAGCGCTGTGGTCGCGTGCAGGCCGATCGGATGAATCGCATGCCGGCCCAGTCCGAGCTGTGACCAGGTCGACAGCCGGTCGGGCTGCTCGGCAAAGATACGCATCACCTGTTCGAGCGTCAGCGACGGAAGCGGGTTGTCGCGGTGCACGAAGATGGCGAGCGGGCCCGACTTGGCCGCCGGGTTGAGCGATGCATGCGCGACACGAAACTGAATCGGGTCGCCGCCGGCGACGGCGCGATAGTCGGCAAGCTCTGCGTCCGAGAATTCGGCCCCCATCGGCGCAAAGGCCGAACTGCCGCGCGCCAGCGCCTGCGGCGCCGTACGCGTGCCTTTCAGCACCAGGTCGAATTGCGTGCCGGGATGCAACGCGATGAAGCGGGCATTCAACGCGTCGAGCATGCCCTGCATATCGTTGTACCCGACGACGCGCACCGCACCCGCCGGCGTGATGTAGGACGGCGTGCCGTACGACGACGCCGGCAAAGCCAGAAGTGCAAGCATCAATCCCGCGCGCACGTCAGAAGCGCACGCGCGCCGACAGAACCGCAATACGCGGCTGGCCAGGAACGATCTGCGTCTGGCCGGTGAACCCGGTGCTTTCGAAATAGCGCCGGTCGAACAGGTTCGAAATCTTGAAGGTAAGGTCGTAGCGCTCGGCGACGTAATAGAGGCCGAGATCAACGACGGTGTAGCTGGGCAAGGTCAGCGGACTGTTGCTGGTCGCGGTGGGCAACAGGCCTGGACGGTCGCCGGTATAGGCGATGCCGAGACCGAAGCCGAGCCCCGCCAACATGCCGTCGGCGAGATCGTACCGTGTCCACAGATGCGCGTTGTGCTTGGGGATGTTGGTCAGCGCGGCGCCGTTCTGCTGCACGATCGTCGACTTCACGACTTTCGCGTCGGTGTAGCCGTAGCCGACCGTCAACTGCCAATTGTCGAGCGGCGACGCGCTGACTTCGAATTCGACGCCGGTCGATCGTTCAGCGCCGACTTGCTGCGAGCACGTGCCGATCGAAGCGGGACAGGTCCCGCCGCTGAACGTGCTGAGCACGTTCTGCTTGTCGATCTTGAACCAGGCCAGCGTGGCGTTGGCGCGGTTGTTGAACAGGTCGGCTTTGACGCCGAATTCGATCGCATGCGCCGTGGTCGGAACGAACGGATTGGTGCCGTTGATGTCCTGCGAGCTGGCCGGCGCCGGCACGAAGGAGGTGCTGTAGCTGCCGTAGAACGACCAGTCTTTGCTCGGCTGGTAGATCAAGCCGCCTTGCGGCAGCACGTCGTCATTGTCCGACGCGGTGGTCGGCACGCCCGCGATGCGCAGCTCTTTCAGCGATTGTCTTTCGCGCGCGTAGCGGATGCCGAACTGCGCCTTCCAGTTTTCCGTGATCGTGATCAGGTCGGCGAGATAGCCGCCATAGGCCTGCGACGACGTATAGCGATCGTTGAGCGCGGTCGGCGTCGTCGGATTGACCAGCGGATAGGCGTCGCGCGGCAGAATGCCGACATAGCTCGGCGCGAAGATGTTCAGCGCGCCCGCATGCGGCCCGGCGACGGTCGCCGGCGTGGTCGGGATGTTGAAGAATTGCAGCCGGTTGGTATCGAGCGTTTCGCGCCCGAGATTCGTACCGACCACCAGCTTGTGCTGGAACGGCCCGGTTTCGAACGGCGCAACCAGGTTCAGGTCGCCGAAATGATATTCGCGCTTGTTGAGCTGGTTGCGCGCGCGGATCGAAACTTCCTGCTGGTTCGGCAGAATCGCGTTGACGTCGTACCCGATCGCCGTGTCGCGATGGACGACGCCGCGATAGGACAGGTTCAGTTTGATGTCGTTGGAAAATTTGTGCTGCAGCAACAGGGTTGCGGTGCCACCCCATTCTTTCTGCACGTCGCTCGGCGATTGATAGCGCGTCGTGGTCGCCGGGATCTGCGACGCATCCAGGTTGGGCGCGACCATGTAGGTGTCGTACGACGTCTTCACGCTGCGATATTCGAGCAGCACGGTTGCGACCGTGCTGTCGGTGATACGCCACGTGACGCTGGGGCTGAGATATATCGGCCGCTCGTACGACGCGGTGCGGAACGTGTTGTCGTAGCCATACTCGGTGATCAGCCGATACAGAACGCGCTTCTCGGCATCGACCGGGCCGGTCAGGTCGGCGGTGACTTCGTAGCCCAGCACATTGTCCGAGCTGTTGCTGGCAAGGCCGGACGTGCCGCGCAAACCAATCACGTTGGCTGCTTCGTCGCGCGGTTTCTTGGTGATGATGTTGACGAACCCGCCCGGCTGCACCTGCCCGTACAGGATCGACGCAGGACCTTTGACGAGTTCGATATGGTCGGTGCCAACCGTCGGTGGCGATCCGAAGCGCACGGTCAGGCCGGGCAACCCATCGACCATCAGCGCGTTGCGATCGGTGCCCGATGCCTTGAACCCGCGAATGGCAAGATCATAGCCGGTATTGCCGGCGCGCTGGACGCCGGTCATGTAGCGATAGAGATCGGCGACTTTGGTCGTCTCGATCGCTCGCATGAACGCGTCGGTATAGGACGCAACCGAATAGGGCGTGTCGCGAACCGGGATGTCGAGCTTGGTGGCGCTGGTCGCGCCCGAGCCGATAAAGCGGCCGGTCACGATGACTTCTTCCATCTGGGATTCGGTCGCGCTCTGCGCGTTTGCGCGCTGCAGGGGCAGCAAGGCTGCACCGGCAATCGAAAGGCCTACGAGAATGGATCGTGAAGCGGGCGCGCGCAGCATGTGCTGCGCCGTCGCGACGGGCACGCGTGTTGACTGCATGACTTCCTCCCCGTCGGCAGCTCTTTTGTACGGCTGTCCGATCGCGCAGGGTCGTAGCCCGCCAAACTAAATCGAACCTGAACGATACCGGACTGGTTCGTCAGGTGCGCGTGCAGCGGGCTGCGTTACCCCGGCAACATGTACCGGCGATTGCAATTCGATTTCGTTGACCGGAATCTCGAACGCGACGCACAAACCGCGACCACCGCGCCCCGGCTCGGCGAAGATTTTGCCGCGATGCAAACCGACAATGCTGCGACAGATGGCGAGACCAAGCCCGCTGCCCGCATCGTTGTTCGCACCCAGACGCACGAACGGCTCGAAAATCCGATCGAGCTGATCCGGTTCGATGCCCGGCCCGTCATCCTCGACCGCGGCACGCCAGGTCGAGCCGCGCAACGTCGAGCGCAATGTGATCCGGCCACCCGGTGGCGACGCGTGCAGCGCATTGGTCAGCAGATTCAACAGCACCTGCCGGATCCATTTTTCTTCGAACACGACCTGCCCGTCGCCTTCCTGGATCAGGTGAAAGCGACGACCGTGATGTTCGGCCAGCACGCACGCGTCCTGGCGGAAATTCTCTAGGAACCGTGCCGGCGGTTGCGCTTTGGCGTTGATCGTGATGGCGCCCGCTTCAGCGCGCGACAGAAACAGCAGTTCGTCGATGATCTGGTTCAGCCGCGCCAGCTCTTCGAGCTGCACTTGCACCGCCTCTTCGGACGTCGGCCCCAAAGCGCCGTCTTCGAGCAGCTTCTCGGCGTGCAGCCGGATCAACGACAGCGGCGTTTTCAGTTCGTGCGACGCCTGCGCCGAAAAGCGGGAGATCTGATGAAACGCGGATTCGAGCCGGTCGAACGTCTGGTTCAGCAACCGCGCTAGGTCCGAGATCTCGTCCTGCACGGCGGGGACTGGAATCCGCTCGCTCAGATTGTCCGAACCGATGCGCCGCGCGGTCTCACTGATCAGCCGCACCGGTCGCAGCAGCACATGGCTCAATCCGTGCCCGATCGCGACGCTGACCAGCAACATCGCGACGACGAGTGCGAGGCAGACCTGGATATAGCCGCGCATGACTTCGCCCACCGGGCGCAACGACGTGCCGACGCTGATGTCGAACGGCGGGTGGATGAATTCGGCAACGCGCAACGCGCCGATGTCGGGAACTTCGACCTCGAACGTGCGCAGCCCTTTCACGTCGGGGATCGGATGGCCGTTCAGATTGGACGATGAGAAAAGCAGGCCGGTGCGCGGATCTTCGACCGTGATGTAGAACAGAACCGAGGCATATTCGGTCGTTTCTCGAATCCGCTCGTCGATGACGCGCGCATCGAGATTGGCGTAGTCGGGCCCAAGGCGCGCCTTGATCTGTTCGAACTCGGCCGCATTCAACACGTCGAGCCCATGAATCATCCGGCTTTGCAGCAGGTAGTACCCGCCGACGAACAGGCACACGAGCGTCGCGGTCGCGCTGAGCGCGTACCAGACAGTCAGACGTGTGCCGATCGACTTCACAGGAGCTGATAACCGACGCCGCGCACGGTCTTGAACAATAGCCGTTCGGGCGTGGTTTCAAGCTTGCCGCGCAAGCGGCTCATATAGACGTCGAGCAAATTGGTATCGACGTCACAATGCGACGACCAGATCTTCTCCGAGATCAACGATCGCGTCAGCACGCGACCGGCATTCTGCATGAAGATCTCGAGCAGCGCATATTCGCGGCTCGTAAGGTCAACCGGCTCGCCGTTCAGATGCACGGTGTGGCTCAGCAGGTCGAGCTTGATGCCGCGATGTTCCAGAACCGCGCGCTTGACGGCGGACTGGCGGCGCAACAAGGCGCGTATATGCGCCAGGACTTCTTCGAGGCTGAACGGCTTGGGCAGATAGTCGTCGGCGCCCAGGTCGAGTCCTTTGATGCGATCCTCGACGGCGTCACGCGCGCTGAGGATGAGCACGGGTTCGTTGAAGCCGCTTTCGCGCCATTCGCGCAGCAGATCCAGCCCATCTCCGTCGGGCAGGTTCAGGTCCAGCACGACGACGTCGAAGCTGTTTTCCGCAATCGCGTCGTCGGCTTCACGGCAACAGCGAACCCACTCGACCGTGTACGCGCGTTCGACAAGCCCCTGCTTGAGAAACTGACCGAGTCGTTGCTGGTCTTCGACAATCAGAATTTTCATCAGGCACCTCCCCTGGAAAACGCCTCTTGGCGGGCGCTCCGAAGTACCGGTTCAAATCGAGACATAGACGGTGCGAGGTGGGCAACCGAAATCGACATAACTGAACGCTTGTTCAGAAAACCTTCAGGGTGAAGTCAGTTTGCCTCCCTATCACCGCCGCCAATGCCGGCTGCGCGGCAACTCCAAAAATGACCCTGGGGAGGGAATCGATGAAAGGCTTCGTGCCATGGGCGTTCTGCGCCCTGTTCAGCATTTCAGCGGCGGCGCAGGGCCAGCCATCCACCTACGCGCAGCATCTGGTTGATCAGACGGTCGCCAAACACAGCGACGTGCTTGTTCTCGCCATGCACGTCACGCCGCCGAAGAGTCGCGAGAACGTGATCATCGCCTCGAATATCGGCCGCATCGGGAAAGCAGCCGATGAAGACGATCTGGCCGTCATCCGAACCGGCAAGGCTAAGCTGGAAGTCAACCAGGCGGGCGATCGATTCGAGGTCGAGTTGCCGCTGCTGGACGTGCGCGGCGACCGGATCGGCGCCCTGGGCGTCGTCTTTCCCTACAAGAGCGGCGACAACAAACAGGCGCGCGCAAAACAAGCCGCGGAAATTCGCGACGAGCTGCGCCGCCGAATCTCGCATGTCGAGAATCTGGTCGAGCCGTATCCGTACGATCCGTCGGTGCCGACTTATCCCGCGGCGCAGCGGCTCGTCGACGACACGATGAACAAATACCGCGACGTGATCCTGCTGGTCATGCACGTCACGCCGCCCGGATCGGCGAACAACATCATTCTCGCCTCGAATATCGGTCGCATCGGCAAGAAGGCCGACGAAGACGACCTGCGCGTCATCGACAAAGGCGAGACCAATCTGGAAGTGAGCACCGACGGCAAGCGCTTCGAAGTCGAGCTGCCGCTGCTGGACAAGGCGCAGACGGGCATCGGCGCGTTGGGCGTCGTATTTGCCTACAAGAAATCCGACGACAAGCAGGCGCTGAAACGACGCGCGGAAAAGATCCGCGACGACATGGCAGCGCAGATCGCATCGGTCGCCAAAATCGCAGAACGGAACTGAGGGAGATGAACATGCCTGTCGACACAAGACCGATGTTGCACCGCGCGATTTCCGGATTGCTGCTGGCGCTCGGCTTCAGCGCGACCGCGTTGGCCGCCGAACCGCTGACACTGAGCGGCCGCACCGAACTTCCCGGCTATACCGGCGACTTCGATCATTTCGCAGCCGACATTCGCGGCAACCGTCTGTTCCTTGCGGCCGAGGATCACCACACGCTGGAAGTGTTCGATCTCGACACCGGCAAGCTGCGCAAGACCGTCGCTGGCTTCGACACACCGCATTCGTTGCTCTATCTGCCGGGTGCAAACCGGCTGATCGTCACCGACAGCGGCGAGACGCAAAGCCGCATCGTCGATACGAACAGCTACAAGATCGTTGGCACCATCGCGCTGAAGCCGCATGGCGCCGACGCCGCCGGCTACGACCCGTCGCGCAAACGCTACTACGTCGTGACCGGCGGCCGCGACGCGAAGCTCAAAGAAACGTTTCTGATCGAGATCGATCCCGTCACCGGCAAGCAATATGGCGCGATCAAATTCGACACCGACAAAGTCGAAGCGATGGCCATCGAGCAGAAGGGCGATCGGCTGTACATCAACGTCACCGGCAAGAACTACATGGCGGTTCTCGACAAGCGCACCCATGCGGTGCTTGCAAACTGGCCGATCCGCGAAGCAGAACAGAACGCGCCGCTCGCCTTCGACGAAGACAATCGGCGACTGTTCGTCGTAACGCGCAAGCCGGGCAAGCTGTTGGTGCTGAACGCCGACACCGGCGCGACGGTGGCTTCGTTCACCGCACCGGAACGGACCGACGAAGTCATCTTCGATAAAGCCAACAAGCGGATCTACGTGCTTGGCGGCGAGGGATATATCGGCGTCTTCCAGCAGAACGACCCCGACCGCTACGAAGAGATCGCGCGCGTTCCGTCGGCAAAAGGCGCCAAGACCGGAATTCTGGTTCCGGAATTGAACCGTCTCTACGTCGCGCTGTCGCCGGGCGAAGGAAAGACTGGCGCCGCCGTGCTGCATTTTGCGGTCGCACCGGCCACGGGCAAAACCCAATGAAGCGCCGCACCCTTGCCGCTCTTGCGGCTGCCGGTCTTTGCGCAACGATGGGGCCTGCATCCGCCAAAGGCTTCTATCAACTGGAGAAGGCGATCACGCTCCCCGGCCAGGTCAGCGGCTGGGACTATCTCGCGTTCGATGCAACGCGGAACCGGCTCTTCGTCGGCCGCCGCGCCGAGGGTGCGGCTGTCTACGACGCAGCCGCGCATCGCGTCGTCAAAGTGATCGAAGACTCCAAAGGGGCAAATGCGATCATTCTCGTTCCCGAGTTCGATCGCGCCTACACGGTGAACGGCGACGGAAGCTCGACCGTGTTTCAGCTTTCGACCTTGAACAAGATCGACCGCATCAAACTCGGTGACGATGCCGACGCGGGGCTGTACGAGCCGGTGACCAAGCAGATCGCGGTGACGATGGGCGACAGCAAGCAGATCGCCTTTCTGGATGCGCGCACCGGCCGGCGCATTGCCATCCTGAAAATGGAAAGCGAGAAGCTCGAAGCCGCGCAGCCCGACGGGAAAGGCGGCTTCTTCGTCGCCCAACGCGATCGCAATGCGGTCGCACATATCGACGCGCGCAAGCATACGGTCCTTGCCGAATATCCGACCAAGGGCTGCGACGAACCGACCGGTCTTGCTTTTGATGCAGCGCACCATCGGCTGTTCGTCGGCTGCCGTGGCGCCAAACCCGTGCTGGGCGTACTCGACAGCGAAACCGGCGCGACCGTAACGACACTGGAAATCGGACGGGGCAATGACGGCGTCATCTACGACGCCGGCGAACAGACGATCTTCAGCTCCAACGGGATTGACGCAAACCTGGTTCTGTACCGGCAGATTGACGCCGATCACTATGAACTGCTTGAAGCTCTGACGACGCGTCCGTTGGCGCGCACCATGGCGCTTGACCCGGTCACCAAACGACTGTTCGTTGCGACCGCGGAAGGCACGGTGGATCCAACGCAAAAGATCAATCGCGCGGTGGCGCCCTTCTATGCCAATCGCTTCTTTCCTGACAGTTTTGCCGTGTTAACCTTTGCGCGTCGTTGAAGAGAGCACGAGGATTGCAGACATGAATTTCCGCCGGTCGACATTTGCATTCGCTTTCTTGTCGGCAACTGCTTTGTCGCTGGCCGCAACTGCCGCCGACGTGCCCGCTGGATATCCGGCCGACTACGCCAAAGTGATCGAAGCGGCCGAGAAAGAGGGCAAAGTCGTCGTCTATTCGTCGACCGACGCTGCTGCGGCGCAACCGTTGCTGAAAGCCTTCGCCAAGGCGTTTCCCAAAATCACCGTCGAGTACAACGACCTCAACTCGACCGAACTTTACAATCGGCTGATTTCGGAAGTCGCAGCCGGCAGCACCGGTGACGTGACCTGGTCGACCGCGATGGATCTGCAGATCAAGCTGGCACAGGACGGCTACGCGATGACCTATGCGTCGCCTGAGAAGGCGAAGCTGCCGAGCTGGGCCGCGTACAAAGATCAGGCGTACGGCACGACCTACGAGCCGATTCTGTTCGTGCACAACAAGCGCCTGCTGCCCGAAGCGCAGATGCCGAAGACGCACGATGAATTCATCAAAATTCTGACCGAGAAAAAAGCCGAGCTGACCAACAAGGTCGCAACCTACGATCCCGAACGTAGCGGCACCGGCTTCGCCTATATCAGCAACGACCAGCTGCATTTCCCCAAATTGTGGGATCTCGCCGCCGCGCTCGGTGGCGTCAGCGTCAAGCTCTACACCTCGACCGGCACGATGCTGGAAAAGATCGGCTCGGGCGAACACGTGCTCGGCTACAACATGATCGGCAGCTACGCGATCAATCGCGGCAAGAAGGACCCGAATGTCGGCGTCGTCTATCCGCAGGATTACATGGAGGTCGTCAGCCGCGTGATGATGATCCCGGCCAAAGCGAAAAACCCGAACGCTGCGAAGGTGTTTCTGAACTTCGTGCTGAGCCTCGACGGCCAGAAGGCGATGGCGGATTCGGGCCTGTTCGCGATGCGCGACGACGTCGAGGGCGAAGCGACAGCAAAGTCGTTGAAGGCGAAGTTCGGCGACAAGTTGAAGCCGATCCCGGTCGACGACACGACGACGCAATATCTCGACCAGACCAAGCGTCTCGCCTTCCTGAAAAAGTGGCAGGAAGCCGTCTCGAAGCACTGACGGACTGCTGGACTGGATACTGCAATGAAAGTTGAACGCCCGCTTTGGCGTGTGGCGGTGGTGGTCGGCGTCGCGCTTGCGGTGGCGCTGCCTTTGTCGTTGGTGATCTATCAAAGCTTCCTGTCGGCGCCGTTCTTTCAGCCGACTGCGAAGGGAAGCTTCGACGCTTACACCTTCGTGTTCAGCGACAAGGATTTCTGGACTGCGCTGCGCAACACCGTGTTTGTCGCGACCGGCATGACCGCGATTGCGGTGCCGTTGGGCGGCATCCTGGCGTTTCTGATGATCCGCACCGACCTGCCAGGTCGTAGCTGGATCGAACCGCTGCTTCTGTCGCCGGTCTTCGTCTCGCCGATGGTGTTGGCGTTCGGCTATGTCGTGGCGCTTGGACCGGTCGGCTTCGTGTCGCTGGCCGCAAAGTCGATTTTCGGCGACGTGCCGTGGACGATTTATTCGCTGCCTGCGATCGCAGTCGTCGCGGGCCTGACGCACATCCCGCACGTCTATCTCTACGCGTCGTCGGCGCTGTCGAGTTTGGGATCCGACGTCGAAGAAGCAGCCCGCGTCGCCGGTGCCGGTCCGTTGACCGTGATGCGCCGCGTGTCGTTGCCGATGATTGCGCCCGCGTTGCTCTTTGCCGGCGTGCTGGTGTTCTTCCTCGGCTTCGAGATGTTCGCGTTGCCGCTGATCCTGGGCGACCCGGAAGGCATCCTGGTTCTGACTTCGTATCTCTATAAGCTGACCAACCGCTTCGGCGTGCCGTCCTATCAGTTGATGGCGGTCGTCGTGGTTGCGATCCTCGCGATCAGCCTGCCGCTGGTGTTGCTGCAACGGCGCCTGCTGCGCGACGCCGAACGCTACGTCACCTTGAAAGGCAAAGGCGCACGATCGAAACCGCTGCCGCTCGGCAAATCGCGCTGGATCGCGTTCGCAGGGGTCGTGCTGTGGCTGCTGGTAGCGGTCGGCATTCCGCTGGCGGGCATCGGCTTGCGCAGTGTCGTCAGCGCCTGGGGTGAAGGCATCAACATCACCGAGGTGCTGACGCTCGATCACTTCTACGAAGTCTTCGACTATCCGCCGCTGGTGCATGGCATCGTCAACACGATCCTGATCGCCACGATCGGCGGCGCCGCATCGGTCGCGGTTTATGCGCTGATCGCATTGTCGGTGCATCGCTGGCCGCATCCGCTGGCGCGCATCGTCGACTACGCAGTGCTGATCCCGCGCGCCATGCCGGGGCTGATCGCCGGTCTTGCGATGTTGTGGGTGTTCCTGTTCTTCGCGCCGCTGCGGCCGTTGAAATCGACCTTGGTGTCGTTGTGGATCGCCTACACGCTGGTGTGGCTCGCTTACGGCATGCGCTTGATCAGCGCGTCACTGCTGCAGGTCGGTCGCGAATTGGAAGAGGCTGGCAAAGTCGCTGGCGCTTCGACTGGCCGCGTCAATCGCGAGATCACCATTCCGCTGATCCGGTTCGGCCTGATGTCGAGCTGGGTTCTGATTTTCATGATCTTCGTGCGCGAATATTCGACCGGCATCTATCTGCTCGGTCCCGGTACGGAAGTGACCGGCGCGCAATTGATTTCTTTGTGGGGAACCGGCGCTGCGGACGTTGTCTCGGCGCTGTCCGTCATCAACGTCGCAACGCTGGCGGTCGGTTTGGCCATCGCGTTGCGCCTCGGCGTGCGCCTGCGCTGAGCCAGGTCCGGTGAAAGAAAAACGATGAGCGACAATCTGAAACTCGACGAAGTCCGCCTGACCTTGGGCGGCAACGAAATTCTCAAAGGCGTCTCGTTCGCGCTCGGTCGTGGCCAGGTCCTGGCCCTGTTGGGACCGTCCGGCAGCGGCAAGACGACGATCCTGCGCGCGGTTGCGGGATTGGAGACGCCCGACTCCGGCAAGATCGAAATCGACGGCAAGCCAGTCTTCGACGGCAGCCAGAAACATTTCGTGCCGGCGGAAAAACGCGGCCTTGGTTTGGTCTTCCAATCCTACGCGCTGTGGCCGCATCGCACCGTCAACGACAATGTCGCGTTCGGCCTGCGCCTTCGTGGCGTTTCGAAAGCCGACATCGAACGCCGCGTCCAAACTGCGCTCGACCAGCTTGGCCTGGGCAAGCTGGGCGCGCGGTTCCCGCACCAGCTTTCGGGCGGCCAGCAACAGCGCGTCGCGATTGCACGCGCGCTCGTCTACGAGCCGCCAATCCTGTTGCTCGACGAACCGCTATCGAATCTCGACACCAAGTTGCGCGAGGAAGCGCGCGTCTGGTTGCGCAAGCTGATTTCCGAACTCGGCATCTCCGCGCTGATCGTGACCCACGATCAGATCGAAGCGATGGCGATGGCCGATCGCATTCTGTTGCTGAATGAAGGCCGCATCGAACAGGCCGGCACGCCGACCGAGATGTATGCGCACCCGCATACGATTTTCGCGGCCGAGTTCATGGGCGCCAACAACCGCCTGCTCGGCACCGCGTCTTCCGGCGCGGATGGGCGTGCGCATCTCAAAGTCGGCGGCGTCGAGCTGGTTGGCACAGCCCAGGCCGGTGCGGTCAGCGGCGATGCGATCGGACTGATCCGCGTCGAGCGCGTGTCGGTCGATAAAGCGGGCGGACCAGGCTGCGTCGAGATGGATCTCGTCACGCGCATGTATCTCGGCGACCGCTGGGAATATCTGTTCGAGCGCGACGGGTTGTCGGTGCGCGCCTACGACGCCGAACCGTTGGCCGACGGGCGCCACCATGTGCGCTTCCCCGCCGACTCGTTGTGGATCTTCAGTCGTCCGGCATCAGCTTGATCAGCAGGATGCTGGAATCGACCAGCGCGTGCGTGATCATGTTGGCGGCAAGATCGCGGTGCCGCAGATAGAGCAAGGTCAGCACCGCGCCGAGCACCAGCACGATCGCGCCTTTGGCCCAGCCCCAGACCGGCACGTGCAAGCCTGCGAACAACAGCAGCTGCAAGACCGCGCCGATCCAGAGATAGCCGGTCCATTCCGTCAAACGGTGCAACGCGAAACCGCGCGTCATCAATTCTTCGACGACGCCGGCGCGGATCGCGAGCAGCACCATCGCCCAGACCGGCAGTGATTTCAGCGTCGCTTCGACGCCGGCGAATTGCGGTACGCCATCGGCCAGCACATGCAGCAGCACCGCCATCGCAATGCCGATTGCGAGATAGACAGCAAGACCGCCAAGCCCGCGCCGCACGCTGCGCCATGTCGGCGGATGGAGTCCGATCGACGAGAGCGGCCGCTTTTCCCAGACGACGACGATTGCGATCAGCGCTGCGGCAAGCAGCCAGAACATCGCTTCACCGGCGAGAATGCGCGCGGTTGCCGACGCTCCTTCGAGCGGGACGAGCGGCGCCAGGATCGGCATCGCAATGACGAGCGCGAGGCCAGCAAGCGTCGGGAGCGGATTTCTCATGCAGCGTCCATAGCATTTCGTCGGTCGCGTTTTCCCGAGGGGAAAACGCTCGAACGAAAAAGGCCGCCAATGGTTTGGCGGCCTCTTACGCAGAGTATCGAAGAAAAGGGTCAGCTGCGGATCGTGGTCCAGTTGGCCTGGAACAGATCGGCCGCGAGACTCGTCGACGGCCGGGTACGACCGCCGAAGAAAACGAGAACCGCGGCAGCCACCCCTGCAAGCAGGGTCGTCATGGTTGCGCGTCCAATGTGTTTCGATGCAGCGCAACATAGGCGCGACCAGCCCGAATTTGACGGGGCGATGTCGGCAATCCAGCCATGCCGGCTGCGTACCCGTGGGCAGCAGCCATGCACAGCCGATGGTCAGCCGCCGTAGCTCTTCAGCACGTCCAGAATGGCAGCCGGCGTCATGTCGCGCGCATCCGACAGCGCCAAGGTATTCAGCCCCTGCACCGCCGTGTCGGTCTTGGGATCGACGATAACGACGGTCGGCACGCCCTTGAGGCCCTGCCCGTATTTCGCGGCCAGATCGAGGTTCTTGTTGCGGCGGCCGACATCGATCGAGACCAGTTCGAACTTGGAGTCGGCGTAGGATTTAATGTCGGGGATCTCCAGCGCACCGGCCAGCACGCGGCAATCCGGGCACCAATTGGCCCCGAACTTCACCAGCACGCGCTTGTTGGCGGCCTTGGCTCGCGCCAGCGCAGCGGCCAAGTCGGCGCGGCCGTCGGCGGCCTCGTCGTAGGGCGCTTTCGGCACGTCGGTGATTTTGTCGGGCAAGGCCGCGAACGACGCCGTGCCGGAGCTGATCCAAAGCGCACCGGCCAGAGCCAGCGTGCCAGCGAGGGAGAGGACGATCTTGCGCATGGGGTCGAAGATAGCTCGCCCAGAGGCGGCGTCTACGTTGGCGGCGGCTACTTCGTCGCGTCTTTGAGATAGGCGATCAGATCGGCCCGGTCCTGGTCCCGCGCCAGCCCGACGAAAACCATCTTGGTACCAGGCACCAGCGCAGCAGGCTTTTTCAGCCAGGCGTCGAGCCTGTCGTCGGTCCATTCGATCCCGCTCTTTTTCAGCGCATCGGAATAGTTGGTGAAATCCGGCCGCGTGCCGGCCGCCGCACCGATGACGCCGTGCAGGTTCGGGCCGACGCGTGCCTTCCCGCCCGCTTCGAGCGTGTGGCAGGCGGTGCATTGCACGTAGAGTCGCTTGCCCTTGTCGGCATCGCCGGCCTGTTGCGCTGAGGCGGGCAGAGCGGCGAAAAGAACGAGAAGCGCGAAAGGAGCTGATCGCATGGCGGCGGATCCTATCGGGCGCAAACCGGAGCGCTAGAGCACAGACTTGGACGACCGGCTTCCAACCGAGCTTTGGGTGACCGCAACGCTGCGTCGTTTCGGCGCGGCGGCGCGTCCGGCCTATCTCGTAAGGCGCGGCGACCCCGAACGCGGCTCGGTGCTGGTGCGGTTGGATGGGCATCGTGCCGGCACCCGCATTCTGACCCAGGCGCGCGATCTCGATGGCCGGCTGATTTGGCTCGAAGCTGCAGAAGGCCGTGCGCTGCCGCCCGATGAGGCGATGGCCTATGTCGACCGCGCCGTGCAGCGCGATCCCGATTTGTGGGTGATCGAAATCGAAACGCCGGACGGCGCGACACTGTTCACGGGCCGCGTCGAATGACCGAGGCCGAGGCACTGCGCGCGTTGCGCAAATATGTGCTGGCCTGGCCTGCGACGGTCGAACGCGAAACGTGGGGGCATCCGACCTTTCGCGTGAAAGACAAGATCTTCGCCACCTACGGCGACGGAATCGTGACCTTCAAAGCCGACAAGACCGCGGCTGCCGCAGGCGACGATCCGCGCTTCTTCACGGCGGCCTATGTCGGGCGCTATGGTTGGCTCAGCGTGAAGATCAAAGACGTAACCACCGACGAGTTGCTGGCCCTGGTGCGCCAAAGCTGGCTGCGCATCGCGCCCAAGAAACTCGCTGCTGCGCTGGACGAATAATGTCGCTGCGCACCAGCATCATTCTGCTGTCATTGGCTTTCAGCGCGCTGGTCGCGATCGTCGTCGCGACCTTGGTCGCGGGTGCACCGCGCGACCTGGAGGCGGAATTGGAACAACGCCGGCAAGATCTCAAAACTTCGCCCGCCGCGCCTGTCTTTGCATTGCCCGATCTGCGCGACGCACCCCGCACGAAATGCGGTGACCGGTTCGATCAATACCGTTCGGAATGCCGCAGCATTCCGACCACCAAACCGGCGACCTTCGCGCGCTAGAACATCGCGCCGGGATTCATCCGGCCGTCGGGATCGAGTGCGCGCTTCACACGCTGTAGCAGGTCGAACTCGACCGTACTTTTCACGCCCGGCAGCGCATCGCGTTTGAAACGGCCGATCCCGTGTTCGGCCGAAATCGATCCGTCCAGCTCGGCAACGATCGCGTGCACGACGCGATTGAGTTCGTCCCAACGCGCCATCCACGCGGCCGGCGCAAGACCGGGCGGCTGGGTGATGTTGTAGTGGACGTTGCCGTCACCGACATGGCCGAACGCATAGGGTCGCGCACCCGGCGCCACCGCTTCGACGGCAAGATCAGCACGACGGATAAAGTCGGGCACCGACGCGACCGGCACCGAGATATCGTGCTTGATCGATGCGCCTTCGAATTTCTGTGCTTCGACGATCGCTTCGCGCATGAACCAGAAGCGGCGGCGCTGTTCGCCAGACTCCGCCAGCACCGCATCGTCGATCAGCCCGTCTTCCAGCGCGCGCGCCAGCCCTTGTTCGAGCGCGGTGCGCGCCGCACCGGCAACGCCGCTGGTTGCTTCGAGCAGCACGTACCATTGCGTGCGCGCCGAGATCGGTTCGAACGCGCCCGCGACATGCGCAGTGGCGAAATCGATCGCCAGGCGCGGCATCAATTCGAACGCAACGATCGCGCCGCCGCTCGCATCTTGCAGTGCCGCCAGCAATGCGACCGCCGCATCGGGATCGCGCAAGCCGACAAAGCCGGTTGCGACGTCGCGCGGTTTCGGCTGCAATGCCAGCACCGCGGCAGTGACGATGCCCAGCGTGCCTTCCGCGCCCAGGAACAACTGCTTCAGATCGTAGCCGGTATTGTCTTTGCGCAAGCGCGACAAGCCGTTCCACACGCGACCGTCGGGCAGCACGACTTCGAGCCCCAGCGCCAAGGCGCGCGCATTGCCGTAGGCGAGCGTCAAATGACCGCCGGCGTTGGTCGAAAGCACGCCGCCGATCGTGCAACTGCCTTCAGCACCCAAGGTCAGCGGCAGTAAGCGATCGGCCTGATCGGCCGCTTCGCGCGCACGCTGCAGAATGACGCCGGCTTCGACCGTCATCGTCGAACCCAGTGCGTCGATATTGCGGATGCGATCGAGACGACGCGTCGACAGCACGATGCTGCGCGGCGTGTGTTGCGGCACGCTGCCGCCGACGAGTCCCGTATTTCCGCCTTGCGGCACGATGGAAATGCCAAGCCGCGCGCAGGTCGCAACCACAGCTGCAACTTCGTCCGTCGTGCCTGGCCGGATCGCCGCCAAGGCTTCGCCGGTGAAACGGCCGCGCTGTTCTTGCAGATAGGGCGCGGCGTCAGACGCGGTCAGCACGTTGTTGGCGCCGACAATGGCGGCGAATTCGTCTAATTCAATTATTGGCAGCTCAGCCATGGGCCGCTCGTGCAAGTCGATCGTTGATGGCGATGCCGAGTCCTTCTTCCGGAATTGCAGCGACGGCAATCGCGCGGTGTTTCGGATCGTCCAAGGCACGCAGCATGGCAAACAGATTGGCCGCGGCTTCGGCGAGATCACCCTTCTCGCTGAGATTCATCGAGGTGACCGCGGCGCGGCCTGCAAACGGATCGGGACCGAAGCCCAACCACGCTTCGCCGATCTCGGCCCGGATCGCACCGAGCCGAACGCGCGTCGTTGCCGGCGCATAATGTTTCAGCAACAAGCCGGGCGAACGCGGCGCGATTTCTTCGTGGCCGGTCGCAACCGCAATCGGACCGAGCACGAGTTCGATTTGTTCGCGCGTGACGGCGCCGGGGCGCAGCAGCAGCGGAATCGCTTCGCTGAGATCGAGCACGGTCGATTCCAGGCCGACTTGCGTGCGGCCCGCCGCCAGCACCAGCGCAATTTCTGCGCGGTCGCCCAGGCTTTCGATCACATGCGCGGGCGTGGTCGGACTAACCGCGCCAGAACGGTTGGCGCTGGGCGCAACGATGGGGCCGCCGAACGCACGCAGCAGCGACGCGGCGACGGGATGGCCGGGTACGCGCAACGCGATCGTGCGCAACCCCGCCGTCGCAGGATCGGCGATTGCACAATCGGCGTGGCGCGGCAGCACGAAGGTCAACGGTCCCGGCCAATAGCGCGCAGCAAGATCGCGCGCGCGTTCGTCGAAGCGCGCAAACTTCTCCGCCATGTCGAGATCGGCAACGTGCGCGATCAGCGGATTGAAGGAGGGGCGGCCCTTGGCAGCAAAGATCGAGACGACCGCCTGCGCGTTCGTCGCGTCGGCGCCGAGCCCGTAGACGGTCTCGGTCGGAAAGGCGACGAGCCTGCCGTCACGCAGCGCGTCAGCGGCGCGCGCGATCGAAGCGGCGCTGGAATCCAGCACAGGAAAACGAGCCGTCACGCTGCGGATGCGCTTCTTTCAGCGGTCGTCTTGTGCAGCACGCCGCCAAGTTGCGGCGCCGGCACGCCGGTCGTGCCCGGCAGAGATAGCGGCAGGCCGCGCAAGCTGCGCACGGCGAGATAGGCAAAGGCTTGTGCTTCCAGCACGTCGCCATCCCAGCCGATCGCATCGACCGACAGAATTTGGCTGCCCGCAAACCCGTCGCGCAGCGCGTCCATGATAGCGCTGTTGCGACGACCGCCGCCGGTGACGAGAACCTGCAGCGGCGTGCCTTCGCGCAGGATCGCGCGGCGTGCTGCTTCGACGGTGAAGGCCAACAACGTGGCGGCGCCGTCTTCGACTGACAAAGACTGCACCGGCGCCGACGAGAAGCTATTGCGGTCGAGCGACTTCGGACCAGCGACGTCGAAGAACGGATGCGACAGAAGCGACGCCAGCGCCGTCGCATCGACGCGACCGGCGCGCGCGACCGCACCGTCTTCGTCGTAGGCGCGACCAAGCTTGGTCGTCATCCAATCGTCGAGCAGCGCGTTACCCGGGCCGCAATCAAACGCGCGAATGTCGTTGTTCGGTCCCAGCCACGTCACGTTGCCGACGCCGCCGAGATTCAACACCGCAACCGGCTTCGGCAAGGAAGCGGCGAGTGCGGCGTGATAGAGGGGCACCAACGGCGCGCCTTGGCCGCCGGCCGCGACGTCGGCGCTGCGGAAGTCATTGACCGTGGCGATGCCGGTCGTGGCCGCGAGCAGCGCGCCGTCGCCGATCTGCCAGGTGCGCCGTTCGTGCGGTGCGTGCAGCAAGGTGTGGCCATGAAAGCCGAGCAGGTCGACTTGGGCCCGGTCGAGCCCCGCATCGGCAAGCAACAGCCGTACGATCTCGGCATGGGCCAGGGTCAGGTCGCGTTCGATTGCCGCAACGTCACCCTGCTGTTCCAGCACCAAGCTACGTAGGCGGCTACGCAGCTCGGCCGGATACGGCACCATCAGGGCCGGGCCCGCGACCAGATGCGCCTCGCCGTCGGTTTCGAGCAGGGCCGCGTCGATTCCGTCCATCGAGGTGCCTGACATCAGACCGATGGCAGTCATGGTGTGCACGGCAGTTCGCATGGCTTTCCGTCTATGCTAGTCCCGCAGCGAATGACAGCGTTCCGTTCCGACTTTCTCCGCGTCTTCCAGGAGCGCGGATTCCTGTACCAGGCCACCGATCTCGAAGCGCTCGACGCCGCCTTCGCGAAGGGTCCAGTCACGTCCTATTGGGGCATGGATGCCACCGCCGACAGTCTGCATGTCGGCTCGCTGGTCGGCATCATGGCCAATCGCTGGCTGCAGAAGACCGGGCACAAACCGATCCTGCTGATCGGCGGCGGCACCACCAAGATCGGTGACCCGTCGGGCCGCGATGAATCGCGCCAGCTGATCAGCAACGAGACGATCGCGACCAACGCGGCTGGCATCCGCCGCAGCCTGGCGCCGTTCATCGATCTCGATGCAACGCAGATGGTCGACAACGCCGAATGGCTCGACCACCTGCAATACATCCCGTTCCTGCGCGAAGTCGGGCGGCATTTCAGCATCAACCGCATGCTGTCGATGGATTCGGTGAAGTCGCGGCTCGATCGCGAACAGCCGCTGAGCTTCCTCGAATTCAACTACATGATCCTGCAGGCCTACGACTTCGTCGAACTGTACAAACGCTACGGCGTGAATTTGCAGATCGGCGGATCGGACCAGTGGGGCAACATCGTCAGCGGCACCGATCTCGGTCGCCGTCTGGTCGAAGCCGAATTGTACGGCCTGACCTGGCCGCTTTTGACGACCGCATCGGGCGCCAAGATGGGCAAGAGCGCGCAGGGCGCGATCTGGCTGAACGCCGATCGCCTCGGCGCGTACGAATACTGGCAGTACTGGCGCAACACCGAAGACGCCGACGTCGAACGGTTTCTGAAACTGTTCACCGAATTGCCGCTCGACGAAATCGCACGCCTCGCCAAATTGCAGGGCGCCGAAATCAACGAAGCGAAAAAAGTGCTCGCGACCGAAGCGACCGCGTTGGCGCACGGCCGGGACGCCGCAACCGAAGCAGCCGAAACCGCGCGCCGCACATTCGAAGAAGGTGCAGCGACCGGCGAAGCGCTGCCGAGCCTGGTGAAATCGCGCGCCGACTTGGCGGCCGGCATTTCGGTCGTCGACCTGTTGGCCGAGCTGGGCCTGGCCGCGTCGAAGGGCGAAGCGCGCCGCCTGATCAAAGGCGGCGGCATTCGACTCAACGATGTGCAGGTCAGCGACGAAAACGCCAAGCTCACCGACAGCGCGCTGGACGGTGACGGCGTCGCCAAGCTCAGCGCCGGCAAGAAACGACATGCCTTGGTGAAGTCAGCGTAGGAAAAGCGGCGTTCGCACGGGTCGCCAGCGGAAGAAATAAACTCATCGAACCCGGCGCTCGCCCTGGCGCCCGTGGCGCGCTAGATCCCTCCCGAATTCACGGAGGAAACCAAGATGTCCGCGCACGATCCGATCGTCATCGCCGGTGCAGCCCGCACGCCGCTGGGCAAGTTCCAAGGCGAGCTGTCGCCGCTGGCCGCGACCGAGCTGGGCACGATCGCGATCAAGGCCGCGCTGGAGCGCGCCAAGGTTTCGCCCGACGCAATCAGCGAAGTGTTGATGGGCTGCGTGTTGCCCGCTGGTCTGGGCCAGGCGCCGGCGCGACAGGCTGCGCGGCACGCGGGCATTCCCGACGCGGCGGGCGCGACGACCGTCAACAAAGTCTGCGGCTCGGGCATGAAGGCCGCGATGTTCGCGCACGATCTGCTGAAAGTCGGTTCGGCCGACATCGTCGTCGCGGGCGGCATGGAGAGCATGACCAACGCACCGTACCTGTTGAAGCAGGGTCGTGGCGGTTACCGCATCGGCCACGGGCAGGTGTTCGACCATCTGATGTTGGACGGTCTCGAAGACGCCTACGACAAAGGCCGTTCGATGGGCACGTTCGGCGAAGACTGCGCCGAGCATTATCAGTTCACGCGCGAGATGCAGGACGAATACGCGATGGAGTCGGTTCGCCGCGCGCGTGATGCGCAGAGCAGCGGCGCCTTCGATCGCGAAATCGTGAAAGTCACCGTCGCCGACAAGAAAGGCTCGATCGAGGTCGCGCGGGACGAGCACGCGGCGAAGCTGGATCCCGCCAAAATCCCGAGCTTGAAAGCAGCGTTCAAGAAAGACGGCACGATCACCGCCGCCGCATCGAGCGCCAACGCCGACGGTGCAGCCGCGCTGATTCTGACGCGCCGCTCGGTCGCCGAGAAGAACGGCATGCCGATCCTTGCGACCATTGTCGGCCATGCGAGCCACGCGCAGGAGCCGGCCTGGTTCACCACCGCGCCGATCCCGGCAATCAAAAAGCTGCTCGACAAGACCGGCTGGAAAGCCGGCGACGTCGATCTGTACGAGATCAACGAAGCCTTCGCCGTCGTTGCGATGGCTGCGATCCGCGATCTCGGCCTGCGTCGCGATCAGGTCAACGTGCATGGCGGCGCGGTTGCGCTGGGCCATCCGATCGGCGCCACCGGCGCGCGCATCATCGTGACCTTGCTGCACGCGCTGGAGACGCACGGCATGAAGCGCGGCATCGCCAGCCTGTGCATTGGCGGCGGTGAAGCCACCGCCATCGCACTCGAACGCGCTGCGTAATTAGCGAGCGGCCGGCGGCGTTGGCGCCGCCGGCTTCGCGTCCGGCAAGTCGCGCAAGAAAAACAGATTGCGGATGAAGCCGGGCGCCAAGACCGACAGCGGATTGACGCTGGTTTGCGGCTCATCGATCGAGCCGCGCATCGAATAGGTCGCGGCGAACAGGCCCTGCCCTTCGCCGCCGCTCAACAAATCGCCCACGATCGGAATCGCGCCGACGATCCGGTTCAGCGTGTAGACCGGCACCAACGTGCCGTTGATGTCCATGCTGCCGCGACCGAGATCGATCGGACCCGCAAAGGTAATACCGGTGGCGCTGCCGGCGGCGCGGCCTTCGCGCAACGTCAGCACGCCGTCGCCCCAGGTAAAGTCGGCGTCGAGATGATCGAAGGCGATGCCGTTGCCTTGCAACAAATCGGCGAAACCCGACACCGACGCGGCGTTGAACAGGCGCGCCAGCGCGGGCGCATTCACGACGCGGAAATTCGCAACGTCGAGCTTGCCGAAGCTGCGGCGTGACTCACCGAGCGTTTCGCTGGTGCCTTCGATCGTCATCTGACCGCCGCTGATCGAACGCGTCACGCCCGCAGCGGCGAGCACCGCACCAGCATCGTCGGTCGACAGATCCAGCGCATAGGCGCCGCCCGTGCGCGGCGCGTGCCGCAACCGCACCGCGCCGTTGCCCGCGCGCGCATCGAGCGACGCAGCTTCGAGCCGTCCGCCCATGAAATTGGCCGTGCCGCGCAGCCCGGTCAGGAATTCGCCGCTCTTCGCCGCGATGACTTTCTCGAGCGACACAGTCAGCGCGTACGGGATGCGCGGTGACGGCGTCGTGCCGGGCGGCGTCGGTGCGAATAGATCGGCGATGAAAGTGCGCGCATCATAGGCACGCCCGCCGGCATTGATCGCCCAGCCCGCGCCGGCACGCGTTGCGGTTGCGCGAAAATCGCTTTCGCCCTGCGCGACGCGCGTCAGGTCGACCTTCTGCACCGTCGTTTGCGCGCCGAACGTGACGCTGCCTTCAATCGCGATGCCGGGGCTGTTGAATTTGACCGCTTCGATCCGCTCCAGCGTGTTGTCGTTGAGCGCCAAGGTCGCAACGCCAGCGCCGGCAACGCCCGCCGGCTTGTCGATGCCGAGTTCGGGTAGATAGACGCGCGCACGCTGCGCATCGAGCGAGAATTCGAACGTCGCGCGCTTGTTGCGCAAGGCCTGATAGGCGCCGCTGACGACAAGCGGCCCCTCGACACGACGGCCGGGATCGAGCCGCAACGCGGTGCGCGCCGCGGCGTCAACATCGCCTTTAATTTCGACGCGGCTGCGCACGCGGTCGGCGTCCTCGAACGATTCCTGCCATTTGAGTTGCAGCGGCACGTTTTCGAGCTTGCCGGTGCCGTCCAGCACCATGCCCTTCTTGGTCAGGTTCAATTTCAGCTCGCCGTCCGACAGCGAACGGCCGGCAACCGCGTCGGCAACTGCAAGGCCCGACAAGGTGCCGCGCGCGCCAAGCGACACGTCTTTGAACTTCAAATCTTTGCTGAGCGGAAAGCCGATTTCGACACGCGCCGCGGTGGTGCCGCGCACCTGCTTCGGATCGGCGCCGATCACCTGCGCGTAATGCAGCGGATCATAATCGAGAATCGTCAGCACGGTGCGGATCGGTCCGGCCAGGCCCAGCTTCAAATCGAGCAGCTGGTCGGCGGCACGAAAGCCGCGGATCGCGATCAGCCCGTCATTGATCGCCAGCTCTTCCAGCTTGCCGCGCTCGATCGCGAGATCCATGCCGTCGAGATCGAAGGTCGCCTTGCCCGCAACCTCGGTCACCGGTGGCAGCGCGCGGAAGTAATGCGGATTGAGGCCGGAATATTCGAATCCGCCTTTGACGCTTTCGATATCCAGCGCGCCGACGCGTCCGCGCGGCGCCGTCGCAACCAGATTCGCAGTCGCGCTTTTGACGAGGCCGGTCGTGATGTTCGCCGTCACCCAACGACGCCCGTCGGGATTGGCATTGATCGGCCACAGACGCGGAAACTGTTCCAGCGGCAGATTGCTGGCCGTCGCCGTCATCGCAACGCGCCAACGATCGCCGTCACCGGTTGCGGCACCGACGATGCGCAAGGTCGGCCCGTCGAAATCGACCAACAGCTGATCAAGATCGAGCCGGTCGTTCACCTTGTTGTAGCCGGCGGCAAGCTCGAGCCGCTTTACCGCCAAGCCGTTCGGATAGGCGTCGGGCAAGTCGAGCAAACCGTCGCCGCCGTCGAGCGCAATGCGCGACGAGACCAGGCGCAGCTTCTCGTCGAGTTCGATCGATGCAGTGCCGCCGAGCGGCAGTTTGAACGCAGCCAGCGGCAGGTCGGGACGCAACGGCGCCAGACCGGCTGGCTCGAACCGTTCGACTTTCAGCGTTGCGCGCAGCTTGCCCTCGCGACGCAGCTGCGAAACTTGCGCGTCGAACCGCGCGATGCGCGTGCCGATTTCCAATTCGAGCAGCGCCGTGCCGTCGAGACCTTGCGTCGTGCGGCGCAGATCGAGCGCAACGCGCGGCGCGCGCCACGCGCCGCCCAGCTTCTGGTCTTCGATCGACAGCGCACCGTCGACGACCTGCAAGCGGCGCAGGTCGCCCAACGGCGATGCATCGTCAGGCGGTCCCATCAACACGCGCGCAAGATCGAGTCCCGAGGGTGCTTCGCTGGCTGGTTCGCCGGATGCGCCATCCGGCACCGCAGGTTCGTCGCGCCCGACCGTCAGCCGCACTTGGCCTTCGGCGTCGCGCAACGCCACCAGCTTGGGCGCGACCAGCACCAGCCGTACCGGACGCAGCCGGCCCATCGCGAGGCCGCGCAACGACAGGCCGAGATCGATTTCGGGTAAGGTCGCGATCGAACGTCCGTCCGCACGCGTCAGCGTTACGCGCGACGCTTCCAGCAGCAGCGCACGATCGAAGCCGCGCCAGGCGAGCGACGCGTCGCCGATCGCGATGCGCGCGTCGGGCGCGACTTCGGCCAGCGCCTGCTCGAGATACGGTTTGAGAGCGCTGATCTGAATCGGGCCGGTCGACAGGCGCCACGCCAACAGCCCGACCAGAACGGCCACGCCGCCCAGCAGGATCGCCAGGATTTCGAACAGCAGTTTGGATGTTCGCTTGATCATGCGGCCGTCCGGCCGCGTTTTTTAGTTGCCCAATTTCCCGAGGGAAATTGTTGGCGTTCGGTCCAGAAGGTGACGGCGGGCGCGCACTCGGCTACGCCTTCGACCCCGATGTTCGTCGACCAGTTCGATCCAACGCGCCTGCCGCGCCCATATGACAGCGAAGCGGTCGCCCGTGCCCGCGCCGGATTCGCGGAGACGCCGTCGCTCGCCGCGCTCGGCAACGATCCGCGCGCATTGGCGCTGCTGGATGGCATCACCGGCTGCAGCCCGCATCTGACGCATGCGCTGTTTGCCGAAGCCGATTTCGTGCGCGCGCTGTTCGCGACCGGACCGGACGCCGCATTCGAGGCTGCGCTGGCGGTGCTCGACGAAACCGACGGTGACAGTACCGCAGACGTCATGCGGCGCGTGCGCGTCGCCAAGCGACGCGCGCAGCTTGCCGTTGCGCTTGCCGATCTGTCGGGCGCCTGGACCGTCGATCGCGTCTGCACCGCAATCTCCGATGTCGCGGAGACGCTGCTCGATCGCGCCGCAGCCGAAGCAGCACGACAGGCTGGCTTGGGCCCCGGACTCATCGTGCTCGGCATGGGGAAGTTGGGCGGGCGCGAACTGAACTACTCAAGCGACGTCGACCTCATCGTGCTCTACGACGCCGACCGTCTGGGCGGGTCGGCAGATCCGGATACATTGCAGAAACGCCATGTCCGTCTGACTCGCGAGCTGGTGCGTATCATGGAAGAGCGCACCGCAGACGGCTACGGCTTCCGGTGCGATTTGCGGCTGCGGCCGGATCCGGCCGCAACGCCGCTCGCCGTCTCGGTGGCTGCAGCCGAAGTGTACTACACGAGCCTCGGCCAGAATTGGGAGCGCGCTGCGATGCTGAAAGCGCGCCCGGTTGCGGGCGACCGCGCGGCTGGCGCCGATTTCCTGGAACGATTGCAGCCTTGGATCTGGCGTCGCCACCTCGATTTTGCGGCCATTCAAGACATTCATTCGATCAAGCGTCAGATCGACGCGGGTCGGCCACGCAGCGGCGCCGATGTCGGCGCCGCAGAAGGCACCAACGTCAAACTTGGCCGCGGCGGCATCCGTGAAATCGAATTCTTCGCCCAAGTGCAGCAACTCATTTTCGGCGGCCGCATTCCGTCGCTGCGTGCGCCCGCCACCTTGCCCGCCTTGGTGCAGCTGGCCGCGCACGGGCGGATCGACGAAACGGCGCGTGACGAGCTGACCGACGCCTATCGGTTCCTGCGCATGGTCGAGCACCGGCTGCAGATGGTGGACGACCGGCAGACGCACGCAATTCCCGACAGCGCGGCCGGCGTCGCGCAGCTGGCTGCGTTTTGCGGCCTCGATGAAGCGGCGTTCCGCGAACAGCTGGCCGCGCATCGCGCCGCCGTCGAACGTTGTTACGCGCATCTGTTCGAAAGCGCGCCGACCCTCGCCGGTCCCGGCAATCTGGTTTTCACCGGCACGTCGGACGATCCCGACACGATCGCGACGTTGGCCAAGCTCGGCTTTGCCGATCCGTCGCGCGTCGCCGGCATCGTGCGCGGCTGGCATCACGGTCGCATTCGCGCGACACGCAGCCAGCGCGCACGCGAATTGCTGACCGAACTGGTTCCCGCCTTGTTGGCGGCGTTGGGACGGCAACCGCGCCCCGACGATGCATTCGCTGCCTTCGACGGATTCTTCGCGTCGCTACCGGCCGGCGTGCAGCTGCTGGCGCTGTTTCAAGAAAACCCGTCGCTGCTTGAACTGGTGGCCGAGATTCTTGGCGGCGCGCCGCGTCTCGCCGCAGAGCTCGCACGCGATCCGTCGTTGCTCGACGGCGTGTTGACGCAGGATTTCTTCGGCGAGCTGCCCGATCGCGCCGCCATCGAAGCCGACCTTGCGGGATTGCTGTCGCGTGCACGCGATTTCGAAGCGTCGCTGGATGCAGTCCGCCGCTTTGCAGCCGAGACCCGCTTTCGCGCCGGCGCGCAGATCCTGAAAGGTCTGACCGACGGCGTGCGCGCCGGCCGCTATCTCGCCGACACGGCCGAAGTCGCAATCCAGGCGTTGCTGCCGCGCGTCGAAGAAAGCTTCGTCGAGAAGCACGGCAAGTTCGATCCGCCGGGCGTCGCGTTATTGGCGCTGGGCCGATTGGGCGGACGGCGCATGTCGGTTGCGAGCGATCTCGACTTGATCGTGGTCTATCCGCCGCTGGCGCCCGACGAACCGTCCGACGGGCCGAAACCGCTCTTCGCACAAACCTATTTTGCACGCCTGACCCAACGCATCGTCGCCGCGCTGACCGCGCCGACCGCTGCGGGAAAATTGTACGACGTCGATTTGCGCCTGCGGCCGCAAGGCGATAAAGGCCCGTTGGCGACCTCGCTCGATTCCTTCCGCGCCTATCACGCCGACGGCGCCTGGACGTGGGAGCGCATGGCGCTGACGCGGGCGCGTGTTGTCGCCGGCCCGAAAGATCTTGCCGACGCGACGATGGACGCGGTGCGCGAAGCGCTGACGCGGCCGCGCGATCCGCAATCGATCAAAGTCGACGTGCAGACGATGCGCGCGCTGCTCGAACGCGAGAAACCGCCACAAGGCGCATGGGACGTGAAATACGCCGATGGCGGTCTCGTCGATATCGAATTCGCGACGCAGTATTTGCTGCTGCGTCACGCGCCGTCCGACCCGTCGCTGCTGCTACCCGAAACCGAAGAAGCGCTGATCCGGCTGGCGCAAGCGGGACATTTGTCGGCGGACGCCGCGCGCGACCTGACACGCACGCTCGATCTGTGCTGGCGCGTGCAGGGGTATTTGCGCCTGGCCGTGACCGAGAAGTTCGATCCCGCAACCGCACCGCCGTCGCTTGCTGCGGGTGTTGCGCGCGCCGTGCTGGGACCCGAGTCAGGATCGGTCGATATCGACGACGCGGCGGATTTCTTGCGCGCGCGGCTGCACGCAGCCAACCGGCGCTGTCGTGCGATTTTCGAACAATGAGGATGCGATGACGCTCGAAGCAGGCAAGAAGGCGCCCGATTTCGATTTGCCGACCGACGGTAACGGCCGCGTGTCGTTGAAGGCGCTCAAAGGCAAGAACGTCGTTCTGTATTTCTATCCCAAGGACGACACGACCGGCTGCACCGCCGAGGCGCAAGCGTTCCAGGCGCAGCTAAAAGCGTTCGCGAAACTCGGCACCGAGATCATCGGCCTGTCGAAAGACACGGTCGCGAAACACGACAAGTTCAAAAAGAAATACGGGCTCACCTTCCCGCTCGCGTCGGACGAAGACGGCGCGGTGTGCGAACGCTACGGCACCTGGGTCGAGAAGAGCCTCTATGGCCGCAAATATATGGGCATTGAACGGTGCACGTTCCTGATCGGCGCCGACGGCAAGATCGTGCAGGTCTGGCGCAAAGTGAAAGTCGCGAACCACGTCGCCGAAGTGCTGGCCGCCGTGAAAGCGCTCTGACGCGAAACCCGTGATTCGATTGGGTTTTTGAAAGCGCGCCAAGTTTCGCGCGCGCGCGAAATCGTACGCTAATTTCAAAAGAACCACGTTATTGCGTGGACTTCAAGCATGTTCGCGTTTTAGTCTCCGCTTGTGCCGCACAGCGTTTACGGCGCGGCACACAACTTCCGTTCGACCATAACAGCCAGGCCACGTGGCCCGGCGTGAGGAGCTGCTGGCATGACTGTGTCTGCATTGTCGTATGCGCGCCTCGACGACGACACCGGCTTCATCTTGCCCCGCGGTGTCGCCAGTCCGGGCGTCGACCCGATCTTTTCGCTGCGCGAGGAATGGCTGCGTGCAATGGCCAACGCATCAGAGAAAACCCGGGCGCGCGATTGGCTTGATTGCGAAAGGCTGCGCCTGGAACCGGCGGCGACTGCACCCAACGCGTCGGCACGCGCAATCAAGCAGCACAAGCGTGTCGTCGATCAGTTGCCGAAGGCACGTCGCGACGAAGAAGCCGCGTTGACGATCGAAGATGCGCTGACCGATCGCATTCTGGCGGCCTCGCCGGAATCGCTGCCGGGCATTGTCGCAAAGCTGCAATTCATCGTGCGCTATGGCGCGCCGGGGCCTGAAACGCGGGAATTTCCGTGGCGGGAATTGGAGACGCTGCTGCTTGATCTGCAGCGTCTCACCGGAACCGAATGGGTCGTGTTTGACCCGTAACGAACGAAAGCGCGCTTATGCCGTGACGCGCGCGACCGCTTTTTTCAGATAGGCGGTCGTGTGCTCGAGCACCAACTCGGAGCGGTCCTGGAAATAGTGGTTCGCACCAGGAATGACTTTGTAGTCGATCTGCAGGCCGCGCTGTTTCGAGATCTTCTCGGCCAGCTTTGCGACTGACGGTTCCGACACGACGTCGTCCTTGTCGCCCTGCAGGATCAGCCCCGAGCTGGGGCACGGCGCCAGGAACGAGAAGTCGTAGAGATTGGCCGGCGGCGATGCGACGACAAACCCGTCAAACTCCGGGCGGCGCATCAAAAGCTGCATGCCGATCCAGGCGCCGAACGAAAAGCCCGCGATCCAAATCTGGCTGGCATTCGGATTGTTGGTCTGCAGCCAATCCACGCCCGCCGCCGCGTCGGCCAGTTCGCCTTCGCCACGATCGAATTTGCCCTGGCTGCGCCCGACGCCCCGGAAATTGATCCGCAGGGTCGAGAAGCCGGCCGCCACAAACGCCTGAAACAGCGTGTAGACGACCCGATTGTTCATCGTGCCGCCATGCTGGGGATGGGGATGCAAAACCAGCGCGATCGGGGCGTTGGTCGCCTTATTATGCGTATAGCGACCTTCGAGCCGGCCGGCGGGGCCGTTGATCGTTACCTCGGGCATCGTGTGCGTGGGACCTTTGTCTAACCGGCTGAGCGCCTATTTGTTGTAGCACGGCCGGCTTGACGAGGGTCGGCCGGGCCACCTACGACCGCGTGCGGGCTGACCCTGCATTTGCGAGTGGGCAAAAGCGTAATGGGGCGGCCCGGCGGGCCGCGAAGGTAACAGCAGGGAAGTGCCTGTGTTCAAGGATTTTCTGGCCCATATCGACAGCATCATGGCGCGCGACCCGGCAGCACGGTCGCGGCTCGAAGTCGCGTTGGCCTATCCCGGTCTGCACGCGGTGCTGTTGCACCGGGCTGCGAATTGGTTGTGGCGGAACGAGCTCACGCTACCGGCGCGCCTTGTCGCAGGCTTCAACCGCTGCCTCACCGGCATCGAAATTCATCCCGGCGCCCAAATCGGCGAACGACTTTTCATCGATCATGGCATGGGCGTCGTGATCGGCGAGACCGCAGAAGTCGGTGACGATGTGACGCTTTACCACGGCGTGACTCTGGGCGGCACGTCGCTGACGCGCGGCGTCAAACGTCATCCGACGGTCGCGTCGGACGTGATCATCGGTGCCGGCGCAAATGTGCTCGGCCCAATCACGGTTGGTGCAGGTGCGCGTGTCGGCGCCAACGCGGTCGTGCTGAAAGACGTGGCGCCGCACGCAACCGTCGTCGGCATTCCGGCGCGCGAAACCAGCGACCCGGCACACGCAACATCGGCCTGGGCACCGCCGCCGGTCGTCTCGGCGGTCAAGTCGGTCGAGCCGTTCCTCGCTTACGGGACGCCGTGCAGCGAAAGCAGCGATCCGACTGCCTGCATGGAAAAAGAAATCCTCGCGCTGAAACAGCGCGTGCAGCAGCTTGAAGACGAACGGCGCGGCCGCGTTCCCGACGCCGCCGAATAATGCGGTTCGCGTGGCCGAACCGATTTACCTCGACTGGAATGCGACTGCGCCGCTGAAGCAGGCTGCGCGCGAAGCGATGCGCGCAGCGTTGGATGATGTCGGCAACGCGTCATCGCCGCATGGGCCGGGCCGCCGCGCGCGTCGTCGCGTCGAAGATGCGCGGGCCATTCTCGCGCGGCAGCTCAACATCGATCCGACGCGCATCGTGTTCACCAGCGGTGCAACCGAGGCCAATACGACTGCGCTGACCGGTGCGCATGTGCTGGCCAGCGCAATCGAACATCCGTCCGTCGCCGTATGGGCCAAGTCGAAAATCCCGGTCGATGCGCGCGGTTTGATCGATCTCGATGCGTTGGACCGGATGCTTGGCGACGATCCGTTGCTGTCGATCGTTGCGGTCATGGCGGTCAACAACGAGACCGGTGTCATCCAACCGATCGGCGAGGTTGCCGATATCGTGCATCGGCACGGGCGCCGTTTGCATGTCGACGCGGTGCAGGCCGCCGGACGGCTTGATCTCGCACCGATCGCCGCCGTCGCCAACACGATGAGTTTGTCGGCGCACAAGCTGGGTGGACCGCAGGGCATTGGCGCGTTGCTGCTGACCGACGATTTGTGCGCGACGCCGTTGTTGCGCGGCGGATCACAAGAACGCCGCCGGCGCGCCGGCACCGAGAATGTCGCCGCCATCGCGGGGTTCGGCGCTGCTGCAGCCGAGTTGCAGCACGATCGCGCCACGGACGTCGCCTCGTTGCGCGACGCGCTGGAAGCCGGGCTGAAAGCACGCGCCGACGATCTCGTGATCTACGGCGAAGGCGCACCGCGCGTCGGCAATACGAGCTGCTTCGGCGCGCCCGATCTGCCGGCGGAAACTGTGTTGATGGCGCTCGACCTCGAACAGATCGCGGTCTCGAGCGGCAGTGCTTGCTCCAGCGGCGCGGTCGAGCCCAGCCCGGTTCTGCTGGCGATGGGGGTCGATCCGACGGCTGCCAGGACTGCGATCCGCGTCAGCATGGGTCCGACCAGCACGCGTGCCGACATCGATCGCTTGCTTTCCGCCTGGGGCTCGCTTTACGACCGTCGCCGCCGGCGCGCTGCGTAAAGGGGCGCTCGCCGCCAGTTTCCCAGGAGTTTGTCTTGTTATGCCCAAAGTGATCTTCATCGACCGCGACGGCGCGCGCCGCGAACTCGAGGCGCCGGTGGGCCTGTCGGTGCTCGAGATCGCGCATAAGCACGAGATCGACCTCGAAGGCGCCTGCGAAGGCTCGCTCGCCTGCTCGACCTGCCATGTCGTGGTCGACCCCGACTGGATCGAGCTGCTGCCCGACGCGACCGAAGACGAAGAGGATATGCTGGACCTCGCCTTCGGCCTGACCAAAACGTCGCGGCTCGGCTGCCAGATCATCATCACCGAAGAGCTCGACGGCCTGACGGTCCGCCTGCCCGCAGGCACGCGGAACGCCCAGTCCAAGTAAGAGTCGACTTTGATGGGCTGAAGGCCCATCTCGCAGCCGTTATGACCGATTTCCCGCCCATCGATCTCGACCTGCCCAAAGGGGCCCGGGTCGTCGTTGCCATGTCTGGCGGCGTCGATTCGTCGGTCACTGCTGCTCTGGTGCAGCAGGCGGGCTACGAGACGATCGGCGTCACGCTGCGCCTCTATGACGATAACGGTGCGCCCAAGCGCGCCGGCGCGTGCTGCGGCGGCGATGATGCGCGCGATGCGCGCGCGGTCGCGGACAAGCTTGGCATCGCGCATTACGTGCTCGATTGGGCAAGCCAGTTTCGCGCCAATGTGATCGACGATTTCGTCAACGAATATGCGGCCGGCCGTACGCCGATTCCGTGCGTACGCTGCAACCAGCGCGTCAAGTTTGCCGACCTGCTCGACTCTGCGCGCGATCTTGGCGCGGCTGCGCTGGCGACGGGACACTATGCGCGTCGCACGATCGAAAGCGACGGCGTCGCGTTGCGTCGCGGCCGTGAAGTCGCGCGCGATCAAAGCTATTTCCTGTTCGCGACAACCAAGGCGCAGCTCGACTTTCTGCGCTTTCCATTGGGCGACTGGCCGAAAGACAAAGTGCGCGAAGCGGCTGCTGCGTTCGGCCTGTCGGTCGCGGGCAAACCCGACAGCCAGGACATCTGTTTCGTCCCTGACGGCCGCTATGCCGAGCTGGTGAAAAAACTGCGACCCGAAGCAGCCAAGCCGGGCGAGATCGTGCATGTCGATGGGCGCGCGCTCGGCACGCATGACGGCGTGATCGGTTTCACCGTCGGACAGCGACGCGGATTGAAGATCGCGGGCGACGAGCCGCTCTATGTCGTCGCGCTTGACGCTGCGGCACAGCGCGTCGTCGTCGGTCCGCGCGCAGCGCTGGGGCGCGACCAGGTGCTGATGCGCGAAACCAACTGGCTCGCCGTGCCGGATGCGGCGCGCGACGTCGAAGTGAAGCTGCGCTCGGCGCAGCCGCCGACGGCGGCGCGCGTACGTGCGGCCGATCTGCTGACCGGCAACGCGGAAATCGAACTGGCGATGCCGGTCGAGGGCGTAGCCCCCGGCCAGGCTTGTGTCGTCTATGACGGCGATCGCGTATTGGGCGGCGGCTGGATCGAAACGACGCGGCGCAGCGCGTTTTCCCGCGAAGTGGCGACCGTTTCGCGGCTGGAAAACGCGCAAACATAAGAGTAGCCAGCGAAGCTGGCGGGCGCTGGCGGCCTGCGTTGTGGGCCCGCGTCACCGCCCGAGTCACTGGTTGACTCGGGGCCAACGCTGCACCTATCTCTCCCGCCCTCGGCTGGGTACGGCACCGTAGCTCAGTGGTAGAGCAGGGGAATCATAATCCCTTGGTCGGGGGTTCAAATCCCTCCGGTGCTACCAGCCGATCTCTCGCGCGGCGCCGTAACGGCGCTGGCCGGCGCGATCGCCAGAAGACATCCTCATTCGCTGCACGCGCCGATCGACGATCAGAATTGGTGCGGCACCGGCATCGTTACGCGAATTGGAATCGGCCGGTTGATGAAGCTGGTCGGCGTCGGCGGCAGGCGCGCTTCGCGAATTGCCGCCACGCAGGCCGCATCGATGGCGGCATCACCACTCGACTTCAGCACTTCGATCGAATTCTTCACGCCATTCGCGAAGGTGAATTCGAGAATGACGTTGGTGCGCTCGCGCAGTAGCGCTTCGCTCGGCGGCGCGCGATACGCCGCCTCGACGGCTTTCGCGGCGTCGTAAAACCACTTGTCGAAAAACCCGGCGCCAAGTCCGGGCGCCGACACACCGACGCGCGCAGTCGGTTTGTCTTCCGGCTTCTTGTCCTTCGCGACCGCAAGCTTGGACGGGCTTTCTTTCTGCTTCAGCGCCGGCGGTTCGGGCAGCGGCTCGAAACGCGGCTGCATCGATTGCAGCTGCTCAAGCGGCGGCAGCGGCTCTTTCTGCTTTTCCTTCTTCGCTGGCGGAGGCGGCGGTGGCGGCGGCGGCGGCGGCGGCGGAACCTGCTCGGGCGGCACCAACGTCACCTGCACCGGGTCTTCCGGCAGCGGTTCGGGTTCGTGCAGCAGGTAGCGCAGTCCGACGCCCGTCACTTCAAGCAGGATCAGGACGATTAGGATGAGCCAAAAGCGCAGCTTTTCGCGCAGCGTCGGCGGCGGAAGCTCGCGGACAGCTGTCTGGATTGGAATCGCTGCCGAACCCGCATCTTCGAGCGGTTCGGGGTGAGCGAGGGTGAAATGAGAATCGTCCATCGCGAAGGGCGCGGATGCTATGCGACGCCGCGGTCAGATACCAAACCTGGAAAGGTAGCGGCGTGTATCGCCGCGGCGGTCAGTCGCGGACCTGGAGCGACTCTTCGAGGCCGACACCGGCAGTGCGGCGTGCGCCCATGCCCGCGGCCGGGCTGAACCGGGTCAAACCGACCACCTGGTCGATCGCCCTGCCATCGGTCGAAACCGGGCAGATCAGCATTTCGGCGGCGCTGGCCGCAGCACCGTCCCAACCGACCTTGTGACGGTTGACCCACGGCGTGCCGCTGCTGATCACCGAGCGCAGCGCTGCGACGATCCCAGCAGCGCCGTCGCCATACACGCTGGCGTCGATCCGACGGTTGGTCAGATCGCGGCGCATCGTCTTCACCAGCGCCGAACCGACAAGCCGAAACCGGAAGCCGCCATCCGAGAGTGCCTCGACCACGACCATCTGCGGCGCCAGGCGTGGCAGGTCGGCCAGCACGGCAAGGTCGGCACGCAGCGGCACCGGTCGGTCGGCGCGCTTGGAGCGCCAGTAATCGTAGAAATCGCGGAATGGGCCCGTGAGGCTCGCGGCGTCGATCGCGCTTTGGCGCGGTTCGTTCTGGGTAGCAAAAACGGGCATGGCGCTGTTGTGCAGCCATGCCCGTGAATAAAGCGTAAGTCCGCCGTGATTTTAGATGGTTGCGGGAACGCCCGCCGAGGCTCGTGGCCCAGCCGTCGCGCCGATATCCAACGCCTGCTGTAACAGGCGGCGAATGCCGTAGGCGCTGGGAAGATCGGTTTCGGTGCGCGACGCGAACTCGGCACCGACCTTGGTCAGCTGATAAATCGGCCGGGCGCTGCCGGGCTGCTTCACCTGCCGCACCCAGCCCTGTTTTTCGAGATAAGCCATTTTCACGGCACCGCCGCGATCTTCCGGGCGCAGGCGCTTGTAGACGGCGTTGACCTCGACTGCGACTGCCTCTTGCAGGCCCGCCATGATCATCAAGGCATCGAGCGCCAATTGCGGATGACGATCGATGCCGAAATCGACCGGCGCCTTCTTGGCGCGCGCTTCATATTGCGGGTGTTTGGCGCCCGCGTCGGTCAGTTCGATATGTTGCGTGCGCGGCGGGCCGAACGCGCGAATGAGGCCCTTGAGCTTCAGCCGCTCGATGAAGCTCGAACGCGATGCTTTGATGCCGGCCAGCGCGCACGCATCCGTCGCGAAACACGGGCCTTTCGGCGGAATCGACGACAGCAGGCGCGCATCGCGCGGCGACAGTTTTTCCCAAACCTCACGCGCTTTTTCTTCGGTCTGACCGACCGAACGCGCAACGCTTTCGCGCAGCTTCTTCGCGTTGCGGCCACCGATCTCGTCGACCAGCGTGTCGACATGCACGCGGCGATACACGCCGAGCTTCACGCGTTCGACGAGTCCCAAGCCGGCGAGACGCTTCAGCGCTGCGCCAACCTCGACCGCCGAGCCGACAACTTTCTGCAGCGTGTGGAAGCTGGCGGTGTCGGTCGACGCAAGCAGGCCGAGGACGCGCGCTTCGAGCAGCGACAATTCACCCGACGCCGCTTCCTGCAGCAGCACAGCACGAGTCTTGGGATCTTCGGATTCGCGCGCCAGCGCGATATGGCCGAACGGGCGAGCCTGGACCTTGATCTGTTCGGCGCCGAGATCCGCCAGGATCTTCTTCACCCGCGTGCTCTTCCGGCCGGCGACGGTGAAGTTCACGGTGTAGGTCTTGACCCGGTTGGCCATGGATTGCCCTTTGTTCTCAATGCCTTTGATGCGGAGAAGTGCAAGGCACAGGCCAAAAAACAATCTTTGGCCGAGTCCGCATGTAGCCCCGCGTCCCCGGAAAAACGTCCAGAATTACGGGCTTGTTTCCAACTCGCCGTTATATACTAGCATCGAACGCGGCTCGAGATTTCGCAGCCTGCGTCCAGTTCACCCGGAGGCGTTTCGCGAAACGCGACGTTTCGGGCCGATTTGCAGCCCGAAAAGCCTCATTCCTTCTCTTCTTTTTCCAGGTCGTTGATGAAGCGGAGCAGGTCTTTCGCGGGGCGGAAGCCGACGGCTTTGCGCTCTTTGATGTAGACCTTCTTGCCGGTCGCGGGGTTCGTCCCCTCACGCGCCTTGCGCTCTTTCGTCTTCAAAACGCCAAGATGCGGCAGGCGAACCTTGCCGTCGATCTTCAGGTCTTCCGCCAGGAGCTGATGGTAGAACTGGATCATCTGATACATGCGCGACGCGGGGATGCGGTATTCGCGCGCCATCACGTCCGTGATGCTCTTCAGCGACATCTCACTCCTTACTCGCGTCGCTGCTTTTTGCGACGCGCCCCTCTCTGCTCGTACCGCTTATAGGTCTCAGCCGGAACGAGCGTCCAGATGACGCTGCGAGCGTACATACTTCTCCACCCAGGCGAGCAAAAAGTTCAATCCAATCCCGGCGAAGGCGAGCAGCAGTAGCGCAGCGAACAACCTCGCGATTTCAAGACGTGCGCCACTTTCCGCGATGCGCCACGCGAGTCCGGTTGCTTCGCCCGATCCGGCGGAAAATTCGGCGACGACCGTTCCGATCAGCGCCAGGCCGGCGCTGATCCGCGCGCCGGCGAGAATCGCCGGCAATGCCGCCGGCAACTCGAGTCGAAACAGTCGCTGCCAACGATTCGCGCGGTACAGGCGAAACAAATCTGACAGGCCTGGATCGACGTCCCGCAAACCGAAACTCGCATTCGCAAGGATTGGAAAAAAGCCAACGATCGTCGCGAGCACGAACACAGCACGCTCGACGTGATCGATCCCGACCCAAATCACGACCATCGGCGCAATCGCGACAATGGGCGTGACTTGCAACACGACAGCCCACGGCCGCAGCGCGGCTTCGATGCGACGATCGCGCGTGAACAGAATCGCCAACAGCAAACCGCTGACGCAGCTGGCCGCAAACGCGGCGATCGTCAGCTTCAATGTTTCAATCAGTGACAAGAGCAGGCTGGGCCCGTCCTTCACCAACGCCACTGCGATCGCACTCGGCGGCGGCAAAACGAACGACGGTACGTCCAACATGCGCACCGCGATTTCCCACAGCGCCAGCAACAGAACGCCGACCAGACACGGCCATACGATTATCTCGACGCGGCTCATTGCGCAGTCGCTTGTTCGAGATCACCCGACAAGGCGCGCGCTAGCGCGGCATAGGCTGGTTCCGTGCGGGTCGCGACGCTGCGCGACGCAGGCAGATCGACGTCGCGCTGCGATGCGATGCGGCCTGGACGCGCCGTCATCACCGCAACGCGCGTCGCCAGATAAGCGCTTTCGAACACGCTGTGCGTGACGAACAGCACCGTGCATTTCCGCTGCATCCAGATCGTGCGCAGATCGTCGTTGAGTTTGAAGCGCGTGATCTCGTCCAGTGCGGCAAATGGCTCGTCCAGCAACAGTAAGCGCGGTTCCGGCGCCAGCGCGCGCGCCAGCGAAACCCGCATGCGCATGCCGCCCGACAATTCCGCCGGCAATGCGGTCTCGAACCCGCGCAGACCAACCGCATGCAACGCGTCGCGGGCACGCGCGTCGGCTTCCAGTCGCGGCATATGTGCAAGATCGAGTGCTAGACGCGCATTGGTCAGCGCGTCAGCCCACGGCATCAACGTCGGATCTTGGAAAACAAAGCCAACACTGGTGTTTTCCGCACCGGACACAGATCCGCGCGACGGCTTTTCCAGGCCCGCGATCAGGCGCAACAACGTGCTCTTGCCGCAGCCCGACGGTCCAAGCAGGGCAACGAACGCACCGTCGGCAACATCGAGCGAAACGCCATCAAGCGCGCGCACGCCATTGCGATAGGTCAGAGCAACGTCGCGCAGCGACAGCATGTCAGTGCGGCAAGAACTCGAGCGTGAAGGCGCGCTTCCAGTCGAGGTCGCGCGCATAGACGCCCTGCCCCGCCGCAACGTCGAACATCGCTTGCCAACGCGCTTCGGTCATGGTGCCGACCGTTGCACCGCTGCCGACGATCTGATGCTCGCGCATCTTCTGCTTGGCGAAGACAATCAGCTCGTTGCTGATGTCGGGATTGCGCGTGCGGATCATCGCGTCGCCAGGTGTCTCGTCACTGGCGAGATATTGTTTCCAGCCTTCGATCGTCGCATCGACGAAAGCCTGAACCACATTGCGTTTTGTTTCGATCCAGTCGCGGCGCACCAGCACCAAGGCTGCGTAGCCTTGATAGCCGTGGTCCGCGAGCAGCCATGTTTTCGGCGTCCAGCCGGCAACGCGCTGAATCTGGAACGGCTCGCTCGATACGTAGCCTTGCTGGATGCCGCGCGGGTCGACAAGGAACGGCGCCGGATTGCCGGTATATTTGCGGATCTGTTTGTCGTTGAAGCCGTAGGTCGACTTCAACCAGACGAACATCGTGTTGATCGAACTGTCGGACAGCAGGATCGGACGGTCTTTCAAATCAGCGAGCGTCTGCGCTGCATCGTCGGGATGCGCCATCAACACTTGCGGATCTTTTTGCAGACTCGCCATGACGGCGACGATAGGCGCGCCGGCTTTGACGAGGTTGAACGCAAAGAACACGTTCGAACCAAGCGCCATGTCGACGGCGCCCGCAGCCATCAATTGTTGATTGTCGAGTCCAGGACCGCCGCTGCGAATTTCAACGTCGAGTCCGCGTGCTTTGTAGAGACCCGCGGCGAGCGCTTGAAAGAAGCCGCCTTGTTCGGGCTGCGCCTTCCAATCCATTGCGAAAACGATGCGCTCGGCGCGCGCCGGCGCGGCGGCCAAAAGCACCGCCAACGCCAGAAGCAGGGGCCGCATGGTCAGCGTGCAGATTGCAAAGTTATCTCGACCCGGCGGTCGCCGGTCGTCCCGGTCGGGTCCAGGCCCGCGGTTTTTTCGCCTTTTGCAACTTTCAGCATGTCGGCAGGCGAGACGCCCGCGTCCGCCAGCGCCTTCACCACCGCGTCGACCCGCTGCCGGCTGATCTGCTGGTTCTTGGCTGTGACACCGGGCTTCGAGGCGAAGCCTTCGACCAGGATCGTCGAGGGGCCGGTCGCTTTGATCTTGGCGGCGACATCAGCCACCACCGCCTTGGCCTCTTTGGAGAGGGTCGTTTGGTCGGGTTCGAAGAAGACGGAATAGGTCGGAACCAGCGGGCCGGCCGCCGAACGCGGGGCGGCTCGATCGGCGCAGGCCGCCAGGAGAAGGACGAGACCGAGCAAGACGACGCGCATGGAAAACTCCCGAGACCGACAAGGCCGCCATTCGACTCGAACCGGCCCCTACGATCAATGTCCTGGCCCCATGAAAGTGCGGCTCTTACCAAAGTAGGGGTTCGGCGCGTAGAACGCGCCACCATGGATCCGCTCGCCGTCGCCCGCCGCACGCTCGCCACCGAGTCCGATGCACTGCGCCTGTTGGCCGACACGCTCGACGATCGCTTCGTCGCCGCGGTCGATCGCTTCTTCGCGTTGAAGGGCCGCGTCGTTGTCAGCGGCATGGGCAAGTCGGGCCATATCGCCCGCAAGATCGCCGCGACCTTCGCATCGACCGGCACGCCGTCGATGTTCGTTCACCCGGGCGAAGCAAGCCATGGCGACCTGGGCATGATCACGCGCGACGATGCGGTGCTGGCTTTGTCCAACTCGGGCGAAACCAGCGAGCTGGTTTCGATCGTCGATTACGCCAAACGATTTGCCATTCCGTTGGTCGCAATTACCGGGCGCGGTGAATCTTCGCTCGCCGCAGCGGCGGAAATTGCGCTGTTGCTGCCGGACGCGCCGGAAGCCTGTCCGATGGGGCTGGCGCCAACGACATCAACGACAATGATGCTTGCGCTGGGCGACGCGTTGGCCACGGCGCTGTTGGAAAAACGCGGCTTTACCGAAGCGGAATTTCACACCTTCCATCCCGGCGGCAAGCTCGGCCGGGTGCTGGTGCGCGTGCGCGATTTGATGCACGGGCCCGATGAATTGCCGCTCACAACGCCCGATACGAAAATGTCGGAAGCAATCGTGACGATGACGCGCAGCGGCTTTGGCTGTGTCGGCGTCACCGATCCGTCGAAACGTTTGATCGGCATCGTGACCGACGGCGATTTGCGCCGGCATATGAGCCCGTCGCTCACCACCGAGCGCGTACAAGACGTGATGACCGCGGCGCCGCGCACGATCGGCCCCGACCATCTCGCGTCGGAAGCGCTGGGCCTGATGGCGCCCGGCGACCGCAGGCCGATCACCAGCCTGTTCGTGGTCGAGCAGGGCGTGCCTGTCGGAATCCTGCATATCCACGACCTGCTGCGCGCCGGCGTGATGTAGTCCGTGGGTCTGCCCATACGGCGCAGACGATAATCACTTGCATCTAGCGTAACGGCTGGTAAGAACGGTTCGCATTCGCGCCTGTTCGAGGTCCTGCTGTGAAAATCCGTGTCCGGCCGCTCCTGGCGACAATCCATCTTTGGACCGGGATCGCGCTCTGCCTGCCCTTGGTGCTGCTGGGCATCACCGGCGCCCTGCTCGTGTACGACCACGATATCGAAGCGCTGTTCGGCGACTCGCCACCGCAGATCGCGCGCAGCAACGTCGCGTTCGTGCCGGTTGAAGCGCAGATCGCAGCCGCCAAAACAGCCAACACCGACGCCAGCCTGATCCCGGTCGCCTATACGCCGCCGCAAGTGCCGGGCGACGTCGCGCGCGTGCGCTTCGGTCAGGTGGGTCGCGGTGGTCCGCCGGTCGGCGCCGTCATCTTCGTCGATCCGACCAACGCGACCGTGCTTGGCATGCAGAACACCGGCGCAGGTTGGATGCGCACCGTGCATGTGATGCACGGCAGCCTGGGCATGCGCGACCGCACCGGCCGTGAAATCGTCGGCTGGTTCGGCGTGGCGATGTTGTTTCTCGGTGTGTCGGGCGTCGTGATGTGGTGGCCGCGTCCGGGTCGCTGGGCCGCTGCATTCAAAGTGTCGAGCAAAGCGCGCGGCCAGCGTCTGCATCGCGAACTGCACGGCGCCGTCGGCATCTGGAGCCTGCTCGTCTTCATCATCGTCAGCTTCAGCGGCACCTACATCGTGTTCCCGGAAACGCTGGGCACCGTGTTTGGCGGTGCGCCGACAAACGCACCGCCACCGAAAGTCGAAGCGGCGCGTGACGCGACGATGTTGCCGCTCGACGCCAGCATCGAGGCTGCGCGCGCGGTTGTCGGCAGCGATATTATTCGTCTGGTCGGTCCCGCTGCGCGCCGCGATCAGCCGGTTCGCGTGCAACTTGCGCGCGCCGGCGACAAAGAAGGCGCACCGACCATCAGCGTCTTCGTCGATCCCTTCACCGCGCGCGTTCTGGATGTGCGCGACCCCAACCAGCAATCGACCGGCCGCATCGTCCAAGCGTGGCAACGCGCGATTCATGCCGGCCGTGGTTTGGGACCGATCTGGCAGGCTGCGGTCTTCATCTCGGGCTTGCTGCCGCCGCTCTTCGCGATCACCGGCATCTCGATGTGGCTGTTGCGTCGGCGCGCGCGTCGCGCCACGGACGAACGCGTCCGCGCCGCATTGGCGACCTCGTCATGACCATGCCGGCGCGCAAGCTGCAGCCCGTCGCAATTCTGCCGCCGGCGCCGGCGGCGGCGCGACCGGCCTTGCGGCTGGTGCAGAATTCGATAGTCGTTACGCCGCCGCCGGCGCGCGCCAACCGGCACACGGCGTATTTGATCGCGCTCGTCGCGCATGTCGGCGTCGCCGCGCTGTTTTTCCTGCAGCCCAAACAGGCAACGGAAATTCCGGTCGACACGCTTGCGGTCGAATTGATGGCGCCGCCGCAGCCTAAAGCGCTGCCGCCGCGCGTGCCGACCTTGACCCAAATCACCGAAACCGCACCGCAATTGCCGATGCCAGCGCCGGTCCTGTCGCCATGGCCAAGCCCGCTTGCACGCACCGCAATGCCATCTGCGCCGCGCACGGAATCAGCTGCAACGCCAACGCCGGCCGCAGCGCCGTCTGCACCCGCAGCCGCTAGCGAACGCGAAGCGTGGATTGCATCGATCGCCGCGCAACTCGAACACAGCAAACGCTATCCGCGCGCTGCCAAGTCGCGCGGTCTGCAGGGTGTTGCGATCGTGCGCGTGCGCGTCGATCGCAACGGCAATGTTCTGTCGGCGCAACTCGAACGCAGCGCCGGCAGCGAGATGCTGGACGAAGAAGCGTCGACGCTTGCAGCGCGCGCACAACCGCTGCCGGCAGCGCCCGCTATGCTTGGCGCCGGTCCGTTCGACCTACTGTTGCCGGTTTCGTTTCGCCTGAACTGATCAGCTGTCGAGGCTGACCGGATTTGCTTTCGCCAGCTTGTCGAATGCGACAAGCATCTTCAGCAGCGCTTCCAAGCGATCCAACCGCACCATGTTGGGGCCGTCCGACGGTGCGTGATCTGGATCCTGATGGGTCTCGATGAAGACTGCCGCGACGCCGATCGCAATCGCGGCCCGCGCCAGAACCGGAACGAATTCGCGCTGACCGCCGCTGGTCGTTCCTTGACCACCGGGCTGCTGCACCGAATGCGTTGCGTCGAAGACGATCGGATAGCCCGTCTTCGCCATGATGGGCAGCGAACGCATGTCGCTAACCAAGGTGTTGTAGCCAAAGGATGCGCCGCGCTCGCACAGCAGCAGACGATCATTGCCGGCGTCGCTGCATTTCTTGGCAACGTTCGCCATGTCCCACGGCGCCAGGAATTGTCCCTTCTTGATGTTGATCGCGCGGCCGGTTTCAGCGGCGGCGACGAGCAAGTCGGTTTGCCGCGACAAGAAGGCGGGGATCTGCAGCACATCGACCGCTTCGGCGACCGCAGCGCAATGCGACGGCTCGTGCACGTCGGTCAGAACCGGAACGCCGAATGTTTCGCGGATCTCCGCGAAGATGGGCAGCGCGTTCGCCATGCCCATGCCGCGCGCGCTGGCATTCGACGTCCGATTCGCTTTGTCGAATGACGTCTTGTAGATCAGGCCCACGCCAGCCCGGCCGGCGATTTCCTTTACCGCCTGCGCGGTTTCCAGCGCGTGCGCACGACTTTCGAGCACGCACGGTCCGGCGATAAGGACCAGATTCTTGTCATTTGCGATTTCGAGTCCGCCGACTTCAACGATACGATGCTTGGCCATGACCACATCTTTTACGCGCGATTAAGGAAGCACCGCGAGCATCGCTCGCAGAATCCCATGACAAATCCCACCGACGAACCAGACCAGTCCGAAACGGCCGCGCCGAAGCCGTTTCGCCTTACCATGCGAAATCGGTTGGTAGCGTGGTGGGAGGGCTACGATCTATCCGCTCTCAAGGCGCGCGAAAAGGCCGAGGCCGAGGCCGCCGGGGTGATCGAGGAAGGTCCTGCCAGCCCGTCGAACAAAGCGGCCGGCGCGCTGGACCGGTTCGGCAAGCCGCTCTGGACGGCGACCCGCATTCAGGTCGCCGAAAAGATGTGGGGCGAAGGCCTGACGACGCCGGGCGGCAAGGAATACACCGAAAGCCTGGTCAAACCGCTCGGCATCAACAACACGATGAGCGTGTTGGACATGTCCGCCGGCCTGGGCGGCCTGTCGCGCACGATGCACCGCTCGTACGGCGCTTGGATCACTGGCCTGGAAGCCAATCCAATGCTGGCCGAATACGGGATGGAGTATTCGAAGAAGGCCAACCTGCAGAAGCAGGCGCCGATCAGCCACTACGATCCCAACAATTTTGCGATGGACCGTCGCTACGACGTCATCTTCGCCAAGGAGACGTTGTTCACGGTCGCCGACAAAGGCGCGCTGTTCCGCAAGATCAACGACTCGCTGAAGCCGGGCGGGCAGATGCTGCTGATCGACTATGTCGTCACCAGCCAGGACGTGCTGCCGGGCCTGCGTAGCTGGAGCGACGTGGAGCCGGTCGAGCCGTTCCCCTGGTCGATCGACGAGGCCAAAGAGACCTTTGCCAAGATGAAGCTGGACGTGCGCATCGCCGAAGACTCGACGGCCCGCCAGATCGGCTTCATCGCCAGCGCCCTGTCGATCCTGCAAAAGCACCTGGAAAGCCACGAGCTCAACGACGAGACCCGCGACGCCGTGACGTCTGAGGTCAAATTGTGGGGAAAACGGGCCGAGGCCTTGATGAAAGGGCTGAAACTCTACCGATTCCACGCGCTCAAGCCCGGCTAAGTCGCTTGACCCGGCGGAGACCCGTCGGTAGGTTCCGCGCCTTCTTAAGGAGCCGTGCCGTGAAGATCGTTAGTTCGCTGAAGACGCTGAAGACCCGCCACAAGGCTTGCCGCGTTGTCCGTCGCAAGGGCCGCGTCTACGTCATCAACAAGCAGAACCCGCGCTTCAAGGCCCGCCAGGGCTGAGAACCTGCGGGCCTTCGGGTCCGCATTTGTTTTCCCCGGAAACGGGCCGGTCTCGATCGAGGCCGGCCCGTTCCGCGTTTCTACAGCCCCGCTTTTAGCGATCCACCCGGTAGGCCAGGCGCAGCCCGCCCCAATGCCGCCCCTGCACCCGGATCGGGGCTGAGACGTCCTTCATCATCGCGAACTGCCCGCCGCCCATGTCGCGCCGGTAGCTCTGCACCAGGAAGGGCTTGGTCGACCGGCCTGCTGCCAACCCGACCCGATCGTCGAAGATGCGGCGGTTGCGGCCGTTGGCGGTGTTCCACGCCGGGTCGGTCCCGTGCGGTTGCGAGAATTTCTTGTTGTGCGTCGGCAGGTATCCGTTGCGATCGACCGATGCGCAAAACACCACGCGCGGATCGAACGCCAGCGCCGGCTCTTGCACGTGCGGCAGATGACGATCGGTGAAATCGGTGAAGCGCGTCTTCAACTGCTGCGGGTTGGTACCCGCGATGGGCTGATATGTTTCGTCGAACAGATCGGCGGCCGAAATTTCGCCGCGCGCGATCGCGTCATCGAACAGCGTCGAGATCTGGTTTGCGAGATCAGTGACATAGCGCACGAACGGCGTGTCGATCGTCTCTGCGCCCGACAAGGCCGTCGCTTCGATCAAGGACTCGGCGCGTTGCAGCAATCCGCCCAACCGGCCGCGCGCTTCGCGCAATGCGCCGGCCGAGTGTTCGAAGCCGGACGTAAACTCGGTCATGCCTTCGAGCAGCGCCGCGCAATTGTCTTCGATCTGGTTGGCCTGCGATGCGATCACGGTCGAATCGCGGTCGACTTTGGTCAGCGCGTCGGCGATCGCATCGATCGCGTGACCAAACCCCTCGGTCCCCGCGCGCACGGTCGCGGCCTTTTCGACGCCAGTCGCACCGTCGGCCATCAGACGCTTGGTGTTGTCGGCGAGCTCTTTGAGCGTCGCGTCGATTTCCGCCGTCGCATCGCTGGTGTTTTTTGCCAACGCCTTCACTTCGGAAGCGACGACGGCGAAGCCTTTACCAGCTGCGCCAGCGCGTGCCGCTTCGATGGTCGCATTCAGCGCCAGCAGATTTGTCTGGCGCGCAATTGCATCGATGCCGCGCGCAACTTTTCCGACGCGATCGAGCGAGCTTGCCAAGGTCGAGAGTTGCGATTCAATCGCCTGCACCGCACTGACCAGCGCCCCGATATCGACCATCGCATGGCGCATCGATTCACGTGAATCGCTTGCGGTTCGCACCGCCGCGGCGGCAGTTTCCGTCGCCGTAGCAGCCAGTTTGGCGACTTCGCGATTGCGATCGGCAAGATCGGCAGAAACGCGGCGCAGCTCTTGTGCAGAGACTGCTTGTTCGTCGACGCGCTTGGTGACGTCTTCGACATTGCCGACGACATCGGCGACTTCAATTCCAAGTTCGCCCGCAATCGAGGCGACACGCTGTACGACTTCGGCGGCGTTTTCGAGTTGTTGCGTCACACGATCCTCAGAGCAGCAATCCAATGATGCACGGTCAGCTGCTCTTGTGAAGGACGTGTGAAGAGATTTAGCGGTCTCCCACCCACGCGATGCGTAATATATTCGTGTTGCCCGGCGTGCCGAACGGAACGCCCGCGGTAATCACCAGACGCTCGCCGGTTTTTGCGTAGCCACGTCCGATTGCCCAACGGCATGCGTCTTGGACCATGGCGGCGAAACTGTCGATTTCCGCAGTGCGGATCGGTTCAACGCCGTAGGACAAAACCAGCCGTCGTGCCGTCGCCAGCTTTGACGTGAGACACAGGATCGGCACGCTCGGCCGCTCGCGCACGCAGCGCAGCGCCGTCGAACCCGACGTGGTGTAGGTCGCGATTGCAGCCGCGCCGATCGTGGTTGCGATGTCGGTCGCAGCGCGCGTGATCGCATCGGCTGCAGTTTTTTCCGGCGCCGGATGATCGGCGTCCATGATCGAACGATAGGCCGGATCGCTTTCGACGCGTGCGGCGATGCGATCCATGATGCCGACTGCTTCAAGCGGATAGTCGCCTGATGCAGTTTCGGCCGACAGCATGACCGCGTCGGTGCCTTCATAGACCGCCGTCGCGACGTCGCTTGCTTCGGCGCGCGTCGGCGTCGGCGCCGAGATCATCGATTCCAGCATCTGCGTTGCGACGATCACCGGTTTGCCGGCGCGGCGCACCGCGGCGATGATCCGGCGCTGCAACACCGGAACGTCTTCGGCCGGCATTTCGACGCCGAGATCGCCGCGCGCAACCATCACGCCGTCCGACATTTCGATCAGCTGTTCGAGGTGATCGAGGGCCTGCGGCTTTTCGAGCTTCACGATAATCGCGGCGCGGCCTTCGATCAGGCGGCGCGCCTCGGCCACGTCGTCGGGACGCTGCACGAAGGACAGCGCCACCCAGTCGACGCCGAATTCCAACGCGGCCTGCAGATCGCGGCGATCTTTTTCTGTCAGCGCCGACAGCGGCAGCACGATTTCCGGCACGTTGACGCCCTTGCGGTTCGACAGCTGCGCGCCGGCAACCACAACCGTGTCGAGCGCGTCCTTGTGCTGCGCCGTCACGCGCAACCGCACGCGACCGTCATCGAGCAACACGTCCGAGCCCGGCGTAATCGCGTCGATCAATTCCTGGTGCGGCAGGTGCACGCGCGTCGCGTCGCCCGGTGCCGGATTCATATCCAGACGAAACGCCTGGCCCGCGACCAACGAGACCGAGCCGGATTCGAATGTCCCGATGCGCAGCTTCGGACCTTGCAGGTCGGCGAGGATCGCAATCGGCCGTCCGATCTCTTCTTCGATCGAGCGAATCGATTCGACACGCGCGGCGTGATCCTCGTGGGTGCCGTGACTGAAATTCAGCCGGAAGACGTCGACGCCGGCTTCGACCAGCGCGGCGATCTTGTCGCGTGTCGAGCTGGCAGGTCCCAGCGTCGCGACAATTTTGGTCTTACGGCGGCGGCGGCGGGCGACCGAGTCTTGCATGGCGCGGGAGTCTAGGGAGCCGCACGCGTCACGAACACCCCTCGAAGCGGCAAGGAACGAGAAGAATTAGTGCGCGGCGCGTTTCTTTGGGGACGGCGCCAGATGGCGCGGTAGCAGATGCACGCAGCCCAGTTCGTCGGTGACGACCAAGCGACCGCGTCGTTCGTGCCCGCCGAATCGCCGGCCGATTTCGTCCAGCAGGTTCTGCCAGCACCGCGAATCGCCTTCGCCGGCCAATTCGGCCGCGAGCTCCAGCAGCCGCGCGCGCGTCAGATGCGGATACGGTCCCGTGGCGCCCCAATAAAGGCGGCAAAGATCCCCGAACTCGCCATCGGACTCGAGCATAGAGCGCCTGCCTTGTTGCAAATGATTATCAATTCGAGGCTACAGAGGACTCCGGGCAGGGTCAATCAGGCTTTTGGGCGGCGTTTTTCCGTCGCCGTGCTAGGCAGGCGCGCCGTTTCGGGGAGTCGCATGGACTACGTCGCCACATTGATCGCGGGACCGTCGCTGGAGCCGGGCGCCTTGGCCGCGACCGTCGCCAATGCGCGCGACGCGCTGGCAAGTTTGGGCGCCGAACCCGGCGCGCCCGACGTGCTGCACGACGATCGCGCGATCGATCTTCCGTTCGCGGATGCTGATCCCGACCAGGCCGACTCCGCGCTGCGTCGCGCGATCGGCAATGACCCGATCGACGTCATCGCGCAACCGACCGCCGACCGCCGCAAGCGCCTGCTGCTCGCCGATCTTGAGTCGACGATCATCGGCCAGGAAATGCTGGATGAGCTGGCCGAGTTGGTCGGTTTGCGCGACCGCATCGCTGACATCACGGCGCGTGCGATGAACGGCGAGCTCGATTTCCGTGCCGCGCTGATCGAACGCGTCGCGCTGCTGAAAGACCTGCCCGAAGCGTCGCTCGACGAAGTCGCCAAACGCATCACCCTGCATGGTGGCGCCGCGTCGCTGCTGGCGACGATGCGCGAAGCGGGCGCGCATTGCGTGTTGGTGTCGGGTGGCTTCACGCGCTTTGCCGAACCGGTCGCCGCAACGATCGGGTTTCACGAGATCCACGCCAACGTGCTCGAACTCGGCGCCGGGAAACTTACCGGCACAGTGCGCGAGCCGGTGCGCGACAAGGACGACAAGCTTCGCGTGCTGAAAGAAACCGCGGCGCGTCTGCAAGTGCCGCTGGCAGCGACCTTGTCGGTCGGCGACGGCGCCAACGATCTGCCGATGCTGCTCGCGGCTGGGCTCGGCGTCGCCTATCACGCCAAGCCGGCGGTGCGCACGGCAGCACGCGCGCGGCTCGATTACGCCGATCTCAGCGGCTTGCTCTACGCGCAGGGATTCCGCGCGGCGGAAATCATCACGCCCTGAAGCGAAAACGGCGCTCCGAAGAGCGCCGTTTCCGGTTCGATGTTGGAAGCGATCAGCCCTTGGCTTTCGCTGCCAGCGGAACCGCGATGTAGCCCTGGTCGCCACCGCGCTCGCGTAGCATCAGCACCGACTTTTTGCCGGACTGACGCGCCTGCTCGATGCGCGCCTGGACGTCTTTGGGCGACGCCACCTGACCCTGGTCGACTTCGACCAGCACGTCGCCAGGACGCATGCCTTTTTCTTCCGCCGCACTGCCCGACTTCACCGACGTAATCACCACGCCGTTGGACTGTTCGCTCAGCTGATACTGGCGGCGCAGTTCCGGCGTCAGCGATGCGACGCTAAGACCAAGCTGTTCGATCGGTTCGGCGTTCTTCGCCGGCGCCGGCTTGCCTTCACGTTCGTTGGCGTCGGCAACGTCGATGTCGGCCGGCATTTCGGCGACCTTCACCTGGATCGTCTTTTCCTTGCCGTCGCGCAGCACCTTCACCGCCACCGACTTGTCGATCTGGGCCGCAGCGACCAGACGCGGCAGGCGCGCATTGTCGGTGACGTCCTTGCCGTCGAATTCGGTGATCACGTCACGCGGCTGAATGCCCGCGGCCGCGGCCGGCGAATTCGGCTGCACGCTGGCGACCAGCGCACCGCGCGTCTGTTTCAGACCCAGGCTTTCGGTCATGTCGTCTTGGATCGACTGCACGCGCACGCCAAGCCAACCGCGCTTGGCCTTGCCGTACTGAATGATCTGATCGACGACCGGCTTCACGATCGTGGTCGACTGCGCGAAGCCAATGCCAACCGAACCGCCGGTGGGCGAATAGATCGCGGTGTTGATGCCGATGACCTCGCCTTTGAGGTTCACCAACGGTCCACCGGAATTGCCCTTGTTGATCGACGCATCGGTCTGAATGAAGTCGTCATAGGCCGCACCCGGCAGGCCGCGTGCGCGCGCCGACACGATGCCGGCCGTCACCGAACCGCCGAGGCCGAACGGATTGCCGACTGCGACGACCCAGTCGCCAACGCGCATCGTGTCCGAGTTGCCCCAGTTGAGCGCGACCAGTTCCTTGTCGGCCGGCACTTGCAGCACGGCGACGTCGGCACGTTCGTCTTTGCCGACCAGCTTGGCGGTCAGCGTCTTGTTGTTGTGCAGCGTGACTTTGATTTCGTCGGCGCCGTCGATCACGTGATTGTTGGTGATCACGTAGCCCTTGGCGGCGTCGATGATGAAGCCCGAGCCCAGCGACGCAACGCGACGCGGCGTCGGGTTCGGACCGCGCTCGAAGAAGTCTTTGAAGAACTCATCGAACGGCGAACCCGGCGGGAACGGGCTTTGCTGATCGCCGCGCTGGCCCGGCTGCTGCTGCGGTGCGCGGCGGCGTGGCGCCGGCGCACCTTCTTCACCGCCCTGGGGACCCTGGCCCTGTGCCTTGGGCGTCGAGGTGGTCGAGATGTTGACCACGGCCGGCGACAGTTTTTCGGCCAGGTCGGCGAAACTGTCGGGCGCACGCTGGGCCGCGGCGGGAGCCGGTACGGTAGCGGTGGCGAGGAAAGCGAGCGCCGCGACGGCCATCAGGCCGCGCCGGGCGCGATTTGCGGGAACGATCACCGCGGACTGCATCGAGAAACCTTTCGCGAAGACAGAAAGACGAAGGCGGGAGTCCACATAGGGAGCCGCCAAAAATGGTTCAACCAAGGCCGTGCCGGGCCAAGGCTACGACGGCAACGCCTGCCGCTGCCAGAAATAGCGCGCCGGCGCGGACCTGATTGGCCGGCATCGACAGCGCCATTGCAATCGCACGCCGCATAGCGAGCGGAAATGCTGCGTACAGGACGCCTTCCAACACCAGCGCGATGCCGATCCCCGTGACGAGATCACGCATCAGCGCGCCGGCCCCAACGAACGCTGCATGTAACGAAAAAATTCGCTCGAGGGGCTCAACACCAAGGTTGCGTCTTCGTTGCCGAGCGCACGCCGATAGGCCTGCAACGACCGGTAGAAGCCGTAGAATTCCGGATCGCGCCCGAACGCGTCGGCGTAGATCTTGATCGCTTCGGCGTCGCCCTGACCGCGCAGGATCTGCGAGTCACGTTCGGCCTCGGCCAGGATCGCAGTCCGTTCGCGATCGGCCTTACCCTTGATCTGCTGCGCCTGTTCGAAACCCTGCGCGCGGAATTCGGCCGCTTCGCGTTCGCGCTCCGACTTCATCCGCGCATAGATCGCCTGGCTGGTTTCGTCGGGTAGATCGGCACGGCGAATACGCACGTCGACGATACGGATGCCGAACGAGGTCGCTTCGGCCTCGACCTGTTCCTTGATCCGCTGCATCACACCGGCGCGTTCGTTCGACAACAGCGCCTGCAACGCGACGCCGCCCAGTACACGCCGTAACGAAGCCGACAGAACCGACCCCAACCGACCCTCGACGGCCGACTCGGTGCCGATCGCCTGATAGAAACGGGTGGGATCGACGATGCGGTAGCGCGCGAAGACGTCGACCACGAGACGCTTCTGGTCGGCGAGAATGACGCGCTCGCTCGGCGGGTCGACGTCGAGCACGCGTTTGTCGTAGCGCGCCACGGTCTGCACCAGCGGCAATTTCCAGTAGAGGCCCGGCTCGCGCGCTTCGCGCTCGATCCGGCCGAACTGGATCACCAGCGCCTGTTGCGTTTCGTTGACGATGAAGAAGCTCGACGCGGCGAGCAGACCAACGATGGCGGCGAGGACAGCGAGCCCCAACGCGATACGGCTTTTCGTGTCCATCAGCGGGCTCCTCCCTGCGCGGGCGCAGGTGCCGGCGTCGGCGGACGCAGCGCATCGAGCGGCAGCACCGGCACGACGCCTTGTTTTCCTTCGGCACCCGGATCGATCACGATCTTGCGGGCTTTGCGCAGCACTTCTTCCATCGTCTCGATGTAGAGGCGCTTTGCCGTCACGTCTTTCGACACGCGATAGGAATCGTAGACCGAGACGAAGCGTTTCGCGTCGCCGGTCGCGTCTTGCACCACTTTGTCACGATAGGCGTTGGCGTCCTGCAGGGTGCGTTCTGCGTCGCCGCGTGCGCGCGGCACGATGTCGTTGCGATAGGTCTCGGCTTCGTTGCGCAGCCGCTCGCGGTCGGCGCGGGCGCGCTGCACGTCGTTGAACGCGTCGACCACGGTTGCCGGCGGATCGACTTTCAACAGCTGCACCTGTTGCACTTCGACACCAGCTTCGTAGCTGTCCAACATCTTCTGTAGCAATTCACGCGTCTGCGCTTCGATCTGCGCGCGCGCTTCGGTCAGTGCCGGTTGAATGCCGATACGGCCGATCACTTCGCGCATCGCGCTTTCGGCCGCTTTCTTCACCGTGCCTTCGGGGTCGCGGATCTTGAACAGATATTGGCGCGCGTCCTTGATGTACCAAAAGACGTTGAAGTCGATGTCGATGATGTTTTCATCGCCCGTCAGCATCAGGCTTTCGTCGGGCACGTCGCGAACGTCGCGCGCTTCAGTCGTGCCGAAGCGGCGCGGACCAACCGCGCCCTCGCCAGTACGGAAGCCAATTTCGATTCGTCCGACGCGCGTCGTCTTGGGCGTGAACACGGATTCGATCGGCGACGGTAGGTGATAGCGCAGACCCGGACCTTCGGTGCGCGTGTACTTACCAAAGCGCAGCACGACGCCCTGCTCGTCCGGCTCGACGCGATAGAGACCGCTAGCAGCCCAGATCAGCAGCAGCGCGAGCACGCCGAGCAGAATGGCGCGACCGCCACCGAGACCGCCCGGCACCAGCCGACGCATGCCGTCCTGGCCACGACGGAACAGGCCGTCAAAATCGGGTGGGCGCGGCCCGCCGCCATTGCCACCGCCGTTGCCACCACCGCCGGAACCGCGGCTCCACGGGCTGCCACCGCCGCCGCTACCGCCACCGCTTCCGCCGCTGGGCGGCGGGCCCCAGGGACCACCACCGCCTTCTTTCCCGCCGCGGCCGGCCGTCCCGCTTTGCTCGTTCCACGGCATTGGATTTTGCGTCCCTGAAAAGTGTTTGCGGCTCTATATGGGGTCGCGGACGCAACCTCAATGCAAGCTGACGTGACTTTCTGGTCCGCCGCCACGCACGAGTGCGTCATAGGCAAGCGCGAGAAAGACGACCGACACGCAGCTCTGCAGCGCCGCGAACAGGCCCGCGATCAAAAAAGCGGGCACGCCTTCGTTGAGCAGCGGCAGCAGCGCCACGATCCACTGCGCCACGGTCAGCACGAGATAAATCGAAACCACGCCGACAACGACGTTGACCGCGGCACCGCGCGTGCGGCGCCACGCTTCGCCCAATGTCGGGTTCGGCTCGTCCAGCGCAGCAGCAGCGAAGGCCAAGCGAAAACGCGGCACGATCAACGCCAGATAGGCGAACAGAACCAGCGTCGGCAAAAACGCGGGAATGCCGACCAGCCGCGACAGCAGCGCCGACGCCAGCACCAACGTGAAGCCGATGCCGCACATACGCGCGCCGACACCGATTGCCCGCAGCAGACGGCGATCGAGCACAAACAACGACAGACCCGGACGATGCTCGCCCAGCAAGACACGACGATAGAGACCCAGCCCGTAGGCCAAGCCCACGATGGATGCGATCAACAACGCGCCCAGCAACAACGGCCCAGCTTCGGCGCGCGGTTGCAGCACCCCCGCTTCGTCGACATTCACCGCTGCCAGCACGCCGGCAAAACAAGCCGCGTCAACCAAGCCCAGCAGCAAGGTCGCTGGCAGCAACGACCGCCAATTTTCCAGCGGCCATTCCAGCGCGCGTTTGAAGGCGAGCGACAAAGGGAAGCGCGTTGCCATCAGTGTGCGTAATCCAAAAAAGTCAAAGCGGGCACACCGTCCGCGGCGGCAACGTCGCTGCGCGAAACTTCGCGCCACGATGTCAGGTCGGGCTGGAACGAGACGTCGCCTTCATACGCCTGCTGCACGCGTGTCAGCACCAACCGGTCGGCGCGCGGCAATGCTTCTTCGAACAGCGCCGCACCGCCGATCACGAACGTTTCGGCGACGTCGCCCACCTTCGCCAGCGCGTCGTCGAGCGAGCCCGCAGTCTCGCAACCGGCAAAGCGACGCGTTGCGTCGCGCGTGACGACGATGTTGCGCCGGCCCGGCAGCGCACGGCCGATCGATTCAAACGTGCGGCGTCCCATGATCACGGGCGCGCCCATCGTCGTGCGTTTGAAATGCTGCAAATCGGCGGACAGGCGCGGCCAGGGCAGATCACCCTTGTTGCCGATGACGCCGTTCGCGGCGATCGCCACGATCAACGAGAGACGCATGCCGGTCAGACCGCGACCTTGGCTGCGATATGCGGGTGTGGATCGTAGGCTTCGAGCGTGAAGTCTTCGTAGGTGAAGCCGAACAAGTCGGTGACCGAAGGATTGATCTTCATGCGCGGCAACGGGCGCGGGTCGCGCGTCAATTGCAGTTCGGCCTGTTCGATATGGTTGGCGTAAAGATGCGCGTCGCCGATCACGTGCACGAACTCGCCCGCCTGCAGCCCGGTCGCCTGCGCCAGCATCATCGTCAACAACGCGTAGGACGCGATGTTGAACGGCACGCCGAGAAACGCATCGCCCGACCGTTGATAGAGCAGGCAGGACAGCTTGCCGTTGGCGACCCAATATTGATGCAGCAAATGACATGGCGGCAGCGCCATGTTCTCGATCTCGCCGACATTCCAGGCATTGACGATATGGCGCCGCGAATCCGGATTTTCGCGCAGCGAACGAACCAGGTTGGCCATCTGATCGATCGCATTGCCGTCGCGCGTCGGCCATGACCGCCATTGCCGTCCGTAGACAGGTCCGAGCTCGCCGTTTTCGTCGGCCCATTCGTCCCAGATTCGAACGCCGGCTTCCTGCAGCGGGCGCACATTGGTGTCGCCGCGCAGGAACCACAGCAATTCGTGGATGATCGATTTCAGATGCAGCTTCTTGGTCGTGACCAGCGGAAAGCCTTCGCCCAAGTCGAACCGCATCATGTGGCCGAAAACCGAGCGCGTGCCGGTGCCGGTACGGTCGGTTTTGGCCACACCCTCGTCGAGGATGCGCCGGAGAAGCGCGTGATACTGCAGCATGGCCCGACCATCTCCGAAGCCGCGGTCCGGTGCAATAACGGTCGGCAGGGGTGGCGAAACCGGCCGCGAACCCCTATGTTCGTCGGGTCGGGCTTCGGCCCGTCTATGGCGATAAACGCTTCGCGGAATAGGCGTTACGGACCCGGGGGCGGTACCCGGCGCCTCCACCACTTCTCGCAAGTGGCCCACTCTTCTGAGTGGAATATGGGGGCGAACTAGGATCGACGTGCGTAGTAAAGGCGTAGTTTTTGCTCGGCATGGTTCCGCCGTCATCGGGCCAAAACCCTAGGTGCAAACGATAACGTTGCTCCTTTCGCTGTCGCTGCCTAATCAGCAGTAGATAAGCGCGGTTCGAGGGGGCACCGGGCAACAGAAGCCCCCTCACTTCTCGACAAACAACCGGCATCTGTTCTGCGCCTCTGTGGCGAGTGGGCAGAAACGGTTCTAGAGTGCGGTCATGTCGAAGGACTACATGCGCTACGACCGGATGGTCGAAGACGCGCTGCGCGGCGTCGTCCGCCGCGCGCTGAACGAAGCGGCTGCCCAGGGTTTGCCCGGCAACCACCATTTTTATCTGACCTTCCGCACGCATGCGCCGGGGGTGGACATCCCGTCCTACCTCGTCGAGCGCTACCCGAACGAGATGACGATCGTTCTGCAGTTCCAGTTCTATGGGCTGGAAGCGGCGGAGGATCATTTCGTCGTGACCTTGAGCTTCAACAACCAGCAGGAGCGGCTGCAGATCCCCTACGCGGCGATCAGCGTCTTCGCCGATCCGTCGGTCAATTTCGCGCTGCAATTCCAGGCTGCCGACGACGACATCAAGGAACTGGATGTCGAGGGCGAAGAGTTCGAACCGACCAGCAGCGAAGCGCCGCGCGCTTTGCCGCCTGCAGCGCCGAAGCCTGCGCTGCCGCCGCGCACCGACGGTGACGGCGCCGAAGTCGTTTCTCTCGACCAATTCCGTCGCAAGTAACGCTCGTCTACGGCCCTACCGCCAGCGGCAAGTCTGCGCTGGCGGTTGATCTCGCGTGCGCGCAGGGCGGCGTCGTCATCAATGCCGACGCGATGCAGCTCTATCGCGAGATGCGGATTTTGACGGCGCGGCCGTCAACCGCCGACGAAGCAGCCGCACCGCATCGCCTCTACGGCACAGTCGCGATGACCGATGCGTGGAACGTCGCGCGGTGGCGCGACGCGGCGCTGCAGGAAATCGAACAGGCACGCGCCGCGGGCAAAGCACCGATCCTGGTCGGCGGTACCGGCCTCTATCTCGACGCCTTGCTGCGCGGCCTGTCGCCGGTGCCCGCAATCGATCCCGACATTCGCGCCCAGGCGATCGCGCTGCATGCCCAGCTTGGCGGCGAAGCATTTCGCGCCGCCTTGGCAAAGCGCGATCCCGAAACCGCCGCGCGTCTTGCGCCCGGCGACACGCACCGGCTGATCCGTGCCTGGGAAGTCGTCGAAGGCACCGGACAAAAGATGGGCGCGTTTCGCGACGCGCCGCGCCAAGGTCCGCCGCCCGGCATGAACTTCACCTTGGTCGCGCTGCTACCGCCACGCGAGCAGAGCTACGCGTCGGTCGAACAAAGATTCGATCGCATGATCGCGGACGGCGTTCTGGACGAGGTCGCTCGGATCCGTGACTTGCAGCTCGATCCCGCCCTGCCCGCGATGAAGGCGCACGGGCTGCGCGCGCTGCTTGGCTATCTGGACGGGGCGACGACGCTCGAAGACGCGGTTGCCTACGCCAAGAAAGAGACGCGGTGGTACGTGAAGCGCCAGACGACCTGGTTCCGGCACCAGGTTCCAGCCTGGCCTCTAACCGCCCAGAAGCAGCTCGAACAGCAATATTCGGACTCCGCGAGGGAAGAAGTAGTACGATTCGTTCGTTCTTCCGGTTGACCGGGCAAGTTCCGGTCGTTAGGTTGCGCCGCAAAATAGGACACGCCCGATGACCGCCGCCCCCACCACCGACCAGACGACCGCCGCTCCCAAAACCATGACGGGGGCCCAGCTCGTACTTGAGGCGCTGGCCGATCAGGGCGTCGACACGATCTTCGGCTATCCCGGCGGCGCGGTGCTGCCGATCTATGACGCGCTCTATCAGCAGAACCGGATCAAGCACGTGCTGGTGCGCCACGAGCAGGCGGCCGTGCATGCGGCCGAAGGCTATGCGCGTTCGACGGGCAAAGTCGGCGTCGTGCTGGTCACGTCGGGCCCGGGCGCGACCAACGCGGTCACCGGCCTGGTCGATGCGCTGATGGATTCGATTCCGCTGGTCTGCCTGACCGGCCAGGTGCCGACGCATCTGATCGGCAATGACGCGTTCCAGGAAGCCGACACGACCGGCATCACGCGTCCCGCGACCAAGCACAATTACCTGGTCAAAGACGTCAACCAGCTTGCACGCACGATGCACGAAGCCTTCTTCGTTGCGCGCAACGGACGGCCGGGTCCGGTTGTCGTCGACCTGCCGAAAGACGTGCAGTTCGCCAGCGGTCCTTATTACGGCCCCGACATCTGCAAGCCGAAAAACTACAAGCCGCAGACCGAACCCGATCACGCAGCGATCGAACGCGCGATTGATTTGATGGTGAAGGCAGAGCGGCCGATTTTCTATACCGGCGGCGGCGTCATCAATGCCGGCCCGCGCGCGTCCGAGCTGCTCACCGAGCTGGTGCGCCTGACTGGCTTTCCCTGCACCAACACCTTGATGGGTCTGGGCGCATTTCCCGCGTCGGACAAACAATTCGTCGGCATGTTGGGCATGCACGGCACGTACGAAGCCAATCTCGCGATGCATGGTTGCGACGTGATGATTTGCATCGGCGCGCGCTTTGACGATCGCGTCACCGGCAAGACCAGCGCTTTCTCGCCGAACTCGAAAAAGATCCACGTCGATATCGACGCCTCGTCGATCAACAAGAACATCCGCGTTGATCTGCCGATCGTCGGCGACGCCGGCCGCGCCCTCGAATTGCTGTTGGCTGCGTGGAAGAAACGCGTCGCCGCAAAGCCGAAGATCGACGCCTGGTGGAAACAGATCGAGTTCTGGCGTGCGCGCGACTGCCTGCGCTACGGCCAGACCAAGGACGTCATCAAACCGCAATATGCGTTGGAACGTCTGCGTGCCGCGATCCAGGGCCGCGACGACGTCTTCATCTCGACCGAAGTCGGACAGCATCAAATGTGGGCGGCGCAGTTCCTGCCGTTCAACAAACCCAATCGCTGGTTGACCTCGGGCGGTCTCGGCACGATGGGCTACGGCCTGCCGGCTGCGATCGGCGCGCAGATCGCCAATCCAGGCGCCTTGTGCATCGACGTTGCAGGTGAAGCATCGATCCTGATGAACATCCAGGAGATGGCGACGGCGGTGCAGTACCGGCTGCCGGTCAAAGTCTTCATCTTGAACAATCAATGGATGGGCATGGTGCGCCAATGGCAGCAGCTGCTGCACGGCGAGCGCTACAGCCAAAGCTATTCCGAATCCCTGCCCGACTTCGTCAAACTGGCGGATGCATTTGGCGGCGTCGGCATGCGCGCCGAGAAATATGACGATGTCGATCGCGTCATCGCCGAAATGCTCGCTGCCGACAAACCCTGCATCGTCGACGTCGCGGTCGATCCGAACGAGAACTGCTTCCCGATGATCATGGGCGGCCATGCACATAACGAAATGCTGCTCGGCCCCGAAGATCGGAAGTCACAGGATCCGACCGCGCGCGAAGAAGGTATGGTGCTGGTCTAAATCGGGCGCCGCACCATGAGCTATCTCAACAACGAGCCAATTGAACGCCACACATTCGCGGTGCTCGTCGACAACGAGCCCGGCGTGTTGGCGCGCGTCATCGGCCTGTTCTCCGGTCGCGGCTACAATATCGAAAGCCTGACCGTCGCCGAGATCGACCACGAGAAGCAGCTGTCGCGTATCACCTTGGTGTCGCGCGGCACGCGCATGGTGATCGACCAGATCAAAGTGCAGCTCGACCGTCTGGTGCCGATTCACACTGTGCTGGATCTCACCGACGGCGGCCCGTTTGTTGAGCGCGAGCTTGCGCTCGTCAAAGTGGTCGGCACGGGCGAGCATCGCGTCGAGGCGCTGCGCATCGCCGATGCGTTCCGCGCCCGCGTGATCGACAGCACGGCCGAAAGTTTCGTGTTCGAACTCACCGGCAGCGCGGAAAAACTCGACGCGTTCGTCGACATTATGCGGCCGCTCGGCTTGGCCGAGCTGTCGCGCACCGGCGCTGCCGCGATTGCGCGCGGCACTGCCACCATCTGACCGACAAGCAAGACAGAATAGAAGGACGATAGAGATGCGCGTGTATTACGACCGCGACGCCGATGTGGGCCTGATCCGCGGCAAGAAGGTCGCCGTGATCGGCTATGGCAGCCAGGGACATGCGCACGCGATGAATCTGCGCGACAGCGGCGTCGGCGAAGTACGCGTCGCACTTCGCCCCGGTTCGGCGACGGCCAAGAAAGCCGAAGCGGCCGGCTTCACCGTGATGAGCGGCGCCGACGCAGCCAAGTGGGCCGATCTGGTGATGATCCTGACGCCGGACGAGCTGCAGAAAGAACTCTACTACACCGACCTCGCGCCCAATCTGCGCCAGGGTGCTGCGATCGCGTTCGCGCACGGTCTGAACATTCACTTCAAGCTGATCGAACCGCGTCCCGATCTCGACGTGTTCATGATCGCGCCGAAAGGCCCGGGCCACACGGTGCGTAGCGAATATCAAAAAGGCGGCGGCGTGCCGTGCCTGATCGCCGTCGCGCAAGACGCGTCGGGCCAGGCGCACGACATCGCGCTGTCGTACGCAAGCGCGGTCGGCGGTGGCCGTTCGGGCATTATCGAAACAACCTTCCGCGAAGAATGCGAAACCGATCTGTTCGGCGAACAGGCCGTGCTGTGCGGTGGTCTCACCGCGCTGATCCAAGCTGGTTTCGAAACCTTGGTCGAAGCGGGCTACGCGCCGGAGATGGCGTATTTCGAATGCCTGCACGAGGTGAAGCTGATCGTCGACCTCATCTATGAGGGCGGCATCGCCAACATGCGCTACTCGATTTCGAACACGGCGGAATATGGCGACTACAAAACCGGCCCGCGCATGGTGACGCCGGAGACCAAAGCCGAGATGAAGCGCGTGCTGGACGATATTCAGTCGGGCCGCTTCGTGCGCGACTGGATGCTGGAAAACGCCGCCGGCCTGCCCAGCTTCAAAGCAACCCGCCGCAACCAGTCCGAACATCCGATCGAAGAAGTCGGCGCCAAGCTGCGCGCGATGATGCCGTGGATCGCCGCCAACAAGCTGGTCGATCGCGCCCGGAACTGATCGAACGCGCCGCGCTCTTCGCACCAGGGGCGCGGCGTTTCCATGCACTGGACGGCATTGCAATTTGCCGCCTGCGCGCCTTGCGCCCGACGCCGTCGTCATCCAGCGTCGGTCTCGGGAAGCAGGGGGCGAGCGTCCGAATGTTGGGAGCAATTCGCGCCGTCACTACGACGGTGCCCGATCTGGACGCGGTCGAGCAGGCCTACGTCTCGTATCTGCACTACCACCCGGTCGCACGCGGCCGCTTAGACGACGCAACCGCGACAAGCTGGAACGCGCCGGCCGCCGCCGGCAGCAGATGGCTCGCGATGCAGCCCGCAAGCGGCGAACCAACCTGCTTGCGCTTTGTCGAACGTCCCGCGACCGTCGGGTTTCGCGCGCTGACGACGTTCGGTTGGAACGCAACCGAGATCACAGTGCAGGACGTCGACGCGCTGGCGCCGCGCTTTGCCGATTCACCGTTTCAGATCATCGGTGCACCCGCCGATCTCGACGGCGTGCCGATGATCCGCGCCATGCAGCTTCTGGGGCCGGCAGGCGAGTGCCTGTATCTGACGCGCATCGCGCCCGGCAGCGGCTTTGATCTGGCGCCTGCTTTGTCGCCGGTCGGCCGCGTCTTCATCACCGTCGTCGGCGGCCCGGACATCGAAGCATTGCGCAGCTTCTATGCGGCGCGTTTCGGCAATCAGCCGACACCGGCAAAAGAAACGCGCATTCGCGTTCTGTCGCGCGCCAACGGATTGCCGGCCGAAGAAACCAAACATGGTCTGGCGGTGCTGCCGCTTGCCGACGGCACCTTGTTCGAACTCGATCGCTACCCGCCGGGAACCGGACCGCGCCCGTGCCGCGACGGCGACTTGCCACCCGGCATGGCGATCGTCACTTGCGAAGTCGAGTCAATCGACGGCGCGACGATCGCGTCGACCTTGCCGCCTTACGTAGGTGCGCGCAGCGCAACCTTGCGCGGTGCGGCCGGCGAATTGATCGAGCTGGTCACCACGGCAGACCGTTGAGCCGCAGCACGCGCGCGTGATCCAGCGCCGATGGCGTGATCGCATGCAGCATGACGGCACCCGACCAGTCGATTTCCGTGCCGCGCTGCATGCAACGGATCGCCCCGCCGACCCGCGTCCAACCCAGCCGCTGGTAAAACGGCACCAAATTCAGCTCGCACAACAACATTCCTGCTGCGACCGACGGCATGGCGCGAATCTCGTCGAGCGCGCGATCGAGCAATCGCTTGCCAAGTCCGCTGCCACGCGCGTCCGGCACCACGACCAGGCTGGCAATTCCACCGACGCGCACCCACACGCCGTCGGCAACGATTTCGCGCCACACGACGCCGACGCAGCCGCGGATCGCATCACCCTGCCGTTCGAGAAACCACAGATCGGGCTGCGCCCATTCGGTTGTCCGGATCAATTCGGCGTTCGCGAACGCGGCTTCCGCCATACGTTCGAGCGCATGCGTGTCGGTGGCGCGCAGCAGCCGGTTGGGGATGCGTTCCATGATGTGCGACGCGTCGCACGCGGATAGGAGTCGTTGAAAGAGGCGTGTCGCGTTGCGCCAGCGACACGTTGTCCGAGACGGTTACTCGGCTGCGTCGGCGCGCGCCGCGTCGTTTTCGTCGCGTTGGCTGAAAATCTGCGCTGCCGTTTGAATATGTTCGCGCATTGCCGCGGCGGCACGGTCGCCGTCGCGCGCCGCGATTGCATCGACGATTGCCAGATGTTGCGCCGTCGAACGTAACAATTCGTCGTGCGAATAAGCGCGGTACGACCGCGCGATCAGTGGCAGTTCGATCACCGCGCTGAACATCACGCGCAGCCGCGCGCTGCCCGCCGCTTCGATCAGGCTGCGGTGAAAGCGCGAATTCAGGTCGATGATGCGCGTGATGTAGTCAGGCCGCGCCGCAATCGCTTCGGCGCGGATCGCTTCGGCCAATGCGCGCAAGGTCGCGAGACTAGCCTCGTCGATCTGTTCGGCGGCGCAGGCGGCGGCATAGACCTCGACCAGCTCGCGCAGTGCGAAGACTTCGGTGGCGTCGCGTTCGGACCAGCCCGCGACCATGGCGCCCTGGTTGGGCGAGAACACGACCAGCCCCTCGGCCGACAAGCGCCGCAGCGCCTCGCGCACAGGCGTCCGGCTGACCCCGGAGCCGGCTGCGATCTCCTGTTCGATCAGCCGGGCGTTGGGCGGATAGACGCCGGTCAGGATCGACCGGCGAATCGCCGTGTAGGCCCGCTCGGCCGCGGAAGCGCGGCCAGGGGAGCGGGGAGTGCGGTCGTCCGGCGTCACCGATCCTCTATACCCGCCGCCCGGGTCCGCCGCGACCGCCAGGCCGGGACCGGCCCGAGGCGTGGCCATGCCGCGAACCTTGTTCGAGTCAGGCCGAAGACTCACCCTCTAAGTCATTGGGGCAAAACCATTGGCTTCGCTTGCTTGGGCCCTGGCCCGTCGCGTACCATCCAGACGCCCGGACGGCCGACCCCCAAGGACGCAGCACGTGTTCAATCCGCGCCTGGTGGCGCTCAACGACTACCCCTTCACCAGGCTGGCCCGGCTTTTGTCCGCGCCGGCGCCGGAGTCGCGCGCGCCGTTGGCCCTGTCGGTCGGCGAACCCCAGCACGCCCCGCCCGCCCTGCTGGCCGACACCCTGGCCAAGAACACCCATCTTTGGGGCAAGTATCCGCCCCAGACCGGGACCCTCGCCTATCGGAAGGCGGTCGCCGGCTGGCTTGCGCGCCGCTACGGGCTGCAGGGTGCGGTCGATCCCGATCGCAACGTGATCCCCGTCGCCGGCACACGCGAAGCGTTGTTCCAGGTGGCGCTGCTGGTCGCGACCGAAGACGCTGCCGGCAACAAGAAACGCATCGCGATCCCGAACCCGTCTTACGCGGTGTACGAGGGTGCCGCGCGATTGGCGGGCGCCGATCTGCGCTTGCTCAACACGACGCCCGAAAGCGGCTTTCTACCCGACCTGCACGCAGTCGCCGACCAGGACTGGGCGCGCACCGCCTTGTTGATGTTGTGCACACCGTCGAACCCCGAAGGCGCAGTCGCCGATCGCGCCTATCTCGCGCACGCGATCAAGCTCGCGCGCAAACACGGTTTCCTGCTCGCCGTCGACGAATGCTACGCCGAGATCTGGGACCACGAGCCGCCACCAGGTGCGCTCGAAGTCGCAGCTTCAATCGGCGGCACGACCGATCCGTTTGCCAACGTGCTGGTGTTTCACTCGCTGTCGAAACGATCGAGCGCAGCCGGTTTGCGCGCCGGCTTTGTCGCCGGCGATGCGGCTGCGCTGGAATTGTTTTTGCGCTTGCGCAACTTCGCATCGGGCGGCGTGCCGTTGCCGGTGCTGGAAGCAGCGACGGCGTTGTGGAACGACGAAAAACACGTCGAAGAAAATCGCAGCGCCTATCGCGCCAAATTCGACCTCGCCGAAAAGAGCTTCACCGGACGGTTCGGCTTTCAGCGTCCCGGCGGTGGATTCTTTTTGTGGCTCGATGTCGGTGACGGCGAACGCGCTGCAAAACGCCTCTGGACCGAAGCCGCAATTCGCACCTTGCCGGGCGCCTATATGGCGCGGACCGGCGCCGACGGACGCAACCACGCACAGGGATTTCTGCGCGTCGCGCTCGTTCACGATCTACCCGTTCTCGCCGATGCGTTGCCAAGAATGGCAGCGTTGCTCGAAGGAAATTGAGTATGGCCACGACCCGCACCCGCACTGGTTACACGCCGCCTGAACGCCGCACCTTGCTGCCCGATGCAGCGCGCGAAACGATCAAGCGGCGCACGATCGAATTCGGCGGCGTCGCCTTGATCGGCGTCGGTGCGCTGCTGCTGGTTGCGTTGCTGACCTACAATCCGCGCGACCCGTCGTGGAACGCGGCGGTTCCGATCGGTCAGGGCGCGCGCAATGCGCTGGGCGTGTTCGGTGCCTATTTCGCCGACCTGTTTCTGCAGACTCTGGGCGTCGCTGCCGGTTTGATTCCGCTGACTCTGGCGGCGTGGGGCTGGCGCGTGGTGCGGCACAAGCCGATCGGCCGCTGGTGGTTGCGCGGCATCGCGTCGTTGCTGCTGTTTTTGTGCGTGTCGGCAGCGCTGGGCGCGGTCCCGAACGGCTTGTTCGCGCCGTTGGGCCGCACGCTCGGCGGTTCGGTCGGCATCTTGTTGCTGGGTGCGGTCGAACGCAGCGGCGTCGATGCGGCACTGGCTGCGTTTCTGTTCGCACTGATCGCCGCCGGCCTGCTGGCCGCGTCGCTCGGTGCCAGCATGCAGGAATGGCGTGAAGGTCTGGCGCAGGCCGGCCGCACGTTGAAATGGATGGGCGCGTGGGTCGTGTTCGGCCTGCATCGCGCCGTCGGCGCGCTTGCGTCGTTGCTGGTGCGTGCACCGCGCGAACAAGTCGAAGCACCGACGGTGCAGGCACCGCGTGCAGCACCGGTGTTGGAACGCGCCGCGCCGTCGTTTGAAGCAGCCCATGAAGTTGCCGCTGCACCGATCGTCGCGACGCGCACACAGCCCGCTGTGATCGCACCGCGCATCGAGCCGCAAAAACCGAAGAAGCCGGTGGCGCCGCCGAAGCGCCAGACCGCGCTCGATCTGCCGTCGCCGGATTCCTATCAGCTGCCGTCGCTGGAGCTGCTGCAGAAGGGCAGCGAGTCGGATCGTTCGCCGGGCCTGTCAGAAACCGCACTGCAGAAGAACGCCGAACTGCTCACCAGCGTGCTGCAGGATTTCGGCGTCAAAGGCGAGATCGTCAAAATCCATCCCGGCCCCGTCGTCACCTTGTACGAGCTGGAACCGGCGCCAGGCACCAAGTCGTCGCGCGTCATCGGCTTGGCCGACGACATTGCACGTTCGATGTCGGCCGTGTCGGTGCGAGTCGCCGTCGTGCCGGGCCGCAACGTGATCGGCATCGAACTGCCAAACGCCAAGCGCGAAACCGTGCTGATGCGCGAGCTGCTCGAGCTGGACGACACGACCGGGCACAAGCTGGCGCTGCATCTCGGCAAAGACATTGGCGGTCAGCCGATCGTCGCCGACCTGACGCGCATGCCGCATTTGCTGGTTGCGGGCACCACCGGCTCGGGCAAGTCGGTTGCGGTCAATACGATGATCTTGTCGCTCCTCTACGCGCTGCCGCCGGAGAAGTGCCGCTTCATCATGATCGACCCCAAGATGTTGGAACTGTCGGTCTACGACAACATCCCGCATCTGCTGGCGCCGGTCGTGACCGATCCGAAGAAAGCGGTCGTCGCGCTGAAATGGACCGTGCGCGAGATGGAAGACCGCTATCGCGCCATGTCGAAGCTCGGCGTGCGTAATATCGACGGCTACAACGCACGCCTGCGCGAAGCACGCGACAGCGGCGAGATGCTGCTGCGCAAAGTGCAGACCGGATTCGACCCCGACACCGGCAAGCCGATTTTCGAAGACCAGCCGATCGACCTGACCGAGCTGCCTTTCATCGTGGTCATCGTCGACGAATTCGCCGACCTGATGCTGGTTGCGGGCAAAGACATCGAAGCAGCCATCCAGCGTCTGGCGCAGATGGCGCGCGCCGCCGGCATTCACTTGATCATGGCGACGCAGCGCCCGTCGGTGGACGTCATCACCGGCACGATCAAAGCCAACTTCCCGACCCGCATCTCGTTCCAGGTCACGTCGAAGATCGACAGCCGTACCATCCTGGGGGAAAGCGGCGCCGAGCAGCTGCTGGGCCAGGGCGACATGCTGTACATGGCGGCCGGTGGACGCATCACGCGCGTGCACGGACCGTTCGTACGCGACCAGGAAGTCGAAAAGATCGTCCAGTTCCTGAAGGCGCAGGGCGAGCCCGACTATGTCGAGGCGGTCACCGAAGAAGACGACGAAATGGCGATGGCGCTTGGCGAAGAGGGTGCCGAAGGCGGCGGCTCGGGCGATGCGCTGTACGACCAAGCGGTCGCCCTTGTGGCGCGCGAGAAGAAGGCCTCGACCAGCTTCATCCAGCGCCACCTGCAGATCGGCTACAACCGCGCCGCCCGCCTGATCGAAAAGATGGAAAAAGAAGGCGTCGTCTCGTCGGCCAACCATGTCGGCAAGCGCGAAGTCCTGATCTCGCATCACGGGTAATGCGCCCTGCGGCGCGGACGGGTGATGAAATCTCGTATGGCGGCGTTATATCTGCCGCCATGCGCTCTTTCCTCGCCACCCTCACCGCCGCGCTGCTTTTGGCAGCGCCTGCTTTCGCCCAGTCTGCCGCGCAAAAGCCGCCGGCGCTGACCGACAAAGACCGCGCCGATCTGAAGCGGATCGAGACCTATCTCGACAGCATCACCACCGCGAAAGCGGATTTCGCGCAGACCTCGACCACGGGCAAATCGGGCGAAGGCACGTTCTGGCTGTCGCGTCCGGGCCGGTTGCGGTTCGAGTTCAAGGCGCCGAGCCAGGACCTGATCGTCGCCGACGGCACCAACATCACCTTCTGGGACGCGCAACTCCGCTCGGCGCAGTCGGCACCGATCGAGCGCACCCTGGCCAATCTGTTTCTGCGTCCAAAGATTCAGTTCGGCGGCGAGTTGACGGTCACCAGCTTCGAACATTTCGCCAACGTCTATCGTGTCGAGATCGCGCAAGCGAACGATGTCGGCGCCGGGCGTTTGACCCTGGTGCTGCTGGACCAGCCGCTGACCTTGCGCCAGTGGCGCGTGACCGACGCGCAGAACCAGGTCACCGACGTGACTTTGTCGAACACGCAATTCGGCGGGCAGCTCGATCCCGCGCTGTTCGTCTTCCAGGAACCGAAACGCACACCAAAGGCCCGCTGAGATGCGCGCGCTGCTGGCCCTGCCGCTGCTGGTCTTGCCGCTCGCCGCCAGCGCGCAGCTCACGCCGGCAAAACCGCTGGTCCCCAACAGCGTCGAGATCGAGCGTCAGATCGGTGCGCTGGAAGATCTGCTGGCGACCAAGCTCGACGAAGACAGCAAACGCAAATTGCGCGTGCGCCTGTTGCCCATCGCAGAACGGTTGGTGCCGGGCGAAGACGCAGCGCGCGACGCCTATATCGCGCTACTCAAGGCGCGCTACGACCGGATCGGCGCCGAGATCATTTCGATTCTCGAACTGCAGGGCATCACCGACAAAGTCCGCTTCGCCCAACGCGACCGGCTGGAAGAGCTGCAGGCCGTGATCGGCAACGAGATCAAAGAACAGATCAGCTTGAAGCCACCGCCCAAGCCGTAATCGTCAACGCATCTCGCGCGCAGGCGGCGCGGCCGTGACGGCGCCGACTGTGTAGCAGCCGTCGAACGCCGCTTCCGGTTCAAAGCCAAGCTCAATCGGCTCGGCTTTGCGCCCCGGCGGGTCGCAACGCCATGTAGGCTGCGGACGCGGACCGGAGGTCGAGGTCAGCAGCCACGCCGCGCCGGCGTCCCATGCCATGCGAAGCGACACCGGCTCGAACCGCAGCAGATAAGTCAGCATCGGCGGCTGGGCGCCGTCGCGCAGCGGGATACGCCGCGCATGCGCGCCGCCGACCATCAGCACGGTCGTTGCGCCTGGATTTGCCGCGATCGCGTTTTCGACATTCTCTGCCATGCGTCGCTCGTGGGCCGTCGCCTGCTCGAGCCGCGTGCTGCCTTCGAGGTCGTGACTGTTGTTGAAAGCGAAGATCTCAATCGGTGCGCCCGCTTCGCGCAACCGGCGTACGGACTCGACGAGGTCAAAGACACCGATGCTGGCGTTGCCGTCGTGCACCGCGGCTTCGCGCGACCAGGACGGCGTCGCGAACAGCGCAGCCCGATCCTGCTTCGTGCCCTTCGAGCGAATGTACGTCTTAAGCGGCGCGTCTTCCGACCCGGCCCATTGTTCCAGCCCCAACTGCAACCGTTCGCCACGCTGCGCGAGGCTGCACAGAACACGAGCGACGAAGGCCGGCCCCTCAATCGTGCCGTGGAGCTCACCAAACACGATCAGCTTCTTCCCCGCGATCGGGCGAAGATCGACACCGCCGTCGCACGGCAGGTCGCGCGCTTGCGCCGTGCTCCAGAAAGATGCCGCAAGGAACATCGACAAGAAGCAGGCGGCGTGTCTCATTTCTCGAAGATCGGGCCGCTGAGATAGGTGAAGTGCATCTCGTCGGTGGCACGTCCGATATAGACGCGGTGCGCGCGCAACCAGTCGGCGCCGAGATACAGGTCGGGCGGCTCTTCCGACCGGGCTTTCACCTGCCCGCCCTGATAGGTCTGCGGATAAAGCTTCGTCAGCACATCGCGGATGAAAAGCCGCGGATAGCGCACGGTTTCACTTTCAAGCTCGAAGCTCTGAAAACGATACGCGTACGATTCTTGCGGCTGCCCGTCTGCGTCGGCGCGTCCGCTCGCACGCTCAATGCCGGGCGAGTCGCGGGTAATACCGAGTTTGCGCGCGCCGACCGAGGTCAGAAAGCTTCTGTTTGCTCCGCTGTCGAGTTCAGCGTTCAGCGTACGACCGTCAATCTTGACGCTGAACTGCACGCGTCCAGAAAGAAGCGGAAGAAGTTGCACCGTGATGAAATCCGCAGGCCAGGGCGGCGCGTGCGCGCAACGCGTCTTTTCGTGCAGCACGAACCGTCCGCCTTGCACATCGAACTCCAGATCGAATGCACCCAAGAGATCCGTGCCGATCGCGCCGACAGACGAGCCTGCGGCGCCGCTATCCCGGCCCTCGATAACCATGGCACGCAGTTCTGGAAATCGCCCGTTTCCGATTACAAAGTCGGGCACTGTGACGTTATAGGCTTCGAGTTCGCCATGCGTGCCGTGCAGCGAATATCGTGTTTCACGACTGAGCTCGAGGCCGAACTTCTGCGCCGTCGTTTTGCTGATCGACGTAACCGCAGAACTGGTGTGAACGACCATTGGAACCGACTCGCCGCGAATTGACGCCTGCACGTAGATCGAACCCTTGTGCTCAATCTTCGCTTCGGCAACCAACGGGATCTTGCACGGCTCAGCCGCGCGCGTCGGCGACGCGCTTAGCAAGACCAGGGCGGCGACAAGCGTACCGGCGCGGGCTGTCATTTCTCGAATACCGGGCCGCCGACATACGCGAAGTGCATCTCGTGCGTACCGCGTGCGATATAGACGTGATGCGCGCGCAGCCAGTCGGCACCGACATAGACCTCGATGTCGCCATCGAAGGCGATTGAGCCCGGGTATTTCAGAAACTCGATGATCGGCAGGCGCGGATTGCGGATCTCTTCGCCTTCGATTGCGAAACTCTCGAACTGATGCAGCTTCGTCGCGCGAATCTTGCCATCGACGCCGAGCAAATCGGGACCGGGCGGCATACCGTCGGCCGAAAGACCGAGGCGCCGAGCGCCGCGCAACGTCATCATCGTACGCGGGGCGCCGCTGTCGAGTTCGGCGCGCATCTTGCGACCGTTGACGGTGACGTCGAACAACACGCGTTGCCCTTTGCGTGTGTGATTCAACGGGACTGTTTCCACGTCGCCCGACCACGGCGCCGTATGGGCGCACGGGACTGACTCGTAGAGATTCAAGCGGCCGCCTTTGACGTCGAACTCAATGTCGTAATCGTAGAGAATGTTGAGCCCGAGCCGCCCGGTCGTCGGCATTGCACCGTCGGACGTACCTTCCTGCACGAACACTTCGGGCGATCCGAGACGGTGTTGCCCGAGCGTGAAGTCGGGAAGCGTCACCTGCAGAAAGCGGACGTCGCCGTTGCTGGGTCCGCGCGTGCGATAGCGGCTGTCGTAGTGCGTTTCCAGCTTGAGCCGATCGACGGTCGCGCGCCCCAATGTCGTCATCGGCGAGCTGGTGCTGACGATCAGTGGAATCGGCTGGCCGCCAACTTTGGCATCAACCAGCAACGCACCGGCCTGCGCGTTGTAGCGGAGCGGGATGTCGGCGTTCAGCCGGAAGTTACAGCTCTGCGCGGATGCAGCGGGCGCGATGGCCAGTAGAAAACAGGTCGCTGCAATGATCGTGCGCATATTTGTTCCCATCATTTTTCGAAGACCGGTCCGCCGTTATACGTGAAGTGCACTTGCTTGGCGCCGCGCCCGACATAGACGTGATGCGCGCGCAGCCAGTCGGCGCCGAGATACATATCGGGCTGGGAATCCATCTCGATTCGACGCGCCGTTCCGCCGTTCGCCGACCAGGTTTCGACCACGCGAACGACGCCGAAGCGCGGGTTGCGGATCTCTTCGTCACCGATCGCAAAACTCTGATAGCGACGCAGCTTCTCGCCGTCTGGCGTCGTTTCGACGTCGCCATCCGGCGACAGTCCCAGCCGCCGCATGCCGCTCCACGTCAGCGCCGAGCGCCGCAGGCTGGAATCAAACTCGGCGCGCAACGTCTTTCCGTCGACCTTCACGTCGACGCGCATGTGATGGCTGTTGGCAGTCTCGACCAACGGAACCGTGTCCGCATCCGACGCCCAAGGTGCGCTGGTCGCGCAGGGCGCAGGGGTGAAAGCCTTGACCTTGCCCGCGGCGACGTCGAACTCGAAATCAGCATTGTTCATGCTGTTCAGCGAGAAGCTGCCGACATTCCTTTTCTGCGCGTCGGTGCGCGCCACTTCGGTGATCAGCATGCGGTACTGCGTGTAGCGGATCGTCCCGACATGCATCTCGGGGATCAGCACTTCGAACACGCGTTGGCTTTCGCCCGATCGACTTTGGCCCTTCAAATTTCTGACCGGGCGCATGTCGAGCTTGAGCCGCTCGGCCGTCGCACTATCGATCATCGTCGACTGGGCCGCAGTCGCGAGAACCATCGGAATCGGCTGATCTTGGATTTTGGCAGAGACGAAAATCAGGCCGGCCTGCGGCATATACTGCACCGGCAGTTCCGCCACGCGCTGCAAATTGCAGGTCTCTGCCGACGCGCACGACGCAGCCGCAAGCGCCCACAAAGAAAGTGCGATCGTTCTGCGCATCCCTGATCCCGTACCGTTCTGGTCCGCAGCGATAGTTTTACGATTCAGGGCAACGCGTCAAACCGTACTTATCAAGAAAAAGGCCGGCACCCGAAGATGCCGGCCTTTAGCTCATTCCGCCGCCTGATCCAGCGCCGGCGGGCGCCAGCGCAGGACCGGTTTGCGGGCGGCTGCGGTTTCGTCCAGACGGCGACGCGGCGTCAGGCGGGGTGCTGCGTGGAATTCCTCTTCCGCACCCGGCAGTTTGGCGCGACGCACCAGGTCGCGCATCGTGCCGATGAATTTGTCGAGCGAGTCTTTCGATTCCGACTCGGTCGGCTCGATCAGCATCGCGCCGTGCACCACCAGCGGGAAATACATCGTCATCGGATGATAGCCCTCGTCCAACATCGCCTTGGCGATGTCGAGCGTGGTGACGCCGGTGCCTTTGAGCGAGCTGTCGTCGAACAGCGCCTCGTGCATGCACGGGCCCGGAAAGGCCGGGTGCAGCACGTCGCTGAGCGACGCCAGAATATAATTCGCACCCAGCACCGCATCGCTCGAGGCCTGGCGCAGACCGTCATTGCCGTGGCTCAGCATGTAGGTCAGCGCGCGCACGAACATGCCCATCTGGCCGTGGAAGGCCTTCAAGCGGCCGACTGCATCGCCGCTTGCATGTTCGACCAGATCGAAACCGTTCTTGCCGTGCACGACCCACGACACCGGCACGTACGGCGCCAGCTTGTCGGAGAAGACGACCGGGCCTGCGCCCGGACCACCGCCGCCATGCGGCGTCGAGAAAGTCTTGTGCAGATTGATGTGCATCGCATCGACGCCGAGATCGGCCGGTCGCACGCGGCCGACGATCGCGTTGAAGTTGGCGCCGTCGCAATAGAAGAAACCGCCGACTTCATGCACCGCGTCGGCGATCGTTTTGATGTCGCGTTCGAACAGGCCGCACGTGTTGGGGTTGGTCAGCATGATGCCCGCAACGTCGGGACCAAGCTTGGCCTTCAACGCGGCGAGATCGACGTGACCGTCTTCGGTCGCGGGAATCGATTCGACTTCGAAGCCCAGCGCGGCAGCCGTCGCCGGATTGGTGCCGTGCGCCGATTCCGGAACCAGCACTTTGCGACGCTTGTCGCCGCGCGCTTCGAGCGCGGCGCGGATCGCGATCATGCCGCAATATTCGCCGTGCGCGCCGGCGGCCGGCGACAAGGCCACGGCGGGCATGCCGGTCAACGTCTTCAGCCAATGCGCCAACTGGTCGATCAATTGCAGCGCGCCTTGCACGGTCGCAATCGGCTGCAACGGATGCAGATCGGCGAAGCCCGGCATGCGCACGGCTTTTTCGTTCAAGCGCGGATTGTGCTTCATCGTGCACGAGCCGAGCGGATAGAGACCCGCATCGATCGCGTAGTTCTTTTGGCTGAGGCGCGTGTAGTGGCGCACGATCTGCGGCTCGCTCAAGCCCGGCAGGCCGATCTTGGTGCGCTTCTTCACGGTGCCGAGACGCGTTTTCGTGTGCGGAAGTGCTGGCAGATCGACGCCGCTGTGGCCGGGCGAATCCTGTTCGAAGATCAGCGCTTCTTCCTGCGCCAGACCGCGATTGCCGGTGAAGGTCGTCATCACAGAACCTCTTTCAGGCCGGCGATCAGCGCGTCCATGTCGATGTCGGTGGTGGTTTCGGTGCAGGCGACGAGCAGCAGGTCGTCGACATTCTCATGCGGCCACAGGCGCGATGCGGGCACGCCGGCGAGAATGTTCTTGGCTGCAAGCGCATCGACGACCGCAGCGGCCGGCTTTTTCAAACGCACCGCGAATTCGTTGAAGAAAGCGTCGGTGACGACTTCGACGCCGGGCACCGACGAGAGCCGTTCGGCCAAGGTCACCGCCTTGGCGTGATTGAGCGCCGCAAGCTGCGTCAGACCCGCTTCGCCCAGCAGCGACAGATGGATCGTGAAAGCGAGCGCGCACAGACCCGAATTGGTGCAGATGTTCGAGGTCGCTTTTTCGCGGCGGATATGTTGTTCGCGCGTCGACAGAGTCAGCACGAAGCCGCGCTTGCCGTCGGCATCGACCGTCTCGCCGCACAAGCGGCCCGGCATCTGGCGCAGGAATTTTTCGCGCACCGCGAACAGGCCGACATAGGGGCCGCCAAAGCCGAGCGGATTTCCCAGCGACTGGCCTTCGGCGACGACGATGTCCGCACCCTGCTCGCCCGGCGGCGGCAACAGGCCGAACGAGATTGCTTCGGTGACGACGACGATCAGCAACGCGCCTTTGGCATGCACCGCTTCGGCGAGTTTGGTCAGGTCGCGCACATGGCCGAACGCGCCCGGATTCTGCACCACGACGCAGGACGTGTTGTCGTCGAGCAGTTTGGTCAGGTCTTCGCTGCCGGTCGGGTCGGCCGGTGCAGCAACCACGTCGAACCCGTTCCAGCGGCCGGCGGTGCGCGTGACGTCGCGATATTGTGCGTGCAGACCGCCCGACAGAACGGCGCGCGTGCGACGCGTGACGCGGTTCGCCATCGCAACCGCTTCGGCGCAACCGGTCGAGCCGTCATACATCGACGCGTTCGCTACATCCATGCCGGTCAGCAGCGCGACCTGGGTCTGGAATTCGAACAGAACCTGCAGCGTGCCCTGGGACACTTCGGGCTGGTACGGCGTGTAGCTGGTGAGGAATTCACCGCGCTGGATCAGGTGATCGACCGTCGCAGGCACGTGATGACGATAGGCGCCGGCGCCGCAGAAGAACGGCACGCTGCCCGCGGGCACGTTCTTCGCCGCGAGCGCTGCCAGATGCCGCTCGACTTCGAGTTCGCCTTGATGTGCCGGCAGGCCGGCAATCGGTTCGCGCAATTGCGCCGCTTCGGGAACGTCGCGGAACAACGCATCGACGGAAGGCGCACCGATCGTCGCCAACATGGCGCGACGATCCGCATCGGTGAGCGGCAGATAACGCATCAGGCCAAACCTTTCACGTAGGCGTCGTAGGCGGCTTGATCGAGCAGACCGTCGAGCTGCGCCTTGTTGGCGACTTTCATTTTGAAGAACCAGGCAGCGCCCATCGGATCGGCATTGACGAGCGCCGGATCGCCGGTCAGCGCGTCGTTCACTTCGGTGACTTCGCCATCGAGCGGGGCATAGACCTCGCTTGCGGCCTTCACCGATTCGACCACGGCTGCGTCTTTGCCCTGTTCGACTTTTTTGCCGACTGCGGGCAATTCGACGAACACGACGTCACCAAGCTGGTCCTGCGCAAACGCAGTGATACCGACCGTGGCGACATCGCCTTCGAGACGCACCCATTCATGATCTTTGGTGAAGCGAAGATCAGCCATCGTGAAGACCCCTGTTCTTTAGGCTTTGAAATAGCGGTGTGGAGCGAACGGCATCGCGGTGACGGTCGCGGGCAGCGTATTGCCGCGCACGACCAATCCAACCCGCGTACCGATTTTGGCGAATGCGGTTGCGACATAGCCCATCGCAACCGGTCCTTCGACGCTGGGACCGAAACCACCCGAGGTGATGGTGCCGATCTTGGCGCCGTGTTCGTCGACCACGTCGGCGCCTTCGCGCGCCGGCGCACGACCGTCCGGTTTGATGCCGACGCGTTTGCGCGCGGGGCCGTCGGCGAGCTGCGTCTGCACGATCGCAGCGCCCGGGAACCCGCCTTCGGCGCGACGGCGCTTGGAAATCGTCCAAGCCAACGTCGCTTCAATTGGCGTCGTCGTGGTGTCGATGTCGTGGCCGTAGAGGCAAAGCCCGGCTTCGAGCCGCAGCGAATCACGCGCGCCCAGACCGATTGGCAGCACATCGGGTTGTGACAACAGACGGCGCGCAACCTGCACCGCTGATTCGTTCGGCACCGAAATCTCGTAGCCGTCTTCGCCGGTATAGCCCGAGCGCGTGATGATCGCGTCGACGCCGTCAAACGTCGTTTCGAGCGCGGTCATGAAATTCATCTGCGCCACCGCCGGCACGATGCGCGCCAACACCGTTGCCGCCGCCGGCCCCTGCAACGCCAGCAGCGAACGATCTTCGCGCCGCGTCAGCTTTGCACGGCCACCGATCTTCTTCTGGATGTGCGCGTAGTCGTCTTCTTTGCAGCCCGCATTGACGACCAGAAACAGACGGTCCGCCGACATGCGCGTCACCATCAGATCGTCGAGGATGCAGCCTTTGTCGTCGGTCAGCATCGTGTAGCGCATCTGCCCGTCGGCCAGCGCAGCGACGTCGCCGGGGATCAGCGTTTCCAGCGCGGCGATCGCATCCGGACCTTCGAAAAACGCCTGGCCCATATGGCTGACGTCGAACAGGCCGGCTTTGTCGCGTGTGTGCAGATGTTCGCGCAGCACGCCGGTCGGATATTGCACCGGCATGTCATAGCCCGCGAACGGCACCATTTTGGCGCCCAGCTCGACATGCAGCGCATGGAGCGGTGTGCGGAGAAGCGGTCCAGAAGATTGTTCGCTCAAAGCAGCCTCAACAGAGTCTCGGTTCGCTGCACAGCCGGTGCAGCGTTCGAGCCCCCTCTGTCGAAGACCTGAGAGATTCCCTTGGGCGCCATGATGCGCGACGCCAAGGTTACTCCGTCGGTGCGGCGTGTCCGCCGGCTTTCCAGAGCGTCGACCCGCGCGCGGTCCTTTGTGCCTGAGAGTTTCCGGGGCGGTTGCTCCTTCGGCGCCGTCCATTTCGGGACGGTCTCTCCCGCGGCGGGGCTGTCGACGTGGGGCGAACCTGAAGGGGCGCCGTGCCTGCGTCAACTGCGGCAATCAGGTCGGAACTTGTGCTGGAATGATGCCGGCCCCACGTGCGTTCAGGGTCGCGCTCCAGAACCAGGTTTCGTGGAACAGCTATGAAACGCCCGCTCACCATTCTTCTCGCCGGGCCGCGCGGTTTTTGCGCCGGCGTCGACCGTGCCGTGCAGATCGTCGAGCAGGCGCTGGAACGCCATGGCGCCCCGGTCTTTGTCCGCCACGAAATCGTCCACAATCGCTACGTGGTCGAGCAGCTGAAACAAAAAGGCGCGATTTTCGTGGACGATCTGGCCGAGGTGCCCGACCACGGCCACGTCGTCTTTTCCGCGCATGGCGTGCCGAAATCGGTGCCAGCCGAAGCAGCGCGCCGCGGTCTCGCCTATTTCGATGCCACCTGCCCGTTGGTGTCGAAAGTACATCGCGAAGCCGAGCGGCATTACGCCGACGGCCGCACCGTCGTGCTGATCGGCCACGAAGGCCATCCCGAAGTCGAAGGCACGATCGGCCAATTGCCGCCGGGCGCGGTGGTCTTGGTCGAAACCGAAGACGACGTCGCCGAACTTTCTGTCGAGCCCGGCACACGGCTCGCCTACTGCACCCAGACGACGCTTTCGATCGACGATGCCGCGTCGCTGGTTGCGGCGCTCAAGGCGCGCTTTCCGCTGATCGCCGGGCCCCGCACCGAGGATATTTGCTACGCCACGACCAACCGCCAGAACGCAGTCAAGGCGATCGCGAATCGGGTTGATGCGATGCTGGTGGTGGGTTCGCCCAGCTCGTCCAATTCGAATCGCCTGGTCGAAATGGCGCTGAGCCAGGGCTGTCCCAAAGCGATGCTGGTCGAAGATGAAGCCGCCATCGACTGGCGCTGGCTGGACGGGGTGCGCCGGCTGGGCGTGACCGCAGGCGCCTCGGCGCCCGAAGCGCTGGTCCAGGCGCTGGTCGACGCAGCCCGGCGCGTCTTTGACGTGACGGTCGAGGAAACCCGGATCGTCGACGAAAACGTCGTCTTCAAACTGCCGCGAGCGCTGGTCGCCTGACGCAAACTTGCTACCCTGCGCCGCAATGGCGCTTCTCGACATTCTCCGCCGCTGGTTTGGATCGCCCGACCAGCACGAACGACCCAAGATCGAAGCCTCGCCGGTGCATCGCGCCGCGGCTGTGCTGTTGGCGCATATGGCGCTCGAAGACGGCGCGCTCGACCCGCGCGAAATCGATCGCATGTGCCGCATCGCCTACCGCGCGTTCCATCTCGATCCTGCAGCCGCACGCAGCTTGATCGACGCGTCGCTGCAACAAGCCAAGCAGGACGTCGATCTGTTTCGCGCCATCCAGCCGCTGGTCGCCGAAGTAGCACCACGCGACCGCGTCAAGCTGATCGAGATGTTGTGGGAGGTCGTTTATGCCGACGGCGTCGTCCACGATCGCGAAGTCGCTTTGATGCGCAAGGTTGCGGGCCTGCTCTACGTCACCGACGCAGACAGTGGTGCTGCGCGTAAACGCGTATTGGCGCGCGGTGCTGGGCTGAACTAAGAACGCCCGGCATGGCCGTTTACACCGAACCGTCCGACGACGAGTTGCGCGACTTCCTCGCCGAGTACGCGATCGGCGATGCGCTGTCTTGCAAAGGCATCGCCGAGGGCGTCGAGAATTCGAACTTCCTGCTGGTGACGACGCAGGGGCCGTTCATTCTCACGCTGTACGAAAAGCGCGTCGATCCGGCCGACCTGCCGTTCTTTCTCGATCTGATGCAGCACCTCGCCGGCAAAGGCGTCGGTTGTCCGCTGCCGGTGAACGGCAAAGATGGGCGCGCGCTGCGCACCTTGGCCGGGCGTCCAGCTGCGATCATTACGTTTCTCACCGGCATGTGGCCGCGCAAAATCACGGTCGAACATTGCCGCGCGCTCGGCACGGCGTTGGCCGCGCTGCATGTCGCGGGCGCCGACTTTCCGCATGTCCGGCGCAATTCCCTCTCGCTCGACGGATGGCGCAGCCTGGCTGCGTCCTGCGTCGCGCGCGCCGATGCATGCGAAGCGGGTCTTGCGGCTGCGATCACGACCGAACTGGCGGAGCTGGAACAAGCCTGGCCGAGCGAGCTGCCGGTTGGCGTCATCCATGCCGATCTGTTTCCCGACAACGTGTTCTTTCAGGACGCGAAGCTGACCGGGCTGATCGATTTCTATTTCGCCTGCACCGACGCGCTCGCCTACGACCTGGTGATCTGTCTCAACGCCTGGTGTTTCGAACCGGACGGCGCCTTCAACGCGACCAAGGCGCGTGCGTTGATGCGCGCCTACGTCGCCGTGCGACCGCTCAACCAGGCCGAGCTTGCAGCGCTGCCGGTGCTGGCGCGCGGTGCTTCGCTGCGGTTTTTGCTGACGCGTCTTTATGACTGGCTGAACCGCGTCGACGGTGCGCTGGTGCGCGTCAAAGACCCGCTCGAATATGCGCGCAAGCTGCGCTTTCACCGGCAGGTGCGCGACGCCGGCGAATACGGGCTCGACTAGCATGATGCTGGTGCCGACCTATGTTGCGGCCAGCGCGATCCATGGGCTGGGACTGTTCGCAGCAGAACCGATCGCAGCCGGCACGATCGTGTGGCGGTTCGCGCCGGGCCTCGATCAGGTGATCCCGCCGGAACGCGTCAACGACCTGCCCGCACATGCGCGCGCATTTCTCGATCGCTATGCGTTCGAAAGCGCGTTCTTTCCGAACGGGCTGCTGTTGTCGTTCGACGACACGCGCTTCATCAACCATGCCGACGATCCCAATATCGACAATACGGGCATCGACTCGATTGCACGGCGCGACATTGCGGCGAACGAAGAATTGACCTGCGACTATCGCGAACTGGATGGCGACGTGGCTTTTGTCGGCGGCGCGTAAACCGAGATCTACATGCAAGAAGTTGAAATCTGGACCGACGGCGCATGCAGCGGCAATCCCGGCCCTGGTGGTTGGGGGGCGGTGCTGCGCTATGGCGAGCATGAGAAGGAATTGTCGGGCGGCGAGAATCCGACGACCAACAACCGCATGGAAATGATGGGCGCGATTTCGGCGCTGGAAGCGCTGACGCGGCCGGCGCGCGTCGTGTTGCATACCGACAGCGTGTACTTGCGCGACGGCATCACTAAGTGGGTGCACAACTGGAAAAAGAACGGCTGGAAAACCGCCGATAAAAAACCGGTCAAAAATGTAGATCTGTGGCAGCGACTGGAAACGGCGCTGGAACGCCACGACGTGGAATTCCGCTGGGTCAAAGGCCATGCCGGCCATCCGGAAAACGAACGCGCCGACAAGTTAGCGACCGGCGCGATCAAGCGCTGATCAGGAACTCCTGCGCCGGCACCGGGTTCATCATGGGCTTCCCCACCATGAATTCCCGGAGACAAACGATGGCCGATCGCGAACACGATATCAGCACGCTGAATTCTTTGATCGCGACGACGCTCGACAGCGCCGACGGATATGAGCGCGCAGCCGAAGACGCCACCGATGCAGGTTTGAAGCAGCTTTTCACCACGCGCGGTCGCGAACGTCGCGGCACCGTCGCGTCATTGCAAAGCCAGGTGCGCGCGCTGGGCGGCACGCCGGAAGATGAAGGCACCACCTTGGCGGCAATGCACCGCGTCTTTCTCGACCTGAAGAAAGTCGTCGGTAATGACAACAAGCGCGTGATCGAAGAAGTCGAACGCGGCGAAGACCATATCAAAGCCAAGTTCGAAAGCGCGTTGAAGGACACCGACATCACGACGGAAACCCGCGCCGTGATCCAGACCGCCTTCACCAGCGTGAAGAGCGGCCACGATCAGATGTCGGCGATGAAACGCGCTGCTGAGTAATTTGTCCCCTGCGAAAGCAGGGGCCCATCGTGCAACCGCCGCGCTGTCAGCGATGACAGCGCGGCGGCTTCGTGATGGATCCCTGCTTTCGCAGGGACTTATTTCATCAGATCGACGCCGGCGTCTTTGCCGGCTGATTTCAGCAACTCGGCGCCTTCGGCGACTTGCGCCTGCGCCGCTTCCAGCCGTTTCAAATAGAGCTGGCCAGTCGCCTTGTCGGATTTCTGCAGATAGTCGCGTGCGACCGAAACCGCACGGCGGCGCGCCGACATTGCAGTCACCCATTTCTGCCCTGCGGTGCGGATTTTCGCCTGCACCGCAGCGTCGACCGACGTCGGAATGCGCATCGTCGAAAAGGCGCTGCCCGACAGGCCGCAGACACGGTCGGCTTCGTCCGCCACACCGCGCGCCAAGGTCGCCGTCGTACCGGCTTTGCCGACGCGCAGATTTTCCAGGCTTTCCGTCAGATCGCCGATCTTTTGGTCGCACGGCTGAATCGCCGCCACCATCTGATCGCGCACCGCAATGAGATCGGCGCGTTGCTCGGCGGTTGCGGTTGCGGCGAGGCTGGGCCCCGCCGCAAACAACAATCCGGCCGTCACGGCAAAACGAATGCGCATGCGGATCAGGCGCCGACTTTGGCCAGCATCGATTCCGCGCTCGAGACCTCGAACGCGCCCGGCGCTTCGATCTGCAGGTCTTTCACCACGCCGTCCTGCACGATCATCGCGAAACGCTGGCCGCGAATGCCGAGACCGTTCTTGGTGCCGTCCAGCACCAGACCCAGCGCCTTGGTGAAGTCGCCATTGCCGTCCGGCAACATTTCGACCTTGTCGCCGACATTCTGCGACTCGCCCCAGGCCTTCATCACGAACGGGTCGTTGACCGACAGGCACAGAATACGGTCGACGCCTTTGGCCTTCAGCGCGCCGGCTTGATTTACGAAACCGGGCAGGTGTTTGGCCGAGCAGGTCGGGGTGAATGCACCCGGCACCGAAAACAGAACGACGCGGCCTTTAAACAGGTCGTCGGTGTTGACCTCTTCCATGCCGTCGGCCCCCAGCCGTTTCAGCGTCATCGAGGGAACGCGGTCGCCTACTTTGATCGTCATCACGTGGCTCCTGGAGCGAAAAAATGTGCCCGTTCCGGTAGCAGCGCCGGTTGGTCGCGTCGAGGCCCCTTGGCAGCGATGCCCGCGAAATACACCTTAGTGCTGATGCCCAAGCTGACGTCCGATCCCACCTATCTCGGTGGACAGATGCTGATCGCGATGCCGGGGATGCCCGATCCCCGCTTCGAGAAGTCGGTCCTATATCTGTGTGCACATTCCGCCTCGGGCGCGATGGGCATCATCGTCAACCGCGCCTTCGAGGCGGTTACGTTCGACGAGCTGATGGGCCAGCTCGGCATCGAACCGACCATCCATCTGGGTGAGCAGCACGTCCATTTCGGCGGACCGGTCGAAATGGCGCGCGGTTTCGTGCTGCACACGACCGATGTGATCGGTGACGATTCGATCGTCGTCGACGAACGGATCGCGCTGACCGCGACCTTGGACATTCTGCGCGCGATCGCCGACGGGCATGGGCCACAGCGCAGCCTGTTCGCGCTTGGCTATGCCGGTTGGGATGCGGGTCAGCTCGACGCCGAGATTCAGCAGAATGGCTGGCTGACTGCGCCGGCCGATCCCGATCTGTTGTTCGACGGTCTGTTGGAAAACAAATGGGAGCGCGCGCTGCGCAAGCTGGGAATCGATCCGGCCCTGCTCGTCAGCGACGCCGGCCACGCCTGATCTATCGTAGGTTCTTGCGTATCAGCGCGAGAATGATCAGCACGAACGCGGCCAGCCGCAGCAGATAAATCCAGGCCTGCTGTTCTTCGGGCAGATCGAGCAGCACGCTCATTGCAGGCACCAGCGCCAGCAACAGGAACGCGGCGGCGAAACTGGCGAACAAAGGATCGCCGGTGCGACGCCAGAATCGCAGGAAGAACAACGCAGCGATCGCGTAGCCCGCTGCTGCGACGCCCGACCAGAAGGCCAGGCCGATCGACATCGGCAACACCATCAGTCGGTCTCCATGATGAAGCCATAGAGAAGCACGCCGATTGCGGCCACCGCCGTGAGCAAGCGCAGCGGACGCAGATCGATCTCAACCGGAAACACGGACAGATCGACAAACAGCAGTAGGTTGTTCAGCGCGAGGAAGACGAAACAAAGCGCACTCCACAACAGCAGCCGGTTGCGGCTGCTGCGCCAGGCGCGCGCGAGCAGGATCATGCATAGCGATGACGCTGCGAAACACAGCAGATAGACGCCGGATTTCAGAACCTCCATTGCGTCAGTCCTTCTTCAGCCGGAATGCGTCGGCAAAGCCCTGCAGACGATCGCTGGGCGCAGCCATGATTTCGCGAATGAGTGCCGTCGGACGCTCGGCATATAAGCGCGCTAGTGTGTCGACCGCTTTATCGTCCGCAGAATCGGCAGGTGCATAGCGCGACCCGTCGGATGTTTCTTCGACCAGCCGCGCCGTGCGGAACGCGGCCAGGATCTCCGTCACCATGGGCCGCGCCGCACGCAGCTCGGCGGTCAGCGTCTCCGCTGTCCAGCTGCGCGCAGAATCGCGCTTCAACGTAAGCAGCGCATCCAGCGTCCAGACCGATCGAATATGCCGGCGCAGAAAGCGACGCGTCGCTTCGTCCAGCATCAGGCTTCCACTCAGGAAAGCCCGAGGCGCTTCTCAAGCGCGCCGCAGAGCGCCTGGCCGATCAAAATATGCATCTCTTGAATCCGCGCCGTGGTGTTCGAAGGAACCACAAGGACAACGTCCGCGTGGTTTGCAAGTTCACCGCCATCTTTACCGCCGAACGCAACCGTCGCGAGTCCCAATGCCCGTGCGGTGGCGAGGCCAGCTAGCACATTCGGGCTTTTCCCCGACGTCGAAATACCGATCGCAAGATCGCCAGCGCGTCCCAAGGCTGCGATCTGGCGTGCGAACAATTGTTCGAATCCGAGATCGTTGCCGATCGCGGTCAATGCCGACGTGTCGGTCGTGAGTGCGATCGCGGCGATCGGCGCGCGGTCGGTGACGTAGCGCACGGTGAGTTCGGTCGCGATGTGCTGCGCGTCGCCGGCCGAACCGCCATTGCCGAAGAACAGCAACTTGCCGCCGCCGCGCACGCACGCCTCGGCCATGTCCACGAGCTTTGCGAATGGCGCGCCCATCATCGCGCGCGTCTTGCGCGCGACGTCGTCATGTTCGGCGAATTCGCCGTCGAGATAGGCAGCGGCGTCGAAGGTCATAGGTCGGGCAACGGATCCGTATCGAGAATGGCGAAGGTGAAGTGATCGCGCCACGTCCCGGCGATCTTCAGGTAAGCGCGCGCATAGCCTTCGCGCACGAAGCCGACTTTTTCGAGCAGCGCGCGGCTGGGATCGTTCTCCGGCACGCAGGCAGCTTCGACTCTGTGCAGGCCCAACGTAGCGAAGGCGAAACGAACCACCAACTTCACCGCCTCGCTCGTATAGCCCTGGCGCGCGAATGGATGGCCGACCCAATAGCCAAGCGATCCCGTCTGCGCGACGCCGCGATGCACGTTGCTGAGACCGATGCCGCCGACCAGCTGGCCGGTCTTGCGATCGAAGACGTGAAAATTATAGGCCTCGTCGGCACGCCATTCGGCACCCTGCCGTCGCAGGCGACGCTGATAGGTCTGTTCGCTGAGCGCGTCGGGCGCCCACAGCGGCTCCCACGGTCCCAGAAAAGCGCGGCTGCGTTCGCGCACGTCGGCCCAGGCGCGAAAATCTGCCGGCGCCGGCGGACGCACGAACGCGCGCGGTCCGTCGAGACGGATGGAAGGCGGTGGTAACTCGGTCCGCGGCAGCCGGATCATGTGTGACGCAGAGGGTGACTCAGCCGAGCCGCGCCGTGAAGCGGTCGTACGATTCGAGACGGCCGAGCGGACCCAGCGCCGCCATGGTCGGACGCTGCGTGAAGGTGAAGTCGGCGGCGGCTTCGACGGCTTTGGCGTCGACCGCGTCGATCTTGGCCAGGATCTCGCCAGTCGGAACCGGCCGGCCGAAGATCAGCATGTGCTGCCCCAACTGTTCGGCGCGCGCCATCGTGCTTTCCTGACTCATCAGCAGGCTGGCTTTCATCTGCGCGCGCGAACGCTGCACTTCGTCTTCGGTGATGCCTTTGCGCACGCCGTTGAGCTGGTCGGCAACCACCGGAATCAATTCTTCGACCCGGTCCGCGCCGGTGCCGGCATAAATGCCGAACAGGCCGGTCTCTTCATACGCAGCGGTGAAGCTGTAGACCGAATAGACCAAGCCGCGCTTCTCGCGCACTTCCTGGAACAGGCGCGAAGACATACCGCCGCCGAGCAAGGTCGACAGAACCGAGTGCGCGTAATAGTCGGGCGCGTGATAGCCGACCGACGGAAATCCCAGCACCAGGTGCAACTGTTCGAGATCCTGCGCGTCGCGGAAATTGCCGCCGGCATAGCGCGCGTGAATCGGATCGGGACCGGCCTTGGTCGGCAGGTTGGAGAAGGCACGCTCGGCCAGTTCGACCATCTTGTCGTGATCGATCGCGCCGGCCGCAGCCAGCACCAGACGCGACGGCGCGTAATGACCGGTGAGGTAATCGACCAGCGCCTGGCGCGGCATCGAACCGACCGTGTCGGCGGTGCCCAGCACCGGACGGCCAAGCGGCTGATCGGGAAACGCGGTCGACTGGAAGAAGTCGAAGATAATGTCGTCGGGCGTGTCGTGCGCCTGTCCGATTTCCTGCAGCACGACCGAACGTTCGCGGCCGAGCTCTTCAGCGTCGAACACCGAATGCTGCAAAATGTCGGCGAGAATATCGAGCGCCAGCGCAACGTCCGATTTCAGCACGCGCACGTAATAGGCGGTGTTCTCGCGCGCCGTGTAAGCGTTGATCTGGCCGCCGACCGCTTCGATCTCTTCGGCGATCGCCTGGGCCGAACGGCGCTTGGTGCCCTTGAACAACATATGCTCAAGCAGATGCGCGACGCCGTTGACTGCAGCGCTTTCGTGGCGCGTACCGCACGCGGTCCACACGCCCAGCGACACGGTTTCGACCGACGGCATCGTATCGGTCGCGACGCGCAGGCCGTTTGAAAGGGTCGTAATTTTGACGGTCATGCGGCGCTGCTTTTGGTGAGCGCGACACGATCGACAAACGAGCGCACTTGGTTGAGGTCGTTGGGAAGGATCGTGATCCGTTCGGGCCGGTCAAACAGATCGGCGAGATGCGCGGGCAGTTTCGGACGTTCGCCCGTCGCACGCTCGACCGCGTCGGGGAATTTCGCGGGATGGGCGCATGCCAGCGAGACCAGCGGCAGATCGGGATCGAGCTGCACGCGGCGCGACGCCGCCAGCCCGATCGCGCTGTGCGGATCGATCGTGATGCCGGTCGCTGCGCGGGTGCGGCGGATTTCCGCAATCGTCGCTTCGTCGTCGATCGCAGCGGCCGCGAACAAATCGGTCGCCTGCTTCAATTCAGCCGGCGACACGTCGAACGAACCGCTGCTGCGAAAGCCCGCCATCGTGTCGCGCACGCGCGTCGCGTCGCGGCCCGCCAGTTCGAACAACAGGCGCTCGAAATTCGACGAGACCTGAATGTCCATCGACGGGCTCAAGGTCGGGACGACGCCGCTCGATTGCATACGCCCCGAATGGAAGAAGCGGGTCAGAATGTCGTTGCTGTTGGTGCCGACCACCAGCTTCGCGACCGGCGCGCCCATCGCGCGTGCCACGTAGGCGGCGTAGACATTGCCGAAATTTCCGGTGGGCACCGAAAACGCGGTCGGCTTCCAACCGAGACGCGCGCATGCAGCAACATAGTAGGCAGACTGCGCAGCAATCCGCGCCCAGTTGATCGAGTTGACCGCCGACAGGCCGTGCCGGTCGCGGAACGCAGTGTCGGCGAACAGCGCCTTCACCATGTCCTGGCAATCGTCGAACGTTCCTTCGACCGCAACTGCATGCACGTTGGCCGACGGGATCGTCGTCATCTGCCGGCGCTGCACCTCGCTGGTGCGGCCGTGCGGATACAGGACCACCACGTCGACATTGGCGCGGTCGCGCAGCGCTTCCATCGCAGCCGAGCCGGTGTCGCCCGACGTCGCACCGACGACGGTCATGCGCCGCTGGCGTTTGGCCAGCGCACGATCGAACAACAGACCCAGCAGCTGCAACGCCACGTCTTTGAAGGCGAGCGTCGGACCATGAAACAGTTCGAGCAGCCAGGTGCGATGATCGAGCTGCAGCAACGGCAACACCGCTGCATGATCGAAACGCGCATAGGCCTGTTTGGTGAGCTCCGGCAGCTCAGCCGCGAGCGCGCTGTCGCCGAAGAACGGTTTCAGCGTCGCGGTCGCGAAATCCTGATACGGCGCGGTCGAAGCCGGCACCGTATCGAGACGCGGAAAGGTCTTCGGAACGTACAGCCCGCCATCGGCCGCGAGGCCGGCAAGTAGAACGTCGTCGAATTCGAGGTCGGGGGCCTGGCCCCTGGTGCTGGCGTACCGCATGGCTGAATGGGCCGGACCCTATCGGGGGTGTCAGGCTTCGTCGAGATAGCGACGTTGCAGATGTGCCTGGAAGATTGTGGGATCCAGCGCCCGTCCCGTGGCGCGCGTCACCAGCTCTTCGGTCGAATAGCGGCGGCCCTGCGCATGAACGTTGCGGCCCAGCCATCCCATCAGGCGGCGAAAGTCCCCGCGTGCGAGGTCGGCGCGCAAGTTCGGTTCGGCCGCCTCGGCCGCCGCAAACAGCTGCGCGGCCGTCATCGCGCCCAGCGAATAGGTCGCGAAATAGCCGAAGGTCGCGGCGTACCAGTGAATATCCTGCAAGCAGCCCCGACGATCGTCGGGCGGACGCACGCCCAGCAATGCGTCGAGACCGTGATTCCAGGCCTCGGGCAGATCGGCGACCGGCAGGTCGCCCGACAACAAACCGCGTTCGAGCCGGTAGCGCAGGATCACATGCGCCGGATACGTCACCTCGTCCGCATCGACGCGGATCAGGCTACGGCGCACGCGCGTCAAATGCCGGCGCAAATTGGTTTCGCTCCAGGCCGGCCCCTCGCCGCCGAATGCGTCGCGCAGTTGCGGCGTCAGCCAGCTTAGAAATTCGGCGCCGCGGCAGGCCTGCATTTCGACCAGCAGCGACTGGCTTTCATGCACGGTCATGCCGCGCGCTTCGCCGACCGGCTGGCGCCGCCACGATTCCGGCAGGCCCAGCTCGTACATTGCGTGGCCGGTCTCGTGCAGCACGCCCATCAACGACCGCGCGAAGTCGTGCTCGTCGTAGCGCGTGGTGATGCGCACGTCACCCGGCGCGCCGCCGCAAAACGGATGCAGCGATTCATCGAGACGACCGCGATTGAAATCGAACCCGACCGCGCGCATCGCCTCAAGCGCGAGCGCACGTTGCTTGTCGAGCGCGAACGGACCTTCGATCGGCAACAGCTCTTCGCTCGCCTGTTTCGCCAGCACGCGTTCGAGAAACGCCGGCAGGAACGCGGCATAGGCGTCGAAGATCGGATCGACGAACGCGGTGCGCAGACCGGGATCGTACTGATCCATCAGCGCGTCGTAGGGCGACAGGCCCAGCAACTCGGCTTTGGCGACCGCGGATTCGCGCACCAGCTTGATGGTTTCTTCAAGCAGCGGACGAACGGCGGGGAAATCGCTGTTCGGCTTGGCTGCGCGCCACGCCATTTCGGTTTTGGATTCGATCAGCGCCAGCGCGTGCACGAGATCGGCCGGCACCGCAGTCGCGTGCAGACGCTGCCAGCGCATCTCGTGCAGATTGGCGCGCTGCCAATCGTCGAGCTGGTTGTGTTCCGCGTCGGCTGCGTCGAGCAGATCGCCGAGCTCGTTGCCGGTCAGCAGCTCGTGACTGAGCACGCGCAAACCTGCCGTCGTCTCGGCACGTGCCGGGCTGGCACCGGCGGGCATCATGGTGCGCTCGTCCCACCCCAGCACCGCCAACGCGGCGCTGAGATCGGCAAGACGGGCAAAGCGGAGTTCGAGTTCGCGGTAGGTTTTCATCTCAGGACCGCACGATGTCGCGCACGGCGATGCCCAGCAAGATCGCCGACAAGCTGAACCAGGTCAGCAGATATTGCAGGTGGTTGTTGGTGATGTCGGCGGCGCGCGGCCCGCCACTGGCAATCGGCCCTTGTTCCTGCGCCGGGTCCAGCGCGATCCAGATCGGCGGCGTCGGACCGCCGACGACAGCGGGTGGATCGACCCAGAAGAAACGGTGCGCGCCAGGCTCGTTCGGCGGCACGAAGAAATTCGGTTGCGTCGCGACGCGCACCACGCCGACGCGTTCGATCTCGCCCGTCACTGGAAACGCGTCATGCGCGGTGCCCAACTTCACCCAGCCGCGATCGATCACCAGCTTCGATCCGTCTTCTCGCACCAACACCGCCAGCAGATCGCTGCCGGGTTCTTTCGCTTCGTTGGGCGACGGACGGTTCAGCCACAATGTCTGGCTCTCGTAATGCCCGCGCACGCGCACGCGGCGGAATTCCCAGGACACGGGATCGTCGAGCGTGGCCGGCAGATCGACCGGCGCGGTCATGGCACGCGCCGCAATGTCGGCGATCAGCCCCTGCTTCCAATGCAGCCGCTGGAATTGCCACACGCCCAACGCACCGGTGATTGCAGCCAGCAACAGCGCCAACAAACCAATCTTGCGAAGTCTCATTGGTTACGATGCCGGAAATGCAGCGCGATGAACGCGGCCTTGGCGACGCGCAGGCCGAACACGGCGCACGCGATCAACAACAGCGCGAAGACCGACGCGGTCAGCCACAAAGGCGGCGCGAAGACGCGGTCGAACAGAATCGACAGTGGCACCAGCGCGAACCCAAGCACGAAGATGCCCAGCACCGCCGGCCCGTCGCCGGGATCTTGTGCAGCGAGATCGAGACCGCACGCCTCGCAGATCGGACGCAACGTCAATGCGCCCTCGTACAAACGACCGCGCCCGCAGCGGGGGCAGCGGGCGCGGAGGACTGTCTCAACCAGGGACGGTGTGTCAGCCAACGGGTGCGTGTTCGATCACCAACAGGCCGGCGCCACCGAGGACGTAGACCATCAGGAACAGGAACAGCCACACCACGTCGACGAAGTGCCAGTACCAGGCGGCAGCTTCGAAACCGAAATGCTCTTTCGGCGTGAACTGGCCCTTTTCCAGACGCCACCAGCAGACGGCGAGGAAGATCGTACCGACCAGAACGTGGAAGCCGTGGAAGCCCGTCGCCATGAAGAAGGTCGACGAGAACACGTTCACGCGGAAGCCGAACGGCGCGTGGATATATTCGTAGGCCTGGATGAAGGTGAACACGACGCCGAGCAGCACCGTGAGACCGAGCGCCTGGCTCGCTTCTTTCTTGTGGCCTTCGACGATCGCGTGGTGCGCCCACGTCACCGTGCAGCCCGAGAGCAGCAGGATCATCGTCATCAGCAGCGGGAAGTGCCACGGATCGATCGGCTGAATGTTCTTCGGCGGCCAGGTGTGTTCAATGCCGGCGCCGGGGAACATCGCCGAGGCGAAGAAGGCCCAGAAGAACGCGGCGAAGAACATCACTTCCGACGCGATGAACAGGCACATGCCGTAGCGCAGGCCGACTTTCACGACCGGCGTGTGTGCGCGCTCGACGACGGCTTCTTTGATGACGTCGCGCCACCAACCGAACATCACCCCCAGCACGGCGGCGAGGCCGAGCCACAGGAAGAGATAGTCGTTGCCGTGCATGACGCGCAGCGCGCCAAACGCCAGCAATCCGCCGGCCAGCGCGCCGAGCAACGGCCACGGGCTGGGATTGACCAGGTGATAGGGCTGTTTCGGGCCCTGCTCGACGATCATCTGCGTCTCGGCCATGTCGCTTTTCCTTGGGACTTAACGGCTTGCGGACGATGCCACGGGCGCAGCAGGGGCGGCAATCTGGGCCGTCTGCGGCGCGCGGGCGCGAAAACCATCGGACGCCGCTTGCGACGTCCGGGCTCTAAAGAACGTATAGGACAACGTGATCACGTTGACGTCCGCCATGTCGGGGTCGGACGCGAAGTCGGGATCGACGAAGAAATAGACCGGCATATCCACGCGCTGGCGTGCTTCGAGCCGCTGGTCGTCGAAGCAGAAGCACTGCGTCTTCACGAAGTACTTGCCGACTTTTTCCGGCGTGACGTTGTAGCGGGCGACACCGGTGATGTCCTCGCCGCTGAGATTCTGCGCGAAGAACGACGTCAGGCGCGTCTCGCCCAACTTGACCTTCACCGAGCGTTCTTCCGGTCCGAACTTCCACGGCAGTTCGGGCGACACGTTGCTGTTGAAGCGGACTTCGACAATGCGGTTCACGGTGTGCGTGGCACCCGCATCGGCGCGCTGCGTCGTGCCGTTGAACCCGGTCGCTTCGCAGAACATGCGATAGAGCGGCACCGCGGCGAACGACAGGCCGACCATCGCCACGACGACGACGCTCAACAGGCCGATGGTCTTGCCGTTCTTGTTCATCCGCCACCGCCCATCTTCACGATGGCGACTGCGAAAATGATCACGCACCACGCCAGCAGCGCGGCCAGCACAGCGTAGTTGCGCTGGCGCAGCTTGCGGTCCAGGGCCGGCTTCTCAGCGCGCGGCATCGAACATCAACAGCGCGAACAGCGCCGACAGATAGAATATCGAAAAGGCGAACATGCGCGCCGCCGGCTTGGGCGCGTCGCTGCGCAGCACCAGCACCGCGTGCACGACAAAGGCGACGCCCAGCAGCGCAGCACCGATCGCGTAGATCTTGCCGGCGGCGCCGAGGAACCACGGCGCCAAGGCCAGCGGCAACAGCAGCAGCGTGTAGACCAGCATCTGCTTCTTGGTCGATGCAGCGCCCGCAACCACCGGCATCATCGGAATGCCGGCGCGGCGATAATCTTCGTTCTTGAGCAGCGCCAGCGCCCAGAAATGCGGCGGCGTCCAAAAGAAGATGATCAGGAACAGCGACAGCGACGCGAGTGACACGTCGCCGGTTGCAGCCGCCCAACCGATCATCGGCGGGAACGCACCGGCGGCGCCACCGATCACGATGTTCTGCGGCGTGCGGCGCTTGAGCCAGACCGTGTAGATGATGACGTAGGTGAAGGTGGTCAGCGCCAGCAACGCGGCGGCGACCCAGTTCAACGCCAGCCCCATCGTGCAGACCGCAAAACCGGTCAGCGCAACGCCCAGCGCCAATGCTTCTTGCGGCTCGACTTTGCCCATCGGCAACGGACGTGCGCGCGTGCGGTTCATCAACGCGTCGACGTCGCGCTCGTACCACATGTTGATGGCACCGGCGCCGCCGGCGGCGACGGCAATGCACAGCACTGCGACGAAGCCCAGCACCGGATGGATGTGCGCCGGCGCTGCAACCAGCCCGGCCAGACCGGTGAACACGACCAGCGACATCACACGCGGCTTCAACAGCTGCACGTAGTCGCGCAGCTCGCCGTTGGTGGGAAGGTTGGTCGCCGTAACGTCGGTCATCGGTTTCATCGAATTGGAAACGGCGACCGGGTGGGTCGCCGTTCCATGTTCAGCCTGCCTCAGCGGATGCGCGGCAGCGTTTCAAACTGGTGGAACGGCGGCGGCGAGGACAGCGTCCATTCCAGCGTCGTTGCACCCTCACCCCAGTAATTCGCGCTGACTTTGCGGCCGGCGAAGATCGTGTAGGCGAAGGTGACGATGAAGAAGACGGTTGCACCGCCGGCGATGAAGGCGCCGATCGACGACACGTGATTCCAGCCCGCGAACGCTTCCGGATAATCGGGGTAGCGGCGCGGCATGCCGGCCAGACCCAGGAAGTGCTGCGGGAAGAAGGTCAGGTTGACGCCGATGAAGGTCAGCCAGAAATGCACCTGGCCGGCCCATTCCGGGTACTGACGGCCGCTCATCTTGCCGATCCAGTAGTAGATGCCGGCGAAGATCGAGAACACCGCACCCAGCGACAGCACGTAATGGAAGTGCGCCACCACGTAATAGGTGTTGTGCAGCACCGTATCGACCGAAGCGTTCGACAGAACGACGCCGGTGACGCCGCCGACCGTGAACAGGAAGATGAAGCCGACAGCCCACAGCATCGGCGTTTTGAACTCGATCGAACCGCCCCACATCGTGGCGATCCACGAGAAGATTTTGATGCCGGTCGGCACCGCGATGATCATCGTGGCGGCGGTGAAGTAAGCGCGCGTGTCGACGCCGATACCGGCAACGAACATGTGATGCGCCCACACGATGAAGCCGACCGCGCCGATCGCGACCATGGCGTAGGCCATGCCGAGATAGCCGAACACCGGCTTGCGCGAGAAGGTCGAGATCACCTGGCTGATGATGCCGAAGCCCGGCAAAATCATGATGTACACTTCGGGGTGACCGAAGAACCAGAACAGGTGCTGGAACAGCAGCGGATCGCCGCCGCCTTCCGGATTGAAGAACGACGTACCGAAGTTGCGGTCGGTCAGCAGCATGGTGATGGCGCCGCCCAGAACCGGCAGCGACAGCAGCAGCAGGAACGCAGTCACCAGCACCGACCACACGAACAGCGGCATCTTGTGCAGGGTCATGCCCGGCGCGCGCATGTTGAAGATCGTGGTGATGAAGTTCAGCGCGCCCAGGATCGACGACGCACCGGCCAGATGGAGCGAGAAGATCGCCATATCCATTGCGGGCCCGGTACTGCCTGGCACGCTCGATAGCGGCGGATAAATCGTCCAGCCGGTGCCGACACCGTCACCGACAAAGGCGGATCCGACCAGCAGCGCGAACGAAGGAATCAGCAGCCAGAACGAGATGTTGTTCAGGCGCGGGAACGCCATGTCAGGCGCGCCGATCATGATCGGCACGAACCAGTTGCCGAAGCCACCGATCATCGCCGGCATAACGACGAAGAACACCATGATTAGGCCGTGCGCCGTGACGATGACGTTCCAGTGCTGGCCGTCTTTGAAATACTGCAGCCCCGGCTCCATCAGCTCGAGGCGCATCAACATCGAGAAGCCGCCGCCGAACAGCGACGCGACCACCGCGAAGATCAGGTACAGCGTACCGATGTCTTTGTGGTTGGTCGAAAACAGCCAGCGCTTGAAGAAACCCGGCGTGTGATCGTGATGGTCGTCGTGACCGTGGGCATCATGCGCATGGTCACGCGCGTGATCGTGGCCGTGCGCGTGCGTATCGGTGTGAGTCGCCATGGCTGTCTCTTCTCTCAGCGGGCCGGGACAGCTTCAGCCGTCTTCGGCGAATCCATCCACTTGTAGTTGATGCCCAGCACTTTTTCGTTCGCGTCGCGCAGCTTGTCCTTGGCGGTCGACGACGCGACGGCCTGGGTCCACTTCGCAAACACGTCCTTAGGCACAGCGCGCACCTCGATCGGCATATAGGCGTGCAAGGTGCCGCAGATCTGGTTGCACTGGCCGAAATAGGTGCCCGGCACGGTGATGCGCATCCAGGTTTCCTGGGTGCGGCCCGGCACGGCATGGCGTTGCACGCCCGCCTGCGGCAGCAGCCACGAATGGATCACGTCGGCACCGGTGATCAGCAGGGTGATGTCGGTATCGACCGGCACGACCAGCGGATAATCGACCGACAGTTTCTTGATGTGCTCGGGCTGGAGCTTGTCGTCCGGCACCATGTTCGACGCGAACTCGTCGACCTTGTTGTCCGGCATTTCATACGACCAGTACCACTGGTGACCCGTGATCTTCACGGTCATCTCCGGGCTCTTGGCCTTGTCCATGTAATACATGAGACGGAAGGACGGGACCGCGATCACGACCAGGATCACGACCGGGAGAACCGTCCACAGGATCTCGACCATCGTGTTGTGCGTGACTTTCGACGGCACCGGGTTCGCGCTGCGGCGGAACCGGATCATCGTGTAGAGCAGCAGTGCCAACACGAAGATCGTGATGCCGGTGATGATCACCAACAGCATGTCGTGGAAAGAATCGAGCCGCTCGGCGACCGGCGACACGCCCTTGGGCATGCTCATCTGCCAATCGGTCGGCCAGCCCTTCACGGCTTGTTGCGCCGGTTGAGCAAAAGCGGGGATGGGCAGCAGCAGAAGCGTGGCCAGTACCTTCGACCAGAGCTTGGCGAATAGCGAAGCGAGGAGAGTCGACGGTACAGAATTTGAAGCGCTGGACCGACGTAAAGTCGGTCCGGGCGCCGCCCTGCACCGGGACCCGAAGTGCGAGATGCCGTTCGACATAGGCTCCAGCCGGAAGTCGGAAATTCGTCGCCGCAGCAATAGGATCGGCGCCGTCTCAAGTCCAGGGTGAGATGGCCGCAGCCGAACATGTGATTTCGCGGCGTTCCGCCGCATGGCGGCCAAGTCCCTCGCCGAAATGACCCCAGACGCTTTCTGGAACGTGCCTTGGCGTGCCGCATCGCACGCGCCATCTTCGCTTCTCCCGAACGGAGCCAGCTTATGTCCAGCCTTGCCGCGACTGACGATCTCTTCTTTGCCCGTGCCGGACTGGACCGCGGAAAAGTCGAGCAGCTCGTGCGCGATGCGGCGCACGGCGCCGACGATGGCGAGCTCTATCTCGAATACGGCCAGTCCGAAGCCCTGTCGTGGGACGACGGCAAGCTGAAGAGCGCGAGCTTCGACACCGTGCAAGGCTTCGGACTGCGCGCGGTCGCCGACGAGACCTTTGGCTATGCGCATTCGGGCGATCTGTCCGAGGCTGCGATCCGCCGTGCCGCCGAAACGGTTCGCGCCGTGACCGCTGGACATGGCGGCACGCTGGCCTTGCCGCCGCGCGGGACCAACACGCAGCTCTACACGCCCGACAATCCGCTGCCGGGCGTTCCGTTCGAGACCAAAATCGAGCTGCTGACCCAGATCGACGCCTATGCCCGCAGCCGCGACCCGCGCGTCGCCCAGGTCATGTGCTCGCTCTCGGGCTCCTGGCAGGCAGTGCAGATCATCCGCCCCGACGGGTCACGGACCGCCGATCTGCGTCCGCTGGTCCGCCTGTCCATCAATGTCGTCGCCAAACAGGGCGAGCGGATGGAAAGCGGCAATGCCGGCGGCGGCGGCCGCTACACCTACGAACGCCTGTTCGATCCCGCCCATTGGAAGCGCGCAGTCGATCAGGCGGTGCAGGCGGCGCTGACCAATCTCGACGCGATCCCGGCCCCGGCCGGCGAAATGACCGTGGTGCTTGGGCCGGGCTGGCCCGCCGTGATGCTGCACGAAGCGATCGGCCACGGGCTGGAAGGCGACTTCAATCGCAAAAAGACCTCGGCCTTCACCAACCTGCTGGGCCAGCGCATCGCTGCACCGGGCATCACCGTCGTCGACGACGGCACGTTGGACGGGCGGCGCGGTTCGCTGACCGTCGACGATGAAGGCACGCCGACCAATTGTACGGTGCTGATCGAAGACGGAATCCTGAAAGGCTTCATGCAGGATCGTCTCAACGCGCGGCTCATGGGCGTGGCCGCAACCGGCAACGGACGGCGCGAAAGTTTTCAGCACGCACCATTGCCGCGCATGACCAACACCTATATGCGCAACGGCACGCACACGCCTGAGGAAGTGATCAGCAGCGTCAAACGCGGCGTCTACGCCACCAATTTCGGCGGCGGTCAGGTCGACATCGTGTCGGGCAAATACGTGTTCGCGGCAACCGAAGCGTGGCTGATCGAAAACGGCAAAGTCACCGCCCCACTCAAAGGCGCGACCTTGATCGGCAACGGCCCGCAGGATCTGAAAAAGATTTCGATGGTCGCGAACGACATGGCGCTCGATGACGGCGTCGGCGTGTGCGGAAAAGCTGGCCAGGGCGTTCCTGTCGGGACCGGCCAGCCGACCTTGCGCATGGACGGAATTACAGTCGGCGGTACCGCCGCATGATTCTGACGAGCTATCGCATTTTGGCAGAAAGGGATCCCGGACTTTTCTGTCGTGCGACGCTCAAATCTTATAAAGACGCAAACCGCACGACCAAACGGCTGCTCCAAATCGCACCCGCGATTAAGCAGGAACGAGCACGGCAGATCTCGAGCGAAATCGGGAGCTGCATCTCCCAAGCAGATGAGCTTTTTACCGCGGCCGCGGCAGTGTCCCTGCGAACCAAGCCACTGTTGATTTACTACGCCGTGATGAATCTAGCCGCCGCTATGGTTTTGCTGCGGGAGCCCGCACGCTGGAGTTTACGGCAGCTACGAGAAGTTCATGGTCACCATGGCCTCGAACTGCGCGTCAACAAGCAGAAAGGCAATCGCCCAAGTCTCGAAGATCTGAACATCAAACCTGTGCGAAACGGTACATTCGCGATCTGGCAGGCTGGCGCGCATGAATATCCCCTTATCGGGGAGAAAATGACCTACTACGGGAACAACAACTACGAAAAATCTCGCGCAATCATTTTAACCCCCGACGAGAATTTATTGGGACCACTGAGAGGTGAAGGCATCAGCCTTGCTGATGCGCTAGCCCTTATCCCGGCCCTCGGGCCGCTCGTTGCAGAGAGCGGCCGGACACCTCTTCACGTGCGCTCGCGCATTAGCATCGAGGTACATGAAAAAGCCCAATCTGAACCTGATGTACATCTCTCGATCACGCTTCACCCCGGCCCGGCAACATCCATAGAAAAGTGCGCCTCGCTTGTTCGGGTTTCCGCGACCGCCAGCGAACGACTGGAAATAACAGAGTATCGAGCAGGCTTCTCGCTCAAACTAAATGTAGCAGAGGCACCGGAAGATCGGCCGCTGATGAAGATGCCTCAGGGCGTTAGCATGACCGGCGAGAACACATTCTTCTGCGTAGACTTTATTGAACTAAATGAGTTCGGCGTTCTGATGATCGCACTTTATGCAGCTGGGATTTACTCGCGATATTATGCGGATTATTGGTCGGTAGATGTTGCGCAACACTCGGAAATTGCGTCCTTCATTGAGCGACTGTGCGAGGAAGCTGTTTATCGAGCGCCCTTGCTCGCCTTATCCGAGCTGAGCGGCCGTTATCATGCTCCGCTCGACTAGGCGTGGGTTTACTATTGTCTATTGCCGAAATGGTCGCCGATGACCTTAGTGCCGGGACAAAAGTCTGTGCCGTTCATTAGCGTCAATGCTTGCACACGGCTGGAAACTTTCGGCCGTGGCGTCGCCTCGGCTTAGGAGCATATGTGAGTGAGTTCGACGACTTCGTCGCCCGCAAACGAGCCGAGATCGAAGCCCGCCTGGCCGAGCAGCGGCAACGCGAAACAGCCGCGGCCAAAGAAGCCGAACGCATCGCTTCTCTCGTGCAAGAATTCCGTCGTGTCGATCAGGCCGTCGCCGATGCGGCGGCCCGGTTGAATCGCAAACTCGAAGGCATCGGCGTTTTAAGTCCGGAAGAAGCGCAAGAGCGCAACACGCCGGACGGCGCGATCGCGCATATCGCTGCGCGTTACAAAGGCGGCGACGCCAAGCCCAACGAATATGCCGTGCTGCGCTTCGACCTGCGCAAGGACAACACGGTCGCCGCCTTCATCGTCGCCAGCGGTCCCAAGAAAGGCGCGCTGGATATGGTCGCGCTGACCGACTGCAACGCGACCTGGATCGAACGGGCGCTGGAAAAATTCGTGCAGGCGGTCGCCTAGGACCTAGCCGGCGCAGCCGGCCTGCCGGTTTTCATTTCTGAATTGAAAGCAGGGAGCCGCCTTCGGCGGCTAAAGCCTTGCAGATCGCAGCGGTTCGGTCGTCGGCAGGAAAGGCGCATTGAATGCGCAGCTCCGACAGAGTCACGTCGCGCGGTCCGGCAAAGGTCGTGATCGTGTCGAAGAAACGCAGCTCGCCTTCGGGGCTGCGCAACACGGTCAGATGTACCGGTGACGGTTCGATCTCGACGTCGCGGAAGCGCCAGTTCTTCGGCACGTCGGGATAGCGCAGCAATTCCTCCAACAGGCTCTGCGCTTTTTCGTCGGTCGGAACGTCGGCGATTTCTTCGTGCAGCCGGCGCAGAAACCGCCACGCCATGTCCTGCCAATTGACGATCACGCGGCGAAAATCGTCGGGATCGAACACCTGGTGCAGCATGTTGGTGTGCTTCAACGCACGGCCGCCCATCACGAACTGATCGACCCGGCGCGCGCCGTCATTGACCAGCAGCGTTTCCCAATGCCGGTCGAGCACGAAGGCCGGATACGGTTCCTGGTGTCCCAGCACCAGGTCGATCACCTGCCGCATGCGGTCCAGTGCCGGCGTGCCGAGCGTGCTTTCGGCATAGACCGGCGCGTAGCCGGCTGCGATCAGCAACGCATTGCGTTCGCGCAACGGCATCGCCAGCACGTCGGCCAGACGCTCGACGGTTTCGCGGCTCGCCTGGGCTTTGCCGGTTTCGATGCAACTCAGATGGCGGCTGGATATGTCGGATTGCAGCGCCAGTTCCATCTGGCTGATCCGTCGCGCGATGCGCCATTCGCGCAACAAGATACCGATCGGCGGATGAGTCGTGCGGGTTGCCATGTTCACGTCAGCATTGATGACCTCGGAGGTCATGTCGAGATGATCTGTTTGCTCGTTGAATGCGCACAGCGGCGCGCTTACCAATCGGCGCCAATCGACGCATACGAGCAGCACATGAACCGGCGCGCAATTTTGATCAATGGTGTCGCGACGACCGCGCTTCTATCGATGGCGCCGTTCGTGGCGCATGCGGCGCCGCTGCGGGAATGGATGCGCGCCGAGTTTCACGCCAAGCGCAAATTCGCCGATCTCGCGGTCGGCAAGATCGCGTATGTCGAGCGCGGCAAAGGTCCAGCCGCGATCTTTCTGCACGGCTTTCCGCTGAACGGGTTTCAGTGGCGCGGCGTGATGGCACGGCTGGACGACGTCCGCCGTTGCATCGCGCCAGACCTGATGGGGCTCGGCTATAGCGACGTTCCGGCCAGCACCGATCTGTCGCCGGTCGCGCAGGCCGAGATGATCGTCGCGTTCATGGACAGGCTTGGCGTGCGCGAAGCCGATTTCGTTGCCAACGACAGTTCCGACGGCATCGCGCAACTGATCGCGGCTGCGCATCCCGACCGCGTACGCTCGATCCTGTTCACCAACGGCGACACCCACACTAACAGCCCGCCCGAAAAGCTGCTGCCGTTTATCGAGATGGCAAAGCGCGGTGAAGTCGATGCCTGGTACGAGAAGCATCTCACCGACCCCAGCTTCGTCGCCAACGGCATCGGCAACGCGTTTTCGAATCCGGTGCCGCCCGAATTGCTCGAAGTCTATTTCCGCCCGCTGATCAGCTCGCCGAAACGCCGGCAGCAAGGTCAGACGTTTGGTACAGCGATGCTGCCGAACCCGCTGCCCGCCATCGAACCCAAGCTGCGCGCGTTCAAAAAACCCGTGCGCATGGTCTGGGCCCGCAACAGCGATCTGTTCGCCGACGAATGGGCCGAATGGCTCGACCGCACCTTCCCGGGGTCGACCGGCATTCGCTTCGTCGACGACGCGAAACTGTTCTTTCCCGAAGAACAGCCGGCGCTGATCGTGGCCGAGTGCCGGAAGCTGTGGAAGGCGTAGCTCGCGCTTCCTGCTTTTGATGAGTCACGAGGGTGGGGGCGCCTTCGGCGCCCAAGACGCCAAGGTTCGCCAAGAGAGCGCGCTGGCGGCGATGCCTCGTCGCAAGCCGAACTTGGATTTCCTGACGCGCTTCGCGCGTCGATAAAACCGTCCCGTCATGCGACGCGACGGTGTTTCCTTCTGTGATTCTTGGTGGACCTTGGCGTCTTGCGCGCCAACGGCGCGCCCAACTCTTACCTCGTCGACATGGCGGCAAGATCGCGCTTTGCAGGCGGGCTCGTCGATGGGAACCTGCCGCCGGAGCAGGATGACAAAGGGGAGATCTCAATGCCTGTTGTTGGTATCGGCGGCGTCTTTTTCCGGGCCAAGGATTCGGACGCGCTCAACGCCTGGTATAAAAAACACCTGGGTGTTGGCGGCTATGACTGGGCGCAGCAGGCCGGTCCGACGATCTTCATGCCGTTCAAGCACGACACCGATTACTTCCCCGCCGACAAGCAGCACATGATCAATCTGCGCGTGGCGGATCTCGATCCGCTGTTGGCAACGCTGCGCGACGCCGGCATCGCCGTCACGACCAAGGCCGAATGGGACTCGCCCGAGACCGGCCGCTTCGCCCGCATCCACGATCCCGAAGGCAACCCGATCGAATTGTGGGAACCGCCGGCGGAGTGATCGCCGCGCGTTAGTTGCAGGCGTGCCGCAACACGCGGCCCGCTTTTGCACCTGTATACGCGCCGTTCTCCAACGTGACTTTGCCGTTCACCAGCACGTAGTCGATGCCTTGCGGCGCGACTGCGTGCTTTTCATAGCTGGGCGTGTCGTCGATGCGCGCCATGTCGAAGATGACGAGATCGGCGCGCAAGCCTTCGCGCAGCACGCCGCGATCGACCAGCCCCATGCGCGACGCGGGCCAGGACGTCATCTTGCGTACCGCATCTTCCAGACTTAGGACGCCGCGGCGTTTCACATATTCGGCCAGCACGCGCGGAAACGTGCCGTAGACGCGCGGATGCGGCACGGTCGGCTCGTCGCGGCTGCCGAGATGGATCACGGCCGGCGCGTCCGTGCCGATGCTGGTCCAGCTTTGCCGCAGCGCGGTTTCGACGTCGCGCTCGTCCATCATGAAATAGAGTCCGGTCGCACGTTTTGGCAGCGCCGCCAGCACAATGTCCCACGCGGTATCGGCCGGATCTTTTCCGAGCGCGGCGCCGATCTCGACCATGCTCTTGCCGCGAAACCGCTCGTACTCGCTGCTTTGCGGATTGCCGAGCAACACGCGGCCCCAACCACCCGACGCTTCGACCAGGTTCGACCAACCCGGCAGTGAACCAGATGCAACTTCGCGTTTGATTCGTTCGCGCACGGCCGGATCGCGCAAACGCTCCATGCCTTTGTCGCGCCCGTCGGCAAAGACCCAGCTTGGCACCGTCACCGACAGGCCGGTGCCGGCTGCGGTGTAGGGATACATGTCGGCGGCGATGTCGATGCCGCGCGCACGCGCCTGCGCGATGCGCTGCACCGCTTCGGGCATCAAGCGGCCCCATTGCGGCGCGTAGGCGGCTTTCAGATGAAAGATCTCGACTTTGACGCCGCCGCGTTCGCCGATCGCAACCGCTTCATCGATGGCGCGGAGCAGATCGGCGCTCTCGTCGCGCATATGCGTGGCGTAGAAACCGCCGCAACGACCGGCGACTTTGGCCAGCTCGACCAGCTCGTCGGTGGTTTGAAACGTCGCGGGCGGATAGATCAGCGCGGTGGTGATGCCGAACACGCCGGCTTTCATCGCGACGTCGATCTCGTCGCGCATCGCCTGCAACTGCACCTGGCTTGGCGCGCCGGCACCGTCGCCCATCACATGTTCGCGCGCGTCGGTCGCGTTGTAGTAGGTGCCGAAATTGACCGCGATGCCTTTGCGTTCGAGGTCGCGGAAATATTTCGGCAGCTCGGCCGCTTTCACCGGCGTGCCGCTTTCGCCCGAGATGACCGTGGTGACGCCCATCTGCAGCTTGTTCACCGCGTCGCCGTTTTCCGGCAACACGTCACCGGACTGATCCATCATGTCGATGAATCCGGGTGCTACGTAGCGACCGGCGGCTTCGATCTCGCGCTTGCCGAGTCCCTGCACGCGCCCGATCGCAGCGATGCGACCGTTCTTGATCGCAAGATCGCCCGCAACCCACGGATTGCCCGCGCCGTCGAGCAGACGGCCGTTGCGAATGACGAGATCGTAGTCAGACGCGAAGGCGCTCGACGACAAGGTCAGCGCGAGAAGCGCCGCAAACTTCAATAGGCCATCTCGGCGAAAACCGGCTCGACCCGATTGTCCCAGCGCGTCGCATAGCGTTCGAGCAACGTGTCGGACGGCGTCTTGCCGGTAATTGCGATTTCGATCAGCGGTTCGAGGAAACCGCTTTCGTCGATGCCGTTCTTGTTGCGGCGTTGGCGACGCTGCAGACCGCCCTGCGCCAACGCCAGAACCTGGCTGGCGACATTCTGCACCGTCTTGCCGGCGACGCTGCCGCGCAGACCGTTCTTGGCAACGTCGCGCTTCAAGGCGGCGCGGTCTTCCGCAGTCCAGCCTTTGACCAACTGCCACGCACCTTCGAGCGCCTGGTCGTCATAGAGAAGACCGACCCAGAAGGCCGGCAACGCGCACAGCCGGTCCCACGGACCGCCATCGGCGCCACGCATCTCGAGATATTTCTTGAGACGCACTTCGGGGAACATCGTGGTCAGGTGATCGGCCCAATCGGTCATCGTCGGCTTCTGGCCTTCAAAGCCTTTGAGCTTGCCGTCGAGATAGTCGCGGAACGAACAACCGGCGACGTCGTGATAGATGCCGTCGCGGTAGACGAAATACATCGGCACATCGAGCGCGTAATCGACATAGCGTTCGAAGCCGAATCCGTCTTCGAACACGAACGGCAGATCGCCGGTGCGATCCTTGTCGGTGTCGGTCCAGATATTGGCGCGATACGACTGGAAGCCGTTCGGCTTGCCTTCGGTGAAGGGCGAGCTGGCAAACAGCGCCGTCGCAATCGGCTGCAGCGCAAGCGAGACGCGAAATTTGCGCACCATGTCGGCTTCGTTTTCGAAGTCGAGATTGGCCTGCACGGTGCACGTGCGCAGCATCATGTCGAGGCCGAGCGAACCGACCTTCGGCATGTAGTTGCGCATGATCTTGTAGCGGCCTTTCGGCATCCACGGCACGTCGCTGCGTGCAACCAGCGGCTGAAAGCCGAGACCGATCAGGCCGATGCCAAGCTCGTCGCTGACGATCTTCACCTGGCGCAGATGCTCGTTCACTTCGGAACAGGTTTCGTGAATCGTCTCGAGCGGTTCGCCCGACAATTCGACTTGTCCGCCCGGCTCCAACGTGACGCTGGCCATGCCGTGCTTGAGCGCGATCAGCTTGCCGCCTTCGAGCACGCGTTCCCAACCGAAGCGCGCCAAACCTTCGAGCAGCGCACCGATTCCATCGGGACCGTCATACGGCAGCGGCGCGAGATCGCTCCAACGGAACGCAAACTTTTCGTGTTCCGTACCGACACGCCACGCGCTGCGCGGTTTCGATCCCGACTCGAGATACGAAACCAGCTCCTGGCGGTCGTTGATCTGCGCGGATCCTGCATCTGCGGGACCGGACATCGAAGCTCGCTTTCTGTCTGCTTTATTCGCGGAACGGCGGACGCTGGTCCGCTGCGGACCCGTCTCCGCGCAACGCCTGCCAAGACGCGAGCGCTGCGAGCGCCGCTGTCTCGGCGCGCAACAAGCGCGGCCCGAGTCCGATCGCAACAACAAACGGCACCGATCGGAGCAGGTCAAGCTCGGCCGGATCGAAACCTCCTTCCGGCCCGATGAGAAACGCACATGGAGCTGGCGCCAACGCAACGTGCAATGGCTGTGCTGCACCCGACTCGGCGGCGACGTGCAGCGTGCGTGTTGCGTCCCAGTTGCCGAGTAGTGTCGGCAAGGTCACAGGCGCGTCGATCACCGGTACGTCGAGTCGCTCACATTGTTCGGCGGCCTCGCTTGCAATTGCGCGCAAGCGATCCAGGTTCACGCGATCCGTGACGGTGCGGCGCGTTTCGACCGGCAACAGCCGTGACACGCCAAGCTCGGTCGCTTTCTCGACGACCAGGTCGATGCGCGCGCGTTTCAGCGGCGCGAAACACAACCAGAGATCGGGTGACGAAACTTGCGCGCGACGTTGCGCTTGCGCGGTCAAGATCGCGCCGCGCTTGGCGAAGGACTCGATCGCGCAAGCCCAACCGCCGTCGCGACCATTGAAGACCTCGATCGTGGCGCCAGGCGAAAGCCGCAACACGTGCTGCAGATAATGTGCACGGTCGCGGTCGAGCTCGATCGTCGCATTGGCCGCTAGTGGCGCATCGACGAACAGCCGCGCGGCGGGCTTCACGCGATCAAAGTCGGGTTCGGCGTCCATGGCCTCTTCCTAGGCAAGGCGGGCACTTCCGACTATAGCCGGCCACGCATGGCCACCCCCGTCCATACCGACTTGCATCGCGGCAACTGGGTCGACCGCTTTCTGCCGGTCGCCGCCCGCCCCTATGCGCGGCTGGCGCGCTGGGACCGGCCGATCGGGATCTGGCTGTTGCTGCTGCCCTGCTATTGGGGCCTGGCGCTGGCCCGATCGTTTGATCCCAAGACCTGGATCCTGTTTCTGGTCGGCGCAATCGCGATGCGCGGTGCGGGCTGCACCTTGAATGATCTGTTCGACCGCAAGATCGATGCGCAGGTCGAACGGACGCGCACCCGGCCGCTTCCGGCTGGCGAAGCGACCGTGCGCCAAGCCATTGTGTGGTTGGTCGTGCAAACGCTGGTCGGGCTGGCCGTGCTGCTGCAATTCCAGCCGCGCGCCATCGCATTGGGTGCGGCGTCGCTGGTCGTGGTCGCGATCTATCCGTTGATGAAGCGCGTGATGGATTGGCCGCAGCTGATTTTGGGCTTCGCCTTCAATTGGGGGGCGCTGCTGGGCTGGACGGTTGCGACCGGCGAAATCGGCGGCCCGTCTTTATATCTCTACGCCGCAGGCATCTGCTGGACGCTGATTTACGACACGATCTATGCGCATCAGGATGCCCGTGACGATGCAATCGTCGGCGTTCGTTCGACCGCGCGCACTTTTCGTGGTCACAGCAAGCTGGTTTTGACGTTGTTGTCATTTGCGATGGTGCTGGGCCTGCATATGGCCATTGAGATAGCGCAGCTCAGCCCCTACGCCGCGGTCGCGAAGTTTTTCGTGCTGGGACATCTTTCGATGCTGCTGGCACGCTGGACGACAACCGACCCCGCAAGTTGCCTCGCTACCTTCAAGGCATCGCGCTGGACCGGCGTCATTACGCTGGGCGCGCTTGCCGCAGGACAGATTCGCTGATCGATCCCACAGACTTCGTGCTCGCGGAAACGCAGCTCGGCACGGCGCAGTTCGTGCCCGAAATCACGCTGCATCTCGCGCACGCGGCGCTGCCTTTGTGGCATGCGACCGAAGCGAAGCTCGAGAAGAACGGCGTGCCGCCGCCCTATTGGGCGTTCGCCTGGCCCGGCGGACAAGCGCTGGCGCGGCTGGTGCTCGACCAGCCCGATTTGGTGCGCGGTATGGACGTGCTGGATTTCGCGGCCGGTAGCGGCATTAGCGCAATCGCCGCCAGCAAGGCCGGCGCGCGCCGCGTGCGGGCAGCGGAAATCGACGCGTTCGCACGCGTCGCCTTGGCGCTGAACGCGACCGTCAACCAGGTTTCGATCGAAGCGATCGCCCAGGATCTGTTGCAGACCGATGCGTTCGATCCGGCCCAGGTCATTCTGGCCGGCGACGTCTGTTACGAACAGCCGATGGCAACGCAAGCGATCGCCTGGCTGCGGCGTCGCGTAGCTGATGGCGCGCGCGTGCTTCTCGCCGACCCCGGTCGCGCCTATTTCCCCAAGACTGGCGTGCGCGAAATCGCGCGCTATGACATTCCGACCAGCCTCGATCTTGAGAGCAACACGATCCGGTCGACCGGTATTTTTGAACTCGCGGACTCGTAGATGACTGACACGCTTTCCCTGCTTGCCGATCTCGTTGCCAGCGCCAAACGCGCCGGCGCCAGCGACGCCGATGCGATTTCGTTCGAAAGCGCCGCTGTGTCGGTCGGCCGCCGCCTCGACAAGCCCGAGACGCTGGAACGGGCCGAGAGCCGCGACATCGGCCTGCGCGTCTTTTTCGGCCAACGCCAAGCCAGCGTGTCGACCAGCGATCATTCGAAAGCCTCGCTGCAAGCGCTGGTCGACCGCGCCGTCGCGATGGCGCGCGTCGTTCCCGAAGATCCGTATTGCGGTCTCGCCGATGCGGCGCTGCTGGGACGCGAGATTGCCGATCTTGATCTTTCCGATCCGACCGAACCGCCGGTCGAAAAACTGATTGAACTCGCCAGCATCGCCGAACGTGCGGCGCTGGACGTCAAAGGCGTTACCAATTCCGACGGCGCCAGTGCCGGCTGGAGTCATTCCGACATCGCGCTGGTCACATCGAACGGATTTGCGGGCCAGTACGGCGTGTCGGGTTCGTCGGTCTCGGTGTCGGTGCTGGCCGAACGCGACGGGCAGATGGAGCGCGACTACGATTTCGCGCAGTCGGTGATGTTCGCCGATTTGCCCGACGCAGCAATGATCGGACGGCAAGCGGGCGAGCGCGTCGTGCGCCGGTTGGGATCGCGCAAGATCGCGTCGGCGACCTTGCCCATCATCTTCGATCCGCGCATCGCCGCCGGTCTGGTGCGGCATCTTCTGGGTGCGATCGGCGGTCCCAGCATCGCGCGCGGCACGTCGTTCCTCAAAGACAAACTCGGCCAGCAGGTCTTCGCGCGCGGCATCAACATCGTCGATGACGCGCAGATCAAACGCGGTTTTCGCTCGCGCCCGTTCGACGGCGAAGGCGTCGCGACAACGAAACGCGCGCTGATCGAAGACGGCGTGTTGACGAGCTGGCTGCTCGATGTGCGTTCGGCGCGGCAATTGGGGCTCACCACCACTGGCCACGCATCGCGCGGCGTCGGCGGCCCACCCAGCCCGGGTCCGAGCAACGTCACCTTGGCGCCTGGTTCGGTGACGCCGGCAGCCCTGATGGCCGACATCAAGCAAGGTCTCTACGTCACCGACCTGATGGGTCAGGGCGTGTCGCTGGTAACGGGTGATTACAGCCGTGGCGCTGCGGGTTTCTGGATCGAGAACGGACAACTCGCCTATCCGGTGAGCGAAATCACCGTCGCCGCCAATTTGACCGAGATGTTCCAGCGGCTGATCCCCGCCGACGATCTGGAAATCAAAACCGGCGTCGATTCACCGACGGTGCGGATCGACGGCATGACTGTGGCTGGTCAGTGATCTCGCTGCAGTAGCGAGAATCACCCGAGTCGGTTATACGACCCGCGGTATAGAGGCCTGGGGAGACCCCCGACATGTCGAGTGAGACCGCCCGGCACTATCGCGCGATTTGGATTTCCGACGTCCATCTCGGCACCAAAGGGTGCCAGGCCGAGATGTTGCTGGATTTCCTGCGCCGGAACGATTGCGAGACGCTGTATCTGGTCGGCGATATCGTCGATGGATGGCGCTTGAAACGCACCTGGTATTGGCCGCAAGCCCATAACGACGTGGTGCAGAAGATCTTGCGCAAAGCGCGCAAGGGCACCGACATCATCTATATCCCGGGCAATCACGACGAAGGCTTTCGTCAATTCCTGGGCCATGAATTCGGTCGTATCCGCATCGTCGACGATCACGAACATGTGACCGCCGACGGGCGCAAATTTCTGGTCATACACGGCGACCAGTTCGACATCGTCTGCAACTACGCGCCCTGGCTGGCGCTGCTCGGCGACTATGCCTATCGCTCGGCGATGTGGATCAACACGCGCTTCAACAATGTGCGACGCGCCACCGGACACGGCTATTGGTCGCTGTCGGCGTTCTTGAAGCACAAGGTCAAGAACGCGGTCGAGTTCATCGGCCGCTATGAAAAGGCTTTGTCGGACGAAGCGCGCCGCCGCGGTTGCGACGGTGTGATTTGCGGCCACATCCATCACGCTGAGATGCGCGACATGGATGGCGTCATGTACATCAATGACGGTGACTGGGTCGAAAGCTGCACTGCGCTGGTCGAACATCCCGACGGTCGTCTGGAAATCCTGCGCTGGGCCGAGATGAACAGCAAAGTCATCGCCATCGCCAAAGCAGCCTGATCAGGCTGCCAACGATTGGTTTCTGGTTTGCGTATTCTTTTCGTCACCGATGCCTGGCACCCGCAGATCAACGGGGTCGTGCGCACGTTGTCCACCACGGGCACCGAGCTGGAAGCGCTTGGCCATGCGGTTGCGTTCGTCGGGCCGGATCGCTTTCGCACCTTTCCGCTGCCGACCTATCCCGAAATTCGCATCGCACTGACGCCGGGCCGTCGCTTGCTGGAAGAAGTCGAACGCTTCCAGCCGACCGCGATTCACATTGCAACTGAAGGTCCGCTGGGCTGGGCGGCGCGCGGCATGTGCCGGTCGCGCGGCTGGCGGTTCAGCACCTCGTATCACACGCGCTTTCCCGAATATGTCGCCGAACGTGCGCCGGTACCGCTGTCGGTGTCGTACGCGGTGCTGCGCCATTTCCACGCCAATTCGTCGGCGCTGATGGTGGCGACCAATTCGATCGAACGCGAACTGGCCGAACGCGGCTTCGCCAATCTGCGGCGCTGGACGCGCGGCGTTGACGTCAATCAATTTCGTCCGCGCAACGACAATGACGAGCCCTTGTTCGGCGACGTGCAGCGGCCGATCGCGCTCTATGTCGGACGCGTCGCGGTCGAGAAGAACATCGAAGCCTTTCTTGAAGCACCGTTCAAAGGCAGCAAGATCGTGGTCGGCGATGGGCCACAACGCGCCGAGTTGGCGCGCAAATACGGGCACGTGAAATTTCTCGGCGCGCAGCATGGCGACATGCTGGCGCGCACCTTCGCCGCCGCCGACGTGTTCGTGTTCCCATCCAAGACCGACACGTTCGGGCTGGTGATGTTGGAAGCCTTGGCGTCGGGCGTTCCAGTTGCAGCCTATCCGGTCGCGGGTCCGATCGACGTGTTGGGCGGGACCGACGTTGCCTGTCTCGACGACGATCTGGGATTTGCAATCGAACAGGCCTTGGCGATTCCGCGCGACCGCTGCCGACAATTCGCGCTTGGTCATTCCTGGCACGCTTCGGCGCAGCAGTTCCTCGCCAATTTGCAGCCCTGCGCCTGATGTTGCGCGCGCTGTATCGCATGGCCGCCGCGGTCGCGGCCCCCCTGTTGCTTTCGCGTCGCCTGCGCCGTGGCAAGGAACACCCAACCCGCTGGCCGGAGCGTACCGGCATCGCTAGCAAAGCGCGTCCGCACGGACGCGTCTTGTGGTTCCACGCCGCCAGCGTCGGTGAGTCGCTGTCGACCTTGGCGCTGCTCGACGAAATCGCGCGCCGCGCACCCGACGCGCATCTGTTGTTGACCACCGGCACGGTCACCGCCGCTGAACTGCTCGAACGTCGTCTGCCGCCGCAGATCCTGCTGCAATTCATGCCGATCGACCGCTTGGCGTGGGTGCAACGCTTTCTCGATCACTGGCGTCCCGACGGCGTCGTGCTGATCGAAAGCGAGTTGTGGCCGAACCTGCTCGGCGAACTGGCAAGGCGCGGCGTGCCCGCTGCCATCGTCAATGGCCGTCTCAGCGAACGGTCGGCGCGGCGTTGGGCGCGCGCACCGTCGATCGCGCGCGATTTGACGGAAGCGTTTCGTCTCGTGCTGGCACAAAGCGATGGCGACGCGGCGCGCTGGCGCAATCTTGGTGCGGTCGACGTGCGCGCCCTGGGCAATCTGAAATACGCGTCCGACCCGTTGCCCGATTCCGACACGCTGCGGCGCGTGTTGGAAGCGCGCGACGGACGTCCGGCCTGGGCCTTCGTGTCGAGTCACGAGGGTGAGGAACAAGTCGCGCTGCAAGCCGACGCGCTGTTGCGCGCACATCATCCCGACCTGGTCACCGTGTTGGCCCCGCGCCACCCGGCGCGCGCCGATGCGGTCGCCGACCTGGCGCGCACGCATGGGCGGATCGTGTCGCGCGACGATGACGGTCCGCTGGGCGACGTGCATGTGATCGGCGCGCTGGGACGGTTGGGCGCCGTGTTCCGCGCCGTGCCGATCGCCTGTATCGGCGGCAGCTTCACCGAAATTGGCGGCCACAATCCGATCGAGCCCGCATGCCTGGGTGCCGCGACCTTGTTCGGCCCCGACATGCGCAACTTCACCGAAGTCGCCGACGCGCTGGTCCAGGCCGGCGCCGCGCGCGCCACGCAAGATGCCGCCGACCTGGCGCATCGTGTCGCGCATTTGCTGACCCATCCGGCCGAGACGGAAGCGATGGGTGCGGCCGGCCGCGCGGTCGCGGCGCGCGAGCGCGCTGTGCTCGACGCTGTTGCGGACGCGCTGGCTCCGGTGCTGGGCTATTCCTCGTGAAAGCACCCGGCTTCTGGGAACACCCCGATTCGGCGCTGGCGACGATTCTTTCGCCGCTGGGCGCGCTCTATGCGTTGGGCACGCGGCTGCGCCTGTTGCAGAAGCCGCGCTGGAAAGCGCCGGTGCCGGTGATCTGCGTCGGCAATGCGACTGCGGGCGGTTCGGGCAAGACGCCCGTCGTGATGGCGCTGGCGCGCATGTTCATCGAACAGAATTTCAAAGTGCACATCATCACGCGCGGCTACGGCGGCAGCATCGCCGGCCCCGCGCGCGTCGTTCCGAAGATGCACACAGCCGATGCGGTCGGTGACGAGGCGTTGTTGCTGGCCAATGTCGCGCCGACCTGGGTTGCGCGCGACCGGGTCGCTGCGGCGCGCATGGCGATCGATCGCGGCGCGCGGATTCTGTTGCTCGATGACGGGTTTCAGGATCCGTCGCTGAAAAAATCTTTGTCGCTGCTGGTCGTCGATGGCGGCGTCGGGTTTGGCAACGGCAAGGCGATTCCGGCCGGTCCGTTGCGCGAATTTCCGCGCGATGCGCTGCGCCGCGCCGATGCGCTGGTGCTGATGGGAACCGATGCAACCGGTCTGACCGAGCGCGTGCGCGGCATTCCGATTTTGCGCGCGCGCCTGTTACCCACCTACCGCCCCGAACTGGCGGGCAAGAACGTCTATGCTTTTGCCGGCATCGGACGGCCCAAGAAATTCGTCGCGACGTTGCAGCAGATGGGCGCGCGCATCGTCGGGTTTCGCGCCTTTGCCGACCATCACAAATTCAGCAAGGGCGAACAGGCCGAGCTGAAAGAAGCGGCCAAGAAAGTGCGCGCCACCTTGGTCACCACAACCAAAGATGCGGTGCGGCTGCCGCCCAGCTTCGCCGACGTGGTTGAAGTGCGTGCGTCCTTCTACGACCCGTCGGCACTCGCCATGGTGTTGAAGAAAGCCTTGAAGTGAAAAGGCTGCGGTATGCGATCGAAGCAGCCGCGCTGCGGGCGCTGTTGTGGATCTTCGCCGTCTTGCCGGTCGACACCGCGTCTGCGCTGGGCGGCCGCATCGCGCGCACGATCGGTCCGCGGCTGGCCGGCTCGCGCAAAGCGCGCCGCAATCTCGAACGCGCGCTGCCGGGCGTCGATGCCGACGCCGTGTTGCGCGGCATGTTCGACAATCTCGGTCGCGTCGTTGCCGAATATCCGCACCTGGCCGAGATCTGCGACCCCAAATCCGGTCGCGTCGAGATGATCGGCGGCGAGCGGTTGCAGGACTACGCCAAACAGAACGTGCCGGTGCTGGTGGTCGGCGCGCATCTCGCCAATTGGGAAGTGCCCGCCTATCACGCACGCCATCTCGGCGTGCCGTTGGCGTCGGTCTATCGCGCGCCCAACAATCCGTGGAGCGCGGAGATCCTGAATCGCATGCGGTCCTTCCCGCAGCAATTCGCCAAAGGCGCCGAAGGCGCGCGCGGCATGATCAAGCACGTGTCCAAGGGCGGACAGTTGGGCGTGCTGATCGACCAGAAAATGAATGACGGCGTCGCGGTGCCGTTCTTCGGCCGCGACGCGATGACCGCGCCGGCGGTGGCGCAGCTGGCGCGCAAATATAAGGGCGCGGTCGTGCCGATGCGGATCGAACGTCTGGGCGACGCCGCGCGGTTTCGTATCACCTTCTACGAACCGCTTGCCGTCGACGACACCGGCGACCGCGCGCGTGACGACGTCGCCACGATGCGCCGCGCCAACGCGATGCTGGAAGACTGGATCCGCGAACGACCGGAGCAATGGCTATGGCTGCATCGACGCTGGCCGGATTGATCCACGCGCTTGCGCCGCTGCTGGCGCTGCAGATTGCGCCGCTATCGACCGACGAGTTGATGCAGCGGCGTGCCTATGGCGATGTCGTTGCACAGCTTGCACTCCCCGCCGACGCCAAACCGTTTGACGCCGCGCATCAGCGTCTCGCCTGGCAGTATGCGTTTCTCGGACGCGCTGACTTGGCGGGCGCAGTGCCCGCTGCGCGACCGCTCGCCTGGTGTGGCGACCTTACGTTGGGCGCGACGGCGCGCGACCCGGTCGCTGCGGTTCTTGATGCCGTCAAAAGCCATCGTGTCGTCGTCATCAATGAAAGCCACATCCGACCCGAAACGCGGCTGCTGACCAGGGCGCTGTTGCCGCGCTTGCGCGCGCTTGGCTTCACGCATTTTGCAGCCGAAGCATTCTGGGCGGACACGCTGGTGTCAGATCGCGCGCTGCGCGATCACATCTATGCCGGCGAACCAGTCTTTGCTTCGATGGTTCGCGATGCACGCGCGTTGGGCTACGAGCTGGTTCGGTACGATGAAACCGGTAGCTGGAAAGTGCGCGAAGAAAAAGCCGCCGCAAATCTTGCTGCGGTACTGGCGACGATGACGCCGGACCAGCGTCTGCTGGTGCATGTCGGTCACGGACACGTAAATAAACTACAGCCGAACGAGCCGAACGATGCGCCCTCGGTGACGGGCCGGCTGCAGCAGCAGGGATTCGATCCGCTTGCGATCAATACGACCTGCGCAGCACCGGGCGCGGCCGGAAGCGTGGGGCAGATCTTCTTTGACCCACAGGGCGTGATGCGCATCGACCCTGCATTTCGCGACCGTGTCGATTTGTTCGTGCACGCAACCGGCCCGTGGGACGGTACCGTGCCGCCCGCGGATCTAGCGCGCGCAGCTCTCGGCAAAGCGCGTGCGATTCCAACCGCGCTACTGGCAAATGAACTGCGCGTCGTCGAAGCACGGCGGCCCGGCGAAAGCGACGAGATCGCGCCGCACGATCGGATCCTGTTGCGCCCAGGCGAAAACCTGCCGCTACATCTGCCGGCAGGCCGATGGGTTCTTCAGTCGCTAGCACACGATGGAACCATCGCGGCACGCGCGACGATCGAAGCGCGAGACTGACCTCCTAGAGCGCGCTCCACGCTGGACAGGCGCACTGGGCGCACCATCTGATCGCCGGTATCCATCGGAGATCCTCACATGCGCGTCGCAGTCATCGGCATCGGCAAAATGGGCGCGGGCATCGCGCACAACCTGGTCAAAGCCGGCCACACGGTCACGGTGTGGAATCGCAGCCGCGACAAAGCCGCGGCGATCGAAGGCGCGCGCGTCGCGAACAGCGTTGCCGAGGCGGCGCGCGACGCCGAGGTGGCGCTGACCATGTTGTCCGACGATACGGCGTTGGCGGCGGCGCTCAACGACGGTTTGTTCGACGCGCTGCCGCGCGGCGCGATCCATGTTTCGTCGAGCACGATTTCAGCTTCGTTGTCCGACCGCATCGCCGATGACCATGCTGCACGCGGCCAGGATTATGTCGCTGCACCGGTTTTCGGACGACCCGACGTCGCTGCGGCTGCGCAATTGACCGTGATTGCGGCGGGGCCGGCAGCCGTCATCGATCGCGCCCAGCCCGTCTTCGACGCGATCGGGCGCCGCACCTGGCGCGTCGGCGACCGGCCGAGCCAGGCCAACATCGTCAAATTGTGCGGCAACTATCTGATCGTGTCGTCGGTGCAGAGTTTGGGCGAAGCGGTGGCGCTGGCCCGCGGCGCGGACGTCGACACGTCGGTGCTGCTCGAGCTGTTGACCGAGAATCTGTTCAGCGGCCGCGTGCACACGACCTATGGCGGCGCGATCGTCGAGAAGCGCTACCGGCCCGCCGGATTCGGATTGGACTTGGCGCTGAAAGACGTGCGCCTGGTACTTGCGGCGGCCGACGCCGCCGACGTGCCGATGCCGGTTGCGAGCTTGTTGCACGACGCTGCGCTGGCCGCACTCCACCGCAGCCCGCCTGAGTCCGACGTCGCCGCCCTGGCCGAGTTCGCGGCCAAGAATGCGGGACTTCCCGACTGAGAAACTGGCGCGCGTCGCGTCTTTGTGACATGTCGCACGCATGACGACGCGAGCAGGCGACGGCGCCGCAAATCCCGATACGGGCTCTGTTCGAAAGCTGAGCTGGGCACTGGTTGCTGCGACGGCGCTAATTCTTGCCTGGCAGTTCCGTTATTTCTGGCTGTCGGGTCTGAACCGGCAAGGCGGCGATATCGCAGATACGCGTATCGAAATCGCGTTTATGGAACATTGGCTGTCGGCGTTGCGCGGCTATGAGGGCTGGCCGTCGGCGAATTTCTTTTATCCCTGGCCCGGCGTGATGGGCTTTACCGACGCCTTCCTGCTGTTCTCGGTGCCGTACGGATTCGTGCGCGCGCTGGGAGCGGACGTGTATCTCGCGCACGAGATGCTGCACATGATCCTGCGCACGATGGGCTGCATCGGCGCCGCGCTGGTTCTGTTTCGCATCGGGCGCCTCCCGTGGTGGATCGCAGCATTTGGGGGAGTCCTGTTCGTGCTGCAGAATGCGTCGGCGGCGCATGTCGGCCACACGCAGATGCAGGGATTCTTTTTCTTCCCGTGGATCGTACTGACTGTGCATACGGGGTTCACGACGCAGCGCACCTGGCTTCGCATGCTTGCCTGGCTGATCGCGGGCGGCCTCATCGGATCGCTGCTGCTGACCTCGTTCACCGTCAGCTGGTACAGCTCGGCGATTTTCTGCACTGGGCTGCTGGTCTACGCGCTGCTGGTGGCGCTCGTCCCGTCACTGCGCCCGGAACGCGCCGTGTTGCGCGCGCGCTGGCGCGCCTTTTTTCCGGCCGCACTTCCAGGCTTGCTGCTGATCGCAATCGGGTTGGTGCAGTTCGTACGCTTGTACTTGCCGCAGTCGCGCCGCTATGGCGGTTTTTCGTTCGATGGGATCGAGGCATCGCTGATCACGCCGCGCAACTGGTTTGCGGTTGGCGAAGCCAACTACATGTGGGGTTGGTTGCAACGTATCTGGGGCGTCGCGGATTATGAAACGACCGCGTCACTGACGCCGGTTCTGTTCCTCACCATGTTGATCGGCGGGCTGGTGCTTGTGCTGCGTCGCGACACGCCGCGGCGCTGGTGGTTCGTCGTCTTGCTTTGCCTGGTCGCGGCTTCGTTGTGGCTGTTCCTGATTACGCGGTTTGGATCATTCAACCTCTGGCGCTACGTGAACGAATACGCGCCCGGCGGACGCGGGCTGCGCGCACTGGGGCGGGCGCAATTCGTGTTGCCGCTGCTTGCAGTGCCGATCGCCTGCATCGTGCTCGGGTCGTTGGCGCGGCGCGGGCGCACCGCGACTGCGGCGCTGCTTGGCCTGTTGCTGCTGGTCGAGCAGGGAAATCGCGGCATGCACACGCTGTATCGCAAAGAAGAACTCGCGATTCTCGCCAGCATTCCGCCGACCCCGCGCGCGTGCAGCGTCTTTTACGTTACGCATGCGCCGGCCCGAGAACACTATCCCGAACCGAACTTCATCAGCCACGGCTACGGGCCCGCGACCGATGCGATGCTGGTCGCGCAGCGCGATCACGTGCCGACCGCGAACGGCGTCAGCACATGGTCGCCGCCGGGTTGGGGGCCGTTTCGCGTTGACGATCCGGGCTATGTCGAGGGCATGCGCAACTGGCTGCGAACCAACGGCATCACGCGCGGCGTATGCGAATTGGACCTCGCAACGCGAAGCTGGCAAAAGCTCGGCGATCTCTAAAGGGCGCGCATGAGCCGAACCGAAACGGCAGCACGATCGACCATGCTGCACGCGCCGCGACTCGTTCGCTGGGCGAAACTTGTCGTCTTGGTCGCAGTTTTTGCTGTCGGTTTTTTCTGGCTGGCGGCGCCCGCACGCAATCCGGGCAATAGTTTCGCCTTCGCCTGCGATCCGTTCGGCTATCTTCGGCAGGCCCAGTTATTTCAGCAAAAGGGGCTGATCGGCGGGCTCGATACCTCCATTCGCCGTTCCGACGCGCAGTATCTGGTTGACCAGGCAAAGAGACTTGGCCTGCCCGAGCGGACATGGGCCGATGGCGTTGCGCCGCACTGCTATCGGTATGACAGCGGCTCGCAGGCGATCATCGGACAATACCCGCCAGGCACCGGTTTTTTTCTGTCGCTGTTTCGGCAAGGAACCGGTGGTCAGCACAGCTATACGGTCGCAATCGGACTCGCTGCCATCGCAGCGTTGGCGGCCTGCCTTCTGTTTCAGCCCGGCCCGTTCGGAGTCGTTCTTGCCGCCGGTGCCGTCGTTGGCATGACCGAGATGCTGCGCGTGCCCATGAGCTTCGCCAGCTATTCGATTCCGTGGTCGGTGGCCCTGATCGCGATCTGCGCAATGGTCGCGATTTGTTTGCCGATGCTCGCAGGCCGCCGGCAACTCGGCGTCGGTCTGCTGCTCGGATTGCTGACCGGTATGTTGGTCCAGCTACGGCTTCCGAACATTTTCATCGCCGCAGGTTTGGCCGTGTTCCTGATCGTCGAATGGCGTTTGTGGACGCTGCGCGCGATCAAACAACATGCTGTCGTCATACTTGCCAGCTCGGCGACGTTCTTGCTGGCAGGTCCGGGTCTGCTCGCTTGGTTCAACCGAATCAACACCGGCAGCGCGCTCAGGACGACCTACGGCGCCAGCGACGCAACCGGCGTCGAATTTTTGTGGAGCGTCATTCGCCCGAACGCCAAATATTATTTCTGGACAGGCGACGATTGGGCCTTCGTTGACGCGAGCCTCGTGCTGCTGGCGCTCGCCGCCATGAAAGCGATATCGCCCGGCGGCCGCGGCTTGCGCGGCGCGGTTGCCGGCTCTGCCGTGCTGATGGCGATCACGACCGCGTTCTTTCTGACCCACCGCATCGCCGCGCCTTACTACATGGTGCCTTCGGCTGCGCTGGTAATCTTCCTGCTCGCCTTCGCCTGGTGCCGTTTGCCGGCACCGCGATTCGTACTGCCGGCGCGCGCCGTCGCGATCGTCTTGATCGGCTTTGCCTGCCTGGTCGGGCTCCGCATGAAAGCGTCGAGCGCGCCGCTGTTCAAAATGATTGCGCCGCAAGAAATCCTGCAGCCAGACGCAGTCGTCTGGTCGGAAATCATGTCCGGCTCGCTGCTTTATTATAACGACAAGTTCGCAGCGAAACTTCCGTTCGTGCATTTCTGCACTCGGTTTGATTTCGTTCGCGCCATTCAAGAAGTGGGACGTCCGCAATATTTCGTCGTCGATTCCGACCTGCTGCGCAGCAACGTCAAAGAACTTGCGGCGTCGACCGAGCAGGTCGGCGTGTACGATGCACAAGAACCGTTTCCGGTTCTGCGCCTGGTGACGATGAATCCGAAGCCGGCGGGCTGCCCCTGATCAGTCGCGCAACACGCGCTGCATCGCATCCGCGACGGCGCGGTCGCCCGGCTGGTCGGATTGCGACAAACCATCAACCATCGCGCGCCGATCGGCTTCGGGACGGTTCTGCGACAGTTTCAGTTTCGCCTCGATCCGTTCGATGCGCAGCGACAGGCCGGTGATCGCCTTCATCTGCTGCTGGATGAATGCGTCGGGCGCGTCGGTGACTTTCCACGGTTCTTTGGCGCCCGCTTCGTGCCGGTCGGTCAGCCGTGTCAGCACGCCGTGCAGACGCACCGGATCGTCGAACCGTTCGATTCGCGCATAGGCGTGGATCGCGACATAATTCCAAGTCGGAACGACCTTGCCGTGCTCGCGCTTGGATTCGTACCAGGACGGTGAGATGTAGGTCTGCGGGCCGTGAAAAATCACCAGCGCCACGCCTTCGTCGCTGTCGGGCACGCGGCCATGGCGGTTGGCTTTTGCGACATGGCCGAGCAGCGTGCCGAATTCACCCTCGTCGCCGTCGAGCAGCAACGGCAGATGCGATGCGAACGGACCGTCGGCACCGTTGGTGACCAAGGTTGCAAACGGATAGGCGCGCATTGCGTCGTGGATCGCGCCTTTGTCTTCGACTTTGAAATGACCGGGCAGATACATCAGAACAGTCCCGCTTGATCCTTTGGTTCACCGTCGCGTTTGCGCTTCGGTGCGATGCCTGCAGCCGCCTGCACCACACCGTCTTTGAATTCGATCGTCAGCGCACCGCGCGCATCGTTGGCTTGCGTCACCGGAACACCCTGCCCGTCGCGCACCAGCGCGTAGCCGCGATCGAGCACGCGGCGATAGGACAGGCTTTCCAGCAACGCACCCCAACGTTCGACGTCCGCCTCTTTGCGTTCGGCGAGCCGCGTCGCGCCCGCTTGCAGACGATGCGTCCACAAATCGAGCGTGCCGCTTCGTTCCTTCAGCAACTCGGCAGGCGAGCGCAAACGACGGCCGAGTTGTTCCACATCGCGCAGCCGGTTGGGGACGGCCACTTGCGCGCAACGTGACAGACGGTCGAGCAGATCGTCGACGCGCTGCCACGCGCCTTCGACGAGTTGGCGCGGATGCACAAGGCCGCGCGACAACGCCGTCAGGTGCGTACGCTGCTGTTCCAGCCCGCGCATCGCAGTTGCATCCAGCCGGCCGCCGATTTCGCGCACGCGCGCCAGCAGGTCGGCGCGCACCGGCACGGCGAATTCGGCCGCCGCCGTCGGCGTCGGCGCACGACGGTCGGACGCAAAGTCGATCAAGGTCGTGTCGGTTTCGTGCCCGACGGCCGAGATCAGCGGGATCGCGCTGTCGGCTGCTGCGCGCACCACGATCTCTTCGTTGAACGCCATCAGATCTTCGAGACTGCCGCCGCCGCGCGCCACGATCAGCACGTCGGGACGCGGCACCTCACCATCGATGGGCAATGCGTTGAAGCCGCGAATCGCAGCCGCGATCTGTTCGGCCGAACCGGCGCCCTGCACCGCCACCGGCCACACCAGCACGCGACGCGGAAAGCGATCTTCGAGACGGTGCAGAATGTCGCGGATCACCGCGCCCGACGCCGAAGTCACGACGCCGATCACGGTCGGAAGCGACGGCAGCGGCTTTTTGCGCGCAGGATCGAACAGGCCTTCGGCGGCGAGGCGCTTCTTGCGCTCTTCAATCTGTTTCAGCAGCGCGCCTTCGCCCGCCAGCTCGAGCGCTTCGACGATCAGCTGATATTGCGAGCGCGCGCCGTAGGTCGTGAGCTTGCCGGTCGCGATCACCTCGGTCCCGTCTTCGGGCTGGGTCGCAAGCCGCGGCACGCTGGACCGCCAGATCACCGCTTCGATTACGGCGGTCTCGTCCTTGAGGCTGAAATAGATGTGGCCCGAAGGAAGCCGCTTTGCGCGCGAGATCTCGCCGCGCACGCGGACTTGTCCAAATTCGGTCTCGATCGTGCGTTTCAGCGCGCCCGAAAGCTCGCCGACTGTGTAGGGCTCGAGATTGGTTTTGTTGCTCGCATCCATGCGCAAGACTATAGCCCGGTTCCCATGAAGGTCCTTCTTGTCGGCGGCGGCGGGCGCGAACACGCGCTGGCCCTCGCCATCGCCAAATCACCGCGCCTGACCAAACTCTGGTGCGCGCCCGGCAATGCCGGAATCGCCGAAGTCGCAGAGCTGGTCCCCGTAAAGGCCGAGGACATTTCGGGATTGCTCCGATTTGCCGTCGAGCACGCGGTGGATCTGGTTGTCGTCGGGCCCGAAGGTCCGCTGGTCGCGGGCCTGGTCGATCGCCTGGCCGAGAAGGGCATCGCAGCCTTCGGTCCGACCGAAGCGGCAGCGCAGCTCGAAGGCTCCAAAGGCTTCATGAAAGACTTTGCGGCGCGGCACGGGATTCCGACCGCCGCCTATGGCCGCTTCACCAACGCAGCCGCGGCGCGCGATTTCGCCGCGACGCGTCCACTGCCGGTCGTGATCAAGGCCGACGGGCTGGCTGCGGGCAAAGGTGTGGTGATCGCCACCACGCGCGACGAAGCCAACCGCGCCATCGACGCCGCCATGCTCGACCGCGCTTTCGGCAATGCCGGCGCCGAGCTGGTGATCGAAGATTTTCTCGACGGCGAAGAGATCTCGTTCTTCGCGCTCAGCGACGGCACGCGCGTCGTGCCGTTCGGCGCGGCGCAGGATCACAAGCGCGTCTTCGACGGCGACAAAGGCCCCAATACGGGCGGCATGGGCGCCTATTCGCCGGCCCCGATTTGGACGCCGGCGATGGAAGAACAGACGATGCGCACCATCGTCGAGCCGACCATCGCGGGCATGGCGAAAGAAGGCGCGCCGTTCCGCGGCGTGTTGTTCGTCGGGCTGATGCTGACCGACAACGGACCCGAGCTGATCGAATTCAACGTCCGCTTCGGCGATCCCGAATGCCAGGTTCTGTTCGCGCGCTATGACGGCGACGCGTTGGCGCTGCTCGATGATTGCGCGCGCGGCAAGCTGAACCCGTTCGCCGGCGGCATGCGCGACGTCGCTGCGCTGTGCGTCGTGATGGCGGCCGAGAATTACCCCGGCGATCCGCGCACCGGCACCGAGATTCGCGGTCTCGATCGCGCATCGAACATTGTGGGCGCAAGCGTGCTGCACGCAGGCACCAAGCGCGACGGCACGCGGATTTTGAGCGCCGGCGGACGCGTGCTGGGCGTGCTGGGCGTTGGCGCCACCGTCAAAGACGCGCAGCGCATCGCGTATCAAGCCGTCGATGCGATCGACTGGCCGGAAGGCTTCTGCCGTCGCGACATTGGCTGGCGCGCACTGTGACTGTATCGGATCCGCGGCTGGACACGCTGCGCACGATCAATCTGTTTTTCGTCCGCTTTCTGCTCGCGGCGCTTGGTACCTGCGTCGCGGTCGTCGTCACGACGATTCCATCTTGGCTGACCGACGACTGTATTCAGAATTTCGGCGCCGCGGCGGTGATCGCGGCGGCACGCAGCGCCATTGGCGAGCTGTTGCCGTTCCTCACCGTTGTCGCGATCCCGTTCTGGGGTATCCCGCTTCTGTCGGCGGTAACGAGCTTGTCGGTCGGAACGCTGCGCCGGATCTACCTGGTCGGAATCGTGCTCGGCGTCGCATCCTTCGCGATCATGCTGCCCCGTCTCGTGCCGGTCGTATTCGAGGCGCTCGAAAAGCCGCGTGTCATCTCGCAACACGTGAAATGGGCGCAGCAATGCGCGCCCCTGCGCGGACGCGCCAACGATCCAACCAAGCCGTATCAGTAAAACGACGTAAGGCCGCTAGCGTGCGGCGGCTGAAACCCGGCGCTTGAGCAGCAGGTAAAAGCCAACGCCGCCGATCGCAGCGCTGATCGGCAGCAGGATCAGAATGTCCTCGCGCCAGCTGCCATGCAGCAGCCGGTCGACCGCCGCCATCAGCACCATCCACACAACCGCCCAAACAAGCGCAGCGCGGGCGGGATGCTGACGGCCTGCGAACATCAGACCGCTTCTGCGCCGGTTTCGCCGGTACGGATGCGCAGCGCGTGGGCGACTTCGACGACGAAGATCTTGCCGTCGCCGATCCGACCCGTGCCGGCGGCCTGCTGGATCGCTTCGACGACGCGATCGAGCATTTCGTCGATCACCACGACCTCGACCTTCACCTTGGGAAGGAACGAGACCGAGTATTCGGCGCCACGATAGATCTCGGTTTGACCTTTCTGACGACCGAAGCCCTTCACCTCACTCACAGTGAGGCCCTGGATGCCGAGCGCAGTCAGCGCCTCGCGCACCTCGTCGAGCTTGAACGGCTTGATGATGGCCATAACCAGTTTCATGCGCGATCTCCTTGGCGCGCGAACGTCGCACGCGACACGAACACCCATCAAGATCCGTGCCGGCCTGGATTTGCACGACAGCGATGCAACGCCCACGCTGTGACGTGCCTGCACCAGTGGCGATTTGGTCCCGACCTGGACAAGGAAGCGGCAATCGCGGCACCGTCCGCGCCCAGGAGATGCGGATGACGAGCGAAAAAACGACCGATGATGTCCTGATCGTGGGCGGCGGCCTGGCCGGCCTGTCGCTGGCGGCGTCGTTGGGGCATGCCGGTTTGCGCGTGGCGGTTGCCGATCGTGACGCACCCGCGACGCAGCTCGATGAAGCATTCGACGGCCGCACCACCGCCATTGCCTTCGGATCGCAGCGTCTGCTGACCGAAATCGGCGTCTGGTCGCGGCTGGAAGCCGACGCCGAACCGATTCGCGAAATCCGCGTCGCCGACGGCGGCTCGTCGCTGTTCCTGCATTTCGACCATCGCGAAGTCGCGCCGATTACAGGAAACGCGGCCCCGTTCGGCTGGATCGTCGAAAATCGCCGCCTGCGCCGCGCGCTGTTCGAACGCTGCGCTGAATTGCCCAAGGTGACGCACCTGGCGCCGATGGCGGTCGAAGATCATGCGGTGGAAGGCGAGACCGTAACCGCGCGCCTCGCCGACGGCAGCACGCGCCGCGCGCGTTTGCTGGTCGGCGCCGACGGCCGCACCTCACCGACGCGCGAGCGCGCCGGCATCGCCACGATCGGCTGGCCCTATCGCCAGACCGCAATCGTCTGCGTCGCCGGCCACGAAAAGCCGCACAACGGAATCGCAGTCGAACATTTCCTAGCGCCCGGCCCGTTCGCGATTCTGCCGATGACCGACGCGCCCGATGGTACGCATCGCAGCTCGATCGTCTGGACCGAGCGACCGGAAACGGTCGAGCCGCTGCTCGCCGCCGACCAGGCGACGTTCGACGCAGAATTGCAGCGCCGCTTCGGCCCGCATCTGGGCGCGGTGCGCACGTTGGGCCGGCGTTTTTCCTATCCGCTGTCGCTGTTGCAGGCGCGCCGTTTCACAGCACCGCGCTTGGCGTTGGTCGGCGAAGCGGCACACGCGATCCATCCGATTGCGGGCCAGGGGCTCAATCTCGGCATGCGCGACATTGCAGCCTTGGCCGAGTTGATCGTCGATCATGCGCGGCTGGGGCTCGATATCGGCTCACCCGCCCTGTTGCAGGATTATGCGCGCCGCCGCCGCGTCGATGCGCTGGCGCTGTCGGCCGCGACCGACGTGCTGGATCGTCTGTTCTCGAACGACATTCCGCCCATCGCTGCGGCTCGCCGCATCGGCCTTGCTGCCGTTGGTCAGGTGCCGAGCCTGAAACGCTTCTTCATGCGTTATGCGATGGGCCAGCGCGCCGGTGCCGGCCTCGACCTGCCGCGCCTGGTGCGCGGTGAGAAACTTTAGCCGCTCTTTTTCCGACTCCGCGTCGTACCGAGGCTAATTCCACGTTCGCGATTGGCTTTGAGCCGGCCGTCGCGGGACGGGTCTTTGACGCGGCCTGCTTGTGCGCCGGTTCTGCGTTGCTGCTTTGCCATGCTTTGCTCCTTCTCTGCGTCTGCAACTCGCTTGCGCCGCGACGGTTCCGAATTCAGCGCAACGGATAGCGCGCGACCGGGCGATAGACCGGCCGCTCCTTGCCGAGCAGGCTTTCGAGCAAAACAAATTCGTTCAGTAGAAATGGGCCGAGCGCGAGGCCGCTCAGCTCGGCCGCCGCACGATCGACCAGCGCGATCGGCGAGTCGTACAAACGCGCCAAGGTAACGTGCGGTGTGAAGCGGCGCGGCTCGGGATCCAGCCCGGCAGCGATCGCAGCCCGTTCGACCTTGGCGTGAAGATGATCGAGCGACGGGCTGTGCGCGATCGCGGCGTATAAGGCACGCGCCTTGTCGCGACTGGCGAAGCGTCCCGCACCTTGGATCGCAAACTCGACCTTGGGCGCGTCGATCGCAGCCAGCGCGGCCGCAAGATCGTCGGCGATCAGCGCATCGACCGCGCCGACAAAGCGCAAGGTTACGTGCAGATTCTCGCGCTCGACCCAGCGCGCGCCGGGCAAGCCGCCTTGCAGCTGCACCAACGCGTCGCGCGCGTCGTCCGGCAGCTCCAACGCAACGAAGAGGCGCATCTCACGGGCACGGGTTCGGGTTGCCTACATGCACCGCGTCGAGCGCCTGCAGGATTTCGTCCGACAGAATCAAATCCGCGCCGGCCAAGGCGTGCTGCAACTGACCGAGATCGGTCGCACCGATGATGGCCGATGCGACGAACGGGCGGTGATGCACGAAGGCGAGCGACATATGCAGCGGGTCGAGCCCGAAGCGGCGCGCGACGTCGTGATAGGACCGCACCGCCGCGTCGGCGCGCGCGGTCGCATAGCGTGACTTGCGGTAATCGATGGCGCGACGCGATGCGGGCGGCACGGCACCGTCGAGATATTTGCCGGTCAAGGTGCCGGCCGCGATCGGCGCATACGCGAGCAACCCGACTTGTTCGCGGATCGACATTTCGGCGAGGCCGACATCGAAGCTGCGATTGAGCAGCGAATACGGATTCTGGATCGACACGACGCGCGGCAAGCCAGCTGTTTCTGCCAACTGCAGGAAACGCGCAACGCCCCACGGCGTTTCGTTCGACAGGCCGACCGCACGCACCTTGCCCGCATCGACCAGCTCGGCCAGCACGCCCAGCGTTTCTTCGATCGGCGTTTCGTGCGGATCATCGTGATGCTTGTAGTCGAGTTCGCCGAACCGGTTGTTTTTCCGGTCGGGCCAATGGAGCTGGTAGAGATCGACATAGTCGGTGCCGAGCCGCTGCAGGCTGGCATCCAGCGCTGCGACGATATTGGCGCGGTCGAGCTTGGCATTGCCGTCGCGGATCCACGGCGACGCGCCGCGACCGACGACCTTGGTCGCCAGCACAACGCGCCCGCGATTCCCGCGATCTTTGGCGAGCCAACTTCCGATGATCGATTCCGTCGCGCCCTGCGTCTCGGCGCTGGGCGGTGCCGGATACATCTCGGCTGCGTCGAGCAGATTGATGCCGCGATCGAGCGCAAGATCGATCTGCGCATGCGACTCGGCTTCGCTGGTCTGCGAGCCAAACGTCATCGTACCGAGCGAGATCGACGAAACGCGGATCGCGCTCAAACCAAGCGGACGCAGTTCCATCAGCTTAAATTCTCACTGGGCCGGCAGAAGTTTTTCGACCACCGGTGCGATCCGGTCGACAATGATTTTTACGCCCGCCGGATTGGGATGCATGCCGTCGCCTTGGTTGAGCTTGGCGTCGAGCGCGACGCCGTCGAGAAAGAAAGGATGCAGCGGCACGCCGTATTTTTGCGCCAGCTTTGGATAGATCGCGTCGAAACGTCCGACATAGTCGGGGCCGAGATTGCGCGCCGCAAACATGCCGCATAACAACACCGGAATCTTCGCGTCGGTGAGTTTGCGCAAGATTGCATCGAGATTGGCTTCGGTCGAACCCGGATCGATCCCGCGCAGCATGTCGTTCGAACCAAGTTCGAGCACGATCAGGTTCGGCTTGTCGGCGAGCGACCAGTCGAGCCGCGCCAGCCCGCCGGCGCTGGTATCGCCCGACACGCCGGCATTGATCACGCGCACGTCGCGGCCGCGCGCCTTCAACGCCGCTTCAAGCCGGACCGGAAACGCATCTTCAGGCGTCACGCCATAGCCCGCGGTCAGACTGTCGCCGAACGCGACGATGGTGGTGGTTGCCGCTCGGACCGGCCCAGGGGCGAACAACGCGGCGAGCAACAGCAAGACCGACCAACATGCAAAAGCGCGCTTCATGCGAGATCTCCAGGACACGTTGCCAAGCTGCGGAGCCGGACCGCCGCCGTCAACGTGCCCTGGTCGATCTGTCGCGCGCCTAGCGTGCCTGCAACCAGCCCGGCAGGAACGAGTTCGGATCGACGCTGCTATCGGCTTCGTACGAAACCCGCGCATCGGCGAGCGCAGTCTGCAGCTGGCCTTGCTTCCAGGCCGCAAGCAGATCGGTGGCGCCACCGAACAATTTGCCGCCGATAAAAATCTGCGGAACGGTTGCCAGCGACGTTTTTGCAGTCAGCGCCGCGCGGATGGCAGCGCCCCGCCCGCCCGCCTGATATTCGACCGAGTCGATATCGACCGAGCGGTACGGAATCTTGAAGCGCGCGAACAATTTGCGCACCGACCAGCAGAACTCGCACCATTCGAGCGCGAACATCACGACCGGCTTGGCTGGATCGGCGATCGCCTGCTCGACGAACGCGACCGCATCTTTGTCCAGCGCGACGGCGTTTGCGACCGGTGCTGCGGGTGCGGCCGGCGGCGGCGCCACGTCGAACCGGTAATTCGGCGTCGATTTGGAGATCTTCATCTCGTCGTCGTTCATGTCGGCCTGGATGTCGGCGAACAACGGCGTGCTGAGATAACGTTCGCCCGTATCGGGCAACATGCACAAAATGGTCGAACCGGCCGGCGCGGTTTCGCACAGCTTCAACGCACCCGCCAACGCGGCGCCCGCGGTGATGCCGACGAAGATGCCTTCCTTCTGCGCCAGCTCGCGCGACAGGCGCATCGCGTCGTTGCCGTCGATCGGCACGATCTGGTCGATCAGATGCATCGACACCGCGTCTTCGGCCAGCTTCGAAATGAAATCGGGGCTCCAACCCTGCATCGGATGCGGGCGGAAATTGGGATGGCTGGCGGTGATCGTGCCGTCGGCGGCGCGCGCCTGCGCGATGCCGCTGCCCAGCAGCTGGGAATTGTCGGGCTCGCACACCACGATTTTCGTATCGGGCCGTTCCTGACGTAGCACGCGCGCAACGCCTTTCAGCGTGCCGCCAGTGCCAAAACCGGTGACGAGATAGTCGAGCTTTTCGCCGTCAAAGTCGGCCAGGATCTCGCGGGCCGTTGTCCGCGAATGCACGTCCGCGTTGGCTTCGTTGTCGAACTGGCGTGTCAGGAACCAGCCGTGCGTCTCGGCCAGCTCGACCGCCTTGGCCAACATGCCGCTGCCTTTTTGGAAGGCAGGTGTCAGCACGACCTTGGCGCCGAGGAAGCGCATCAGCTTGCGGCGCTCGACGCTGAAGCTTTCGGCCATTACGACGACCAGCGGATATTTCTTTTGCGCACACACCATGGCGAGACCAATGCCGGTGTTGCCGCTGGTGGCTTCGATCACAGTCTGACCCGGGCGCAACTTTCCGCTGCGTTCGGCATCTTCGATCACGCCCAATGCGAGACGATCCTTGACCGATCCCATCGGGTTGAAGGCTTCGACCTTGACGTAAAGTTTTACGTGCGCGGGCGCCAAGTTGTTGATGCGGATGACGGGCGTGCCGCCGACCGTCGCCAGGATATTGTCGTACTTCGCCATGATCTGTGTTTTCTTGCCTTGCTCCCTATGTTTTGGACTGCGACTACCTACATTTCGGATGCGCAATTCACCGACATAGGGATGGTTGACGTGATGCATGCCGAACCGGCCGCGAATGCGGCCGAAATCGAGATACATGTGATGAATCGCGGCAACTTGCGCCACAGAAACAGCGCGCGTCCAGCGCATTTTGCACATCAGTGAGTCATGCAAAATCACTCTTCCGCACCGATCGTTGACCTCGCCGGCGTGCATCTCGAACTGCGCAGCGAGGCGGGACTGGTTCGCGTCTTGCGCGGCGTCGATCTGTCTTTGTTGCGCGGCGAGACCGTCGGACTGGTTGGTCCATCGGGATCGGGCAAATCATCGCTGCTGATGATCATGGCCGGACTGGAACGTGCAACGTCGGGTTCGGTGCGCGTCGCCGACGCTGATCTATCGAACCTAAGCGAAGACTCACTTGCGCGCTGGCGGCGCGACAAAATCGGGATCGTGTTCCAGGACTTTCATCTGGTCCCGACCATGACCGCGCTGGAGAACACCGCGCTGCCATTGGAATTCGCCGGTCGCGCTGATGCGTTCGATGCCGCGCGCGCGGCGCTGGCGCGCGTCGGGCTGGAACATCGCTTGACGCATTATCCCGGGCAGTTGTCGGGCGGCGAACAGCAACGTGTCGCGCTGGCGCGCGCTGCAGTCGTGCAGCCGCAATTGCTGCTGGCCGACGAGCCGACCGGCAATCTCGATCACGACACTGGCGAACGTGTCATCGACCTGATGTTCGAATTAGCCGAAAGTTTTGGCACGACCTTGCTGCTGATCACGCACGACAACGATCTGGCGGCGCGCTGCAAACGTATCGTGCGCATGGCCGACGGACGTATCGCCAGCGAAAGCACCAACCCGGTGCGCGTACGAGCATGAATATCAGCTGGCGCATCGCGCGCCGTGAATTGCGCGGCGGCCTGGCCGGGTTTCGCGTCTTCGTCGCGTGTTTGGCGCTGGGCGTTGCCGCAATCGCGTCCGTGCAAACGCTGTCGAACGGCATTCGCACCGGCCTGCGCGCTGACGCGCGTGGCTTGCTGGGTGGCGACTTGTCGGCACGCATTCTCTATCGCGATCTGAATCCACCCGAACAAGCTGCGCTGGCTGCGTTGGGGAAAACCACGCAGACGGTCGAGATGCGCGGCATGGCGCGTATGGGCGACGCAACCGCGCTGGTGGAAACCAAAGCCGTCGACGACGCCTATCCGTTGGTGGGCAAGGTCGCGTTGGCGAGCGGTCAGCCGCTCGACGCAGCCTTGGCCGAGAAAGACGGGCTGAACGGCGCCGTCGTCGAGCAGCAAGTACTCGACCGGCTGGGCGCAAAGATCGGCGACGTGGTCGAGCTTGGTGAAGGGCGCGTGCGCCTGACCGACGTAATCGAGAAAGAACCCGACCGGATCGGCAGCGGTGGATTCACGCTGGGTCCGCGTCTGTTGTTGTCGAAGCGCGCGCTGGACGCGACGTCGCTGATCCAACCCGGCGCGATGATCTATCGCGACACCAAGCTGTTGTTGAACGACAACGGCAATCCACGCGCCACCGTGCAGCGTCTGCGCAACGACTATCCGCAAGCGGGCTGGCGTCTGCGCGATTCGAGCGACGCGGCGCCGGAATTCGCGCGCTTCCTGGCGCGGCTGACGTCGTTTCTGACGTTGGTCGGCTTGACCGCGCTGCTGGTCGGCGGCGTTGGCGTGTCGAACGCGGTTGCCTCCTATCTCGACGGCAAAGTCGCGACCATCGCGACGCTCAAATGTCTGGGCGCACCGTCGCGCACCATCTTTCGCGCCTATCTGATTCAGATCGGCGCGCTGGCGTTGCTAGGCGCAGTGATCGGTCTGTGCTTCGGCATTGCGCTGCCGCGGGTTGCGGTCTCGCTGCTCGCCGATCTGCTGCCGGTCTCGGTGCGGATCGGATTCGACGGGCCGGGTCTTGCGCTCGCTGCTGCGTATGGATTGCTGGTGGCGCTCGCCTTTTCGGTCGCCGCACTGGGACGGGCCGCAACCGTGCCCGCCGCCTCGCTGTTCCGGTCGAACACGACGCCGCCCGTGACCTCGCTGTCGCTGCGCGTGAAGCTGCTGTTGGGCGCCACCGGTGCGGCGTTGGTCGCGTTGGCCCTGGCGACGTCGCGCGATTTCGGATTCGCCGCATCGTTTGTTGCGGGCGCAATCGCAGCTTTGGCGATCTTCCGCCTGGCCGGCATTGCAATCGTGCGCGGCGCGCGTGCGTTGGGCCGGCCGCGTGCGCCGACCTTGCGTTTGGCGCTGGCCAATTTGCATCGTCCCGGCACGCCCGCGCACGCCGTCGTGCTGTCGCTTGGGCTCGGCCTGACCGTGCTGGTCGCGATCGCCGAGATCGAAGGAAATTTTCAGCGCCAGGTGCAGGACGAGCTTCCCGCCGAAGCGCCGAGCTTTTTCTTCGTCGATATTCAGCCCGACCAGCGCGACGCGTTGCGTGCCGCGGTCGAAGCGATTCCGGGCGCCGGCAAAGTCGACATGGTGCCAGCACTGCGCGGACGCATTCTGGCGGCGCGCGACGTGCCCGCCGACCAGGCGCTGGTCGACAAGCGCTATGATTGGATTCTGCGCGCCGATCGCGGCATCACCTATGCGGGCCCGCAGCCCAAAAATTCGACCGTGATCGAAGGCACCTGGTGGCCCGCCGATCGCACCAGCGGCGCGCCGCTCGTGTCGGTCGCGAAAGAAGTCGCACTCGCTTTCGGTTTGCATCCCGGCGACAAAATCTCGGTCGACATCGTCGGACGCAAAGTCGACGCGACCGTCGCCAACATTCGCGAACTGGATTGGGGACGGCTCGGCATCAACTACACGCTGGTCTTTGCGCCGGGCCTGTTGGAAGCCGCACCGCAGACCGCGATCGCAACCGTGCGATCGACGCCCGAAGCAGAACCCGCGATCGAACGCGCTGTGACGCGTGGCTTTGCCAACGTCACCGCGGTGCGCGTCAAAGATGCGCTCGCCACGGTTGGACAATTGATCGGCAATATCGGCGCCGCCGTGCGCGCGGTTGCAGCGGTCGCGCTGGTTGCGGGGACGCTCGTTCTTGCCGGCGCGGTTGCCGCCGGCCATCGACGGCGGGTCTACGACGCCGTCGTTCTGAAAGTATTGGGCGCGACCCGCGGCCGCGTGCTTGCGGCGTTTTTGCTCGAATACGGGCTGTTGGGGCTGGTCACTGCCGCGGTCGCGGCCGGACTCGGCGCGTTGGTCGCCTGGGCTGTCGTCACCCAGGTCTTGGACCTGCGCTGGACATTGTTACCGGGGGCGGTCGGGTTGACCGCGTTGGGCGCCGCCGCGATCACGCTGGCGCTCGGATTCGCCGGGACCTGGCGCGCCTTGTCCCAAAAAGCGGCCCCATTGCTGCGAAATCAGTAGCAACACCCCTTACCTGGGGCTGGCATTGAAGTTCGGCGCAATCCACCCGATATTTCCCGGGTCGGACAACCCTTTTTGGCAGGAACGGCCCCACCCCATGTCCTTCGACCTCAACCCTCGTTACGCACAACCAGGCCTCGCCGATCGTGCGTCGTTTGACGCGGGCCTGCGCGCGCACATGCTGCGCGTTTACAATTATATGGCCGGTGGCCTTGCGCTCTCCGGCGTCGTCGCCGCGCTGATCGCCTTTTCGCCTGAGGTCCGCGCGATCTTTTTCTCGGTCAATCCGCAGACGCTGCGGCCTGCGCCGAACCTTCTCTATTGGGTCGCGGTGCTTGCGCCGATCGGCCTGATCTTCTGGATGAGCTTCGGCGCCCAGCGCATGCAGTTCAGCACGATGCGCACGGTCTACTGGGTCTTCACGGCCCTGCAGGGCGTGAGTCTGTCGATGCTGCTGTTGCACTACACCGGCGCCAGCGTCGCGCAGACCTTCTTCGTCACGGCCGCCGCCTTCGCGGGCCTGTCGTTGTACGGCTACACGACCAAGCGCGACCTGTCGGGCTTTGCGACGTTCCTGATCATGGGTCTGATCGGCCTGATGATCGCGAGCATCGTGAACATCTTCCTGCACTCGTCGGGTCTGAACTTCATCATCAGCGCCGCGGGCGTGTTGATCTTCGCGGGCCTGACCGCGTGGGATACGCAGCGCATCAAGGAACAGTACAGCGAAGCCTATGGCAGCGAATCCGCAGGCAAGTTGGCGGTGTGGGGCGCGCTCAGCCTCTATCTCGACTTCATCAACCTGTTTCAGTTTCTGCTGTCGTTCATGGGCCAGCGCCGCGACTGACAAACGGCGATTCGCGTTCTGCGCACCGCCAGTTGGCATCGCGTTTACACGCTGTTCGCAAAAAAGCCGCCCGGGAAACCGGGCGGCTTTCGTTTTTAGGGCGCTGTTTCATTTTCGATTTCGAAAGGGCGTGGCAGGATCGTCGCGAATAGCGAAGTGATCAAAGCAACCGTCCGATGCCCCAAACCGATGCCCCAATCCTACTGATTGAAGACACGCCGGCTTTGGCGCGTCTGTATCAGGAGTATTTGGCCAAGACGCAGCGCCGCGTGGCGCATGTCGAGACCGGGGCTGAGGCGCTGGCGGCGCTCGACGCGATGAAGCCGCAGCTGGTGCTGCTGGATTTGAAGCTGCCCGACATGGACGGAATGTCCGTGCTGCAAGCTGTGAAAACCAAGTCTCCGGAAACCGCGGTCGTGGTCATCACCGCCAATGGCAGTGTGAATGTCGCGGTCGAGGCAATGAAGGCGGGTGCCGACGATTTCCTCGTCAAACCCTTCACCGCGGAACGGCTGGTCGTCACCGTGACCAACGCGCTCGATCTCAGCACGTTGAAGCGCAAAGTCGATCACTACGAGCGCAACCGCTATCACGGCTTTCTCGGCTCCTCGATGGCGATGCAGGCCGTCTACCGCATCATCGAAAGCGCGGCTGCGTCGAAGGCGACCGTGTTCATCACCGGCGAAAGCGGCACCGGCAAAGAAGTCGCCGCCGAAGCGATTCACGCACAAAGCCCGCGCGCGAAACGTCCGTTCGTGCCGCTGAATTGCGGCGCCATTCCGCGCGACCTGATGGAAAGCGAGATCTTCGGCCACGTGAAAGGCGCTTTCACCGGCGCGGTGGTCGATCGCGACGGTGCCGCCCGCCTGGCCGACGGCGGCACCTTGTTCCTCGACGAAATCTGCGAGCTGGATATCAACCTGCAGACCAAGCTGCTGCGGTTCCTGCAAACCGGCAGCTACGTCGCAGTTGGCGGCACCAAGACCGAGCGCGTCGATATCCGCGTCGTCTGCGCCACCAATCGCGATCCGTTAAAAGAAGTCGAAGCCGGGCGCTTCCGCGAAGATCTGTACTACCGGCTGCACGTCATTCCGCTGCAACTGCCGCCGTTGCGCGAACGCGGAGAAGACGCGTTGGAAATCGCCTCGGCGCTGCTCGCCGAATATACGCGCGAAGAAAAGAAGCGCTTTGTCGGGTTCGATCCCGACATCGAACGGCTGCTGTTGCAGTATGACTGGCCGGGCAATGTGCGCCAGGTGCAGAACGTGATCCGCAACATCGTCGTGTTGCATGACGGCGCCGTCGTCAGCGCCGAGATGTTGCCGGAACCGTTGAAAGGCCTGCTGTCGCCGAGCAATGCAACGACGCCGAACACGGGCTGGCGCCAACCGATGCGGCCCGAGATCATTCGTCCGCTGGCCGAAATCGAACGCGAGATGATCGAGCGTGCGATCAACGCATGCGGCGGTTCAATCCCCAAAGCAGCCGAATTGCTGGCCGTCGCACCGTCGACGATCTACCGCAAGAAGCAGGTTTGGGAAGCCGAAGACGCGGGCCAACAGCTCGCAAGCTGAGCGCTACTGATAATAGCCGCGTGCGCGATAGGCGTGCTCGGCATCAATCACCAACGACGCCAAGCCGTTGGCTTGATTGCGCACCGTGTCGAGCGCGCGGGCGCGAATAGCCGATTCAATCGCCGCCGCACGCGCTGCCAGCGCAGCAGCGCCGAAGGTTTCCGCGCTGCCTTTCATCGCGTGCGACTCATGTTCGATCTGCGCGATCGCTTCGGCTGCGTCCAGCCGTCCAACCGCCGCTTCGATGCGCGCTGCACGGTTGCGCGCTTCTTCGAGGAACACGCCCAGCAGCCGCGTCAACGCGCCCGGTTCGACTTCCTGCAGCAACCGCACGACGATGGTTTCGTCGATTGCGGGCCGCGGCTCGTCGAGCGGACCCAGCCAACGCGTTAGCATCGCCAGCAGATTGGCGCGCTCGATCGGCTTGGTGAGATAGTCGTCCATGCCGGCATCGCGGCAGCGCATTTCATCGGCCGCCAACGCGTTCGCGGTCATCGCAATCACCGGCACTTGCGCAACCGGCGGGCCCAGCGCGCGAATTGCGCGCGTCGCTTCCAGCCCGTCCATCACCGGCATCGCGACGTCCATCAGCACCAGGTCGTAGGCGGTCTGTTGCAGACGTTCGATCGCCTGCATACCGTTCTCGACCGCATCGACGATCAGCGGCGCGGTCTTCAACATCGCGAGCGCGACGGCGCGATTGGTCGGACTGTCTTCGACCAGCAACACCTGCAGACGGCGCCGCATCGGTGGTGCAACCGGTAGCAAGGACGGCGGTGCCGGCTCGTCGGTTGCGACCGGGCGCGCACAGGCCGGCGCCAATTCTTCGGCGCGCGGCAGAAGCAGGCGCACGCGGAATCGCGCACCGGTGCCGGGCGTGCTTTCGGCCTCGACCGTTCCGCCCATCAACTCGACCAGCCGGCGTACGATCGCCAATCCCAACCCGGCGCCGCCGACGCGCGTCGCTTGCGGCCCTTGCACAAAATCGTCGAACAGCGTGCTGGCCAGCGCCGCGTCAAAACCAGGCCCGGTGTCGCTGACTTCGATCACCAGCGCGAAGCGCCCATCCGGCGTCGGTGTTGCGGCGGCGCGCAACCGCACCAATCCGCGTTCGGTGAATTTGATCGCGTTGCCGACCAGGTTGAACACGATCTGGCGCAGACGCCGCGCATCGCCGTTCAGCCACGACGCTTCGCCGAGCGCGATTTCGCTTTCAAAGCGCAAGCCCTTCGCAGCAGCGCGCGGGCGGATCAGATCGACGATGCCGCCGAACAAGCTGGTCGGCTGAAACGGCGCGACCATCAACATCTGACTGCCCGATTCCGCGCTGCCCAATTCGAGCAAATCGTCGAGCAGCCCGATCAGACCATGTCCGGATTGCCGCGCAGTTTCGACCCAGCCGCGGCGTTGCGTGTCGAGACCGCTTTGTCCCAACACGTCGAGTAGGCTGAGCATCGCATGCAACGGATTGCGGATTTCATGCGCAACGGTGGCAAGAATGCGCGCGTGGGTTTCGCCCGCTTGCCGCAACCGCATCTGCGCATCGAGCAGCTGCGCGCGCAGCCGTTGTAACTCTGTTTCGGCCTCGGCGTTCGGGCCCGGCTTCATCGCCGCCTTCGTCCGGCGCGCGCGATCACGCGCTCGAACGCCGCCAAGGTCGCGGCGCTGACGTGATGCTCAATCCCTTCTGCGTCGATCGCCGCAGTCGCTTCATCGACGCCGATTGCGAGCAAAAAATCATGCACGATTTCGTGTCGCTTCTTCGCCTCAGCCGCGATCGCAGCCCCTTCATCGGTCAGGAAGATCGAGCGATACGGCAGAGTCCGCACATAGCCGTCGCGCACCAGGCGCTGCACCGTCTTGGCCACGGTGGCGTGGCTGACGCCCAGACGCTGCGCCAGGTCGGTCAGGCGTGCTTCGCCCTGGCTGCCGATCAGATCGGCGATCAGTTCGAGATAATCCTCGGTCGAGGCACGGCCGTCGGCGCGGCGCGCCTCGTGGAATCCCGCGACTTGCGTATCGATTTCGGTCAGCGGGACGGGTCGGGGTGCCATCGCCGCCAAGATGCAGCCCCCTCCATCGCTTGACAATGTCGGGCTTGGGCCGAAGATTTCAGCCATGGCTAAACTCCCCGATCCCGGCACTGGGACGCTCGGCGCGGCACACGCTTCGATTCCGGTGACCGGCAAGGGCGCGTGGCGCCTGCTCGCCTTCCTCGGACCGGGCTATCTCGTGTCGGTCGGCTATATGGACCCGGGCAACTGGGCCACCGATCTGGCCGGCGGCTCGGCCTACGGCACGACGCTTTTGTCGGTCATTCTTCTGTCGAACCTGATGGCGGTGTTGCTGCAGGCGCTGAGTCTCAAACTCGGCATCGCCAGCGGACTCGATCTCGCCCAGGCATGCCGCGCGCGTTTTTCCCGCCCGGTCGCCATCTCGCTGTGGCTGCTGGCCGAAGTCGCGATCTGCGCCTGCGATCTTGCCGAAGTGATCGGCACCGCAATCGCGCTGCAATTGTTGTTCGGCTTGCCGCTGGTGCAAGGCGTGGTGCTGACCGCAGCCAACGTGCTGGTAATTTTATGGCTGCAGTCGCGCGGCTTCCGCCGTCTTGAAGCCTTCGTCATTGCCCTGATCGCGATCGTCTTCGTCGCTTTCGTGATTCAGCTGATCTTCGCCGGCCCGTCGATGGGCGAAGTATTGCTGGGATTCATTCCCGACCCGCGCATCATCACCGATCCGGCCATGCTCTATGTCGCGATCGGCATTCTGGGCGCGACGGTGATGCCGCATAATCTCTATCTGCATTCGTCGATCGTGCAGACGCGCGCCTATGTGCAGGACGAAGCCGGCAAGCGCGACGCGATCCGTTGGGCGACGTGGGATTCGACCATCGCTTTGTCCTTCGCATTGCTGGTCAATGCCGCGATCCTGATTCTTGCGGCCTCGACGTTCCACACGACCGGCCGCACCGAAGTCGCCGAAATCCAAGAAGCGCACGCTTTGTTGACGCCGCTGCTGGGCACGTCGCTGGCCTCGACCTTGTTCGCGGTGGCATTGCTTGCGTCGGGCCAGAACTCGACCATCACCGCAACGCTCGCGGGGCAAATCGTGATGGAAGGCTTCGTCAATCTACGGATGAAGCCGTGGGCGCGACAGCTGCTGACGCGCGGCCTGGCGATCATTCCCGCTGCCATCGTCGCGTCGTTCTATGGTGAAAGCGGCACCGCAAAATTGCTGGTGCTGAGCCAGGTGGTTCTGTCGTTGCAACTGCCGTTCGCGGTGATCCCGCTGGTGATTTTCACCGCCGACAAAAAGCTGATGGGTCACTTCAAAAATCGCCGCCTGACCACGATCGTCGCCTCGATCGTTGCAGCACTGATCGTGGTGCTGAACGCCAAGCTGCTGTGGGATGTGGTGACCGGCTAGGTTTTCAGATAGGCGCTCAGGCCCTCAACCAGCGCGTCGAACACGACGCGACAGCGCAAGGTCGCGCGCTGGTCTTCATGCATCGCGACCCAACATTCGAGCGGCACCGAGAAGACGCTCGGCAGAATGCGCACAAGGCCCGGCGCACGCCGGCCGAGCGGAACCTGACACACGCCGATGCCGTAGCCGGCGCGAATTGCTGCCAGTTGCGCCAGGTCGTTGTCGGCGCGCAGCGAAAACATTTCGCGCGTGACGGCGTGATTGCCGATCGTAAGACCGCGCGCAAACAGGCTGGGCTGGTCGAACCCGACGACCGCGTGTTGTGCGAGATCGGCTGCGGTGCGCGGCTTGCCCGCACGCGCCAGATAGGCGGGATGCGCGTGCAAGCCCAGTTCGATCGCACCGATCCGTTTGGCCACCAGCGCGCGTTGCGTCGGCTGCACCATGCGCACCGCAATGTCGGCGTCGCGACGTAGCAGATCTTCGTTGCGGTTCGACACGACGAGTTCGATCACCAGACCGGGATGCGCGTGGCGCAGCTCGGCCAGGATCGGCGGCAGGACTTCGATACTGATCACTTCGCTGGCGGTCAGCCGCACCGTGCCGCGCACCTCGTCCTGCGATCCCGATGCAACGCGCAGCAGCGCATGCGCGCTGGCTTCGAGCGCCTCGGCATAGGGCCGAAGTTCGAGCGCTGCCGCGGTCGGGGTCAGCCCGGCCTGCGAGCGCGTGAACAGCGAGATCTTCAGCCGGTGTTCCAGCTCCAGCACGTGCCGGCCCAAGGTCGGCTGCGCCAGACCCAGGCTGCGCGCGGCGCCCGACAACGATCCGTCGCGCAGAATCGCGAGGAAGGAGCGGTACAGGTCCCAGCTTGGCGGGGCGTCGGCCATACGAAAATGTATAGCAACTGACCGGACTTGGCGAATTCCGTTTATCAGCCCGCGCGACGATCTTCTGGCCAACCAAGGAGACGAAGATGCGTAGCGAACGAATTGCCCTGGTGTTGGGCGCGACGGGCGGGATCGGAGGTGAAGTGACGGATGCGCTGTTGCGCAACGGTTGGGCGGTGCGCGCGCTGCACCGTCGCGCTGCGTCGATGCCGGCGCGTCGCGGCGTCACCTGGATCCAGGGCGATGCGATGGTGCGCGAAGACGTCGTCGCGGCCGCAACCGGCACCGCGGCCATCATTCACGCGGTGAACCCGCCGGGCTACCGCAACTGGAACGAGCTGGTCGTGCCGATGGTCGAGAATTCGATCGCGGCCGCGCAAGCAAGCGGTGCGCGCATCGTGCTGCCGGGCACGATCTATAATTACGGACCCGACGCCTTCCCGTTGCTGCGCGAAGAGTCGCCGCAACGTCCGCGCACGCGCAAAGGCGCCATTCGCGTCGAGATGGAGCGACGGCTGCGCGACTCCGGCGTGCCGGTTCTGATCGTTCGCTTCGGTGATTTCTTCGGACCCAAGCCGGGCCAGAACTGGTTTTCGGGCGGCATGGTGAAGCCGGGCAAGAAGCCGCGCAGCATTCTCGATCCCAACACGCGCGGCGTCGCGCATAGCTGGGCCTATCTGCCTGACGCGGCAGCGGCGATCGCGCAATTGCTCGACAAACCGCTCGATCGCGTTGCGCTGTTTCACTTTGCCGGCCATGTCGATCGCGACGGCGGCGAGATGACGGCTGCAATCCAGCGTGCCGTTGGCGGCGCTCGAGTCTGGTTCTTTCCGTGGTTCGTCTTGCGGCTGCTGGCGCCGTTCGTGACGTTGCTGCGCGAGATGAAAGAGATGCGCTATCTCTGGCGCACCGACATTCGCATGGACAATCGCAAGCTGGTCGCAGTGCTGGGCGCCGAGCCGCATACGCCGCTCGATGAAGCAGTGCGCACCAGCCTGCGCGCGCTAAACTGCATCTAGCGTAGCGTCTGGAAAAACTGCCGCAGCAATTCGGCGCCGGCGCTTTCTTCGACGCCGCCGATCACTTCCGGCCGGTGATGGCAGGTCGGCTGCGAGAAAAAACGCGGCCCGTGTTCGACCGCACCGCCTTTGGGATCGTAGGCAGCGAAGGTGACGCGTTTCAGCCGCGCAAAAGCGATCGCAGCGGCGCACATGGCGCACGGCTCCAAGGTCACGAACAGCTCGCAATCGGGCAGGCGCGCGTCGCCGCGCACGCGCGCGGCTTCGCGGATCACCAGCATCTCGGCATGCGCAGTCGGGTCGCGATCGATCTCGGTGCGATTGGCGGCCGTGGCCAACACGGTGCCGTCGCCCGCGACCAGCACGGCACCGACCGGCACCTCGCCTGCGCGACCGGCGGCCGCGGCAAGGTCCAGCGCCTGGGCCATTGGCCCGCGCATCGTTAGAGTCGTCTGCATGGCAGATGACGATAAAGACGGCGAGCGGATCGCGAAACGCCTGGCACGCGCCGGCCTCTGTTCCCGGCGCGACGCCGAGCGCTGGATCCTGGAAGGGCGCGTTGCGGTGAACGGGCAGGTCCTGACCACGCCTGCTTTCGTGGTCAAAGAGTCCGACGACATCGTCGTCGACGGCAAAGCCGTGCCCAAAGCCGAAGCGACGCGGCTGTGGCGCTATCACAAGCCGTCCGGGTTGGTGACGACGGCGCGCGACGAAAAAGGCCGGCGCACCGTGTTCGAGGCCTTGCCCAGCGACATGCCACGCGTGGTTTCCGTCGGACGTCTGGATTTGACGTCCGAGGGACTGTTGCTGCTGACCAATGACGGCGAGTTGGCGCGTCATCTCGAATTGCCCGCAACCGCCTGGACGCGCCGCTATCGCGCGCGTGCCTTTGGTGAGGTCAACGAAGCCCAGCTGGCCAAGTTGGCAAACGGCATCGAGATCGAAGGCGTGCGCTACGGCGCAATCGAAGCGGTGTTGGAGCGACGACAAGGCGCCAATGCGTGGATCCTGGTCGGCCTCAAAGAGGGCAAAAACCGCGAAGTGCGCAAAGTGCTCGAACATCTCGGCCTGCGCGTGAACCGATTGATCCGCGTCGCCTACGGACCGTTCCAGCTTGGCAAGCTGGCCGAAGGCGGCGTCGAAGAAGTGCCGAAGCGCGTCGTGCAGGAGCAGCTTGGCGCGTTTCTGGGACTTGCAGCGCCGAAGCCGAAACTGGCACCGGCAGCGCCGCGCAAATCGACAACTGCGCCGACCTATTCGCGTCCACGCCATGTGCCGGAACGCACCGACGAGCGCCCGCCGTCGCGCACCCGACCAAAACAGCGCACTGCGTCGCGCAGCGACGATCGTGCGCCGTCGCGCGACGCACCGAAACGTGCGCCCGCGCGCGGCGACGAGCGCGGCCCTGCACCGTCACGCGACGGGCGCGCGCCGGCACGTCGCGACGATCGTGGCCCGTCACGCGACGCACCAAAACGTGCACCTGCACGCGGTGACGATCGGGGACCGGCGCCATCGCGCAGCGGTCCGAAACGCGCAGCACCGCGCAGCGATGATCGCGGCGCAGCGCCGTCGCGCGGGCCGAAAGGCGGACCTGCGCGCAGTGGCAGCGGTGGTCGCGGGCCTGCGCCGCGCGGAAGCGGCGGTGGCGGTGGTGGCCCGCGCGGACGGAAAAACGCGCGTTGAGAATCGTTGCGGGGAAATGGCGCGGCCGACCCTTGGAGTCGCCGCACGGCGAAGCGACGCGTCCGACCGGCGATCGCGTACGCCAAGCTTTGTTCGACATGCTGAACAGCCGCGTCGAATTCGACGGCATGCACGTGCTCGACGCCTTCGCAGGCACGGGCGCGTTGGGGCTGGAAGCGTTGTCGCGCGGCGCTGCGCACGCGACCTTCTTTGATCGCGACACAGCCTGCGTCGCGCTGGTGCGACGCAACGTGCAGACTTTCAGCGCCAATGCGCAGATCCTGCGCGCCGACGCGACGCGACCGCCGCGCGCCGGACAAGCCTGCGATTTGATTTTTCTCGATCCGCCTTACGCGAAAGGCCTGCTCGCGCTGGCCGTGCCGGCACTGCAGGCAGCGGGTTGGTTCGTCGATGACGCGATCATCGTCGCCGAGATGAGCAGCGAGCTGCCCGAAGCGGCACCGGCCGGCGTCGAAACACTCGATGCGCGCGACTATGGCGCCGCACGCATCGAGCTGTGGCGTGTTGCTACGACTTAACGCCGTTCGCGGCGGCGAGCTTCTGGACGTGATCCAGATGCGCATCGATCGTCGGCGTTGCCTTGGCGACCGCTGCACGTAGATCGGCGTCCTTCAGCTTGGTGCCGTCGCCGTGGAACAATTTCGCCGCGTCTTTGTGACCGTCGACCTGGCCTTTCAAATATTCCTTGTCGAAGTCGGCGCCCGACAAGGCGCTCAGCTTTTTGACCTTGTCGTCGATCGACGAGTCGCGCGGCGGCACCGGGATGTTCTTCGACTTCGCCAAGGTGCCCATCTCGGTCGACAGCTTGGTGTGATCGTCGATCATCTGCTGTGCGAACTTCTTGATGTCGGGCTTGGTCGCCTTGGTGACGGCGACTTTCGAGGTTTCGATCTCGGTCATGTCGGACGTCGCCGCCTTCTTCACGAAGTCGACGTCGGAATCAGCCGGCGCGTTTAACGGCGCCGTCGGCGCCGGCTTGGCAATGCCGGGCGCGGTCTGCGCCTGTGCACCACAAGCAGTCAGGCACAGCGCCATTGCGGCGCTGGTCAGCAAAAAACGGGTCATCGTCGTCTCTCCCCAAATCTATCCCTGGGGAGCGAACGGAAGCAGCCGTGTGCGGTTCCTACCGGCGCTCGAACAGTCGCTCGATATCGCTCAGTTTCAGCTCAATCCACGTCGGCCTGCCGTGATTGCATTGTCCGGCCAGCGGCGTGTGTTCCATCTGGCGCAGCAGCGCGTTCATTTCGTCGACCGACAGCGAGCGGCCGGCGCGCACCGAGCCGTGGCACGCCAGGCGCGACAAGACCGCGTCGATCCGGCTGCGCAACGGCGCCGCGTCATCGAACTCGGCAAGTTCGTCGGCCAGGTCGCGCACCAGCGCCGTGACGTCGCCCTTGGCGAGCGGTGCCGGCACTTCGCGCACCAGGATCGCGCCATGGCCGAACGGCTCGATCACCAGACCCAGCGCGCCGAGATCGTCAGCGCGCGACAGGATGCGATCGACGCCGCCGGAATCGAGTTCGACCACCACCGGCATCAGCAGCGCCTGACGCGGCACCGCACCCGCTTCGAGCGCCGACTTCATCCGTTCATAGACGAGCCGTTCGTGCGCCGCGTGCTGATCGACCAGCACGATCCCGTCATTGGTCTGCGCCACGACATAGGTGCCATGGAGTTGCGCGCGGGCGGCACCGAGTGGGAACGACACGATTGTCGGCGCAGTTGCCGTTGCCGCCGGCTCGGAGGTGCGCGCCGAAGGTGCGGCGCCGAGCGCAAGCGGTGCCTGTTCGAAATAGGGTGACGGTGTTTCGCCGACGAAGTGCGGCATGATGCTGGTCGCGCCGCTATAGGGCCGCAACGACGCCAGCGCATCCGTGGCCAAGGTCGGCGCGGTGCGGCCCGCATGTTGGGTCAGCGCGCGGCGGATCGAACCAACGATCAGCGCGCGCACCAGCGACGGATCGGCGAAGCGCACTTCGGTTTTCGCCGGATGCACGTTGACGTCGAGGGCCGCCGTCGGAACGGTGAGAAACAAGGCCAATGCTGCGTGCCGGTCGCGCGGAATCGTGTCGCCATACGCGCCCTTGATCGCACCCAACAGCAGCCGGTCGCGCACCGGACGACCGTTCACGAACAGATATTGCGAGGCTGCGGTCGATTTGTTGAAGGTCGGCAGACCGATCGAACCCGCAATCGCCGATCCGTCGCGCGATTCTGCAATCTCGATCGCGGCCATGCCGAACTCGCCGCCCAACACCGACGCGATGCGCGTTGCGGAGTCGTTCGCAGGCTCGAGCCGCAACGCGACGCGATCGTCCAAGGTCAGTTCGAACGCGATCTTGGGATGCGCCATCGCCAGACGTTCGAGCACGTCTTCGGCGTGGCTGGCTTCGGTGCGCGCAATCTTGAGGAACTTCAACCGCGCCGGCGTCGCGTAAAACAAGTCGCGCACCGTCACCGTCGTGCCGTAGGCGCGCGCGGCGGGTGCGACCGGACCCAACTTGCCGCCTTCGACGGTCAAGGTCGCGGCGCTGTCATCGATGCGGCGTCGCGAGGTCAAGGTCAGGCGCGCAACCGCGCCAATCGACGGCAAGGCTTCGCCGCGAAACCCCAACGTCTTGATCGCATCGAGCCGGTCGTCGGGCAGTTTCGAGGTCGCGTGGCGTTCGACCGCCAGCAGCAACTCGTCGGGACCCATGCCAATCCCGTCATCGTCGACCTGGATCAAGGTGCGACCGCCATCGCGCAGACGCACCGCGATGCGCGTTGCACCCGCATCGATCGCGTTCTCGACCAATTCCTTCACCGCCGCAGCGGGCCGCTCAACCACCTCACCCGCAGCGATGCGATTGACCAGCGTTTCGGGTAGGCGACGAATGGTCATCGCGCACCTCGTTTCGTCGGCGCACGAAAGCCGCTGTCATCGACCGACAGGCCGAATTCGTCCTGCAACGCGCGCAAGCCTTTCGGCGTGACGCGTGCCGAACGATCGTCCTTGGCGCGCGCGACCCAGCCGCTGTCTTCCATCAACGTGGCGAGCGCGGTGCCGAGCGCGCCGGCGACATGCGGGCGGCGCTCGCTCCAATCGAGACAACGGCGTGCGAAATGCCGGCGATGCGACCGTGCGCTTTCGAGGTCGAGCCCCAGCGCAGCAAAGCGCTTGGCGCCCGACGGCGTGACCAGGAAATCGTCGCCGTCTTCTTTGATCGCGCCGCTGCGCAGCAACGAATCTGCCAGCGCGACACCCAACGTGCCGGCGAGATGGTCGTAGCAAAAGCGCGCCTTGCGCAGTGCCTCGCCGCAGCCGCGCGGTGCGGGAACTGCAGCAGGCGGCGCCAAGGTCGACAGCAGCTCGACCGCGCGCGCAACGCGCGCATCGGCGAGTTCGTAATAGCGATGGCGTCCTTGCGCGCGCGCACGCACCAGGCCGGCGCTTTCCAGCTTGGACAAATGTTCGCTGGCGGTCGCAGCGGCAACGCCGGCGCGCCACGCCAATTCACTGGCAGGCAGGGCCAATCCGCCCATCAATGCCTGCAGCATCGCGGCGCGACTGGGCGCAGCAACGGCGGCGGCGAGTGCGGGTAAATCGGGGTCTGCAGGCACGTTTCGGTTCATGACGAAACGTCTACGCCGGGAGCCCGAGTCCCCGCAACTGCGACCGTTTCGGTCGTGGCCGAAACGATGGTCGGCACGTGTTGTCCTGCGCGTTTGCTTGAGCGATTGCGCGGCTGGGTTCGGTGACGACGCCCTTCGCACCGTTCGAACGCCCGACCTGCACGCCGGGCAAATTCATCGACGCGATGGTGCTGCGCTACTGCCCCGCGACCTTGGCTGCTTGCGCTAGTTCCCCAACGGTCCCGTCGGCCCGCCGCTGGCGGGCAAGGTTGCGCGCATTGCTGCGACGACGTCGGGCAGCACGGGTGCTGCGCTGTTGCCGAAGGACGAGCGCACGAAGCTCAACACGTCGGCGATCTGCTGATCGGTCATCAAACGTTTGAAGGTCGGCATCCCGCCTTTGCCGACCAGCAACATGCGCGACAGCAAAGCCGGATCGCCCAGCACCAGCGCGTCGCCAGCAAGCGCGGGAAATGCGCCTTTGACGCCTTTGCCGGTCGGCTGGTGACAGGCGGCGCATTTCTGCTTGTAGAGCACCTCGCCCGCCGCAACGTCTTGCGCTGCGCACGGCGCTGCAACCAGCAACGCGAAGAGAGTGACCGCGACTTTCATGCTTGCTGTGCTCGCTGATGGATTTTTTCGATTTGCTGCCACGCCGATTCAATCGCGCCGGCCTGCCAGCCGCCGAGATAGGACAGATGCTCGCCCGCGAGATAGATGCGGCCGTCGGCATTGAGGAGTTTGGGATAGGAGTCTTTGCGCGCTTCCGCGGTCCAGTTCGCCCAACCACCAAGATTGTATTTGGCGAGATGCCAGAACCAGGAAAAGCCGCGTTCGAAATTGGCGCGGTAGCTTCCCGGGAACACCGCTTCGCCAGCTGCGAGCGCATAGTCGATGCGCTCCTTGAGCGACATGGCGCTGACTTCAGTTGCGCCGTCGAAGAGCAGATAGGCGCCGAGCAGCGTGCCCTTCTGCCCCTGAAAATTATTCGACGGCAGACTGATCTGGCGGATCGCGGGATGATCGAGTTTGACGTGGCCGCCATAGATGCCGTCGTCTTCTTCCCAGAAGCGACGCTTCATCTGCAGCCCGATCTTGCCAACCGGCACATAGGTCGCGTCGTCCATCGCGGCGCGGAAGTCGTCCGAGAACGGCGTGTCGATCGAACGCAACACCGACAAGGGAATTGTACAAAGACAGAAGTCGCCGGTGACGCTGGCGGTCTTGCCCGTCTTGGTGTCGACATAGTTCACCGTGACCGCTTTGTCGGTCTGGCGGATCTGCTGCACTTCGCAATTGAAGCGCAGCATCGGCGCGTTGCGCTTCTCGAATGCTTTGGCGATCTGATCCATGCCGCCGACCGGCTGGAACATGGTCAGCGGATGGGTGTACTCGCCGACCTGGAAGTCGCGCCACAAATGCGACTGCAACAGATCGGATAGGCCGTACGGATCGTCGATCGTGCCGGGCTGGTCGCCCGCACCAGGCGGTTTGACGTAACCGCGCAAGTCGCTGCCGCGATAGGCGAGATCTTTCTTCAGCCGCCCGCTCGACGCGAGATAGTCGAGGAAGAGTTCGCGATCTTCCGCCCGTACTTGCTGATCGAGTTGGCCGCTGGTGGCGGCTTTCGCGATCAATTCGTTCACGCGACCGCGCAGGTCGGTTTTGACTTCGTACTGGCGCACGCGCTTGCCTTTCAGCGCGCCGCTGCCGTCATTGTGCTGCATCCAGGCGGCATCGTTGTCGTTGACCATCGTCTCCAACGGCACGCCGAACTGCTTGGTGTAGTGCAAGGTCGAGCGGTGGTGGAACGGGATGCGCCACGGGCCGATATTCAGATACTCGCCTGGATCGAAATCGCAGCGTTGCGTTTCGCCGCCAAGTTCGGTCGCGGTGAAACCACGCCGCGCCGTCTGCACGCGACCACCGGCAAAGCCGCGCGCTTCAAGCACGATGCAGCGATAGCCGAGTTTGTTGAGTTCGAACGCGGCCACCTGCCCAGCATGGCCGGCGCCGAGAATGACGATGGTTTTGCCTTTGCCCGCACCGGTCAGCGCCGGCGGCGCCGTAGCGGCGGATGCGGTGGGCACATGCCACGCATCCATCGCCGCCATCACCATTGCAGTGCCACCAACCGCGCCAAGCCGCTCCAAGAACGCACGCCGCGACGTGCCCGATTCCTGCTGCTCCATCTTCCCTCGCAAAAGCTCGAGGGTCGTTTCCTGCCCTAAGCTTTTTTTATTTGCCGCGCGCGGCGACGACTTCGATTTCCACCAACATACCGGAGGCCGCGAGTGCAGCGACTTGCACCGTCGTGCGCACCGGCTTGTTCGGTTGTTCCTTGGTGCCGAAGAACTGCACGTAGCCTTTCATCATGCCCGCGAAGTCCATCTTGTTGTCTTTCGCAGGATCGCCGACGAGGTAAACGCGCATCGCAATAATATCGCTCATCGTCAGCTTCTGACCTTTGAGCGTTTCTTCGATTCGCTTGAGCACGTTGACCGTTTGCGTCTCGGTGTCGCCGAAAGACGCGACGGTGCCTTTCGGCGCGTTCTGATCGACGACGGGCGGAACGGTGCCGCTGAGATAGATCGTGTCGACACCCGCCGGCACCGTCACCACCGATGCGATCGGCGATTCACCTTGGACGCGCGTAACGTCGGCGGCGTTTGCAGAGATGTCTGCGGTGGTGGCTGCCAATGCAGCCGCGACGAAACACAAAGCCAGGCGCATGTGATTCCCCTCTTTTCAGCCGGGGAACATCGAGCCGCAACGCGCGGCCGAGTGCAAGCGAAGCTTACGCGTCGCGACTCCAGTCGATCAGCGCGTTGGTCGACGCGTCATGCGGCTGGCGTGCGCCGCCTTCGATCTCGGCCAGGATCGTCGATGCGAGCTGCTTGCCCAATTCGACGCCAAACTGATCGAACGAATTGATGTTCCAGATCACGCCCTGGACGAAGACTTTATGTTCGTAGAGCGCCAGCAACTGGCCCAGCGTGAACGGCGACAATTCGTCGAGCGCGAATGTTGTTGTCGGCCGGTCGCCGCTGAAGACCCGATGCGGTTCCAGCGAATGCTTTCCCTGCAACAAAGCTTCGGTTTGCGCGATGCCGTGGCTGAGCAGGATGCGTTGATGCGCGCCGTCGCCCAACGGGTGATGCGACCTGCGCACCAGAATGAAATCCGCCGGTATCACGGTCGTGCCCTGGTGGATCAGTTGGTAGAACGCGTGCTGGCCGTTGGTCCCGGGTTCGCCGAACACGATCGGGCCGGTGTCGTAATCGACCGGATTGCCGTCGCGATCGACCGACTTGCCGTTGGACTCCATGTCGAGCTGCTGCAGGAACGCCGGCAGCCGCGCCAGCGACTGGTCGTAGGGCAGCACCGCTAGCGCCGGCAGGTTCCAGAAATTGCGGTACCAAATGCCGGTCAGCGCCAGCAGCACCGGCAGATTGTCGGCGAGCGGTGCGGACCGAAAATGCGTGTCCATCGCGCGCGCGCCTGCAAGCAAGGCGCGGAAATTCTCCATGCCGATCTGCAGCGCGATCGGCAAACCAATCGCGCTCCACAGGCTGTAGCGGCCGCCGACCCAATCCCAGAAGCCGAACATGTTGGCGGGATCGATGCCGAACTGCTTCACGCCGCTGCCGTTGGTCGACACGGCGACGAAATGTTTGGCGACGGCTGCCTCACCCAACGCAGCGACCAACCATGCGCGCGCGCTGGTCGCGTTGGTCAGCGTTTCCTGCGTCGTGAACGTCTTGGACGCGATCACGAACAAGGTCGTGGCGGGATCGAGCCTGTCGAGCGCGGTCGCGAGATGCGTACCGTCGATATTCGACACGAAGCGCGTCTTGAGTTCGGGCGAGCCGTACGGCTCGAGCGCCTGGCACACCATCGCAGGACCGAGATCCGATCCGCCGATGCCGATATTCACGATCGTGCGAATACGCTGGCCGGTGGCGCCGGTCCAGACGCCGCTGCGCACGCGGCCGACGAAACTGTCGATGCGCGTCAACACTTCGGCGACTTGCGCCGGCGGTTGTTCGGCGCGCAGCGCCGTGTGCAGCACGGCACGGCCTTCGGTCAGGTTGATCGACTCGCCCGCGAACATGCGGTCGCGCCAAGTTTCAACGTCGCGCGCCTTGGCCAGCGCCAGCAGCGCGTCGAGCGTTTCGGGATCGAGATGCGTCTTGGACAGATCCAGGCGCAACCCGCCCAGCACGCGCGTATAGCGCTCCGCGCGATGCGGATCCTGCTCGAACAGGGCGGCGATACGCCCCTTCGTTGCATAGGCCCCACGCCACGTCGCACGTAGCTGGGTGAGCTTCTTCCATTCCTGGCTGTCGGTCAGTGCGGACATGAGGCTTCGAAACGCTCCCCACCACTCGTCATCCCCGCCTTCGCGGGGACGACGCAAACGCTGCGCGTTACTGCGTCGGCTTGCCGACCATGACAACGGTAAGCTTGGCAGGATCCAGCAGTTTCTTCGCCACTGCATTCACCTCGGCCAAGGTCACCGCGTTGATCATCGCGTTGCGCTTTTTCAGATAGTCGATGCCGAGATTGTCCTGGCGCAACTGCAACAGCAACGCTGCAATCTTGTCGGTCGAGGTCATCGACAGCGGCAGCGAACCAGTCTGGTAGGCCTTGGCCTCGTCCAGTTCCTTCTGCGTGACGCCGCGATCGGCCATCTTTTTGAATTCTTCTTTGAGCAGGTCGACGAATTGCTGCGCCGTTTGATTCTTGGTCGCGCCGCTCGCCTGCAGCGACGCCGCATGTTCGTACGACGCAAGCCCGCTCGACACGCCATAGGTCAGCCCGCGCTTGTCGCGGATTTCTTCCATCAGGCGCGAATTGAAGCTGCCGCCGCCGAGCACGTAATTCATCAGCGACGCGGCATACCATTGCGGATCGCTGCGGCGGACGCCCTGGGTCGCGCTGACCACGATCGTCTGCGGGATCGGTCGTTCGACGACGATCGTCTTGCCTTGCGTTGGAAGCTGCACGTCGGCGATGTCGACTTTGGGCGAGGTTGCCGGCAGGCCGCCGAACAATTTGTCGAGCAACGGACCCAGCGTCTTGGCGTCGATATCGCCGGCCACCGCAACCATCAGCGTGTCGCGCGCGAGACGCTGGCTCATGAAGGCCTTCATGTCGGCGCCGGTGATCGTCTTCACGCTGGCCAAGGTGCCGCGCTGCGGGTGCGCGTAGGGATGGTTGCCGTAGATCGCTTCGGCCAGCGCACGGCCCGCGATCCAACCCGGCTTCGCCAATTCGGCTTGAATGTTCGACAGAGTCGCGGCGCGCATGCGTTCGACCGCGTCTTCGTCAAAACGCGGCTTGGTCAGCGCCAGCGCCGCCAGTTCGACGCCGAGATCGCGCGACTGCGTCAGCACTTTGAGCGAGCCGCTCAACCGGTCGCGTTCGGGCGAAATGCCGAACGCGATATTCGCGTCGGCGAGTTTCTTCTGGAAGGTCTGGCTGTCGAGATCGCCCGCGCCTTCATCCATCAAGGTGCAGGCGAATTCGACCAGGCCTTCTTTGCCGGCGGGATCGAGCGCCCAACCGCCAAGAAACGACCAGCGCAATGACAGGACCGGGACTTTGTGGTCTTCGATCAACCAGGCTTCGATGCCACCTGGGCTGACGACGCGCTGCGGATCCGTCGCTGCACGTGCCTGCAACGACACCAACGCGACCAGGGCGAACAGAATGGCGCGGATCATCGGATGGCTCCGGCGGGGCCTTCGCTTTGCGACGGAGCGACCGGCGTTGAATCGCTGACTGCCGTCAGACCTTCGGGTGGCAACAGCCAGCCCGTGACGTTGGCGTTCTTGGTCAGCACCAGAATCGTTGCGGCATCGACCATCGGCTTTTCGACTTTGGCGATGCGATCGGGCCAGGCCTCGACGTCCTCAACGGTTTGCCCCGTCGTCAGCGCCAGACCGAACGCATAGGCGCCACCAGTGACGCCGTCGCGCGCGAGAATTGCGCTGTCGACCAGGCGTTTTTTGGAATCGCTGATTTCTTCGGCCGTCGCGCCTTCTTTCACCAGCTTGGCGAGTTCGGCGTCGAGTGCAGCTTCAAGCTTGTCGATCGCAACGCCCTGCGCCGGTTGCGCGCTGAGTGCGAAGGCAAACCGGTCGAGCGATTCCGGCGTGTAGTCGGCGCTGACCGCGGTTGCGAGTTTCTGTTCGACGACCAGGCTGCGATAGAGGCGGCTGGTCGAACCGCCGCCCAACAAATCGGCCAGCACCTGCAGTGCGTACGCATGTTCCTTGCCATCGCTGGCATAGGACGGCGCCTGGATTTCGCGCACCAACGATGGCTGACGCACCTGCGCATCGCGCAACACGACGCGGCGCTCGCCCGGAAGTTCAGGTTCCTGCGGACGGTTGTTGCGCAGCTGCGGCTGACCGGCGGGAATGTTGCCGTAGTATTTTTCCGCCAAGGTGCGCACGGCTGCCGGCGTCACGTCGCCGGCAATCACCAGCACCGCATTCGCGGGCCGGTACCATTTTTTGTACCAGTCGACCGCGTCCTGTCGGGTCAACTGCATCATCTCCTGACGCCAGCCGATGATCGGAATGCCGTAATGGTGGTTGGCGAACAGTTCGGCATTCACCGCTTCGGCAAGTTGCGCCTGCGGATTGGTGTCGATGCGTTGACGGCGTTCTTCGACGATGACGTCGCGTTCGGGCAGCACGACCGGATCGGTGAGAACGAGATTCGACATACGGTCGCTCTCGAGCTTCATCACCATCTCGAGACGGTCGGCGGCAATCGTCTGATAGTAAGCGGTGTAGTCCCAGGCGGTGAAGGCGTTGTCGGTGCCGCCATTGCGGCCGACGATCTTCGACAATTCACCCGGCGGCACCGTCTTGGTGCCTTTGAACATCAGATGTTCGAGAAAGTGGGCGATGCCCGACTTTCCCGGCGCCTCGTCGGCGGCGCCGCATTTGTACCAAACCATCTGCGTGACGACGGGGGCGAGATGGTTCTCGACCACGACGACACGCAAACCGTTTTTCAGCGTGAAGCTGGTCGGCTCGAAGACCTTCGCGCTGGCTGCTGTCGCAGCGAAGAGCGACACACCGGCGAGAAGCGCCCCGAACCGACGCTTCATCACTTGGACTGCTGCTTCGCTTCGCGTTCGGCGCGTTCGGTTTCTTCGTCTTTGCCCGACCCGAACCAGCTGTTCATCAGGCGACCGAAGAAGCCGCGCTCTTCTTTCTTGGTCGTCGTCGTGCTGGACGAGGCCGTGGTCGCGGTGGTGCCGATCGGCTTGCCGTCTTGCGTCTGGCTCGACTGCAGCAGCGTGTCGGCGCGCGAGCCGGCGGTGAAGCTGGTGACGCGCGTGCCGCTGACGCTTTCGGTCGCCGAGGCCGGCGGACGCAGCGAGTAATCCGGCGGCATCACCAACGGACGATTGAGCGTCACCTGCGTTTCGTCAGGCACCGAACGTTGCATGCCCAGCGCGCTGCGGAATGTGTCGCAGCCGCTCGTCATCAGCGTCGCGGCCGAAAGCGCGGCCAGCGCGATCGCTTTGGTCGTCATGTGATCTTTGATCCCTCTTCTGCCGTCGGTGCACGTGCACCGAATCCGTCGATAACGATGATGGCGACACCGATCACGATCGCGCTGTCGGCCACGTTGAAGTTCGGCCAACTATACTGGCCAACGTGAAAATGGAGAAAGTCGACGACCGCGCCGTGTACGAACCGGTCGATTGCATTGCCGATGGCACCGCCGATGACCGCCCCCAGCGCCAACGCGATCCGGATCCGCTCGGCCCGCACCAGCCAGGCGCACAGCGCCGCCACGATCAAAACCGACACCAGCACGAACACCCAGGGCGGCAACGGCTCGCCATGGTTGAACAGACCGAAGCTGACACCGCGATTCCAGGCCAGCTGGAAGTCGAAGAACGGCACGACCGGAATCATGCCGATGCCCTGCAACGCGGCCAGCGCCAGGATCTTCGAGACCTGGTCCAGCAGCAGGACCACGATCATCACGGGCATCGCCCGCGCGAGGTTCTTGCGGCCCGGCGTGATCATGCTGCCTCGCTGAGCTGGTCGACCGCGTCGTCGCAACGATCGCACAAAGTCGGATGTTCAGCATGGGTGCCGACTTCGGGCAGCACGCGCCAGCAGCGTTCGCACTTCTCGCCCGACGCCAGTTCGACGATCACACCCGTGTCGGGGATTTCTGCGATCGCAAACGCGCCGGTCGGCGGGGCGGCTTCGATGATCTCGATGCTCGACACCAGCGCCAACTCTTCGAACGCGACGCTGCGCACCAGCGCGGCATCGGCAGCGCCGACATAGAATTTCGGCTGCGCTTGCAGCGCGCTGCCGATCTTCTTTTCGGTGCGCGAGATTTCCAGCGCGCCAGTCACCACGCGACGCAGTTCGCGCAAGCGCGCCCAACGCGCCGCCAGCGCCTCATCGCGCCACGACGCCGGCACGGCCGGGAATTCGCGCAGATGGACCGAACTGTCATCAGCGTTCGGGCGCGCCAACCACGCTTCTTCGGCAGTGAAGACAAGCACCGGCGCAAGCCATGCCGTCAGGCACGACAGAAGTTCGTGCATCACCGTGCGCGCAGCGCGACGGCGCAACGAGTCCGGCCGGTCGCAATAGAGCATGTCTTTGCGAACGTCGAAGTAGAAGGCCGACAAATCCTGGGCGCAGAAATCGTGCAGCGACCGCACCAGCTTGGGATAGTCGTAGGCTTCGATCGTCGCGCGTACGAGCTGATCCAGCTCGGTCACGCGATGCAGCACCCAACGTTCCAGCTCGGGCAGTTCGTTCGGCGCAACGCGTTCGGCGTCGGTCCAACCGTCCAACGCGCCCAGCAGATAGCGGAACGTGTTGCGGATCCGGCGATACGAGTCAGCGTGCTGTTTCAGGATTTCCGGACCAACCCGCATGTCGTCGGCATAGTCCGAGCCGACCGTCCACAACCGCAGAATGTCGGCGCCGAGATCGTCAGCGACTTCTTGCGGCGCCACGACGTTGCCGAGCGACTTCGACATTTTGCGGCCGTTCTCGTCGAGCGCGAAGCCGTGCGTCAGCACCGTCTTGAACGGGGCGCGATCGCGCGTGCCGCAGCTTTCCAGCAGCGACGACTGGAACCAGCCACGATGCTGGTCCGAGCCTTCGAGATAGAGATCGGCCGGGCTGCCAAGCTGGTCGCGCGCTTCGAGCACGAACGCATGCGTCGAACCGGATTCGAACCAGACGTCGACGATGTCGACGACCTGGTCGTACAGCGCAGCGTCATATTGATTGCCGAGGAAATCGGCCGGCGGACGCTTGAACCATGCGTCCGACCCTTCTTCGGCGAAGATGTCGCGAATTCGCTGCAGCACTGCTTCGTCGCGCAACGGTTCGCCGTCCGACTTGCGCGTAAAGAACGCGATCGGCACGCCCCATGTGCGCTGGCGGCTGATGCACCAATCGGGGCGCTGCTCGACCATCGAACGAATGCGGTTCTGGCCCGCAGCCGGAACGAAGCGCGTCTGTTCGATCGCACCTAGCGCTTTGTTGCGCAGGTTGTTCGTCTCCATGGAGATGAACCATTGCGGCGTGGTGCGGAAAATCAGCGGCGCTTTCGAGCGCCAGCTGTGCGGATAGGGATGGGTCAGCGAGCCTTTCGCCAACAGCCGTTCGACTTCGAGCAGCTTGCCGATGACGGCGCCGTTGGCGTCGCCCGGCTTGCCTTCGCGCGTGAAGATGCGCTTGCCCGCAAACAGCGGCACGCTGTCGTAATAGGCGCCTTCGTCATCGACGGTGCGCGGCACTTCGAGACCGTGCGCGCGGCCGAGAATGAAATCTTCTTCACCGTGACCGGGCGCGGTGTGCACGAAGCCCGTACCCGCATCTTCGGTCACGTGATCGCCCGGCAGCAGCGGCACGTCGAACTCGTAGCCGAGGCCGCGGAACGGATGTGCGGTGATGGTGCCGGCCAGTTCGGCGCCGTCGAATTCGGCTTCGAGACGCCACGCGCCAATCTTGGCTGCGCTTTTCACCGCGTCGGCAAGCGCCGGGGCAAGCACGAACCGGTCACCGACGTTCGCCGTGGTGGACTCACCGACGTCTTCGACCTGGAACACGCCGTATTTGATCGCGTCGCCATAGGCGATGGCGCGGTTGCCCGGCATCGTCCACGGGGTCGTGGTCCAGATGACGACGAACGCATTTTCGAGAGTCGGCATCGACGCGCGCACGACTGGGAATTTCACCCAGACCATGGCGGATTTGTGCTCGTGATATTCGACTTCGGCGTCGGCCAGCGCGGTCTTTTCGACCACCGACCACAGAACCGGCTTCACGCCCTGATAGAGCGAGCCGTTGCCGAGGAATTTGTGGATCTCACCGACGATCGCGGATTCAGCCGCGTTGGTCATGGTGAGATAGGGGTTTGCCCAATCGCCCAACACGCCCAGACGCTGAAACTGTTCGCGCTGCTGATCGACCCAGTGGGCGGCGAACGCACGGCACTCGGCGCGGAAGGTCGTGACGTCGACCTGATCCTTGTCGCGGCCTTCTGCGCGGTAGCGTTCTTCGATCTTCCATTCGATCGGCAGGCCGTGACAGTCCCAGCCCGGCACGTACGGCGAATCAAAGCCCAGCATCGACCGCGCACGGATCGTGACGTCTTTGAGGACTTTGTTGACGGCGTGACCGATATGGATGTCGCCGTTGGCGTAAGGCGGGCCGTCATGCAGCACGAATTTCGGCTTGCCGGCGCGCGCCTTTCGCAGGCGGCCATAGAGATCTTGTTCACGCCAGGCCGCGAGCAGCTGAGGCTCTTTCTGGGCGAGGCCGGCGCGCATCGGGAACGCAGTCTTCGGTAGGAAGACCGTGTCCTTGTAGGCGTCTTTGTTGGTCGGGGCGTTCATTTGAGACCGGTCGTAGTGGCGCCCGCCCAGACCCGAGTCAAGGACAGGTCCGTATCAAGCCGGGTCCCGTGACCCTTTGGCCTTTTCGGGGCGTCCGCTTACCTGGCTAGGGCGGCTTTGGCGCTACTTTTTCAGGGCCGCCTGCGCGGCCAGCGCATCCTGGGCGATTTGGGCTTTCAACGCTTCGAGACTGTCGAATTTGGCCTCTTCGCGCAGCCGCTCGATCAGCTGGACCCGCAGCACCCGGCCATAGAGATCGCCGGCAAAGTCGAAGAGATGCGCCTCGATCATCGGCTCTGCCGTGCGCCACATCGGGCGGATGCCGAGATTGGCGACGCCGTCGCGCCAGACCGGCCGGGCTTCGTCGATCGCGGCCCGGATCGCGTAGATCCCGTAGCCCGGGCGCAGATATTCGCCCAATTCGAGGTTGGCGGTCGGCCAGCCCAGCTCGCGGCCGCGCGCATCGCCATGCAGCACGTGGCCGTCGACTTCCCAGGGCCGGCCCAGAAGTGCGGCCGCCGCCCGCGCGTCGCCGGCCTGCAGCAATTCGCGCACCCGGGTCGAGGACACGACCGCGCCACCACCCCCCATTCCTGAATTTAGTACCGGGCGGATTTCGTCGACGCCGAAGCCATGCCGGACGCCTTCGGCGCGCAACAGCTGCATGTCGCCGCCGCGCTTGTGGCCAAAGACGAAATCCCAGCCCGCGACCGCATGCGCGATGCCGAGATCGCCGACCAGGATCTGGGAAACGAAATCGGCCGCGGTCTTTTCGCTCAAGGCCCGGTCGAAATGCAGCACGTGGAGAAGATCGACGCCCAACGCTTCGAGCGCATGCGCCTTGGGGCGCAACGGCGTCAGGCGAAAGGGCGGATCGTCGGGCCGGAACAGGCTGCGCGGATGCGGCTCGAACGTGACGACGCCAAGCGGCCGCCCTTGTTCGCGCGCAAGCGCGCCGGCGCGCGCGACGACTTCGCGATGGCCGAGATGGACGCCGTCGAAATTGCCGAGCGCGACCACCGCACCGCGCGCGTCGGCCGGCAGATCAGTCGTATGGCGGAAGAGCCGCATGGGGCGGCGACCCTAACGGTCAGCCGGCGCCGCGCAACCCATGCTTCGCCAGCTCGGCGCCGAGCCGGCCGGTGGCAAACAGGAAGAACATCCGGAAGTCGCTGTAGAGCGACCAAAGCGGATAGCGGAAGGTGGCGGGGCGATTGCGCTCGATCGCCATGTGGCTGACCCAGGCAAAGCCGTAGCCCGCGACCAGCGCCGCGAACGCCCAATCGGTGTGGCCGGTCGCGAAGGCGACAACCACGATCAGCAGCGCCAGGCCGGTCCCGACCAAATGCCACGCCCGCGTTGCAGGCTTCGAATGTTCGCCCAGATAGTAGGGCCAGAACGCAGCGTAGCTGCCGATGCGCGGGTCACCCATGTCACGCTCGTGGTTGATCATTTCGCGTTCGCAGCATAACTCTTGCCGCTTCTTTCGCCTAAAGGATCGTGTGTCATGGCCTATCGCGTTGCCATCGTTGGAGCCACCGGGAATGTCGGTCGCGAGATGCTGCAGACGTTGGCCGAGCGAAAGTTTCCCGTGTCGGACGCGGTCGCCTTGGCGAGCGCGCGTTCGATCGGTCGCGAAGTGTCGTTCGGTGAAGACGATATTCTGAAGGTTCAGGATCTCGCCACGTTCGACTTCAAAGGCATCGACCTGGTTCTGTCGTCGCCGGGCGCGAAGATCTCGGCCGAGTTCGCGCCGCGCGCTGCGCGTGCCGGTGCGGTCGTGATCGACAACACGTCGCATTGGCGCATGGATCCCGACGTTCCGCTGGTCGTGCCGGAAGTGAATCCGAACGCGCTGGCCGGCTTTGGCAAAAAGAACATCATCGCCAACCCGAACTGCTCGACCATTCAGATGGTGGTCGCGCTGAAGCCGTTGCACGACGCCGCCAAGATCAAGCGCGTCGTCGTGTCGACCTATCAATCCGTGTCGGGCAAGGGCAAAGAGGCGATGGACGAGTTGTTCACGCAGACGCGTGGCATCTACGTCAACGACGCGATGGTGCAGGAACACTTCACCAAGCAGATCGCCTTCAACGTCATTCCGCACATCGACAATTTCATGGATGACGGTTCGACCAAGGAAGAATGGAAGATGGTCGTCGAGACCAAGAAGATTCTCGACCCGTCGATCAAAGTGCACGCGACCTGCGTGCGCGTGCCGGTCTTCATCGGTCATGCCGAATCGGTGAACGTCGAATTCGAACGCCAGCTCACGGCCGACGAAGCGCGCGAATTGCTGCGCGAAGCGCCGGGCGTGTCGGTGGTCGATCACCGCGTCGATGGCGGCTACGTCACGCCGGCCGAAGCAGCGGGCGAAGATTCGGTGTTCGTGTCTCGCCTGCGCGAAGACCCGACGATCGAGAACGGCCTCGCCTTCTGGTGCGTCAGCGACAATCTGCGCAAGGGCGCTGCGCTGAACGCGGTGCAGATCGCCGAAGCGTTGGTCGGCCGGCCGGAATTTAAAAAGGCGAAGAAGGCGGCGTAACGCCGTCAGCGGACCTTCTGCGCAACGAAGCGCGGCGTCGTTGCCGCGAATTCGTCCTGCGCTGCGATCAGGGCCAGCTCGCGCTGGCCCTTTTCTTTTGTCGCTTCGAAGATCGCGTAGATGCCCGACGCGGCCCGCGCCAGCGCGGTCGCGGCGTCGCGCGTGCGGAGAAAATGCGACAGGAACAGCGCGCAGACCGCGTCGCCCGCACCGTTCGGCATCGGATCGAAGGGAAGCAGCGGCGTCGCCACCAGCCACGCACCATCCGCCGTATCAACCAGCATCTCGATCATGTCGGAGGCGCCGTCTTTGCGATCGAGGCTGGTGACCAGAACCAGCTTGGGTCCGCGGCTGCGGATCGTTGCGGTGGCAGCCAGCGCGTCGGCCAACGTGCGCACCTCCGTGCCGGCCAGGAATTCCAGTTCGAACCGATTGGGCGTGACCAGGTCGGCAAGCGGCAAGGCACGCTGCGCGATGAATTCGGGCAGGCCGGGTCGCACGAAGAAGCCGCGCCCCACATCGCCCATCACCGGATCGCACGCATAGAAGGCAGGTCGCGCCGTTGCCACGGTTTCGAGCACGACTTCGCCCAACGCGACGTCGCCGAGATAGCCGGACAGAACCGCGTCGAGCTGTTTCAACGCGCCGCGTTCAGCGACGCCAGCCAAGATCGCGCGCACATGCGCGGGCGAGAAGACTTCGCCGGTCCAGACGCCGTAGCCAGTGTGGTTCGAGAAATCGACGGTGTTGACCGCGATCACTTCATGGCCGAGCCGTTCGAGCGGAAACACGGCGGCACGATTGCCGACATGGCCGAACGCAACGTGGCTTTGAATGGAAAGTATGGCAGTCATCGGATGTCCGATGCACTTCACCCAAACATACGAAACCCCGCAAGGGCCTGCGCCCCGCGGGGTTTCTTTGCTTCTGTCTTCAACGTTGTTGCCTTGTTAGGGCGAAGGATCAAACGACCCCGCCGATACGGCCAATGAAAACAACCGCGACAAACGCGCTGACGAGCAGCGGGATCATCGATTCAAGTACGTCACGAAACATGCTTTGGACTCCTAAGTGATTGAGCCCAGCCGTTCCGCCTCTCCTGTTGGCCGATGTTTTGAGTCATTCGCTGCGGCGCAACAACACACGAATGCGCCGACTCGACATGCGTCATTCGCAGAGCGAAATCGCAACAACAAGATCGCTTCAATTTTTGTAGCGGTGCCCGCGCTCGGCCGCTTCCTTCGAAGCGGACCGAGCTCTCCCTTTCGTTTGGCGGGTTTTCCCTCCGCGAACCGGTACCCACTTCGCGGGAAAACACGCTACCCTATCGGCATGGACGCACGACCCAACGACCTTGCCGCTTTCTGGATGCCGTTTACGGCGAACCGCCAATTCAAAGCAACGCCGCGATTGCTCGTTGCTGCTGAAGGCATGCACTACACGAGTCACGACGGCCGTCAGGTGTTGGACGGTACCGCCGGTCTCTGGTGCGTAAATGCTGGGCACGCGCATCCCAAGATCGTTGAAGCGATCCAACACCAAGCGAAGCAATTAGATTTCGCGCCGACGTTCCAGATGGGACATCCGCTGGCGTTTGAGCTCGCCAATCTGGCGACTTCGATCTCGCCGCAAGCGTTGAACCGGATTTTCTACACGAACTCGGGTTCGGAAGCGGTCGACACGGCGCTGAAGATGGCGCTCGCCTATCACCGCGCCCGTGGCGAAGGTTCGCGTACGCGCCTGATCGGACGCGCGCGCGGCTATCACGGCGTCGGCTTCGGCGGCATTTCGGTCGGCGGCATCGTCGGCAACCGCAAAGCCTTCGGCACCATGCTGGGTGGTGTCGATCACCTGCCCCACACGCATGCGCCCGAGCACCAGGCCTTCACGCGCGGCCAGCCCGAATGGGGCGCGCATCTCGCCGACGAGCTGGAAAAGCTGGTCCAGCTGCACGACGCCTCGACCATCGCAGCGGTGATCGTCGAGCCGTTGGCCGGTTCGACCGGCGTGCTGGTGCCGCCCAAGGGTTATCTTGAGAAGCTGCGCGCCATCTGCAGCAAGCACGGCATCCTGCTGATCTTCGACGAAGTGATTTCGGGCTTCGGCCGTCTGGGTACCGCCTTTGCCGCCGACGCGTTCAACGTCACGCCCGACCTGATGACGGTCGCCAAGGGCATTTCGAACGCCGCCGTGCCCATGGGCGCCGTCTACACGACGCAGGCCGTGCACGACACGATTGTCGATGCCGGCCCCGAAGGCGCGATCGAGTTCGCGCACGGCTACACCTATTCCGGTCATCCGCTCGCCTGCGCCGCAGCCCTGGCGACGATCCGCGTCTATCGCGAAGAAGGCATGTTCGAGAATGCGGCGCGCATGGCGAAACCGCTGGAAGATGCGATGCATGCGCTGAAAGGCCTGCCGAACGTCATCGACGTGCGCAATTTCGGCTTGGTCGGCGGCGTCGAGCTGGCGCCGCGCGACGGCAAGGTCGGCGCCCGCGCCTATGATGTGTTCGTGCGCTGCTACGAGGCCGGCGTGCTGACGCGCCAGACCGGCGACACGATCGCAGTTTCGCCGCCGTTGATCATCAACGAGAAGCAGATCGAGCAGCTGGTCGGCACCTTGGCCGACGCGATCAAGAAGGCGGCGTAGCGCGGTCGAGTGCGAAAAAGTCGGTGCGCAGCTGCAGCGCATCGGCGAGCTGCTTGCGATAGTCGCGGCGCGGAATCTCGCACGCGCCAAAGCGCGCCAGATGCGGCGTCAGGAATTGTGAGTCGAGCAGCGTATAGCCGCCGGCACGCAATCGTTGGATCAGATGGACCAGCGCCGCTTTGGACGCATCGGTCACGGTCGCGAACATGCTTTCGCCAAAAAACGCCGCGCCCATCGCCACGCCGTACAGGCCGCCGACCAGCACGCCGTCGCGTCGCGTTTCGACCGAATGGGCGAAGCCCAGCCGATGCAGCTCGCCATAGACGCGGCGGATCGAACTGTTGATCCAAGTGTCGGGACGTGTTGCGGCGCAGCTGGCCAGCACGCCGTCAAAGTCGCGATCGACCGCCATCTCGAACGGCGCATGTTTCAGCGTGCGCGCGAGACGGCGCGGCACGTGAAAGGTCTCGTCGAGCGGAATGACGGCGCGCGGATCGGGATCGAACCAGACCAGCCGTTCTTCGGCCGCTGATTCTGCCATCGGAAAAATGCCTGCCGCATAAGCCCGCAGTACGAGATCGGGGGTGAGCTCGATCTCCATGTCCGCGGCAGGTTACAGCTTGCCGAGCTGCTGCTCCAGCCAGTGAATGTCGTAATTGCCGTCGACGAAATCGGGATCGCGGATAATGCGTTGCTGCAGCGGCAGCGACGTATCGATCCCGTCGATCACGAATTCGGACAAGGCCCGACGCAGACGCATCAGACATTCGTTGCGCGAGCTGCCGTGCACGATCAGCTTGGCGATCAAGCTGTCGTAGTGGGTCGGCACGCGGTAGCCGTCATAGAGCGCCGAATCCACGCGCACGCCCAATCCACCCGGCGGGTGATAGTGCTTCACCAGGCCCGGCGACGGCATGAAGGTTTCGGAATTCTCGGCGTTGATGCGGCACTCGATCGAGTGGCCGCGAATTTCGATGTCTTCCTGGCGGAACGACAGCGGCTGGCCGGCAGCGATGCGGATCTGTTCGCGCACGAGATCGATGCCGGTGATCATTTCGGTCACCGGATGTTCGACCTGAATGCGCGTGTTCATCTCCATGAAGAAGAACTCGCCGTTCTCGTACAGGAACTCCATCGTTCCTGCGCCGCGATAGCCCATCAGCTTGACGGTGCGCGCGGCCAGCGCGCCGATCTTGGCGCGCTCGTCGACATTCAGCGCCGGCGACGGCGCTTCTTCGATCAGCTTTTGGTGACGGCGCTGGATCGAGCAATCGCGCTCGCCCAGATGCACGGCGTTGCCGTGCGTGTCGCCGAACAGCTGGATTTCAATGTGGCGCGGCTTGGCGAGATAGCGTTCGAGATAGACCTCGTCGTTGCCGAAGAACGACTTGGCTTCGTTGCGCGCGACTTTGTAGGCGTTCTCAAGTTCGTCGCGCGAATTGGCGACGCGCATGCCTTTGCCGCCACCGCCCGCTGCGGCCTTGATCAGCACCGGATAGCCGACGCGGTCGGCAGTCGCGAACGCCTTCTCCAGCGTGTCCAGACCGCCATCCGAACCTTGAATGACTGGCAGGCCCAGCGACGACACGGTGCGCTTGGCCGTGACCTTGTCGCCCATGATGCGAATATGTTCGGGCGTCGGGCCGATGAAGACGAAGCCGTGCTCTTCGACCATTTCGGCGAAGCGCGCATTTTCCGACAGAAAGCCGACGCCGGGATGAATCGCGTCGGCGCCGGTGATCGACGCCGCGGTCAGCAGCGCCGGCATGTTCAAATAGGAATCGCGCGACGGCGGCGGGCCGATGCACACCGCTTCGTCGGCCAGACGCACATGCATCGCGTCGGCGTCGGCGGTCGAATGCACCGCCACCGTCTTGATGCCCATTTCGCGGCACGCGCGATGGATGCGCAGTGCAATTTCGCCGCGATTGGCGATCAGGATTTTTTCAAACACGGATGCTTACTCGATGACCAGCAGCACCTGGCCGTATTCGACCGGCTGGCCGTCATCGATCAACACCTGGGTGATGGTACCGCTCTTGGTCGATTTGATCGGGTTCATCACCTTCATCGCCTCGATGATCAGCAAGGTCGCACCAACGCTGACCTTGTCGCCGACTTTCACATACGGCGGCGAACCAGGCTCGGCCTGCAGATAGGCCGTACCAACCATCGGCGACGGAACTGCGCCTGGATGATCGGCGATGTTGGCCGGCGCGGCTGCAACCGCCGCAGCACTGACCGTCACGGTCGTCGTCGCAGGCGCCACGGCCGCGGCAACCGCAGTCGCACCTTTGCTGACGCGGATCGAACGGTCGCCTTCGGCAACTTCGATTTCGGTCAGTCCGGTCTCGCCCATCAATTCGGCGAGCTTACGAATCACATCGTCGTCAATTTCGATTTTCGGCATCTTCGAATCAGTCCCGGAAAGAAGGGCGCGACCTTAGAGCGTTTTCCGACGGAAAACGCGACCACCAACATGCATTAGTCGCGCTCGACCAAACGAGCCATCGCGTCGAGTGCAAACAGGTAACCCTGCGCACCCAGCCCGCAAATCACGCCGTTGGCGACGCGGCTCACATAAGAGTGCCAGCGGAATTCCTCCCGCCGGAACACGTTGGATAGATGCACTTCCACCACCGGCAATTCGGCGAAGGTCAGTGCGTCGAGTAGAGCGATCGACGTGTGCCCGTAGGCACCAGGATTGATCACGATTCCGTCATGCTCGGTGCGAGCCGACTGAATCCAGGTGACCAACTCCCCTTCGATGTTGCTCTGGCGGAAATCGAGCGCGAAGCCGAGCAACTCGGCGCGCTCGGCGCAGGCAGCTTCGATGTCTTCCAACGTGTCACGCCCATAGATCGCGGGTTCCCGCGATCCGAGCATGTTCAGGTTGGGTCCGTTGAGGACCAGAATCGAAGCGGGCTCGCTCACGAGGCCGACTTCTTGCGTGCGTCGGCGATCTTGGCGGCGAACTCTTCGACATCGATCTGGCCGCCGACCATCGTATTGCCGATCAAATAGGCCGGCGTGCCGCGCACTTCGAGCGAACGGGCCAGCGCCTTGTTCTTTTTGATCGCGGTGTCGATCTCGGCCTTGTTCATGTCGGTCTTCATGCGTTCGGCATCGACGCCGGTCGCTTTTGCGATCGTGACCAAGGTCGGCAAGTCGAGCTTGCCTTTATGTTCCAGCACCGCTTCGTGAAACGGCAGGTACTTGCCCTGCAGGTTCGCAGCCAGCGCCGCGCGCGAAGCCAGTTCGCTCTCGGGCGAGAGGATCGGGAATTCTTTGTAGATGATGCGGACTTTGCCGTCGGCAGCAGCCGCCTTCTTCAGGATCGGCGCGCCCGCTTTGCAGTAAGGGCAGTTGTAGTCGAAGAACTCGACGACGGTGACGTCGCCCTTCGGGTTGCCCGCAACCGGCGCCATCGCGTCGTTGTAGAGCTCGTCCTTCTTCGCCGTGATCGCCGACGCAGCCTTGTCGTTGCGCTCGGCTTCTTCTTTGGCTTCCAGCTTCTGAATCGCTTCGACCAGCACTTCAGGGTGCTGCAACAGGTAGTCGCGCACGACCGCTTCGATCTTGGCCTTTTCGGCCGGAGTCGCAGCCGGGGCCGGATCGGCGGCAAAAGCAGTGGGCGCCACTGCCAGAGCAGCGAGCAGGGCTAGTACGAGACGCATGAACGGAAGTCCTTTCGGGCGCGCACCCTAGTCGAACGGGGCGGGCTGGCAAAATTTTTAGACCGGGGCGGAAGAAATCCCCGGAAAAACAATGGACTAGCCTAGAGGCCGCGGCGCCGGCGCCCTTCGCGCTCCATCCGTTCCATCCGTTCCAGCACCGCCGGGTCGAGCGGCTTGGTCGAAGCCAGAATGTCCTGGGCCTGGATTGCCTGGCGCGAACCGGGCGGCACGCGGGTCAGAACCTGTTCGGCCAACCGGCGCGCTTCGACGATGCGGCCTTCGAGCGCCGATTCTTCGGCGAGTTCGAGCTTGGCGGTGACTTCGTCGCCTTTGCGGCCATACGCGGTCGCAAGCAGACGATGCACCAGCGGCACGTTGCGTTCTTTGATCGCCGCCGCTTTCAGATCCTTGATCGCCGCGTCGAGCAGTTCGGGCTTGTTGGCTTCGACCAGCGCCTGTCCCGACGCCATGCGAATCAAACCTTCGTTGGGCGCCAGGTCGGATGCTTTGCGCAGCACCTGCGCCGCTTCCAGCACGCGCCCGTTTTCGAACAAGGCCTGGCCTTTGAATTCGTAGAACCAGACTTCGTTCGGCTTTTCGGCGATCAGCCCGTCGATGACTTTCAAACTCTCGGTGAGATTGCCGGCGCGGAACAATGCGATTGCGCGCGCATAGCGCCCGTCGACCGTGGTTTCACCGCGGCCGAAGCGGCGCAACGCAAAACCCGGCTGCGCCCAAGCCAACAGCTTGGCTTTGACGCGGTGATAGGCGATCTGCATTTCGACCGGGAATTGCTGGCCTTTGAACGGGCTGCGTTCGGCCTGATAGCGCACCGCTTCAATACGATCGCGCGTCAACGGATGGGTGCGCACATATTCGACCTGGCGCGTCGAGGGCAGCACTTCCTGGCTTTGCAGCTTCTCGAAAAACGTGACGAGACCGTCGGCCGGCATCTTGGCGCCTTGCAGGAAACGAACGGCTGCTTGGTCGGCGGCGCTTTCTTGGCCGCGCGAAAACGCCATGAACGCGCGCGCGCCGATTTCCTGACCGCCGCCGATCGCGCCCGCAATCGCACCGCCGTCACGGCTTGCAGCGGCTGCAAGACCGCCCAGCACCATGGCGAGGATCGCTTGGTACGATGCGTTGTCCATCGCTTCGCCCGCGCGCAGCAAATGGCCGCCCGCAATGTGACCGGTTTCGTGTGCGATGACGCCGAGCAACTCACCGACATTGCGCGTCTCGATGATCAGACCGGTATTGAGGAAGATGTTCTGACCACCCGCGACGAAGGCGTTGATGCGCGGGTCTTCGACCAGCGCGATCGACACGTCGTCGGGCTTGAGCCCCGCCGCAATCCAGATCGGGCGCGCCATCATTTTGATGGCCGCTTCCATCTCGGCGTCGCGCACGATCGACACGTCGTCGCCTGCGGCGTACGCGCGACGCACCGGCGCGGCCGGAATCAAAAAGAGCAGGGCGAGAAAGAAGGCGAGGATACGCTTCGACACAGCCAGTCCGTCTTGCGTGAAACCAGGCCGGACTGTAGGCCCGAGAACCTTGTCCCTGAAATGACGAATGCGCGCATGAAGATCTCCGCCCGTGCCGGCGTAGCCCCTTTTCTGGCGATGGATGTGCTGGCCCGCGCCAATGCACGTGCCGCCGCAGGCGATCAGGTGCTGCATCTCGAAGTCGGACAGCCCTCGACCGGCGCCCCGTCCAAGGTCATCGCCGCGGCGCAGGCGGCGCTGGCCAGCGACAAGCTTGGCTATACCGAGGCGCTGGGTACGAAAATGCTGCGCGCGCGCATCGCACAGCATTATCGCGAACAATACAGCGTCGAACTCGACCCCAAGCGTGTCGTGGTGACGACCGGCTCGTCGGGCGGCTTCGTGTTGGGGTTTCTTGCCATGTTCGATCCGGGCGACCGCATCGCGATGGCGGCGCCGGCCTATCCCGCCTACCGCAATCTGCTGATGGCGCTGGGGTTGGAAGCGGTCGAGCTGCAAGCGCGGGCCGAAGATCGCTGGCAGATGACGCCGGCGCTGCTCGAAACGCTGGAGCGGCCGGTGCAAGGCTTGTTGCTGGCCAGCCCAGCCAATCCGACCGGCGCCGTACTGACCAAAAGCGAACTCGCGGCGCTGGCAGATTGGGCGCGCAACAATCGCGTGCGGTTGCTGTCGGACGAGATTTATCACGGCATCGAATTCGGGCCGCGCGCGACCAGCGCGCTCGAAGTCGACGACGGCGCGATCGTGTTCAACGGCTTTTCGAAATATTTCTGCATGACGGGCTGGCGTCTGGGCTGGATGGTCGTGCCGCCCGATCTCGAACGTCCGGTCGAACGTCTGGCGCAAAATCTTCACATCGCCGCACCGACCTTGGCGCAGCAGGGCGCGGTGGTTGCCTTCGATTGCCGCGACGAGCTGGACGCGAATGTGCGTCGCTACGCGGCCAGCCGGAATGTGCTGACCGAAACGCTGACACGGGCCGGCGTGACCGGCCTCGTGCCGCCCGACGGCGCGTTTTATTTCTATGCCGATCTGGGATTTGCGACCAACGACAGCATCGATTGGTGCGCGCGTCTGTTGGATGCGACGGGTGTCGCTGCAACACCGGGGATGGATTTCGATCCGGCGCGCGGCAATCACACGATCCGCCTCGCCTTTCCCGGCTCGACCGAAGAAGTCACCGAAGCAGCCAAGCGCATCGAGAATTTTCTGCAGCGGAATTGATGCAACCGCGCGACCGCGCTGTTGCATCATCCCCGCGAAGGCGGGGATCCAGGTGACATGAAAAAGGGCGGTGCATCGCTGCACCGCCCGTTTTGTTTTAAGAGCTGATCCGCTTCCACCAGCCGCGACGCGGCGTTTCCGGTGGTTGGTTCACAACCTCGTAGTCGCGCGGCGGCGGCGGCTGGTCGTCCAGCTTCGGCGCGGCCGGATCTTCCACGGCAACCGATTTGACCGGTGCTGCGCGTTCGACGGCCGGTTCGATTTTGACCGGCGCCACGGGCGGCGGGAACGGCAGTTCTTCGTCGGCGTGGCTGACGGTCGGCGGCGGCGGCTGATCGTCGAGCACTGCTTCCGACTCGTCGCTCTCGTGCGGCGAGACTTCGACCAGTTCGCCTTGCTCGTTGCGCACGCGATCGCGCGAACGACCGCGGCCACCGCGACGGCCGCGACGACGACGACGCGCTGCGCCGTCACCTTCTTCGCCGCCGGCATGTTCGCCCGCTTCCGCGTGCTGTGCGCCGCCTTCGTGTTCGCTGTGCTCAATCGCCGAGTCATCGGCGGCATGCTGATCGGCATGCGCGTCTGCGGCTTCATCCGCCTCGGTTGCATGACCGGCTTCACCGTCGCGACGACCGCCACGACGACGACGACGGCGACGGCGATTGCCACGGCGATCTTCGTCGCTGGTCGGCGCGCTGCGCTCGGCACGTTCGCCGCTGCGCTCACTGGCACGTTCGCTGCTACGTTCCCCACTGCGCTCGCGCGCCGGGCGTGCTTCTTCGGTTTCTTCTTCATCCTCGACGATGTCGTCGTCGGTCTCCGGCTCGGGCTCCGGCATATAGACCTGACGGATCGGCGGCGGAGCCGGCTCGTCGGGGCCGCGCAGACGCAAACGTTCGACGCGGAATTCCGGGATTAGCAGCGATTCATCGACCGCGATCAACACGCGCATGCCGTAGCGCTGTTCGATCTCAGCCACTGCGCCACGCTTGTGGTTCAGGATGAACAACGCGATCTGCGGCGGGACGCGCACCTGAATTTCGGTGGCGCGGCGCTTGATGCCTTCTTCTTCGATCCCGCGCAGCACCAGCAGGGACGTCGATTCGGTCGAACGAACGACGCCCAGGCCGCGGCAATGGATGCAGGTTTCGAAGTTGGTTTCCTGCAGCGACGGATGCAGACGCTGACGCGACAGTTCCAGCAAGCCGAAGGCGGAAATACGTCCGATCTGGATGCGCGCACGATCGGTCTTCATCGCCTCTTTGAGGCGGCGCTCGACCTGAGAATCGTGCTTCGGATCCTCCATGTCGATGAAGTCGATCACGATCAGACCGCCCAAATCGCGCAGCCGCAGCTGGCGTGCGATTTCGTCGGCGGCTTCGCAATTGGTTTTGAGCGCGGTTTCTTCGATGCCGCGCTCGCGAGTTGAACGACCCGAGTTCACGTCGATCGAAACCAGCGCTTCGGTCTGGTTGATGACGATGTAGCCGCCGCTCTTGAGCTGCGCGACCGGCGAGTGCATCGCGTCGATCTGGCTTTCGACGCCGTATTTGAACAGCAGCGGAACTTCGTCGCGATAGGGCTGCACGCGCTTGGCATGGCTCGGCATGAGCATGCGCATGAAGTCTTTGGCCTGACGGTAGCCTTCGTCACCCGCAACCAGCACTTCGTCGATGTCGCGTGCATAGAGATCGCGGATGGCGCGCTTGATCAGGCGGCCTTCTTCATAGATCAGCGCCGGCGCGGTCGATTGCAGCGTGGTTTCGCGGATCGAATCCCAAAGGCGCAGCAAGTAATCCAGGTCGCGCTTGATCTCGGTCTTGGAACGCTCCAGGCCGGCCGTGCGCAGAATGACCGACATGCCATCCGGCACATCCAGCTCCGACAGGAGCTCCTTCATCTTCTTGCGGTCGCCCGCGTTGGCAATCTTGCGGCTAACGCCGCCGCCGCGCGGCGTGTTCGGCATCAACACGCAGTAGCGACCCGGCAGCGACAGGAAGGTCGTAACCGCGGCGCCTTTGTTGCCGCGTTCTTCCTTCGACACCTGGATCAACATGATCTGGCGGCGCTTGATCACTTCCTGGATCTTGTAGCGCGGCATCTGCGAGCGCCGCTTGCGCTGCATGTCCTCGACGTCGTCGCCGCCGAGTTCTTCCGGCTTTTCCGCCGGCGCGGTTTCGCCGCCCTCGCCGTTACCGTGTTCGCCGTTGATGGCGCCGTCGGCTGAAGCAGCTTCGGTATGTTCGGCTTCTTCTGCGCCGCTGGCCTCGACCTGCTCGGCGTCGGGCTCGACCGAAGCATGATCTGATTCGTGCTCGTGCTCGGCGTGGTCGTGCGCGGCGTGTTCGTCTTTTTCGGCGTCGTTCGGCGCTTCGCCGGTGAGCGACTGATCGAGATTGCTCGCCATCAACGCTTCGCGCGGACGCGAAGGCGGCGGTGTTTCGTCGTCGGTCTTTTCGTCAGCGCGTTTTTCTTCGCTGCCGTGCTCGTGGACATGCTCGTCCGCGTGCGCGTCCGCCGCGTGTTCTTCTTCTTCTTCGTGCGTGTGGTCGTCGTGCGCATCGTCGTGCGTTTCCGCATCGTGCGCTTCGTAGGACTCACCGCGTGCGGCGGCTTCGTCGAGATCGCCGCTCAGCTCGTCGGTGCGCAGTTCTTCGCTGGTCTCGTCCGATGCTTCATCCGACGCAGACGCTTCGCTGCCCGGTGCATCGCCCGGACGCGGACGACGACGACGACGACGGCCGCGGCCGCCACGTTCGCGATCACCGCGTTCACCGCCGCGCTCGCTGGTACGTTCCGGACGATCACCGCGTTCGGCGCGTTCGCGCTTTTCTTCGGCTTCTTCGGCCTGGCTCGCCATTGCCGCTTCCAACCGTTCGCGATCGGCGACGGGGATTTGGTAATAGTCGGGGTGAATTTCGGGGAACGGCAAAAAGCCGTGGCGATTGCCACCGTATTCCACGAACGCGGCTTGGAGCGACGGCTCCACACGCGTGATTTTCGCCAGATAGATGTTGCTCTTGAGCTGTCGCCGGCTGGCGATCTCAAAGTCGAATTCCTCGAGCTTGGTGCCCGAGACGATCGCCACCCGCGTTTCCTCCGCGTGCGTGGCATCGATCAGCATGCGCTTGGCCATGCGTATTTTTCCTACGAGGTCCGGGTGCCGGCGGCGCCCGTGCGACGGGCGGGCAACGACGGGCCGATCCTCGGGTTCGGGAGCGGGTCCGATCCGCGAACCGCGCGTTCCCGTCAAACGGCGCACAAAAAGGGCAGCCAGGACGGGGCGGGTCGCAGAGTTGTGCCGGGGCACCGCTCGCGTGAAGACGAAATCCGTTCAGCCGACCGGGGAAGCGACGATACGTACGTCACAACGGCCAGGCTGGTCGCGGCCGGTACCATAGGGACCCGACCACCCATCCACAACCCTGACGGCGACAAGCGGCGGCCCCGGTCCAACCGACCGCCCACGGAACGGCTTGGGCCGACGCGGGACCGTCCCGTACAACGGGCCCGACGGTCCGAATCGGGGCCGAATTGGAGTGATTCCCGGGTGTTGCGTCGCGTTTTCACCATCCTCTGTCTGCTGCTTTTGCCGCTGCCCGCGCTGGCTGGCGTGGCAGTGCAGGAGGTGCGGCTGGGCGAACCGGGCGGCCGAACCCGCTTTATGTTGGAGCTGGGCGAGATCCGCGACTTCCGCGTCACCCTGGCCGACGGACCCAAGCGCGTCGTGGTCGAGATGCCGGCGCTGGACTTCAAACACGGCCCGTCCGGCAACGGCCGCGCGCTTATTAAGAGCTGGAAGGCCGAGACCGAGGGCGCGACGACTCGGCTGATCTTGGAATTGGCCAAGCCGGCCAAGGTCGTAAATGCGGTCGGCATGCTGCCGGACGGGCACAGCCCGGCCCGGTTCGTTCTGGATCTCGAGCCGACCGGCCCGATCGAATTCGCGCTGTCCTTGGGCAAAAGCTGGGGTCGCCGCGCGGCACCGGCGGCCGAGCCCGCATCGCGTACCGCCGCCGCGGCCTTCCCCGGCGCCGGCACGCTGCGCCTGCCGCCAGGCATGGAGCCCAAACCAGCCGAGCCCAAACGCCTCGAACCCGTCGCCCCCACCGTCGCCGCCCCCAAGGCACCGGCACCGGTCGATACGCCTTCCCAACCGAAACAGCAGGCGGCGGTGACCGCACCGGCCGCTGCGTTGCCGACCGCGCCGACGCGCCCCAGCAGCGGCAAAGAAAAATCCGGACCGCGCCTGATCGTGCTCGACGCAGGGCATGGCGGCGTCGATCCAGGCGCTGAAAGCGTGAACGGCTATTTCGAAAAAGAAGTCACCTACGCCAACTCACTGGCGGTGAAGCGCGCGCTGGAAGAGAGCGGCCGCTATCGCGTCGTGCTGACTCGACCGACCGACGATTTCGTCGTGCTGGGTGATCGCGTGAAACTGGGGCGGCAAGCAGCCGGCGAGCTGTTCATTTCGCTGCATGCCGATTCCACAGCAGACGGACCGCAAACTGTCGCCGGCCGTTCGGCGCGCGGCGCCACCGTCTACACGTTGTCGGGCAAAGCATCGGACGCGCAGGCCGAGCGTCTGGCGCGCAAAGAAAACCGCGCCGACTTGTTGGGCGGCGTGGCGGTCGGCGACGACGACGTCGCCGGCATTCTCGCCGACCTCACGATGCGCGAGACCAACAACCAGTCGAACCGCTTCGCCGCCACCGTGGTGCACGAATTACAGTCGACCGGGATCCGGACGGTTGCGAACCCGCACCGGTCGGCGGGGTTTGCGGTGCTGAAGGCGCCCGACATGCCCTCGATCCTGGTCGAGATGGGTTACCTATCAGACAGCAGCGATTCCAAGCTGTTGGCGGACCCGACCCACCAGCGACGCTTCGCCCAGGCGATGCTTCATGCGGTCGACCGTTATTTTGCCGCGATCAGCGGGCCTGTTCGGCGTTAAAGTCGGCTGTCGCCAGCGCCTGGCGCCCCCAAGGATTTCTCAATGCGCGTGCTTGCCGTTCTGTTTTCGGCCTTCGCCTTTTTGGCGATCGTTGGCCTCGTGGTTCTGATCGTCGCGTTCAAAACGCTGACGAAGGACCTGCCCGACTATTCGACCTTGAAAGAATACGAACCCAAGGTCGCGACGCGCATTCACGCCGGCGACGGACGCATGCTGGCCGAGTTCGCCACCGAGCGCCGCATCTTCGTTCCGATCGATGCAATCCCGCAGCGTCTGGTGAATGCGTTCCTGTCGGCCGAAGACAAGAATTTCTACGAGCATGACGGCGTCGACATCGGCGGCAGCGTGCGCGCCATGTTGACCAACTTGAAGAATGCCGGCGGCAACCGCCGCCCGATCGGCGCGTCGACGATCACGCAGCAGGTCACGCGCATCTTCTTCCTGAACAACGAAGTCAGCTATGTACGCAAGGCGAAGGAAGCGGTGCTCGCCTATCGCATCGAAAGCGTGCTGTCGAAGCCGCGCATTCTCGAAATCTATCTCAACGAGATCAATCTCGGCTTCCAGTCGTACGGCGTCGCTGCTGCAGCCCAGGCCTATTTCGGCAAGTCGCTCGACGAGCTGAACCTGTCGGAAAGCGCTTTCCTCGCCGCGCTGCCGAAGGCGCCGCACAATTACAATCCGCTGCGCCACTACGAAGCTGCAGTCGCGCGCCGCAACTACGTCATCGATCGCATGCTCGAAGACGGCGTCGTCACCGATGCCGAAGCGAAAGAAGCCAAGGCGCAGGCGATCACCGTGCGCCAGCGCGACGCCGACACCGTCGTCGCCGGACATTTCACCGAAGAAGTGCGCCGCCAATTGATCGGCCGCTATGGCAGCAACGGTCTCTATGGCGGCGGTCTGTCGGTGCGCACGACCTTGGATCCCAAGCTGCAACAGATTGCGGTCACCGCGCTGCGCCGCGGCCTGATCGATTACGACGAACGCCACGGCTATCGCGGCGCCGTGCAGCAATTCAAAACGATGAATGATTGGGCCAAGCAGCTGGCCGCCATTCCGGTGCCCGAAGGTGCCGATACGTGGCGCGCTGCAGCGGTGCTCGAAACCGGCAAAGAACACGCAAAGATCGGATTCGCCGACGGCAAAACCGCCGAGCTGCGTTTGGCCGACGTCAAATGGGCGCGACCGGTGTTGGCCACAGGCGGCCTCGGTGCGTTTCCGAAAGACGTCGACTCGGTGGTGAAAGTCGCCGACGTGATCTACGTCGAAAATCTTCCGGTCGATGAAAAGCCGGCGCCGGTCGCCAAGCCGAAGAAGGGCGAAGCGCCGAAAGAAGAAGCGCCGGTGGCGATGCGTTGGAAGCTGCGTCAGGTGCCCGCCGTCAACGGTGCGTTCGTTGCGATGGATCCGGAATCGGGCCGCGTGCTGGCGATGGTCGGCGGCTTCTCGTATGCGACCAGCGAATTCAATCGCGCGACGCAGGCGATGCGCCAGCCGGGTTCGAGCTTCAAACCATTCGTCTATCTGACCGCGCTCAATAACGGCTTCACCCCGTCGACGATCGTGCTCGACGAGCCGGTCGAATACGACCAGGGCCCGGGCCTGCCGCGTTGGGCGCCGGAAAATTACGGCGGCGGCTTCTATGGTCCGATGCCGTTGCGCGTCGCGCTGGAAAAGTCGCGCAACGTCTGCACCGTGCGCGTCGCCGCTGCGATCGGTATGCCGAAGATCGTCGAGACCGCGCGCAAGTTCGGCATCGTCGACAACATGCCCGCGGTTCTGTCGATGGCGCTGGGCGCCGGCGAAACGACGTTGATGCGCATGGTCACCGCCTATTCGATGTTGGCGAATGGCGGCAAACGCATCCAGCCGACCTTGATCGACCGCATACAGGATCGCTACGGCAAGACGCTGTATCGCCACGACCAACGTGGTTGCGAGTACTGCACCAATGTCGGTTGGGGCAAACAAGCGACGCCGTTGCCGCCCGACGATCGCGAACAGATCGACGATCCGCGCACCGTCTATCAGTTGACGCAAATGCTGGAAGGCGTCGTGCAACGCGGCACCGCCGCGATCGTCGGCCAGTTGCGTCGTCCGTTGGCAGGCAAGACCGGCACGACAAACGAATCCAAAGACGTGTGGTTCGTCGGCTTCTCGCCCAACCTCGCAGCCGGTGTGTTCATCGGCTACGACGATCCCAAGCCGATGGGCGACAAGGAAACCGGCGGCGGCGTGTCGGCGCCGGTGTTCAAGGAATTCATCGCAAAGGCATTGGCCGACGAACCGCCGACACCGTTCCGCATTCCGTCCGGCTTGAAGCTGGTGCGTATCGATCCGTCGACCGGCAACCAGACTGGTCTCGGCGATCCGCGCGCGATCTGGCAGGCCTATCTGCCGGGCACCGAACCCGGACGCGGCGACGATCAGATGGTCGGCAACGATTTGTCGAAAGCGACGCCGGCCGCAACGACGGGTACGGGCGGGCTGTACTAGCCCGCTGCTGCAGCTTTCAACGACGCAACGCTGGCGGTGCGGATTTCATCCGCCAGCGCACGACTGTCGACCGCGCGTGCCAGCACGACCGTGCCGACAAGCTGCGCCATGGTCGCGATTGCGGCGCGGCGGCGCGCTTCTTTGGTGCGGCCCGGCGACACTTCGACCAACACGGCGAGCAACCCTTCCAGCCCGTCGGTGAAGGTCGCGCGCACTGCGTCGCCCTGGCGCGCTGCATCGGCTGCGAGCGCCGCAAACATGCAGCCGCCCAGCTCGTCGCAATGACGCTTGCTGAGATACTGGTCGACCAGCGCGTCGAACGGACGTTTCGGATTGGCTTCGACCGTGGCGCGCCATTTCGCTGCCGATGCGTCGTGCTGTAGCTGGCTCGCTTCGATCGCGAGCTGCTCTTTCGAGTCAAACTGACCGTAGAAGCCGCCATGCGTCAGGCCGGCTTCTTTCATCAGATCGGCGACGCCGATCCCATCGAACCCTTTCTGCCGAAACAGACGGCTGGCGGTCGCAACGACATGCGCCCGGTTCTCGGCGGCCTTTTCCCGACTGACCCGCATCGCTCATGGCTCCTCTGCGCCCCAGCGCTTGACAGACATATATGACACCCATCATCTAAACGCAAGTTTGATGATGATCGTCATTTAAGAGGCTTGGCCATGCTGTCCGCGCATCTCGCCCCCTTTCTCGCGCGCCGCAGCGTGCATTACGGCTGGGCCGTCGTCGTTGCGACCTTCCTGACCTTGCTCGTCACCGCCGGCGCCGTCGGCGCGCCGGGCGTGTTGATGGTGCCGCTGCAACGCGAATTCGGCTGGAGTGCCGCGGACATTTCCGCCGCGCTGGCGGTGCGCATGTTGTTGTTCGGCCTGCTTGGTCCGTTTGCGGCGTCGTTCATGAACCGCTTCGGCGTGCGCCGAGTCGTGACGATCGCGCTGCTGATGATCGCATCGGGCCTGATCCTGTCGCTGCAGATGACGCATCTCTGGCAGTTGGTCTTCACCTGGGGAATCGTGCTCGGCGTCGGCACCGGCCTGACCGCGCTTGTGTTGGCGGCGACGGTCGCGACACGCTGGTTCAACCGCACGACGCGGTCTGGTTGTCGGCTTGCTGACCGCAAGTTCTGCAACCGGTCAGCTCGTTTTTCTGCCGCTGCTTGCGTCGCTCACCGAACGCTATGGCTGGCGCAGCGCGTTGCTCTTCGTCGTCGCGATGATTGCGCTGGCCGCAATCGCGGTGATGGCCTTGATGCGCGACCGGCCGTTCGATCTTGGCCTGGCACCGCTGGGCGAAACCACACCGGTCGCACCCCCGCCCGTCGATCGTAGCTTTTCCGCGCTGTTCGCAACGCCGCTGCGCGTGTTGCGCGATGCGGCCGGCACGCGCGTCTTCTGGATTCTCGGTGCGACGTTTTTCATCTGCGGCGCCAGCACCAACGGTCTCGTGCAGACTCACTTCGTCGCCTTGTGCGGCGACTACGGGCTCGCTGCCGTCACGGCTGCGAGCATGCTGGCGCTGATGGGTCTGTTCGATTTCGCCGGCACGGTCGGATCGGGCTGGCTGTCGGACCGGTTCGACAATCGCTGGCTGCTCTTCTGGTATTACGGGCTGCGCGGCCTATCGTTGCTGTTCCTGCCGTTCACCGATTTCTCGCTCTACGGCCTGTCGATCTTCGCGATGTTCTACGGTCTCGACTGGATCGCGACCGTGCCGCCGACCGTGCGCCTGACCGCCGACAAGTTCGGTCGCGAACGCGCCGGCATGGTGTTCGGCTGGATCTTCACCTTCCACCAGATCGGCGCCGCGTTCGCAGCCTTTGGCGGCGGCTTCTCGCGCTCCAACTTCGCGACCTATCTGCCTGCATTCATCGTTGCCGGCGCACTGTGCCTGGTCGCATCGTTGCTGGTGATGACGTTACGCAAACCGCAGGCGGCCTAGGCCGGAGGAAACATAGCGCCGGATTGCCGTTATTCCCGCCATGCGGAAACGCTTGCCGAATCTGCTTCGGAACGGTCAGTTGGCCGACATGAAATCGATTCTGCGCGCGATCTTTAACCGGCACCGTTCTGCCGCGACCGTAGTGCCCGAGGCTGGACCCATGGCGGGCAGCTTTCGTGCCGAAGCGAAGATTCAACAAATCGCAGAGGCCTATGCGCTCGACGTGGTCGATTTCGCGCGCGCGCAGTTCGATGTCGAACTGGATTTTTCCGACGCAAGCGTACAGCAGATCGAAAAAATTCTGGGGCAAATGTACGAAGACGCTCGGCGCGTCCGGCCGCCACAGAAGGCGATTGACGATTACGGCAAGGCATTCGGCTTTTACGTCGGCGAGATCTTCCGGCGCAATCACGGTGCGGCGTGGGGCATCACCACGATGAACGGCGAAGAATATACGGGCATGCAGGGCAAGGGCGGCAATCTGTTCTGGCCGGGCGGCAAGACGCAGAAGCGCCTGACCAACGGTCCGGAAGACAATGTCTGGCACTATTTTCAGATCATGATTCAGCCGCAGCAGTAATTGAAAAGCCGCACATCAAAGACGTGCGACCTCGTTCGATTAGCTCTGCGCCAAGACCTGGAGTTTGCGCACCGTGTTCCAGTTGCGCGCGGTGCCGCGCGTTCCCAGCTTGCGCTCGATCAGCGCGGTGGTGATGCGCGATTCACCGACGCCGTCGGGATAGTAGAGATAGGCGCAACGGCCGACGATCTTGGCGCGTTCGGTTCCGCCCTTCATCGCCGCCTGTAACTCGGCGTCGGATGCGGGCACGTCACGCAGCACCATCGCGAGCAGATGGCTGGGATCGTCGTCGGCCTGTTGCGGGAATGGATTGGCCGCGATGATCGCGTCCCAATCGGGCACGGTGCGCACAAAAATATCAGTCTTGAGACCGAACTGCGCCTCGGTCTCTTTCTCGAGCAGTTTCTCGAGCGCCGATTCTTTCTTGGCGCCGCCGTCGAACACGAGATTGCCGCTGGCGATCAGGGTGCGCGGATTGCCGAGACCGAGCTCACCCGCCATCGCGCGCAACGGCGCCATTTGCAGCTTGGTTTTGGCGCCGAGATTGACCGCACGATAGAGCGCGATGCGGATCGTCATCGCGCGTGCCTGGACCCAAGTTCGAAGACCAGCATCGTCAGCGCTCCGAGCAACAGAATTGCATTCGCTTGGTGCAGCGCGCCCAGCCAGACCGGCACGTGCGACAGCACCGTCGCAACGCCCAGCGCGACCTGCAACACAACGAGATGCGCCGCGATCAGGCCCCAGCGTTTGACCGGTCGCGCCAGACCGATCGCACGCGCCGAAAGCGCGATGACGAGCAGACAGGTGCAATAGGCCAGCAGCCGGTGCGTGAACTGTACCGTCGCATGGTTCTCGACGAAATTGATCCAAGCGGGCGCGAGGTCGAGCCATTCCGACGGCACCAAGGACAGACCCATCAACGGCCAGGTGTCGTAGACAAGACCGGCGCGCAAGCCGGCCGTGAACGCACCCCACACGATCGTGATCGCAAGCAGGGTGAAGGCGGCGATTGCGTGGCCGCGCAGCCGCAATGTTTGCGTCGTTGCATTCGGACGCGGCGAAGATATGCCGCGCGCGATCCAAATCGTTGCAACGAAAATCGCCAAGGCGAGAACCAGGTGCATCGCCAGCCGGTAGTGGCTGACCGACGGACGATCGACCAGACCGCTCGCTACCATGAAGGCGCCGACCAGACCCTGCAGTAGGCCAAGACCGAACAGACCCAGGATCGGTCGCGTCCAGCCGCGCGGAATGGCGCGCTTCAGCAGAAACCACACGAACGGCACCGCATAGACGATCCCGATCAGATGGCCCCACAAACGATGCAGCCATTCCCAGAAAAAGATCTGCTGGAAATCGGCGAGCGTCATGCCCGCATTGACCAGCCTGTATTGTGGCGAGTCCTTGTAGAGCGCGAAGACGCGTTCCCACTCTGCGTGCGACAGCGGCGGCAGCATCTGCGCCACCGGCTTCCATTCGACGATCGACAGACCGCTTTCCGTTAGACGCGTGACCGCACCGATCACCGCCATGGCGAAAACCATCGCAGCAGCAAACAACAGCCACAGTACGACTGCGCGCGGACGTTCGGTCATCGTGCTTCCATCTTCTGCAGCATCGCCGTCAACGAAGCGAAGACCGGTGGCTCCAATAGAATGTCGTGCGGTTGGCCCGGCAGGATCGTGACCGACACGTTGCCGCCGCGCGCCTTCAACATATCCGCATAAAGTTGCGTGAAGCGTGGCGGCGTCAGCTCGTCATCGCTGCCGACCAGCAGCTGCACCTGCGTCGTCGGCCGGACGCGATCGACCAGCGCCAGCGGTGACAGGCTGTCGACCGGCAACAACCAGAAGGGTGCCCATTGCTTCCAAAACATGTGGCGGCGAAAGGCGGGCAGATCGCACGGGCACGACACCAGCATCGCGCCGTCGGCGAGGTTGGGCGTGGTGCCGATCACGTTGCCAACAATTGCTGCGCCACCGGAATGTCCGACCAGCACGACCGAGCGCGCAGCAAAAAGCGCCTTCAGTTCGTCGACTGCAGTGGCGACGTCGGCAACGACATCTTTGGTGTAGTTGTCGCCGGTGGTGCGGCCGCGTTCGCCGTCCGATGTCTCACCGTCACCATCGGTATAGCCGGGGCGCAACAAGCCGACCGCAACGACATCGACGTTAGACGCGGCGGCGCGGCGCGCAAACAGATATTGGTAGGACGGATTGCGAAACGGTGAGTCGCCGTGCAGCACGACGACGAGTTGCGGATGATCGCTCGACGCGGGACTGCGATAGGCGCGCGCTTTCAAACGATGTGTCGCGCCTTTGAGCCAGATCGTTTCGCCCGGCGGCCCGTCTTGCGCATGCGCCGACGACGTCAATCCGAGCAACACCAACGCTGCAGCGAGGCCGCGAAATTTCATGGGCCCGCACATAGCAGGTCGGGCCCGGCCCGGCATCTACGCCGCGCCGTCGCACCTCGTGCGATCGGCGATCAGTGCAGGATCAGTTCCGTCCCGACCAGACGCAGTTCACCGGGCGTGATCAGCTTCTGACTTGCCACCTGCACCGAGTGAAGCTTGCCCTCGATCTTGGCGGTCCAGAAATCTAGGAACCGGTGCAGGACCGGAAATTTCGGCGCCAAATCGTAGTCCTGCCACAGGAAGCTCTGCAGCAGCGTCGGGTGGTCGGGCATGTGGTAGAGGATTTGTGCCGTGGTGAGACGGTAATCGTCGAGCTGGCGGATCAGATTGGCCATGACGCTCCTTGTACTCGATCCGGCCTGTTTGGCCGGGTCCAGCGGGACATCAGGGACAAAGAACAGGACGCCCCGCCTTCGGTCCAACCAGCGTCGGGCCCGAATCGTTCGCGCGTCTACAATTTTTCCGTGTGCTTCCAATAATTTAGCAGCCCAGGCGAAAGAGTGCTGCCGGGTTCCTTGAAGCGCCAGGGACTCTCCTCTATCTACCGCTGGCACTCACCGGGTGGGACTGCTAACAGCGCCCGCCGGTGACAACCCTACTCCATTCGATCGTTGGGAGATCGCCTTATGAAATTCCGTCCCCTGCACGACCGGGTGCTGGTCCGCCGTATCGAGTCTGAAGAGAAGACCCGTGGCGGCATCATCATTCCGGACACCGCTAAGGAAAAGCCGCAGGAAGGCGAAGTCGTCGCCGTCGGCGCCGGCGCTCGTGATGAGAGCGGCAAGCTGATCCCGTTGGACGTGAAGGCCGGCGACCGGATCCTGTTCGGCAAGTGGTCCGGCACCGAGGTCAAGCTCGATGGCGAAGACCTGCTGGTGATGAAGGAAAGCGACATCATGGGCGTCCTCGAAGGCGCCGCCGCTTCCAAGAAGGCCGCCTGAGCGACCTGCTCGTCCAGCCCAATCAGATAATCAAGGAATCAAAACATGGCTGCTAAAGATGTTAAATTCGGCGCCGACGCGCGCCAGCGCATTCTGCGCGGCGTCGACATTCTTGCCGACGCGGTAAAGGTCACGTTGGGCCCGAAGGGTCGCAACGTGGTGATCGACAAGTCGTTCGGTGCCCCGCGCATCACCAAGGACGGCGTCACCGTCGCCAAGGAAATCGAGCTTTCGGACAAGTTCGAGAACATGGGCGCGCAGATGGTGCGCGAAGTCGCTTCGAAGACGAACGACCTGGCCGGTGACGGCACCACCACCGCGACCGTGCTCGCCCAGGCGATCGTTCGCGAAGGCGTGAAGTCGGTTGCGGCCGGCATGAACCCGATGGACCTGAAGCGCGGCATCGACCTCGCGGTCAGCGCCGTCGTCGAAGACATCAAGGCGCGTGCCAAGAAGGTCTCGACCAACGAAGAGATCGCCCAGGTCGGCACGATCTCGGCCAATGGCGAAACCGAAATCGGCGCCATGATCGCCAAGGCGATGGACAAGGTCGGCAACGAAGGCGTGATCACGGTGGAAGAGGCGAAGAGCCTCGAGACCGAACTCGAAATCGTTGAAGGCATGCAGTTCGATCGCGGCTACCTGTCGCCGTACTTCATCACCAACGCCGAGAAGATGATCGCCGAGTTGGAGAACCCGTACATTCTTCTCCACGAGAAGAAGCTGTCGGGCCTGCAGGCGATGCTGCCGGTGCTGGAATCGGTGGTGCAGTCGGGCCGTCCGCTGCTGATCATCGCGGAAGACGTCGAAGGCGAAGCGCTGGCGACCCTGGTCGTCAACAAGCTGCGTGGCGGTCTGAAGGTCGCTGCCGTGAAGGCGCCGGGCTTCGGTGATCGTCGCAAGGCGATGCTGGAAGATCTCGCGATCCTGACCGGTGGTCAGGTCGTCTCGGAAGATCTGGGCATCAAGCTCGAAAACGTGAACCTGCAGATGCTGGGCACCGCCAAGCGCGTGCGCATCACCAAGGACGACACGACGGTCATCGACGGCGCTGGCGCCAAGAAGGACATCGAAGCGCGTACCACGCAGATCCGTGCGCAGATCGAAGAAACCACGTCGGACTACGACCGTGAAAAGCTGCAGGAGCGTCTGGCGAAGCTGGCTGGCGGCGTTGCCGTCATCCGCGTCGGCGGCGCGACCGAAGTCGAGGTGAAGGAACGCAAGGATCGCGTCGAAGACGCGATGCACGCGACCCGCGCCGCGGTGGAAGAAGGCATCATCGCTGGCGGCGGTACGGCTCTGCTGTACGCAACCAAGGCGCTGGCTGCTGTGAAGTATGCCAACGACGATCAGCGTCGCGGCATCGACATCATCAAGCACGCGCTGCAGGCGCCGATCCGTCAGATCGCCGAGAACGCCGGCAATGACGGCGCTGTGATCGTCGGCAAGCTGCTGGAGAAGGGTGACTCGAACCAGGGCTTCGACGCGCAGTCGGGCGAATACGCCAACCTCGTCGCCAAGGGCATCATCGACCCGGTGAAGGTGGTTCGCGTTGCTCTGCAGGATGCGGCCTCGGTCGCCAGCCTGCTGATCACGACCGAAGCGCTGGTTGCTGAGAAGCCGGAGAAGAAAGCCGCTGGCGGTATGCCGGGCGGCGGCATGGGCGGCATGGGCGATATGGACTTCTAAGTCCAAGTCGTCCGCGCTGGTCCAAGCGCAAACGAACGAGGGGCGGCCTGCAAGGGCCGCCCCTTTTTCGTGTCTCCGTTCGTATCGAACAGCGGGCATTCGTATATCCGGCTGGTCGGTGGCTGGCCTTTACACGCAGGCTTTACGAAATTCGCGCGAGAAATCACCGCCCGTCCAAGCTCGCGAAAGAATTTCGAATGACGACCAGAACCGGATCCGTTTCGACCGTCCTCGGTGGCGTCTTGCTGCTGTTGTCGCTGGTGCTGGTGGCCGCATTGGGCGTGTTGATGCGTGATGCGTGGCACGAGACCGCGCTTGCCAGCCGCGTTCGGCTGCTGGCCGAAGCCGATCGCGAAATCTTCCAGGCAACGCAGCTGGTGCGATCGTCGCGCGGCACGACGCAGACGCTGCTTCTGTCGCAGGACGATCCGAAGAAGGCGCTGGCCGACATCAAGAAAAACCAGCTCGCCCAATCCGAGCGCGCCTTGAAGGCGATCGACGGGCTCGACCTTGCCAATGAGAAACAACTGATCGGCACCGTCCGCGACAAGCTGAAAGCAGCCGACGTGGCGCACAGCGCCGTCGACACCGAAGCGGACAAACCCAAAGCCGAGCGCGACGTGAAGAAGACCGACGGCTGGTATGCCCAAGCCGGTGCGGTGTCGGAATCGCTCAACGACGCGTCGCGCTTTATCGCGGCCGAAGCCCGCATCGCCGACGCGGAAGTCGGCGAACTCGTCACGATTCGCCAGCTGGCCTGGAATGCGCGCGAACAGATCGGCAGCGAATGTTCGCTGACGCGCGGCACGATCGCGACCGGCGCCAAGCTAAAACCCGACATGCGCGCACAGCTCGAACGGTATCGCGGTAGCGCGCAGGGCGCGCTTGCGGGCGTCGATGACATTCTGGTTCGCGCGGCGCTGTCACCGCCGGTGCGCACGGCCGCTGATACGGCGCGCAACAACCTCAAAGCCAACATCGCGCAGCGCGATGAGATTTACGGCAAGCTCGACGATTCCGGCACCGCCCATACGTCGCCGGAAGAATGGACCAAAGTCTGCAACGGCCCGTTCGGGCCGCTGATCGGCTTGGCCGACGCCGCCAACGGCGCGATGCGCGAAAGCGCCGACAAGCGTCACGGCGATGCGCAAACCCGCTTGCTGATCGCGACGGCTGGTCTGCTGGTCGCGCTGGCGACTGCGGTCGGCGCCGGCCTGATCGTGCGCCGCCGCGTGCAGACGCCGCTGAAGACCTTGATCGCAGCAATCGAACCGATGGCGCGCCGCAACTACAGCGAGCCGGTCACGCAGTTCAATCGCAGCGACGAGTTCGGCACCATGGCGGCGACGCTGGAGACGTTGCGCCAAGGCGCAATCGAAGCCGAACGTTTGAGCGCGGCCCAGCTCGAAGCACAGAAGGCCGAACTGGCGCGCGGCGAACGGATCGCGCAGCTGTGCCAGGATTTCGATCACCGCGTCGCGCAAGCGATCGAGATGCTGGCCTCGGCCGCAACCGAGATGCGTGCCTCGGCCGAAACCATGTCGACCACCGCCGACGAAACCAGCCGCCAGGCAACCGTTGTTGCGGCGGCGTCGGAAGAAGCCTCCGCCAACGTGCAGACGGTTGCTGCCGCCACCGAAGAACTCAGCGCGTCGATCGCCGAGATCGGGCAGCGTGTCGGCCATTCCGCAACCATTGCCGGCAGCGCGGTCGCGCGCGCCGGATCGACCAACGACAAGGTGCAAGGTCTGACCGAAGCGGTCGGCCGGATCGGCGAAGTCGTCGGTCTGATTCAGTCGATCGCTTCCCAGACCAATCTGCTGGCGCTGAACGCAACCATCGAAGCGGCGCGCGCAGGCGAGCTTGGCAAAGGCTTTGCCGTCGTCGCGTCGGAAGTGAAGGTGCTGGCCAATCAGACCGCCAAAGCGACCGAAGAAATCTCAACCCATATCGCGACCGTGCAGGGCGCCACCCAGGACACGGCAGCGGCGATTTCCGGCATTGGCGGCACGATTTCCGAGATGAGCGAGATCGCAACCGCGATTGCCGCTGCAGTCGAAGAGCAAGGTGCAGCGACCAACGAAATCGCGCGCAACGTCGCCGAAGCCGCACGCGGCACCGCCGACGTCTCGTCGACCATTACCGCCGTCAATCGCGGCGCCGGTGAGACGGGTGCTGCCTCGGGCGAAGTCTTGTCGGCCGCGTCTGACCTTGGCCGTCAAGCCGAACAGCTTCGTCTGCAGGTGAATGAGTTCCTGGCGCAGATCCGCGCCGCGTAAGGCTGGCGCAGCACGACTTCACTTCGGGTTTACGAACTTCCCGTCAGAAATCCTTTTGCGCCCGCTCCCAGTCACGAAAGAACCTTCTCGATGACCACCAAGTCCGGCTCCGTATCGACCGTCCTCGGCGGCGTCTTGCTGCTGTTGTCGCTGGTGCTGATCGCGTCTCTCGGCGTGCTGCTGCAAGACGCGGTGCGCGAAAGCAAAGTGTCCAGCCGTGTGCGCCTGTTGGCTGAAGCCGATCGAGAAATCTTCCAGGCCACGCAGCAAGTACGCCTCACACGCGGTTCGACCCAGACCGCGATCCTGGGCCAGGACGATCCCAAAGCGACCTTGGCCGATCTGCGCAAAAAGCTGCAGGCGCAGATCGACGTCGCGTTGAAGTCGATCGACGGCGTCGATCTGGCGAACGAGAAGCAGCTGGTCGACGACATTCGCGCCAAGATCAAAGCCGCCGATGCGGCCAATGCCGAGATCGATGCCGAAGGCGCCAAGCCGAAAGCAACGCGCGATCTCAAAGCGACGATGGGCTGGTACGGCAAAGCCGGCGCGATGGCGGACGCGTTGAACGAAGCGTCGCGCTTCATCGCCGCCGAAGCGCGCATTGCCGATCCCGAGATCGGCGAACTCGTCACCATCCGCCAACTATCCTGGGCAACGCGCGAGCAGATCGGCAACGAATGCTCGGCAATCCGCAGCAACGTCGCGACGTCGGCCCGTATCAAACCCGACCTGCTGGCAACGCTGGGCCGGTATCGCGGTGCTGCGATGGCGACGATGGGCGCCATCGACGACATTCTGATCCGCAACGCCCTGTCACCCGCGACACGCACCGCTGCAGCGACGGCGCGCGAACAACTCAAAGCGGCCTTCGCCGAACGCGACGCGGTCTATGCCAAGTTCGACGATAGCGGCACCGAACAACTATCCGCCGACGCCTGGAACACGATCTGCAACAAGCCGTTTCCGTCGGTCATTGCGGTCGCCAATGCGGCCAATACCGCGATGACGCAACGCGCCGACGAACGTGGCGCCCACGCGCAACGCGGCATGGTCGTCGCTTCGGCCGGCCTGCTCGTCGCGCTTGCGATCGCGACCGGCGCTTTCGTGATCGTGCGCCGCCGCGTGCAGCAGCCGTTGAAATCGCTGATCGAAGCGATCGAACCGATGGCGCGTCGCAACTACGCCCAGCCAGTGGCGCAGTTCGCGCGCAACGATGAATTCGGCACCATGGCAACGACCTTGGAAGCGTTGCGCGAAGGTGCGCTGGAGGCCGAGCGGCTAAGCGCGGCCCAGCTCGAAGCACAGAAGGCCGAACTGGCGCGCGGCGAACGGATCGCGCAGCTGTGCCAGGATTTCGATCACCGCGTCGCGCAAGCGATCGAGATGCTGGCCTCGGCCGCAACCGAGATGCGTGCCTCGGCCGAAACCATGTCGACCACCGCCGACGAAACCAGCCGCCAGGCAACCGTTGTTGCGGCGGCGTCGGAAGAAGCCTCCGCCAACGTGCAGACGGTTGCTGCCGCCACCGAAGAACTCAGCGCGTCGATCGCCGAGATCGGGCAGCGTGTCGGCCATTCCGCAACCATTGCCGGCAGCGCCGTCGCGCGCGCCGGATCGACCAACGACAAGGTGCAAGGTCTGACCGAAGCGGTCGGCCGGATCGGCGAAGTCGTCGGTCTGATTCAGTCGATCGCTTCCCAGACCAATCTGCTGGCGCTGAACGCAACCATCGAAGCGGCGCGCGCAGGCGAACTTGGCAAAGGCTTCGCGGTCGTCGCCTCGGAAGTGAAAGTGCTGGCCAACCAGACGGCGAAAGCGACTGAAGAAATTTCGATGCATATCGCAACCGTGCAGGGTGCCACGCAGGACACGGCGTCGGCGATCGCGGGCATCGGCGGCACAATTTCCGAGATGAGCGAGATCGCAACCGCGATTGCCGCTGCAGTCGAAGAGCAAGGTGCAGCGACCAACGAAATCGCGCGCAACGTCGCCGAAGCTGCACGCGGGACGTCGGAAGTTTCGCAGACGATCACGATCGTCAATCGCGGTGCGGGCGAAACCGGTGCCGCGTCGGGCGAAGTTTTGTCGGCTGCGGCCGATCTTGGCCGCCAGGCAGAGCAGCTTCGCTTGCAGGTGAATGAGTTCCTGGCGCAAATCCGCGCCGCGTAATCACACCAGCGCGCGACGTGAATTGGGGCCCGGTGGCAACGCCGGGCCCTTTTTCGTACCCGAACGCGACAAGCGTCCCGCCAGCAACGGCGCGTTACCTGTGCCGTCGCATGTCGGCCGCAATTGCCGCCGTGAATGGGCGTGATCCCGAAAGGGAGCAACGCTAGAGGATACAATGCGCACGAAGTTGATCCGCGTCGCCCTGAGCGCCGTGATGTTTGCCGCCGCGCTCCCCGCAATGGCCCAAACCAATTCGGGGACGAATACGCCGACCCCGCCCACGCTTGAACAGATGCGGACGATGACTCCGCAGCAGCGCCAGGATCTGCGCGCCCAGCTCAAGGCGATGTCGCCCGAGCAGCGCCAGCAGTTCCACGAACAGATGCGCGCCCAACGCAAAGCCGCGTGGGATGCAATGACGCCGGAACAGAAGGCGGCGAAGAAAGCCGAGTGGCAGAAGCACCGGCTTGAGCACAAAGCGAAGGTCGACGCTTTCGTGAAGACGCTGGACCCGGCGCAGAGGAAAGCGTTCGACGAATTGCATCACCGCGGACCGCATGGAAATCCGGCCGGCGACGTGAAGTAAGCAAACCGACTGCCGGCACGACCGACCTACCCTCGGTCTTGCCGGCGCGCGTCGCGACCGTCCCTCGCGACGCGCAGCGCCGGCCCGATCGTCGCACGCGGATCGGGCCGGCTTTTCTTTATCTTTGGTTTGCCGCGTTTTCCCGAGGGAAAACGCTCAGCCGCCGCCGGTGTCGTCGAGCAGCTGGTCGGGTTTGGGCGGGTGGGCCAGCACCTTGTCGACGCGGCGCCCGTCCATATCGATCACTTCGAACACCCAGTTCGCATGTTTGACCTTGTCGCCGGTCTTCGGCACGCGGCCGAGCGCGATCAGGATAAAGCCGCCGACCGTGTCGACATCGTCTTCGCCCGGCAGCTCGTGCAGGCCGAGCCGCAGCTTCATGTCTTCGATCGCGGTCATACCGTCGACCAGCACCGAACCGTCATCGCGCGTAACGAAGGCCTCGTCTTCGTCGCGCCCCGCTTCGGGCAAAGCACCAACCGCCGCTTCGAGAATATCGGTCAAGGTCACCAGACCTTCGAAGCCGCCATATTCGTCGACCACCAGCGCCACGCGCGCGCCGGCTGTGCGCAACACTTCCAGCGCTTTCAGAATGTCGGTCGCGTCGTAGAGAACCGGTGCTTTTTCGACCAGCGCCGCGAGATCAAACGCAACGCCGTCGATCGCGCATTGCGTCAGCTGGCGCAGATGCACGATGCCGGCAATGTCGTCGAGCGAACCACGCCCAACCGGAAAGCGCGTGTGGCGGCTTTCTTCGATCGTGCGCATCACCTCGTCGCGCGTCGCATTCAGCTCCAGCCAATCGACGTCGCCGCGCGGCGTCATGATCGACCGCACCGACCGGTCGCCAAAGCGCAACACGCGATCGACCATCTCGCGTTCGGCGGGCTCGAACACGCCGGTGCGCGCGCCTTCGGCGATCAACATGCGCACTTCTTCTTCCGACACCGCGTCGCGCTGCTGCGCCATACTGCCGAACAGGCGCAGCACCAGATTGCCCGACCATTCGAGCACGACCGCAACCGGCGCACCGACAACGGTGAACCAGCGCAGCAGCGGCGCCACGCGTGCGGCAATCGGTTCGGCGTTGCGCAGCGCCAGCTGTTTCGGCACCAGCTCGCCGACGATCACCGAGAGATAGGTCGTGAAGGCGACGACCAGCGCGAAGGCGATGGTCGGCGCGTATTCGGCCGGCACGCCTTGCGCTTCCAGCCAGTCATGCACCGGTTGCGACAGGGCGGCACCCGAGAATGCACCTGACAGAACCGAGATCAGCGTGATGCCGATCTGCACCGTCGACAGGAACCGACCAGGATTTTCACCAAGTTCGAGCGCAGCACGTGCGCCGCGTCGTCCGCGTCGCGCCATTGCTTGCAGCCGCGCGCGGCGCGCCGACACGATGGCAAGTTCCGCCATCGCGAACCAACCGTTCACGACGACGAGCGCAAAGATGATGAGGACGTCGACGAGCATGGGCCCCGCGCCGCGCAATCGCGCAGCTGATTAAATTGTCAGGCGAGTGCGTGTCGGGCGCGGGCGCCGCGTTCGATGGCGGCAGCTGCAAGCGGATCGACGTTCAGCCGTTCGCCGATGATCTCGAGCAAGCGCAGCGCCTCCTGGCTCGGATGGTGATCGGCAGCCGCGACTTCGACCGCCAGCGCGTAAGCGGTTTCGTGCAGCTTGGCGGGCAGGGCGCGGCCGATCCCGTCGATCATCGTTTCCAGATCTTCGTCGGTTTCGACGGCGCGCGCGAAATCCTGCGCGATGCCGGGCAGCCGCTCGGGATCAAATCCAGTGAACACCGGCAGATACCGCACGTTGGCGGTGATCGTGTGCAGCTCGGCGTCGCTGAGTTCATCGTCGCACGCTGCGACCAGCATCATAACGGTAATCAGCGCGCGCTGCGGATCTGACATCAACATTGTCATCGCCCTTCAGAGCTTGTTGTGGCTGCCATCGCACAGCGGCGGTCGGCCCGTGCGCTTGCAGCCGCAGAAATAGAGATCCCGCGTTTGCGTCGCGCGGTGTTCGATCGGCGCGAACGCGGTACCGGCATGGCTTCCGTCGCAGAAAGGTTGCGTCGCAGCGCGGCCGCACGCGCACCAAAAATACGTCTTGCCGGCTTCGACCTCGATCGAAAGCGGTCCCGGATGCGCGACGCGTGGCAGCTCTTGGTTCATGCCGGCGGGATCGTAGACCAGCGGCGCACAGCTCGCCTATCCCTCGGCCTGCCGGACGCACTACATAGACGGCCGCATGCCTGAACTTCCTGAAGTCGAAACCGTTGCGCGGGGCCTGGGCGCGATGCTGACAGGCCGCCGCCTGGTCCATGTTGCAACCGCACGCGGCGATCTGCGCGCGCCGTTTCCCAAAGATTTCGCCAAGCGGCTGGAAGGCCGGCGTGTTTGCGATATCCGGCGCCGCGCCAAGTACATTTTGATCGAGTTGGATCAGGACCTGATCTGGCTGATCCATCTCGGCATGACCGGCAAGTTCACGGTCCATCCGCCGCGCTCGCCGCAGCCGCTCGACGATCCGCACGACCATGTGCGCTTTGACACCGATGACGGCGCGCATGTGCGGTTCAACGATCCGCGCCGCTTCGGCGTGATGGATCTGCTGCATCGCTCAGAATTAACCACGCACAAGATGCTGGCCGAGCTGGGCCCCGAGCCGTTCGACCCGGCGCTCGACGACGCAAGCTTCTCTGCGTCGCTGGCGGGCAAACGCACGCCGATTAAAAGCGCGCTGCTCGATCAGCGCGTGATCGCTGGTCTCGGCAATATCTATGTCAGCGAGGCGCTGTTCCTGGCCGGCATCAGCCCCAAACGACTAGCCGGTTCCGTCGCCGGCGCGCGCGCTGCGCGCCTACTGCCCGCCATCCGCAAAGTGCTCGACGCGGCGATCAAAGCCGGCGGTTCGACCTTGCGTGATTTCGCCGGCGCCAGCGGTGAGCTTGGCTATTTCCAGCATCGCTTCACGGTCTATGACCGCGAGGGCCAGAAATGCCCGGGCTGCGACTGCAACGTCGCCGCCACCGGTGGCATTCAACGCATGGTGCAAGCCGGCCGCTCGACCTTCTATTGCCCGCGCAAGCAGCGGTGAGTTAGGACGCACGGCATGCTGCAACGTTCGCTTTTGATCCTGGTCGCCGTGTTCGCGCTTGGCGCAAGCACCTGGATCGACGGCGTCGAAGATCTGCCGTTGATGCCGCAACTGACGCGGTCGGCGACGCCGCCGGTCGTATTCGACAAGCCCGAAGGCCGCATCGTGCAGGCCAGCGCCGAAGGGCTGGTGCCGGCCAGCGACGTGCGCCGCTTTTACGAGTCGTCGTTGCCGCAACTCGGCTGGGTTGCAGCAGGACCGCTGCGCTGGGTGCGCGGCAAAGAAAAACTGACCATCGAACTAACCGCCACACACACGCGCACAACCGTGCGATTCACCGTGGCGCCAGAACGCAAAGCAGGAGAGCGGGAATGAGTTTCGACATGATCCTTACCGAAACGCGCGGCGCGGTCGGCCTCATCACGCTCAACCGCCCCAAAGCGATGAACGCGCTGTGCGATCAGCTCTATACCGAGCTGGGCGTGGCGCTGCATGCGTTCGACGACGATCCTGCAATCGGCTGCATCGTGCTGACCGGCAGCGAGAAAGCCTTCGCGGCGGGCGCCGACATCAAAGAGATTCAGGCCAAGACGTTTCAGGACGTCTACGCCGAGGAATTCATCACCAAGAAGTGGGAAGAGGTCACCAAGCTGCGCACGCCGGTGATCGCTGCGGTTGCGGGCTATGCGCTCGGCGGCGGCTGCGAGCTGGCGATGATGTGCGATTTTATTCTCGCCGCCGACACGGCGAAATTCGGCCAGCCTGAAATTACGATTGGCACGATTCCGGGTGCCGGCGGCACGCAGCGTCTAACGCGCTTTGTCGGCAAGTCGAAGGCGATGGAGATGGTGCTGACCGGCCGCATGATCGATGCGGTCGAGGCGGAACGGAGCGGTCTCGTCAGTCGTATCGTGCCCGCCGCCGAACTGTTGGAGGACGCGCTGCGCACGGCCGAGAAGATCGCCGCCTTCTCGCGTCCGGTCGTGTACATGGCCAAGGAAGCGACCAACCGCGCCTACGAAACCACGCTCGCCGAGGGTGTGCGGTTCGAGCGCCGGTTGTTTCACGCCAGCTTCGCGCTCGAAGACCAAAAAGAGGGCATGGCCGCCTTCGCCGAGAAGCGGAAACCGAACTTCAAAAACCGATAAAAGTCCGCGCACTGAACGCGGTGGTGCGGCGGATCCGCCGCACCCCGCGCACATGCCAAACCTGTGCATAGATTCGATTGACTCATCCAGGACCCATCCGTAGGGTCCGCGGCTTCTCAATCGGACCAGCAGATAGACCAAGCGATGGCGCACCATAAATCCGCGAAAACGCGCATCCGTCGGAACGCCCGACGCGCCGAAATCAATGGCGACCGCGTGGGTCGCATCCGCACCTTCGTGAAGAAGGTTGAAGCGGCAATCGCGAGCGGCAACGCCGCCGAAGCCAAGAGCGCCTTCAAGGACGCCCAGCCCGAACTGCAGCGCGGCGCGCAGAAGGGCGTGATGCACAAGAACACGATCGCGCGGAAGCTTTCGCGTCTCAGCTCGCGGATCAAGGCGCTCGCCTGACCCAGGCGGGCGCGGCCTAGTCCGCACCCAGTCTTCGTTCATCAAAGTCGACGAAGCCGCTGAAGTAAGCGCTCCGTGTGGAGCGCTTTTTCTTTGTCACTACTTTGATTTCGCAACCGATACTTTTCGATTACTCAGCGTTCTTGATTCGGTCCCGTTGCAGAGTTCCTGCACACAGGCGTATCGTTTCAAAACGCGCGGCGTTGTGGGGCATCGCGCGAGTTTTCGAGAAGTTGTCGTCCAGTAATTCCGTCGTTCGGACCGAGATTCTCAAGTAATCGAGTCTCGCAACCGGGCGACGCGCCAGAAGGCGTCAGAAGACGGGTTCACGTCTTCTGTAACGGACACGGGAGAAGGCATGGGGCCTGGTTCGCTGCAGCACGAATGGGCGCGCGTCTCCAATCGCTTGAAGAGCGAGATCGGAGAAACCGAATTCGCCCGGTGGCTCGCACCGCTGACCCCGCAGCACCTCGAAGATGGCGCCGTCTCGATGGCGGTCCCGACCAAATTCCTCAAGAACTGGGTCGCGTCGCACTATGCCGATCGCATCCAGCGTCTGTGGTCGGGGGAAAACCCCGACGTCGCCCGTATTGAAATCGTCGTCGCGCGCATCGAAGGCAGCCTGTCGAGCGACAGCGCGCTGACGGTCCCACTCGGCCATCTCGATGGTCCGTCGCATGAGAACGGCGCCCCCCGTGAAGGTGTTCGGCCGATCGGCGAGACGCTCGCCAATCTGCCGGCGCTGGAAGAAGAAGACGGGCTGATCGGTCTCGATCCGCGCTTCACCTTCGAAAACTTCGTCGTCGGCAAGCCGAACGAACTCGCGCACGCAGCTGCGCGTCGTGTCGCCGAGAGCGAGCACGTTCCGTTCAATCCGCTGTTCCTCTATGGCGGCGTCGGTCTCGGCAAAACGCACTTGATGCATGCGATCGCCTGGTCGATCCGCAAGCGCACGCCGGGCCGCAAGGTGCTGTATCTCAGCGCCGAAAAGTTCATGTACCAGTTCATTCGTGCGCTTCGGTACAAGGACACGATGTCGTTCAAGGAGCTGTTCCGCTCCGTCGACGTGTTGATGATCGACGACATCCAATTCATCTGCGGCAAAGATTCGACGCAGGAAGAGTTCTTCCACACGTTCAACGCGCTGGTGGATCAGAACCGTTTGATCGTGATCTCGGCCGACAAGTCGCCTAGCGATCTCGAAGGCATGGAAGAACGCCTGCGTTCGCGCCTCGGCTGGGGCCTGGTCGCGGACATTCATCCGACGACGTACGAATTGCGCCTCGGCATTTTGCAGGCCAAAGCCGACACGCTGCCGCTCGAAATTCCGCCCAAGGTGCTGGAGTTTCTCGCCCACAAGATTTCGTCGAACGTGCGCGAACTGGAAGGCGCACTGACGCGCATCGTTGCGCACGCCGAACTGGTCGGCCGTCCGGTGACGATGGAATCAACCCAGGACGTGCTGCGCGATCTGCTGCGCGCCAACGACCGTCGCGTCACGATCGACGAGATCCAGAAAAAAGTCGCCGAGCATTTCAACATGCGCGTCGCCGACATGTATTCGGAACGCCGCGCGCGCGCCGTTGCACGTCCGCGCCAGGTGGCAATGTTTCTCGCCAAGCAGCTGACACAACGTTCGCTGCCGGAAATCGGCCGCAAGTTCGGCGGTCGCGATCACACGACCGTGATGCATGCGTGCAAGAAGGTCGAAGAGTTGATGGCCACCGATCAAAGCTTCGCCGAAGACGTCGAGCTGCTGCGCCGGACGCTCGCCGGCTAAGAGTCGCCGCTCTTTCCGAACGCCTCGCCGAGCGCGTCATTCGAGATAAAGACCAGCCGCGTCGGCTCTGACGCGATCACGGTCGAGATGTGTTTGCCGTCGACCACGTGATCGGTCGAGGCACCGAACGCTTCGCCGGGCCCGCAGCGTTCGAACCGGTCGGACCGTTCGATTTCGACCGCCCCTTCAACGATGAAATAGACGCCGCGCACGTCTTCATCGCGTCGCGCCACAGCGTGACGGCTTGTGACGATGCGCGGCTCGGCGCGCGTCGCCAGCCGACGCAAGCGGAACGGTTCGACATTCGCCAACAGCTTCATGCGCGCCAGCATTGGCACGGTGACGGTGAAATCGCGGCGCGTCAGTTCGCGCGAGAAACTGCCCGCCAAAATCGCCGCCGGCAGCGCGAAGGTGAAGATGCCCAGCACCGCGACGAAGCCGCCAAAGAACTTGCCCCACGCGGTCACCGGCACGACGTCGCCGTAACCGATCGTGGTCAAGGTGACGATGCCCCACCACATCGCCGCCGGGATCGAACCGAATTTGTCAGGCTGCGCGTGGCGTTCGAGAAACCACATCATCGTCGACACCAAGATCAGTGCGACGCCGATGATCGACAAAGCCGCAACCGCGGTCTTGCGCTCGTTCCACAAGGCCGCGCCGATCGCCTGCAAGGCTGGCGAACTGCGCGTCAGTTTCAGCACCGCGATCAAACGCACCAACCGCAGCAGCGACAGATCGGCGAGGCCGAAGGCGCGCAGGAACACCGGCAGGATCGCGATGAGGTCGATCACCGCCAGCGGCGACACGACATAACGCACGCGCCCCCAGACCGGATGGCGAAAGCGTGGATCGGGTTGTTCGGGCGCGACCCAGACGCGGGCCGCGTATTCGATCACGAACATCGTGACCGTCACGACTTCGATGAGCTGGAACAGATCGTCGAACGCAGCGTCCAGCGAGGGCACCGTTTCGAGAATCAGCGCGGCTGCATTGGCGAGGATCGCGCCAACGATGGCAGCGCGAATCCAGAATCCGATTCGATCGATACGGCCGCTGCCTTCCAGCGCGGCCCAGGCACGACGGCGCAGGCGCATGGGCGACGAACCTAAAGCCAGTCGACCGCGACCACCATCAGCCCGGCGAGAATCAAAACGATGCCGGCACCGCGATTGGCCCAGCCGACGAATCCTTCGCCGAGCGTCATGCGCCGTGCCCGCCCGCCCAAAGCTGCGTAGCCGCCCAGGACCACAAGCTCCGCCGCCAGGCTAGTTGCGGTGATCACCAGCATTTGCGGCAGCAGCGGCCGGTCGATCTCGACGAACTGCGGCAGGATCGCGGTTACATAGACATAGGCTTTGGGGTTGGTGACCTGCAGCAGAAACCCCTCGCCGACGAGCCGCCGTAGCGAGCGTTCGGTCTGCGCCGCACCGATTTCGAGTCGCGTGCCGTGCGCCCGCAACGCGCGGATGCCGAGCCAGATCAGATAGGCTGCGCCTGCCCAGCGGATCGCCAGAAACAGATCGGTCGAGGCGGCGAGGATGGCGCCCATGCCGAGCCCGGCGCCGCCCAGATAGAGAATGTTGGCGATGCAGATGCCGAGAATCGTCCACAACGCCCGGCCGAATCCCTGCGCCAGGCCGGTCGACACGCTGAGCAAAACGGCGGGTCCAGGCGTCAGCGACGCCAGCAGGGACGCAAGGAGATAGACGCTCCAGAGTTCGAAGCGCATCGGTGGCTCGAATCGGGGTTGAAAGAGTGCGGACAATTTCCCTTGGGGACTAGCGCACCCCACGGAGCGTCCGGTACAACTGGCCCCCCTGAAGCGCAAAGAAAAATCGGCATGAAGTTCTCGATCGAACGAGCCGCGCTCCTCCGCGCACTAGCGCACGTGCAGAGCGTTGTTGAGCGACGCAATACGATCCCGATTCTGTCGAATGTGATGCTCAAGGCCGAAAAGGGCGAGCTGTCGCTCTCGGCCACCGACATGGATCTCGAAATCCTCGAGACCGTGCCGGCCGAAGTGAGCAGCGGCGGCGCCACCACGGCACCGGCCCACACGCTGTACGACATCGTGCGCAAGCTGCCCGACAAAGGCGCAGTCGAATTCGAATCAAACGGTGAACAGACCACCCTGTCGGTCCGCGCCGGTCGTTCGAACTTCAAGCTCGGCTGCCTGCCGACCGAAGACTTTCCGCAAATGGCCGGCAGCTCACTGCCGCATGCGTTCGAGCTTGGCGCCAGCGATCTCAAGACGCTGATCGATCGCGCCCGCTTTGCGATCTCGACCGAAGAGACGCGCTACTATCTCAACGGCATTTATCTGCATGCTGCGAAGAGCGGCGACGTCGCCGTGCTGCGCGCGGTTGCGACCGACGGCCATCGCCTGGCGCGCGTCGAGATGCCGTTGCCGGACGGTGCCGGCAAAATGCCGGGCATCATCGTGCCGCGGAAGACGGTGGCGGAAATCCGCAAGTTGATCGAAGAAAGCAACGGCTCGATCGGCGTGTCGCTCAGCGACACCAAGATCCGCTTTGCCGTCGACGACGTGGTGCTGACCTCGAAACTGATCGATGGCACCTTCCCCGATTACGAACGCGTCATTCCGTCGGGCAACGACAAGGTGCTCGAAGTCGACCCGCGCACCTTTGCGCAAGCGGTCGATCGCGTCGCCACCATCGCGACGGAAAAAACCCGCGCGGTGAAACTGTCGATCGATCGCGGCCAGTTGACCGTGTCGGCCAACAGCCCCGAAAGCGGCAGCGCGTCGGAAGAACTCGAAGTCAATTACAGCGCGACGCCGCTCGAAATCGGCTTCAACAGCCGCTATCTGCTCGACATCACGCAGCAGATCGAAGGCGACGGTTGCCGCCTGCTAATCGCCGACAGCGCGTCGCCGACTGTGATCCGCGACACCAGCGACGCCAGCGCGTTGTACGTGCTGATGCCGATGCGCGTATAAATCCCCGCGAAAGCGGGGATCCATTTCCGAGTTTTCTGAAACGTCGCAGCGTCGTCCCGATGGACCCCCGCTTTCGCGGGGGATTTTCCGCGCCGCCATCACGCGTCTTACGGTTACGAATTTCCGCTGTTACGCGCAGGCCCGGCTGGAACTCGATTCACGCCCAGTCGTGCTGACCGGCGCCAACGGTGCGGGCAAGACCAACCTGCTCGAAGCCTTGTCGTTGCTGTCGCCTGGACGCGGGCTGCGCGGTGCGAGGCTGGCCGAGCTGGTGCGCATCGGATCCGACGCGCCGTGGGGCGTCGCAGCGACGCTGGTGCGCGGTGATGCAACGCACGAACTCGGCACCGGCAGCGATCCCGCCAATAGCGAACGGCGCCTGGCGCGCATTGATGGCGCGGCTGCGCGCGCTACCGATCTCGGCAGCGAACTCGCGATGTTGTGGCTGACGCCGCAGATGGACCGACTGTTTGCCGAAGGCGCGTCGGCCCGCCGCCGCTTCTTCGATCGTCTGGTGCTGGGCCTCGATCCCACGCACGGCACGCGCAGCAATCGCTACGAGCGCGCATTGCGCCAACGCGCGCGGCTGCTGCAGGAAGGCCGCCCCGACCCCGCTTGGCTCGACGGGCTGGAGCGCGAGATGGCCGAAACCGGGGTCGCGATCGCGGCTGCGCGGCGCGCCTATCTCGAACGGCTGGTCGCAGCCCTGGCGCTCGGCAACGACGCCTTCCCGCGCCCCGCCATCGCCGTGTCGGGCCTGGTCGAGGAAATGCTGGGCCGCGCAAGCGCGCTGCAGGCCGAAGACGAATTCCGCCAGCGCTTGGCCGCCGGCCGCGGCGCCGATATCGCAGCCGGCGGAACCGCGATCGTCGGCCCGCACAAAAGCGACGTCATCGTCGTGCATGAAGCCAAGGACATGCTGGCCGAGCGCTGCTCGACCGGCGAACAAAAGGCGCTGTTGATCTCGCTGATCCTGGCCGCCTCGCAGCTGACCGGGGCCGAGCGCGGCGCCACGCCGGTGCTGTTGCTGGACGAGGTGGCGGCCCATCTCGACCCCGACCGGCGGCTCGCTTTGTACGGTGCGCTGGAGGCGCTGGGTGGCCAATTTTGGCTCACCGGAACCGAGCCCGGACCGTTCCAACCGCTGCTCGAAAAAGCCCAATTCTTCGACGTCCGGGACGCGTCTGTGAGTCGCCTCTAAACCCTTGTTCTGACAAGGGATTTTCAGGCTGGAAAAGTTGCTTTCAGGGGCCCGCGCACTATATACTGCGCGATCCTCCCGCGGGGCTCTTTGGGCATCGCGAATCCCGGGTAGAAAGCAGTTTCGAGAATGAGCATGAACGTGGCGTCGAACGAGACGCCCGAGACGTACAACGCGGACTCGATCAAGGTTTTGCGCGGCCTCGACGCAGTGCGCAAACGCCCCGGAATGTACATTGGCGACACCGACGACGGGTCGGGTCTGCACCACATGGTGTACGAGGTCGTCGACAACGGAATCGACGAAGTCCTGGCCGGTCATGCAACGCGCGTGTCGCTGGTGCTCAATGACGACGGCTCGGTGACGGTGCGCGACAATGGTCGCGGCATTCCCGTCGACATCCATGCAGAAGAAGGCGTCAGCGCGGCCGAGGTCATCATGACCCAGCTGCATGCAGGCGGAAAATTCGACCAGAATTCCTACAAGGTGTCGGGCGGTCTGCACGGCGTCGGCGTCTCGGTCGTCAACGCGCTGTCGAGCTATTTGAAGTTGCGCATCTGGCGCGACGGCAAGCGCTGGGAAATGGAATTCCGGCATGGCGACGCGGTCGGTCCGCTGACGCCGGTCGATGACGCCGAAGGCGAGAAGGGCACCGAAATCACCTTCCTGCCCTCGACCGAAACCTTCACCAAGACCGAGTTCGATTTCGCGACGCTCGAGCATCGCATGCGCGAGTTGGCGTTTCTGAATTCGGGCGTAACGATCCGGCTCGAAGATCAGCGCGGCGCCGACGAACCCAAGATTGTCGAGCTGCATTACGAAGGCGGTCTCGAAGCCTTCGTGCAGTATCTCGACCGTTCGAAGACCGCCGTGCACAAGCCCGCAATCGCGGTGCGCGCCGAGCGTGTTGGCGATTACGGCCCGATCACCGTCGAAGCGGCGCTGGAGTGGACCGACTCGTTCCACGAAACCATGCTCTGCTTCACCAACAACATTCCGCAGCGCGACGGCGGCACGCACTTGGCCGGCTTCCGCGCCGCGCTGACGCGCGCACTGAACAATTACGCGATTGAAAGCGGCATCGCGAAGAAAGAGAAAGTCGCACCGACCGGCGAAGACATGCGCGAAGGCCTGACCTGCGTGTTGTCGGTCAAAGTGCCCGATCCGAAATTCTCGTCGCAGACCAAAGACAAGCTGGTCTCGAGCGAAGTGCGTCCGATCGTCGAAAACGTGGTCGGCGAAGCACTGGCAAACTGGCTCGAAGAAAACCCCGCCGATGCGCGCAAGATCGTGCAGAAGGTGGTCGAAGCTGCGATCGCACGCGAAGCCGCACGCAAGGCGCGCGACCTGACGCGCCGGAAGGGCGCGCTCGACATCAACTCACTGCCGGGAAAACTGGCCGACTGTCAGGAAAAAGACGCTGCGCTCAGCGAACTGTTCATCGTCGAGGGTGACTCGGCCGGTGGCAGCGCCAAACAGGGTCGCGACCGTCGCTTTCAGGCGATCCTGCCGTTGCGCGGTAAGATCCTAAACGTCGAGCGCGCACGCTTCGACAAGATGTTGGGCAGCCAGGAAATCGGCACCCTTATCGCCGCGCTTGGTACCGGCATCGGTCGCGAAGAATTCGACGCGAGCAAGGCGCGCTATCACAAAATCATCATCATGACCGACGCCGACGTCGACGGCTCGCACATCCGTACGTTGCTGTTGACGTTCTTCTACCGGCAGATGCCCGAGCTGATCGAGAAGGGCTATCTCTACATCGCGCAGCCGCCGCTCTACCGCGTCGCCAAAGGCAAATCGGCGCTGTACCGCAAAGACGACCGCGAGCTTGACGATTACCTCGTCGCCAATGGCGTCGAAGACACGATCCTGTCGCTGCATAACGGCGAAGTCGTCGGCGGCAACGATCTGCAGGCGATGGTGCGCGAAGCTTTGTCGAGCAAGCTTGCGATCAACCAGGTCGCGCGCAAAGTCGGCTCGTCGATCATCGTCGAACAGGCCGCCATCGAAGGCGCGCTGAATGTCGACCTGCTCAACGACCCGCAGCGTGCCGCCAGTGTCGCGCAGACCTTGGCCGAACGTCTGAACCAGCTTGCCGATCCGCTGGATCGCGGTTGGAGCGGACGTGCCATGCCGCAGGATGCCGGTGGTGGCATCGAGCTGACGCGCAAGCTGCGCGGCGTCACCGAAACGCGCCGCATCACCGCCGATTGCGTGCGCGGTGCCGATGCCAAGCGCCTCGACCTCAACGCGCAGGGCTTGAAGCAGCGTTTCGACAAGCCGGGCATGCTGGTGCACAAGGACAAGGAAATCGGGCGTGTTACCGGCCCGATCGCGCTGCTCGATGCGATCGTCGATCTCGGCAAAAAGGGATTGTCGGTCCAGCGCTACAAAGGTTTGGGCGAAATGAATCCCGACCAGCTGTGGGAAACGACCTTGGACCCCAACGTGCGCGCGCTGTTGCAGGTGAAGGTGCAGCATGCCGACGCGGCGGAAGAGATTTTCTCAACCTTGATGGGCGATGTCGTCGAACCACGTAAAGAGTTCATCCAGACCAACGCGCTGAACGTGCAGAATCTGGACGCCTAACGCCGCTGCAGCGACGCGCGGCTGCAACGGAGGAGTCTTCGGTGAACCAGCGCGAACGCTACGAACGGTTTCTTTCTCTGCATCAGCGTCCCACCGGCTTCGTCATGCCGAATGCGTGGGACGCGACGTCGGCGTTGTTGCTGCAAGAAGCGGGCTTTGAAGCGATCGGCACTTCGTCGGCCGCAATCGCAGCCGCGCTGGGTCGTCTCGACGGACGTCATGCGGTCAGTCGCGCCGAGCATATCGAGAATGCGCAGTTGCTCGGCCGGGTGAGCGGCTTACCGATCAATGGTGATTTTGAAGACGGCTATGGCGACACCGAAGACGACGTTGCGGCTACCGTCGAAACTGCGATCGCGGCCGGTCTCGCCGGGCTTGGCATTGAAGATACGAGCGGCGATCCCAACCAGCCGATCCGTCCGTTCGACGACTCAGTCAGCCGCATGCGTGCGGCGGCAAAGGTCGCCAAGGGCCGCATCGTTCTGACCGGCCGCACCGACAATTATCTGCAGGGCAACCCTGATCTCGACGACACGATCAAACGCCTGACCGCGTTTGCCGAGGTCGGCGCCGACGTACTCTACGCGCCCTATCCGACCGACATGGATGCAGTCGTGGCGATCGTGCGCGCGGTTGCACCCAAGCCGGTCAATCTCGTTGTTGGCACGATGAACGGCACCTTGCCGGTGGCCGAGCTGCAGAAAGCCGGCGTCAAACGCATCAGCCTCGGCGCCGCGCTCTATTTGCGCGTGATGAAAGATCTGCGCGCAGCCGCCAAGGAACTCGCCGCCGGCGATCTTGCATCGGCGTCGAACGGACTTTCGTTCCGCGAGATCATGACCATGATCGGCAACGCGCCGGCAGCGTAGCGATCAAGACGTTGTGACGCGCGCTTAGAGCACGCGGTCGGTCACGTCGATCATGACGGGCTTGTCGACGACGCTGGCGCCTTTTGCGGGCTTCGGCTCCGGCTCCACCTGTTTGGCGAACGCCTCTGGAACCTCGATCTCGCGACGTGGGCCCGGTTGATCCGGAACTGGCGGCACGTACTCGATCTTCGTGGTGACCACTTTGACCTTGGTGCCGCGCGGCATGGTGCGCAGCAGCAAAGGATGTTCGAAATCCTGGGTCAGCGTCTGAAATTCGTAGGTTTGCTTGGTTGTGCGCACGACCAGTCTCCGTCCAACGATCTTGTGTCGTAGCGCGCGATCAGGCCACGAGCCGCGCCCGCCAATCGGGACCGCGTATGTAGCGCGTTGCGCGGCCTATGTCGTCCCACCGGTTTGCACCACGGTCCTCGACGCGTAACGCGCGGGTCCTGTAGGACGAAGGGACTTGGTTCCTTCTCGCAGGTGCCCGATGCGTGCTGCTCTCGTCGTTCTCGGAATTTGCCTGGTCGCCGCACCCGCTTTTGCTGCGGATCCAGCAAAACCAAAGGCGCAGCCGTTGCTGCGCAGCCTCGTGTCCGAGGTCAAAGAGGCCGAGCTGCGCGCTGCGCTGACCAAGCTGGTCGGCTTTGGCACGCGCCATACGCTGTCGGACACGGTTTCGGACACGCGCGGCATCGGCGCGGCGCGGCGCTGGGTGCAAAAAAACTTCGAAGAGATCAGCCGCGGCTGCGGTGGCTGCCTGCAAATTGAAACGCCGGAACAGACGGTCACCGGCAACCGGGTTCCGACGCCGACCAAGATCGTCGACGTGCTGGCGATCCAACGCGGCACCACTGACCCCGATCGCGTCATCATCATTGCGGGTCACATCGACTCGCGCATCGCCGACGTGCTCGACGCAACCAGCGACGCGCCCGGCGCCGACGATGACGGGTCGGGCACGGTTGCGGTGATCGAAGCCGCACGTGTTCTGTCGAAACACAAATTCCCCGCGACGCTGGTCTTCGCCGTTCTGTCGGGCGAAGAGCAGGGGCTGCTTGGCGGCAAGCTGCTGGCGCAATACGCGACCGAGCACAATTGGCAGGTCGAAGCCGATCTCAACAACGACATTATCGGCAACACCAACGGCGCCAACGGGGTCGTTGAAAAGTCGTATGTCCGTGTGTTTTCCGAAGGCACGCGTTCGACCGAAACCGCCGAAGAAGCCAATCGCCGCCGCTACAATGGCGGCGAGGTCGACAGCCCGTCGCGCAACCTGGCGCGTTTCATCAGCGGGCTCGCCGACACGTACCTGACCAAGTTCCGCGCCCGCATGATCTATCGCACCGACCGGTTCGGCCGCGGCGGCGATCAAGTGCCGGTGCTGGCCGAAGGCTATCCCGCGGTGCGCTTCACCGAGGCAATCGAGAATTACACGCGCGAACATCAGGACGTGCGCAACGTGAACGGGGTTCAGCACGGCGATCTGCTGGAAGCGGTCGACTTTCCGTATCTGGCGCAGGTCACGCGTCTCAACGTCGTCACCATGGCGGCGCTTGCGATGGCGCCGGCGCCGCCGACCGGCGTCAAAATCGATGGTGCGGTTTCACTCGACACGACGGTGAGCTGGTCTGCAGTGCCGGGTGCAGCCTCCTATCGCGTCTGGTGGCGCGACACGACGGCGCCGCTCTGGACCAACAGCCAGGCTGCAACCGGCACCACGGCGAAGCTGCAAAACGTCAATATTGACGACTGGTTTTTCGGCGTCACCGCAATCTCGGCCGACGGCTATGAAAGCCCGGTCGTGTTTCCAGGTCCGGCCGGCAGTTTCACAAAACCTGCGGCAGCGCCGGCGCGCTAGCCGCACGCATCTCGAGGTGAACGCGGCGCAATCGCGCCGCGCTCCATTCGGACGTAGGCTCCACCCCACAACGGGAGGAGCAAACATGCCGACCTATGTCGTGACCGCGGCTGCAGGCCGTCTGAGCCAGCTGCAAAAAGCCGCGATCGCTGAGACGATCACGCGCATCCACAATCAGGTGACCGCAGCGCCGACCTATTTCGCGCAAGTAATCTTCAAGGCGATTGCGCCCGACGACTGGTTCATGGGCGGCGCACCGCTCGGACATGAAAGCCTGTTCGTGCACGGCCATATCCGCGCCGGACGCAGCGCCGTCGATCGCAAAAAACTGGTAACCCAGTTGGCGAGCGAGCTTGCAAAAGCAGCTTCAATGGAGACGCGTTCGATCTGGGTCTACATCGCCGAACTGCCGTCGCGCGCGATGATTGAATTCGGCCACGTGCTTCCCGAACCAGGCGATGAACCAGCCTGGACCGATTCATTGCCCGCCGAAGATCGCAGCTGGATGCAGAAGATCGGCAAGCGAAGCTGACGGAAGGCGTCGCGCAGAAAGATCTTGTTTAGGTGTTGCTGCGACGCTTTTGCGGATGATCGCCCGTTCATCTGACATTGCGCTTCCAACCGCATGACCGCGGCCTCCGTGCGCGATCCGGCCTTTGCGATCGAGCTCGGCAACGGCGTGTTCAGCGATACATACGCGCTCTGGTGCAGCGGCCTGCGCGACGGAGCGCTTCCGTCACGCGACGACATACGGCCACCACGACTGCCGGCCGCCGCAGTCGGAGGCGCGTATTTATATGAACGGATCGACGCGCGCTTCCGCTGCCGTCTTAGCGGGACCGAACTCGATCGCGCCTTCGGCCGCGGCCAAGCCGGAAAATATCTCGATCAGATGCTGACATGTGAAGCGCTGCATACGCGCGAAGCGTTGATGCATTGGGCGCTCGACTATGGCAGGCCGGTTTTGTACGCGGGCATGCTGGTCGAGAAGGGACGCGAGCACGTGCCCTTCCGGCGCCTGGTCATGCCGCTGCGCGAACGCGACGGGCGCGAGTTTCTGTTTGGCCTTGTCGGATTCAGCCAGCCCGACGGCGACGTCCGCCCGCGACGCGCGTGGCAAGCAGCGCAGGTCGATCCTGAGCTGGTCGTGCGCGAAGCAGGCGAAACGTAAGTCGGAGTCCGAACGGACCGCTCAATTGGCGCGGCGCTGTACGATGAGGCCGATCGACGTCGTCGGAAATCCTTCGAGCGCCAGCTTCAAATGCGGATGCGACCGGAACGGCGGCAGGTCGATGAAACGTTCGACCGGCCGGTGGCCTTCGCGCAGATCGAGCGGTGCGCAGACATGTCCATCTTCTTGCAGCTCGGCGAAAAGCCGTTCCAGGTCGCGGCGGCGAAACAAAACCGTCGCCGCGTTGTCGATCGTGCGTTCGTCGTGGTGCAAGTTGAATTCGGTCGTATGAACCGCAACGCCGCCCGGGCGCAGACAGTCGAGCGACCTGCGAATGAAGGCGAGACCGTTCTCGATCGAGCCGAGATGTTCGAGCGCGCATGCCGACCAACAGAAATCGTAGCCGCGAAACTCGCCGGGCGTGTCGTTCATGTCGAACGGGGCAAAGGCGACCTGGTTGTCGAAGCGCGCGTCGTCGCAGATTTGTGGCCAGCGCAATCCGTCGAGCTCGGCCGCGTGTTGCTGCGATCGGACCCAGCCGTTGTGCGCCGCCTGCGTCGCATCGGCGTCGGTCGCGAGAATGCGACAGCCGCGCGCCGCGAACAGCGCAGTCAGCGGCTCTTTGCCGACGCCGAATCCCAGGCCTCTGCTGTCGCTGCGCAAGAGACCGCGTTCATGCAACGCCTGCGCGATGAACACGAACTCCCATAATTTCCGGTGATAGACGGGCAGATGCGCCATCTGCGCCGCCCAATAGCTGAAATAGCCGGTCTCGAAATGCTCTTGCCGGCACAGCACGGATTGTTCGAACACCGGCGCGTTGGGCAGCGCGGGTTGCGCGCGCGGGCCATACTCCCACAAGGATTCCGGCGGTATCGATTGCGCCAGCAACAGCGAGCGCATCTCGCGCAAGCTGACTTCGATCTCGCGCAGCGTGGGGCCGTCTGCAGACCAAGGCCGCGCAAGGCGGCGAAGCAAGCTTCGGCCCGGAATCAGCGACAGCATCAATGCGTACCCCTCATCGACTTGGGGGTTACACGTTGTTACCGGCAGACTCCTACGCGCGTGAGTCAGCCAATCCGCGCGCGCAATTTCGCGGCCCTCACTGTCAGGTATGCTTGCTCGGCCTTGTTTGCGGTCTTGCCCGCAGCGGTGACGTAGCTCGCGATTGCGCGCGCGGGTTCGTTCGACAGTTCGAACAAATGTCCGCGGAGCGCATCGAGACGATAGTGACCTGCCAATTTTTCAGGCACGTCCAACGCATCGACCAAATCGAGACCCGCCTGCGGCCCGTCGACCATCGCAACCGCAACGGCGCGGTTGAGCGCCACCATCGGGTTGCCGCCCGACGCTTGTTCGAGCAAGCCGTACAAGGTCAGGATTTGCGGCCAGTCAGTCTCTTCGTGCGTTGCCGCCTGGTCATGCACCGCGGCGACGGCGGCCTGCAATTGATACGAGCCGACCGCGCCGTACGACAGCGCCTTGCCCAGCAGCGCCACGCCTTCGTCGATCAGGTCGCGATGCCACAGGTTGCGATCTTGTTCGGTCAGCGGAATCAATTCGCCCTGCGGCCCGCTGCGCGCGTCGCGACGTGCGTCGGTCAGCAGCATCAACGCCAGCAGCCCGACGACTTCGGGGTCGTCCGGCGTCAGACGATGCACGGCGCGGGTCAGACGGATCGCTTCCTGCGCCAGATCGAGACGCTGCAACGTATCGCCGACGCTGCTCGTATAGCCTTCGTTGAAAATCAGATAGAGAACATGCAGCACCGCGCGCAGTCGCGTTGCGCGTTCCTGCGCGTCGGGCAGTTCGAACGGCACGCCCGACGATTTGATGCTTTGTTTGGCCCGGCTGATACGCTGCGCCATGGTCGCTTCGGGGACCAGAAACGCGTTGGCGATTTCCGCCGTCGTCAAACCGCCGACCGCGCGCAAGGTCAGCGCGATCGCCGAGGGCGGGGTCAGCGCCGGGTGGCACGACATGAACAACAGCAGCAGCGTGTCGTCGTGATCGGCGGGCATGTCGAGATCGGGCGGCGGCAGCATCGCGCCCAGATGCAGCGTGCTTTCCGCTTCGCGTTTCGCGCGCGCCTGTTCGCTGCGCAGCGTGTCGGTCCGTCGCCGTGTCGCGGCTTGGATCAGCCACGCACGCGGATGATCCGGAAGCCCGTCTTCGGCCCAGCGCAACGACGCCGCTAGCAACGCTTCCTGCACCGCGTCTTCGGCGGCAGCAAAGTCACCGCGGAACCGCCGCATGACGGCGCCGAGCACCTGCGGCGCGAGTTCGCGCAGCAGAGACTCGATCGCCTTCATGTCCGCCATCAAATCAAACGCGCGTTACAGCATGTCGGGCGGCGGGCCGCTCATCACTTCGCGGACTTCGATGTTCATGTTGAGCGGCTTGCCGTCGGCGCCCGGCGCCGTCGACGCTTTGGCCGCAATCGCGTAGGCGCGTTCGGGCGACGGCACGTCGACGATCCAGTAGCCGGCCAGGAATTCCTTGGATTCCGGAAAGACGCCGTCGGTGATCGGCGTACCGGTGTCGGATGCGCGCACCAGCTTGGCTTCGTGCGGGCCCTGCAACCCTTCGCAGCCGATCAGTTCGCCGTTCGCGGTGAGCTCTTTGTTGAGCGAAATCATAAAGCCGATATGGGCTTTGATCGCGGCCTCGGGCCAGTTGAAGATCTCGTACGAGGTCTTTCCCGGGTGGTTCATCATCAGCATGAATTTCACGGCTTCGGGTCCTTTGCGTTAGAGCGCTTCCCCATTGGGCGCTTTCTACGGGCTAGTCGAAGCCCGTAGCGCCTTCTCGACATTGGCCGGAAAATTATTTGGGCCGGAAGGCCAGCACCAGCCGGGACGCGCGTGAGTGGCGATGCGTGTCCTGAATAGACAGGACGGACGTATTGCTGGCTCACGAACGTTGGCGATGAATTTGCAGCGTCGCATCCTGTTCAGCGAGCGCGAGATTGCAGCCGCGCACCGGGGACAACGCCGCTGAGTGTCTGCCTATCCGAAGATCGAGACACCGCACCGCTGCATAATTGTAAGCGTCAGCTCTTTGAAGTCTGTCCAGCAACCCTGAACCGCTGCCTGATGTCCGCCAAAAGCTCCGTCAGCGGGCTTCAGATTAAACATTGGCTTCCTGGCTTCCTGCGCGAGCGGCATCAGCGACCTATAGTCTTTCAGTAGCGCGAGACAGTTAGCGTCGCTGTCGATGCTGATCGGCTCTTTTCCATGTTCGTCGAGTACGTACTTCCAATACTGCTTCGGCATACGATCAATCCATTTGCTGTATGCCTTTGCCGCTCTCCCAGCGAGAACAGAGTGGCGCATCACGATGTAGCCAGCTGGCGTCATTTGACCATCGGGAAGCTGAATCGTCGGCTCTGGATTGCGCCCCTTACGCTCGCCCCATTGCGCCCGCCACGTTCGCAACGTAGGGCCCATATTTCGCAGACCCTGAAGCGAGAACAAGTCGGCGCCGACAGGAACTATCACATGACTACAGGCCAAAAGAGCGGCGCGATTGAGAGCGCCAAGATTTGGCCCTACGTCGACAAGCGCAACGTCTGCAGAGAAACTCTGTCCGGCCTGCGATATGGATCTTGCAAGCGAGCTGATCACTCGAAAAGCTCGCTCCTTTCCGTCGCCGCAGTCGGGCCACGCCGTTGATAAATCGTCCTCGACTCGTGATAGCTCAAGGTCTCCCGGAATAAGGCCAATGCGATCATTGACCATCTCGGGCAGAAAGTTGCGAATTTCGCCGACGCCACGGAATAGAGAAGAAAGTGCGCCGTATACAGTTGGGCGCTCTTCAAGCGACCAAATCTCCTCGAGCCTATCTTCGGTTAGAAACATGCTCGTCAGATTGGCCTGCGGATCTAAGTCGGCGACGATTACGCGCGCCTGTAACGCCGACAACATCCACGCCACATGATACACGAGCGACGTCTTGCCTACGCCGCCCTTGTTATTGAAGAAGCCAATTGTTTTCACGGCGCGGCCCGTAAGCGAACGTGGACGAAAGCGTTATTTACTTCGAACTCGATTGGAGGATTCCCATTTGCCTCCATCGCTGCGCGCGCGCGAGGTATTCCGGAGCCGAAACGCTGCACATAATTCATAGCCTTGGCGGCAGTCGCCAACGCGGGGTTTCTTGCTTCTGACAGACCCGCTTGACCAAACGATTCGACTGTAATCGCGCCGAACGGCCCCCCTGGGCTGGTGATCTCGACGCGATCGTCAAACCACGTGAACATCACTGGCGACGTGGTTGCTTCGTAATTGCGATGGATAATGGCGTTGCGCACCATCTCTTGGATTGCGATCTGCGGATAGTCAGGATGGTCTGTCTGTTTGGGGCCGGACAAATCCGCACGACGTCGGTTGTTAGCAGCAATCAACTCATCGAGCTGACTGAATACCTGGGAAAGCGGCCCGCTAATTTCTTTTTGATCTTGAACTAAATCCCCGATCACCGTGCCCGGGTATCGGACGAATTGCACATATGCACCGGGCAGGAATGCGCAGGGGTTTTTACCACAGATCAATAACCCGACGGCGGTTGGTAGGTTGTTCGAGTCGAGGAGGCCGAGCGCTCGTAGTTGCTCTTCGACGGTCCGACCATTCTCTTCAATTACGTCGGGATGCACAGCCGCTCGCAGATACTCCTCTCGGAATCTGAGGAGATCGAGATCGTTTATCGTCGCTTCGGGTATGCCCCGCTGATCGAAAGAAATGTTCGCCCTTCTCCGCTTTTCGACGAGCTGGCGCTCTTCCTCTGCGGTGGCGTAATCGCGACGGGCGCCCGCCCGAATGCAAATTCTTCCGTCGTAACGAACCGGAGGCATTTCGGAAGGGAGCACCTCGACAATGACCATTTCGCAGCCGTCGAGCGTGTGAATTCTAGCCGTCAGACTCGGCGGTGGAAGAATCTCTCCATTACGCCGGAAGGCTAAAATGCGCTGTACTATCTTTTCATCGACGGTGATGTTTGCGCAATTTCCATCGTCGGTCGCACCAATAAACAAAACTCCAATCTCGCGCCGATCAAGGAGATCATTCGAAAACGCGCAGATGGCTTCGCCAAATTTGGTGGTGTTGTTGGTGCTTTGAGTCCGCTCGACGGTATCGGTCTCCGCCCTAGACAGTCGGTTGCGCAGCTCATCGTCCGATAACATCATGCACTCCGGGCGCTCAGTTATTCGCAGCGTAGCGAAGTCGAACAGGTATATTAAGTGCAGTGGACCGCGCCCAGCATTTTGCGGGTGCTTTTGTGGCGGGGCGTCAGTCCCGCTTTTTAGTTTTTGCGCGGGGCAGACGGCCTTCTTCACTCTTTCGCGGTGCCCGCTCCTCGGGGAGCGCCAACGATCCTGACTCGTCAAATAGATCTGCGATCTTCACGCCCAGCGCTTTCGCCAGTCGCTCCACCGAGTCCACCGAACTCGCGTAGTTGCCACGCTCAATCTCGCTGATCCGCGCAGCCGTTACGCCAAGGCGCACGGCAAGCCGCTCCTGCGACAAGCCTTCGGCCAATCGGAGCTGCCGGAGGTTCCGGCCAAGGATCTTTCTGCCTCGCACATCTGCGAAACGAGCGGATTCGTGCCAAGAAAACCATCCGATATACCTTGACTTACCGAGTGAGCGTAACTCAAGGTATGCCTTGAGGGGCTTAGCCGGGCGAAAAGCCCAGAAAGGACATCGGATGAAGACCGCGCCTATGCCTGCAGCATGCCCCCAAGACGATCCCGTGCTCGCGCTCTGCCAATGCTGGCGCGCCTATCGCAGCGAGGAAGAACGGATCAGCGCACTCTGGTCGCAACAGGAAACTGCGCTGCGGCGCGCGAGCGACGCTGAACGGGGCGAAGCGGAGTTGGCCTTCAACCTTGTCGATCGCGCGCAGGTCGAAGCGATGCGGAACAGCGAGACGTACTTCAACGCCATGTTCCAGGTGCCCGCTGCAACGATCGAAGGCGCGATCGCGAAACTCGAAGCAACGTTGGTGCAGTTCGAACCCGGACCTTCGATTGAAGAAGAACCCTGGCCGCAATTGCGTTCGGTGTTATCGGATATGCGGCGCCTAACGCCGCATCTCGCGGTGGCGACCTAACGCAGAAAAGAAAACGGCGCGGACGAAGGTCCGCGCCGTTCGCGGCCGGCGAGCGACACCAGCCTGCGGCCACCCCAGCAACCTGACGAACTTCCAATGTAACGAGCGCGGCTGCGCGTGGTTGTTTCCACGCCTCGAGGAGCCGCCATGCAAAAGACCGCCGACACGACGCTGAGCAAAGTCCCCGCTGTCACGCTGGGATTCTGGGTCATCAAGATCCTCGCCACGACCTTGGGCGAAACCGGCGGTGACGCGTTCACGATGACGCTGGGACTTGGCTATTGGATCGGCACCGCGATCTTCGCGACCATCCTGGTCGTCGCCATCGCCGCGCAAATTCGCGCCACGCGTTTTCATCCGTTTCTGTACTGGGCCGTGATCGTCGCGACGACGACGGCGGGCACGACCTTGGCCGACCTCTTCGATCGTTCGCTTGGCATCGGCTATGTCGGCGGATCGATTGTGTTGTTCGCGCTACTGATGGCCACGTTGCTGCTGTGGCATCGCTCGGTCGGGCGGATCGAGATCGACCACATTACCGAACCCAAGGTCGAACTGTTCTATTGGGCGACGATCATGTTCTCGCAGACGCTGGGCACAGCGCTGGGTGATTTCCTCGCCGATACGAACGGGCTTGGTTATCTCGGCGGCGCGGCCGTGTTCGGCGCAGCACTTGCGATCGTCGCACTGCTCTATTTCACCACGCAGATTTCGCGCGCGGTGCTGTTCTGGGCCGCGTTTATTCTAACGCGGCCGCTGGGCGCGACGGTCGGTGATTTTCTCGACAAGCCGCTCGACGCGGGCGGACTTGCGCTGGGCCGGTTCATTGCGTCCGGCGTGTTGATCGTCGCCATCGTGCTGTTGATTCTGGTGATCCCGCAACGCGCCGGCGCGCACCCGCGTTCGGCGTAATTTTCCGCGCGATCCTGTAGGATCGCGGCATGGAATCCGTCGTCACCGTCCTGATCCTGCTGCTCGCCGTCGTGCTGAGCGGCCCGCTGGCGCGGTTGAGCCGGCTGCCATTGCCACTCGTGCAGATCGCGCTAGGTGCCGCGATCGCATGTTCGGTGCTCGACACGGTCGAGCTGGATCCCGACTTGTTCTTTCTGCTGTTCCTGCCGCCGCTGCTGTTTCTCGATGGTTGGCGCATGCCGAAAGACGGGTTGCGCCGCGACGCACCGGTCATTCTGGAGCTGGCGCTGGGCCTCGTCGCCTTCACCGTGCTGGGCGTCGGGCTGTTCGTGCATTTCTTGATTCCGATGGTGCCGTTGCCGGTCGCCTTTGCGCTGGCTGCGGTCGTGTCGCCGACCGATCCAATCGCGGTGAAGGCGATTGCCGCGCGCGTGCCGATTCCCAAACGCATGATGCGAATTCTGGAAGGCGAGGCGCTGCTCAACGACGCGTCGGGCCTGGTCTGTTTGCGCTTTGCCGTGGCAGCCGCGCTGACCGGCAGCTTTTCCGTCGGCGCTGCGTTCGGCACGTTTCTGTGGCTGGCGATCGGCGGCATCGCGATCGGCGCAGCCGTCACGCTCTGCATCGCGCGCGTCGAACGCTGGATCGGCGCGCATCTCGGCGAAGATGTCGGCACACCGATTCTGATCAGCCTGTTGATTCCATTCGGCGCCTATCTGCTGGCCGAAGCCGCGCATTGTTCGGGCGTGCTGGCTGCAGTCGCGGCCGGCATCGCCATGACTTTTACCGAACGCGCGGGCGAAGGACGCGCCGTGACGCGCGTCCAGCGCACCGCCGTTTGGGACATGGTGCAGATGGCCGCCAACGGCATGATCTTCGTGCTGCTGGGCGAACAGATGCCCGACATTCTCGAACGCACCGACCGAACCGTCCGCATGACCGGCCATGTCGATGCGTGGTGGCTGGGCGCCTATGTGCTGGCGATTGCGGCGGCGCTTGCGGCGCTACGCTTTGCCTGGGTGTGGACGTCGTTGCGCCTGACCTTGTTTCGCGCCGGACGACGCGGCGAGAAGCCACCCAAAGTGAGCTGGCATTTGGTCGCCGCCATCTCGCTGGCGGGCGTCAAAGGCGCGGTCACGTTGGCCGCGGTGCTGACCTTGCCATTGACGTTGCAGGGCGGCGCGCCGTTCCCGGCCCGCGATCTTGCGATCTTTCTCGCAGCCGGCGTGATCCTGGTCTCGCTGCTTGCAGCATCCGCATTCCTGCCGGGGCTGATGCGGAATTTGACCTTGCCGCCGGATCCGTCGGCACAGGCCGACCTCGATCGCGCCCGTGCGCAAGCCGCGCGCGTCGCGATCCTGGCGATCGAGAATGCACGGCGCGAAATGGCCGAAGGGCACGAAGACGCCGATCTGATCGTCGAGACGTCACTGCGCATCAAGGCGCTGCACCGGCCGCGCATCGACAACGAACCGCAGGACGAAGCCGCAGCGGCGCAGAAACACAAAGTCGAGAAAATCGAAAAACAGTTGCGCCTGGTCGGGCTGCGCGCTGAGCGGACCGAGATCTTCCGCTTGATGCAGGCGCGCGAGCTTGGCGATGAAGCCGCGCGCAAGATCATTCGCGAGATCGACCTGCTGGAAGCGCGCTACACGATCTGAGGCGGATTAGCCGACCAGCGCGCGCTTCATGCGCGACCAGACGCCACCCGACGCCGACGAGAACGAGACGGTGATGCTCCAGCCTTCGCCGGTCAGTTCGCGCACCGCTTCGAATTTGCCTGAGTCGAGATTGCGTGCGTTGCGGGCGAATTCATGCGCGACAGAGCGCGCGCGATCGACCGCACGCTCGATGTCCGTGGCCGAGATACGACCCTTGGCAAGCTGTCGGAACACAGCGAGCTGCGATTCAACACTGGATGGGACATCCACGTGAATTTCACTACGGACGATTTCGAACATGGATGTGGCCAGCTGCGAGACTCGGGGTTTGCCGACTCACTATAGCGACAAACTGGGCGAACGAGAATCGTGTGCGCTTTTTACACACAGCGCGTGTCGAACATGCATCAGCGTTCGAATTGCTCGGGCACGCGACCGGTCTGAAACAACACCACCGGCTCGTCGTCATATTCGCCGAGTTCCTGGTCGCCGGAATTTGCGAAGGCGATGACGCCGAGTTTGGTCTGCCCCAGCCGCTCCGCCATTTTTCGCGCGGCATCCGCGGTTTTGCAGGGCACCGCCGTCTCCGCTTTCAGGCCGTTGCCGCGTCCGGCGACATAGGCCTGCACGACATAGACAGTTTCGCGCGCCATTGAATCCCGCCGATCGCAAAGCGACAGCATAGAGCAACGACGCGCGCTTAGCGCTGTCCGATCGCAACCAGCCCAACGCCTGCGGCAATCACCGCCATGCCGACGAAGGCGATCGGCTGCAACATTTCGCCGTAGACGATCCGCGCACCGATTGCGGCGCCGGCCATGCCAAGGCCGGCCCAGATCGAATAAACGATACCGACCGGAATCGTGCGCACGGCAACCGACAGCAACCAGAACGCCGTGCCGTAGCCGACCGCAACCAACAGCGCCGGTTTCCACTGCGTCATGCCGTCGGCGGCTTTCATCGCCACCGTCGCAATCACTTCCGCGACGATGGCGATCAGCAGCAGCGCGTACGGCGCCAGCGGATGACTCACGCCGAATCTCCTTTGCGGCTCACGCCGCGGCTCGATCAAACATGCCGAGATCGTCGGCGAATTGATCGGTGATGCTGATGCCGTTGGGGCGGTCGAGGCAGACGTCGAGATATTCGGGCAAGGCCGGCGGCGGCGCGAAGCCTTCATCGAGCAGACGCTGATTGTCAAACACCACGCCCAGCGCACAGAAGCGATAATATTGCTGCATGGCGCGCAGCATCGCCGCCTGCACCGGCGTCTTGAGGCCGAACCGTTCGCTGAAGGCACGGCGCAACGCCGACCGATCCGACGTCGCGCAGAAGGGCTGGTAGGTACGGTCTTCGCCGTCATAGCGCGCGAAGGCGGCTTCGACGTCGGACCAGACGGTGCGTTTCGAATTGCCCGCCGACAGGTGATAGATGCGGTGCTGCAATTGGGGACGGTGCAGCAATCCGACCAAGGTCGCTGCGGTCCAGTCGATCGGAACCACGTCGATCGACGCGTCGCGCGCGCCCGCGACCAGACGCAGATGATCGCCGGCGCGGAACATCCAGAAGATGCTGGCGCTGGGCGACGCGCCGAGTTCGGTGTGGCCGACCACGATCGACGGGCGCGCAACGACGATCGGCAGATCGTCGAATTCTTCCTCCAGCATGGTTTCGGTCGCCGCCTTGGTCGTCGTGTAATTGACCAGGTGCTTGGCCTCGTCGGCCGGGAACATGTCTTCCTGCACGAGGCGCGGAGATTCGCCCCCGCAAATCATGGCCGTGCCAACGTGCAGGAAGCGCTTCAAGTGGGGCATCTGTCGCGCGCGCCGCGCCAGCGCAATCGTGCCGTCGTAATTGACCAGCCAGTTGTTGCGCTTGCCCCACCAAGACGTATCGGCCGCGAGATGCAGAATATGCGTGCACTCGTCGAGCACCGGATGCGTGACCGTGTCGATCGTGCCGAGATCGCCGGCGATGATGTCGACCTTGCCGGCCGCGTCTTGCGCAGCGTCGGTGCTGACGAACTTCGCCAACTGCGTCGCTAGGCGCCGGCGCGCAACGTCGGTTGAGTCACCGCGCACGAGACAGGTCCAGCGATGCTCGGGCGCATCGCGCAAGCCGTGCAACAAGGCAGCGCTGCCGATCAAACCGGTCGCACCAGTCAGCAAAATCCGAGTCATCGCGTACATCCCCGTCGGTCGATCTGTTCGTTCGGGGATACGCGTAACAAGCAGATACAAACCCTGACCTACCAACATGCGAAGCACGCGTGAATTGCACCAGGCTGACTGCGTTTTTGGCAATCAGCGCGTGCAGCAAACGGCGCGCGAAAAACTATGTCGGGAGAAACTTGCAGTTCGTCATTGCAAACTGCGTTTCAGATCTTGTCAGGTAACGCGTTCGATTGCGTGACGAACATTTCACGCACGTGTTCTGCAAATCCTGCGGCGAGGTTCGACCAGATGCAATTCGGTTCACAACTTGCCGTCGCCGTCGTCTTGCTGGTCGCGGCACCGGCCGTCGCCCAGACCACGCATCATCTCGCGGCGACGCCGCAGACGATCGCCTGGGGCAATTACGACGCGACCGCCAAGCCGGTGCTGCGCATCAAGTCGGGCGACACGGTCGTGATCGATACATTGATCACCAGCAGCCCGACCGCGCTGGAACGCGGCGGCGTTGCACCCAGCGACGTTCAGCAAAGTCTGCGCGACATCTTCGACGCGGTGAAAGATCGCGGGCCGGGCGGACATATTCTGACCGGACCGATTGCGATCGACGGCGCCGAGCCCGGCGACACGCTGGAAGTGCGGATCCGCAAAATCGAACTTGCGATTCCGTATGCCTATAACGGATTCCGCTATGGCGCCGGTCTGATGACCGACGAATTTCCGTACGCGCGGATGAAGATCATTCCGCTCGACAAGCAAAAGAACGTCGCCAATTTCGCGCCCGGGATTCAGATCAAGCTGCGCCCGTTTTTCGGCAGCATGGGCGTCGCACCACCGCCTGCCTTCGGCCGCTACGATTCAACGCCGCCGACGGTTCATGGCGGCAACATGGACAACAAGGAACTGGTCGCAGGCACGGTTCTGTATCTGCCCGTGCATGCCAGCGGCGCCTTGTTCGAAGTCGGCGACGGACATGCAGGACAAGGCAACGGCGAGATCGACGTGACGGCACTGGAAACGTCGCTGACCGGCACGCTGGAATTCGTGCTGCACAAAGAGACGAAACAGACCTATCCGCGCGCCGAGACGCCGACCCATTTCATCGCCATGGGGTTCGACGACAATCTGTCGGTCGCCGCACAAAAATCGGTGCGCGAGATGATCGACTTTCTGGTCGCCGAAAAGAAACTAAGCCGCGACGACGCCTACATGCTGATCAGTGTTGCGGGCGATCTGGCGATTACGCAGATCGTCGACCGCAACAAGGGCGTGCATGTGATGCTGCCCAAAGACCTGTTCGTGAAGCCGTAGGCTATTTGCGCGCTTTGCGGGCTGCGTAGCGTTGGTCGCGTGCAGCCTTCTGCGCAATTTTCAGCTCGGCTTCGTCGCGCAGCTTTTGTTCGGCTTCCTGTTCGCGCGCCAGCTTGGCCGCTTCACGAGCGGCGAGCGCGGCGGCTTCTTCGGCAGCGCGATCTTGCTGGCGTTTGGCCTGGCGTGCTTCGCGCGCGGCCTCGGAGGCTGCACGTGCGGCGAGACGGGCCTGCACCTCTGCCTCGTCCGGGGCAGGTCGCGCCGCGATCTTCTCCAGAACCTTCTTCTTTGCGTCCGCCGCCGCTTTCAACCGGTCATTCAGACCGGCGCGGTGGTCCATTCCTTGAAATCTCGCCATGAATCCTTCGCATGAGGCGCCCCGGTCCGGGCGCAGCGAGGCTTGTACGCGAGAGGAGCTGCCGCGGCTAGCGTCCCGATTCCGAAGTTCGTGTGTGCCTGCGGCAAATGCGATCGAACTTCGGAATCGAATAGGACGCTAGCAAAACAAAATTCCTAGTGCGTCGTATGGATTTGAAGTTCGCCTGGGTGCTGGTCCCAAGATCGGGGCGAACTTCAAATCCGACGCACTAGGCGGGGTGCTGTCGCACCATCAGCCCAGCGCGTCTTTCAGTTTGGCTTCGTAGGCGCGAATGCGTTTCGCGTTGGCGCCTACGTCGCCGCGGCCGATGCGGCTCAGCGAGCGAATGTCGATCCTGCTGCCGCCATCCTGGGCCGTCACGCGGATCACGACGTCGTCGGTGAAGCCGAACCAGAAGGTCGTGTCGCTGGCTTCGATCCGCCCGTCACCCGAGTCCTGCGCCACCATCGTCCAGCCCATCGCGCGTGCGGCACTGGCGGCGCGATTGAATGCTTCGGCCGGCGGCAATTTGGTCACCATCGGGACGATGTCGGCATAGGCCGCTTTTTGCACCTTGGCGTCGTCGGGATTGTACGCGACCGGGTTCGCCGCTTTGGCGGCTTCGCGCAACGGCAACACCGCGACAAAGACCGGCGGGTTGTCCATGTCGGTGGTGATGTCGTGAATCGGCGGCGGCGGATTGCGCGGATTGAAGAAGGTGAACGGCACCACGCCGATCGCAAGACTGACCACAAAGGCGATCGGCACCAGCCGACGCAAGGTCGGCCCATAGCGCCGGATGCCAATCAGGCCGATCAGCGACAGCAACGCCGCCGCGCCCGCGACATACACGCCGTTGCGCAATAGCAGAAACGACACCGGCAACGGCTGCATGCCGGTGCGATAGACGAGTGGCGCACCGCCCAACATCAACAGCGCCACCAGCGCCGCGACGAGTCCAAGCGTTGCAACAATGGCGAGGATGCGCGTGCCGCGCGTGAGTCGAACGGTTTGCATGGGAGCTGGTTCGCACCGACCGGCGCGTGGTTACGCAGGGTCCTGCGTCGTAAGCACCTGGTTGAAGGCGGTGTAACTGAAAATGCCGATCTGCACGCTGCGGATCAGTCGCACTTGGATCTGCTTTCCTTGCGCCAACTCCGGCAGCGCATCGCGCACGGCGCCTGAAACAGCGGCTGCCTGTGCCCCTTCGTCCGACACGGGCTGCGCTGCCCACGCCCAGATCACCAAGCGCGGCGTGGGTTGGTCGTTGTCGCGCGCCACATGTACATGGGCGCGCACGACATCGGGCCGCGCATAAAGCACGCGCATCGCCGCGATCGATTGCGCCTCTTCCGCCTCTTCTTGCGGATCAGGCGCGAGATCGGGGCGGATCGCCTGTAGCGCGACAGGCAGCGCCAGCACCAGCGCCGCAGTCGCAACCAACGGTGCCCAATGCAAGCGCAGCGGCGATGGCGCTGTCGCGCCGCGCACGACGTAACTGCGCACCGCCAGATCGTGCAGCCCCTGCCGCGTGTCGAAATTCGCCGCCAACAGCAGCAGATGCGCCACCATCAGCATGACGCCGATATTTTCGAGCGCCGAAATCGTAACGCGTGCCTGCGGCTCGAAGAACCAGCAGAGCCCATTGAAAAAGAAGAGACCGCCGAACAACGCCGCGCGCGCCGTCGCACGCAGCATCGAGAGGTGCGCGCCGTCGCGGCCGACGACATTGAGGCCGAACAAGCGCTTGCCCGGCGAGCCGGCCCAGCGACTTTCGCTGATGCCGAAATAGAGTGCGAAGACGGCAACGCCGACGAATTGCGCGGCGGTGCCGAGACGCGCCAATGGCCCGTACAACACCAAGGTCAACGTCGCGCCGATCGCGACCACCAGGATCATATCGACGATGGCGGCGGCCAACCGTCGCCAGAATCCTGCGATCGTGCGTTCCGTCAGATGGGGGGCCATCAGCGCAGTCGCTTCTCCTGCATGATCTCCAGCTGCAGCTGCTGGATTTCGGCCAAGCGTTGCCACTGCTTGGTAATCAGATGATCGATTTTTTCGTGCAGGTGACGAATTTCAAGTTCGGCTTTGAGATTGACGCGATAGTCGTTGAGCGCGCGCAACCGGTCTTTGGTTTCTTGCCGGTTCTGACTCATCATGATGATCGGCGCCTGCACCGCGGCGAGACATGACAGCGCGAGATTGAGCAGAATGAACGGGAACGGATCGAACGCGGCTTCGCCGTGCGCGTAGTTCCAGGCGATCCACGCCACCATCGCGACCGCGAACGAAATCAGAAACCGCCAGCTGCCGCCGAAGCTTGCGAGATGGTCGGACAGTGTTTCGCCCAACGACCGGTGGTCGTCATATTCTTCTTCGGTGTTCTCGGCGATCGTGTCCTGCTTGGCGATGCTTTCCACGACCTGCCGGTCGAGGTCGCTGAATTCACCATGCTCGGCCTGCAAAAGCTCTTCGACATAGATCGCGCGGTAGCGCGCAAGTTCGGCTCGGCTGATCAGCGCATCATGCGGCAGGCCGGGATGATCCTGCCGGATTCGATCGGCGAGCGAAGGTCGCATCGTATCGAGCGCGATCAGGTCGCGACGCGGTCGTACGCGTCCGCTGATCGCACAAGGCGCCTTCTTTGACGTCGTTTCGTTCGCTTCGGGAATCGAATCGTCCGACATGCGCGTCTCCGCTTGTACCGCCAGGAACTACAGCAGCGTAGAGCGCAAAGACGCAGCGTCGGTCAAGCAGACGGACCATGAACCTGCACCCGCCTTCGCGTGTTGGTTTTCAAAGAGCAGCAGAATTCTCCAGGAGCAGTCGATGGATCCCAAGAATCCCGAACGGCGGACGGTCGTCGGCGGGCTTGCAACAGGCTTGGCCGCCGCAGTTGGCGGCAGCGCCGCCGCGCAACAAGGAACCGTCATGAAGGCAAAACCATTGACCGATCCCGCCAGCGCATATCCGAAGCCGCCCTTCCCGCCGCAGCAACAGCCTTGGCCGGGACTTGCGAGCAAGATGACGCCGCGGCCCGATCACGGCGAAGAAAGCTACAAAGGATCGGGCCGGCTGCTGGGCCGCAAAGCACTGTTGACCGGCGGTGATTCCGGGATGGGGCGGGCTGCCGCAATCGCCTTTGCGCGCGAAGGTGCCGACGTCGCAATCAACTACCTGCCCGCCGAAGAGTCCGATGCGAAAGAAGTCGTCGAGCTGATTCAAAAAGCCGGACGCAAAGCGGTGGCGTTGCCTGGCGACATTCGCGACGAAGCCTTTTGTCGCAAACTCGTCGACGACGCAGTGCGCGGCTTGGGTGGGTTGGACATTTTGGTCAACAACGCCGCGCGACAAAAGCCGCACAAGATCATCACCGACATTTCCAACGAAGATCTCGATTGGACGTTCAAGACCAATCTCTACGCAATGTTCTGGATTACGAAAGCCGCGGTGCCGCACATGAAGCCGGGCTCGACGATCATCAACACCACCTCGGTCAATGCGTACGATCCGGTCGAAGAGCTGCTCGACTACGCCGTTACCAAAGGCGGCATCATGATCTTCACCAAAGGTCTGGCGAAACAACTCGCCGAGAAAGGCATTCGCGTAAACGGCGTGGCGCCCGGTCCGGTCTGGACACCGTTGCAACCGAGCGGCGGGCAATTTCCCGACAAGCTGCCCGAATTCGGCAGCGACACACCGATGAAACGACCGGGGCAACCGGCCGAGCTTGCATCGATCTATGTGCTGTTGGCGTCGGATGAGGCGAGCTATTCCACCGGCCAGATTTATGGCGCGGTCGGCGGCAAAGGCGGTCCGTGATCAGCGAAGCGTGTGACCGCCGCCCCAATTGCCGCCGATATCGATCGGCTTGGATTTGTCGCGCTGTTTGATCGCTTCGGGCGAGGCTTTGCCGAACAGCCAGCCTTGTCCGAAACGTGCGCCAGCCTGGGCGCAGAAACGTGCATCGGCTTCGGTTTCAATTTGTTCGGCGATCAGCTCGGCACCTTTGCCGCGCGCCAGATCGACCAGCGCTTTGAACAAGGTGCGGTCGCCGCCCGGGCGTGACGCGCCGTGCACGACGCTGCCGTCGAGCTTGATGAAATTCGCTGGCATCGCGCGCAGCATCTGCAAGCTGGTTGAACCTGCGCCGACGTCGTCGAGACAGATTGCGTGGCCGCACGACGCCAGCTTGTTCAGGAACTGCGCCGTCGAATCGATGGCGGTGATCGACGAGGTCTCGGTCAGTTCGAACAACATCTGCGAACGCAGATCGGCATGCGTCTGCCCCAGCTGCAGCAAGCGGCCGCGGAAAATATCGCCCTGGATCGAACGACCCGACAGATTGACCGCAACTTTGGGACGCCAGCCGGACTGGCCCATTTCGACCAGCTGTTCGAAGACTTTCTGCACGACCAGCAAGTCCAGATCCTGGACGATGCCCGAATCTTCCATGAAGCGAATGAAGTCGGCGACCGACTCGATGCCGCTGAATCGCGACAGCGCTTCGAAGTGATGCGTCTCGCCGGTGCGCATTTCGACGACTTTTTGGAAGGCGACTTCCAGCGCGCCTTCGGTCAGCACGGTGCGCGCCGATTGCATCAACGAAACCGAGTTTCCGATCATCTCGGCGACGGCTTCCTGCACGCTGCGCAAGGTGAATTCGGTCGGTTCGCTGCGCGCGAATTTCTCGATCGTGTAGGCCAGTGCGCGGGCTGCGTCCTCGCTGTTGAGCTCGGCCGAGTCGAACCGGATGTTGAACAACTGCCCGGCCGGTTCGAGATCGGCCTGGGTCAGGATGGTCGCGACGCTTTGTTCGATTTCGCCGTCGCTGACGCCGGCTGCGCGCAGGAAGCCGTAGCGGCCCGGCGCGAGGTCGGTGACATATTCGCCGCCCAACGACACCGACCGCAGATAGGCGTGAATGTCCTGCGTGATGCGATTGGTGAGATCGGGATCGGCGGCGGAGAGTTCGGCCAGCGCGCGCGACGCGTACAAGGTCAGCGACGGGTCGCCTTCGGCTGCAGCCTGCATTGCAGCGGCATCGGCCAGTTTGCTGGCGCTGCCGGCAAGCGCACGCGCAACACCAAGCGCCGGCACCAGACCGAGATAGAGCGCACCGGGCGTGGTTTCGACGATGCAACCGCCGACCAGAAAATCCTGGGCCGGCTTGCCGTCACGCTTCAGCGCGACGCGCACCATCTGGCCCGGACGGCCTTCGCGATAGCGCTGCAGGATGTGACCTAGGAATCCGACATCGCGTTCGGCGACAATTGAGTCGATCGGACGGCCCAGCAATTGGTTCGCAGACTCAGCGATCTGGAACGACGCGCCAGCCGCGTAGACGATACGATTCGATTCATCCAGCTCCAGCAGCAGCTGTGCTGTCGCGAAGGAGAAACCGACAAATCGATTCCGCTCCTTCTGGAGCAAGGCGTCAGGCATGAGTCTTCCGGCGTCACGTCGCGAAGTGTCGGCAGATGAAACAGCACAGTCGTTAAATCGACGGTAGCGTGACGTTCGGCCTCATCGCGCGGGCCGGGCCCGGCCGAATGCAAACGAACCAGAAGCAGGCCGGGCCAAACCGCAACTTTCAAACGAAAGAACGGCGTTTTTGCGCGTGATATGGCCATCAAGTGGCTGACCGACCCCGGTGTCATTCACGCTGTCTTCAAGTGCGATCATGCCGCAACCGCAGTCGCGCGATTGTTGCGAGGTTGCAATATCGGCGTGGCATGCATGGGTCGCCGGACATTTGCCAGCAACATGCCGGTCCGATTCTCGCCGCCCTTCGCGTGGGAGAATCCCAAATGATCGTAGAGAACGAGACTTGTCTCGCCGAGACGCAGTGCCAGAGTGCGATCCCTATGGCCCGCCCCGATCTCGCCGAAGCTGCGCGCATTCTGGTCGTCGATGACGATCCCGGCGTACGCACGCTGATTCGCGACTTTCTGGTCCAGCACGGCTTCACCGTCGACGGTGCTGCCGATGCCAGTGCGATGCAGGATGCAATGGCGGCGGCGCACTATGACCTCGTCATTCTCGACGTGATGCTGCCGGGCGAAAACGGTCTGTCGATCTGCCGCCGCCTGATCGCCGAGAATGGGCCGCGCGTAATCATGCTGAGCGCGATGGGCGAGACCACCGACCGCGTCGTCGGATTGGAGCTTGGCGCCGACGATTACCTCACCAAGCCGTGCGAACCGCGCGAGTTGCTGGCCCGGGTGCGTGCGGTGCTGCGCCGGCGTGCGCGCGAAGCGGAAGAAGCGGCCGCGATGCCGCGCGAATCTACCAGCCTGGCTTTTGCTGGTTGGGCGCTGGATCTGATCCGGCGCGAATTGCTGTCGCCGACCGGCGTCACGGTGCATTTGTCGGGTGGCGAGTTCGGCCTGTTGCGCGTGTTGCTGGAACGACCGCAACGCGTGCTGACGCGCGACCAGCTGCTGGAATATGCGCGCGGCTCTGATTCGGATGCGTTCGATCGTGCGGTCGACGTGCAGATCAGCCGGCTGCGCCGCAAGCTAGGCGACAAGGGCGACGTCATTCGCACCGTGCGTAGCGAAGGCTACATGCTCGACTGCAAGGTCACGCGGTCGGCATGCTGAACAGGTTGCGTTTCTCGATCGGCGCGCAGCTGTTCCTGCTGCTGTTCGTCGCCGTGCTGGTGGCGCAGGCGATTATCGTTCTGCTTGTGCTGTTGATGCCGCCGCCGGTGCGTCCGATTTACGAACTGGCCGAGGTCGCCGAACGGCTGCAAGGCGCGACCGTGCAGCCGTTGCACGGCGAGATGTTGAAGCGCGAGCTGCGCGCCACACCACCGCAAATCGAAGCGCCGCTGCTGGAAGAAGACGGGTGGGATCCGCGTCGCGACGCGCTGGCGGGTCTGCTGCGCTTGCCGCCATCCGACGTGCTGCTGGCCGAGTTTCCGCATGAAGGACCGGGCCGCCGTCGCGGCGCGATGATCTTGCAGCATCGCGGACCGCCGCCGCCGCATCACGGTCCGTTTGGTGGTTCGCCGCCGGTCGGCATACGCGGCATGTTCGAGGGCGGACGAACCTGGATCGGCGGTCCGTTCGTCGCCGCGATGCATTTGCCCAGCGGCGAATGGGTCGTGGTCGAGCCTGAAGCCGAACCGTTTCTGACGCCGTGGGCGCGGCGCTTGTTGTTGTGGTTCGTTGCCTCGACCGCATCGCTGGCTTTGATTGCTGCGTTCTTCGCGCGTCGCTTCGCCAAGCCGATCCGCGAATTCGCCACCGCCGCCGACCGGTTGGGCAAACAACTCAACCACCCGCCATTGACGCCGTCGGGTCCGAGCGAGCTGCGCGTCGCCGTCGCCGCATTCAACCGCATGCAAGAACGATTGCTGCGCTATGTCGGCGATCGCACCGCGATGTTGGCTGCAATCGCGCACGATCTGCGCACACCGATGATGCGGCTGCGCTTCCGCTTGGAGCAGACGTCACCCGACCTGCGCGAACCGGCGCTGGAAGATCTGCGCGAGATGCAGGCGATGGTGCAGGGTGTGTTGGCGTTCGTGCGCGACGAAAGCACCGCCGGCCCGCGGCAGCGCATCGACCTTGCGTCGTTGCTGGAAAGTCTGGTCGACGACATGCGCGTCACCGGTGCCAGCGTCGAGCTGGCAGAGGCGCCCAATCTGGTCGTCGAAGGTGACGGCGCAGCGTTGCGCCGCCTGTTCGGCAATCTGATCGACAATGCGATCAAATATGGCGGCGTCGCGCGGCTACGTCTGACGCGTGAAGGGGACGACGCGGTGACGCGTATTGAAGATGAAGGACCCGGCCTTGCGCCCCACGAGCTGGAGCGCGTGTTTGAGCCGTTTTATCGGGCCGAGCCGTCGCGCAACCGCGAGACTGGGGGTATCGGGCTGGGGCTTGCCGTGGTGCGCACGCTGGTGCGCGCGCATGGGGGTGACGTTTCCTTGGAATCGACAGCACATGGGTTGATTGCCACCGTTCGTTTGCCGCTCGGAGATTAGGCACCACGCTCGGAATCGAAGGGCGACTTCGATCCTGGTCCCATCACGTACCAGGCGAGAAAACCCAGCGCGGGAAAGGCAAGCAGTCCGATCCAGAATAGTTTCTCGCGGCCGGTCGCAGTGGACTGCAAGGTTGCAGCAGCACCCCACCCAGTCATGGCAAGCCACGCCGTCAGGCAAACCGCGAACACGTCCACTAGTTCAACGCTTCAACCGGAAGCGCAAAGACGTAGCCGGTAAAGCGCACCGTCTTGATCATGCGCGGCTCGGCTCCGTTATCGCCCAGCCGGCTGCGCAGACGGCTGATCTGCACGTCGACCGAACGGCCGAACGTGCCCGCATGACGCTGCGTCACCAGCTCGTTCAAGGTTTCGCGCGTGACGATTTTCATCGGCCGCGACACCAGCGCGTGCAGCAAGGTGAGCTGCGCACCCGACAGCGAAACGTTGGCGCCCGTGGGTGACAAAAGCTGGCGCCGACCCAGATCTAGATTCCAACCGTCAAAGCGAAACCGCTCGGCGTCGACCGGGCGGGCTTGCGCGGCCGACAATTGCACCCGGCGCAACACGGCGCGGATCCGCGCCAGCAATTCGCGCGGATTGCACGGCCGGCACAAATAATCGTCGGCGCCAAGTTCGAGGCCGACGATCCGGTCCATGTCGGTTGCGATGTTGCTGAGCATCACGATCGACACGTCGTGCATCGCGCGCAGCTCGCGGCACAATTTCAGACCGTCTTCGCCCGGCAGCGAATGTTCCAGCACGACGAGATCGACCGCACCGACCGACACGGCGGTCAGGGCAGCGCGGCCATTGGCTGCTTCGGTGACGCGGAAGCCGGCGTTGGTCAGCAAGGTTGCCAACATGCTGCGCGCCTGGCGATCGGCATCGACGATCATCACGCGCGGCTGGACCTGCGCACACGGCGTGTGGAAGCCGGCAAAGGCGATTTGCGCGCTCATTGATCGGGCCGGTTGCCCGGGCGGGGCGGCATGGCGAGTCCTCGTCTTGAACCTGACGAGGCCGGTGTCGCCCGCGCGTGTTACAGCCGAATGTCTCGAACGTGGCCTGATTGTTTCGGGCGCGAAACAATATTTAAGCGATGGCTACTTTGCTTGCAGGGCGTTGGCGTAGTTCGTCATCGAACGGTTGTAGCGCGGCAGATGTTTCGCCAACGCCGCGACGGCAACGCCGGTCGCTTCGCGTCCGCGCCCTACATCCGCCAAGCACAGCGCCAAGGTTGCCGCCACCGCATCGTCGAGTTCGTCGGACGGGTGCGTTCGTTCTTCCGTCAGCAAGCTGATGCCTTCGCCCGCCTGGCCAAGATTGCGCAACGTGCTGGCAAGTTGAATTACGGCGCGGCGCCGGCGAATGCCGGTCAAGCCGGCGGCAAGCGCAGCGCGATAGAGCGGTGCTGCCAGTTCTTCGTGGCCGGTTGAATCGTTGGCGCAGGCACGTTCGAACGCGGCCAGCGCATCGCCCGCCGGCCGTTCGGCCGCAAGCACTTCGATCTTGGTGCGGAAATCTTCGGGCGCGTGCGCGTCGTACGAAGCCCACAGGGCAGCGACGCGGATTTCCCAATCGGTGTTGTCGTTCGACATAGCGGGAGCGTGTGTAGCACACGCTCCCGTCAGCATCGTCATTTCTTGTCGAGGAAGCTGCGCACCATCCGCACCGTCGCAGCCGGCTGTTCTTCCATCAGCCAGTGGCCGGAATCAGGAATGACGCCTTCTTCGACATTGGTTGCGGCGAATTTCATCACCGTCGCCATGGTCGAACCGAACGACTTGGCGCCGCCGATCGCCAACACCGGCATCGTCAACTTGCCTTTCTCGAGAAAGACTTTGTTGTCGATCGCATCCTGGTCGAACGCAGCGAATTGCGCGAAGCCCGCATGCATGGCGCCTTTTTGCGCGTAGAGCTTGGCGTAGTGGACGCGCGACGCTTCGCTGAATTTCTTCGGGTCGGCCGAGAATTCATTCCAGAACCGGTCGAGATAAATCCGCTCGCGACCCGCAACCAGACGTTCCATGTCGGGCCCGCCGAAACGGAAATGCCAGAGCAGCGGGTTTTTGAGGATCTCTTCCCACGGGCCCACACCCGGCACCGGCGCGTCCATCAACACGAATTTGGTGACGCGTTGCGGATATTGCGCGGCGAACGCGTAGCCGACCATGTTGCCGATATCGTGCGTGATCAGGTCGGTCTTCTCGACCTTCAGCACGTCGAGCATGCCCGCAATGTCGACGCCTTGCGTTTTCTTGTCGTAGCCGCCGGCAGGGCGCGACGACAGGCCCATGCCGCGCAGATCGGGCACGATGACGCGATGATCGCGCGCAAGGTCGGCCGCGAGCGGCGCCCACATGTCGCCTGTTTCGCCATAGCCATGCAGCAGCACGACCGCCGGACCGGTGCCGCCGACGCGCACATGCAGCTTCACACCGTTGGTGTCGATCATTTCGGTGTGGAAGCTGCGCGGGAAGGGTTCGACCTGCGCCACAGCGGGCACCGTCAGCAACAGCGCAGCAAGCGCGAACAACATTCGTCGAACCATAATCATCCCCTTGGAGGTTTGGAGCCGGACCTTGCTCTGCACTGCCCCATTCGGAACAGCGAATTCGTCATCATCGCACCACGTGACGACCAGGGACCGTTCCTGGTCTTGCAGCGTTGACTCGCGATATGGCGAATCCAATCGAAAGCTACGCTCTGATCGGCGACCGCGAGACCGCCGCGCTGGTCGGCAAGGATGGATCGATCGATTGGCTATGCTGGCCGCGATTCGACAGCGGCGCTTGTTTCGCCGCCTTGGTCGGCACGCGCGACAATGGTCGCTGGCGCATTGCCGCCGCCGATCAGGCTGCGCGCATCACCCGCACCTATCGCGACGGCACGATGATTCTGGTGACGCGGTTCGAAACCGACACCGGCATCGTCGAGCTGGTCGACTGCATGCCGCAGCACGATCCCGCCTCGTCGGTGCTGCGCCTGGTCGTCGGCATTCGCGGCACGGTGCGGATGCAGCTCGATCTCACCATCCGCTTTGACTATGGCAGTTCGATTCCCTGGATCACGCGGCTCGAGGACGGTGCGCTGCGCGCGGTTGCGGGTCCCGACATGGTGGTGCTGCGCACACCGGTCGAACTCGTGGCGCAGGATCTCGCGCATGTCGCAACGTTCGACGTCAAAGCAGGACAGCGCGTTCCGTTTGCGCTGACCTACGTCCCGTCCTGGAACGGTGCACCGCCGGTGCTGGACGCCGAACGCGAAATCGAGAAGAGCGAAGCGGCGTGGCGCGTCTGGTCGTCGGGCTGCAACATCGACGGACCATGGGCGCCTGCGGTGCTGCGCTCGTTGCTGACGTTGAAGACGCTGACCTACGAGCCGACCGGCGGCATGGTCGCTGCGCCGACGACGTCGCTGCCCGAATTCATCGGCGGCGAGCGCAATTGGGATTACCGCTTCTGCTGGCTGCGCGATGCGAGCTTGACCTTGCACGCGCTGATGCGCGGTGGGCGGTTCGACGAGGCGCGCGATTGGCGCGACTGGCTGTTGCGCGCCGTCGCAGGCGCACCGGCGCAGTTGCAGATCATGTACGGCATTCGCGGCGAGCGGCGGCTTGGTGAATGGACGGTCGACTGGTTGGACGGCTACGCAAACAGCAAGCCAGTGCGCGTCGGCAACGCGGCCGCGCAGCAATTGCAGCTCGACGTGTACGGCGAAGTGATCGGCACCTTGTACAATGCGCGCGTCGGCGGGCTGGCGCGCAACGACGCCAGTTGGGCGCTGGAATGCGCTTTGATCGAACATGTCAGCAAGATCTGGCGCGAGCCCGACGAAGGTCTGTGGGAAGTGCGCGGCCCGCGCCGGCACTTCACCTTTTCCAAAGCGATGTGCTGGCTGGCATTCGATCGCGCCGTGAAGTCGGTCGAGAAATTCGACCTGCCCGGCGACGTCGAGCGGTGGCGCACGATCCGCGACGAGATCCACCAGGACGTCTGCGACAAGGCCTATGACGCGGCGCGCGGCCACTTCACGCAATCCTACGGCGACGGGCTATTGGACGGTTCGTTGCTGCTTCTGCCGCAAATCGGATTTCTGCCGATCGACGATCCGCGCATCGCAACGACGATCGCGGCGATCGAACGGCATTTGATGGTCGAGGGCTACGTGCTGCGCTATCGCACCGATCAGACGCAGGACGGTCTTCCGCCCGGCGAAGGCGCGTTTCTCGCGTGCAGCTTCTGGTTGGCCGACGCGATGACGATGCAGGGAAGGTTGGACGAAGCGACGGCGTTGTTCGAACGTCTGCTTGGGCTGGCCAACGATGTCGGTTTGCTGGCGGAAGAATATGATCCGCGCGCCAAACGCCATCTCGGCAATTTTCCACAGGCCTTCAGCCACGTGGCGCTGGTCAACACCGCGTACAATCTGCTGCGCGGCGGTCGGCCTTTGCACCAGCAGGCCGCCGGGACCAGCGCGAAATAATTGCTCCGCACTGCTGGGTGCCATCCCGAAGATTGCGCCGGCCCCAAGTATCAACGCGATCGATGCCGACTCCCTGTTTCGGTGGCGCGCCAGCTCGGCTAGCGTCGCTGCCTCGCTGGTACGAGCAATACGCAAGGGAGACGGGATGTCTGCACGTGAACGCGGCTTCGGCCGGAAGATTCTAGGAGCCGGTTTGGCCGCAATTTGCCTGACCTCGACCGCGGCGCTCGCGGCACCAGACGATCCCTACACCTATATGGAAGAGATCGAAGGCGCGCAGGCGATGGAATTCGCCAAGGCCGAAAATGCGCGCACCATGCCGCGGCTGCAGAACGACCCGCGCTATGCCGGTTTCTACGAAGACGCCAAGAAGATCGTCACCGCGCGCGACCGCATTCCGAGCGTCGATTTCGCGCGCAACGGCGTGCTGCGCGATCATTGGCAGGATGCGCAACATGTGCGCGGCATCTGGCGCACGGTGAGCTTGGCCTCGTATCGCACGGCCAATCCAGAATGGAAGACGCTGCTCGACATCGACGCGCTGTCGAAGACCGAGAATGCAAACTGGGTCTGGAAGGGCGCCAACTGCCTGCGTCCGTCCGAACGTTTCTGCCTGGTCGCGCTGTCGAATGGTGGCAAGGACGCGATCGAAGTGCGCGAATTCGATGCCGACACCGGTCAATTCGTCGCCGGCGGTTTCAAACTGCCGGAAGGTAAGCATCGCTATAGCTGGATCGACGCCGACACGTTGATCGTGTCAGCGGCTTGGGCGCCGACCGACGTCACCACATCGGGCTATCCGTTCATCGTGAAGACGCTGAAGCGCGGCCAGACGATGGCCGACGCGAAAGAAGTCTATCGCGGCACTGCCGCCGACGGCGGCTACGGCGTGTCGCCGGTCGTGTTGCGCGATCCCGACGGAACCGTGCAGGCGGTGCTGGCGCATCGTCCGCTCGATACGTTCAACGGCGAATATTATCTGATCACGCCGGGCGGCCCGAAAAAGCTCGGCCTGCCGACGCGCGCGACGTTGCGTGGCTATTCCAGCGGCCGTGCGCTGGTGACGTTGGAACAGGATTGGGCCGGCTTCAAAGAAGGCGACCTGATCGACTTCGATCTCGCCGCGCTGAAAGACAATCCCGACACGCTGAAAGGCACGTTGGTGTTGCGTCCGACCAAGACGCAGGCGGTGCAGCAGGTCGGCACGACCAAAGATCGTGTCGTCGTGCACCTGCTGGACAACGTCAAAGGCCAGATCTGGGCCTTCAAGCGCGACGCGAAAGGCTGGGCGTCGACGCGTCTCGACGTGCCGAAGGATTCGACCTTGAAGATCGAGTCGACCGAAGAAGACGGCGACAAGGTGATTTTGTCCGCGCAGTCCTTCCTGCAGCCGAGCAGCCAGTGGTTGGTCGATGCGGCAACCGGCAAGGCCGAGAAGCTGCAATCGTTGCCGGCCAAATTCGACGCGTCGAACCAGGTGGTCGAGCAATTCTGGGCGACGTCGAAAGACGGGACCAAGGTTCCGTATTTCGTCGTGCGTTCGAAGAATTTGAAGTTCGACGGCAACGCACCGACGTTGCTCAACGCGTACGGCGGTTTCCAGATCAGCCAGTCGCCCGCCTATTCGGGCGAGCGCGGCAAGCTGTGGCTGGAAAAAGGTGGCGTCTTCGTCGTCGCCAATATTCGCGGCGGCGGTGAATTCGGACCGCGTTGGCACAATGCGGGTCTGAAGCTGGACCGGATGCGCGTCTACGACGATTTCTTTGCGGTCAGCCAGGACCTGATCAAGCGCAAGATCACCAACCCGCGCAAACTTGGCATCGTCGGTGGATCGAATGGCGGCCTGTTGATGGGCGTTGCGTTGACGCAACACCCGGAACTCTACAGCGCCATCATCATCCAGGTGCCGCTGTTCGACATGATCGGCTACACGCATATCGGTGCCGGTGCGTCGTGGGTCGGCGAATATGGCGACCCGGCCAATCCGGCCGAGCGCAAAGTCATCGAGAGCTATTCGCCGTACCAGAACCTCAAGCCGGGCAAGCTGTACCCGACCGTCTTCATCGAGACCTCGACCAAGGACGATCGCGTGCATCCGGCCCATGCCCGCAAGGCCGCGGCCCGTCTGAAGGAGATGGGCTACGACTATATCTATTACGAGAATATCGATGGCGGGCACGCCGCCGCCGCCAATCTCAACGAACGCGCGACCCGCGCGGCGTTGGAATATACCTACCTAACACAGCGTCTGATGGACTGACCCGCGGGCACCCAGCCCGAGAGTCCTGATCCGTCAGATCAGATCCTTGAGCGGGGGCCTTCGGGCCCCCGTTTTTTTGTGCCCGCTACGGCAGTACCGACTCTTTATAGGTCGGTGCGACGCGGGCGTTGGACCGCTGCTCGTAGGCGAAGCCGTAGCTGAGGATGTTGCCGTCGTCCCATTTCTTTCCGACGAAGGACAGGCCGACCGGCAGCTCGTGCACCAGCCCCATCGGCACGGTCAGATGCGGATAGCCCAGCACCGCAGGCCACATGCTGGCGAATTCTTTCGCGTTGTCGCCGTCGACGAGATCGGTGGTCCAGGCTGGCACCGCGGTCGGTGCAACAATGGCGTCGAGCCGATGCTGCGCGAATAGACGATCGAGACCTTCCTTGCCAGCAAGCTTGGCGATCGTCGCGCGCGCCGCTTGATAGTCTTTGTCCTTCAGCCCACCGGTCTTCTCCGCTTTCTCGAACAGCTCTTGTTCGAAATAGCGCATCTCGTAGGGGGCTTGGGCGCGGTTGAACGCGATCACGTCGGCCAGGCTGCGCGTGGCCACGCGGGTGGGCGTGCTGGCGAGATATTTGTTCAGCTCGACTTTGAGTTCGGTCAGCAGAATCACCAGCTCAGCGTCGCCGACTTTGCCGCCCGTCTTCGGCGTTGCAACTTCGATCAGCACCGCGCCGGCCGCGCGCAAGTCGCCCAGCGCGCGTTCGAATACGCTGCGCAAACCCGGCAGCAGATCTTCCTGCTTCAACACGCCGATGCGTTTGCCGCGCAACGAGTCGGCGCGCAGCAATGCAGCGAAATCGGTCTTGTGTTTGTCGGCATCTTTGGTTGCGGCGTCGCGCGCGTCGCTGCCCGCCATCACCGTCAACATCACAGCCGCGTCGGTCACGCTGCGCGTCATCGGTCCAGCAGTGTCCTGGCTGCTGGCGATCGGAATGATTCCGGTGCGCGGCACCAGACCGACCGTCGGCTTCAAACCAACCAGACCCGCAAGCGACGAGGGGCATGTCACCGAGCCGTCGGTTTCGGTGCCGACTGTGATGGTGGCGAGGCTCGCCGCAGCAGCGCTGCCGCTACCCGAGCTGGATCCGCATGCGTTGCGGTTGAGCGCGTACGGATTGCGCGTCAGACCGGCGACGCCACTCCAGCCGCTGGTCGAATGGGTCGAACGGATATTCGCCCATTCCGACAGGTTGGTTTTGCCAAGCACCACCGCGCCCGCTGCGCGCAAGCGGGCGGCGACCGGCGCATCGCGTTCGGCGAAATTGTTGATGAGCGCCAACGAACCCGCTGTGGTCGCTATCTTGTCTTTGGATTCGATATTGTCTTTGAGCAGCACCGGAATGCCGTGCAACGGCCCACGCAGCTTGCCGCTTCTGCGCTCCGCATCCAGCGCGCGCGCATCTTCGGCCGCGTCAGGATTGAGTGCGATCACGCTGTTCAGCTTCGGACCGTTGCGATCGATCGCGTCGATCCGCGCCAGATAGGCAGCGACGAGCTGTTCCGACGTCACCGCACCTTCGCGCAACGCGCGCTGCAGATCGGCGACCGATCGTTCTTCGACCGGATAGGTCTTGGACGACAAGATGGCGCCTGGTTGCGTGGCGCAGCCGGCAAGCAGCAGCGCGGGGACGAGACCGCGCAACGCGCGGACGGGGCGGGACAGGTTCATGGAGCGCGAGCCTAGCGAAATTGCACGGATCGCCAAGCTTCGCTGTGAAACTGTCCTTAGGTCGCAACGACCGAAAGAAGCCGTTCTTCTTTGTTCTGCTGCGCGTGGGCGAAGCCGTCCTCGTCGATCCGCTCGGCAAGATCCTGGATCGCGCGCAGTACCGCGGCCGACGCGCTGTGATGCACCATATGGCCGGCACCCGGAATGATGGTGAGCGCGCTGCCCGCAATCGCCGTGTGCAGCCGCTCGGCATGCACGGCTGGGTCGACGATCCGGTCGCCATCGCCGCTGACGATCGCGACCGGCATGTGCAGCGTTCGATAGTGATGCTGCAGGCGTGCGGCGCTCGGCATCATCGTCGCGGTGTCGGCCGCGACGGCGCGAAGCTGCGATGGTCGTGCGGCCAGCGCCAACGGAAATTCATGCTCGAAGCGCGGCGTCACCTGTGCCGGGCGAAACAGTTTGCGATAAGCCGGCCCCCGCAACGCACGCGTCAGCGGCGGTGACAGCGTGTAGCGCAGTATGTCGCCGATCACCGGCAACGCGCTTGGCAGCATCGGCAGAATTGCGGGCCGCGGTTCGGTGAAATAATAGCCCGACAGCAGCGCAAGCCCGGCGACACGATCCGGATGGGTCAGTGCCATCGCCAGCGCGACCAGCGTGCCCCAGGAATGTCCGACCAGAATCGGTCGTTCGATCTCCAACTGATCGAGCGCGTCTTGAATCAACCGTGCCTGCGCCGTCGCGTCCCACCAGCGACCGCGCGGCCGTTCGCTGAAACCGAAGCCGGGACGGTCGATCGAAATCACGCGATGCGTCCGTGCAAGCTGATCTTGCAGGCCGCTCAACCGAAAATCTTCGGTGGTCGCGCCATTGCCGTGCAGAAGCACGATCGGCGATCCGCCGTCGCCCTGCTCGACGACGTGCAGCTTGACGCCGTTCACCGTGATCATCCGGCCGCGCGGCGGGAAATCGCGCGCCGCCCGTTTGGCGCGGCGCGCTTCGAGCAGCGCGCGGGTAGCAAGAAAGCCCGCGGCAAGCGCGAACAGGCCTGCGGGCATAGCGGATGTCTGGCGGCGAAATTTCATATGAGCGGAAGCGCGTGGCGCACCACCGCGTTCCGGTCGCCAACGTCGCGGGTCGCGCCGCAGCGCGTCAGGCGTCGGGAAAAGCGCGCCGTTGCGTGTGAATCGTCGTGACGAAGCCGCTGGCCGTGTGGTCGTCGTCATCCACCACCGTCGGCTGGCCCAGCGGCACGTCGTCGAGTCCGGGTGCGTTCAGCAGCACCGCCACCGTCGCCCAGCGCAATCCGACCTGGGTCTCGCCGCAGGAAAAGGCGCGCAGCATGGTTTCCAGCACGCAGCGTTCGGCGTCGTCGCCCAGCGATCGGCGCAACAGGCGTGCGGCCTGCAAATCTTGCGGTTCGGCGTGAATCATCGCGCTACCTGCCAAGTTCGGACTCGAAAATCCGAGTCGATGCAGGTGCAACCAAGCAAACGCCGCTTGGTTGCCGAATTTCACACCTGTTGCCCGCAATGAGGTTGCGCTGGGCGCAACCTCCAAAAACAAATCGGTTATTTTTTCGGCGGCGCGCCGGCTACGCCGGCATCAAATCGTGTCATGCCGGCTTTGCCGGCATGAGCGCGTCGTCGATCTCTGTCGCGCGCAACGCTGCCGGACGCGACGAGATGCGGGCGTAATAGTCTTTGAAACCCGGCCGCTCTTCCATCGTGCCAAACATCATGCCCCAGCCGATTTGCGAGCCGAGATAAACATCGGCGGCGCTGAACGTGTCGCCAAGCAGATAGGGACCTTTGGCAACCGCGCGTTCCAGCACGTCAAGCACCGCGTCGAGCGAACCGTAGCCAATCGCGCGCCGGCGTTCTTCCGGCACTTCGAACCCCATCGCCTTGTTGACGACCGCTGCTTCGACCGGACCGGCACCGAAGAACAGCCAGCGATAATAGTCGCCGCGTTTGCGATCGGTCGGCGCCGGCGCCAAGCCAGCAGCAGGAAACGCGTCGGCGAGATAGGCGCAGATCGCGGCCCCTTCGGTCACGACCGTATCGCCATGCTTGATCGCGGGGACTTTGCCCATCGGATTGATCGCGAGATAGGCGGGCGCCTTCATCGTCGTGCCGTAGTCGAGCAGCTCGGTGCGATAGGGCTGGCCGACCTCTTCCAGCATCCAGCGCGCGATGCGGCCGCGCGACATCGGGTTGGTATAGAAGACCAGCTCATCAGCCATCGCGCGGTTCCTTCTCGCTGCCGGAGAGAAACCGCTCATGCACTGCGGTTGCGTCAGGCGCAAGAACGCGTCCGCACCACCGCAAAAAACAAGACCAGCGCGCCGGCCAGCAGCAGCAGCGACGCCGGTTCGGGGACCGCAGCGGCGCGTTCGATAAAGACCGCCGTATCGATCGTCAGATTGGCGCCGAACGGGAATTCGCTGCCCGGCTGGGTGACGCTGAATTCGACCCAGGCGATGTCGAACGAATCCGACAACAGGCCAGCGAACGGCGCGGTGCCGTCCGACGTCGTGGTGGCGGTGCCGGGAAAGGTCGCGCTGCCGAGGATGCTGCCGTCGGTTGCGTGCGCGATCAGCGTCGCGGTGAAGGCGCCGGTCGCGTTTGGCTCGATGTGAAAGCCGACACCGCGCACCGTCTGGTCGTCGAAGCTGATCCAGACTCGATCGTCGGTACCGCTATGCGTCAACAAATACGTGCCGGCAGTAAAGCCGCCGCTGTGCGACGTGCCTTCGAGCGCGACGCGCAAAATCCCGTCCGAGGCATGCACGCCGACTGTGTGACCGCCGGCCGAAAGGCGTGTGTCGGGCGTACTGATCCCGGTCCCGTCGCCGCCGAATTCCGACCAGGCGATGTGATCGTTGGCGCCCGGAAGCGCACTGACGCCGATGATTGATGCCGAAGCGGGTGCTGCGAAGGCGACCAGCAGCGCAGTAAGCGAAAGCAGATGTTTCATCGAATCCTCCTGGAGCGAGCAGGCGGATGGAACAGAAAGCAGGCTTTGTGCCTTTGGCTGAATCCTGCCCGCGACGGCAGGGCGCAGATTGAAATCGTAAAAAGCCGCGACACCGATCTGCTAGGTTCGCGACCTCGATGCCGACTCACCGCCCCAGCACGACGCACGCCGATCTCGGCCCCGCTTTCTTCGACGTGGTGGCGCCGGCGACGTTCCCGCACCACACGCTGCGCCATCGCAACCAGCGTTGGGCCGAGCGGGTCGGGCTGGGTGCGCTCAGCGACGACGACTGGATCCGGCATTTCGGCAAGTTCGAACCGCTGCCGGGAAGTTTCGAACGGCCGCTGGCGTTGCGCTATCACGGGCATCAATTCCGCACCTACAATCCCGAGCTTGGTGACGGGCGCGGATTTCTGTTCGCGCAGCTGCACGATCTCAGCGACGGGCGCTTGCTCGATCTGGGCACCAAAGGCAGCGGACAAACGCCATGGTCGCGCCAAGGCGACGGACGACTGACCTTGAAAGGCGGCGTGCGTGAAGTGCTGGCGACCGAGATGCTCGAAGCGCTTGGCGTCGAGACGTCGAAAAGCTTCAGCCTGATCGAAACCGGCGAAAGCCTATGGCGCGGTGACGAGCCGTCGCCGACACGTTCTTCGGTGCTGGTGCGCCTTTCGCATTCGCATATTCGCATCGGCACGTTCCAACGCTTTGCCTATGACCGGCAGAACGACGCGATCGAACGACTGCTTGCGCACACGGTGCAGCATTATCTCCCCGAAGCGTCGCGCGCGACGGTGCGCGAAACCGCGGCTGCGTTTCTCGAGACCGTGACCAAGCGCGTTGCCCGCATGGGTGCGCAATGGATGGCGGCGGGCTTCGTGCACGGCGTGCTCAACACCGACAATATCAACGTGACCGGCGAGAGTTTCGATTACGGCCCGTGGCGGTTTCTGCCCGTGCTGGATCCCGCGTTCACTGCCGCCTATTTCGACGAAAGCGGCCTCTACGCCTTCGGCCGCCAGCCCGAAACCTTGTTGTGGAATCTGGTTCGGCTGGCCGAATGTCTGCTGCCGCTGTCGGACCAAGCGGCGCTTGAATCGGCGTTGGATGCGTTTCAACCCGAACTGCAACGCGAATTCGCCGCGCGCACCTTGCATCGTCTCGGCCTGCTATCGGCGGGCGACGATGAAGATCGCAGCTTGGCGCTGGCCATGTGGCGCTTTCTCGCCGACAGCAAAGTCCCGTTCGAGCAAGCCTGGTTCGATCTTCGCGGCGGACGTTCGTCAAATCCGCTCTACGAACCGCTGCGCGCGACGCTCGCCAAATTCGCGCCGCGCAGCGACGTCGACCACGACTATTTCCGCCGCGACACGCCCTGCACGATGTTGATCGATGAAGTCGAGGCAATCTGGGCCCCGATCGCCGCCGACGATGACTGGTCGCGCTTCGACGCCAAGCTGCGTGACATCGCGGTGATGCGGGACGCCTACACATAAAAAACGGAACGTTCGGACCGGAGGTGACGTTTTACAGCGTACCCACCTGAAATCCTGAAAGTGCCCGACATGCAAAACTGGAAGCGCCTTTTCGCGCTCGGCCTGTTCTTCCTCCCGATGGCGACCACCGCAGCGCTGGCGCAAGAGCCTTGGCGCGATCGCGGCCCCGATCGCGCCTACGATCGTGGCTACGAACGTCCGTATTTCGACACGCGCGGCTGGGTCGAACGGTTCGACCGTCGTCTGAACGAGATCTCGGCGCGTCTCGACCAAGCCAAGATGAATCGCGATCTGAGCCCGCGCGAAGCACGCAGCCTGACGATTCAGCGCGATCGTCTGGCCGGCATGGAGCGGCAGGCTTTGGCCGACCGCTATGTCACGGCGGGCGAACGCGAACGTCTCGACAACGAGTTGCGCGCCCTGGCGCAGCGTCTGCGTCTCGAGATCAACGACCGCTGGTAATCGTCTGAACCGGCAGGCGGCGGAACCATCGCGTTCCGCCGCCCGCTTTTCTTCGCGTGAAAATCGCGACCTTCAACATCAACAACGTCAACCGGCGCCTGCCCAACCTGCTGCAGTGGTTGGACGCGGCAGCGCCCGATGTCGTCTGTCTGCAAGAACTGAAATCGACCGACCGCGCCTTCCCGGCCAAAGAACTGCGCGAAGCAGGCTACGAAGCGGTGTGGATCGGCGAGCAAAGCTGGAACGGCGTCGCGATTCTATCGCGCGGCAAAGCACCAGTGCTGACACGGCGCGCCCTACCCGGCGACGACCATGACTCGCAAGCACGCTATATCGAAGCTGCGGTGAACGGCGTGCTGGTTGCATCGCTCTATGCACCCAACGGCAATCCGCAGCCCGGTCCGAAATTCACGTACAAGCTGGCCTGGCTGCAGCGGTTGCAGCGCCACGCCATGGCGTTGAACGTAACCGGCGCACCGATCGTGCTTGCGGGCGATTACAATGTCGTGCCGACCGACGCCGACATCTATCCGACGCGATCCTGGAACAACGACGCGCTGTTGCAACCCGAAGCGCGCGACGCTTATCGCCGGCTGTTGGCGCAAGGCTGGATCGACGCGATCCAGACGCTGCATCCCGACCCGCCGCTCTACACATTCTGGGATTACAAGCGGCAACGGTGGGAGCGCAATGCCGGGCTGCGCATCGATCACCTGCTGCTGAACCAAAAACTACAGCCGCGCCTGCACGAAGCCGGCGTCGACAAAGCGGTGCGCGGCGAACCCCATGCCAGCGATCACGCGCCCGCCTGGATCGTGCTGCGCTGAACCAAATCGGCGCTGGTCCGTTGGCGCTGCATGGGGTCGTATCGCGAACATGAAGAAGCCCTGCTGGACCGCGCACTTGCCGGTGCGCCGCTTCTATTCGTCGATTTCGAAGCCTCGTCGCTGAATCAGAAACGGTCTTATCCGATCCAATTCGGCTGGCAGCGCGTGGTCGGCGATCGTTTGACCGATAGCGGTTCGTTTCTGATCCGCACCGCACCGGAATGGGACGTGCCCGGCGCCTGGTCGGACGAAGCCGCGCGCATCCACAAGATCAACAAAGACGAACTTGTGCGCGGACTGGCGCCGATCGCAGCCGCGGCACGTACGCGCGACCTGATCGGCGATGCGGTCGTAATCGGCGACGCACCCAGCTACGACCGGCATTGGTGGCGCGTCTTGCTGGATCAGTTGCCGGCGCGACCGGCACCGCCGGTGATGATCGATCTCGACGAGCTTGGCATGCGCGTCGCGCACGGCGACGAAGCCTTGCTGCGCGCGGCGCGCGAAGTTGCAACGACGAAGCGCCCCGCCACGCATCGCGCCGGTGACGACGCGATGCATCTGGCCGTGCGGTGGCTGGAGATTCAGCGGCGGATCAGGCTTTCTTCAAAAACTCGGTCCGCAGCACCAGCCCTTTGACCTTGTCGGCGTTGCATTCGATCTCGGCCGTGTCGTGGGTGAGACGAATGTTCTTGACCAAGGTGCCGCGCTTCAACGTGACCGACGTGCCTTTGACTTTGAGGTCCTTGATCAGCGTGACGGAATCGCCGTCGCTGAGTTTGGTCCCGTTGCTGTCGTGGGTGATTTCTTCGTCGTCGTCGGCCATCTCGTTCCTCGCGTGAATCGCTACGCAACCTCGTTGAAAGGGCGTTCGCTGTCCATATGCGCGATCTGTGCTTCGGGATAGCGCGCGCCTGCAGCCGCACCGGCGGGAATAGCCGCTTCGATCTTGGCAAGATCGTCGCTCGACAATTTCACTGCCAAGGCGCCCAACGCTTCTTGCAACCGGTCGCGACGGCGCGCGCCGACCAGCGGCACGATGTCGTCGCCGCGCGACAGAACGAAGGCGATTGCGATCTGCGCCACCGTGATACCGCGCGCATCGGCAAGTGCGCGCAACGCATCGACCAGCGCCAGATTGTGATCGAGATTTTCACCCTGGAAGCGCGGGCTGAGCGCGCGGAAATCCTTTTGCCCGCTGCGGTCTTTCGACCAGTGGCCGCTGATCAGGCCGCGCGACAGCACGCCATAGGCAGTGATGCCGATGCCAAGCTCGCGGCAGGTTGCAAGAATGCCATTGCGTTCGATATCGCGCGACAGAAGCGAATATTCGATCTGCAGATCGGCAATCGGATGCACCGCATGGGCGCGTCGGATCGTGGCGGCACTGACTTCGCTGAGACCGATCTGGCGCACGCGGCCAGCTTTGATCTCGTCGGCAATCGCACCGATCGTGTCTTCGATCGGCACGTTGGGATCGAGACGGGCGGGACGATAGATGTCGATATAGTCGGTGCGCAGACGCTGCAGGCTGTAGGCGAGAAAGTTTTTCACCGCGGCCGGACGCGAATCGTAGCCGAGGAAGCCTTTGTCGGCGTCGCGTAGCGCGCCGAACTTCACGCTCAACAACAACTGATTGCGCGCGCGGCTTTGCAGCGCTTCGCCGATCAGCATCTCGTTGTGGCCCATGCCGTAAAAATCGCCGGTGTCGAGCAGAGTGATGCCTGCGTCGAGTGCGGCGTGCAGCGTCGCGATGCTCTCCTGGCGATCGGCGGGGCCGTAGAAATCCGACATGCCCATCGTGCCGAGGCCGAGGCCGGAGGTTTGCGGGCCGGTGCGGCCCAAGGTGCGGCGTTCCATCTGAGGTCTCCCAAAAGGTGACTGGCAAAAGGTGACCGGAAGATCGGCCTCGCGCTTGCATCCGATAAGCCGTACAAATCCGTATGAACTATCCGGAATAGCGGACAATGACGCCGGACCTTGCCGACCTGACCCTGTTCGCCAGCGTCGCCCGCTACCGGTCTTTTCGGCGCGCCGCGGTCGAATTGCGCCTTTCGACCTCCAGTCTCAGCGAACGGGTGCGCGCGCTGGAGGAACGGCTGGGCGTGCGCTTGCTCAATCGCACGACGCGCAGCGTCAGCCTGACCGCGGCCGGTGAATCGCTGCTTGCGGGATTGACGCCGGCTTTGTCCGAGATCGACACCGCGGTCGAACGCGCACGCGCGTTGAGCGATACGCCGAGCGGCACGTTGCGCATCAACGCACCAACGCCGGGCGTACGCTTGACGCTGGCGCCGCTGCTGATCGACTTCATGGCAGCGCATCCGCGCATCAAGGTCGAACTGGTGGTCGACAATTCGCTGATCGACATCGTCGCGGCGGGATTCGATGCCGGCGTGCGCTATGGCGAGCATCTGGCGCGCGACATGATCGCAGTGCCGCTCGGCGCGCCGCAGCGATTTGCGCTGGTCGCTGCGCCGTCGTTCCTTGCGACGCACGGCACGCCGCGCAAGCCCGACGATCTGATCGGTGCGCCATGCATCCAGCATCAGTTTCTGGGCGGGGCGCGGCCCGATTGGGAATTCGAGCGCGACGGCACGGTCACGCATTTCCGCCCCGACGCGCGCCTGGTCTGCACCGACATCGAAACCAAAATCGACGCGGCGATTGCGGGTCTTGGCTTCTTGTCGACGTTCGAAGGATTCGTGCGCGCGCCGGTCGAAGACGGGCGCTTGGTCGAAGTACTGCGCGACTGGCAGCAGGAATTCCCCGGCCCATTTCTCTATTACGCGTCGCGGCGCCAGATCCCGGCCGGGCTGAAAGCTTTTCTCGAATTCCTGCGCGCGCGGCGCTAGCAGGTAACGGTCCTTTCGATAAGATCCCTCCCGTCAACCCGCGAAGGATCTTCCGATGATGTTGCAGTTCGCCCGGCCGCTGGTGCTCGTCGTTGCGTTGGTGTCTGCCGCACAAGCAGCAGAGACGAAGTATCAAACACCGCCGGCGCCGATCGCAGCCATGATCGACGCGACGCCGACGCCGCGCGTGATCGTGAGCGGCGACCGCAAGATCCTGGGCATCCTTGGCCGCGAAAACCTGCCGACGGTTGCGGCGCTGGGCCAGCCGATCCTTCGTCTGGCGGGACACCGCATCAATCCGCGCACCAACGGCCAAGCCGAAATCCGGATGAACTGGCTGACCGAAATGTCATTCCAGGACATGCAAAGCGGCACGGTGAAACGCGTCGCACTGCCGGCCAAAATGCGCTTCGCCGATCCGGCCTGGTCACCCAACAACCAGCATCTCGCTTTCGTCGCCGAAGCAGCCAACGGCTTGGAATTGTGGGTCGCCGACGTCGCGACCGCGCAGGCGCGTCGCGTGACAGGCGCGGTGCTGAACGCGACCTTCGACGCGCCGTTCATCTGGCTGCGCGACAGTTCGGGCTTCATCGTCGCCAGCGTGAAGGCCGATCGCAAAGCACCGCCGCAACGCTCGACCGCGCCTGACGGTCCTACGGTGCAGGAAAATCTCGGTCGCGTTGCGCCCAACCCGACCTACGAAGATCTGTTGGAGAACGCGCACGACGAGGCGCTGTTCGACTATTACTTCACCTCGCAGCTGGCGCGCGTCGACATCAAAGGCGGCGCGCTGCAACCGATCGGTAAAGCCGGCCTGATTGCTGCGTACAGCCTGTCGCCCGACGGCAAGCATCTGCTGGTGACGCAGAACAAGCGCCCGTTCAGCTACGTCGTGCCGTCGAATTTCTTCCCGACCGAAATCGCGGTGTGGAGCGCGACCGGCACAGTCGAACATCGCGTCGTCGATCGTCCGTTGATCGACAATTTGTCGACTGCACGCGATTCAGTCGCGCCTGGACCGCGCAACGTGTCGTGGCGCAACGACGCGCCCGCAACCTTGGTCTGGGCCGAAGCGCAGGACGGCGGCGACCCCGCACGCGACGTGCCGATGCACGACCGCGTCTTGTTGCAGGACGCGCCGTTCAAGGACGCGCCGCGCACGCTGACCGACGTCAAAGAACGCTACGTCACCACTGTCTGGGGTCGCGACGACGTTGCGATGGTGATGACGCGCTGGTTCAAGACGCGCCACGAAACGCGGTTGCTGGTCGATCCCAGCAAGCCTGGCACGTCACGCATCTGGTTCGAGCGCAATGCGCAGGACCAATACAAGGATCCGGGCACGCCGGTCCTCAAACAAAACGCAGCTGGTCGGCCGGTAATGCAGTTCGCATCGGACGGCAACAGCGTGCTGACCGCGGGGCTGGGTGCCGCGCGCGACGGCGATCATCCGTTCCTGGCGCAGATGGCGCTCGATACAGGTGCGGTGAACAAAATCTGGACCGCCAACGAAGAGTCGGTGCACGAGATCGTCGCCGGCGTGTTGGACGATGCCGGCACCTTGCTGCTGACCCAGCGCCAGAGCGCGACGCAGCCGCCGAATTATTTCGTGCGCAAAACCGGCGCCACCGACGCGCCGCGGCAATTGACGCAGTTCGCCGATCCGATGCCGCAATTTGCCGGCGTGCAGAAACAGACGGTCGCCTACAAGCGCGCCGACGGCGTCGCGTTGAGCGGCACGCTGTATCTGCCGCCGGGGTATGACCCGAAGCGCGACGGTCCGTTGCCGACGTTGTTGTGGGCCTATCCGACCGAATTCACTGACGCCGCGGTCGCGGGGCAGGTCGTTGACCGCGCCAAGAACCGCTTCACGCGCCCGCAAGGGATCAGCCATCTGTTTCTGGTCACGCAAGGCTATGCCGTGCTTGACGGACCCAGCATGCCGATCATCGGCGTGAACGGCGCCGAGCCGAACGACACCTATATCGAACAGCTGCGCGACGACGCCAAAGCGGCGGTCGATACGGTGGTTGCAATGGGCGTTGCCGACCGCGACCGGATCGCCGTCGGCGGTCACAGCTACGGCGCGTTCATGACCGCGAATTTGCTGGCCCATACCGATCTGTTCCGCGCCGGCATCGCACGGTCCGGTGCATACAACCGCACCTTGACGCCGTTCGGATTCCAAGCCGAGCAACGCACCTACTGGCAGGCGACCGACACCTACCAAAAGATGTCGCCCTTCACCTATGTGCAGAAGATCAAAGCGCCGGTGCTGCTGATCCATGGCGGCGCCGACGACAATTCCGGCACCTTCCCGATCCAAAGCGAACGTTTCTATGCCGCGCTGAAAGGCAATGGCGCGACCGTGCGTTACGTCGTGCTGCCGAACGAACCGCACGGCTATCGCGGCCGTGAATCGACGCTGCATACGTTGTGGGAAATGAACGGCTGGATGGAGCGCTACGTGAAGAACGCACCGCCGCGTGCACGGGCCGATGCGGGTGCAAACGAACCGGCGCCGACCGCGCGCTAGTGTGCTGGATTTGAAGTTTGTCCCATCTCGGGACACACACCGAGGCAAACTTCAAATCCAAGAAGCGGACACCAGTTGACCGGAAGAGATTCGACCACGAAGCTGCGCGCATCATGGCCATTAAGCTTGTCTCAGGCGCAATCGCGACCTTGCCGCGTTCGACCACCGGTCCGATCGCGGTCGTGTTCACCAAAAGCGATCCGGTGCTGATCTACGACAACGAAGATCGGTTGCGCTTTCAGGTCGAGATCATGGCCAACAAACCGGCCAACTTGCTGGTGCAGGCATCGGGTGAGTTTCGCCGCGCGATGATGAGCAGCCCGTTGCTGGCCGCCGACGGCCGCACCGAAGTTCTGGTGTTGGCGGCACGGCAAGTGACGTTGATCGGCCCGTCCGACGACATCGATATTTATCATATCGGCAAGACGACCGCGCTGCGCCACCTGGCCAGCGCCTACGGCGAATCCAGATCGGAGAGCGACGACAGCGTTCGCATCGGCGCGCAGCTCAACGAGATTGCGATTGCCGTCGCGCACCATATCTGGCCCGGCAGCACAACCGCCGACGGGCGCGGCGCGCGCGCCAAACAAGGCATCGCGGAAACCGCAAACCGCATGCAGGAACTTGCCAAACAATTGCGCAGCAGTCCCGATGCGATCGATGCATCGGATTTGCTGGGTCTCGCCGCCTTCCGAACTTTGATTCAAGCGACCAGCAAAGACGGCAGCTTGCCCGCGCAATTTGCCTTGAGCGGCACGTTGGACATGACGTCGCTGCGCAAAGCCGGTGCGGAAATACGCGGCCTGCTGAAAACCGATCTTGGGGACGTGCCGATCGCGCTCGAAGCGTCGCAGCTTGCGGCGGTGCAGACGCGGGCTACCGACAAATTGACGATGCAGTGCGAACCCGGCGCGCACGGACGGGTGCGCGTTTCGTCGGTGGCTTAGTCGCGGAAGTTCACGAACTGCAGCGGCTGTTCGATCTTCAGCCCTTTCAGCATCGCAATCGCTTCTTGCAGGTCGTCGCGCTTTTTGCCGGTGATGCGCACTTCGTCGCCCTGAATCGACGCCTGGACTTTCAGCTTCGATTGTTTGACCGCAGTCGTGATCGTCTTGGCGAGTTCGCGGTCGATCCCCTGCTTGATCACGATCTGCTGGCGCACGCGGTCGCCTGAGGCGCGCTCTTCGTCTTTGAAGTCCAGCACTTTGGGATCGATCTTGCGGCGCACGAAATGCGTCATCAGCAATTCGTGCATCTGCTTGGCTTTGGGCGGGTCGTCGGCGTGCAACGTCAGCACCGATTCTTCGCGTTCGAACTTGCAGTCGGCGCCCTTGAAGTCGAACCGCGTGCCGATTTCGCGGCCAATATTGGCCAGCGCATTATCGACCTCATTGAGATCGGTCTTGGACACGACGTCGAAACTCGGCATAGGCGTCTCGCGAAAAGAAAAACGAACGAGGGACAGCGCTTACGGCGCGGTCGCCTGCGATGCAACGGTGGCGGCCGCCGCTGTCGGAAACTTGAATTCGAAATGCGCTGCAAACCGTTCGAAATGCGCGGTGTCGTGCAGCTGCGCGGCTTTGACCGCGACTTCGGCGTCGGCCATGCCATCGGCACGGCCTTTTTGTCCCGGCGAGGTCAACAGCGCCTGCGCCAGCAGCTCCAGCCCTTCTTGCAGCTGGCTGTCGCGTTGTCCGGGATCGCCCAGCAACTTCATCGCTTCCATCGCGGCGATGGTCTTGATCACCATCGTGTCGGGATCGGCACCGTCATTCCGGGCGATGATCGACGCGACGCCGTCGAGATAGCCGACGTAATAGCGCGCCGAGGCTTTGGCGCCCGAGACGAGAATGTAGGGCGGCGTCTGTTCGAGCAGCCAATCCCGAAAATCACGAATCTTCGGCACGGTGTTCTTGCCCTGCGTCGGGCGCACCATCACGCGTGTGTTGCGCGCCTTGCGACGACGCGACAAGGCAAGCACGGGCAACGCGATCAGGCCGAAAAGAACGGCTCCGACGACGATCCAGGCGCCTTGCGACAATTCCGGCATTACGGCTCCCAAATTCGCGTTCTGCGAGCGGCACGGTAGAGAAACCGGCCGCGCAAGCAATACGGACGCGAGCTTAACGCCGTGGAATTTCCGGTGGACGACCTGCTGCGGTGCGAAGCGTCTTAACGAACGCCGCGGCGCCGGTCGGTCTGGGCGCGGCGGTCGAGTTCGCTGTCCGGGCGTTCGGCGCTGGCATCGGCGAGGCGGGATGCGGGCAAATAGAGGCGCGCCACCGTGCCGGCGCCCACCCCGTCGCTGGCGAGTTCGAACCGTCCGCCATGCGCTTCGATCAGACGGCGCACCAAGGGCAGGCCGACGCCGGTGCCGACGGTTTCGGATGGGCCGCCAGCCTGGCCGAACAGCTCCATCACGCGCGCCAGATCGGCCGGATCGATGCCGCGTCCGGTGTCGGTGACACGGATCATCACCTCGCCCGATTCGAGGCGCAGCGCGTCGACCGTGATCAGGCCGGCGGGCGAGAATTTGATCGCGTTGGCGATGAGGTTGAGCAGCGCCTGGCGCAGACGCTTTTCGTCGCCGCGCACTTGCACCGGATCAACTTGGCCCTGCTGCAGGATGATCTTGGCTGCATCGGCCAGCGGTTGCATCTGCGGCAGCACCCAACCGACCAGCGCGTCCAGCGAAACCGTGTCGTCGGTCAAGGTCAGACGTCCGGCTTCGGCGCGCGCGAGATCCAGCACGTCGTTGATGATCGCGACTTGATGTTCGCCGTTGGCGACGATGCGATCGACGAAGTCGCCATAGCGTTCGTCGCCGAGTGGCCCGAAGGTGCGCGCCTGAATCAGCTTTGCGAAACCGATCACCGCTGTCATCGGCGTGCGCAGCTCGTGGCTGATATGGGTCAACAACAGACCGCGCGCTTCGTAGGCGCGGTCGACCTGCCATTTCGCGGTTTCGATTTCGCGCACCAACATCCCCAGCTCGTCCGACTTGGCTTGCAGCTCGGCATGCGAGTCCGACAATTCCAATTCGCGCAATTTCAATTCGGTAATGTCGGTGCGCAGTCCCAGCACGCCGCCGTCGCTGGTCGCGGCTTCGCGGCACAACAGCCAGACGCCGCTGGTGAGACGAATTTCGGCGCGCACTTCCTTGCGTTCCGACGGCGGCAGTTTCCACCATTCTTCGCCCGAACTTGCATCCGCTTCGAGCAGGCCGCTGCCCAGCACGAATTGGCGCCAGGCGCGCCAGTTCAAACCCGGTTGCAGCAAATGGCCGATCGGATCGAAGAAGGCGCGATAGGGCGAATTCGCCAGCACGAGACGCCCATCGCCGTCCCACACGGCAACGCCGTCCTGCATCGTCTCGATCACGTCGCGCAGGCGATTTTCGATCACGCCCAGCCGCTCGGTTTCCGCCGCAAGCGCGGTGACCAAAGTGGCGCGGCGTTTGTGGCCCGCATACAGACCGGCCGTCGCCATCAGGCAAAGCAAGGTCAGGATCGCGCCACTGGCGCCGAGATATTTCGCGCGCAGCCAGACCGGCGCCAACACGTCGTCCCGGCTATAGCCGACCGAAACGCCGAGCGGAAAACTTGCGAGACGTTGCACCGAAATCAGTTTCTGCAGTCCGTCGATCGGACTCCGTGTTTCGACATAGCCGGTTTCGTCCTGCGCGATCATTTCCGGCAGAACCAACAGACGGCGTTTGCCTTCGAGCATTTCGTCGGTGAGGCGCGAGCGCGACAGCAACTGGCCGAAGCGATCGAAAATCTGCGCGCTGCCGCCCGGTCCGAGATTGATGCGATCGAAGAAGCGCGCGAATCCGAACGGGTCGAGCGCAACGACGACGGCGCCTTTATGGATGCCGTTCTCGAGAATTGGGCGCGCGATGTTGATCGCCCATCTTCCCTGCACGCGACCGCGAATTGGTTTGTCGACGAAGACCGCGTCTTCAGTCATCGCTTCGGTCACGCGCACCCATTCGCGATCGGCGAACATGCGCGGCAGTGATTCCGGCGGCGGCACCAGAAAGGCGCGCCCGGTGGCATGCTCGTCGACCACAACGGCCTGCGTATAGGCGTCGGTGATCAGACCCAGCTCGCGCGCACGGATGAACGGATTGACGTTCGGACGCAGCTGCATCTCAGATCGCAGGAACCGGAGCAGCCGGTCGGCGTCGGCGAATGTCCGGTCGACCTGCTCGGCCAGCGCGCTTGCCAGGGCGCCGGTCGATTGGTGCGCCTCTTCGATCTGCTGCTTGCGGTCGAGCAGCAGGAAGGACGCGAACGCGATCCAGATCGACGCGATGACGCCGAACCCGAACAGCCAGATCAGAAGCGCTTGGCGCCGTTGTGCGATCGTGAGGTCGCTCATGCCCCGGACCATGCGCCGTCCTGGTAACGGATGTCTAAATTTCATGCGCAGTCGCCAGCCCACGGAAAAATCGGGCAGGTTGTCGTTCGATTCGACCTCGGGGGATTCATGGACCGGCCAGAGACCAGCACCGAAGCGGCGCATGCGCTGTTGCTGCAGGACGTCGCCAAAAGCTTTGACGGCACCAATGCAGTCCGCGGGATCGATCTCGCAATTCGGCCTGGCGAATTTTACGGCCTGTTGGGCGCCAACGGCGCGGGCAAGACGACGACCCTGCGGATGACGGTTGGACTGCTGAAGCCCGATCGCGGCGCGATCCAGATTTTCGGCATCGATGCCTTGCAAGACCCTGCGGCAGCCAAACAGAAACTTGCCTGGCTGCCCGACGAGCCGTTGCTCTACGAGCAACTGACGCCGCTCGAATATCTCGAATTCGTCGCCGGGCTGTGGCGCATCGACGCCAAGGAAGCGGCCGACCGCGCCAGCACCTTGCTCGACCGTCTCGATTTGTGGAGCCAGCGCGATACGCGTTGCGCCGCCCTGTCGCGCGGCATGAAGCAGAAAGTCTCGCTGGCCGGTGCGCTGGTGCACGATCCGCGCTTGCTGATTCTGGACGAGCCGCTAACCGGACTCGACCCGGCCATCCAACGTCAGGTGAAAGACTTGTTGCTGGCGCGCACCGATGCGGGCTGCACCATCATTCTTGCGACGCATATTCTCGACGTCGCCGAACGGCTGGTGAATCGCGTCGGCATCATGCGCGACGGTGCGCTGGTCGCCCAGGGCACTTTGGCCGAGTTGCGCATCCAGACCGGACGCAAGGACGCAACGTTGGAAGACATCTTCCTGGCGCTGGCCATTTCACAAAGCGCGGCCGTCGCATGAACCTGCTCATGCCTGGATCGATTCCGTGGTTGATGCGGCACGAGCTGCGCCTGGCCGCGCGCGTCAATAAAAAGCCATGGCGGTTGCTGATCATGTTGGGGATCGCCCTCGTCGTCATGCATGCGGTCGCGTATCCGATCAGCCGCGGCGCGCTGCTGCTGCAGAACAAGCTCACCGGCAAATTCGATTTTTCGCCCATCTTGCCGCTGCTCGGTGCCGCCTTCTGGTTCGTGCTCGGCATGACCGTGATGAACGCAATCGGACGCACCTTGAACGCGCTGTTTCTGCGCAACGATCTCGACTTGCTGTTTTCGTCGCCGCTGTCGCCGCATCGCGTGCTTGCGATACGCGCCTTCGCCATCGTTGCGGTTGCGATCGTGCCGCTGGCGATCGTTGTGCTGCCGTTTGCCAACATGCTGGCGATCCTGGTCGCAGCGCACTGGCTGTCGCTGTATCTCCTGGTTCTGACCATCGCCGTCGTCGCGACCGTCATTGCGATGCCGCTGTGCGTCGCACTGGTGCGCATTCTTGGCGTGCGGCGCGCGCAGACGTTGGGCCAAGTCGTCGGCATTCTGTTCGGCCTCACGATGGCGTTCGGATCGCAGCTCGGATTCGGTCCGCGCGGTGCGATTCAAAGTGCGGGCAAACAATGGTTCATGGTCGGCGGCGGCCCGCCGGCCTTTCTGCGCTGGAGCGGCGAGCTGGTTCTGGCGCCGCCGCTGCCGCTGCTGGCGGTGCTACTCGGCGCCAGCATCGTGCTGTTGTTGTTCAGCCGCTGGTTCGGCGGCGCGTTCGCAGCGATTGCAGCGACGAGTTCGGCCCGCGCCGCGCGCGCCGGCCGTGCAACTAGGCGCGGCGCGATCCGCTTCGCCACCCACAATCTGGTCGGGCTGTTCGCGCGCAAGGAATGGCGGTTGATCCTGCGCAATCCGGCGCTGCTGCTTGGCGTCGTGTCGGGGCCGTTGCTGCAGATGATCGCGCCGGCGCTGTATGCGTTCCGCAACCAGATCGGCGACGGCGAGAAAATCCCGGCGCTTTGGGTGTTCCTGGTCTTCGTGATCGCGCAGGTCGCCGGCGGCGTCGCGTGGCTGGCGCAGTCCGGTGAAGATGCGCCGGACTTGATACGCCTGGCGCCCGTCGATCAATCCACCATCACGCGCGCCAAAGCGATCGGCGTGCTGGCACCGCTGCTGGCAATTCTCGGCGCTGCGTCGGTCTGGCTTTCGTTCGTCGAAATCGACTACGGCGTCGCCATCTTCGTCTGCGGCAGCGCGGCCGCCATCTCTTGCGCCTTGATCAATGTCTGGTACATCGAGCCCGGCGACCGCAAAAAATTCGCCGCACGGCGCAAAGGCCATTGGGGCATCGCGCTCGCCGAATTCGCGTTGGCGAGCCTGTGGAGCTGGGCCGCGTGGAAAGCGATCGACCAGCACTACTGGGTCACTGGCGTCGCCGTCCTCCTCGCGTTGGGCTTGCTCGCGCTGCTGCGTAAGAAGTAGGAAATTGGTTATGCTGCTGCACATTTCGACCTGGCAAGAAATCGACGCGTTCCTCAAGACGTCGAAAGCGGTCCTGATTCCGATCGGCTCGACCGAACAGCACGGACCCAACGGCTTGCTGGGCACCGACTTTCTGTGTCCCGAGCTGATCGCGCATGAAGCACAGAAGCATGCCGAGATTCTGATCACGCCGCCCTTCGTCGTCGGTATGGCGCAGCATCATCTGGGTTTTGCCGGCACGATCAGCCTGCGTCCGTCGACGATGATTCAGGTGATCGTCGATTGGGTGAATTCGCTGACCAAGCACGGGTTCGAACGGATCTATTTCTTGAACGGCCATGGCGGCAACGTCGCCACCATCAACGCGGCCTTTTCTGAGATCTATGCCAGCGCCAGCTTCGCGTCGCGCCCGGTCAATTTCGCTTTGAAGCAGCGCAATTGGTGGGAACTGCCAGGCGTGCAGAGTCTGTCGGAACAGCAATTTCCGGTCGGACTCGGCAGCCACGCGACCGCAGCCGAAGTTGCGGTGACGCAAGCCGGCTACGGCGTGAAGCAAGCGGCCTACGAGCCCAAGATCGCGCCGACCGGTCCGATCTATGACGCGATCGATTTCCGCCGCCGCTATCCCGACGGGCGGATGGGATCGGATCCGGCGCAGGCGACGCCCGAGAAAGGCCGCGCGTTGATCGAACTGGCTGCGGCCGAGCTGGTGAAGGATTTCGCTGCCTTCGCGCGCTGAATCGGTGCAAGTAGGAGCCGATGCACGCCGCCAACATCGATCTCGGTAACTTCTGGCTGACCGCGTCGGCGATTCTATTCGCCTTCGTGATGGGGCTGTTGATCGGGATCGAGCGGCAATGGCGCCAGCGCACCGGTGGCATGCGCAGCAACGTGCTGGTTGCGGTTGCAGCCGCCGCCTTCGCCGATCTTGGGTTTCGTCTACGCGGCGTCGAGGGTGCGACGCAGATCGTCGCCTATGTCGTCTCGGGCATCGGCTTTCTCGGCGCCGGCGTCATCGTCAAAGAAGGCACGAATATTCGCGGCCTCAACACCGCCGCGACCTTGTGGGGCACAGCCGCAGTCGGTGCGTTGTGCGGTTGTCGTCTGGTTGCCGAAGCGGCTTTGCTGACCGGCGTGGTTCTGGCGGGCAATACGTTGCTGCGGCCGCTGGTCAATTGGATCAACCGCCGGCCGCTGCATGAAGCGATGGTCGAAGCGCATTACCGCATTCACGCAGTCTGTCCGCCATCGTCAGTCCCGGCGGTGCGCAGCCTGTTGCACGGCATGTTGCGCGCGCATCATTTCCCGATCCGCAAAATCGAAACGCTGTCAGAAAGCGACGAGGCGATCGAACTGGCCGCGGAAATCGTGCCGCACGCGGCCGAGGCGACCGAGCTTGACGACGTCGTCGCCAAGCTCGAACGCGCGCCCGAAATCATGAGCGCAAGCTGGAGCGTCAGTACCGTTAGCTAGGCCGTCTTGCCGGCATATTCCGGCAGCGCCTGACCGACGATCTTGCCGCGCTCCGCCGGCTCCATCGCTTTGGCTTCGGTCATCGCCCATTCGATTTCATCTTCCGGCACGCCGCTCGATTCACGCAGCCATGCTTCGAGACTGCGACCGCCGCGTTCGGCGTCGCTTGGACGTTTGATGCGGCCGCGCACGATCAGAATGCAGGCGCCCACCAGTGCCAGAATTTCTTCCGGCGGAATGATGATGCCGTCGCGATATTTCTTCGGCGCATCTTTCTGCGGCGGCTTTTCGTCCATCAATGCGCCTCGTTTCTAGCGAGCAGCAGATGACCGAAGAACTGGCGCACGATCAAGACCACGATGCCGGCAAAGCCGACCATCGCGGCATGCATCAACCAGAAATCGGTTGCTGACATCTTTTCGAGAAAGCCGCCGAGACGGCCAGCCAGATTGTTGGCGACGAAGAAGTGCAGATAAAAGACGCCCATCATCGTCGCGCCGATCGCCGGCGGCGACAGGCGCGAATAGAGCGCGAGCGCGGCCGGGAAGGCGTTGCCGAAGCCGATCGAGTTCAGCACGTGGAACGCAACCAGCCACAACATGCCGACCTTTTCGCCGGTTTGCTGGCTGATAAATGCACCCGCCGCCAAAGCCAGCACGCCGCTGACGCTAGAGATATAGCCGATCGCCATTTTGGTGATTTCGTTCGGCTCGGTCCGCTTCTTCGACCACCAGCGCCAGAACACGACCCACCCAAGCAAGAAGCCGGTCGAGGTGATTGCGTCGAGCGTGATCAACCAGGTCGTCGGGAACGGATAGCCGAACAGCCGCAGCGATCCGCTCTGATCGGCCCACACGATGTACGCGTTGAAGATCTGCTGGTTGGCGACGACACCCAACGCCAGCACCGGCAGCAGCACGACCAGCAAGGTCAGCGTCTTGCCTTCGCCTTTGCGCAACTTGGTCGGCGCACCGGTGCGGCCTGCGCGCCGTTCGATCAACGGATCAGCCGGCAGATAGCCGCTGCCGGCGCGATAGACGAAGAGGCCGATCAACATGCCGATACCGGCAGCGCCGAATCCCCAATGCCAGCCCACCAATTCGCCCAACGTGCCGCACACGAGCGGCGCGATGATCACCGACGCGTTGATGCCGATGTAATAGATCTGGAACGCGCTGGTGACGCGCAAATCGCCGGGCTTGTACAGCGCACCGACTTGGCTTGCGATATTGCCTTTGAAGCAACCGACGCCGAACAACAGACACAGCAGCGCCAACAGAAATGGCATTTCGAACGCCATCAGGAAATGACCGATGGTCATCAAGATCGCACCGATCGTCACCGTCATTTTGCGACCGAGCACGCGGTCGGCAATCAGCCCGCCGAAGATCGGCGTCAAATAAACGAGGCCGGTATAGAGACCGAAGATTGCCGACGCGAAGGCTTGCACCGACACCGGCCCGTACATGCTCTCGACGAAGGCGCGCAGGCCGTTGATGCCTGCAACATTCTCGACATGTCCCGGCAGCAACAACTGCCGCACCATGTACAGCACCAGCAGCGTCTGCATGCCGTAATAGGAAAAACGCTCCCACACCTCGGCAAAGCTGAGATAGGCGAGGCCGCGCGGGTGGCCGAGAAAGACGCGGTCATCGCGCGCGTCGATTGGCGTGTTTTGGGTAACGCTGGTCATTTTTTGTGCCGTCCCTGTTTCTCGACCGGTACCGGATATCGTCTTCCGGGTCGAGCAATCGGTGCGGTGCGCGGACGCCGGGAACCTCTGGGTGCGACGCAGCGTCTTGGTTCCATGCACTGCCTATGTCGCTGTAAAGTTGAGTTCCTGTGACGCCGATACCCGCCCACCCCACGTCGAAGCGCCCCCATCGCCTATGGCTTTTGTCCGGATTGGCCGTGCTTGCGGCAGCGACCGCGGCGCTGGCCGGCGACCTGCATCCATTCGGCGTCGATCCGCGCGCCGCGTTACGCGGCGGCAGGCCGGTCACGTTTCACGCTGAAACCGCGGCCGAACCCTACGAAGTACAAGTCCCGTGGCATGGCCGCGCCGTCGTCTTTCACGGCTCGTTCCAACGCGGTGCGAGTGATGCGGTGCGTCGCGCGTTCGACGCCAATCCACATGCGCGCGTGCTGCAGCTCGCCAGTGGCGGCGGCTGGGTCGGCGAAGCGGTGCGCGCCAGCCAGTTCCTGCGCGAACGTGGCATCGAAACCGAAGCGGTCGGCACGTGTTTTTCGGCCTGCAGCATCGTCTTTGCCGGCGGCGTAAAACGGCGCGCGCGTCCCGACGTGCAGATCGGGTTTCACACCGCGAATTATAACGGCATGGATCCGGCAACGGTGGAGCGGCTGCAGACGCGCATGCGCGAAGCCTATGAAGCGGCCGGGTTCGACAATGCGCTGGTCGACGAGATCATGCGCACGCCGTTCGAACGTATGTGGATTCCCGAGCGCGACGAGTTACGCGCCGCCCGGGTTCTGACCGACTGACCTTGCAGCGCCGGCGTCAGGCCGGCGTTTGCTGCAACGTCAAATCCGCCATCGTGCGCAGCAGCGGAATCAGCGTCGTCACTTGCGGCCGGCGACGGAAAATCTTGGCCGTCGTGCGATCCGAGATTTCGACCAGATGCTGCAGCTTGGCGATGCCGATGCCGAGTTCCTGAAAATGACCCGACGCATCGCGCAGGAAATTCATGAAGCCGCGCGGATCGCCGGCGCCGCCGAATAGATCGTTGAACGCGCCCTGATAGGTCGCAAAGCGTTTGTCGATGTCGCGCAGCGTTTCGAAACAGAACGTATGGAGATGGCCGGCGACGGCCTGCACGCCCTGGCGTTCGCGCTGGCCCGGCGCGTCTTCGTATTTGCGCAGACCCTGCAGCCAGGTGATGAATTCCATCATGCGCGCCCGGTCGCGCGCATGTTCGTGCTGGAAATACAGAACGCCTTTCCAGGCATAGAAGCTTTCGTCGCAGGTGGCGCGATCGAGTTGAAACGCGTCGGCGAGTTCTTCCAGCGCCGGACGATCGGAGAGATGCCACAACACCGCCAGCAGCCGATCGAGCTTGGCTTTCGCCTCATCGCTCTTGGCCGGAAAGACGGCGGCGAAGATTTTCTCGAACTGGCCGCGAATGAAATTCCCGATCGATTCCCACTCCGCATCCGAAACGTCAAAATAGCCTTTGCCGACCGGGATCTTTTCCATCTCGAACCGGTCGCGCAGCAGAAACGGCGCCAGGGTCGGCAGCTTGTCGAAGATGCGAAGTACTTTTGAATCGGCCGCAAACGCGTCGCTGCGTTCTTTGAGATCGACCAGCTCGCCAAGCGCGGTGCGAAACGCAGCCGTGCCGTAGACGATGGTGCGCCCGCCATCGGTCGGCTGGTTGGGATCAAACGGCAGATAGAGTTTGGTACAGACTGGCGGCAACCGACCGGATGCGTTGTCGGGAAACACGGTGCCGGGCGGCGGCGTGTCCTTGATCAACACCGCGTGATTGAAGACGCGCAGTTGGAACGGCGTCGGCGCTGCCGGGTCGAACGCATGCGCCCGGTTATAGGCCGCAGCGCAATCGAGCACGCGGCTCGACCCAGAGGACAAGGTGAATTGCAGCGCCTGATCCATGCCTGGACTCCCCCGATCCCGCCGTTGCTGCGGTTCGGGGAAAGCTGCCTGGAAGCGAGCTTCTTGCCAAGCGAAGGGCGCGTCAGACACCCAAAGTCAGACGATTCCCGGTCGTCGAGGTGATCAACTGGTCGGGCATCAATTCATGGGCGGCGGCGACAAAGTTCGTACCGCTGCAATGCATCGGCAGAACCAGATCGGGCTGCAGCGCCTTTACCGCCTGGGCGACTTCGGTCACGTACGACGCTTGCGCCGGATAGAGATGAAAGCCGCCGATCAGCGCGTGCACTTTTTGGATGCCCGACACTTTCTGCGCCTGACGCACTGCGTTCACCATGCCGCCATGGCCGCAGCTGGAAATCATCACCAGGCCGCGACCGCGCAAATGGAAGCACGTCGCATGTTCGTGCCAGTGCTGGTTCGATTCGAGATTCCCTTTCAGCTCGGCGGCGCTGAAATGGCCCGCGTCGCAACCCGCGCCGTCATGCTGGCCGTATTCGACCAGCGTATTGGCCTGCACTTTCTCGAACGTCGTGCGCGGCACCGCACCAGTTGAGAAGGCGTGGTCGCCAATCAGGCGCGGCTTTTCTGCGGTCGACCAATTGACCGACAGACGTTGCAAATCGGCGCGATCAAGCACGGTGAATTGCTTGGGCTGACCGTCAGGTCCCTTCTGCAATTGGAAGCAGAAATTGTCTTCGCCGCCGACCACGAGCGGAATGTTGGGGCGCAGATTGGCGCGATACGCTTCGAGGAATCCGATCAGGCCACCATAGTGATCGCCATGACCGTGGCTGAGGATCAACCCATCAAGCTGGGCTGCATCGAGACCCAGCACTTTAAAGTTGTTCAGCATCACGTCGGGCGTCGAACCGAAATCTAGCAGCTGCTGGCGCACGACGCCGTCGCGCGTTGATTTGAGATGCAGCGACAGACCCCATTGGCTGTCGATCGCCTGCAGGCTGCGACCATTGCCGACCAGGCCGATGCCGCTTCGCTCGACTTTCACCAACGGATGTTCGGTCTTGTCGAGATACAGCTCGTGGCCGCTATCGATCACGATGCGAATCTCAAGCCTGTCGATCTCGGGCACTTTCAGCACCGGCGCAGCAGCGGCGGGCCGCATGCTGAACAAAGCAGTCGCGGCGGCGGCGCTGCCGAGGAAGTGCCGGCGGGAAGCATTCATCGTCATGACTTTTCCTTGGTCAGAAGAGCACGAATGGACGGAGCGATTTCGTCGGGCGACAGATCGGGCGTCGCGAAATCGGCCAGCAATTGCCGGTTCGGCGCGACCAGAAAGAACGACGAGCTGTGGTCGATGCTATAATCGCCCAGCTTGGGATCCTGGTAGCGCGTGACATGCACGTGAAAGCGGCGCGCCGCGTCGGAAACCGACGCTTCGCTGCCGGTCAGCGGCAAAATACCGGCGCGGAACAAGGTGACGTAGCTGTCGAGCGCAGCCGGCGTGTCGCGCGACGGATCCAGCGTGACGAAGACCGGCTGCACGCGCGGCGCCAACGATCCCAACCGGTCCATCACCTCGGCAAGATCGGCAAGCGCCGTCGGGCAGATATCAGCGCAACGCGTATAGCCGAAATAAATCAGCAGCCAGCGCGCAGGCAGATTGCGCATCGCCGCCGGCCTGCCATCGGTGCGTCGCAACGACCAGTCGACCTGCTCGGCTGCATGCGCAGGCACGACGAAGAACAGACAAAGCGCGAGACGCCACCACATCGCATAGCTTGTAGCGCCGCAACCAAGGCGACGGAATTACACGCTAGGACCGTCTATTCGCCTGCTGCGCGATCCAGCGGTCGACGCGCTGTTCCAACAGATCAAGCGGCAACGGCCCGCCCAACAGAACCGCATCGTGGAAGTCGCGCAGATTGAACTTGTCGCCCAGCGCGGCGGTTGCTTTGGCGCGTAACGCTTGCAGTTTCAATTCGCCGATCTTGTAGGCGGTCGCCTGGCCCGGCCAGGAAATATAGCGTTCGAGTTCGGTCTGGATATTGTGCGGCGCCAGCGCCGAATTGTCGGTGAAGCAGGCGCGCGCCTGTTCGATCGACCAGCCTTTCCAATGAATGCCGGTATCGGCGACGAGACGGCAGGCGCGCCACATCTCGTACGACAGACGCCCGAATTTTTCGTACGCGTCGCGATAGATGCCGAGATCGGTGCCGAGGCTTTCGGAATACAGACCCCAACCTTCGACAAAGGCGGTGACGTCGGCGTGACGCCGGAACCAAGGTTGCTCGCCAAGCTCCTGTTGCAACGCGATCTGCAGATGATGTCCCGGCACCGCTTCATGCAGGGTCAGCGCCGGCAATTCGTATAGCGGCCGCTGATCCAGCTTCGACGTATTTACGAGATACTGTCCGGCAACGCCCAGCGTGGGACTGCCCGGCGAATAGCGGCCGGTCGTGTAAGCGAGTTCGATTTCGGCTGCGACCGGCGTCACGCCATAAGGCAGGCGCGGCAAGGTACGAAAGACGCGCGGCAATTGTCCGTCGATCCGTTTCGCAATCTCGGACGCGCGCAGCAGCAGCTCTTCGCGCGACTGCGCGTAGAACCGTTTGTCGCTGCGCAGGAAGGCCAAGAACTCGGTGAAGCTACCGTTGAACTTCGCCTCTGCCATCACCGCGTCCATCGCGGTGCGAATGCGCGCGACTTCCGACAGACCCAACGCATGGACCTGATCGGGCGTCATCGACGTCGTCGTATAATGTTTGATTGCAGCCGCGTAATAGGCGCGGCCATTGTTCATCTCACTGGCGCCGAGCGACGCGCGCGACTTGGGTAGATATTCGGTTTCGAGAAACGTGACGAAGGCGGCGCGCGCAGGCGCAACCTTGTCGCGCAGAATTGTTTTGGCGCGCGTGCGCAGGGCATCGCCGTCGGCGATCGTGGCTGGCAATTTCGCAAGCGGCTTCAGCAACGGATCGAACTCGACCGGCGTCGCCGCTTGCGTCTTTGCGATTTCCAGCACGCGCTCGGTGGTCATGCGCGGCTGCACGAAGCCGGTGGCAAGGCCGCGCCGTGCATTCTCGATATTGTCCGCGTACCACACCGGCGCTGCATCGAGCCGCGCCAGCCAGGCTTCGGCGTCGGCAACCGTATCGATCGCGGTCGCGTCGGCGGTTTCGCGCAGCATCGTGTGAAAGCCGCTATCGCTATTGAACGGCAGCCGCGCAACGTCGAACGACAACAGTGCGAGGCGGTCGTCGACGGTCGCGCGCAGCACGGCAAGATTGAGCTGCGCGTCGGCCGACAGAGTCTTGGCGTCGATCGCGGCCAACCGCGTTTTGAATGTCTGCAGCGCTTGGGTCCGCGCACGATCGGCGGCTGGTTTGACGTCGGGCAGACGCGACAACTGCGCCCGGTCGCCGTCCTGACCGGCGCTGACCGGATCGTCGGCGCGATCGAACCGTTCGAAGTCGGCAATGACCTGGCGCAGCGCAGTCTCTGGCGGCGCGGCCAGCAGCGTCAGGAGCAAGACAACACGAATCATGGCGCAATCCTCCGGGCGCGGAGTATTGAGCCGTTCGTCAGCGCGGCAAAGGCCGCGCCCGGATCAGGCGCTACGCACGCTGGCGATGAAGGTCGCGACTTCGCGGCGCAAGGTTTCGGCTTCTTTCGACAGGCCACCCGCCGCGCTCAACACTTGCGCCGACGCGGTGCCGGTTTCTGCCGCGGCCTGGTTCACACCCGCAATGTTCGACGACACTTGCTGCGTGCCGCGCGCCGCCTCGGCGACGTTCGACGAGATGTCGCGCGTCGCCGCCCCTTGCTCTTCGACCGCGGCCGCAATCGCGCCGGTGATTTCGCTGATCCGCCCGATCGTCTGGCCGATATTTTCCATCGCCGTTTTGGCACCGCCGGTGGCTTGCTGGATTTCTTGAATCTGCGCCTGGATTTCCTCGGTCGCTTTTGCGGTCTGGGTCGCCAGCGCTTTGACTTCGCTCGCGACGACGGCAAAGCCTTTGCCCGCTTCGCCGGCGCGCGCCGCTTCGATGGTTGCGTTCAACGCCAGAAGATTGGTCTGGCCGGCGATGGTCTGAATCATTTCCATCACCGTGCCGATCCGGGTTGCAGCCCCGACCAGGCGTTCGATCGTTTCGCTGGTTCGTTCGGTTTCCTGCACCGCGCGCGATGCGATCTCGTTCGAGCCGGTGACCTGGCGCGCGATTTCCTGAATCGACGCCGACAGTTCTTCGGTCGCGGCCGCAACCGTCTGCACGTTGCTGCTGGCCAACTCCGACGCCGATGCGACGGCAATCGCCTGGCGCGTGGTTTCGTCGGCGGTGCTCGACATCGAGCTTGCCGAGCCCTGCATTTCGGTCGCTGCCGACGCAACGGTTTCGACCACGCCCATCACGCTGGCTTCGAAACCGTCGGCCAGTTTCAGCATCGCGGTGCGACGATCTTTTTCCGCCTGCGCCTTCAACGCTTCTTGTTCGGCTTGCAGCCGTTGCATGTCGAGGCCGTTTCGCTTGAAGACTTCGACCGCGCGCGCCATCGCACCGATTTCGTCTTGACGCGCCGCACCGCCGATCTCGACCGCGTAATTGCCGCCCGCCAGGACCGTCATCGCGTCGGTCGTCGCCTGCATCGGCCGCACGATGCTGCGTGCGATCAGGATGCTGAGCACCACCGTCAGCGCCAAAATGAGCAGCACGCTGTAGACGAGCAGCGACTTGCTTTCCGCGATATTGCCCTGCAGCCGCTTTTCGCTGGCTGCGGAATCGTTGTTGGCGAGTTCCTGCAACTTGGCCGTCGTGCCGGTCATCGCGTTGCCGTGCACGGTGAAGTTTTTGAGATGGTCGACGCGGCCGTTCATCAGGCCAGTGCTTTTATGCGCCGCGTCCTGGAAGGCGTGGGTTTCGGTGACGAGTTGTTTGAAGCCGGCGCGAATCTGGTCGCTGGTGATCGCAGCGGCTGCCTGATCCGCGGCAGCGAAATAGCGTGCGAAGGCCGCGTCCGACGCGGCGACGTCGGCAAGACCGGCACCGGCCAGTTCGCGCTGGCGCACGACGTCGGCTTCGGCGCGGGTGAATTCGATCGCGGCGGTTGCAAGCGCCGCGGCGCCCGGGTCGCGCGCCTGGCGCGCTGCGTTGCCCAGTTCGCCGAAAGCCTTTTCGATGCGAATACCGTCATCGCTGATCGACTTGGCAAAGAAGGTGACGCTCTCGGTCGCCAGCTTCTGATGGTCGACCCAATCCTTGGTGTAGTCGGCAATCGCGCCTTGTAACTGCGTCAGCAGCGTTTTGGCTTCTGGGTTGGCGGTCTTCTGCGCAGCGGCCACGAGATCTCGGAGCTGCGCCAGATTGCCGTCGGAGAGTTTGGCGAAGTCGGGATTCAAACTGCGCAGCCATTGATTGACTGTCACGCGCACTTTTTGCGAAACGAGGTCAATCGACTTCAGATCCGAGACTTGGCCTTGCGCGGTTTTGAAACCGTCGACGCCGTCCTGGATGCGATTGACCATCATGACGCTGAAGGCGCCGGTGATGGCGAGAAGCAGAAGCACGATGCCGAAACCGCCGAAGATGCGGCCCTTCAATGTCAGCTTCACTTGGATCTCCCCAACAACGCGGATTTTCGGGGAGGCTGCGGCCAGGAATTGAGCGAAAGCTTAATGCACATGCTGAAAAGCAAGGCAGCGATACAGCATGGAAGAAATGCGACACCGCCCTTGCTCGCGGCGCGGTTGAGAACATGTCGCTGCCCGAACCAACCCGGGAAGAGAACCCATGGAATTCCGTCGTCTTGGCGCGTCTGGCTTCAAAGTGCCGGTCCTGACATTCGGCACCGGCACGTTCGGCGGCAAAGGTCCGCTGTTCAGCGCCTGGGGCTCGACCGACATCGCGGAAGCGACACGGCTGGTCGATGTCTGCCTCGAGTCCGGCCTCAACATGTTCGACACGGCCGACGTCTATTCCGACGGCGCCAGTGAATCGATTCTAGGCGCGGCGGTGAAAGGGCGGCGCGACAAAGTCATTCTGTCGACCAAAGTCACGTTCCGGCGCAGCGACGAAACCGGCCCCAACGACGTCGGCTCGTCGCGCGAACGGTTGCTGCGCACAGTCGATGCGTCGTTGCAGCGGTTGGGCACCGACTATCTCGACCTGTTGCAGCTGCACGGGTTCGACGCCGAAACGCCGGTGCAGGAAACCTTGTCGACGCTCGACGATCTCGTTCGTGCCGGCAAGATTCGCTATATCGGCGTATCGAATTTCTCGGGCTGGCACTTGATGAAGTCGCTCAGCGTCGCCGACCGCTATGGCTGGACGCGCTATGTCGCGAACCAGGCCTACTACTCGCTGATCGGACGTGACTATGAGTGGGAACAGATGCCGCTTGGACTCGATCAAGGAGTCGGCGGCGTGATCTGGAGCCCGCTCGGCTGGGGTCGTTTGACCGGCAAGATCCGTCGCGGCACGCCGCTGCCGGCCGACAGCCGCCTCCATGGCAGCGCATCGTATGGGCCGCAGGTCAGCGACGAGCTGCTCTACCGCGTCGTCGATGCGTTGGACGAGGTGGCGAAAGAAACCGGCAAATCGATTCCGCAGATCGCGATCAACTGGCTGCTGCAGCGCCCGTCCGTATCGACCGTCGTGATCGGCGCGCGCAACGAAGAACAGTTGCGCCAGAATCTGGGTGCGGTCGGCTGGAGTCTGACAGACGAGCATATGAAGAAACTGGACGAAGCCAGCAAAGTGACGCCTGCCTATCCGTATTGGCATCAAAACGGGTTCGAACGGAACAAACCGCCGGTGTGAAATAGAAATGGATTCATTGCATGCAATGAGTCCGGACGACACGTGATAGCGTCCGCCCATGTCGGTCGAACGGGATCCAATTATCGAAGCGTCGCCAGATGACGCGGCGCCACATCTCGATCCAGAACTACAGTATCGGCTCCGACAACAAGATCTTCTCTCGCAACTCGGCGTGCTGGCGTTACGACGGGCCGACTTTGAAGAGCTGCTGCACGCGGCGACGCGGCTGGTTGCGCAGGGGCTGCAATGCCGCTTCTGCAAAGTGCTGGAGTATCTACCGGCGAAGAACGTGTTTTTGGTCCGCGCCGGCGTTGGTTGGGGACCTGGCGTCATCGGCGTCGCGACCGTCGGAGCCGACCTTGAATCGCCTGCCGGCTTCGCGCTGAAGACGGGCAAGCCCGTCATTTCCAATCATCTCGAAAACGAAAAACGGTTTCGCACCCCGTCGCTGCTTGCCGAGAACGGTATTCGCCGCGCCATCAACGTTATCCTGCAAGGCGACGGCGAACCGTTCGGCGTGCTGGAAGTCGACAGCCGCGACAGCGACGAGTTTCTCGAACAGGATCTCGCGTTCCTGCAGGGCGCGGCCAACATTCTGGGCATGGCAATCGAGCGCCGTTCGTACCAAAGCGCGCTTGAAGCTTCGATGGCGCGGCAGCAGCTGCTGCTGCACGAGGTCAATCACCGCGTCAAAAACAGTCTGCAGCTGGTCGCCTCTTTGTTGCACCTGCAGGCGAATGCAGCGACCAGCGAAGAAGTCCGCACCGCCTTGAACGAGGCGTCGTCGCGCATCGTCGCGGTTGGGCTGGTGCATGAACGTCTGTACAAGGCCGACGACGTCCGGACGATTGATCTCGGCCAGTATCTACGCGATTTGGAGCAAAGCCTGTCAGCTGCGGCCGGCCAGTGCGACGTGCGGATCAACGCACCGCCCGATGTGCTGATCGAAACCGATCGCGCGATCTGGATTGCGATCATTGCCAACGAGCTTGTCGCCAACGCTGCCAAACATGCGTATGCAACCAGCAAAGACTGCGTCGTCGACATCGAGCTGCAGCGAGTCGGCGACGACGAGGTTGAGTTGCGCATTGCCGATCACGGGCGCGGCCTGCCCGAAGGGTTCAACCCAAACACCAGCCGCGGCCTCGGCATGCGCGTCGTGCTGGCGCTGGCAAAGCAACTGCAGGCGACGTTCAACCTGCAGGGCGGCCGCAGCAACGGCACGGAACTGCTGTTGCGCTTTCCGTTGCGAGTCGCGGCCTAGCTCACGCAGTGGCGGCGACGGAGTCCGCCGACGCGAGCGCATTGCGCGCCTGCATCGCCAGTTCGAACGAGTGCAGCCGCGCCGCGTGATCGTGGATCATGCCGGTGATCATCAACTCGTCCGGTTGATGTTTGGCGATGAAGGCGGCAAGTCCGGCGCGCACCGTTGCGGGTGACCCCGCGGCCGAACAAGACAGCGCGTTTGCGATCATGCGCAGCTCGGCTTCGCTGGCCACATCTTCGATCCGATCGACCGGCGCCGGCAACTTGCCGGGCATACCGCGCCGCAGATTGAGAAACGCCTGTTGTTGCGACGTGAACAGGCGACGCCCTTCCTCGTCGGTGTCGGCCGCGAGCACATTGAACGCCAGCATCACATACGGACGATCCAACTGTTCGGACGGTTGGAAGCGCGCGCGATAGACGTCGATCGCCTGCTCCAGCGCGTCGGGTGCGAAGTGCGACGCGAACGCATAGGGCAGGCCAAGCACGGCGGCGAGCTGCGCGCCGAACAGGCTGGATCCGAGCAGCCACAACGGCACGTTGGCGTCGGCACCGGGAAAAGCGCGGATCACTTGTCCCGGCTGCACCGGACCAAGCAGCGCCTGCAATTCCAGCACATCCTGCGGAAACCGTTCCGAACTTGTTTCGAGATCGCGTCGCATCGCGTGCGCGGTCCGTTGATCGGTACCGGGCGCGCGACCAAGGCCGAGATCGATCCGGCCGGGATAGAGCGCCTCAAGCGTACCGAATTGTTCGGCGATGATCAGCGGCGCGTGGTTCGGCAGCATGATTCCGCCGGCGCCGACGCGGATGGTTTTGGTTGCGCCCGCAACCGCGCCGATCGCAACCGACGTCGCGGCGCTGGCGATGCCGGGCATGTTGTGATGCTCGGCCAACCAGTAGCGGTGAAACCCCCAGCCCTCGGCGTGCTGCGCCAGGTCGATACTGTTGCGCAGCGCGTCGCGCACGGTTTTGCCGTCGGGCACCGGCGCAAGGTCGAGAACGGAAAACGGGATCATCGTGCCAAGCATCTAGGCGCCGTTCCGGGCGCGGCAAGTCAGGCGTGGCAGGCCTGCACGGGGCGTGCGCGATCGATCTGCGTGACGAAACCGTCGCGGTCGCGCAGCTCGGTCGAATTGATGCGCAGGAGTGTCTTGACCGGTCCAGCTGCACGGATCGCAGCGGATAGGTGCGGCGGCAGATCCAGCACGGTGTGGTGGATGCGTGTCATCAGTGCCGCGATCGGCGGCAGCGCGCCGCCCTCGGCGTGAAAGCGCAATGGACATCCGCTGGCGGCAATCCGCTGCACGCCGCCGGCGAAGGCGTAGGTGCAAGCCGACTGGCAGAGAAAATCGGGCGCGGTCTCGGTGATCAACCCGCGCGCATGAATGAGCCGCGCCAACTGCACGCCCGCCATCGCATTGCCGCCGTCGCTTCCCAACAAGACGCGCTTGATTGCGGGATGCGCCGCCAGTGTCAGACGCAACTGGGCCGGGGTCGCACGCGTGATCGGTTCGAGCAGATAGGCCGCGTCGCCTTCGACGACGACATGCTCTTCAAGTGGCCCTTCGAAGGACGCAGCGATGTGCGCGTCATAGGAGAGCGTCAGCGCGACCAGCAGTGCGGCGATCCCTGCAGCCGCCGGCGCCCGCAACCACCAGCGAAATGCGATCACGCTGACCAAGGTCGCGACCAGCAGAACCGCAATCGTCCGATCGTCGAACAGCCCGGCGCTATAGAGCGCGTACCAGCCGGCCGGAACCAGAAAACAACAGATTGCAGCGAGAATGTTCATGGGACCGGTCGGAGCATTCGGGAATAGAAACGAAATTTGGGCCAAAGCAGCAACTAGCCCCGCTTTCCGCCACGCGATTTGTGAAAGCGCGCAGACGCGTGCGTCGCGCCGAATCACGTTGCTAAATGCGCCGCTCTCGGCGCGCTTCGAACGGCCGTGCTGTGAACTACGGTGAATTATTTCTCAGCGCAGCAGCTTTGCAAGCGCTGCGCGATTCAGCACAGCGTGCTGCTCGTATACAGATCCGTTTGAAGTCCTCGACTTCGCAAAATGCGCTGCGTGTCGCCGCGGGACATATAGGTGCGCATCAAGCAGGTTGCCGACGCAGACTACACCTCGCGCGCGGCGCGTGCATTTCAAAATCTTGTTCGTCGTGCGTTGGCGCGCTGGGCGCGTGATTGCGCGGCTCGTCGCGTGCAGAAGCTTCGCGCCGCAACAGGAATCGGATAGACGCCCCGGCGATGCGACCCGCATGGATGACCGTGCATGAAGGTGGCCTGCGCAACGATGCGCCGTCGCCGTCTGTCACGACGACAAACGATCCCGACGTCAGCGCGCTTTGCGCGGCACGGGACGACGCACTACGCACCATCGAAACCGCGCTTGGTGCAGTTGCCGGCATCGATCATCCGTCGCTGCTCACGATGCGCAACGCATTGATACAAAGACTGCAAGAGACGCGACAAGTTCTCGCACGGCCAGCCGCGTTGCTGCTCGTGGATCAGGACTTGCTACGGACGTCGTGGGTCGAGTTGCAGGAAGCTTTGGGTCAGATCCAACGCATGCAGACCGACGTCGACAATTTCAGCACGACCCACGAACCACAGGTACAAGGGGATAGGAAGTGATCGGTTTCGCGAAGTCGAGCACACTGCATGCTTTGGAATCTCAGATTGCAGCGATCGATCGGAGCCAAGCCGTCATCGAATTTGAACTCGACGGCACGATCATTCGCGCCAACAAGAATTTCTGCGACGCGATGGGATATGCGCTGAACGAAATTCAGGGCAAGCACCACCGCATGTTCGTGGATCCGGCCGAAGCGCAAAGCCCGGCCTATCAGGATTTCTGGGCCCGGCTGCGCCAAGGCGCGCTGCAAGGCGGTGAATTCCGCCGCTACGCCAAAGGCAATCGCGAGATCTGGCTGCAGGCTGCGTACAATCCGATTCTGGATAGCAGCGGCAAGGTCACGCGCATCATCAAGTTCGGTACCGACATCACCCAAGCCAAGCTGCAAGCAGCCAACCTGTCAGGACAGATCGATGCGATCGGCAAAAGCCAGGCGGTGATCGAGTTCAATCTCGATGGCACCATCATCGCCGCCAACCAGAACTTCTTGTCGGCGATGGGATATGCGTCCAACGAAATCGTCGGGCAGCATCACCGCATGTTCGTCGAACCTAGCGAACACGACAGCACGACCTATCGCGAATTCTGGCAGCGTCTCGCGCGCGGCGAATTCCAGAGCGGTGAGTTCAAGCGAGTCGCCAAAGGTGGCCGCGAAGTCTGGATCAACGCATCGTACAACCCGATTCTCGATCCTAACGGCAAGCCATTCAAAGTGGTGAAGTTCGCCACCGAAGTGACGCAGACCAAGTTGAAGGCCGCCGATCACGCTGGCCAGATCGAAGCGATCAGCAAAAGCCAGGCGGTGATCGAGTTCGACCTGGACGGCACGATCCGCGAAGCCAACCAGAATTTCCTCGTCACGCTGGGCTTCGCAGCGCACGAAATTCAGGGCAAGCACCACCGCATGTTCGTCGATTCGATCGAACGGGAAAGCCCAACCTATCGCGAGTTCTGGCAGAAGCTGGCGCGCGGCGAATATCAGGAAGGTGAATATAAGCGCATCGCCAAGGACGGCCGCGAAGTCTGGATTCAGGCGACGTACAACCCGATTCTGGATCTCAACGGCAAGCCGTTCAAAGTCGTGAAGTTCGCGCTGGACGTCACGCGCCAGGTTCTTGCGCGCAAGCGTAGCGAACATGTTCGTTCGATGATGGACAGTGTCGCGGCCGGCGCCGAAGAAATGAATGCGTCGGTGCAGGAAATCGCGACCAGCATGTCGAAGTCGCGCGATACAGCGGAAGATGCGTCGGGACATGTGCAGCACGCCGATTCAGCGACGCAACGCCTGGCCAGCGCCGCCGAAGCGATGGGTGGCATCGTCGGACTGATCGACGGCATCACCAGCCAGATCAATCTGCTGGCGCTGAACGCGACCATCGAATCGGCACGTGCTGGCGAAGCAGGCCGCGGTTTTGCCGTCGTCGCCAACGAAGTGAAAAGCCTGGCCAACCAGGCCAAGGAGGCGACGCAGCGTATTTCGACCGAAATCGATTCGATGCGCGGCGTGTCGGATGAGGTCGTCTCGTCGCTGCGCACGATCCGTCAGTCGATCGAGTCGGTGCGCGAATATGTGACCTCGACCGCGGCCGCGGTGGAAGAGCAGAGCGCGGTCGCGCGTGAAATGTCGACCAGCATGCAGCGTGCAGCAGCCGAGGCTGCTGCACTGGCGTAAAACGACACGACGTAGAAAAGGCGGCGCAATTCGTTGCGCCGCCTTTTTTGTTGTTAAAGCGGGTTCGCGTGGAACGTGTCGCAGGCGCGCGGATCGCCGGTTTCGACGCCACGACGGAACCAGTGCACGCGCTGCGCGGCAGTTCCGTGTGTGAAGGCGTCGGGCGTGATTTGCCGTCCGGCGCTGCGCTGCAGCCGGTCGTCGCCAACCGCGGACGCAGCCGCGATGCCGGATTCAATGTCGCCGGGATCGAGCAGCTTGCGCTGCTTGTCGCTGCGCGTCGCCCAGACGCCGGCCAGACAATCGGCCTGTAGTTCGGTGCGCACCGACGTGCCTTGCGCGCCTTGCGTCGGTGCTGCGTTGTCGTTGAGCAAACCCAGCTGGTGTTGCACGTGATGCCCGACTTCGTGGGCGATCACATAGGCTTTGGCGAATTCACCACGCACGCCAAAGCGCGCCATCAGCTGATCGAGAAAGTCTTTGTCGAGATAGATCGTCTGGTCGCGCGGACAGTAGAACGGTCCGACCACCGACTGCGCCATGCCGCAGCCCGACGGAATCGGATTGTGGAACACTTCCAGCCGCGGCGCGCGATAGGTGCGGCCCATCTGCTGGAAGGCCTGACTCCAGACGTCTTCGGTGCGCGCCAGCACCAGTTTTTCGAAGCGCAGGTCTTCGCCCGCCGGATGGACTTGCGCGCTCTGCTGTTGCTGCGGCGCGGATGCTTGCTGCGCCACGTCGAGCAACAGGCTGGGATCGACGCCGAGAAACCAGCCGATCAGCAAAATCGCGATCGTGCCGATGCCGCCGCCGATCAGCTTGCCACCGCCGCCGCCCGCGCCCCGCGCGTCGACGACATTGTCGCTCTCGCGACCGCCATCCAGTTGCATCGCAGTTCTCCTCCGCCCCGCCTCAAATCGCCGAACGGATCAAGGGTTCCACTTCACTACATTTGGCAAAGCCTTCAGCCAGCCGGTCGAGCAGCACACGCACCGCCGGCACCAGACCGCGCCTGGTTGGAAACGCCGCGTGCAGGATTCCGGTCGGCGTGCCCCATTCCGGCAACAACGAAATCAGTCTTCCGCTAGCGAGGTCGCGATCGACCAGCAATTGCGGCAACTGCACGATGCCGACGCCGGCGCGCGCCGCTTCATGCAGCGTCTGGAAATCGTCGGTGATCAGGCGCGGCTGGAACGCGACGTTGCGTTCTTCATTGTTCGGGCCACGCAATTCCCACGCATGCACGCCGTTCTGCCGGCTCATATCGAGCCCGTCGAAATGCTGCAGATCGTCCGGCGTCAGCGGCGTACCGGCGCGCGCCAGCAGGGCGGGCGACGCGACCATGCGCTTGTCGAACCGCACCATGCGGCGAATGACCAGACCTTCGTCTTCGAGCGGTTCGTTGCGCACGCGCAGCGCCAGATCGAATCCTTCTTCGATCACGTCGACCGGACGGCCGGTGCGTTCGACCGTCAATTGCACGCTGGGATAATCGACAAGAAACCGCGCCACGATCGGCGCCAGCGGATCGAGCAATCCGTTGGGACAACTGATCCGCACCTGGCCGCGCGGCTCGGACCGCGTGCGGTCGATCGCTTCCTGCGCCGCCGCAGCTTCGGCGATCATCGCCTGGACGTGGCGCAGATAGGATTGTCCGACCTCGGTGACCGCAAACCGGCGCGTCGAACGCTGCAGCAGCCGCACGCCCAACCGGTCTTCCAGCTCGCCGATACGGCGGCTGAGCTTGGATTTGGGCACCCCCAGCGCGCGACCCGCGGCAGCAAAGCCGCCCCGTTCGACCACCTGGGCGAAGTAATAGAGGTCGTTGAGGTCCTGCATCGGAGCCCGCCGTCAGCGTTCCATGGATAGGACGCAGAGTGCGGAAATCACCGTCTAATCGCAACGTCGTTCCGGGAATATCTACGAGGGCGAACAAAGACCGGCATCCCGCCGGCCGCCCGCGGCGCAGGCCGTGAGCAAGTTGCTTCGGAGAGCCCCAATGACCACCAAGACCAAACTTCTGCAGGTCGATTCCAGCCCGTTGGGCGAAGCTTCGGTTTCGCGCGAGCTGACCCGCACCATCACCCAGGCGTTCGCCGCGTCGCATCCCGGCACGGTCGTCACCCAGCGCGACCTTGGCGCACGTCCGCCGTCCCATTTCGACGGCGCGCTGATCCAGGTGTTGAAGCTGGGCGCGCAGGCCAGCGAATCGCAGCGTGCGGAATTCGATTTCACCGAAGAGCTGCTGCAGGAATTCCTCGACGCCGACGTCATCGTGATTGGCGCGCCGATGTACAATTTCTCGGTGCCGACCCAGCTCAAAGCCTGGATCGATCGCATCGCGCAGGCAGGCCGTACGTTCAAATACGGCGAGAACGGTCCGGTCGGTTTGGCTGGCGGCAAGAAGGTGATCATCGCGTCGTCGCGCGGCGGCAAATATGCCGGCACGGCGTACGAAGCAGCGTTGGATCACCAGGAATCGTACTTGAAGGCGGTGCTCGGCTTCTTCGGCATCACCGACGTTGACGTGGTTCGCGCCGAAGGCGTCGCGATGGGCCCGGATGTTCGCGCTCAGGCGCTCGACGCGGCCAAAGTCGAGATTAACAGGATCGCAGCCTAATTCGCCGTCGGCTAACGTCGCGTACATGGTCAAACATGTACGCGACGTCGACTGGGAAGATTTGCGCAGCTTCGCGGCGCTGGCGGAAGCCGGCACCTTGTCGGCAGCAGCCCGCCGCTTGCGCGTTACCCATGCAACCGTTTCGCGCCGTCTCGCTGCGTTGGAAGACGCGTTGGGACAGGACTTGTTCGAGCGCCGCCCCGACGGTTACACGCTGACCGCGCGCGGCCGCGCGATCGCCGCCGAAGTCAGCACGATGCAGGACGCGGCCTTGGCGATCGTCCAGCCGTCGATGCCAAATCCGAACCGCGCGGCCTGGTGCGCGTCACCACATCGCGTCCGTTGGCGGATCTGTTTCTGGTGCCGCGCCTGGCACCGTTCTATGCCGCGCATCCCGAAATCGATCTGTCACTGCTGGTCGAAAACCGCAATGTCAGCCTGGCGCGCCACGAAGCCGACATCGCGTTGCGCCTCGGCAATCCCAAAGACAGCGCGCTCAAAGGCCGTCGCGTCGCGCGCCTGTCGTTCGGCTTTTACGCAGCACCCGCCTATCTCAAACGCGCCGAAGCGCTGAAGACGCCGCGCATGATCGGCTATGACGAAACCAGCGAATTGGTGCCCGAAGCGACCTGGCTCGATCAGACATTCGACGGTGCGCGTTTCGTGTTTCGCAGCAACAGCCAGGTGTCGCAGACCGCAGCTGCACGCGCCGGGTTCGGCATTGCGCTGCTGCCGCATTTCATGGCCGCATCGGATTCGTCGTTACGCCTGATCGATCTCGGCGTGCTGCCGCCCGAGCGCGAACTGTGGTTGCTGCTGCGCCCCGACGGCAGTGACGTACCGCGCATCCGCGTCACCGCCGACGCGTTGGCGGACTTGTTCAAACGCGACGCCAAGCTGTTTACAAAACCCGATACCAAGCCCCGATCGCGACTTCGTAATAGTTCGGGCTGAACATCCGCCACGTGCCGAGGCTGTCGGGCACCGCAAACGACGCAGCTGCTTCCTGCACGGTTTTGCCGGCGCGGTGTGCGTCACGCGCAGCGCGCTCGACCAGGTCGAGCACGGCGACATAGTCGCGACGCTGCGACAGCGACAGCATATTGCCGTGGCCCGGCACGACCGCGGCGCGTGAATCACCCAACGCGACCTGCACCGATTTGCGCAACGACACCGGTTCGGCGTCGACATAGTTCGGGAACAACCCGTTCCAGACCAGGTCGCCTGCGAAGACGACGTGCGGATCGTCGATCTCGATGATCAGGTCGCTGTCGGTATGGCCCGACACCGGACGCAGCCGCGCTTTGCGCCCGCCCAGATCCAGCTCGGCGCCATCACGGTCGGGCGGCAGCACCAAGGTGGGCAAGGCGATGCGTTGTTTTGCTTTGCGCAGCGGCCGTCCGTCGTCGAGCGACAGATACCGTTCCAGCATCAGGCTGCGCGTGCGTTCGGTGGTGACGATCTCGGGCGAGGCTGCGCCCTGCGCGTAGCCGGACAAGCCGCCGACATGATCGAAATGATAGTGCGTGACCGCGACATGCGTCGGGCGCCGGCCGGTCAGACGCAGCGCCTGGTCCGACAGCCACGCTGCACCTTCGGGCGTGTTGAACCCTTCGATGACCAGCACCGCGTCGCGCCCGGCGACAATGCCGCCATTGGACAAGGTCGTCCGCTCGCGTTCACCAGTCGGACTATACGGTGTGGAAATCACCGCCCAGACGCCGTCGGCGACGCGTTCGAGCCGGGCGAACGACGCGACGGCGGCGGGATCGGCGTCGCCCGGCGCGGCAAAGGCCCGCCGCGTCGCGGCCGAAGCCGTTCCAAAAGCAGCAAGCAAATAGGCGCCGCAGCTAAGCAGGCCGCGCCGGTCACGGCAGAATTCATCGTGCTGGTGGTGGCTCATTCAACTCGTCCTACGCGAATGTCCTGGGAAGCGTCCGGCGGACAAAGTCGGGCCGGACCGGAGATGCCGCTAGATTCTATCGCCGTACAGTCGCTGTGCGCGAACGATCGGCAAGAACGCGCCATTGACCGATTCCAACCGTCGCGGTTACGTGGCGCCGATGATTTTGCCGAGACATGTGACGCAGTGAATATTCTGCTGGTCGAGGACGAACCCGAAGTCGCGCTGACGCTATTCGAGATGCTCGAAGAGCTCGGCTGCCGCTGCGCTGCGCGCCATACCGCCGACGAAGCATTCGCGGTCGTCCGTTCGCGTTCGATCGACCTGGCGCTGATCGACGTCAATCTCGGCAGCGGCGTCGACGGGCTGACCTTGGCGCGCGGCCTGCAAACGACGTTCGGGATCCGCACAATCTTCATCACCGGCAACGCCTCGCCCGATTTGAAGGCGCAGGTCGAGCATCTGAACGCGGCGCTGCTGGAAAAGCCGATCTATCTCGACGCGTTGCGTACGGCGCTGAACTCGATGGGCCTCAGCAAGCGCGTCTAGCCAGCGCGGCGGCGTTCAGCGCTGCCGCACCCAACATCGTATTGTCGAAGATGCACCAGGCCGGAACTGTGGCTGCGCGCAATCGCGCGGCCATCGCTTCGAGCGCCGCATCGTCATAGGACGAGCGATAGATCTCCGGCGAGCCGTGCAAGCGTAGATAGTTCAGCCCACCCCAACCGCCCGGTTCGGATCCAGCTGGCACCTTTGCCGGATCGGCCGCAACGCGCGCGATCCGGTGCGCAACGAGCAGCGCGTCAGGCGCATCGGCAAACCAGCTTGCGTGACGCGGTTCGCACACGACATCGCCGGTAAATCGCGACCGCAACAAGTCGAAGAACCGCGCCGCAATTACGGGATCGAATCGCTGACTCGGTGGCAGTTGCAACAACAATGGACCGAGCCGGCCACCGAGGCAGGTCGCTTCGGCCAAAAACCGGTCGAGCGGTTCCGCCGCATCAACCAGACGCCGTTGGTGCGAAATTTCCTTCGGCAGCTTGACCGCAAACCGAAAAGACGCGGGCACGCTGTCCGCCCACCGCGCGTAGGTCGCAGGACGATGCGGACGATAGAAGGACGAGTTGATCTCGACGGCGGAAAACACCGACGCATAGCGCGCCAGTTGCGAACCATCGATTGGGAATTGCGCCGCCGCGACGCGCGGGACCGTCCAACCGGCGGTGCCGATATACAAAGCTGACATCGGGCCCAGGAACGCGCGCGCACGGAACCGGTTCGCAGCGGGTTCGTTGGTCGACCATGCGGACCAAATACGTTTTGTTGCTGACCCTGTTGCTTGCCGGGTGCGGCGAGCAGGCGACCCAACCGATCGAAAGCAGCTACGGCAAGAACCCGGTTCTGCCGGCGCCCAACAAGACGTTGCTGCCGACGGTCAATATCGCCGAGGCCCAAGGCTGGCCCGCGGGCGCAACGCCGGTCGCCGCAAGCGGACTTGCGGTGCGCGAATTTGCCGGCGGTCTCGATCATCCGCGCACCGTCTTCGTACTGCCGAACGGTGACGTCTTGGTCGCGGAAACCAACGCGCCGCCCAAACCGGATGACGCCAAAGGCATCAAAGGCTGGGTGATGAAGAAAGTGCAGCGCCGCGCCGGCGCTGCAACGCCCAGCGCCAATCGCATCACCTTGCTGCGCGACACGGATGGCGACGGCGTCGCCGACGTCAAAAGCGTGTTTCTAGAGAATCTGAATTCGCCGTTCGGCATGGCGCTGATCGGCCAGGATTTCTACGTCGCCAACAGCGACGCGGTGGTGCGCTTCCCGTACCAGGACGGGCAACTCCGCATCACGGTGGCGGGCACCAAGGTGACCGATCTGCCGGCCGGTACGATCAATCACCATTGGACCAAGGACCTGACCGCATCGCCCGACGGCACGCATCTCTATGCCAGCGTCGGTTCAAATTCGAATGTCGGCGAGAACGGATTGCCCGCTGAAGAAGGGCGCGCTGCGATCTGGGAGATCGACGTCAAAACCGGCAGCAAACGCATCTTCGCGTCGGGGCTGCGCAATCCCAACGGTCTGTGCTGGGAACCGGCGAGCGGCGCGCTGTGGGCGGCGGTCAACGAGCGCGACGAATTGGGCAGCGATCTCGTGCCCGATTACATGACGTCGGTGAAAGACGGCGGGTTTTACGGCTGGCCGTTCAGCTATTACGGCCAGCATGTCGACACGCGCGTCTCGCCGCAAAATCCGGCGTTGGTCGCACAAGCGATCGTGCCGGACTACGCGCTGGGCGCGCACACTGCATCGCTGGGCCTGACCTTCGCAAAAGGCGCGCGACTTCCGGCGCCGTTCACCGATGGTGCGTTCGTCGGCCAGCACGGTTCGTGGAATCGCAAGCCACACAGCGGCTACAAAGTCGTGTTCGTGCCGTTTGCCAACGGGCAGCCGAATGGCGCACCGATCGACGTGCTGACCGGATTTTTATCCAAGGACGACAAGGCGCAGGGCCGCCCTGTCGGTGTTGCGATCGATCGCAGCGGCGGATTGCTGGTGGCGGACGATGTCGGTAACAAAATCTGGCGCGTGACAGGCGCATCCAAAGCAGCGCAGTTGCCGTAACTCCTGCGTCTCACCGACGAATGGCAGTATATGCGCATCCTCAGCACCGCCTTGCTTCTCGCCGTCACCGGCTGTGCGAGCAACATTCCTGCCAACATGGCTGGACCCGCTGCAATCGGCGCGGTCGACTGGGCCAAGGCGACGACCGTCGAAGTCCATCTTGGCGACTTCCATTTCCATCCGGAAACGCTGCGCTTCAACGCGGGTGCGCCGGTTGCGCTGGTGCTGATCAACACGGGCGGCACCGAACATAAATTCGTGGCGCCACGCTTCTTCGCCGAAGCCGTGATCAAACCCGGTCAGGCACGACCCGGCGTCGACGGCATTACGTTGAAAGCAGGCGAACGCACCCGCATCGACCTGGCCCCGACGCGCCCAGATACGTACGGGCTCGAATGCACCGAGATGCTGCATTCGATGCTGGGGATGAGCGGCTCGATCGTTGTTGTGCCGTAAGGCGCCTTAGCGCGCAGTCCGTTCGATAAAGGCGTCGATTAGCGTCTTTACGATCGCCAACGACGGCAGATCCATCACCAGCGCGATATAACCGCTGACTTCGCGGCCCTTGAGGCTGAAGTTGATATGGATGAACAACACCACGTCATTGACCGACGGGGTGACGAGTTCGAAAAATTCCGGGCCAGCGCCGCGTACGATTTCGGGCAGCGACATGCGCAGCGAACGCTGCAGCAGGTTCGCGATCGTCGCGATACAGCCGTTCAGGATGATGTTCCCGATCTCGGCCAGCGCTTCATGTTCGAGTTCGAGAATGTCTTCGAGGGTCAGATGCTCGCCCGCGACGGCACGCACCAATTCCAAACTGTTGCTTTCGGGAAAGATCAGCAGCGCGCGACCCGAGAACTCGCCGTCAAATGCCTGGCGCACCGCGATCAGGTGACCGGACTTGAGCTCGGCGATCAGCTCGGCGGCCTGCTTGCGCGACACGACTGCAACTGACGGGACCGAGAGAAACACCTGCTCGGACACCATCTCGCGCAGGCTGACGGCGGCGCGGCTGACGCCGATATTGACCAGCTCGGTCAGCGCGTCGAGTTCCAGCTCGTCGAGTTCGAATTCCGTCGCGGTCATGGCCGGCGCGTTTCGATCATCTGCCGAATCTTGATCGCCAGAACTTCAAGGTCAAATGGCTTCGTCACCATTTCCATCCCGGGTGCCAGGAACTCACCGCGTTCCGTGGCATGTTCTGCATAGCCGGTCACAAACAGAACTTTAAGGTCCGGCCGGTGCTGGCGCGCAATTTCGGCCAGCTGGCGTCCGTTCAGCCCGGGCAGCCCAACATCGGTGATCATCAGATCCAGCCGCGCATTCGATTCCAGCATCGGCAGCGCCGCCTGCCCGTCGCTGGCTTCGAGCGAGGCATAGCCGAGTTCGCGCAGCACTTCGGAAATCAGCAGACGCACCGACGAATCATCTTCGACCAGCAGCACGGTTTCGCCCGCGCCTTGCGGTGCTGGCGCCGGTGCGGTCGGCACGATCCGTTCGACCGCAGACCCGAGATGCCGCGGCAGATACAAACGCACGGTCGTGCCCTGGCGGGGTGCGCTTTCGATCCGGACATGGCCGCGCGACTGTTTGGCAAAGCCATAGATCATCGACAGGCCCAACCCGGTGCCCTGGCCGATCGGCTTGGTGGTGAAGAACGGATCGAAGGCGCGCGCCAATGTTTCAGGCGACATGCCGGTGCCGGTGTCGCTGACGCTGATCACCGTATAGTCGCCCGCCGCGATCGGCTCTTCGCCGGCCTTCTCTGGGGAGGTGTTTGCCGCCTGCGTATGGCTGCCGGTGCGGATCGTGATGGTGCCACCATGGGGCATCGCATCGCGCGCGTTGATCACGAGGTTCAGCAGCGCGTTTTCGAGCTGGTTGGCGTCGGTCAGCGCCGGCCATGGATCGGCCGACAATTCAGTGCGCAAGCTGACCTGCTCGCCGATCGAACGACGCAACAGTTCTTCCATATTCTGGATCAGCTGATTGGCATCGAGCGGTTGCGGGTCCAGCGGCTGGCGGCGCGCAAAAGCCAGCAGGCGATGCGTCAAGGCAGCCGCCCGCTTGGCCGAGGTTACCGCTGCATCCATGAACCGTTCGACGTCGTCGTAGCGGTGTGCCGCGACGCGCCGCTTCAATACGTCCATCGCGCCGATAATGCCGGTCAAAAGATTGTTGAAATCGTGCGCGATACCGCCGGTCAATTGCCCCAGCGCCTCCATCTTTTGCGACTGGCGCAGCGCCTCTTCGGCCTTGAGCAATTCGGCGGTGCGCTCGGCGACACGCGCTTCCAATGTCTGGTTCAGCGCGCGTAGCGCATCTTCGGCGGCGCGCCTTTCGTTCACGTCGCGCAGAATCGCAGTCACGAAATAACGCGCATCGCTGCGCCAGCGCGATGCTGAAATTTCGACATAGGATGGCGAGCCGTCTTTGCGCCACGCGATCAGTTCGACCGTGCGTGTCAGCACTTTGCCGCTCCACAGCTGCGCCCAGATCTCGGCCCAGACCCCGCCACCACGAAACAGCAGCTCGAAATTCTGTCCAATCAGCTCGCTGGCGTCATAGCCGAATTCCTGCGCGGCTGCCGGATTGGCGAGCTGAATCGCGCCGCTCGCATCCAACGTGATGATCGCGTCCGACGCGCTGTCGACGACGGCGTCGTACCGCGCATTCTGGCGATCGCGTAAAATCCGGTCGCGATCCGTCGCCAGGGTGACGTCGGTCACATGCACGATGCAGGTTCCCGCAACACCGAGCGGCCGTACCGCGATATTGTGCACGAGGTCGCGGCCGGCGCGCGTTTTCAACGGCAGCATCGAACGGTGCAGCGAATGGGTCAGTACGCTGGAAATACCATTCTGCTGCGCTTCGCCAATCGCAGCCGGCAGCCGCCCGCCGGCGAGATGCGGGAAGACTTCGTCGAGTTCGCGTCCGACCGCTTGCTCGGCGGCGATCCCCGATGCGCCTGCGATCCAGTCGTTCCAGGCCAGAATTCGCCCACCATCGCCGATCACGATGAGGCCGGCGTCGATTGCGTCGAACACCGCGGATCGATAGGCGTCAGTGCCCCTAATCGGCATTGGCCTCGCCCGCAGTTTGCCGGATGAAATCGGCAAGCAGTTTCTTCAACGCGGTCAGCGAGGGCAGGTCCATCAACATCGCGATGTAGCCGCGTATGTCGCGGTCATCGACCGAGAAATCGATATAGAGAAACAGAACCACGTCTTCGGCTGGCGCAACCTCGGCGTTGAGCGCAAACAAATCGGCGCCCGAGCCACGCAGGATTTCCGGCAGCGACATTCGCAGACTGCGCTGCAGGATGTTCGCAATCGTCGCCAGACAACCATTCAGAATGATGTTGCCGGTCTCGGCCAGCGCCTCTTGCTCGAGCTCGATAATGTCTTCCAACGGCAACTCGCCGCCGGTGACCGCGCGTACCAATTCGAGGCTGTTGGTTTCCGGAAAAATCAAAAGCGCGCGGCCACTGAAATCGCCTTCGAACGCCTGATGCACCGCGACGAGACTGCTGCTCTCACGTTCGGCAATCATGCTCGCGGCGGTTTCGCGCGTCACGATCGCGACACCCGGCACCGACAGCAACACTTGCCGATCGATCATCTGCCGTAGATTCGCGGCCGCCCGGCCGACGCCGACATTGACCAGTTCGGCTAGCGCGTCGCGTTCGAGATCGTCGAGCGTAATTGTCGGTTGGGGTATCACCGCGCCACGGCCCGCAGCCGCAACTGCGCCGCCGACAGAAAGTCGGCCAGCGCTTGTTCGGTCAGCGGTTTGGGCAGAAAGGCAGCGCCGATGGCGCGGGCGCGGGCAACAATCTCGTCTTGAATATTGGCCGAGATCACAGCGAGCGGCATCTCCGGATGCAGCTTGTTGAGATCGGCAGCCAGCGCCAACCCGTCGCGTCCGGGCATGTTGAAGTCGAGCAGAACGATGTCGGGCGCGTTGTCTTTGACGCTCGCAATCGCCTCGTCGGCATTGGCGGCTTCGAGCCGCGTCCAGCTCGGCTGCAGGCTGTTCAGCGCCTTGCCGACCGCCATGCGCGCAAGCTTGCTGTCGTCGACGATCAGAACCTTGTACGTCATATCCGCTTCTCCGGGCGCGTCGGGCGGCGCCATCCCTTTGGTTTTTCCATTTGCGCCGTTGTGGCGATAGCCCGGATCAGGGCGCTAACGCGTGGAAGTGCGGCGCGATCCATTTCTCGAGAAATGGTACGCGGGACGGACCGCGCACCGTTCGCCTGGCGGCCAGGATGAGCTGAATGAGTGCCGTATGTGCGTGCTCGCAGTCGCGCCAATCGACTGCGGCGGCAGGATGCGCCAATAGCAGCCGTTGCAACAGCTCTGCGTCGTCGATCTGGCAAGTTCCTTCCAGCCGGATCGAGCCGGTTTCGTCGACCCGCACCGTCATCGCAACAGCGCCTGTACATCGAGCACGATCAATACGCGCCCATCGCCGAGCAAGGTCGTGCCCGCAACGCCGCCCATGCCGGCCAGCAATCCATCCATCGATTTCAGCATCACATCCAACCGTTCGCCGAACCGGTCGACTTCGATCGCACCCAGCTGACCGGCAAAGCTGGTGACGACGATATTCGCTTCATCGCTGCGCACCTCGTCGGCACCGCGCAGATCGAGCGCGGCAGCAAGATCGACCAGCGGCACCGTCTGGTTGCGCAGAACGAAGGCATGGGCGGCGCCGATCTGCGTGATTTGCGCGCGCGGAATGCGCACAGTTTCGAGGATGGATTCGAACGGAATGCCGAACACCTGACCGCCCGATTCGACCGTCATCACGCGCGACATCATCAAGGTGAACGGCAACAGGAATCGCACCGACGTGCCGTGCCCGGCCGTGCTTGTAATCGATACGTGGCCGCCTAGCCGCGCCACCGCCGCGCGCACCGCATCCATGCCGACGCCACGTCCCGAAATGTCGGTCACTTGTGAAGCGGTCGAGAATCCCGGTGCAAATAGCAGCTCGAGCAGCGACGCCTCGTCCATCGCCTGCAACGCGTCGGCGCTGGCAATGCCCCGCGTCTCCGCAACGCGACGCACGCGGTCGAGATCGACACCGCCGCCATCGTCGCGCACTTCGACCACGACATGTTCGCCGTCGCGCACCGCCTGCAGCAGCACGGTCGCGACCGCGGTCTTGCCCGCCTTGGCCCGGCTTTCGGCCGGTTCGATTCCATGATCGAGCGCATTGCGCAACACGTGCAGCAGCGGTTCGAACAAGGCTTCGACGATCGCCTTGTCGGCTTCGGTCGCCTCGCCTTCCATTAGAAGTCGCACCGGCTTGCCAAGACTGGCGCTCATTTCGCGCACCAGCTTGGGGAAGCGCTGGAAGACGTGCCGCAGCGGCAATACGCGAATGCCCAGCACCGATCGCTGCAGCTCGCTGACCAACCGGTCGAGCAGCGCGTGCTGCTCCTTCAGCAGCGGCGCCAGCGCGGTCGGGTCGGCACCGCCCTGCGCCAGGCGCGACGCATGTCCAACCGCGTTCTTCACCACCGTCAATTCGCCGGTGAGTTTGACCAGCGCGTCGATCCGTTCGACTTCAACGCGTAGCGCGCGCGCCACCACGTCCTGTGGCGCCCGCGCAATCTCGCCCGCCTCTTCGTCGTCGCCGCGCAGCACGTTTTGCAAGGCCGCGGCAAAGCCGTCGGCGTCGCCGGCCGCGACCAGCCGCAACAGCGCGTCGGCGTGACTTGCGCGGCCCTGCGCGCGCAGCACGTTCGCAACGACGTTGCCGGCGGCAGCAAACCGGCCGGTGAAATTCTCTTCTTCCCGATCGGCGACCAGCAAAAGCTGCGCTTGCAGTAAGGCCTGCGCTTCAGAGCTGAACGCGTCGGCGGCCAGGGCCAAGATCTGCACCTGTCCTGCAGCGGTGGTGAGCAAGGACGCAATCTCGCCCGGCGGTGCGGTCGACAAGGCGACGATCACCAACTTGCACGCAAACGGGTCGATCGCCACAAGGTCGGGCCACGGCGCCGTCGGCTGCAGATCGAGCGCGAGCAGGCCCGGCACACGTTCGAGCAAGCTCAACGGATCTTCGCCGCGGAAGAAACAGCCTTCGTCGGGCGCATAGCGGATTGCGGTGCGTGCCGACGGATGCAACGCCGCAAGCGGCTCGGCCCAGCCGGTCGCGACCGGCGCTGGTGCCAATCGCGCATCGGCTTTTTCGAACCGCTGCAACAGCGCATCGACCGTGGTTGCGGCGACCGTGGGCAGGTCGCCGCCGGTTTCGATCGCATCCAGCCACTGCACGACCTGGTCGAGGCTAGAGAGGCAATCGCTGATCAGATCGGCGGTCACCGGATGTTCGCCCGCGCGCACCGCGACCAGCATTTCTTCGGCCGCGTGCAGCACACGCCCCATCGCGTCGAACTCGACGATGCGCGCCGCGCCTTTCAACGTGTGAAAGGCACGAAACGCGCTGTCGAGTCGGTCGTGATCTTGCGGCGATTCTTCCAGCGCCAACAAATCGCCGGTCGCTTGTTCGACCAATTCGCGCGACTCGATCAGGAATTGTTCGAGGAACTCGTTCATCTCGACGCACCTTGGGGCGCGCCACCGCAAAGTAGCGCGACGTAGCGCAGGAACAGATCCTGCGCGATCGGTTTGACGAGATAGAAATTCGCACCCGCGGCCCGCGCCGCGTTGATGTCGACCTGTGCCGCTTCGGTGCTGGTCACCAGCGCCGGCGTCGCCGCCAATGGCAGCGCCTGCCGGCGCAACGCGCGCAGGAAAGTCAGCCCGTCCATCGTCGGCATATTGACGTCTACGATCAGCAGATCGGCCGGCTGCGCCAACAAATATTCCAGCGCTTCGAGACCGTTCATCGCCTCGGCGGTTTCATAGCCGGCGCGTTGCAATGCGTCGCGGTAATACATCCGCACCAGATTGGCATCGTCGATGATCAGGACGCGTTTGGTCATGCGCGCCTCTTGAGCGGGCGTTGATAGACGATCGCGTCTTCAAACCGGCGCACTTCGAACAAGGGGGAGATACGGCTCATCGATTCCGTATGACCAAGACAGATGAAACCGCCAGGCGCCAGAGCTTCGTAGAGGTTCTCGGCGGCCACGCGGCGCGACGTGTCGTCGAAATAGATTAGCACGTTGCGGCAGAAGATGACGTCGAAGCGGCCTTGCGTCAGCGTTTCCGCCGGCTCGATCAGATTGACTGGAGCGAAGCCGACCGAACCGCGCAGATCGTCGAGAATCTGCCAGCGTTCTTCATCGAGCTGCTGAAAGTATTTCGCGATCTGCTCGGGCGACAGGCGCATCAAAGCGCGCTTGCCATAAATGCCCGTCCGCGCCGCATCGAGCACCCGCGTATCGATGTCGGATCCGACGATTTCGATGTCGTAACGATCGACCTGGGGCCAGTTGTCGAGCAGCCACATCGCGATCGAATAGGGCTCTTCACCGGTCGAACACGGCACCGACCAGATGCGCAGCCGATCGCCAGTCTGCTTGGCGGCAGTCCGCTCGGCCAGCAGGTCGCGCGTCAGACACTGCAGCTGATGGTCTTCGCGATAGAAATACGTCTCGTTGATCGTGAAGGCGTTGACGAATTGCTCGATCTCGCCGCGCACGTTGCTGCGCAGCCGCGCGAAATAGCTGGCAAAGGACGTGGCGCCGGTCGCCTGCATCCGTTCCTGCACGCGCCGTTCGACGTAGTAGCGTTTGGTCTCGGTGAAGATCATGCCGGTGCGGCGATAGAGGAAATCGCACAAGCGGCGGAATTCTTCTTCGTTGACCGATGTCGCCTCATCCATCGGTCGCTTCTTGCTGCGCCTTGATGCGCTCGATCGCGACCTGGATGGCGAAGGGCAGGAATCCTTGGCCTGCAAATCGTGTCGCACAGCGTTCGAGCGATGCGATCGCCGTTGCTTCGCCCAACTCGGCGAGCACGTCGACCGCCGACGCACAGACGTTGGCATGCGCTTCGCGGTCGATCACCTCGATCATCAGGCTGTTTGCTTCGCGAGCCGGCAGCGCGCGCGTCAGCTCGCAGCTCAACAGGCGCACATCGGGATCCGGATCCGCCAACAACGACCGTAGATGTGGGCGTACCGCATCGGTCATTGCACGCAACGCGTCGAGCGCGCCGGTGCGTAGATTGGCGTCGTCGCTGCGTAGATGCGGCAGCACCGAGTCAACCGCACCCAGCCGCGCTAGGCTGGTGAAGATCGCTTCGCGCACGCGCGGATCCTGTTCACCTGCCAGCGCCGCACCCAGCGCCGCCGCACCAGCGGGCGACGTCGCCAGACTGCGCGCTGCGCGCCACCGTTCGTCGGCGTCGTCGCTGCGCAGAAGGTCTGCATGTTCCCGCGCGGGCGCAGACGAGGCGGCGTCTTTGCGGATCAGCGGCATGGCATCAACCGTTCCAGGCATGCAGCGATCTGCGGCAGCGGCAGCACAAAGTCGGCGCCGTCGGCACGCACCAACTCGCCCGGCATGCCCCAGACCACCGCCGTCTCTTCGGATTCCGCAATCGTCTTGCCGCCCGCGGCGCGCATCTCGGCCATCGCAGCAGCGCCGTCATAGCCCATGCCCGTCATCAACACGCCGACCAGCTGGGAGGCGGGCAGGTGCTCCCTCGCGCTGCGCACGAGACGATCGGTCGATGGATGCCACGGATAGTCGGCGCGTGAGGGCGCGGACATTGCGACCAGCACGCCGGCCCGGCGCGTCACGATCACGTCGGCGTCGCCGCGCCCGATATAGACAAAACCCGGCACCAGCGGTGTCGGCTTGGTCACTTCGACCACAGTCAGTTCGCAGATCCCGTCCAACCGCCGCGCCAACGCGCCGGTGAAGCTGGCCGGCATGTGCTGCGCGACGAGCACCGGCCAGGGAAACTTTTTGGGCAGCGACGTCAGCAATGTTTCGAGCGCAGGCGGCCCGCCGGTCGAGGTTCCAACCAACACCAGCCCATCGCCCTGCAACGACTCCGCTGCGGGCGCTGCCTTCCCGGTTGCGCGTCGTGTCGGCCGCGCGCCCTGCATGCGATGCCGCACGCGTTCTTTCAGGCGTAGGCTTTTCGGAAGCTTCGCGCTTGCTGCCGAACGAACCTTGGTCACCAGCTCGTCTGCCATCTCGTCGAGGCCGAGCGAGATCGCACCGCTGGGTTTGGCGACGAAATCGACCGCGCCCAACCGCAACGCTTTCAACGTCGCGTCGGCACCGTCGGCGGTCAGCGACGACAGCATCACGACCGGCCGCGGCTTCTGCACCATGATCCGGTCGAGACAGGCGAGTCCGTCCATCTGCGGCATATGCACGTCGAGCGTAATCACGTCAGGCGCATAGGTTTGCAGTTGCTCCAGCGCTTCCAGACCATTGCGCGCAAAGGCGAGTTCGAAATCCGCTTCGTCGCCGAAGATTTCGCCCAACAATTTGCGCACCAGCGCTGAATCGTCGACGACCAGCAGCTTGATCACGAAGAAGCGGCTTCCCCGGCAGTGCGGGTCTCAAATGCATCGAGCAGTTTGCGTTCGGTTCGGCTGAGAAGTTCGGCCGGATCGAGCAGCAAGACGATCCGCGATTTGGCTTCGAGATTGATCACGCCGCTGATCAGTCGCGTCGTGTCGCCGGTCAGGTCCGGTGCCGGTTCGATCGCGTCCTGCGACCAGCGCAGGACTTCAGACACGGCGTCGACGATCAAACCCGCACGATGCCGCTCGGTGCGCACGACGATCAGCCGGCGCCCTTCGCCGCCCTCCATCGTGGGCAAGTCGAAGCGGCGGCGCTGATCGACCACCGGCAAGACTTCGCCACGCAGATTGACGACGCCTTCGAGAAATTTCGGCGTCTTCGGCAGTTTGGAAATCTTGTCCGGCACGCGCGCGACTTCGTCGACGGCGCTGATCGGCAAGCCGAATTCTTCGTCGCCGAGACGAAAGACCAGCAGCTGCAGCGTCTCGCTGTTGCTTTGCGCGACGGCGCCGGCTTGCGGCTTCGGCACGACGTCTCCCAAACGCTGCATCACGTCCTCCCGGAAGAGCGCTTCGGGTGCCAGCACCGACACCAGACGTCGCCCGCCTTCGCCGCGGAAAATCGATTTGATCCGTGCTTCGCCGCCGCTGCGCGCCGCAAGCATGGTCGGCGTCGGATCGATCTCGTCGCTGCCGGCGCGCAGCAGCGCACGCATGCGATCGGCAACCAACCCGACCTGCACGCCACCGACGCGTGTTACCACGATCTTCTCGCGCCCCGTCGGGGCGTCGGGCAAGGCGAAGCCAAGCAGGCCGCGCAACGACAGCAATGGCAGCAGCGTGTCGCGATAGGCGATCACACCAAGCAGCACTGCTTCGGCGCGCGGCACCAGCGCCAGATTGTCGGGTGGCACGATGATTTCCTGCACCGCGTCGAGCGGCAGCGCGAATTCCTGATCGCGCACCTCGAACGTCACCAGCAGCTGGCGGTCGTCGCGCTGCTCGGCAAGATCGCGGCGCAGCGTTGCAGCAACACCGCGCGTGGCGGTCTGCGCTGGCCGTTGCAATTGCGCGAACTCAGCCTCGAGCATCCCGCGCAAATCGAGGATCTTGGCAACGCCGGCATCGTTCTGCAGCGCGAAGGCGCCGCGCAGTTTTTCGCCCTCGTCACCGGCCAGGGTTGCGGTTTCCACCCGTGCCGCATCGACCGACACAAGCGCGTCGACTGCATCAACCTTGCAAACGATGGGCTGCTCGCCCGCCAGCACGATGGCCCGCGCCGTCGCGGCGGGTGCTGCACCGTCTTGTCCCAGCAGCGCGCGCAAACTGACCAGCGGCAGCACGGCGCCGCGTAGATTGGCAAGGCCCAACAGGCTTTTCGGACTTTGCGGCAGGCGCGCCGCGTGCGGCACATGGATGACTTCCGCCACTTCGTCGGCGGGCAGCGCGTAGAGTCGGCCGGCCAGACGGAAGGTCAGAAAGCGACGTTCCGTACGTGCCGTCGCAGTCTCAATTGACGCGGTCTCAGCCATTCTGCGATTTCAGCTCGTCGGCAAGCGAGGCAATTTCCTCGATCGCTGCCGCGAGATCTTCGGCGCTTTGCGCTTGCTGCGACGAAGCCGAAGCGGCCTGGCGCGACGCAGCGCTGGCTTCTTCGGCGGCGCTTGCAATCTGCCGCGCGCCGGCCGCCACTTGGCCGATCGCCGACATGATCGAGGCCGCGCCTTTCAGAATGGCGTCGTTGGCCGACGCAAGCGCATCGACTTCGCCGTCCATCTTGTTCAGCGAGTCGGCGATTAGCTGGTTCTTTTGCACTTCGATATCGGCCTGCAAAATGATCTGCTCGACGTCGCGGCGCACCGACGCGATCTGGTCGACGATCAGCTGCACCATGTCTTTGACGCGGTCGGCACTGTCGCTTGCTTCGCGCGCCAAGGTACGAATGTCGCCCGACACGACCGCAAAACCGCGACCCGACTCACCCGCGCGCGCCGCTTCAACTGCACCGCTGACTGCCAGCATGCTGGTCTGCACCGCGACCAGCGCGATGCCGTCGACAATCTTGTCGATGCGCCGGCCAAAGGTTTCGAGATTGGCGATCAGCGCCAGGCTGGCCTCGGTTTCCTGCACCGCATGCTGTACGCCGGTCACCAGACGTTCGACGCCGCTGCGGCCGTCCGCCAGGGCACGTTCCATCGTCTGCACGCGCTCGGCCGCGGTTTGCGCGTTGCGCTGCGCGATGCCGGCGCTGGATTCGATTTGCGCCAACGCTGCCGAGGTTTCCTGCGTCGCCGATGCCTGCAGCTGCGCGCCGCGATTGATCTGCTCAACCGCGGCCATGATCTGCGCGGCCGCGCTCGAAAGCTCTTGCACCGTCGCCGACAATTCTTCGGCAGTGGCGCCGATTTCTTCGACCGCACGTTCGCCCGCCGTACCGATGCGCACGTCTTCGGTCAGTTGCGCCAGCGATTGCGCGGCGATCTGTCCTTGGTCGAGCGACTGGGCCTGCTGCTGGATTGCGCTCTGCGCTTCGGCCGACGCCGCCGATTGTTCTTCGGCAGCGGCAGCGACTTGCTCGGCACCGCGCTGTCCTTCGCCGGCCGCCTGCTCGGCTTCGATCGCGGCGGTCAGCGTGCTTTCACTACCCTCAGCCAGCAGCGCTATGTCGGCGCGCATCACATCGAGACTGGCGACGACGGCGATGCCGGCTTTGGCTTCTTCGGTTGCCGTCTTGGCCGCAACGCCGATCGACTGCACGATCTCGCGCACCTTGCCCTGAATCGTTTCGGCCAGGCGCTGCACGTCCTGCGCACTTTTCTCGGATGATTCCGCCAGCGCACGGACTTCTTCGGCGACGACCGCAAAGCCGCGGCCATGATCGCCGGCGCGCGCCGCTTCAATCGCCGCGTTCAACGCCAGCAGATTGGTCTGGTCCGAAATCTTGCCGACCGTGCGCGTGATTTCGCTGATGTCCTGCGCGCGCCGTTCCAGCTCGGCGATGATCGCGACCGCAGCTTGCTGGCGTTCGGCGTTCTTTTCGATCGCGCGCACCGACAGTGTGATCTGTCCCGCCGTATCGGCGAGCGCCTGCTGCACCGCTTCGGTGCGGCGGCGCGAGGTTTCAGCCTGGCCGCGCGCGACGCTCAAGGTGTTGACGATCATTTTGATCGCGCCGACCTGTTCCTGCGATGCGCCGGCTGCTTCCTCGGCGCCGGCCGCGATCTGCTCCATCGCACGGCGCAGCTCTTCGGCCGCGGCCGCAGCCTCGGATAGTCCGCTGGCGAGTTCTTCAGTGGCGGCGGCGACGCGTTCAGACGCCTTGTCTTGGCGCGAACCCGTTGAAACGCGGCGCTTGTTGATGCGTTCGGGCGCCTTTTTCACCGGCGATGGCGCTTCGGGTGCGGCTTCACGCTTCTTCTTTGCGTCGGCGGAAATCTTGGATGTCTTGACGAGAGCCATGGCACTCCGGGGGCGCGAGAAGAGCGAATGAGGGTTCTAGACTGCGCAAGCGTCCGGCCACACCCCATCCGGCTGGAGTTGCACGCGCAACCCAGGCCCCGTGCTATACGCCCGCCTAGCGGTGAAAGTTCACTTGTGTCGAAAAAAACGCAGTCCGGCGCACGAGTCATACTTCGTCACCACGTTGCGCCTTGAGCGGTGCGGTCCGGACCGCCCTACTGCACGCTTCGCTCTGACATCCGGATTTCACAAATGTTTTCAGCCAGCCCGCGCGCGTTCCTGCTCGCCGCCACTGTTGCGACCCTCGCTCTTTCGCCGCTGTCGCAAGCCGCGCCCGAACATCACGGCGTCGATCTCGCCGGCATCGATCGCACGGTAAAGCCCGGCGACGATTTCTTCGGCTATGCCAACGGCAGTTGGTTCAAGTCGGCGCAGATTCCGCCCGATCGCAATTCGCTGGGCGTCTTCGCCAATTTGAACGAAGCGAGCCAGGAACGAACTGTCGAGCTGATCAAAGGCATGCGCGCCGACGCGCCCGCAGGCAGCAACGAACGCAAGATTGCCGACTATTACGGCAGCTTCATGGATGAAGCCTCGATCGAAGCCGCCGGCTTGAAAGCGTTGCAGCCGCGCTTGCAACGCATCGCCGCGATCACCGATCGCAAGTCGCTGTCGACCGTGCTGGGCACCACGTTGCGCCATGACGTCGATCCGCTGAACAACACGAATTACTACACCGACAATCTGTTCGGCCTGTGGGTCGCGCCCGACTTCGCCGACCCGTCGATCTACGGCGCCTATCTGCTGCAGGGCGGGTTGGGCATGAACGAGCGGACCAACTACCTGTCCGACTCGCCGCGCATGGTCGAGCTGCGCGCCAAGTACAAAGCGCACATCGTCAACGTGCTGACCTTGGCCAAGATCGACGACGCAGCCAAGAAAGCCGATGCGATTTTCGATCTCGAAACCAAGATCGCGAAAGCGCACGTGACCGCCGAAGAGTCGCACGACGTGTCAAAGGCGAACAATCGTTGGGCGCGCGCAGACTTTGCCGCCAAGGCGCCGGGACTGGATTGGGAGGCGTATTTCGCTGCTGCCAATCTCGGCAAACAAGCAGATTTCATCGTGTGGCAACCGAGCGCCTTCACCGGCCTGTCGGCGCTGGTCGCGAGCGAGCCGGTCGATGTGTGGAAGGATTATCTCACCTACCACACGCTGGATCATGAATCGGCGTTCCTGCCGAAAGCGTTTGCCGACGAGCGTTTCGCCTTCTACGGCACGGCCGTCAGCGGCACGCCGCAGCAGCGCGAACGCGCCAAGCGCGCGGTGGTCGCAACCGATGCGGCGCTGGGCGAAGCGGTCGGACAATTCTACGTCGCGAAATACTTCCCGCCCGAAGCCAAAGTCGCGGCCGAGAAGATGGTCAAGAACATCGTCGCTGCGTTCGGCAAGCGCGTCGATCGTCTCGACTGGATGACGCCGGCAACCAAGGCGCAGGCGAAAGCGAAGCTGGCGGCGATGTATGTCGGCGTCGGTTATCCCGAGAAGTGGCGCGACTATAGCGGCCTTGAAGTGGTGCGCGGCGATGCGGCGGGCAATCATATTCGCGCCGAACAATTCGAACTGCAGACGCGCCTGAACCAGCTGGGCCGACAAGTCGACAAGACCGAATGGCAGATGAATCCGCAGCTGGTGAACGCGGTGAATCTGCCGATCCAGAACGCGCTGAACTTCCCGGCGGCGATTCTGCAGCCGCCGTTCTTTGATCCGAAAGCGTCGGACGCCGCCAATTACGGCGGCATCGGCACGACGATCGGTCACGAGATCAGCCATTCATTCGATGCGTCGGGCGCGCTGTTCGACGCCACCGGCAAATTGTCGAACTGGTGGACCGACGCGGATCTGAAACAGTTTGAAGCCGCGTCGGCCAAACTTGCGGCGCAGTACGACCAGTACAAGCCGTTCCCCGATGCGCGTGTGAACGGCAAATTGACCTTGGACGAGAACATCGCCGACGTGGCCGGCATCAACGCGTCCTATGACGCGTGGAAAGCAGCGACCAACGGGAAGGCACCGACCGTCGACGGCCTGACCGGCGATCAGCAATTCTTCCTCGCCTGGGGACAGGTCTGGCGCAGCAAGGTCCGCGAGGCGGCACTGCGCCAGTCATTGCTGACCAATGGCCATGCGCCGAGCGAGTTCCGCGCCGACACGGTGCGCAATCTCGACGCCTGGTACAAAACCTTCCCGGTCAAAGCGGGCGACAAGCTGTATCTCGACAGCAAGGACCGCGTCCGTATCTGGTGAAGGATGAAATGTGATGCGCGCAGTATGAGCTGCGCGCATCCATCTCTGGCTGCATCTCGAAAAGAACATTCGCACCCGCGCGTGCGCGGCGCAGACTGGCGGCATGAACGACATCGCCGCCCGACTCCACACATTCTGTTCCCGCTTTGGCTTGCGCGTGCCGATCCTGTTGGCGCCGATGGCCGGTGCCTGCCCACCAGCGCTTTCGATTGCCGTCGCCAATGCGGGCGGCATGGGGGCGGCCGGCGTATTGCTGTTGCAGCCTGATGCGATCGCCGATTGGGTCGCGCAGTTTCGCGCTGCTAGCAACGGGTCGTTGCAGCTCAATCTTTGGATTCCAGATCCGGCGCCGGTGCGCGACGCGGCGCATGAAGCGAAGGTGCGCGCCTTCCTCGGCGATTGGGGACCGGCTGTGGCCGATGACGCCGGCGATGCACCGCTGGTCGACTTTGCGGCGCAATGCGAAGCGATGCTGGCGGCGCAGCCCAGCGTCATCTCGTCGATTATGGGTCTCTATCCGCCGGACTTCGTGGCGCGCATGAAGCAACGCGGCATCGCGTGGTTCGCCACCGTCACCACCGTCGCCGAAGCGCGGCAGGCCGAAGCGGCAGGCGCCGACGTGGTAATCGCGCAAGGCGCTGAAGCGGGTGGCCATCGCGGGGCTTTTGTATCCGACCGCGCCGAACGAGAAGCGGTCGGGCTGTTCGCGCTGCTGCCCGCGGTGGTGGATGCGGTGCGCGTTCCGGTCGTTGCCGCTGGCGGAATCGCCGACGGGCGTAGTGCCGCTGCCGCTTTCCTATTGGGCGCAAGTGCGGTGGTGATCGGCACCGGCTTTCTGCGCAGCCCCGAAGCCGGCATCGCACCGGCCTGGGCCGACGCGCTGGCGGCGGCGCGACCCGAAGACACGATGCTGACGCGCGCCTTCAGCGGCCGCGCCGGGCGTGCGCTTGCAACCGACTATGCACGCGCCGCTGCGGCGCCCGATGCACCGGCGCCAGCGCCTTACCCGGTGCAGCGCGCGCTGACTGCACAAATGCGCGCAGAATCTTCCGCAAAAAACGACATCACGCGCATGCAGGCCTGGTCTGGACAAAGCGCAGCGTATGCACGCGCACAACCGGCTGCTTCTATCGTTGACCAGATCTGGAACACTGCACGGCTCGCGTTGCAGTTGCGCTAAGCGCGGTGTGACGATTACGTCACGTCCGGACATCTCTGTTTTGAACGGGTTCGCCGGGTCAATCCGCCACACCTACAAACATACAGAAGTGTTTGCTCGTTCCGTCATCCGTTGGCAGACCTCCGCCGTTCCATACAAATGGGACGCCGAAAAAATATGCCACACACACTCACCGCCACTTGCGACTATCGCCAGCAAAGCACCGACGATGCTCGCCCCGCCGAACGCTTTGATCTTTGGCGCTCGACTGCGTTGCTTCGCACGCAGCCGCGCCTGCTCAATCCGAGCAATGTAGAATCGTTCCAAGGTAGCGCGCAGCGCCTTGTAACTTCTGCAGGAATGTTCACCGAGATCAGTTCGTCGCCGCTCGAACTTGAACGTTCGCGCACGCAATGCGCGCAAGACGGGTGCGATGACATTCATCTCGCGCTGGTTGAAGAAGGCGAGATCATCGATGTCGGCGACCGCGAAAGCGTCGTTCGTTCTGGCGGAATTCGCCTCACCGACTTTACGCAACCAGGCACCGTGCGATGGGAATCGCCGCATCATTCGTTGCGTCTCTATATTCCGCGCGATGCGGTTGCAGCGACGCTCGGCACTGATCCGGGCTTTCTGCACCAGCGTGTTTTGTCGCCGAATGGCCTCGCACCGATGCTCGCAGCACAGCTGCGCAGCCTGGCGCGGCTTGCGCCGACAGCAAGCAATTCGGTGCGCGCAGTTGCACTGCGTGCCACGATTGAGCTGGCATTGACCGCGCTTGCAGCGGATTTCGGACGCATCGCGCGCAGCTCGGAACAGTGCAGCGACGGGCTGTTCGCAGCAGTGAACCGTTACATTCAGCAAGAATTGGGCTCGCCAACCTTGACGCCTGCGGTGATCGCAGCCCGTGTCGGCTGCTCGCGCGCGCATCTCTACCGGCTGTTTGCGCGCTACGGATTGTCGGTCGCCGACTACATTCGCGAAGCGCGTCTGCAACGTAGCCTGGTCGAACTGCAGACGGTCGCGCAGTCGCGCGAAACGATTGCGGCGCTGGCGTTCCGTTGCGGTTTCGAGAACCCGGTTTACTTCGCGCGACTGTTTAAACAGCGCTTCGGTTGCACCCCGCAGGACGTACGCCGCGGGAAAACTGAAAAATGTGTCCAGACGCCGGTACCCGAGCTCACATGAGACGGATTCTGTCTTTCTTCTGAGACAGGAACGCTAACGACGACGCATCCCGCAATGACAAAAACGCGCGCAGGAATTGGAGAATAACGGCTGTCTGGTGGCGTAATGTTTTGGCGATGGGCGGTTGGACTACGCGCGCGTCTTGCGCTGTTGGTCGCATCGATCCTGATCCCGGCGGCGCTACTGCTTGCACAATTCGACCTGATCGAGACTGACGGCCGCGACGAAGCCATTCTGATCGTCTTGCTGCTGATCATCGGGGTCGCCTGGCTGCACGCGGAATTGTTCGTGCTGCGTTGGGTACGCCGTCTGCGCGTTGCAGCCGAACAATTCGCGACCGGCGCCCTAGCCTACCGCGTCTGCCTGCCAAGCTCGTCGGGTGAGTTCGCTGTTCTTGGCGCCACCTTCAATCGCATGGCCGATGCTTTGTCGGCCCGGCACCGCGAGCTGAAAACCTATCAGCGCGTACTCGAAGCGCAGGCCTGCAAAGTCATTCAAAGCGAAGCGCGCTTTCGCGACATTGCCGAACTGGCCGGCGACTTCTTTTGGGAATGCGGCGCCGACGGTCGCATCACCTATCTGTCCGAGCGGTTCACGCAGGTGACGATGATGCCGGTCGAGCATCTTCTCTACACGCTGCCGCACGAGCGGGTCGGCATCTTCGTCGATGACGGCGACTTCCAGAACATCCTCGCCGCGTTCGAAAGTCACGCGCCGTTCCGCAACATGCCGCTGTGCGTGACCTTGCCTGACGGCGAGCCGCGCTGGTGGCGGCTCAGCGGCAAGCCGATGTACGACCCGGTGACGGGATCCTTCCGCGGCTTTCGCGGTGCCGGACATGAAGTGACCGTAGCCGTGCTGGCCGAAGAAACGGTACGGGTCGAAAAAGAACGCGCCGAAAAAGCCAGCGAAGCGAAGAGCGAGTTTCTCGCCACGATGAGCCACGAGCTGCGCACGCCGCTCAATGCCATCATCGGCTTTGCCGAAATGATCCGCGGTGAAGTGCGCGGCCCGGTCGGCGCGCCGGCCTATCGCGATTACGGACAATTGATCGCCGACAGCGGACGCCACCTGCTGGGGCTGATCGACGACGTGCTGGATGTCGGCCAAGCCGAAGCAGGCCGGTTGAAGCTGCAATGTGGCCCGGTCGATCTGATCGAGATTGCGACCGGCGCGGTCGCGATGCTGCGCAACGAAGCCGACAAAGCCTCGTTGCAGCTGAACCTGCATGCCGCGACGTCGCCGATCGTGATGTCCGCCGACGCGCGGCGTCTGCGGCAAGTGCTGCTGAACGTCATCGGCAATGCGATCAAATTCACACCGGCAGGCGGATCGATCGACGTCACCATCGAGCGGACCCCGTCGCATACGCGCCAGATCACCGTGCGTGATTCCGGCATCGGCATCGCCGAACAGGATCTGCCGTTCGTGCAGCAACCGTTCTACCAAGCCGAACAAAGCTATACGCGCCGCTATCACGGCGTCGGGCTGGGGCTTGCGATCTGCACCCAGCTGGTCGAGTTGCATCACGGCACCTTGTCGATCGCGAGCGAACTGGGCCGCGGTACGACCATCACGATCCAGTTCCCACCGCCCGGCAGTGTGGAGTTCGTCAGCGGGATCGCGGAGCGCATCGCTTTATAGGTAGACTGGCGGCGATGAACGCTGGCTTCGCCGCCCCGCCCGACGAAATCGCGATGCTCGCCGACGCAGTCCCGGCGCTGATTGCGTATCTCGACGCCGACCTGCGCTATCGCTTCGTCAATCGCACCTACACGACGTGGTTCGGCATCGATCGCGAGACGTTGATCGGGCGTCCGATGGACACGGTGATGTCGGGCGACGCGTTCGAACTTGTTCGTGCCGGCCTGGCCGAGGCGCGGGCCGGCGCCGAAGTCAGTTTCGAAGCGACGCTGCCCTATCCGACCGGCACGCGCACGGTACGCGCCGAATATCTGCCGCGGCGCGATGCGAGCGGCGCCGTCGTCGGCATCTATGTTCTGGTTAGCGATATCGGCACTGAACGCGCGTTGCAGCGGGCCGAAGCGGCGCTGGCGACACGGCAGGGATTTCTGCTGCGCTTCAACGACCGGCTGCGCAGCCTGTCCGATCCTAACGCGATTCTCGACACAGCGTGCGAACTGGTCGGCCGCCATCTCGGCGTTGCGCGCGTCGGCTATAACGAGATCGACACCGACGCCAATCGCACCATGGTTCAGCGCGACTGGACCGATGGGCGCCTGCCGCCGCTTGCGGGGGAACTGCGACCGCGCGGCCTGTTGGGGCCTGCCGCGACCGAACAGCTGCGCGCCGGTCAGACCGTCGCGATTGACGATATCGACCGCGACCCGCGCAGCGCGGGCCAGCACCAAGCGGGCGAGATCGGTACGCGCGCCTTTCTGGTCGTGCCGTTGGTCAAGAATGGACGGCTGGGCAGTACTTTCTTTCTGCACCACCCCGAACCACGGGAATGGACCGATGCGGAAATCGCGCTCGCCGAAGACGTCGCCGAACGAACCTGGGCGGTGATCGAACAGGCGCGTGCGGCCGCCGCGCTGCGCGAAAGCGAAGCGCGCCACCGTATTCTGGCAACCCAGCTACAGCAGCTGAATCTGACCTTGGAAGATCGCGTCGCGCAGCGCACGCGCGAACGCGACCGGATCTGGTCGCGGTCGCGCGACTTGATGGCGGTGGTGACGTTCGACGGGGTTCTGAAAAGCATCAACCCGGCTTGGTCGCAGCTGCTCGGCTATGACGACTCCGAGCTGCTCGACAAACCATTCTGGCCGCTCGGCCACCCGGACGATGTCGGCGCCGCCGCCGACGCGATGGCAAAAGTCAGCCGCGGCGAACCGGCGCCGATCGTCGTCGGACGGTTGCGCGCCGCCGATGGAAATTGGCGGCACCTGTCGTGGATCGCGGTCGCCGAAGCCGGGATGCTTTACGCGGTCGGTCGCGACATCACACGCGAACAAGAAGCGCGCTTGGCGCTGGAACGCGCCGAAGCGCAGCTGCGCCAATCGCAAAAGATGCAGGCGCTGGGACAGTTGACCGGCGGCATCGCGCACGATTTCAACAATCTGCTGCAATCGGTGATCGGATCGCTGGATATCGTGCGCAACCATGTGCATGACGCACGCCCGGCGCGGTTGATCGCCAACGCCTTGCGCGCCGCCGAACGCGGCACGCGCCTCACCGGTCAGCTGCTGGCTTTCTCGCGCACGCAGAAAGTCGCGCTGAAGCCGGTCGCGGTCGGCGACTCGCTGTGGACGATGCACGAGATTCTGGAACGGACCTTGGGCCCGTCGATCGAACTTGTGCTGGCGCTGGAAGCAACCGGCAACGCGCTGACCGACGCGACGCAGTTGGAAACGTCGGTGCTCAATCTGGCGATCAATGCGCGCGACGCGATGCCGGGCGGCGGCGTCCTGACCATCCGCACGCGCGACGTCGCGATCGAGGACGATCCCGATCTGGCACCCGGTGCCTATGTCGAAATCAGCGTGCGCGACACCGGCGCCGGCATGGCACCCGAGGTTGCCGCGCGCGCGTTCGATCCGTTCTTCACCACGAAACAAACCGGGCGCGGCACCGGCCTTGGCTTGAGCCAGGTCTATGGCATCGCGCAACAAGCAGGCGGCATCGCACGCCTGGTCAGCGAGCTGGAACGTGGCACCACCGTGCTGATGTTGCTGCCGCGCGCCGACGGCGAACCGGAACAGGCAGCCCGTCACCGCAGTGGCAATTCCATCAGCGAAGCGTTTGCGCGTGCTGGTGATCGACGACGATCGCGACGTGCTGGAATTTTTCAGCGAGTCGCTCGACGCGTTGGGCCACGTGCCGCTGCTGGCCGCGAACGGGCCCAGCGGTCTGGCGCGCCTGCACGAAAAACCCGACGCGATGATTGTCGATTTCGCCATGCCGGGCATGAACGGCGCCGAAGTTGCCGAACGCGTACGCAACATCATCCCCGGCCTGCCGATCGTGTTTGCGACCGGCTATGCCGACACCGACGCAATCGAACCGGTGCGCGGCGACGCACCCATGCTGCGCAAACCGTTCAAGCTCGCCGACCTTGCCGAAGCGTTGCAGATCGCCACAACAAAAGCGCCTTAGCGCTTTTTGCTTTTGTAGCTGGGCTTCTGGCCGCGCGGTTTTTCGTACGGCGATTTTTCCGGACGGCCGCGATCCGGCTTGGGTCCGCGCCGCTGCGACACGTCGCCGACGACACCCTCATCGGTCACCGGATCGATGCGCAGATTCGGATCCTGGGGGTCTGGTCGTTTTGCGGCGACCGCAAAACGCTCGGCTGCGTCGCGCGAAATTGCGACCCGGGTTTCGCGTTCGCGAATTTCGATTTGCCCGATCTCGCGCTTGGTGACGTGACCGCGACGGCACAAGAACGGCAACAGCCAGCGCGGATCGGCATTGCCGTTGCGCCCAACATTGAGACGGAACCACACCGCATCGCCGGCATCGATGGCGCGCGACGGATCGGGACGCGGCTCGCGCATGCCGCCATCCCGCGGTGCGCGCTCGCGACGTTCCCGCGGTGCGCGTTCGCGCACTTCGCCGCGGGCCGAACCACGCTCGTCAAGATCGTCCGGCGCCGGCAGCAAGTCGCGATAGAGGCGCACCAAGGTTGCAGCGAGATCTTCGGCGCTGCGGCCTTCGGCAACCAGACGCGCAGTTTCGACCAATTCTTCGTCGCTCGGATCGGCCGGTGCGATTTTCGCCAACAACCGTTCGCGGTCTTTGACGCGGATCTGTTCGGCATCGGGCGGGCCCGACCATTGCGCATCAATATGCGAAATCTGCAGCAGCCGTTCGACGGCGCGGCGACGCGGATAGGGTGCCAGCAACACCGACACGCCTTTCTTGCCGGCACGGCCGGTGCGACCGCTGCGATGCTGGAAGACCTGGCGGTCGCGCGGCAGCTCGGCCTGAATGACCAGACCGAGATCGGGCAGATCCAGTCCGCGCGCCGCAACGTCGGTGCAGACGCAGACGCGCGCATGCCCGTCGCGCAACGCTTGCAGCGCGTGGGTACGTTCGGCCTGACTCATCTCGCCCGACAAGGCGACGGCAGAGAATCCGCGTTCGAGCAAAATGCCGTGCAGACGTTTTACTTGTTCGCGCGTGGCGCAGAAGACGAGTGCCGCGGGCAGTTCGAACCAGCGCAGCAGATTGACGACCGCTGGTTCGGTTTCGTGCGGCGCGATTTCGACGACGCGATATTCGATATCGCTGTGCTGTTCGCGGTCGGATGCGACCGAGATGCGTTCGGCATCTTTCTGGTAGCGCCGCGCGAGATTGACGATTTCCTTGGGCAAGGTCGCCGAGAACAGCAAGGTGCGGCGCGTCGCGGGCGTCGCGTCCAGAATTGCTTCAAGCTCGTCGCGGAAGCCGAGATCGAGCATCTCGTCAGCCTCGTCGAGCACCACGACGCGCAACGCGTCCAGCACCAGCGCACCACGCTCGAGATGGTCGCGCAGACGACCGGGCGTCCCGACCACGATATGTACGCCGCCATCGAGTTGGCGCGACTCGCGACGCGCATCCATGCCGCCGACGCACGACACGACGCGCGCGCCGGTGCCCTGGTAGAGCCAGTCGATTTCACGCGCGACCTGCATCGCCAGCTCGCGCGTGGGCGCGATCATCAGCGCGATCGGCGCGCCCGGCGGCGGCATGCGATCGTCGCCGTCGAGCAGGGACGGGGCCGCTGCCAAGCCAAAGGCGACCGTCTTGCCCGAGCCGGTCCGGGCCGAGACCAACAGGTCGCGGCCGGCATAATCCCCTTGCAGAACAGCCTCTTGGACGGGAGTCGGTTCGGCATAGCCGCGCTCAGTGAGCGCGCGCTGAAGGGCGGGGGGAAGGGTCGGAAACGGCATGGTGAAACCTGGGCAAGCGTCGAAGCCGCCATCGTTTACACCATACGCCGCTCACTTGGTGCGGTCCGCGCGCAAAAAGGGGCCCGCACGGGCCCCTTTTACCGGCCCCATTGTCACAGGGGGCCGGTCGCAGATCGACTGGTTAGACTTTGACGTCGACCGAGGTCGTCGAAGCGTCCGAAGCCGCGGGCGGCGTCGCCTTCGCCACGGGAGCCGGCGAATCTTTTCCGGTTTCGGCCTCTTTGGCCTTCACCGTATTGGATTCGGTTTTCTCGTCGGCAACCTGGGCCTTGGCTGTAATCGGGACTTGGTAGGATGAGGTAACAGAGCTGATGGACATACTTCCCGTCCTTAAGGAAAAGCCGAACGGTTCATCCGGCCTCTGCAATCTCCAGACACATGCTGATACGAGCGTTAAAAGCGCCGCTGCCGGGTAGGGGAATCCATGCGTATTCGTACTTTTGTCGGCTTGGCCGCGGGTCTTTTGCTGGCACCGTCACAAACTGACGCGGCCGCAACCAAGATCGCTGTCGCTTCGAACGACCTGACGATGATTGCACCCGAGCTCGATCGGATCGCCGCCGACTTCATGCGCGATCGGCATGTACCCGGCATGGTGTTCGGCATCGTGATCGACGGCAAACTCGCCTACGTGAAAAGCGCTGGCGTGCAGGACACCGACAGCAAGCGCCCGGTCACCGCCGACAGCGTGTTCCGCATCGCGTCGATGACCAAGAATTTCACCGCGCTGGCCGCGCTGCATCTGCGCGATGCAGGTAAATTGCAGTTCGATGCGCAGGCGGACTCGATCGTCCCGGAACTGAAGAGCCTCAAATACCCGACCACCGACAGTCCGCGCATTCGCGTGCGCGACCTTTTGCATCACATGGGCGGCTTCGTTAGCGACGACCCGTGGGGCGACCGGCAGCTTGCGATGAGCGACGAGAAATTCGGCGCCTTGCTGCAGCAAGGCCTGACCTTCGCGCGCGTGCCGCAAACCGGGTTCGACTATTCCAACACTGGCTATTCGATCGTCGGTCGGATCGTTTCGAACGCCGCCGGCATGCCCTACAGCGAGTACATCACGCAAACGATCCTGCGACCGCTGGGCATGAACGCGACACGTTGGGAATTCGCCGACGTGCCGGCCGACAAGCGCGCCATTGGATATCGCTGGGAAGACGATCGCTGGAAACCAGAACCGGTGCTGGCGCACGGCGCCTTCGGCGCGATGGGCGGGCTGCACACGACCGCGAACGACTATGCCAAATACGTCGCGTTTCTGTTGTCGGCTTGGCCGCCGCGCGACGGTGCCGACGACGGGGTTTTGAAGCGCGCGACGATCCGCGAAATCGCGATCGGCGAAGGCGCGGTCAATTTTCGACCGCGCGGCGACCGCAACGATCCCGAAGCATGCGACACCGCGTCGGCCTATGGGTTGGGCATGGCAGTGCTCAACGATTGCCACCTTGGGTTTGGCCTGACGCATGGCGGCGGTTTACCGGGCTATGGCTCGAACGTGCTGCTGCTGCCCACGCACGGCGTCGGTCTCTTTGCGTTCAGCAACCTCACCTATGCCGGCCCGGGCAATATCGTGCGTGCGATGGCGGTGGAGCTGCAACGCGCCGGCCTCATTAAACCGCGCGAGCCCGCAGCGCCCAACGCACTGATCGATGCGCGCGATGCGGTGCTGCGCGTCGTGCAGCAAGGCGACATTCTTGCCGCCAAGGATTTGCTGGCGATGAACATGCTGCTCGATCACGACGCGGCGAGCTGGAAGAAAACGCTCGCCGATCTGCACGGCAAAGTCGGGGCCTGCACCGGGATTGAAAAATTCGAGCCGCGCAGCGCGACGGAGGCACGCATCGACCTGCGCTGCGAACGCGGCGCGTTGTGGGGGACGGTTACGCTGTCGCCAAACGTGCCGACGCAGATCCAGTCATTGGATCTACGCCTGCCGAAATAGGCGTTAGGTCGCGGTCCATTCGCGGAACAGCGCCAGAAACAACGCCAAGATCACGGGACCCAGAAACAGGCCGAGCAATCCGAACGCCGCGACGCCGCCGAAAATACCGAGCAGCACGAACAGGAATGGCAATCGCACCGTGCTGCCGATCAGCGCCGGTCGTGCGAAATGGTCGGCGAGGAATACGACGATAAAGCCGAACACGACGAGTGCGATCGCCGCCGCCGTTGCGCCATTCACCAACAGCACAAACGCAGCTGCGCAAAACACCAACGGCGCACCGAACGGAATCGTGGCGAGAATGCCGGTGATCGCACCCAGCACGACCGCATACGGCACACCCAGCAGCGCGTAGGCGACGGCAAGCACGGCACCCTCGGCCAGACCCACCAGCACCAGCCCATCGGCGGTGCCGCGCACCGCGTCGACCATCACGCGTTCGAGACGTCGCGCCGACCGTCCCAGCAAGCGGTCGCCCAAGACTTGCAGCCGGTCGACGAGATGCACGCCGTCGCGGAACAGAAAGAACAGCGCCACCAGCGTAACGAAGAACAGCACCAGGCGGCGCATCACGGTGAGGCCGACCAACTCACTGCGCGCGAGCATCCCGGGATTGACGCGACCGAACAGCAATTTCGCAGAGTCAGGGTCGGCGAGATTCATCGCCCACCAGCGTGTCGCCATATCGGCGCCCCACGGTAGCCGCGCCAAAAAGTCGGGGGCTGGCAACCCGTGTTGTTGTGCGTCGTGCATCAGATGCACCAGCACGCGCGCTTCGTGCACGACCGCCGCGGCAGCGAAGCCCAGCGGCACCAGCACCAGCAGCGCGATGAATAGCGCAAACAAACCCGCCGGCACTGCGCTGGACGGGCTGCGGCCGAGCCGTGCGGCAAAGCGGTGATAGAGCGGCCAGGTCGCGATCGCCAGAATCACCGACCAGCCCAGCGCGTGCAGAAAATCACGCAACACGAACAGCGCCAGCAATGTCAGCCCGATACCAAGCGCCATCCGCGCAGCACGTTGCGGCGGGGTCAGCGCGTCGTCCTGATTAGATGGCTGCATTCGGTCCCTCAAATCTGCACGCCGCGACCGTACAACAGTGCTTCAGGCTGCAACATGCTGTCCGAGAACACCGCCGCGCAAACCGGGCGCGTGATGGACTTGTGCTGGAAGATCACGACGTTGTCGAACGCCGGTGAAATTGCCCAGTCGGCGCGATGCTAGAGATGCGAAAGGCCGTGTTTCGCGAGAAGCGGTAGTAGCTCATCACGCGAGCGTACGCGATGGGCGCGTGCGCTTGCGTGCGCCGCTTCGGCGTCACCGCTTTTGATCGCGGCCAGAATGGCGCGGTGTTCGACCGCTGATTTTTTCGGCTTGGGCCGCATGCGCAAGGTCGCAATCCGGGCGCGGTGCAGCTGGTCCGACATCGTAGTGCCAAGACGTGCGATGCGTCCGTTGCCGCAGCCCGCAATCAAGCTCGCGTGAAACGCGTCGTCGGCGGTCGCCCATTGATCGAGCTCGTCGGCTTTCAGCGCGCGTTCCATCTCCGCCGTGTGTGCGGTGAGGTCGGCCAACACCGGTGCGCGCGTTTTCGCGTCCATCCCCGCGAGCAATTCCGCCGCCATCGCTTCGAGGGCGATCACGACATTGTAAATTTCACGGATGTCGTCCGGCGAGATCGGACAAATGCGCACGCCCCGGCGCGGCAGAACCTGGACCAAACCTTCTTGCTGCAGCCGGATCACGGCCTCGTGCACGGGCGTCCGGCTGACGCCCAACTGGTCGGCGATTTCCTGTTCGGATGCTTGATAGCCCGGTAGAAGCTGATTGCGCCGGATCGCATCTTTCAGCGCGCGGTACGACTCTTCGACGAGCGACGTCGCTTCATCTTCTCGCACTGCAGCACGCATCGCGACAACCATTTGAAGATCCCCGGGGGTAGTTGACTCGCGCACCATGCGCACTCGACGGTAGCGTGGCAACTTGCATGGAAGAGACCGCCACGTGAGGCGGCGCAACCGGGAGGAAGTTCCTTGCGCGAGCACAAGATCGCAGCGATTCCGGCGGACGGAATCGGCAAAGAGATAATTCCGGCCGGCCTCGCCGTGCTGCGCGCACTGGAGCAGCGCAGTCAGGATTTCAAACTGACCGTCGAAACGTTTCCGTGGGGCTCGGATTATTACCGCGCCCATGGCCGCATGATGGATGAAGACGGTCTGGAGCGGCTGAAGAAGTTCGACGCAATTTATTTCGGCGCCGTCGGCGATCCCGACCTGCCCGACGATCTGACCTTGTGGGGTCTGCGCCTGCGCATCTGCCAAGGCTTCGACCAATACGCCAATGTGCGCCCGACCCGCATTCTGCCCGGCGTCGAAAGTCCGCTGCGCGACGTGAAAACCGGCGAGCTGGACTGGGTGATCGTGCGTGAGAATAGCGAGGGCGAATATGCCGGCCATGGCGGCCGCGCCCATCGCGGTCATGCCGAAGAAGTCGCGACCGAAACCTCGATCTTCACGCGCGTCGGCGTCACGCGGATCATGCGCTACGCGTTTCAGATCGCGCGGTCCCGGCCGCGCAAACATCTGACCGTGGTCACCAAATCAAACGCGCAACGCCACGGCATGGTGTTGTGGGATGAGATCGCAGCCGAAGTCGCGCGCGACTTTCCCGACGTCAAAGTCGAGAAGGAACTGGTCGATGCGATGACGGTGCGGATGGTGAAATATCCGCAGAAGATCGACGTCGTGGTCGCGACCAACCTCCATGCCGACATTCTGTCCGATCTGGCCGGCGCGCTGGCAGGCAGCCTGGGCGTGGCGCCGACCGCCAATCTGAATCCCGAACGCAACTTCCCGTCGATGTTCGAGCCGATCCATGGCTCGGCCTTCGACATTACGGGCAAGGGGATCGCCAATCCGATCGCAACCTTCTGGACCGGCGCGATGATGCTGGATCATCTGGGCGAGCCGGCCGCGGCCGAACGGCTGATGCGCGCGGTCGAGCGCGTGACCGCGTCGGGCCTGCGCACGCCCGATCTAGGCGGCACGGCCAGAACCGACGACATTACCAATGCCGTCGTGGAGGCAATCCGCAGCAGTAACGACTAAGCGGGCACCCAAAACAAGTCCGCGCGAAAAACAAACGAACCCAGGAGGAAGCGACGATGAAAAAGGTGATTTCATGCGCGTTGCTCGCCGCAATGCTAACCACCGGCGTGCTCTACGCCGAACGCGCGCGGGCCGAGGTCAATGAAATTCGCGCGGCGCAGCAATACGGCCTGTCCTATCTCGCGCTGATGGTCATGGAAGACCAGAAGCTGATCGAGAAGCACGCCAAAGACGGCGGGATCGACCTCAAAGTCACCTGGGCGAAGCTGGGCGGGCCGGCGGCGATGAACGACGCGCTCTTGTCGGGCGGGTTGGATTTCGCCAGCGGCGGCGTGCCGGGGTTGATTACGCTTTGGTCGAAGACCAAGGATTCGCCGCTCGCCGTCAAAGGCGTCGGCGCGCTCAACAACATGCCGGTCGAACTGATCACGTCGAATCCCAACGTGAAGTCGGTCAAGGACTTCACCGAGAAGGACAAGATCGCGGTCACGTCGGTGAAAGTGTCGACCCAGGCGATGTTGCTGGAACAGGCAGCGGCGCAGGCCTTCGGCAAAGAGAACTTCGCTAAGCTGGATCCGCTGACCGTGTCGCTGCCGCATCCCGAAGCGATGGTCGCCTTGTTGTCGGGCAGCGGCGCTATCACCGCGCATTTCGCGTCGCCGCCCTTCTCCTACACCGAGAAGGCCAAGGGCTTTCGCGTCGTGGCCAAGAACTATGACATTCTGGGCGGTCGCGCGACGTTCAACGTCGTCTGGACCACCTCGAAATTCGCCAACGCGAATCCGAAAGCCTATGCCGCCTTTGCGGCTGCGTTCGCCGAAGCAACCGACTGGATCAACAAGAACAAGCAAGCGGCGGCCGAGCTGTACAAGCGCATGGCCAACACCAACGAGACGATCGAACAGCTGATGCAGATGCTGAACGATCCCGAGATCGACATGACATTGACGCCGAACAAGACCATGGTGACGGCCGAATTCATGGAGCAGATCGGCACCATCAAGGTGAAGCCGGCCAGCTGGAAAGATCTGTTCTTCCCCAACGTGCACAATCTTCCCGGGAGCTGAAGCAGGGTGACTGCATTGCTCGATGTTCGCGGCGTCACGCTGCAATACAAGACGCGTGACCATCTCGTCACCGCGACCTATCGCGTCGACTTTGAAGTGCTGCAATCGGATCGGTTCGTGCTGTTGGGCCCGTCCGGTTGCGGCAAGTCGACCTTGCTGAAAGCAGTCGGCGGTTACATGACGCCGGTCGAAGGCACCATCACCTTGAAAGGACGCGAGGTCACCAAGCCCGGTCCCGACCGGATGATGGTGTTTCAGGAATTCGATCAGCTGCTGCCGTGGAAGACGGTGAAGCAGAACGTCATGTTCGCTTTGACGTCGGGCGCGCGCATGTCGACGCGGGCGGCCGAAGAAAAGGCGCTGCACTATATCGACAAGGTGAACCTGACCAAGTTCGCCGATTCCTATCCGCATATGTTGTCGGGCGGCATGAAGGCGCGCGTTGCGATCGCGCGCGGCATGGCGATGGAACCCGACATTCTGTTGATGGACGAGCCGTTCGCGGCGCTCGATGCGCTGACCCGGCGCAAGATGCAGGATGAACTTCTGCAGCTGTGGGACGACACCAAGTTCACCGTGTTGTTCGTCACCCATTCGATTCCGGAAGCGGTCAAAATCGGCAGCCGCATTCTTCTCCTGTCGCCACATCCGGGACAGGTGAAGGCCGAACTGAACAGCAACGGCCAGGACAAGATCGATTCCGCGACCGGCATGGCGCTGACGGAAAAAATTCAACGCATGCTGTTCGCTGACGAAGTGGAGCAGGTCCATGACTGAGCGGCCTGAGTTCGTCCGCGAGCTCGCCACCGACAATGCATTCGGCGTGGTGCAGAAGCCGCTGACTACGTTCGAGCGAATCTGGAACCAGGGCTATGTGCGCAAGGCAGCGATTCTGGTCGTGCTGGCGCTGGTCTGGGAACTCTATGCGCGCTGGGTCAATAACGAGCTGGTCTTCCCGACCTTCCTCGCCACGGTCGACGCGTTCTGGGATGGGATTCGCACGGGCGGCATTCTGCAGCGCGCCGGCCATTCGATCCGCATCTTGTTGCAAGGTTATGCGATCGGCCTGCTGATCGCGGCCATCTTCACCGGCCTCGCAATCTCAACGCGCTTTGGCCAGGACCTGCTGGAAACGCTGACCTCGATGTTCAACCCGCTGCCCGCGATCGCGCTGCTGCCGCTGGCATTGATCTGGTTCGGGCTTGGCACAGGCAGTCTGATTTTCGTGCTGGTCCATTCGGTGTTGTGGGCGGTCGCGCTGAATACCCATTCGGGATTCAAATCGGTCTCGAATACGCTGCGCATGGTGGGCAAGAATTACGGTCTCTCGGGCCTGGGCTATGTCACCAAGATCCTGATCCCGGCGGCGTTTCCATCGATCCTGACCGGCCTCAAAATCGGCTGGGCGTTTGCGTGGCGTACCTTGATCGCGGCTGAGCTTGTGTTTGGCGTCAGCTCGGGATCGGGCGGTCTCGGCTGGTTCATTTTCGAAAAGAAAAACCAGCTGGAAATCCCCAGCGTCTTCGCCGGCCTGTTCTGCGTCATCATTATCGGCCTGCTGGTCGAAAACCTGATCTTCCGAACCATCGAAGCCCGCACGGTGCGGCGCTGGGGCATGCAGACATGACGTCCAACAAACAACGCGTCGCGGTTATTCCGGGGGACGGTATCGGCACTGAAGTCGTTCCCGAAGGTTTGCGCGTGCTCGACGCGGTCGCGTCGCGCTTCGATCTCGATCTGCACTACGACTCGTTCGACTGGAGCAGCGCGTATTTTCTGCGCAACGGCCGCATGATGCCGGAAGACTGGGCGGCGCAAATCGGCAAGCACGACGCGATCTTTTTCGGCGCCGTCGGCTGGCCCGCCAGCGTGCCCGATCACGTGTCGCTGTGGGGATCTTTGATCCAATTTCGGCGGGGATTCGATCAATACGTCAATCTGCGTCCGGTGCGATTGATGCCGGGCGTGAAGTCGCCGCTGGCCGATCGCAAGCCAGGCGACATTGATTTCTACGTCGTGCGCGAAAATACCGAGGGCGAATATTCGTCGGTTGGCGGCAAGATGTTCCCCGGCACCGACCGCGAATTCGTGTTGCAGGAAAGCGTCTTCACGCGCACGGGCGTCGACCGGATTCTGAAATTCGCGTTCGAGATGGCTTCCAAGCGCCCGAAGAAACACGTCACCTCGGCGACCAAGTCGAACGGCATTTCGATTTCGATGCCATACTGGGACGAGCGCGTCGAGGCGATGGCCAAGGACTATCCCGGCATCAACGTCGACAAATTCCACATCGACATTCTGACCGCGCACTTCGTGCAGCATCCCGATTGGTTCGACGTGGTCGTGGCCTCGAACCTGTTCGGCGACATTCTGTCGGACCTGGGTCCAGCCTGCACCGGCACGATCGGCATTGCGCCGTCGGCGAACCTGAATCCCGAACGCAAATTCCCGTCGCTGTTCGAACCGGTGCACGGTTCGGCGCCCGACATTGCGGGCAAGGGCATCGCCAATCCGATCGGCCAGATCTGGTGTGCCTCGATGATGCTCGAACATCTGGGCCATCCCGACGCCGCCGCCCGCGTGCTGCGCGCAATCGAAACCGTGCTCGAACACGGACCGCGCACGCGCGACCTGGGCGGCACGGCAACGACGGTCGAAGTCGGCAAGGCGATTGAAGACGCGGTGCGCAACGACGGACGCTAAGATGAGGCGCCGTGACGGGCAGTCCCTTCGCGCTCGAAGCGCTGCGGTTTCATTCGGCCGGCAGCGCCAATTTGCGGATCCAAGCCTCGATCCCGGCTTCATCGCCCGCGTCGCCGGTCCACAGCTCGGAAGGTTCGTAGGCTACGTTGCTGCGGCGCGGACGATCGGGCCAGATCTTGCTCGGCAGGCTCAACTTGACGCGATCGCCCGCGAGCGTTTGCGTTCGAAGTTCCAGGTATAACGTGTCTGCCGAGGTCGGTCGCCCGACATGCAGCAAGCCTGGCACGCGATAGATGAGATCAACTAGGTCGAGGCACGCGCTGCCGCACGCATTGTCGGTGAGCAGTACAACCTTTCCACGAACTGGATTAGGTGGCGGCACGTCGAAGCGAGAAGGCGTCGCCGCCGCTGCCTCATAGAACAGCGCCCCATCGTTGACGGCGCTTTCGATACCCGCAACGACACCATCGAAATAGCTCGACGGTGTGCCTAAGCGCAGCAGCGTGCGTTGCGCTTCCCGATGCAGCGCCAGCATGCCGGGGCTCGCGCGCCACAAAGTGCGTCCAAGGGCAGGGCGAACGGATTTGACGAAGTCTTGCCCCCAAAGAACGACCGCGAGTTTCTCGCCCCAGCGCGAGCTGCCACCCGAGTTGCCACGCACGTCGATCACCACAAATGGAGCGTTGCGTAGCTCGTCCGTATTCGCTTCAAGATCCGTCATCAGCTTCTCGAGCGCGGGCTGATATTTCGCCGGATCTCCCCCACCGGACGAGCTGAGCGTAATCCACCAGCCGCCATCTGCGACACGACGCAACCCGATCGGCGGCACGGTCCCGATCGCCGCACTTCTTGCCACCCGCCACTCGTTCCAGGTGATCGGCTCCCATGCGAGCGTCACGTCACGCACATCAGCGGCTGTTGTGATTTTGCAAACCCGGGGCAGCGGCAGCAGCGGGTCGTGCTCGTCGAGCAAGAGGCGCGGCGCTTGCCGCGTACGCTGCGCCTCGACCTCCCAGCGTCCGAGTGTCTCGCGAACACGCTGCTCGTATAGTCGCTCGACCGGCACGCCATCGCATTCAACAAGTTGCGCGCCGCGCGGAACGTCTTCGCGCCGACTGGCGGCTACCTGCCAAACGCCCGCTGGGCTGCGCACAACAATCAGGCCTGCCCAGCGCGGGGGTTCTTCGTCGCGACACTCGGCGCCGACATGGCCGTCGTCAAAACGAGCGATCATGCGATTGACCACTGCGCAAGAGCTGGATGCATGCCGGGCCGCTGCAGCGGCCTGCATTGCGGCCGCGTACCCGGCTTCGACGCGCGCGCGGAAACCGGGATCGCCGTCCCAAACCCAACCGGGATGATCGGCGGCAACTGCTGCACGTATGGCCGTTACATCAGCGCGCGTTAGTGACGGCCAGTCCTCGGCCGCCGCAGACGTATATACGAAACAAAGCAAAGCAACAGATACTGCAACTTTACGCATGCAACGACTGTAAAGTAAGCGACACGCTCGGGACAAGCTCTACCCGGTGCGCTGAACATTGCGCGCGGTCGTGTGGTCGGCGACGGACGCCGTTGCGAAGCGTGCGCGCTGAAGGCCGACGCCTGTAGCGATGCTTCGCCTGAATCGGGCAAGCTCGTTTCGTGTTGCGCGCTCTCCTTATCGTCCTCGCCCTGCTGCTTCCCAACCTCGCCAACGCCGCGTCGGGTGTCGTCGATGAGCTGAAAGAGAAACTCACCGTCCAGCGCTACCGGCTGCATATCGTGCCGGATGCGGAGAAGTTGCGCTTCACCGGCAGGATGGAGATTGCGCTCGACGCGACGGCGGCGCTGGCACGCGTGACGTTGCACGCAGCCGAGCTGGAGATTGCGACCGTCACGGTCGACGGCAAGCCGGCGCAGTTTGAGGTCGAACCCAAGTCCGAGCGACTGGTGATTTATCCGACCGCACCGCTGCCGGTCGGCAAGCACGAGATCGCGATCGACTATGCCGGCCGCATCCGGCAGGCGCCGTTCGGGTTTTTCGCGGTCGATTACAACGAGCCGTCGGGCAAGAAGGCGCGGTTGCTGGCGACGCAGTTCGAAGCGACGGACGGGCGGCGTTTCATGCCGTGTCTCGACCAGCCCGACGCCAAAGCCGTGTTTGAACTGTCGACCGTTGCGCCGCCGGGCATGACGGCGATTTCGAACATGCCGGTTGCGGCCCAGGATGGCGCGACGACGCGCTTTCAACCGACGCCGCGCATGTCGAGCTATCTCGTCGTGCTGGTGATCGGTGACTTCGAAACCATCAGCGCCAAAAGCGGCACGACCGACGTGCGCGTGATCACGCCGCGCGGCGAGATCGAACGCGGGCGGTTTCCGCTGGAAGAAGCGGTCAAGCTGCTTGCGCTCTACACCGACTATTTTCAGGCGCCCTATCCGCTTCCCAAGCTGGACATGATTGCGATCCCGGGTTCGGCCGGGTTTCAGGCAATGGAGAATTGGGGCGGCGTCACCTTCTTTGAACAGCTGCTGTTGTTCGATCCCGCCACCCAACCGGATTCCCAACGCGAGCAGGTCTTCGCCACCATCTCGCACGAGATTGCGCATCAATGGTTCGGCAATCTGGTGACGATGCGCGCCTGGGACGATCTGTGGCTGAACGAAGGATTTGCCACCTGGATGCAGCATCGCGCCGCCGACTTGCTGCATCCCGACTGGCAGCTTGGCCTGCAAGGCCGGCACGACCGGGACACGGCGATGCGCCGCGACTCGGTCAACGCCACGCACGCTGTCGTGCAGAATGTGAGTTCGTCCGATCAGGCCAACGCCGTGTTCGACGACGTCACCTATTCCAAAGGCTATGCAGTCGTGCACGCCGTCGAAGCGCAGTTGGGCGCCGAGACGTTTCGCAACGGGCTGCGCCGCTGGATGAAGCGCTTCGCATTCGGGTCGGCCACGACCGATCAATTGTGGGCGGTGTTGCGGGAAGAAAGCGGCCGCGACGTCGCGCAATTCGCGCGCGCGCTGGCCGAGCGACAGGGCGTGCCGCTGCTGGATGCCAAGCTCGTCTGTCGCGGCACGCGCGGACATCTGACGGTGACGCAGAAGGACGCGCATCCTGTGGCGTTGTTCGTGCGCATGCCGAACGGCGCACTGCGCAAAGCAACGATCGAACGCGAAGCCGCGTTTGACGGAGCCTGCGGGCCATTCACGGTGAATGGCGGCGATTACGGCTATGCGCGTACGCGCTATGACGACACGGCCTTCGAAAAGCTGCGCGACCGGTTCGCCAGCCTGCCGCCGACCGACCAGATCGTGCTGCTGGACGATGCGCGCGCGCTGGCGATTGCAGGCGCGCAGCCATTGGCTCGCGGCTTGGAATTGCTGCGCCGTATGCCCGCCGACACCGCACCAGCCGTGTGGCAAAGCGCGGCGTCGTTCCTGCTCGAGCTGGACTCGCTGGCGCGCAACAGCCCGGTGCAACGCAAGCTGCGCAGCTTTGCGCGCAGCGTGCTGCGCCCGGCGCTGGATCCGATCGGCATCACGCCGCGCGACAGCGATACGGCCGGCGACCGGCTGCGGCGCGAAGCGTTGGTCGAAGCACTGGGATCGCTGGGCGACGATACGGTGGTGCGGGCTGCGCTGGCGGCAACCGAACCAGGCGCCAAACCGCATCCTGCAATCGCCAATGCGCTGCTGCGCGTGGCGGCGGGATCGGCCGATGCGGCGACGTTCGAACGTTTGCTCGCGCGCGCCGAAACGTCCCGCGACCGGATCGAGACGCTGTTTCTCTATGAAGCCCTCGGCGCAGTGCGCGATCCGGCCTTGGCGCAAATCTTGTTGGACCGGATTCGCGAAGGGCGCATGGCGTTGGAGCTGCGCGGGCCGACGTTGACGCGCCTGGCGCTGGCTGGCCGGCACGAGACGCTGACCTGGCAATTTCTGGCGCAAAATCCGAACGCGTTCGGCGAAGCAGCCGACGCGGTCGAGCATTTCGCCCTGGGGTCGTCGCTGTTGTCGGATTGCGCCGCGTTCGATTGCGCCACGCGGTTGGACGAGTATGCGGCGGCCAACCTGCCGCGCGACGGGCGCGGCGAAGCGAGACTCGTCAGTGCGGAAATCCGGCAGCGTGCAAAAGAGCTACCGTCGCTGCTGCAACAGCTCGACGCGTTTTTGAATTAGGCGGCGCGCGACAGGCCGAATTCGCTGCGCGCCGACGGCTTGTCGTCAATCGCGCCCAACGCTGCCTGGCGCAGCAGATCGTGCAAGGTGCGGTCGTCACCGCTCGGTTCGACGCCGATGAATTCAATGTCGCTGAGGACCTGCTTCATCCGGTCCAACGCGACCAGAACCAAGGTCATCAGCACCGGCGTTGGGCCGAGATCTTCTTCGACGATCTGCAGCAGCACTTCTTCGGCAGCGCAGGCGATCTTGGCCAGGCGTGGCGCGTCGCACGTCGATGCGGTGCGGCCGACGCTGCGCACCAGCGCCAACGTCTCGGCAAGCGCCACGGCATCACGCGACTGCGATTCCAGCCGGTAGATGGCGGCTTCGATCGACAACGCACTGACATTGGAGTCGGTCATTTCTGCTCCTCGATTCGCAGGTGAAACCTACGCTCGGCGGAGTCGCGATGCCCGTCGGCATCCGGATAGGGCCGGTATACGAACGTCTACCTAGACGACGCCGGCGAGTGCCGCCTGGGCGGCGAGTTCGGAGCGCGTGCGTGCGCCCGCCTTGCGGAACAACACCGCAAGTCCCGACTGGACCTGGGTTTCTTCCCAGACCAGACGCCGCGCGATTTCTTTGTTGGTCAGGCCGCGCGCGACCAGCGCCAGCAATTGATATTCGCCTTGTTCGAGCATGCCGAGCCAATCGGCGCCGGCATCGGCCGCACCGCGTTCGGCCGCATCAGCTGCCATCGGAACGTAGCTGCCGCCGGCGAGCAGCAACCGGATCGCAGCCGCAAAGGCGGGCGGCGACAAGGTCTTGGGAAAAAAGCCGCGCACGCCGAGCTGCAGCGACGCGCGCACCTGCGCCGCGCGCGCAACGCCGGCGATCAAAGCGATCGGTGTTTCGGCGAACGCTGCCTGCAGCCGTTTCAAACCGCCCGCGAAATCCATGCCCGGCAATTCGGGATCGATCATCACCAGATCGTAGCTGCGGCCCGCATAAGCGACCGCATCGTCGAGCGAGAAAGCTTCGTCGATCGCACCAGGATCAAACAGTTCCAGCAACCGCGCGCGGATCATCGCACGGTCGACCGGCAGATGTTCGGCGAGCAGGAAGCGAACCGACATCAGCCGAGCACGACCTGCGCTGCGCGTGCCACGGTTTCGGGTGGCACAGGTTTCAGAATGAAGGCGTCGGCACCGGCTGCCAGCGCGCCTTCTTCGGTCGCGCCGTCGCTATAGCCGGTAGTGAGGATCACGCGCAGCTGCGGATCGGCGCGTTTCACCATCGGGATCAGCGCAGTGCCGCGCAAGCCGGGCATCACCTGGTCGGTGACCATCACGTCGAACCGGCCCGGCTGTTCTGCAACCCACGCCACCGCTTGTTGCGGCTGGGTCGTCGCTGCGACTTCGAGACCGAGACGACGCAAGCCGATCGCCATCGCATCGAGCAAGTCGGGTTCGTCATCGACCAGCAGCAGCGACAGCGAACGCACCGCGGGCGGCTTTTCGTTGCGATAGGTCGCGGTGTCGCGCGTGGTGGCCGCCGCGAAGGGCAGGAAAATATCGAACACGGTGCCGCGTCCGATATTCGACGACACGGCGTAGGCGGCTTGATGGCCGACCAGCAGACCATGCACGACGGCCAGGCCAAGCCCGGTGCCGCGACCGCGTTCTTTCGAGGTGAAGAACGGTTCGAAAATCCGGTCGAGCACGGCTTGGCTCATACCGGCGCCGTTATCTTCAATACGCAGCCGCACATAGGGCTGTTCGAGATCGAGCGCGCCATGCACCAGGTGCGCATCGTAGCCCGGCCGTTCGTCGCCGCCCGCTTCGAGCGGCGAGGTCGAGTTCGAGCGGATCAAATCAATCGACAACGCGATCCGGCCGCTGCCGTCGGGCAGCGCGTCGCGCGCATTGACGCACAGATTGACCATCACCTGCTGCAACTGCACCGCGTTGCCGAGAATCGTCGCGGGCGCTGCTGTGATGGTGAGCTGGATGTCGGTTGCGGCCGGCAACAGGCCGCGCAGCAGCTCGCGTGCTTCTTGTGCGACGTCGCGCATGTCGAGCGGCGCCATCGCCATGTCGCGCCCGTGGCTGAAGGCCAGGATCTGCGCCACCAACTGTTTGGCGCGATCCGACACGGTCAGAATCTTGCTGGCGTAGGATTGCAGCTCGGCGTTTTCCTGGAGGTCGTCGCGCAGAAAGCCGGCAAAGCCGATGATCGCGCCGAGCATGTTGTTGAAGTCATGCGCGATGCCGCCCGCAAGCCGGCCGACTGCTTCCATCTTGGCTGCCTGCGCCAACTGGCTGCGCAGCATTTCGCGTTCGGTCTTGCTTTCGATTTCGGCGGTGACGTCGCGCCAGCTTGCGATCGAACCGCCGTCGGCCAGGCTGTTGCGCAGCACGCGCACGAGCGCCTTGGATCCGTCGAGGCGCGTCCACTCCACGACGTGCGAGCTTTCTTCGTCGCTTTCCGGCGGCAGCGCCGGCAGCAGCGACATCGCATGTTCGTCGATCAAATCGTCCTGGCTGAGACCGATCTGATCGTACGCCGACCGGTTCGCAAAGGTGACGCGACCGCCGCGATCGACGACCAGGATTGCGTCGACCACCGCGTCGAGCGACGCGAAATTCTTCTGCCGCAACGCCGACAACATCGCGAGGCCGACGATGTTGGCAACGGCGCGCGCAAAGATCTGCTCTTCCAGCAACCATTCGCGCGGCGCAAAGCCGTTGAAGGCCAGCGCGCCGGCGTGGCGGGAGTCGACCGGAAAGCGGATCAGCAGCAGCGAGCGCGTGCGCTCGGAGATCTGTTCCAGCTGCTCGGGCGTCGTGTCGGTCAGGGTGTCGTTGATGACCGTCGCGGCGCTCGACGAATCGATCCAGCTTTGCGGAATCCGGTCGTAGGGATAGCTGGCGTGTTCGTACCGCATCCCATGATCTTCGCCGTAATAGGCGACGCGATCGCAGCTGCGCGCAGCAACGTCGATCTGCCACAGACCGACCCGTTCGCAATTCATGCCTTGGGCGGCGAGCGGCAACACCGCCGCCGCAACATCGGCGGGGCTCAGCGAGCCGTCCATCTGCAACCGCAGCAGCGCGAGCAGCGCCGATTGATGGCGCTCCAGCATCGCGCGGCGCCCTTGCAGCAAAGCGGCGGCGCGATGCGCGTCGGTGACGTCAATCGCAATCGCCTGCAGCACTTCTTTGCCGTTCCACAGCGTACGGCGAATTTCCAGATCGACCCGGATCAAGGTGCCGTCGGCGCGCCGTGCGGGGACGTCGCGTTCGAGACGCGCGCGCCCGTCGGGTGGTGCCACGTCCCACAGGACCTGGTCGGTGATGTTGTTGCCGGTGCGACTGATCAGCAGCGGCTTGATCGTACCGAGATGCAACAAGGCTTGCGGCGAGTCGAAGCCGTAAATCCGCGCGAAGGTCTCGTTCGCGAAGATGGGCTTGAGCCCGTCATGGATCAGAATGCCCTGCACCGATCCGTGCAGAATGCGCTGCATCGCGATCGCGCTGTCGGCGAGCGCGCGGTCGCGGCGTTCCTGATCCAGCGCATAGTCGGTGACCAGACCGAAGAAGCAGGTCGCTGCCGTGTTGAACAGGATCACCGCCACAAGCGTGCCGTCGGCGATCATGTCGGGCAGCGTATGCGGCGGCGACGACAGGATCTGCGACAAGGCATAGGTCGGGCCGGCGGTGATGCCGACCAGCGCGTACCCGATCAGGTTGCGCTTCATCCAGCCGCGCCGCACCGCATAGGCAAACAGAAGCGCGACGGCAAAGCTGAGCACGATGTTGCCGATGCCGGCGGCCGCTTTGGGGCCGCCGATCATGAGGCGGAACAAGATCGCCGATGCGGTCACCAACATGCCGTGCGGCAACGGCACGTCGAGCGCGGCGAAGGTGATCGGCACGCGCCGCATGTCGAACTGACCGCCGACACGACCGAAATTGAACGGCAGGAAAATCGTGACGCCTGCCAGCACGATCAGCAGCAGGGTCGGAAACCAGCGATCGCCGGTGCGCACGGCACGCGTCAGCACCCACGCATAGGCAAGCACGCCGACGCCGATCAGCGTTCCTTGCTGCGCCAGGCCGATCGCGATCTCGCGAAAGAGATCGGTCGCCGCAATGGGAGCCGCCTCCGTCACGTCGCGCTGCTGATCAGGGTAAGCATAAGAAAGACTGAGGCCTCGTTTGGCGGATGCTCTCTTAATTCGCGCATCGCACGGGAGCTGCATCAGGATAGGGCAGATATCCGTTCGGATATGCGACCGGTCCCAACCGCAAGACGTGCCACGCGATTGGGCCGTTTGCGGCGGCCAAGGCGCGCCTATAGTCGGGATGTGAGTGACCCAGGCTACGCGGCCCTGCGGGGTCTATGGGAGTCGAAGCGAGGCGGCAGACGCTTCCCCGCCTGGAGTGACTTTGCGCAAGAAGAACTGCGGCGCTACTGGCCGCATTCGATGCTGCTGGACGTGCTGCCTGGCCCCGATTTTCGCTACAGCCACTACGGTGCAGGCCTGACAATTCTGTTCGGCAACGACTTCACCAACCGCACCACCTCGTCGCTGGCGTCACCCGAACGGCAGCGCGTTGAGCGCGATTATCTGCAAGCGCTTGAAGGCGAGCCGTGCTTCGTCACGATGGAACGGCGCATCGACGGCATTCGCTATCGCAACGTGCACAAGCTGATCCTGCCGCTCGGCACGGATGGTGAAAGGGTCGACGCGCTGCTGGTGCTGCTCGGCGTCGATCCTGTCCGAGTCTAGCGTTTCTTGGCGGCGCGCCAGGCTGCGAAGTCGGCACGCGTCTGTTCTTCGATCGCGGGATAGAGGCCGAGGATCGGTCGGCCTTTCAGCACTTCTTCGGTGACGAAATCCTCGAACGCAGTCATCTCGACCGCTTCGTCGGCAAGTTCTTGCGCGAGATGTGCGGGCAGAACCACCACGCCCTCGCCGTCGCCGACGATCACGTCGCCGGGAAAGACCGGTGCGTCGCCGCAGCCGATCGGCACGTTGATGTCCATCGCCTGGTGCAACGTGAGGTTGGTCGGCGACGACGGGCGCTGGTGGTAGGCCGGAATCGAAAGCTGGGCGATTTCAGGTGAATCGCGAAAGCCGCCGTCGGTGACGATGCCGGCAACGCCGCGCACCATCAGGCGCGACACGAGGATCGATCCGGCCGACGCGGCGCGCGCATCTTTGCGGCTGTCGATCACCAACACCGCACCGGGCGGACAGGTTTCGATCGCGACGCGTTGCGGATGCTCGCGGCTTTGAAACACCGACAGTGGATTCAAATCTTCGCGCGCCGGGATGTAGCGCAAGGTGAAAGCCTCGCCGACCATCGTGCCCGTATGCGGGCTCAACGGGCGCACGTCCTGGATGAACTGGGTGCGCAGGCCGCGTTTGTAGAGCGCGGTGGTCAAGGTCGCGACGCTGACCTTTTTCAGCTTGTCGCGCGTCGCAGTCGAAAGCGCCATCGCAGCCGCCTTTACAGAATATCGGGCTCGGCGCTGGGCGCGCCAAAGCCGGTTTCGAGAAAGTCGAAATCGCAACCTTCATGCGCCTGGCGAATATGCTGGCCGAACATCCAGCCATAGCCGCGTTGATGCCGTTCCGGCTGCGGCACCCAGGCGGCACGGCGACGCGCGAGTTCGTCGCCACTGACCCGCAGCTCGATCGCGCGCGCCGGCACGTCGATCGCGATCATATCGCCGTCGCGCACCAATCCCAGCGGGCCACCAATTTGCGCTTCGGGCGCAACATGCAGCACGCAGGCGCCGTAGGACGTGCCGCTCATCCGCGCGTCCGAGATCCGCACCATGTCGCGCACGCCTTGCTTCAACAGCTTCTTCGGGATCGGCAACATGCCCCATTCGGGCATGCCCGGTCCGCCGCGCGGCCCGGCATTGCGCAACACGATGACGTGATCCGGCGTCACGTCGAGATCGTCGCGATCGAGCGTCGCTTTCATCGTCGGCACGTCATCGAACACCAGCGCCGGTCCGACATGCTGCAACAGATGCGGCGCGCAGGCGCTTGGTTTGATCACGCAGCCGTCGGGCGCGAGATTGCCGCGCAGTACCGCCAGCGCACCTTCGCGATAGACCGGATTGTCGAGCGGGCGAATGACGTCGTCATTGTGCACGACGGCGCCCGCCAGGGTTTTGCCCAAGCTTTTTCCCGCGACCGTCATCGCGTCGAGATTCAGCAGACCGCGCAGCCGCGACATCAATCCCGGCAGGCCGCCGGCATAGAAGAAATCTTCCATCAGATAGCGGTCGCCGCTGGGTCGCACATTGGCGAGCACGGGAACGCGGCGGCTGGCCGCGTCGAACGCGTCGAGCCCAAGCTCGACACCGGCACGGCGCGCCATTGCAACGACGTGAATGATGGCGTTGGTCGAACAACCCATCGCCATCGCGACCGTGATCGCATTGTCGAATGCGGCGCGCGTCTGCACGCGACCCGGCGTCAGATCTTCCCAGATCATTTCGACCGCGCGCCGTCCGGCAGCAGCGGCCATTCGCGCATGCGCCGCATCGACGGCGGGAATCGACGACGCGCCCGGCAAGGTCATACCCAGCGCTTCGGTGATTGCGGTCATCGTGCTGGCGGTGCCCATCGTCATGCAGTGACCGGGGCTGCGCGCGATGCCCGCTTCGATGTCGGTCCAATCACGTTCGGTCAAATTTCCGGCGCGGCGTTCGTCCCAATACTTCCAGGCATCGGCACCCGATCCGAGCGCTTGTCCGCGCCAGTTGCCGCGGATCATCGGCCCCGCTGGCAGAAACAGCGCCGGCAAGCGCGCGCTGGTCGCGCCCATCAACAGGCCGGGCGTTGTCTTGTCGCAACCGCCCATCAACACCGCACCGTCGACCGGATGCGAGCGCAACAGCTCTTCGACCTCCATCGCAAGCAGGTTGCGATAGAGCATCGTGGTTGGTTTGACGAAATTCTCGGACAGCGACAGGGCCGGCAATTCGAGCGGAAATCCGCCCGCCTGCAACACGCCGCGCTTCACCTCGTCGACGCGCGTCTTGAAGTGCGCATGGCAGGGATTGATGTCGGACCAGGTGTTGACGATCGCAACCACCGGTTTGCCCACCCAATCCTCCGGCCCGTAGCCCATCTGCATGATGCGCGAGCGATGGCCGAAGCCCCGCAGATCGTCCGGTGCAAACCACCGGGCGCTGCGGAGCTGATCGTAGGTCTTGCGTGCCGTCATACCGTTTTCACGAACCTGCCAGATCGTGCGCGACCGGCAGATAATAGTCTTTCCAGCTGGCTGGTTTGGTCTTGAGGGTGCCGGACGCGAACAGATGTTCGGCAAAGCGCATCGTGCCGTGCGGCGCCGCGTCGTAATCCATCATGCCCGGCTGCTTCAACAGTTCGAGCAATTCGTCGACCGGCGTCTTGTCGTTCGAAATCTCGCGATAGGTTTCGACCGCGCGCTTGGGATCGCTTTTGATCATCTGCAGCGCTTCCAAGGTTGCTGCCTTGATCGCTTCGATCACTTTGGGATTCGCTTCGGCGTATTTCGTCGTGGTGAAGAAATGCGCCTGCGTCAGGCCTTCGGGGATCACATCTTTCGAGGTCAGAATCGGGCGCGCGCCGGGCACGTTCTTCTGTTCGAGATACGAATAAGGCGGCGTCGTGAAGTGCGACTTCACCTCGTGGCTGGCATTGGTCATCGCGATATAGGCGTCGGGATGGCCAAGCTGCACCGTGTTTGGATCCAGCTTCGCCCATTGATCGGCGCCGAATTGTTTGGCCGCCGCGATCTGCAGCAGGATCGCCTGGGTCGAGACTTTCACGGTCGGCACCGCGATCTTGTCGGTCGGGCCGTAATCTTTCAGCGACTTGATGTTCGGATCGCGCGTCATCAACACCATCGGCTGCGCCGAGCAAGCGACGATGCCTTTGACGCCGCCTTTGGTGCGATCCCATAGCAGCAGCAGATTACCGACGCCGGTATTCAACACGTCGACATTGCCCGACAGCAACGCATCGGTCGCCGCACTGCCGCCCGAGAAGGTCAGCCACGACAGAGCCAGATCGTTCACACCCAGACGCTTGGCGTGCTTCTCGATCAGCTTTTCTTTTTCGATCACGTGCGTCGGCAAATACGGAATGCCGGGCTGGCGGGTGACTGACAATTTTGTTTCGGCAAAGGCCGGCAGCGACAGCAGCAGCAACGCGCCAACAAGCCCGGCCGCAAGCTGCGGGTGTTTGATGGAAATCATGAAGCCCCTCCCAGAATGCGCCGGAATTTCCCGGTCGTTTTCCGCGCCGGATCGGCGCTTTTGGAACGCTAATGCATTAGTGCACGGCCTCACAAGCATACGCTACAATCGGCGTCATGGCGCAGCTTCGCGTCCGCACCGAACCGTTGAACCGGCATCTTCGTGCCGCGCCGCAGCTATTTGAGCGGCTGCGCGAACGCATCATTGCGCTCGATCTTTTGCCCGGCATGCCGCTGTCGCGCGTCGAGCTGATGGACGAGTTCGGCACCAGCGTGACGCCGATCCGTGATGCACTGCAGCGTCTGGCCGACGAAGGGCTGGTCGAAATCTTTCCGCAGCATGCGACTGTGGTCAGCCGGATCGATCTAGCCCATGCAGCGCAAACCCAATTCCTGCGGCGCTCGATCGAATTGGAAGTCGTGACCACGCTGGTCCGGGTTGCAGACGAGGAGACATTCGGACAGCTCCATACGATCCTGACCCAGCATCGCGCGGCATTGAACGATCTGGCTGCGTTCAAGCGGCTGGATATGCGCTTTCACCAGGCGATGTACGAAGCGGCGGGCGTCCCTGATTTGTGGGCGCTGGTGCGCAGCCGGTCCGGCCATATCGACCGGTTGCGTGCGCTGCATTTGCCGATCGCGGGCAAGGCCAAGGCGATCCTGCGCGATCACGGCCGTATTCTCGAAGCGCTGGAAGCGCGCAACGCCGCTGCAGCGCAGCGTGCGGTGCACGAACATTTGTCGGGGACGCTGACGCAAGTCGCGGCAATCGCCAAACGTCATCCGGATTACGTGCGCGAATCGTAAAACTCGTTGCGGCCGCGCGCAGCATGACCCTACGCTGCCGCATGTTTCGTACCGTAGCGGCCGCGTGCCTGCTGTTGATCACCGGCGCTGCACATGCCGCCGTCGATCGCATCGAGATCCTGTCGCGCACCAAGTTTGCCGACGGCGCCACGTTTGGCGAGGTTGGCGCGTACGAAAAACTGCGCGGCCGCATCTGGTTCGCGATCGATCCCAAAGATCCGGCCAACCGCGCGGTCGCCGATATCGATCTGGCGCCGACCGATGCGCGCGGGCTGGTGCGGTTTTCCGCCGACCTCGCAATCTTGCGCCCGGCCGATCCGGCCAAGGCGAGCGGCACGTTTCTGTACGAGGTCAACAATCGCGGCGGCATGGGCGCGCTGCAGCGTTTCGCCGAAGCAAAGAACGCCGACGATCCCGGCACCGGCTTTCTGATGCAGCGTGGCATGACGTTGCTGTGGTCGGGTTGGGCGACAGACGTCGAACGCAGCCCCAACGCATTGCTCGCGCAATTGCCAATCGCAACCGATCGCGGTGCGCCGATCACCGGACGCGTCGCCTATGAAATCATCGTCGACGCGCCGAGCGACGACGCAGTCTTCACCGGCATGCGCGGCACCGCCTATCCACGTGCCGACAGGCCCGACGCGGTGTTGACCGAACGGACTACGCCGGACGGCGCGCGCAGCGTAATCGACGCGGCGCGCTGGTCGTTTGCCACCGACGTCGTTGCCGACAAGCCAGGTAAGCTGCGTCTGCAAGGCGGGTTCAAACCCGGCAAGATCTACGAGTTGATTTACACCGCGCGCGATCCGCATCTGGTCGGGTTGGGCCTGGCCGGCATTCGCGATCTGCTAGCCTATGCACGCGACAACGGGATCGAAGGCGCCGCACCGGCGCAGCGCGTGCTGGCCTTCGGTATTTCGCAATCGGGTCGCGTGTTGAACACGATGCTGGCGACCGCGCTTGCAATCGATGAACGCGGGCGCGCCGCGTTCGACGGCGCATTGATCCATGTATCGGGTGCAGGCAAAGGCAGTTTCGATCACCGTTTCGCGATGACCAGCCGGCATTTCTCAATGCTGGAAGATCACGCCTATCCAACCGAATCTTTTCCGATGTCGCCGGCAAGCACGGTCGATTCCACGACCGGCGAAACCGGGTCGCTGCTCGACGCGATGCGCGCCAAGAGTCTGTCGCCCAAACTGATGTGGGTGAACAATGCGAGCGAATATTGGAATCGCGCTGCGTCGCTGCTGCATACCGATCCGCTGGGACGGTTCGATCTGCCCGAGCCCGACAATGTGCGCATCTATGCGCTGCTGGGCGCGCAGCATTATCCCGGCCGCGATAAGGCGCGCGGCAACTTCGCCAACTGCGTCGACCCGCTGCAATTCCAGCCGGTGATGCGCAGTTTGCTTAGCGCATTGGAAGATTGGGTGCGCGCCGACAAAGCGCCGCCACCGAGCCGGCATCCACGCATCGCTGACGGAACCTTGGTGACGGTCGACGCCTACAAACGCGCCTTCCCGCACATTGCGGGCGTCGCTTTGCCGGTGAGCAATCTGGTGCCGCCGCGACTCGCGCTGGACACCGTGCCGCCGACCGTCACCGGCAGCTACACGACGTTGGTGCCCGCGCCCGATCGCGACGGCAATGATCGCGGCGGCATTCTTCCGGCCGAGCTGCTGGCGCCGCTTGGCACGCGCACCGGCTGGAACACACGCACCGAAACCGTGGGCTTTGCGGGATCGACCGGACGGTTCGACGGATCGTTCCTGCCCTTCGCGCGCAGCGAAGCCGAACGACGCGCAAGCAACGACGCGCGCCCGTCCCTGGCGGCGCGGTGGAACAATCGAGAGTCGTATGAGCGCGCGGTGCGCGTCGCAGCCGAGCGCAATGTCGCGCAGGGCTTTCTGCTGGCGTCCGACGTGGACGTGCTAGTCGCGCGCGCCGGGCGCTTCTACGACCGCGTGCGCGCGCACGATCCCAAGGACCGCGGCTGCGGCTATCTTTTTGATGAAAGCTAGCGCGCCTACGCGCGCGGGTTGTTTGACCCGGCGTAAGCTCATGCGCGTGCCACCGCGTCGATGATGGTCGGATTGCCGTCGGCATCGACGGCAACGAAGGTGAATTCGGCCGAGGTCACTTTGAACCGGTCGTGGTTGCCGCCGCGCAGCGCCCAGGTTTCGATATGCAGCGACAGCGACGTGTTTCCGACGCGCGTAATGTCGGTGTAGCAGCACACGACGTCGCCGACTTTCACCGGCGCCAGAAACGTCATGTCGGTCACCGCCACGGTGACGACGCGATGTCCGGCGCGGCGACCGGCGCTGATCGCACCGGCTGAGTCCATCAACGACATGATCCAGCCGCCAAAGATGTTGCCGTGCGGATTCGTGTCGGCGGGCATCGCCAGAACACGCACTGCGAGCTCACCGGCAGGACCCGGCACGGTGCGAAGAAACTCCGCCTCCTGCGTCGTATAGGGCCACATGATTCTTCCTCCTGCTGGCGACTCATATTGCATCGCAGCATTAAGAATTTCAAGCCCCTGTTGATTCTGGCGCGACAACTTGTGCGCTGCACACAGAATATGCAGTCGCCTATTCGGCAGCATTTCCAAGTTTGCGAAAGGACGCAGCGCAGTGCGCAAGGAACGCCTGCGTGACTTTCGCCTGCGGCGCATCCGCCGCAGTCAGAAATCCATAGATGTGCTGCAAGCGCGGACGGAACGGGCGCAGCTGCATCCCGCCGCGCAAATAGGTGCGCGCCATCAGCTCGTTCAAAATCGCAATGCCGACGCCGTTGGCAACAAACGCGCAAGCCGATCCGATCGTCTGCGTTTCCAAGCGCACGCGCGGCGCAACGCCGGCGCGATCGAATGCAGCATCAATCGCCGCGCGCGAACGGCGCCCCTGTCCCAGCAGAATCAAATTCTCGTCGCGCAGGTCGGTTGCACCGATCGTCTCGAGCTTGGCGAGGCGATGACGCGGCGGCAGCACGCACACGGTTTCGTTGATGGTCAGACGCTCGGCGCGCACGCCGGGATGATCGACCGGAAGCCGGCCAAAGCCGCAATCGACCGCGCGCGTCGCAATCAGCTGGTTCGCGGTTTCAACGTCGCGCGGCGAGATCGACAGGCGCAGCTGCGGATTTTGCGACAGGAACGACGCGACGATCGGCGCCAAAGGTCCTTCGACCAGACTCGGCGGCGCCACGATGCGCAGCTCGCCCACTGCGCCGTCGCCGATATTGCGCGCCAAGGTCGCAATGCGATCGAGACGGCCAAGCGCCAGGTCGACTTCGTCGGCAAGAATGCGCGCCTCGGGCGTCGCGACCAGCCGCCCCTTTTCGCGCCAGAACAATTCGAATCCGACGTCGCGTTCGAGTCGCGCCAGCAGACGCGACACGGCAGGCTGGCTGATACCCAATTCGCGCGCCGCGGCGGTTGCCGAGCCGCCTTGCAGCGTATGGCGAAAAGCGTCGAGCGCGCGGAGATTGAGCTTCACGCTCACGAAACTAGAGGAGAAGACGGAGCGTGTCGCCGCGTCGTTCGAAGCGCGTCCCGTACGAGGACGATGCCGATGCAAGACGGTCGAAGATCCGCGTCGCATCGTTGCCGGACGCGATCTGCGGACGACCACGCGTTGCAAATGGATCCACACCATTGCCGCGTTCGTTGAGCGTCAGCGGCACAAGCTCCAACGCGCTGATCCGGCCGCCTTCGAATCGAAGGTCGGCGATGACGCTGTCCCATGCCGCTTCGGGATAGCGACCCGGCCTGGTGCGCGTCTGAAAAAACAGGCTGGCAAGATCGTAGAGAATGGCGCGGCCATTGCGCAGTTCGACGCCGGCCAGCGACGGAAAACCGTGCCCGACGAACAGATGCGCGCCACGATCGACGCAACGCCGTGCCCACTCTTCCAGCCAGCGCGGCGGCAGCGCGGGATCGGCTTCGTTCCAATCGTGATTGTGGTGATAGGCGATGACGAGGTCGGACCCGCGCGCGGCGCGATCGATCGACGCCAGAATGCGCGCCGCATCCTCGGCATCGACGACGCCACCTTGTTGGCGCAGCTCGTTGACGCCTGGATGATCCTTGGCCGCAGCGCCGCCAGCGCGAATCTTTCCCGTCGCCATCGATACCAGCGCGACGCGTCCTGCAGGCACGTCGAGAAACGCCGGCGCGCCGGCCGCGGCGAGATCGCGCCCGGTGCCGGCATGCGCGAACTTGGCCGCACGCAGCGCCGCGAGCGTGCTGTTGATGCCGCCGGTACCGAGATCGAAAGCGTGGTTGCTCGACACGGCCAGCAAATTGACCGATAGCGCGCGCAAGGTGCGCAGCACGCCTGCGGGTGCAACGTGCAAGGTTTCGAGATCGCGCGTCGGCCCTTCGGTGCCGGCGCCTTCAATCACGGTTTCCAACTCGCTGAACACAACGTCGGCGCCGCGCAGACGCTGCGCCAACGCAGAAAAACCGGGATAGTCCGCTTGTTCGTGTTGGATCAGCGCCTGGCCCAACGCGTGAACGCGAAAGCTGCGCGGTTTCTTGGCCGCCGGCACAAAGGCCAGCGCGGCGGCGGCGGCAAGAAGATCGCGGCGGCGCATGTCAGTAGTGAATCAGTACCGCGATCGCCATCACGCCCAGCGACAGAACCGCCAGCAGCGCGACCAGCGGCAGCGCGAAGCGAAACCACTGTCCGTAAGAAATTCCGCCGGTCGCGAGAAACGCCAGCAACATGCCCGAGGTGGGTGAGATCGTATTGACCAGCCCGTTGCCGAGCAGAAACGCGAGTACCGTCGACTGGCCCGTCACATCGGCCATCTGCGCAATCGGTCCCAGGATGGGCATCGACAGCGCCGCCTTCGCCGACGTCGATGGGATCAGCAAAGTCAGCACGATTTCGACGCCCATCAATGCGTGCCCGACCAACACCGGCGGCATGCCTTTGGTCTGTGCCGCCATGCTGTGAATCAGCGAGTCGAGCACGCGTCCGTCACGCAGCACGATCTCTACGCCGACCGCCATGCCGACCAGCAGGCCGGCCAGCATCATCGACTGCATGCCGTGCACGAAATGATGCACCGCGGTCGCAGGCCGCATGCGTGCAATGAGCGCCAGCAGCGCGGCCAGGCCGATATAGACGGCAGAGAACTCGGCATAGTGCCAATGAAGAAGCGCTGAGCCGCAGACCAGCACGGTTGTTCCCGCCGCCAGCACCAGCATGATGTTGCGCTGCGCCGGCGTCAGTTTCGGCGCGTCGTGCGCGGCGCGGCTTTCGTCGGGCTGCCGCGCCAGGCGCATCACGAACGCGATGCCGATCGAGAGGAAGACGACCCACAGCGCAAAGCGGAACGCAAAACCGCTGAACACTGGCACGCCGACGATCGGCTGCGCGACCAGCAGCGCTACGGGATTGGTCACCGAACATAGATAGCCGATCTTGGCCGCGACGGTGACGAGCGCGAATCCGAAGAGCGGCTGCAGCCCCATCGCGCGCGACAGGCTGAGCATCATCGGAATGATGACAAGATATTCCGACACCAGCCCCAGAAACGTGCTGCCGGCGGAGATTGCCACCATCAGCAACGGCGTGATCAGGCCGGCGCGGCCACGCGTCAACGTCGCCAGGCGAACGATCGCCGCTTCGAGCGCGCCCGTGGCGCGCAAAACGCCGAACATGCCGCCCAGGAACAACAGCATCGCGATCAACGCCGCCGCACGCGCCATGCCTGCCGGGATTGCGGTGACGATTGCGATCGGACTGGCCGGCCGAGCGGTATCCTGCGCCGCCTTCGACGGCAGCATCGCCGCCAGATCACGCGACTTGTCGATGTGATGAAACGTGTGGGGGATCACCAACCCCTTGGCGTCGCGTTCGTAGGCGCCCGAGGGAATCAGCCACGTAAGCGCCACGGCGATCGCCAGCGCGACGAACATCATCAGCACGGGGTCGAGCGACCAGCGTTTGGGCTGCGCCGCAGCTACGGACGGGGCAGCCGTGTGATTCATTCGTCCTCGCTCGCGATCGGTAGCAGCATATGCGACGCGTGCGCCGCGTCGAGATAGAGACGGTTGTGCGCCACGTGCCGAACGTCCGGCATGCCCTGCACGCCGCCCGTGCCCGGATTGGGATCGAAATGCGGGAAGGAGCTGCTGGCGATTTCAACGCGGATCCGGTGGCCGACGTCGAACCGGTTCGCGGTCGGAAAGCTGGTCAACGCAATCTCGTAGATCTTGCCCGGCTCGAGCAGCGACGGCGCAGTGAAACTGTCGCGATAGCGCAGCCGCAGCACCGCGTGGCAGAGATTCATCGCATAGCCGCTGGGATGTACGTCGATCAGGCGCACGACGAGATCGGTGTCGGGCCGATCCGACGACACGAACAGGCGCAGCTCGGCCGCACCCAGCATCGTCATCGGCTGCGACAGCGGTGCGGTTTCGAACGACAGAACGTCATCGCGATCGGCGAGCGGCCCGTACGGTGCCGTGGCGCCGAACAGACCCGGCCGCGTCGATTGATCGAACGCACCCGCATCCATCAACGGCGCGCCCGACGCCATGGCGCCGCCGATCGTCGGCACCGGATGATCGGGGTCGTGCGTCCAACCCAGCGACGCACGATCTTCGGCCGGCACATCTTCGGTCAGCGTCCCGTCGCGCTGCAGATAGAACGGCAGCTTCGTGACTGGTGCCGGCGGAAATTGCTGCGCGTCGTGCCAGGTGCCGCCATGCATGACGCGCCCGTTCTTGTCGTCGCGCCCGTCGCCACCGCCCATCACGAACACGCGCACGTTCGGCGCCGGCACGATGCGCGCGTCGGGTTTCAGCCAGCGCGCAAACCAATCGAGACGCAGCGCGTCGTAGTCGCGCGCGACCGATCCGTCCAAGGTCGCATTGGCGCCGAATTCGACGTCGCCGGCATAGGATTCCGACCGGCGCCCGTGCGTCCACGGCCCCATCACCAGCGCCATCTGGCTTTGCTTGGTTGCAACCAATGCATCGAACGTCGCCAAGGTCGTCGACGCATAGGGATCGTACCAGCTGCCGATCAACAGGCTGGGCACGTCGGCGATCTGGTGCAGATAACGGCGCGCGCACAAATCCGGACGCTGCCAGAACGGTCCGTCTTCGGCGTGTCGCCATTGCTGCAGCACGTAGTCTTCGAATTCGGGTGCTGCAGCGAGCGGCGAGTTGCCTTCCGACCACGGCCAGCGCCACACCCAGTCTTCAATCCGTTCCGCTTCCAACGCAGCGCGGCGCGCCGGGTCACGCAACGTCTCGGGCGCCAATCGCGCGTGTTTGATCGCCCAGGTCAGTTGCTTCAGTTCAAGACATCCGCCTTGCCGAATGCCGGCCTGGAACGCGTCCCAAAAGCCGCCTGAATCGAGCGCCATACAGGCGAGGCCGCGCGGATTGAGACAGGCAGCGGCGAGTTGCGCGTGCGCTTCGTAGGACAGCCCGTACGTGCCGACGCGCCCGTCGCACCATTCCTGGCGCGCGACCCATTCGATCGTGTCGTGCCCGTCTTCGGCTTCGTGCACGTATTTGCTGAATTCGCCGTCCGAGCCGTAGCGGCCGCGGCAATCCTGCACCACGACGACATAGCCTTCGCGCGCAAACTTGGCTGCCACGTCCGATCGGCGCCGCGGCGTCGGATCGACGACGCTGATCTCGGCCATGGCAAGACCGGTCCTGTCGTACGGCGTCCGTTGCAACAAGGCCGGCAGCGGATGTGAGACGCCGTCCGGACGGTAGATGTCGGCGACCAGAACCGTGCCGTCGCGCATCGCGATCGGCACGTTCGTCTCGACCGCGACTCCGTCTCGGTTCAGCGTCGCGGTCGAGCTCTGCATTCTTAGAATTTGGCCTGCACACGCACGTACATAAACGTGCCGCGGATGTCGTACGTGTACATGTCGAAATTGATCGGGTTGTTGGCGGCCGAAGCGGGCGGCATCTTGTTGAAGATGTTGTCGACGCCGAACGTCACGTTCGTGTTGTAGGCGTCGAAATTGTAGCCCAGCTGCACGTCCTGATAGACGATCGCAGCAACCCGGCCGCCATTGACGGCGTTGCCCGCAATGTCGGCGCTGCCACCGATATAGCGCGCCTTCCAGCCCGCTTCGAACGCATTGCGATCCCACCGCACCGAGCCGACGCCTTTCCAGCGCGGGAAGGTTGCGCGCGGCTGATCCGACTTGCCGGCGCGTTCATCGACCAAGGTCGAGCCGTCGGTCTGCGGCACGAAGTTGGTGTAGTGCAGCAGGCGCGACGCATCGATCACAGTCGTGAAGTGACCGATCTCAGTGTGGAAGCCATAGCGCGCCGACAGATCGATGCCTTCGACTTCGATACGGCTGAAGTTCGCCACTGCTTGCAACAGCGACTGAACTTCGCCGGTCGCAGCGCGACGGATGAAGGCGCAGGACGGTCCGTTGGTATTGGCACACTGAGTCAGAATTTGCTGCGCCGTCTGGCTTGCGATGGCGTCGAAGATTTTGATCTTGAACCAGTCGCCCGTCAGCGTGAGGCCCGGAATAAAGGACGGCGTCAGCGCCGCACCCGCGCTCAAGGTGCGCGCAGTTTCGGGTTTCAGATTTGAATTGCCGCCGATGATGCCGTGGATCAGGCCGTTGCCGAACTGGTTCTGGTTGTAGCTGCTCGGCACGCCGGCGCAGCCGGGCAGGTTGCGACCACCGCCATTGCACGGGTCGGTCGCCTGAAAGTCAGTGTTCCGCCGTCCCTGAAAGAGTTCGAGAATCGATGGTGCGCGGAAGCCTTCGGAATAGGTGCCGCGCAACAGCACGTCTTGCACCGGGCGATAGGCGAGGCCGAGTTTGGTCGTCGCCTTGCTGCCGAACGTGTCGTAGTCCGAGTAACGTACCGCACCCGACAGTTCGAGCTTCTTCGCGAACGGAAGATCGGTCAGCAGCGGTGCATTCAGTTCGAGATAGGCTTCTTTCAGCGAATAGGCACCGCTGGTCGCGTCGCGCGCGGCACTGGTCGTACGCGACAGGCCAGTGACGAATTGCGGCGTCGCATTCACCACCAGATCGGGATGGTCGTACGCAGTCTCACGGCGATATTCGACGCCGGTCGCAAGCCCGAGCGGGCCGGCCGGAAGTTCGAACAGGCTGGTCGAAAGATTGGCCGACACGTCGAACGACGCGGTGCCGTTCTCGTCGCGCGCATTGTAGCGCACGTAATCCGCCATTGCCGGCGTGATCGTGCCGAAGATGTTGATCGGCACGCAGCTATTGGCGGCGCAACGCGCATTCGGGCCAGTCGCAAGTGCCAGCTTGTCATAGTCGAGCTGGTTGACCGATCTGAAGCTGGCGTCGGCGCGGCCGTAGCTGGCTTGCGCATCCCATTTCCAGCTGCGGCCCAGCGCATTGAACGAACCGTCCAACCCGCCCGCGAAACGCACCGTGTCGATATCCTGCACGTTGTCGCGGTCGCCGACCTCGTTCATCACGCGCTGCAAGCGCAAGGTCGTGCCGGTCAGCGCACGGCCGAATGGATTGAACGGGTGATCGGCGGCGATCGAGAAATTGTTCGAGCCGCGCACGTCGAGCAAGATCGGCGAGAAGAGCTGATCCGATTTGCGCTTGTTGTAGAGAACGTCGGCATGCGCCGTGACGCTGTCGGTGATGTCGTAGGTGACGCGGCCGAAGGTGGTGAAGCGCTTGGACGGTCCGGTTGCGTCCTGACCTTGCGCCAGCGTGTTGAAATCGTCGGCCGGCAGCGCAGCGACGCGGAAATCCGCAGCCGACGTGCCGGCAGCACCCGGAATGCGCGTCAGGTTCGAGGTCGAGACGCCGGGCAGCAGAAACAGACCGCGCGGGCTGTTGGGTGCTGCGGTGACCGGCGCGTAGGCGCGCACGGTGATGTCGCGATCCTTGGTCAGGATCGGGCGCATATCGACCGCTTCGAACGACAGCATGGCGCCCAAACGGCCCCATTTATGGCCGACCGTCAGATCGCCGATCAGTTCGCGCCCGTCATTTTCTGACGTGATGCCCGCCTGTGCCTTCGCTTCGACACCTTCAACAGTTTTCTTGAGCACGATGTTCACGACGCCGGCGATGGCATCGGCGCCGTAGATCGACGAGGCACCGTCTTTGAGCACTTCAACGCGATCGACCAGCCCAAGTGGGATCGTGTTCAGATCGACGAAGTCGCGGAAACCGCGGCCGCCCGTGCCGTTGACCCAGCGATGACCGTCCACCAGCACCAGGGTGCGATTGCCGCTGCCCTCGGCGCTGCCGAGATAGCGCAGATTGACCGAGCTGATGCCGAACGCGGTGCCTTGCGTGCCGTTCGAATTGAGGCTGACGCCGGTGGCGGGCAGTTCCTGCAGCAATTGCCCGACCGACTGCGGCGCCGAGTTCTTGATGTCTTCCTGGGTCAGCGTCTGCAGCGGACCAACCGACAGCGCGTCACGCCGCGCGATGCGCGAACCGGTGACGACGACTTCTTCGGCCACGGTCGGCGCTGCAATCTGCGCCTGGGCCAGCTCCGTCGAGCCAAGCAGCGCGAGCGCGCTGACAAAAGAACAGGCAAATGCGCGCTGCGCGGCGGTGGTCCGGGCCATGTCGTCTCTCCGTTAGCTTCCCGGGCGCCGTTCTTGTTTTGCGGAGTTGGCCTCCAGCTGACGGCACCTGGGGCCGACGCTGCAAGCATCCGCCACCGCATAACAAGATCATGCGTGAACCGCAGGTTGGTATGTCCGGAGGACATGGAGTCGGGATTCGACTCTCGGCCGGGAGCTTTCGCGCCGCCCGCGGGTTGTACGTGGCAGGAGTGCACATGATCGAAGTCGAAACCCAAGCTGATCGCGATGTCGTGTTGCGTGAGCGTGCGCGTCTGGCGGAAGCCGGCGCCGAACGTCGCGCCAACCCGAGCGAATTGCGATTCCTGGACAAGATCCGTGATCGCGCGCTGGCCGAAGGCGATGAATTCGCAATGACCGACGAGCAGCGCAGCAACTATGCGCGCATCGTACGCGACGTATTGGACCGCACCGGATGGCGACCCACGCGCCGCTAAAAGGGCGCGTCCGTGCGCCCGTGAATTTGCAAGCGCAGTCGCGCGTCACGACGCGTCGACCAACTGAACGCGAAGAACGCGCCAATGCCTGGACGCACGGCATCGGCGCGTTGCTGTCTTTGCTGGCTGCCGTGTCGTTGATCGTTCTGCCGCCGGTGCGCGCATCGAGCGTCACGATCGCAAGCTGCATCGCCTTTTGCATTGCGGCGCTGATTACGATGGGCGCTTCGACTGCGCATCACGCCAGCGTCTGCGAACGAAAGAAGCGTCTCTTTCTCGCCTTCGATCACGCTGCAATCGGCATTCTGATCGCCGGCAGCTGGACCGCATTTGCAGCGGTATCGTTGCCCGCACGTGACCTGCCGCCGTTGCTGGCTGGGCTGTGGTCCGCCGCGTCGATTATCGCGATCGAACAATTCGTCTGTCTCAGCCGCGGCTGCGAGCCGTGGCTGGAGCAATACAGCGCCGCGTTGTTTCTCGCGATGGGATGGATCCCGGTTGCGATCTATGGCGACAAGGTTCTCGCAGGCTTGCCGTATGACAGCGCCGTGCTGCTGAGCGCAGGTTGCCTGTCCTACACGACTGGCGTCGTCGCCTATGTCGCGCGGCGCGTGCCGTTTCATCACGCGGTCTGGCATGTACTCGTCGTCGCAGGCGCGACCCTGCATTTCTTCGCCTTGCGAGCTGCGCTCGCCTGATTGTTTGCCCTGCGAGCTTCGCTCGCATATGGGCGTGCGAGCGGCACTCGCCTGAGCCGGTTAACATCTGTGACCATTGCGAGACCGCACTGTTCGCAGGCGGCCTGCACCCCACATTCTATTTCATGACCACACGACGTGCCTGGATGCTGGCAATGCAGCTCGACGTTCGCCACGGCGAAGCGGCGATGGGCGAGGTTGCCGATTTGTCCAATGCGGCGCGGCAAGCGGGCCGGTTCGATCAGGTCGCGCTGTACGAAGATATTTTGCGCGCGCTGCTGCAGCTCGACGACATGGACGGGCGGCGGCTGAACTAGCTAAATGGCGGCCCATCCACGGGTTGAGCCGTCATGACCGAGACCGTTCCTGCAGAGCTGACGCAATACCGGCGCAGCATCGACAATCTCGATGCGGCGCTGATTCACATTCTCGCCGAGCGATTCAAGGTCACGCAGCAGGTCGGTCACCTGAAGGCGACGATGGGCCTACCGCCTGCCGATCCCAGCCGTGAACGCGAACAGATCCAGCGCCTGCGCACCCTGGCGGTGGATTCGCATCTCGATCCCGATTTCGCCGAGAAGCTGCTTAACTTCATCATCAATGAAGTGATCCGCCATCACGTCGCAGCGTCCGATAATCAAATTGGCTAAGTGGCAAATCGGGTGACGCCATGGTCGACCGCGACAAGCTGATCCGCTCGAAAGAGAAATGGGCCCAGGAAGGTCGCTTGCTGGCGCCCGATCCAGGCCCTCAGGAATCAAAGGGGCGCGAGCGTCTGCCGGTGGGGCAGCGTCTGGTCAAAGACTGGCCGGTGCTGGATCTGGGCACGCAGCCGAATTTGAATCCAAAAGACTGGACGTTGAACGTCCTTGGCGCGGTGAAACGCCCGTTCAAATGGAGCTGGGACGACCTGCAGCGCGAAACGCCGGTCGAGCGGACCAGCGACATTCACTGCGTCACCGCCTGGTCGCGCTACGACAATCGCTGGCGCGGCGTATCGATGAATCGCGTGATCGAATTGGCGCAGCCGAAACCGGACGCGAAGTTCGTCATCCTCAAAAGCTACGACAGCTACGCGACCAACGTGCCGCTCGCCGATCTGCAACGCGACGACGTGCTGTTAGCGACGCACTGGGAAGGCCAGCCATTGACGCGCGAACATGGCGGGCCGGTGCGGCTGGTCGTGCCGCATCTCTATTTCTGGAAAAGCGCGAAATGGATCCGGCAGATCTGGTTCACCGATCGCGACTCGCCGGGCTTTTGGGAATCGCGCGGCTATCACATGTACGGCGACCCGTGGAAACAACAGCGCTACGGCAGCGATAAATAAGCGTCAGTTGTGGTCAATCGGTAGTGCGCCCGCCTGCATCACCCACGCATGCATGCGGTTTTCGTAGACCGAGACGGTGGGCGGCGGAAACGTCGAGTCGGCAAACGCCCCGGTCGCGACCATGATGAAGTCGGGCATCGTCTCCGGCTCCCAGAAGACCGTGCCCCCGCAATCAGGACAGAAGGAAAATGTAGCGCGGTTGCCGCTGTCGCCGGCGCGCACATAGGTCGACCTGCGCCCCTGAATGTCGTGCACCTGGTCGCGCGGAAAACGCGCCTGGGCCGCGAACACGCTGCCGGTACGGCGCTGGCAGGGAAGACAATGACAGATCGAGATCCGCACCGGATCGCCATCGGCCATCAGCGATAATTGCCCGCAAGTGCAGGCCGCTTGTCGTGTCGTCATGCAGCCAGCGTAGCTAAGCTGCGTCAGGCTTTCGAGCGGCGTTTCGAACGCGCCTGGTTTTCGAATTGCGGCCCGAATTCCTGGGCAATGCGACCGCGCAAGGTCAGCGCGCGTTCTTCGAGCCGCGCTGCGCTGATCCGCGGCTGCCACCGTTCCATCGGCAGGCCGCAGCGTTCGACGAACACCATGTAGCGGCGCGAATCAAAATTGCCGTCGAGCCGGTCGAGCACGGTCTCGGCGTTGCTGCGCTGGATCGGCGCGCGCGTCATCGATTCCAGTTCGACCAGCGCGATGCGTTCGCGCAGCAATTGCTTGCGCAGCGCGGGCTCGTCGCACGGATCCGGCTTGCTGGTCAGCGAACGCACCCATTGTTTGGCCGCGAGCAGCGGATTCGACGGCCGGTCGGCCGCGATTGAGGCGGCGACTTTGCGCAGCTTGGGATCGTCCGGCGACGCGCCTTTGCCGGTTTCGAATTCGGCGAGCTGTGATTCGGCGGTCTGAAAAATTGCCTCGCGCGCTGTATCGAGATCCTCACTGGGATTGTTCGAGGTCAGCATGCTGGTGCCGAACAACAAGGCGGGCACCGCGACGACGGCGAGAATCGCGACGCGGCCGGCCCAGGCGGGCAGGGGGCGGCTGTCGAAACTGGAGGCGGCGGCCCGGCGCGGGGACGATTTGGACTTCATGCGATTCTCATCTGCACCGGAATGCTCGATAGAAGCGTTAATCGGACATGAGATGTAGCGCCGCTTTCGGCATCCCGCCACGTGGGCGTGCACAGCGATGGAATTGCGCAACAGCGGGCGACGGTCGGCGTCCGCCGGCGTTCCAAACGCCATGGCTACGACCGAGGAAACCGAGCTGAGCTCGCTACGCCCGACCGCACCCCAGCGCCGCTGGCTGACCGTCTTGTCCGAGAATCTGTTGGGCTTGGCGCGCGATGGTGACGTGAGTCTTGCAACCATGCGTGCCTGCGAACGACGCGGCTGGTGCGAGTTTCGCGAAGGACGCTTCCCGACCGAACATGCGGGCAAACAGTGGTTTCTGACCGACGCCGGCCGTGCCGTGCTGGCGCGGACCAAGCCGCGCCGCTGAGATCACTCAGTCTTCGGTCGGCACCGGGGCCGCGGGCGCGCGCATCACCATCATTGCCAGCTTGGCGCGACCAAGCGGCTTGGGCACGAACTGCACGTCGGGATCGGTGATCCCGGTCGCGTAACCCGACGTCAGGAAGCAACGCAGGCTGGGACGGATCTGCCGCGCCGCCGCCACCAGCTGCAGCCCGTCAATGCCGGGGATCAGCAAATCGGAAATCAGCGTCTCGATGCTGGCGTGCCGCTGGATCAGGCCCAGCGCCTCTTCGCCCGACCAGGTCGAATAGACCGTACAGCCGAGATCGCGCAGCAGCGCGACACAGGTCTCGCGCACCAGACTGTCGTCATCGACCAACAAAACTGCAGCACCCGGTTTCGACAAAGCCGCCTATCCCGATTCCGGGAACCCGGGCCGCGCCGGCCGGGTTTTCCCAGTTGATTACGGGAGAACCTAACGATGCGACGGATCACAGCGTTCCTGCTGGCCTTCATTCTGCTGACCGGAACCGGTGCACTGGCCCAAAGCCTGCCGCCGAACAGCCCAGGCGCGACCCCGCCGGTCGATCGACTGGCGCCGCGAACCATGGTCGTGACGGGCGGTGTGACGGTGCATGCCGAACCGACCAGCACGTCACCGGCAATTGGTTCGCTAAAAGCGGGCCAGCGGGTTGAGGTCTTGAACGGCAATGGCGAGAGCGGCTGGTACCGGCTTGCCCAGGGTGGCTACGCGATCATGGACCATCTGCAGCCGGCCGAGACCGCCGGCTCGTCGACGACAAAGTAGTTACGCCGCCGCGGCAGCAGAACGCTGCTCGCGCTTCAGCTTCAGCACGCGCACGCCGGTGATCACCGTGATGATCGGCGCAGATACCGACGCTGCAATCAGGATCGGCGCCAGAATGCCGAGCCACGCAATCGGGCCGAACAGATACAGCGCGTCGTCGAGATCGAATCCGAACGCACCTTGGTAGGCGCGTTTGCCGGACGTGTCGTTGCGTTCGAGAATCTCGGAATACCAGTTGCAGAACAGCAACGAGACGCCGGTCAGAATGCCGAGCGGAATCGACCAATTCCCAAGAAAGGAATGGCGCAGGCCGAATCCGATCGCGACGAAGAACAGCGCCGTCGTCGTGTTGTCGACCATGTAGTCGTAGCGATGCCCGGCTGCGCTTTGCATGTTGCCGATGCGTGCAAGCTGGCCGTCGAGCCGATCGAAAAAGGCCGACACGACCCACAATACGCCGCCCCAGATTTCGCCTTCGCGCGTGCCGATCGAAAACAGACCGCACGCGATCAGTCCAGTGATCAGACGCGCCGTCGTGACATGGTTGGGCGTTGCACCGATCGCGAGCAGCGGGCGAACCAGCGGCGTCGCAAGTTTGTGCGTCCAGGTACGGCCGTCCATTATTCCGCGGCCTCCGGCACCAACGCAGCGTGACGGTCAGACCGGCTTTCCATGCGCTGCCACAACAGCAGCGCCGGCACGCCGTGCACGACTTCGCGCAGACGGCGCACGATCGACAGCGCCAACGCCATGTCGGGCGGAACGCCGAACAGACCCGACACCAGAATCAACGCACCTTCCTGCACGCCCAGCGCACCCGGCACTGCAAATCCCAGCGCGCGGATCGCTTGGCCCAGCGCTTCGATCACCAGGGCCGCGCGCAGCGACACATGCACGTCGATCGACCACAACATGATCCAGATGCCGACGCCGCCCGCGATCCAGCAGGCGAGGTGATAGAAACAGGCGCGCAACACACGGCGGCGCGAGCGATAAATCGACGACAAGGCTTCGTGCAGGCCTTCGATCTTGCCGAGACCGGCAAAGCCGAATTTCTCGCCGAACTTGACCAGGCCGCGTTCGAGCGCGCGCGCCACGCCGGCCAACTGCGCACCGAACACCGCAAGCGCGATGGCGGTGGCGCCGACCAGACCGGCGGCGATCGACTGGAACAGCTCGTCGCTTTCGCCGCCGACCCACAGCAAATAGAGGCCGCCGATGGTGAACACGATCTGCGTCAGCATCTCGACCGTCAGATCCGCGGTCGGCCACGCGACTGCGCGCGGCAGGCTGGCGCCTTCGCGCTTCAGCAGGCGCGCCGCGACGACTTCGCCGCCGATCTGCGCCACCGGCAGAAGATTGTTCACGGCTTCGCGGATCCAGCGGATCAGAACGAAGCGGCTGTACGACGGCCGGTCGGGCGCACCTTCGGCCAGCGCGTGCCACGCCGCCGCCGACAGCGCCGTCTCGACGCAGTGAAACAGCACGACCCACAAAAAGCCCCAACCCGATCCGACGATCGCGGCAAAGACCCGATCGACGCCGTATTCCTGCAGCAGCCAGACCGCGAGCGCCGCGCCTGCGACACCGCTAACGGCGCTAAAAATTGTCCCGAACTTCATGCTCTCATCTCTCGCGCGGCGGACCGCTTCTTCGTATCACTAGTTCCATGCGTACGCTGCTGCTGACACCCGGACCGCTGACCACCACGGACGAAGTCCGGGCCGCCATGAATCGCGATTGGGGCTCGCGCGACGAGGAATTCGTCACGATGAGCGAACGGGTTCGTGCCCGTCTCGCCAGCCTGTACGGCTACGAGCGCAGCCATGTCGCCGTGCCGGTGCAAGGATCCGGCACGTTCGGCGTTGAAGCTGCGCTGCAAACGACGGTGCCGCGCGACGCGCATCTGCTGGTCGCAATCAACGGCGCTTATGGACGACGCATCGTCACCATCGCCGAACGTTACGGACGCCGCGTCAGCAAAATCGACGTCGGCGACGAAGCTGCGCTCGACCCGGCCGCAATCGCGCACGCGCTGGCCAACGATCCCAGCATCACCGACGTCGCCGTCGTCTATGTCGAAACCACCTGCGGCGTACTGAACCCGCTGGCCGAGATCGCTTCCGTCGTGCACCGCGCCGGCAAACGCCTGTTCGTCGATGCAATGAGCGGGTTCGGGTCGCTGCCGCTTGCGGGGCTGCAATTCACGACCCTGGTCGCCTCGTCCAACAAAGGACTCGAATCGGCGCCGGGCCTCGCCTTCGCGCTGATCGACCGCGCGCACCTGGAGCGTTGCGAGCGCAACGCAACCAGTCTTGCCCTGGACCTGTTCGCGCAATGGCGCGGCTTCGAGCGCGACGGGCAATGGCGCTTCACGCCGCCGGTGCAGATCGTCGCTGCGTTGGACAAGGCGCTCGATCTGCTCGAACGCGAAGGCGGACAAGCGGCGCGGCAGAAACGCTACGAGACCAACTGCGCCACTTTGATCGCGGGGCTGCAACAGCTCGGCTACGCGTCGCTGCTCGATCCCGCCATTCAGGCGCCGATCATCGTGACCGTGCGGGCTCCGACCGAGGCCTGGTACGAATTCAATCTGTTCTACGACACGCTGGGCATCGAGGGCGTGCGCATCTACCCCGGCAAGACGACCGCAGCCGCCAGTTTTCGCGTCGGCTGCATCGGCGCCGTCGATGCGCGCGACATGCAGCGCGCCGTCGATGCGATCGGCCGCACCACCAACCGTCTGCGCCAAAGTCACGCCGCGACTGCCTGAGGCGCGACGAAGGCGCGGAACCGACGCGCTACCGCGTCGGGCGGCACAGTCGGACGGCCCAGCTTTGCCATCGAACCCGGCGCCATGCGTGCGTGCAGCAGCACCGGCCCGGTGATCGTCAGTGCCTGGCGCAGCGCGCGTTCGAATCCGTCTTCGTCATCGGTGGTGAACGCGGCGCGATAGCCGCACGCAAGCGCAACCGCCGCAAAATCAACACCGGATGAAACCGTCGCCTGGCCGCCGGTCGAATCATGCACGCCGTTATCGAGCAGCACATGCACGTAGCGCGCGGGTGCGGCCGCACCGATCGTCGCAAGATTGCCAAGCTTCATCAAAGCCGCGCCATCGCCGTCGATCACAACGACCGGACGATCGGCATGCAGCGCGACGCCCAAACCGATCGCCGATGCACCGCCCATCGAGCCGACGCAGTAGAGATGCTGCTCGCGGTCGGCGAGGGTGAACAGCTCGCGGCCGCTTTTGCCGGTCGTCGCAATCACCGCCGCATCGTTCGGCAGCACAGCCAACGTGCGTTCGAGCAGCGCAACCCGCGTCGGGCGCGTGCCGCGCGTCGTGAAGTCGTGTCCCTGCCCAGCCGGACGTGCACTGCGTGCCGGTTCGTTCAGCGCGGCGTCGGCGACCGAATCCTTTTCCATCACGAAGCAGAAGGGCAGCGAGAGCGCATGCATCGATGCTTCGGCTTCGTCGAGCGCCGCGTCGATCCGCGCGGCGTCGGTCGGGAAGGGCGCGTGTGCGACCTCCATCGTGTCGAGCAGTTGCTGCGTGATGCGGCCCATCAGCTCGTGCTGGGGTTCGTCTTTCAAGCCCGGCTGGCCACGCCACGTCACCAAGGTCAGCAACGGAATGCGGAACGGGGCGCACAGCGACGTCAACGGATTGACTGCGTTGCCCAGTCCCGAATTCTGCATCATCGCAACCGCACGCCGGCCTGCGAACCACGCGCCCGCAGCGATGGCGATTGCTTCGCCTTCGCTGGTTGCGGGCACGTAGGACAGGCGGCGATCGCTGGCGACGCCGTTGATCAGCGGCGTCAGAAAACTGCACGGAACGCCGGTCCAGCTCGACCAGCCGCGCGCAATTGCCGGCGTCAGAAACTCATCTGCAGTGATCACGATGGATACGCACTCTCAGCCCGCGAACGGGAAATTCCGTGCATCGGCGAGATCAAGCACGTCATCGACGTCGAGCCAGTTGGCGGTGACGTAATGGACCGTGATCGGCGTGTGTTTCTGCAGACGCGTCAGCAGCAGCGGCAGATCTGCCGTTGCCAACAGACCCTCGGCCTCAAGCGCCTTCAACTCGTCACGCACCAGCTCGCTGCCGCGCGCGCTGAGGCGCAGAAGCCCGATCCATTCGCCGGTCGGCGCCTGCGTGTCGGATCCGATTGCGTCGAGCGTCACCACTTGTTCGTCGAGATCGAAGCCGGTGAACGGACGCGATCCACGCACCAGGTCGCGCGGACCGGTGGAACGGCGGCGTTCCCACAACGCGTCGACCGCGATCGACACGTCGCCCGCCGTTTCAAGCAGCCCGTCGAGAATCCAGCGGCGGAACAGCACGTCGCCGTAGGTGACGATGCATTCGCCGTCGAGCTTCTTGACTGCCTGCGCCAGCGACGCAACTTCGCCGGTCGTCTCATAGGCGTCGTTGTCGACATAGCGCACGTCGGCGAAGGCGATCGCCTCTTTCTTCCAGCCGCGCACCACGGTCATGTCGCGCGCACCGCACGCGATCATCGTATCGACCAGACGACGCAGCAGCGGACGGCCGCGCACATCGACCATCGCCTTGGGCTTGTCTTGCGTGATCTCGCCCAACTGTTCGCCGCGCGACGCAGCCAGCACGATGCCGCGCACCAAACGTTCGGCCGGAAGATACAGGCGCGATGCTTCTTCGTATTCGTCGTTGCCGGTGATGCGGAAGATTTCGCTGACCGGCACGACTGCGCCTTCGATCGCATGCAGCGACTGGTCGCGCTGAATGCGTTCGGCGGTTTCGCGCATCGCGGTCACCGCAGCGCGCATCGTGTGGTTGGCCCAAATCACCGTCGAGAAGCCGGCCTGGCGGAAGATTTCCGTCGGCGTCGCATGATAGGTGGTCGGCACGATGACGACCGGGCAACGCCCGTCCCATCGTTCCATGAAGGTCAGAACTTCGGCCGCGGTCTTTTGCTTGGAATGAATCAGCACCGCGTCGGCACCGGCGGCGTGATACGCCTCGGCGCGCCGCAGCGCTTCATCCATGCCCTGGCCCGAGATCAGCGCTTCGGTGCGCGCGACGATCTGGAAATCCGGATCGGTCTTGCTGTCCGCACCGGCGCGCAAGCGGCCGCAGAACTCGACGATGTCGGCGAGCTCTTGGCCCTCGCCGAGGAACGAGTTCATTTTCGGAAACAGCTTGTCCTCGATACACACGCCGGCAATGCCGCGCTGTTCGAGTTTGCGGATCAGACGGCGCACGTTGTTGAAGTTGCCGTAGCCCGTGTCGCCATCGACCAGGATCGGCAAGCTCGACGCGTCGGCCATGAACTCGAGCACGTCGAGCGTCTGCGTCCACGAAGCTTCGTTGTTGTCGCGCACGCCGAGCGACGCCGAGATCGACAGGCCGGACGCCCAGATCCCTTCGAAGCCTGCTTCTTCGACGATTTTCGCCGACAGACCGTTGTGCGCTTCCATCAAGAAAGCGAGTTCTGGCTGCGTGAGCAGCCGCTTCAGCGCCGCCGGACGGCTTTCAACCGACGGCTGGCTCGCGCCGGCATCGCCCATCCAGGCGCTGTCCGGCGTACGTACGCGTGCATCCAAAGACCTGTACCCCCAACTACCCTTGTCGTCCCCGGCGGCGGTTCTGTACGACCGCTCGTCGTCCCCGGTGACTTTCGATCCAATTGATCATTAAAGACCCGCCGACCAGTGTCCGCCACCCCTGAACCGAGCTTTGATGTCGCGCCCCGCACCTGAATCTGTCTCGCACGCACTCATTCTGGCTGCCGGTATTGGCCGGCGTCTGGGCCAGGATGATCCCAAAGTCCTCCTCGATGTCGGCGGACAGAGCCTGTTGGCCCGCCATCTCGATCTGCTGCACCGCAGTGGCGTGCGCAAAGTTACCGTGGTTGTGGGGCACCAAGCACAAAAGCTGCGCGACGCGATCGAAGCGGTGACGCCGCCCGGCCTGACGGTGACGACGATCGAAAACCCGACCTTCACCGAAGGCAGCGTCGTCTCACTCGACGCCGCACATGCGGTCATGACCGCGGGCAGCCCGGTGCTGCTGATGGACGGCGACGTTCTGTACGACCACCGCATGCTCGACCGGCTGCTCGAAACCCCACACGAGAATGCATTCCTGACCGATCGTGGTCTGGAGCCCGGCGACGAGCCGGTGAAGCTTTGCATCGCCGGCGATCGCATCGTCGATTTTCGCAAGAAGCCTGTCGCGACCTATGACTGGCACGGCGAGTCGGTCGGCTTCTTCAAATTCAGCGCCGCGATCGCTGCTGAACTTGCAACGCGGGCGCGCGCCTATGTTGCTGGTGGTCGCCGCAAGGACGAGTATGAAGAGGCGATCCGCGACATGATCCTCGCCGACGCGACGCGGTTTGGATGGGTCGACGTAACCGATCTGCCGTGGACCGAAATTGACTTCCCCGAAGACGCCGCCCGCGCGCGCGTCGAAATTCTACCGGAACTGCTTGCATGAGCTCCGAATTTTCCGCCGTAAATCTTGCAGACCCGTCCGAGGCGCAGAAAAAAGCCTGGCAGCACGACGGTTTTCTGATCGTGCGCAATTTTTTCAGCGCACGCGAAACCGCTGATCTGTTGCGCTGGACCGACGAGATCACCAACGCACCGGAAGTGCCCGGGCGGCACATGGTCTATTACGAAACCAGCCGCACCGAGCCGGACAAGCGCGTCATTCAACGCATCGAGAATTTCTGCCCGTTCCACGCCGAGTTCGATCGCGTCGTGCGCAACGGCCGCTTGTCGCTTTGGCTCGACAAGTTGATGGGCGGCCCGACCGTGCTGTTCAAAGAAAAGATCAATTTCAAATTGCCCGGCAGCGCCGGATTCGAACCGCACCAGGATCAACAAGCGGGCTGGTCGCGCTACGCGCCGTTGTTCGTGACCGCGCTGGTGACGCTGGATCCTGCGACGCTCGCCAATGGCTGTCTCGAACTCGTCCCGGGCAAGCACCGGCAGGGCCTGATCGGCGAAGAATGGACGCCGCTTTCCTGGGACGATTTGGGGTTGGAGCCGGTCGAGACCGCGCCCGGCGACGTCGTCTTCTTCGACAGCTTCGTGCCGCATGCATCCAAGCCCAACCAGACCAATGCGCCGCGCCGGATTCTGTACCTGACCTACAACCGGGCTGATCACGGCGATCACCGGGTGCAGTATTTCGCGGACAAACGTCGCGAATTCCCGCCAGATGTCGAACGCGACGGGAAGACCGATTACACGTTCCGCGTCTAGGAATTGAATGCAGCCTGCAGTGCGCCTGGTTTCGAGCAACACGGGGCGCGACGAAGAATATTCGTCGCTGCTGGCTGCTTGCGCGCGCGGCGATGCAACGGCGCTAAAACGGCTGTATGACGCGACCTCGCCGGCCACCTACGGAAGGTTGATGCGGCTGCTGCGCGACCGGGCGCTGGCCGACGACGCGTTGCAGGATGTCTATGTCTCGGTGTGGCGGAACGCCGCGAAGTTCGAGCGCGGTCGCGGCTCGGTCGCGGCCTGGATCGGCACCATTGCGCGCAATCGCGCGCTCGACATCATCCAAATGCGTGGTCGCGAGGTTCCTCTTGAGGCCGCTGGCGATCTCGACACTTGGTTCGAGCCGCAGCCGAGCCCCGAAGTGGAGTTGGCGAGCATGCAAGAGGCGACAGCGCTCCGGCGCTGTATGGATCAGCTGGACGCGGATGGGCGGGCTGCTTTGCAGCGCGCTTATTTCGACGGACTGTCTTACGCCGAGGTTGCAGTCTGGGCCGACCGTCCGTTGGGAACGATGAAAAGCCTGATCCGGCGCTCCCTGGCATCGTTGAAGCGGTGTCTCGAACCATGATCCCAAGCCGCAACGCCATCGAACGTCTCGCCGGCGAATACGTGCTGGGCACGCTGCGCGGCCCGGCGCGCGCGCGCTTTGAGGATTTGCTCGCCACCGACGATTTCGCGCGCGAACAAGTCGACGCGTGGCATGCGCGGCTGGCGCCGCTCGATCGTGCCACCAAGCCGATCACGCCGCCGCCGGCGGTGTGGAACAACATCGAAGCGCGTCTCGGCCCGACCGCGAAATTCGCAACGACCGCACCGACACGTCGCGATCGCGCGCAAGGTTGGCGCGCATTGGCGGCAGGCTTTGCGTTCCTCAGCCTCGTTCTGACGGCATTGCTGATCGTGCAGCCGGGCCGCGAAGCGCGCGCGACCGCGTTCGCGGTGATGAACAACCAGGACGGCAAAGCCGCCTGGGTTTTGAAAGCGCAGGCCGACGGTTCGCTGCGCATCGAATGCGTCGCACCAGTCACGCTGAACGCGCAGCTGTGGGATTACGAGCTGTGGGTGAAACAGGCTGACGGCGCACCGTTGCGTTCGCTTGGCGTGGTGCCGGCGCGTCCGGGCATGGTGATGATTGTGCCGGCGGTCGGCGCACATGCCGGTACCGAAATGCTGGTGACGAAAGAACCGCGTGGTGGTTCCGTCAGCGGAACACCGACCGGCAACGTGCTGTACAGCGCCGCACTCAAAGCGGTCTGACATCCAGCGCGCTGGACCGGTCGTATGTCCTCCAGGTACGTGGAGGTGCCGATGACCAACAACGACAATGAGCTGCAGATCGAGCATCCCGCGCTGCGCGCGCTGTATGCGTTCTGGCGTCGCGCACGCGCGGTGAACGGCGACGTGCCGTCACGCGCGCAAATCGACGTGCAGGATCTGGCGCCGTGGCTTGCGTCGCTGCTGTTGGTCGATGTGTTGCCTGGTCCCGATTTCCGCTATCGCGTCTACGGCACCGAACTCACCTTGTTGTTCGGCAAAGACCGCACCGGCACGTTGGTGCGCGATTTCAGCGTGCCCGCCGCCGAATTGATGCCCCACGATTACGAAGCGGCGTTGGAGGCGCGCGACGCGCAACGCGTTGCGCGGCAACGTCTGGTGCGGCTGTCGGCACGCACGCGCTGCACCGACATGCGCACGATCGAGACGTTGATCCTGCCACTGCGTCGCGACGGCGCTGCGATCGAACAGCTACTGGTCGGCGCCTATGCGCTGACTCCAACCGCGCAGATCCTGCCTTGGACGCGCACCGCAACCGGCTAGGCGAATTTGGTCTGCTAAAATTGTAGCGAGACGCTTCCGCGTTACGCGATGTGTCCTGGCCCGCGCAGCCAACAATGCGACGCAAACTGAAACAGACGCGACGCTGCAATCGCGCTCTTCTCCGCGGCGATGCAGACCGTGTCCGCCTTGATCGTCGCACGCAACGAAGCCGCCAATCTTGCGAGCTGTCTTGCGACGTTGGGCTTTGCCGATGAAATCGTCGTCGTCCTCGATCGCAGCGACGACGCGTCGTCGTCGATCGCGCAAGCGATGGGCGCGCGCGTCGTCGAAGGCGCGTGGCCATTGCAGGGTGATCGTCGCAACGCAGGCATTGCCGCATGCAACGGCGACTGGGTGTTCGAGATCGACGCCGACGAACGCGCGCCACGCGAACTAGCCGACGAGATTCGCCGCACGGTGCAAAGCTCGCCCTATGACTGGCATTTGATTCCGGTCGACAATTGGATCGGCGCACGGCTGGTGCGATACGGTTGGGCGGCGTCGATCGGCAAAGGTGCGGTTGCTGGCCTGTTCCGTCGCGGCGCCAAGCATTGGGGCAACCAGCGCGTACATCCCAAAGTGAACTTCACCGGCCAGCGCGGGCCGGTGTTGCAAGCGCGACTGACGCATCTCGTCGATCGCGACGTCACCGATCTGCTGCAACGATTCGATCGCTACACCAGCAGCCGTGCGCTGGATCTGCTCGACGAAAACCTGCCGGGATCGTTTGCACGCCAGTTGCTGCGCGTGCCGCACCGATTCTGGAAAGCTTTCGTGCGCCGCCGCGGCTGGCGCGAAGGTGCGCTGGGTCTGCTGCTGGCGATTCTGGCCGGGCTCTATCCGCTCGTCTCCTACATCAAAGCGTGCGAGTTGCGCGGCTGGCAGCAGGCACGGCCGCCGGTGCGCGCCGCGCGCCCCGCTGTTGCCGCGGCGCTGACCATGGTGTTGCTGGCGGTGCTGACCGGCGGTTGGCGCGAAAGCCAGGCGGCGCCGAAACTTTGTTCAGCGCTGCAGCTCGCCGATCTCGATCACGACGGGCGCGTCGATCTCGGCGAATACACAAAGTGGCGCGCCCAGCGCACCTTCATGCGCCTGGCCGCACGCAGCGATGACGAGCGCCAGCGTGCGCTGCGCAGCGACGCCGAAACCGCCCCGATCAATTTCGCGCGGCTCGATCTCAATCATGACGGCGTGCTGAGCGCGGCCGAGTGGGACGTCCATATTCCCTGCCATTGAGGCGCCGTTACGCGTCCGGGTCTCGCCAGACCGGGTCCAATCAGCGAAACTCTGGATCTTCGGAGGCCCCGGCGCAGTTCTAGGGTCATCCGCCAAGGAGATGTCGATGGCCCGGTTTTCCGCTCTTTCTCTGGCAATTGCTGCCGCCCTGCTTTTCGCAGCGCCGGTCACCAGCTGGGCTGCCGATCCGGTGAAGACCGAAAAGGCGCCGGACGTGAAAGTCGAAACGCCGCCCGCCGACGACCTCGACCCGACGCGCGACTCCACCATCCTGTCGCGCAGCGCCGCCAAACGCCGCGGTGAAAGCCCCGATGACTCGGTCGGCGCCGGCGGCGACGGCGAGATCCCGCGCACCTCGACCCGTTGCTGGGACGGCGCCTGCGCACGGTCCGACTGGACCAACGGCATCAAAAATAACCGCGGTCCAAACTAACCACGGCTGATTTGGCAAAAAGCGCACGTAGCTAACGTCGCACTTCTAGCTATCCGCCTTTAGGATCGCAGCTCCGCCGAACGGAGCCTGCCGGTCCCATGAGTCTGCTCGAAATCGTCATTCTGCTCACGGCCGCGATTATCGCGGTTCCGTTGGCGAAGAAGCTCGGCCTGGGTGCGGTGCTGGGCTATCTCGCCGCCGGCGTCGTGGTCGGGCCGCGCGTGCTGGGTGCGGTCGCCAATCTCGAGACGATCAAGCACATCTCCGAATATGGCGTCGTGCTGCTGCTGTTCGTGATCGGTCTCGAATTGAAGCCGTCGCGCCTGTGGGTGATGCGCCAGCTCGTCTTCGGGCTTGGCTTTTTCCAGGTCGCCGCAACCACCGCCGTGTTGGGATTCGGCGCCTGGCTGTTCGGCATGAAGCCCGATGCGGCTTTCGTGGTCGGGTTCGGCCTGTCGCTGTCCTCAACCGCGTTCGTGTTGCCGATGCTGGCCGAGCGCAAGGCGCTGAGCAAAGCGTACGGGCAGGCGTCATTTTCAATCCTGCTGTTTCAGGACCTCGCGGTGATTCCGCTGTTGGTGCTGCTGCCGGTTTTGGCGGGCGGTGCCGAAGCCTTGCCTGGTGACGGGCATGAGATGCTGGTCGAAGTTGGCATCGCCGTCGGGGCCACCATCGCGGTGCTGGTCGGCGGTCGCTATCTGACGCGGCCGTTGCTGCGCGTGATTGCAGGCGCGGGCTACCAGGAAGTCTTCACCGCTGCGGCGCTGCTGATCGTGATCGCGGCCGCGTCGGTTCTGTCGATCGTCGGCCTGTCGGCGTCGCTGGGCGCATTTCTTGCCGGCGTGCTGTTGGCCGACAGCGAGTATCGCCACGAGCTGGAAGCCGACATCGAGCCGTTCAAAGGTCTCTTCCTTGGTCTGTTCTTCATGGGCGTCGGGATGAGCGCGAACTTGGCACTGCTCGCCGAGAAGCCGCTGATCGTCTTCTGGCTGGTGCTGGGCGTGATGACCACCAAGTCGCTGGTCGCCTTCATCGTCGGGCGCATCTGGCATTACAGCTCGGCTTCGTCGCGGCGACTGGGCTTCGCCATCGGCCAGGCGGGCGAGTTCGGATTCGTCTTGTGGGCGTTGGCGGGCGGGCTTGGCATGCTCGACGCGGCAACTGCCGACATGCTGGTGCTGGTCGTGACGTTGTCGATGGCGGCAACGCCGCTGGTGTTCTTGCTCGAAGAACGCGTGCTGGCACCGCGTCTCGACATCCGGTCCAAGCCTGACTTCGACAAGATCGACGTCGATTTCAATCCGGTGATCATCGCCGGCTTTGGCCGCGTCGGGCAGATCGTCGGCCGCCTGTTGCGCGCGCAGCGCATTCCGTTCACCGCGCTGGATGCCAGCCCGGATCAGATCGACGTCGTGCGTCGCTTCGGCAACAAAGTCTATTACGGCGACGCGTCGCGTCTCGATTTGCTGACCGCGGCGGGCGCTGCCAACGCGCTGGTGCTGGTGTTGGCGATCGATGACGTCGAAGCGTCGGTGCGTACCTTGGACGTGGTGCGCAAACATTTCCCCGAGCTGCGCGTGCTGGCCCGCGCGCGCAACCGACAACATGCGATCACCTTGATGGAGCACGGCGTCGATCCCGACGACGTCATCCGCGAGACGTTCGAATCGTCGATGGTGCTGGCCAGCAAAACGCTGGAAGGGATCGGCACGCCCGCCGATCGGATTCCGCGCGCCATGGCGATCTTCCGCGAACACGACGTGCGCGGCCTGCGCCGGCAATTCGAACTGGCGGCCGACGAAGCGACCTTGATCCAATCGGCCAAACAAGCCGCCGCCGAATTGGAAGAGCTGTTCGCAGCCGACGCGCGCGACGCGAACGCGGGCGAGCGAGCGAGCGGCGTAAGCGCGTCAAACATATAGTCAGCCGCGCAAAGCGCGGCGGCGCGCGCGATGCCAACGCGGGCGAGCGCGCGGCCTAGGCGTCCAGCGCAGCCGACGCGCGGCGCAGCGCGCGTGCCGTCGGCGAGCCGAGCTGGCGCGACAGCAGGATGGCGGCAACAAGCAAGGTCGCGACCACGAACCACAGCGCACCCGCAAACCACGCCACCACTGCGAGCGCGAAATAATAGCCGCGTATGCCGCTATTGAAGGCGGCCAGCGCGTGGCTCATCACTTCGGCGGCGGCGTTCGCCACCGACGTGTTGCCTTCGGGCGGCATCGCACCGACCAGCGCGATCAGATAGTTCAACTGGCGCAGCGCCCAGGTGAAACGGAACAGCCCGTGCACCGTCACCAGAATCATCAGGCCAAGCTTGAACGCGACGCTGGCGGGCGGATCGGTGATTGGCACCAGCGGATCCAACGCAGCGTGAATGCGATCGGAATTCCCCAATGCGCCGAATAAAGCTGCGATCACCAGTAGCGTGGTCGAGGCAAAGAACGACGTCGAATGCACGATGTGCCCGATCAGCGCCGCGTCCGTGATGCGATTGTCGCGCCGGCCGGTTTCGCGCATCCACGACTGGCGAATGACCAGCAGCACGTGATTGATGCCGTCGTGCCGGCGCACCAGCGCCCGTTGCAGACGGTCATAGCCCGCCCACAGGCCGGCAAAGAGAAGCAGCGCGAGATAGTCGTAGAGCGTGAAGTGCATCGGCCGCTACTTCATCACAGAAGTAGCGGCGTTTGCGACAGGCTTTAGGCGGCGCGGATCTCTTCCAGGAAGCGCGTCACGCGTTGGCGCAGCTCGTCGGCCTGTTGGCCCAGCTCGGCCGATGCGGTCAGCACTTGTTGTGCGGCGTGGCCGGTTTCGCCAGCCGCCTGGTTGACCGACACGATCGTGCTCGACACGTCGCTGGTGCCGCGCGCGGCTTCCTGCACGTTGCGTGCGATTTCGTGCGTCGCTGCACCCTGCTCCTCCACCGCTGAAGCGATGGTGGTGGTGATCTGGCTCATCTGGTCGATCGTGCTGCCGATCGATGCGATGGCGGTGGCGGCGACGCCACTGGCGCTTTGGATCGCTTCGATCTGGACCGTGATGTCTTCGGTCGCTTTGGCGGTTTGCGCCGCCAGGCTTTTGACCTCGGACGCCACGACGGCAAAGCCCTTGCCGTGTTCGCCCGCGCGGGCCGCTTCGATCGTGGCGTTGAGCGCAAGCAGATTGGTCTGGCCGGCAATGTCCTGAATCAGCTTGATCACGTCGCCGATGCGCGACGCGGTTTCGGTCAGGCCCTGGACGTCTTCGTTGGTCTTGCGCGCATCGCTGACCGCCTGGGTCGCGATCGTCGCCGACTGATTGACCCGGCGCGAAATCTCGCCGATCGAGGCTGACAATTCTTCGGTCGCAGCCGCAACGGTCTGCACGTTGGTCGAGGCTTCTTCGGCCGCCGCAGCAACCGTCGTCGCCTGCACGCTGGTTTCCGACGCAGTGCCCGACATGCCGGTCGCGGTCGTGCGCAGCTGATCGGCCGCACCCGACAAAGTCTGCAGCGCAGCGCCGACCGACCGGTCGAATTCACCGCACAGCGACGCGACGCGTTCGGCGCGCGCCAGTTCGGTCTTTTGCGCCGCCATCTGCTGCTGGTTCAGCTCGGCCGCGGTCAGCGCGCCGCGACGCAGCGTTTCCAGCGTGTCGGCCATCACCGCGAATTCGTCGCCGTTCGGCAGTTGCTGCACCGGATGGACATAGTCGTTTGCCGTCATCGGGCGTACCGCTTCGATCAGGCTGCGCAGCGGCACCTGCACGCGGCGACGCACGACGCGCAACGTCACCAGCGCGATCACGATTGCGACCAGCAAACCGACCGATGCGACAATGAGTGAGGTGAGTGCGCTGGCGCTGCGTTCGGCGGCGCGCACCTTGGCCGCTTCCATCGCCCGTACCGCAACCAGCAACTGCGCATCGAACGGGCTGTTGCAGGCCGCGGTGAATTCGGTCGGCGACACAGGCGGCGTGCCGGAGTCGTCGAGTTTCTTGTAGATCGCGTCGCGCGCGGCGTTGGTCGCCGCGGTTGCGTCACGCGCCCCTTTGGCAGCCTGGCGCAGACCGTCAGGCAGGCCGGGGCTGATCAGAACTTCATCGATCGAATTCAGCGCGCTGGTGGTACCGCCGCGGAACGCGTCGATGGTCGAACGTTGTTCGGGGGTGAGCTTTTTGCCCGAGGCCACGATCGGACGTGCGATCGGACATTCGCGACCCGACTGATCGCGCACGCTCCAGGTCAATTGGCGCACCGTCGTCAATTCGCCGACGACCGCGTCGCTGGCGCGCGTCTGCGCGGCCACCAGCTTGGAGAAGTCGTTCATCGCATCGGTGGTGAAGCCGGCCGCTTCGTACCAGGCGTCGACCACCTTCATGTTGCGCTGGCCTTTCGGCTTCTTGGTCTCGGCTTCGAGATCGCTGCCGCGCGCTTCGGTGGTCTTCCACAACTCGTCGATCTTGTTGAGCTGCGCGGCCTTGGCCGGAATGTCGACGGCGCCGATGGCGGCACGCGCGCGCTTGAACGAGTCCTGATCTTTCTGGCGCACGCCGGCCCAGACTTTAGTCGGGTCGTCTTGCGTCATCATCGCGTTGACCGCTTCACCGCGCGTGACGCGGATCACCTGCATGGCGTCGAAATTTTCGCGGTCGGCCGCTGCCAGCGCTTCGACGCGGCGCGCCGCAGCTTCTTTCTGCCAAGCGTCGTGCGTGAACAGGCCTAGCGCCAGAACCAGCAACACGGTCGGAACCAGGAATACGGCGTTGAGAACCGTCGCAACCGATTGGCGCAAATTCATGTGCAAGCCCATTCCAGAACCGCCGGCAGATCGGGGCCGACGGCGGGCACATGAACGAACATTCGTAAACGAAGCCGAAACGCAAACCGCCGCGCCCGAGATCGGTACCCACTTCGCGGGAAAAAGCGCTGGGGCGCGGCGGTCGCTACAATTGTGCGGATCGGGTCTGTGGCTACTCAGCCATGGCCGCCGCTATGGACCAGCGGCGTGTCGACCAGATGTTCGCTGACAAACCAGGTCTGCAATTCATTGGTTCGGATCAAGGACGAAACCACCAAATCGTTGGTGCCGTCATCGCCCGACTCCGACGCTTCCTTGGCGACGGCGCGGCAGGTCAGCAGCAGACGCTCATGCGCTTCGAGCAAACGCGAGATCTGGGTCGGCACATCTTCGCGACCACGCGGCGGACGCGGAATCTGCGTCAGTTCGGCAATGTCGGGTGCCATCGCGACCGGGATGCCGCCCAAGGTCTGAATGCGCTCGGCGATCTCGTCCACCAGCCCCGCCTGCTCGGTGTAGTGTTTGTCGTAGAGCAGATGCAGTTGATAGAAGGTCGCGCCCGACACCTGCCAGTGATGCTTCTTGTAGAGATCACGCAGCGTGCACGTATCGGCGAGCAGCTGATTCAACGACTCAACCGACGCGGCGCGTACGTTCGCACCAAGGCCGATCGGCGCGCGGGCGAGCGTGCCATAAGGCTGAATTTCATGGCCGCGCTGGGGTGCCAGCGGGCTCGCCTTGGCAGGCGCTTTCTTGGCTTGGTTCTTGGCTTTGGCCATCTGGCATCTCCTGAACGAGCACGGGGATTTCTAACGACATAAACGCAGCGTTGGTCGCGTCAATCGACGAGCCAAGGAACGCACGAGGAATTAGATCGGCACGTGCACTCTGCGAATGCCAGATGGGCGAATGCCAGCCGGTGCGTAAATGTCAGATCGCGCTGGATTTGCCCAAACGGCGCTCGGCTTCTTCCAAGCGGACGGTCAGTTCGCGTTCACGTTCGCGGCGGCGATCCAGCGCGGCTTTGTGGCGCAACGCTGCGCGCACGCGCGCTACCAATTCGACCGGCTCGACCGGCTTTGTGACATAGTCGCTGGCGCCTGCTTCGAACGCGGCTGTCAGATGATTGGCGCTATCGAGCGTCGTCACCATCACGATCGGCACGTCTTCGTAGCGCACCACAGTCTTGATGCGGCGGCAGGCTTCGATGCCGTCGATCTTGGGCATCATCACGTCGAGCAACACCAGATCGACCGTGGCGTCGCTATTCTCGTCGTCGAGCGCCAGCGCCGCAAAGGCTTCGTCCGCCGACGCGGCAAAGCGCAGTTGATCGAACCCAGCCCGCTTCAACAGCGCTTCCATCAAGCGCAGCGCGACAGGCGTGTCGTCGACAACCAGGATGCGCGCCGGTTCGGTCATTCAGCCCTCGTCGACAATGCGGCGCACAGCTTCGAGCTGCGTTGCGATGATCTTGCACTCCTCGTCGGTCAGGGTGCGCTCGGCGCGCAGCGATGCCGACAGGGCGGTCTCGGCTTTGGTGCTCTCGTTGGACAATTCGGGCAGGCCGAACGAACCGCCTGAACCCGAAAAATAGTGGAAGTGGAAATGCAGCTTCTTGGATGCTTCGAGATCGGTACGGTCGTTTAGCAGACGCTCCCACAGGACCGCCATCTCATCGAGACGCGGCGGCAGGCCGGCTTTGTATTCGCCGGTCAGGCGCGCCAGCACCGTATCGAACTCGTCCTCGTTCACGCCGCACCCTGGCGATTGGTACGGCCCAATACTTCGCCGACGCGGGCTGCAAGTGACATCGGGTCGAACGGTTTTTCAAACACGTCGACCGCGCCCAATTCGCGCCAGCGTTTGATTTCGTCGGGTTGCACCTTGGCGGTCATGAACACGACCGGCACGGTTTCGAAACCGGGAATCTCGCGCAGACGCTGCAAGGTGGTGGGACCGTCGATGCCAGGCATCATCACGTCGAGCAGCACGAGGTCGAACCGCTCGCCGGTCTTTGCGGCGGCCAGGGCGGCTTCGCCCGAGCCGCACATCTCGACGACGAAGCGGCCGATCGTCTCCAGCGCAAGGCGTGCAATGGTCTGGATGTCGGGCTCGTCCTCGACATAGAGGACGCGCGGGCGCTCAAGCAAAACGACTATTCCCGTCTTCGGTAAACCGGCCGCGACCATCGCACGGTCGGCGGCGCGGTCGCTAGTGCCGAGCCGCCGGCTACGCCTTTGGTGCGACAGTCGCGGCGGTCTGGCCGAACAGGATTTTGCGGCTTTCCTCGTCCACCACCGGGCGGGTGCGATAGGCCTCGCCGACCTTGTACGCGCGCTGTACCGCCGGACGTGCCGCCATCGCGTCGAACCAGCGCTTCAAATTGGGAAAGTCTTCAAGCCGCTGGGCCTGGCGCTCGTACGGCACGATCCACGGATAGCTCGCCATGTCGGCGATCGAATAGTCGCCCGCAATGAAATCGCGACCAGCGAGACGACGATCGAGCACGCCGTACAGACGGTTGGTCTCTTTCACATAGCGTTCGATTGCGTAGGGAATTTTCTCGGGCGCATAGGTGCCGAAATGATGGTTCTGGCCCGCCATCGGACCCAGCCCGCCCATCTGCCAGAAGAGCCATTGCAGTACCTCGGTGCGCGGCCGAATTTCCGCCGGCAAAAACCGGCCGACCTTGTCAGCGAGATAGACGAGGATTGCGCCGGATTCGAACACCGACAGCGGACCATTCGCGTCGGCCGGATCGGGGTCGACGATCGCGGGCATGCGATTGTTCGGTGCGATCTGGAGAAAGTCGGGCTTGAATTGATCGCCCCGGCTGATGTCGACCGGGACGATCCGGTACGGCGTGCCGGTTTCTTCGAGGAAGATCGTGATCTTGTGGCCGTTCGGCGTCGGCCAGTAATGCAGATCGATCATCAGTCATCTCGCGCTGTGGTTCGCGCGTGATCTACATCGAAGATTGCCGCCGTCTAGAGTTTGCGAGCACGCGTTCGCGTGCCAGTCCCAGCCCGACCAGCCCCAATCCCAGAATCGACAGGCTGAACAACGGCGCGATCCAACCCGCTTCGTGGATCATCGCACCGCCCAAGGTCAGGCCGCACACAAGTTCGCCCGCGCCGGTCGGCCCGCCGCGCTCATACGCAATGCGGCCGTTGCCGCCGCGTTTGGGCGTGCGCACGAAGGGCGAGCGTTTGCCCAGCAACCCTTCGATCACCGCGCGCGTGTTCGACAGAACCAGACCGGAATTGAGCAGCAGGATCGTCACGTAGCGCCACAGAAACACCAGCCAGCCGCCGCGACCCAACGCTGCCTGTCCCGCTGCAACGAACACGAAACTGCCGAGAAACCCGACCGACATCAGCGCCAAACCGATACTCGTCGTCGTGCCCGGCCGTACTGTTTCGACCAGCAACATCACCAGCGATCCCAACAACGACGCGGCCGCGAGCGGGAAGCACATTGGCTGCGCCGTCTGCAAGGTGAAGGCGACTTTCGCCGCCAACGGCAGGTCGGCGCGCCAGACGCGCCCGATCAGCTTCTTGGCGACTTGCGCAAAACCTTTGGTCCACCGGAATTGCTGCGTGCGCCATGCCGCCAAAGTCGGCGGCAATTCGCCGGGCACACTCAGGTCGGGCAGAAACACCGCGCGCCAGCCAGCCAGCCGCGCGCGCACCGACAGATCGAGGTCTTCGCACAACGTATCGGACGACCAACCGCCCGCGGTTTCGATTGCGCTGCGCCGCCAGACGCCGCACGTGCCGTTGAACGGCAGAACCAGACCGCTCATCGAGCGCGCTGGCTGTTCGATGCCGAAATGCCCGTCGAGCATCATCGCCTGAGCGCGCGTCAGAAAATTCTCGCTCGCATTCTGGTGTTCCCACCGTCCTTGCGCGAAGCCCAGCATCTCGTCGCCGAGCAAGGTCGCAACTGCGCGCTGCAGAAAATCGCGCGGCGGCGTGAAGTCGGCATCGAACACGGCAACGAATGGCGACGCATCGCGCGTCAGCCCGGCCGCCATCGCGCCGGCTTTGAATCCGACGCGGTTCTGCCGATGCAGATGTTCGACGCGCACGCCTTGTTGCTGCAGGCGCGCGACAATCTCGGCTGCGACCGCGATTGCTTCTGCGTCGGTGGAATCGTCGAGCAGCTGAATCCGCAACCGGTCGCGCGGCCAGTCGAGCGCGGCGGCCGCTTCAAGCGCGCGTTCGACCACGCCGCATTCGTTGAACACTGGCAGCTGCACCAGCACGTGCGGCAGGTCGCGCGGCAGCGCTGCGGGCGACGCGGCAACCGGCAGACGCGCGCGGCTGCGGCCGATCGCGTAGAGCACGGTCAGCACAACCAGGTTGAGGCTGAGCAAGGAAAGACAGGCGAGTGCGAGCAGCAGGCCCAATTGGGCGACGCTGAATAACAAGGCGGATGCATGCATGGCATGGCGTGAACTCCGCCGCGGCTGGTTTGTTCTCGCCGGGCGCCCGTCTGCCCTCTGGACGGCGCGGCCTCAGCCGCGGTTTTCCGCGGAAAACCCCCATTCCATAATTCTGGAATTCATGAAATATTGAATTCAGCAATTATGAAGCGCGCCAGTGAAATCGGGCTGACCGTGAAGGTCCCCCCGCATGTGAAGCATGCGATCCGCCGCCTCGCTGCAGAGCGCGGCGTGACGACGCGCGCGATCATTCTGCAGGCGCTACGTAGCAGCGAGGGGCTCGAAATTTCCGAAGATGAGCTGACGGATCTGCGCGGCCGGACGAAAGACCGATGAACTTTAAAGCTCTCGAGTCCGCGCAGAAGCTCCGCGGCGGCTACTACACGCCGCCGCCGATCGCCGAATTTCTCGGCGCGTGGGCGTTGGAAAAAAATCCGTCGACGGTTCTAGAACCTGGCTGCGGCGACGGCTCGTTCCTGCGTGCGCTTGGTACGGTCGCCAAGAAAAAGCTGCGCGTGTTGGGCATCGAGCGCGACAAGAATGAAGCGCGCAAAGCGCAAGCAGTCGTCACGTTCGGCAATTTCGATGCGACGTCGCAAGTTCGCACCGCCGATTTCTTTGACTGGGTGCTGCAGAACAAAGCGACGTTCGATTCGATCGTCGGCAATCCGCCCTTCATTCGCTACCAGTATCTCGAACCGGACCAGCAGAGCGCGGCTGAAAAACTCTTCGCCTCGCACGGGCTTCCGTTCACCAAGCACACCAATGCTTGGGTGACGTTCGTGCTGGCCTCGATGGCGGCGCTGAATCCCGGCGGGCGACTAGCGATGGTGGTTCCGTCCGAGCTGCTGCACGTGCTGCATGCCAGCGGGCTGCGCCAATATCTGCTACAGCACTGCGCCACGATTCAAATCGTCGACATCCAGGAAATCGTCTTCGGCGATACGCTGCAGGGCACGGTCTTGTTGCTGGCGGAGAAGCGCGAACGCGGCGACACCAGCCCCGCCAGACTCGCCATCAAGCGCATCGCAAATGCCGAAGCGATCTGGAAACGCTCGAGCAAGCTGTTCACCGACGTCGATTGGGTGATCGGCGCCGATCTCACCTACAAATGGATGGCCGCCTATCTGTCAAAAGACGAGCGGCTGTTGCTTGCCGATCTGACTCAGCGCGGTGCAGCGGTTGCGTTCAACGACGTCGCCAAGGTCGATGTCGGCATGGTGACCGGCGCCAACAAATTCTTTCTCGTGACCGACGAAACCGTCCGCGAACACAAGCTCGAAGCCTATGCGGTGCCGATGTTCGGCCGCAGCGATCATGTAAGCGGCGTCATCTATGGCGCGCGCGATCACGCCGACAACGCAAAGCGCGGACAGCCGACCAACTTCCTCGATTTCTCGTCGGTCGGCGCACGCATGCCGGCCAATGTGAAACGCTATCTCGCGCTGGGCGAAGAGGAAGGGATTCATCGCCGCTTCAAATGCCGCGTGCGCAAACCCTGGTACGTGGTGCCGTCGATCTATGCGACGCCGGTCGGCATGCTGAAACGCTGCCATCATTTTCCGCGCCTGGTGCGCAACAAGCTCGGCGCATACACGACCGATACTGCGTATCGCATCGATGCAATCAGCAAGATCTATCCGCCCGACACGCTGGTCGCTTCGTTCGTCAATTCGCTGACCGCATTGTCGGCCGAGCTGGTCGGCCGCCATTACGGCGGCGGCGTGCTGGAGCTGGTTCCGTCCGAGATCGAACGGTTGGCCTTGCCAAGCCTGCCGGCGAAATTTCCGGCGCAACTGGTCGAGCTCGACAAAGCGGTTCGCGCCAGCACGCCGGCGGTCGAGTTGCTGGAACAGCGCGACGAGATTGTGCTGCGCGGTGCGGGCCTCACGCCCGACGAATGCGCGCTGTTGCGTGGCGGCTGGCAAAAACTTTCGGCGCGCCGCCAACGTTCGTCGACGACGCCCGACGGCGCCAATCCCGAAGACGGGTGGGAGTCGCTGGCGGCCGAGTGATGGTTCAGACGAAGACGATCGTGAACTGACCCGCGTCGTTGGGGCCGTAGAGTTCGAGCGTTCTTTTAAGCACGTTCGTCTCGCGCACGATCGGTGAAGCAGCGCCCCAATGCAGTACGGTCGTAACGTTTTTTTGCTTCGCTTCGCGTGACGGCTGATGCGAGACCATCAGTGTGAATGGGCCGCCCATCGGCTTCTTTCCGTTCAGAAGCATGAACTGCGCCGTTGCCACGCTCTTTTTGGGCGTGCTGTCGGCCCATGCTAGGTGTCCGAACACGTCGTTGCGGAAATAACGCGCGCTGCTGATCAACTCGCCGTTGACCTTAAACCTGCTTTGCGAAAGCCGCAGAACACCAGTCGGGCTGGATTTGCCTTTCGGTTGCTGGGCGTCACTCTTTGCCAAATTTGGTTTGCGCCAGCGTAGCTCGCCCAACATGGCGGATGCAGTTTGTGCTGCAACGCTCGTCGGCCCCGCGACGTTTTGTGGTTTCTTGTTCGGCCGTGGCGGTGCCTTCGCAATTATCGGCTTACCGAACGGCGATGCCGTTGCGGCCGTTGTGCCAGCAGGCTTTGCATTCGCTTGTTTGAGCACCGCCTTCATCTGCACTTCGGTCGGCAGGTCGCCGCTGCTTGTAAGCTGCGCGAGCAATGCGGCACTGGCGTTGCGTGCGATGCCGTGCGCTGGGTTCAACCACGTCGTCATTGCGGTACGCAGCGCCGTGAATGCGGTTTTGTCGGACGCAATCGTCAGGTCAAACTGAATCGCGGTTGCGGCTTCGTAGTTCGTGAACAACCCGCCTTCGGTGAGATTGCCCGAACCGACCAATGCGGTCGCGCGCTTCTTGTCCGCAAATAAGAACGCCTTGGGATGAAACGTGTGCGCCAAGGATGCGTGGTGGCAGAGGAAGAGATTGTCCGCGCCGACCGCAGTGACGAGATCCTGCACTGCTTCGAGCGAGGTGCCGTGATGATCGATGCCGACGCCCAACAACACGCTTCGGCTTGTCGCAAATTTCTGCAGCGCGTCGGTGAGGTGACCCGTACCGGATTGTTTGGCGAAGGCGACGGTGGCCCAGAAATTCTGCCAGTTTGATTCGCCCAATCGATTGAGCAGCCAGTCGCCGGTCCGCTGAGGTCCGTCCGGCTGTCCGACAAACTCGATTTTCATCCAGGCACGCCTCTACAGGATTTGCCTGTTTTTAGAGCGCCGTCAGAGTCGCAACAATATTGGGGAAGGTGCAGGTGGTGCCGAAACCCGGATTTGAACCGGGGACCTACTGATTACGAATCAGTTGCTCTACCGCTGAGCTATTTCGGCGTACCTGGAGAACTCCGGACGAACCGTCGCGGAGCGGCCGGGACCATAGTCAGGCAGGTCCGCCCACGCAACCTTCCCTGCGAAGGCAGGGAGCCATTGCGCCGCGAGGCCGCAGGCCGCCATTTGGCTAGAACTCAATGACGATTGAACGGATCCCCGCTTTCGCGGGGAATATGGCCCCTCGATGCAGCAGCGCACCTCCGAACCCGCCCTGAATCTCGCCCCGGCAACGGCGCGGCTGATCTTCCTGTTCGTGGGGTTGCACCTGATCCGGCTGCTCTTGCCGGAGGGGATCGACCAGGCGTTGGTCGAGACCCTGGCCGTCGTGCCCGCCCTCTACACCGAAGGGCCGTTCGACGTGTCGTGGCTGTGGCGGCCGTTCACCTATGTCGCGTTGCATGGCGGTTGGCTGCATCTGCTCGTCAACTGCGCGATGTTGGCGGCGCTGGGCAGCGGCGTCGAACGCGCGATCGGCGCCAAACGATTCCTGCTCATCTTCTTTGCGTGCGGCATTGCCGGCGCAGCGGCGCATGTCGCCGCGTATCCGGATTCAGCCGACGCAATCATCGGCGCGTCGGGCGGTATCTCAGGTCTGTTCGCAGCCGTCGTGTTGGCGATGCGCCAACGCAGCGGCCAACGCTTGCTGCCGCTGGCAGCGGTGTGGATTGCCGTGATGGTGGTGACGGGCGCGTTGGGCATCGGCGGCGACGGCGAACAAAACATCGCCTGGGTCGCGCATGTCGGCGGCTTCGTTGCGGGTCTCGGGCTGTTCGGAGCACTGGCCCGATCCCCAGGATCGGACCAGCGTCCCGAACAAAAAGAATAAAAGCATCAACGAACCCAAGTCGGTTCGCTGATGCGGTCAGCCTGCTCGTAACAAAAGCGCATCCCCCACAGGATCCTGGCTGAGCGGCGCGGGCGGCGTCGGCGGACGCGGCCCCCACACCATCGAATCAAACGCACGACAGCTGGGGCACGAGGCCGACCAACTTTCGGTTTCGGTGCCGCAAACGCCGCATACGAACGCAGGATCGTCGCCCGCATCGAGCGCGCGCACCAACCAACCGCGCACAGTTGCTTCGTCGCTGCCGGCGCCTTCTTCGACACGCGCCAAGGCACGACCCAAGCGGCGCGTCAGACCAGCCGTCTCAGCCGCCTTGGTCAAATTCACGCGTGCATCGCCCCACAGGCCGGCATCGGCCTGCGCTTCGCCCAACGCCTGGCGCGCGACCGCGCTGTCGGGTGCAAGTTCCAACAGACGCTCCAAGCGCTGCGCACGTTCGAGCGACGTGGTTGCGCCATCCATTACCGCCCATGCAGCTGCGATCGACGGATGCGGACGTTCCACCCAGCTTCGTTCCAGCGCGCGCGCTGCAGGTTTTGCACGACCGGATGCTTCGAGCAGCGTCGCAAGTCGCACCGCTGCCGGCGCCGAAGCGGGATCGAGCTCGTGCGCTTTTTGTGCGTGCGCGATTGCGTCGGCGGTGGCGCCGGCTTTCGCGGCTTCGTCGGCGCGGGCCAGCAACACCGCAACGTGATGACGGCGCGCGACTTGCGGCGCGAACGCGTTCAACCGCTCGGCGTCGGCCAAGGTCGCTTCGGCCTGCGCCCATTCATGGGCGCGCGCTTCGAGTTCGAACAAGGTCTTCGCCGCCCACAGCGACTTGCCGTTCACGCGTCGTGCCTCGCGCGCCAGCTTCAACGCCGTTGCGTCGTCGCCGCGTTCGAGTGCCAGCGCGATCAAGCCGCGCAAGCCCAGAAAGCGTGTTTCGGTCTGTTCGCGCAGAATGCGGAAATGTTCTTCGGCCTGTTCCAGCTCGCCCGCCGCATGCGCGGCCTGACCAGCGAGAAAATGCGCCAGCGCCGGATCCGAGACGCCGACGCCTTCGGTTGAACGTTGTGCAAGGCGGCGCGCATCGCGCGTGTCGCCCGCTGCAATCGCGACGAGGCCGCGCGTCAGATCACGACCGGCGCGTTCGCGCGCCTGGCGACGGCGCGAACGTGCGAAGCTGACCGGCGCGCGTTTCACGATGCGATAGAGACGCGCCAGGGTCAGCGTCGCGACCGTCACGACGAACACGAAGCCGATCAGCATCGCGGCCGAGGTTTCGATCAACCAGCCTTGCCATTCGATCGACGCTGCGCCCGGCCGCTCCGCCAGCCAGACCGCAACGATGACGACGAACGCGAGCCGCGCGAAAAACCACAGGCCTCGGATCATTTCGAATCCGCCGGCTTCACCATCTGCGTCGGATCGATGCCGAGACGTTCGATCACGATGCGCTGCAGCTCTTCGCCCGCATCATCGAGATTCAAACGACGTTCGGCGGCGCGCAGCCAGGGGCGCACGACGTCGGCAGGCAAACCGGTCAGTGGTTTCAGCGCCTGCACCGCACCTTGCAGATCGTCGGCTTCAGCCATTGCTTCGGCGCGCGCCACGGCAGCATTGACGCCGTCGCCCTTGGCGTCGGCACCAACGCGACGGATCGAGATCACCTGGCTGACGCGATACATCGCCTGGTTCCACCAGTCATTGCCGTCGCCGACTTTGGCGCTGCGCACCAATTCGGGCGCCTGGCGTGTCAACTCAGCGCGCAATTCTTCGCGCGTCGGCACGCCGTTCTCTGCGCCGTCCTGAATGCGGTCGAGCAGTTGCAGCAGTTCGACGTCGGCACCTGCCATCGAACGCAGCGCCGCAATTTGTTTGTCGAACGGGCGCGCGGTTTGCGTTTGCGCGCGCAACTGGCCGACCGCGAGCACGACCGCTTCGTTGCGCAGATCGGCGGCGCGGCGATCGTTCAAGGTTGCTTCGACCGATTCGATGCGACCCGTCTGCGCCTGCAGTTGCTGTTGCGTCTGGCGCACCAGACCTTGCAACGACACCAGCGACGCCTGCACGTCGGTGATGGTCTGCAGCAGAATTTCGCGGCCCTGCGTCGCGACCTGCATTTCGTTCAGACGGGCCGCGACTTTGGCGAGGTCGCCGGTCTGCGCGCGTACCTGCCCGACTTGCTGTTCGAGTTGCGCCAGACGATCGGTCAGTGGCGCATCGGTGCCACCGGTCGGGCGTGCTTCGAGCGCAGCGATGCGCGCGGTCAGATCCGGGCGCGCTTCCAACGCTGCCACGCGCTGTTCGAGCGAGGTCGGATTGCTCCGCTTCTGCAGGTCGTTGAGATGGACGAAAAAGGCGCCGACCATGGCGACCATCGCGACGACGGTGACAACCGCCGCGTAGATCGCCAGCCGGCCGAACTGCCGGTCGCGCACCGGCGCTGCGACCGGGTCGGCGATGGCGGCGATGTCAGCTTCGAGCGCGTCGGGGATTTCGTCGGCGCTGCCGTTCGGATCGGTGGCAGCCAGCAACTCGGGATCGACGGCCAGACCGTGCTTGGTCGCAGCCACCAGAATGTCGGCGTGGCGGGCGCGCGGGATGGCGTTGCGCTTTTTCCAGCCCTGGACGGTGGTGACCGGCACGTCGAGCTTGGCCGCCATCGGGCGAATGCCGCCGAAGGTTTCGATCACCCGCTCGGTCGCCGATGGCTCGGTCCCCTCGGTGCCTGTCGGCGCTACAACGTCCTCGTTCATCGACTACCTCACGCCCCGTATGGGCCCAACCGTTCCAGCAGCGCGTCCAACGTCGGACGGTCTGCGACTTCGACCCGCTGCCAGCGCACCGTCGCGACGGCATCGGCGATCGCACCTGACAGCACCAACGCACGTACGGGTGCCAAAAGGTCCGGATCGACTAGCGATATAAACGCGACGGCTGAGCGCGGCGATAAGAAACAAGCGGCATTGACCGTACGCGCGTACAGGGCGGTACGGACGGCTGCCGGCAGTGATGGTTCGGCCACAGTCCGATAGAGGCTGACCCGTTCGATCGCCTGGCCGCCGATCGCGATCTCGCCGGCCACATCTTCGCCCGCGACGTGAAGCAGCGATCTTACGGCACCCATTCCGAGAAGTGCGTTCAGCGCGGCGACGTCGCCGGCGGCCGAGACGACATTCTGGAAGCCGATTGCGCGCGCCGCATCGGCTGTGGCGTCGCCGACTGCGTACGCGACCTGTTCGCGCTGCGGATTCAGGGTCGCGAAGGCACGTACGCCGGCTGCACTGGTGAAGACGAGCCCGTCGAACCGGCTGAGATCCGGCAATGCGGCCCCCGTCGGCTCGGTCCGCAGTGCCGGCGCCAGCAACGGCGTCCAACCCAGCGACGCGATGCGCGATGCGAGCGGTTCGGCGCGCTCGGCCGGTCGTGTGACGAGGACGTGCGGCCCGGTCACGCCAGAAAGAGGTCGGCTGGCATCTGGGCCTTGAGCGCGAAGCCGGCTTCTTCGCCGATGGCGGCGGCATGGGCGGCCGGTCCTTCTTTGCGCGTCTGAAAGACCCGCGCGCCGTCGGGCGAGGCGACCAGCCCGTCCAGGATCAGCCGCCCGTCGACCAGCATCGCGAGGGCTGCAATCGGGGTCCGGCACGACCCGTCCAGCACGGTCAGCAAAGCGCGTTCGGCCTCGACGCGTTGGCGCGTCGCGGCGCAATCGAGCGCAGCCAGCAACGCAGCCACGGTTTCGTCGCCAGCGCGCGCCACGCAACCGACCGCGCCCTGTGCCACGGCGGGCAGCAGCTCGGTTGGATCGAGCGCATGTTGAATCAGCTCGGCGTGACCGAGCCGGTTCAGGCCCGCCACCGCCAGCAATGTCGCGTCGACGTCACCAGCGTCGAGTTTGGCGAGACGCGTCTGCACGTTGCCGCGCAACGGCACCACGCGCAGATCGGGCCGCGCGTGCAGCACCAGCGCCTGGCGCCGCAGACTTGCGGTGCCCACCACCGAACCTGCCGGCAAGGTCAGCAAGGTCGAAACCTTGTCGCGTGCAAACCACGCGTCGCGCGGATCTTCGCGCGGCAATAGCGCGAACAATTCGGTGCCGTCGCACAGACGCGTCGGCACGTCTTTCATCGAATGCACCGCGAGGTCGACGCGGTTGTCGAGCAAAGCTTCGTCGAGTTCTTTGGTGAACAGGCCTTTGCCGCCCGCTTCGGCCAGGGTGCGATCCTGAATCCGGTCGCCGGTGGTTTTGATCGGCACCAGTTCGGGCGCGGGCAGGCCGGGATGTGCAGCGACCAGACGCGCCGCCGTTTCACGCGCCTGGGCGAGTGCGAGCGGGCTGCCGCGTGTCCCGATGCGAAGTGGGCGATCCAAAACCATGCGCGTGTTCGAGCATGTGGCAACGCGCGCTGCAACTCGGCGCGTCACCGCAATTCGTCGCGCCGTGTCGAATTCAAAGTCCCCTCTCCCCGCGGGAGAGGGAGGGACCCGCGCACGCAGTGCGTGGGAGGGTGAGGGTTCCTTCGTGTCGACGAACCCTCACCCCCAACCTCTCCCGCAGGGAGAGGGGGCGTGAAACGTCAATCAGCTTTTAAAGAAAGCGAGCAGGTCGGCGTTGATCACGTCCGCATGCGTCGTGCACATGCCGTGCGGCAGACCCGGATAGGTCTTCAACGTGCCTTTCTTGAGCAGCTTCGCCGACAACGGCGCGGAATCCGCGATCGGCACGATCTGATCGTCTTCGCCGTGCATGACCAGCACCGGCACGTCGATCTTTTTCAGGTCTTCGGTGAAGTCGGTTTCCGAAAATGCCTTGATGCAATCATAGTGCGCCTTGGCGCCGCCAATCATGCCCTGGCGCCACCAATTGTCGATGACGCCTTGGCTGATTTTCGCGCCCGGACGGTTGAAGCCGTAGAACGGGCCGGTCGGGATATCGATGTAGAGCTGCGCGCGATTGGCGGCGAGTGCTGCGCGGAATCCGTCGAACACTTCGATCGGCGTGCCGCCCGGATTCTTCTCGGACTTGACCATGATCGGCGGCACGGCGCCGACCAGAACCGCTTTTGCCACGCGGCCTTTTTCGGCGCGCGCAACGTAATGCGCGACTTCGCCGCCGCCGGTCGAATGACCGACATGGATCGCGTTCTTCAAGTCGAGATGCTTGGCCAGCTCGATCACGTCGGCTGCGTACGTATCCATCTCGTTGCCGGTCGCGGTCTGCGTCGAACGACCGTGGCCGCGCCGGTCGTGCGCGATGACGCGATAGCCCTTCGACAAGAAGAACAACATCTGGTTGTCCCAATCGTCGGCGCTCAGCGGCCAGCCGTGATGGAACACGATCGGTTGTCCGGTGCCCCAGTCTTTGTAGAAAATCTGGGTGCCGTCTTTGGTCGTGATGGTCGCCATTTTCATATCCGCGTTGGGGGTTTTTGGAGGTGCCGCCGAAGCCGCCCCGGTGACCGACAAGGCCGTGACCGAGGCTGCACCGAGCAGCACGTCACGCCTGCCGACGCCCGACGCGTCGTTGTCTGCATTGGCCAAGTTTGAATCCTTCCATGTCGCAGCCGTGCGCGCAGGATGCGCCGGCCCGCCGGCTCGTGGCTTGAACGGATCGCTCCTTATCTCGGTCGAATTTTGAAAAATCGGGCCGGCGCCCTAGGTTCGGCCCGCTATGTTGGTTCTGGGCATCGAAACCTCCTGCGACGAAACCGCCGCAGCGCTCGTCGACGACACGCGCGCCATCCGTGGCGAGCTGGTCGCGTCGCAGCTCGACGAACATCGCAAATTCGGCGGCGTCGTCCCCGAAGTCGCGGCGCGCGCGCATCTGGATCTGCTCGACGCGATCGTGCGCGAAGTGATGCAGCGCGCCGGCCTGACCTTTGCCGATCTCGACGTGGTCGCCGCGACTGGCGGACCGGGTCTGATCGGCGGCGTGCTGGTCGGCGTCACCACCGCGAAAGCAATCGCGCTGGCGGCGGGCAAGAAATTCGTCGCGGTCAATCATCTCGAAGCGCACGCGCTGACCGCGCGCCTCACCGACGACGTGCAGTTTCCCTATTTGCTGCTGCTTGTGTCAGGCGGCCATTGCCAGTTGCTGGTCGTCGAAGGCGTCGGCCAGTACCGGCGCTGGGGCACGACGATCGACGACGCAGCCGGCGAAGCCTTCGACAAAAGCGCAAAGCTGTTGGGCTTGGGCTATCCCGGCGGACCGGCGCTGGAAGCAGCCGCCAAACTCGGCGATCCAACGCGCTTTCCTTTGCCGCGTTCGATGGTCGGCAAACCCGGCTGCGATTTCTCGTTCTCCGGGTTGAAGACCGCGGTGCGCACCGCGATCGAAAAAGCAGGCGCGCACGACCTGCCCGATCTGGCCGCGTCGGCGCAGGCTGCGATCGCCGAACAGCTTGCCGATCGCACCGCGCGCGCAGCCAAACGTTTCACGCAAGAATACCCGGCGGGCAAACAGCTCGTCGTTGCGGGCGGCGTTGCCGCCAACGCAACGGTGCGCGCGCGGCTGGCTGCGGTTGCTGCAAAACACGGGCTGGATTTCGTCGCACCGCCACCGCGCCTGTGCACCGACAATGCAACGATGGTTGCGTGGGCGGGGTTGGAGCGCGCGCGCTTGAACATGTTCGACGGGTTGGATTTCGCACCCCGCCCGCGTTGGCCGCTTGACGCGACCGCGCCCAAAGTCGCGTTTGCAGGCGTGAAAGCATGAGCGCACCCATCGCAATTCTTGGCGCCGGCGCCTGGGGCACCGCGCTTGCCATCGCGCTCGCACGCGACGACGGACCGGTGCGCTTGTGGGCGCGCCGCGCCGATCACGCCGGATGGTTGCAGCAGTCGCGCCACAACGATGCCTATCTGCCGGGTGCGCGCCTGCCCGACAGCGTCACCGTCACCAACGATCTCGACCAGGCGACCAACGACGCGTCGGTGCTGCTGGTCGTCACGCCGGCGCAGCATGTCGCCGGCCTGCTGCAGCAACTCAAACGCGGCGACGCGCCGTTGCTGTTGTGCGCCAAGGGAATCGAGCGCGGCAGCGGACGGCTGCTGACCGAAGTCGCGCGCGAGCTGGCGCCGTCCCGTGCGCTGGCTGTGTTGTCGGGCCCAACCTTCGCCGATGAAGTCGCGGCGGGAAAACCGACTGCGGTCACGATCGCGTCCGACGACGATCCGCTGGCGGCGAGTTTGGTCGCGCGCATCGGCAGTCCGAGTTTCCGTCCCTATCGCTCGCCCGATCCGATCGGCGTCGAAGTGGCGGGTGCGTGCAAGAACGTGATCGCGATCGCATGCGGTCTCGCGATTGGTGCGGGCCTGGGTGAGAACGCGCGCGCTGCGTTGCTGACGCGCGGCCTGGCAGAGACGACGCGGTTGGGGCTGGCACTCGGCGGCCGGCCCGAAACCTTTGCCGGCCTGGCTGGGCTGGGCGATCTGGCGCTGACCGCGACCAGCCCGCGTTCGCGCAATTACGCGCTGGGTCTGGCGCTGGGCGAAGGTGCGACCTTGGACGAGCTGATGCGCGGCCGCAGTTCCGTCGTCGAAGGTGCGGCGACGGCGGGGGCCGCGTTGCTGCGCGCCAACCGGCACAGCGTCGAATTGCCGATCGCGCAGGCGGTGGCCGATATCATCGAAGGCCGCGCCACCATCCGCGATGCGATGCGCGGTCTGCTCGCGCGGCCCTTCAAAGCCGAGGGTTGAGCCGGTAACGTCCGGCCCATGCTGTTTCACATCCAGTGCGTTGACCGCACCGATGCCGGCACGACGCGTCCCGACACGCGTCCGGCCCATCTCGTCTTTCTCGAAAAATTCGTGCCGCAGATCATTACGTCCGGTCCGCTTCTGTCGGCCGAAGGCAAGCCGTTCGGTTCGGTCTTCGTGATCGACTTTCCCAACGAGGCGGCGGCGCGGCAATTCTGCGCCGACGATCCTTACGCCAAGGCGGGTCTGTTCGCGTCGACCACCATCACGCGCTTTCGCCAGGTCTATCCGAGTGCGCGCGAATGAGCGCGGCGTATTGGCTGGTGAAGTCGGAACCGGCGGTCTTTTCCTGGGACGACATGGTCAAGGCGAAGACCACCGACTGGAGCGGCGTGCGCAATCCGGGCGCGCTGATCAACATGAAGAACATGAAGAAGGGCGACCGCGTCTTCTTCTATCACTCGAACGAAGGCAAATGCGTCGTCGGCATCGTCGAGGTCGCCAAGACGTTCTACGCCGATCCCAAGGACGAGAAGTCGGGCCTGGTCGACGTGAAGGCGGTCGAAAAACTGCCGAACGAAGTGACCTTGGCCACGATCAAAACCGACCCGGCGCTGAAAGACATGGTGCTGGTCAAGAACTCGCGCCTGTCGGTGCAACCGGTGACGGCAGCCGAGTGGGCGCGTGTGTGCAAATTGGGCGGCGTGAAGTGACGGCGCGCTTCGCGTAGCCGTCATCCCCGCGAAGGCGGGGATCCAGGTGTTCGTGCGTAGTGCTGCTGGAATTCCCGTGTGGTGACTCCTGGATCCCCGCCTGCGCGGGGATGACGAAATACGGCGCAGCCGGGCGGTTGAGCGCGCAGGTCGCCATCGTCTAGGGTCGTTTCTCCAAGCCGATCGGGATGAAACCCGGCCACACCGGAGGACGACTGAAGTGACCGACGCCGCCAGCCAGCTCTTTCCGCCGCCGCCTGAATTCGTCGCCAAGGCGCGGCTCGATGCAGCCGGCTACAAGCGCATGTACGAGGCATCGGTCAGCGACCCCGACGCGTTCTGGGGCGAACAGGGCAAGGCGCTGCTCGACTGGATCCGGCCGTTCACCAAGGTCAAGAACACCAGCTTCAAAGGCGACGTCGCGATCAAATGGTACGAGGACGGGCAGCTCAACGTTGCTGCCAACTGTCTCGACCGCCATGTCGCAACGCGCGGCAACCAGACTGCGATCATCTGGGAGGGCGACGACCCGACCCAATCGAAACACGTCACCTATCGCGAGCTGTTCGAACAAGTCTGCCGCTTCGCCAACGCGTTGAAGGCGCGCGGCGTGAAGAAGGGCGACCGCGTCACCTTGTATCTGCCGATGATCGTCGAAGCGGCGGTTGCGATGCTGGCCTGCGCGCGCATCGGCGCGGTGCATTCGATCGTGTTCGGCGGTTTCTCGCCCGACAGTTTGAAGGATCGCATTCTCGATTGCGATTCGACCGTGCTGGTCACCGCCGACGAAGGCGTGCGCGGCGGCAAGGCGATTCCGTTGAAGGCGAATGCCGACAAGGCGCTCGAATCCTGCCCCGACGTGTCGACCGTCTTCGTCGTCAAACGCACGGGCGCCAACGTGCCGATGAAAGCGGGCCGCGACATTTCTTACGAAGACTCGGTCGCTGCTGCTTCGACCGATTGTCCGCCCGAAGCGATGGGCGCGGAAGATCCGCTATTCATTCTCTACACGTCGGGTTCGACCGGAAAACCCAAAGGCGTGTTGCACACGACCGCGGGCTACCTCGTCTGGGCGACGATGACGTTCCAGTACGTGTTCGATTACCGCGACAAGGAAATCTATTGGTGCACGGCCGACGTGGGCTGGGTCACCGGACACAGCTACATCGTCTACGGACCGTTGGCGTCGGGCGCGACGACCTTGATGTTCGAAGGCGTGCCGAACTACCCCAGCGTCAGCCGCTTCTGGGAAGTGGTCGACAAGCACAACGTGTCGATCTTCTACACCGCACCGACCGCGATCCGCGCCTTGATGCGCGACGGCGACGCGCCGGTGAAGAAGACCAGTCGTAAATCTCTCCGCCTCCTCGGATCCGTCGGCGAACCGATCAATCCCGAAGCCTGGCTTTGGTATCACAATGTCGTCGGCGATGGCCGTTGCCCGATCGTCGATACGTGGTGGCAGACGGAAACCGGCGGCCACATGATCACGCCGCTGCCGGGTGCGATCACGACCAAGCCGGGCAGTGCGACGGTGCCGTTCTTTGGCGTGCAGCCGCAGCTTGTCGATGCCGACGGCAAAGTTCTCGACGGTGCCACCGACGGCAATCTCTGCATCATCGACAGTTGGCCCGGCCAGGCGCGCACTGTGTTCCGCGATCACAAGCGCTTCATCGAAACCTATTTCAGCACCTATCCGGGCAAGTACTTCACTGGGGACGGGTGTCGCCGCGACGAAGACGGCTATTACTGGATCACCGGTCGCGTCGACGACGTGATCAACGTGTCGGGCCATCGCATGGGCACCGCCGAAGTAGAAAGCGCGCTGGTCGCGCATGCCAAAGTCGCCGAAGCGGCAGTCGTCGGCTTCCCGCACGACCTCAAAGGCCAGGGCATCTACGCCTACGTCACCTTGAATGCGGGCGAGCAGCCGACCGATGCGTTGCGCAAGGAACTGGTTGCGTGGGTGCGCACGCAGATCGGCCCGATCGCAACGCCCGATCACATTCAATGGGCGCCGGGTCTGCCGAAAACGCGTTCGGGCAAAATCATGCGCCGCATTTTGCGCAAGATTGCCGCCGACGAGCATGATCAGTTGGGCGACGTGTCGACGCTGGCCGATCCCGCCGTCGTCACCGATCTGGTCGAGAACCGCCAGAACCGCGCGAAGTAGCAGCAGCCAGGAGCGCAACGATGACGTTCGAGTCGAATCCGGTTCCGCTGCGCAATGCGATCGCCGCACGCGCCCAACGGCTGTTGCTGCGTCCCAGCGAAGAATGGGTGCGTATCGCCGACGAGCCGATGACCGAAGGCAATATCTATCGGCAATGGGTGATTCCGCTGGCGGCAATCCCGCCCGTCTGCAGCTTGCTTGGGTCGTTGCTGTTCGGCGGTGTGCACCCTGGGCTTTTGCCGGCGATCGGCGGCGCAGCGGTGCACTATGTGCTGGCGCTTGTCGGTATCTTCGTCGCTGCAATGGTGATCGATGTGTTGGCGCGCAGATTTGGCGGCGCGCGACAGGATGTGCAGGCGCTGAAGGTTGCGGCTTTCAGCCAAACAGCCATTTGGCTTGCCGGCTTGTTCAATTTGATTCCGGCCTTGTCGCTCCTGACGTTGCTCGGCCTCTACAGCCTGTACCTGCTCTATACCGGTCTGCCGATTTGCATGCGCGCGCCGAAGGACAGTGCGTTGCCCTATACCGCCGCAGTCGTGGTGGCGACGATCGTCATCTATGTCGTGATGGCGGCGTTGCTCCGGCTGATCGGGATGGGTCCGCTGTTGGCGTAAGGCATCGTTTCAGTCCACGCGCCCAATCTACGGGCTGCAACTCTCGCCGCGCGTGCGCGTTGTGGAGATGTGTTTCACATCCTGATTCTAACGGCGGCGTTGGTCGCGGCAGCAAATGGCGCTGCGGCGGCGGAGCAGCAGCTGTTCAGTGGCGTGCCCGATACGTGGCGCGGCGTCGGCATCGAATTCCGCGACGAGCAGCCCGTGATCGCACGCCTGATGGAGCACATGAACGCCGAGGCGGCCGGCGTTCGTGTCGGCGACCGCGTTCTGGCGATCGCGGGTGAGCCGGTCGCGACTTCGCGCGAAGCAATCGCCAAGATCAAGATCGCGTCGCCGTCGCCGGTTCGCTTGACGGTGCAGGCACCGGGTGCAGCCCCGCGCGAGGTCGAGGTCGCGCCGGCTGCGATGACAGACGTGCGCTGGACGATGCTTGAGGATGGTGTTGCGTATCTGCGCATCCGCCGCTTTGACGACGACAGCGCAACCCATCTCCGCGCCGCGATCCGGCAAGCACGCGTCCGCGGCGCGCGCGCCTGGGTTCTCGATCTTTGCAGCAACGCGGGCGGATCGCTCGACGCGACGGTCGCGGTCGCGCGGCTGTTTCTCGACCGCGGCACGATCGTGACGGTGCGCGGTCGCCGTGATGAAGCTGCAGAAACATACGAGGCGCACGGGCCGGACGTGCTGCACAACATGCCGCTGGTGGTGACGATCGACGCACGCACCAACGGCGCCGCAGAGATCGTCGCGGCCGCGCTGCGCGACAACGGGCGGGCGAAGCTGGTCGGCCTCCCAAGCTTCGGCGACTCCGCCTTGCAGGCGCATCTGCCCGTACCCGGCAAAGACGGTATGCGGCTGGTGGTGGCGCGGGCGTACACGCCGACGGGCGCCAGCTTTCAGCGCGTTGGCATCAAACCCGACGTCGAGCTCGACGCGGGCGCGTCCTACGACGCAATTCAAGCACGGGCGGAAGAGCTCGTGCGGGCGCAACGCGCGGGCCGCTAACGACCTGTGATTCTCCTGCCACAGCCCGCGCGCACCTTAGCTGCGCGCATCCGGCAGTCGACTTTTGCCATGCGTTTGCCTTGAATGCGCGCGCAGATCCGCCCCGCCCGTATCACAAAGAAGAGCCGCGCAATGTTTCGGCCCACGCAGGTCCTGTTGATTCTCGCCGTGCCGCTGGTCCTTGCCGGCTGTGCCCGCGATTTCTCGCCCAACACCTACGGCACGCAGGCGGTGCAGCAGGCGAACAAGGTCAACCAGGGCGTCGTCATCGGCGTGCGCAAGGTCGACATCAAAGGCGATGCAGCCACCGGTGCTGCGACCGGCGCGGCTGCGGGCGGCATCGTCGGCAGCAATATCGGCAAGGGCACGGCCAGCGCGCTGTCGACCTTGGCCGGCACCGTGTCGGGCGGGCTGATCGGCGCCACGGCGCAGCAGACGGCCGAGAACACCTGGGGCTACGAATACATCGTCAAGCGCGGCAACGGCGACTTGCTGTCCGTTACGCAACACGATGAAAAACCGTTGGCGATCGGCACGCGCGTGTTGCTGATCGAAGGCGCGCAAGCGCGCATCGTGCAGGACTACACGGTGCCGGTCGAAGAGCCGAAGCCCGAGGGGAAGCCCGAAGAGAAGAAGCCAGAAGAAAAGCCGGCGGAACAACCTGCGCCTGCAGCAGCACCGGCCGCGCCCGCCGCAACCAGCGAACACCAGCAACAACCCGCAGCACCCACCGGTAGCTGACCGTCATGTTGCGCTGGATGCTCGTCGTCGCTTTGTTCGTCGGCAGCACCGCGCACGCGGCGCCAAGCTTCGATTGCGCCAAGGCGACAACCGACATCGAACGCGCGATCTGCGCGTCGCCGGACCTGTCCGCGCTCGATCGTGATCTGGAAACCGCCTTTCGCGCCGCGCTTGCCAACAGCGGCGACGCACGCGACGCGCTGTTGCGCGAGCAGCGCGTATGGCTGGACCTGCAGCGCGCCCGCTGTGGCCCGTGGGATCGTCCGGCGAATGCCGAGAAGCAACTTTTCTGTCTCTTGCACGAGTATCAACTGCACGTCGCATCACTGCAGGCGCGCGCCGCAGCAGCTGCACCCGGCCCGATTTGCGATCGCGTCGAGCGTGCGTTGCGCGCCGCCGGTCCGACCGATGCGACGTTGTTGTCGCTCGTCACGCAGCCGGACGGTCCGCTCAAACAGCAGAGAGTATGGAACGCAGGCACCAACACGCCGGAATTCGCAGCGCTTGGCTTTCCCGCCGACCTCGACGATGGCGGCGTGGCCGATCTGTACCGCTTTGGCACGTCGCCCTTGTTCAAGTCGATGCAGTTGCAGGGCAGCATGGCGTGCGAACGCTCGCGCTATTTCGAGCTGCGCAACAGCAAGGTGGTCGAGATCGACGATCCATTTCCGGGCGACGAGTCGGCGCACTGTCTGAACGACAGAACGGCGGCGGCGATCGGTGCTGGCGGCGAGTTGATCAATGTCGAGACCTCGCCGTCGCGCCTGCGGCTGGTGCAGCGCGTTGGCGGTGCCTGGCGACCGATGTGCGCCTTCGAGCGCAAGACACAGACGCGCTTCGTGCCGACCGAGCGCGTCTGCACCGGAACGATGTGCGCAGATCTCGAAAGCTTCGCGCGCGCCTGGCTTGCCGAAGACAAGACCGTGCGCAACCTGCCCCGCGTGAAATGGCAAGACATGCTCGACCAGCGCCCGCAAATCGGCGCGCATGGCGCAGCGCTCGACATCGCGCCGTACGACTACAGCCTCAGCAACGACGACATATTGGTCGAGGTCGAGCTGTCCGGCGCCAAACATGTCGTGCTCATCGGCATGCCGACATTGGGCTGGCGCGTGTGGCCCGACTATGTATTCGGCGTCTTCGACCGCGGCAAAGGCGGCGTCGCGTTTCTGCGTGCGCGGCGGATGGCGTATGGCGCGGCGACGGTTACACGGCGCTAGGCACGATGTTGCCGCCTGGCTGTTCACCATTCGAGCAGGGACAGTCCTGGCACGTCTTTGAAGTCGGCTGCGTTCATCGTGACGAGTGTTGCATGATGAACAAGCGCCTGCGCGGCGATCATTCGATCCAGCAATTTGCGTCGTGAATATCCAGCGGCTTCGACGATTGCGCGGTACGCGTCGGCGGCAGCATCGTCGAACGCGAGAACCGGGAGCGTGGACAAGATCGCATCAAGGCGTGGTCGGCGCAGATGCGCTTCGGCAGCGTCGCGGTGAACGCCTTCTTCAAGTTCGACACGGGTGACAATCGACAACAGAACTGCGCCATCGAGCGCCGCGATCTTTTGCGCAACTGTCGCGTCACCGTCGCGAAGATGAATGGCGACGTTTGTGTCGAGCAGGAACGCCAATCGTCAAAGCCCGTGGCGTTCGGGCAATGGTTCGTCGTCTCGCGTTTCGACTGCGCTCGGCTTTGGCAACGCATGTAGACGCGCAATCAGATCGCGCACCGGCGGCTTGACGGGATAGATGGTCAGTACCTCGCCAGACCGCACGATCGTGAGCTCCATGTCGCTCCCGAACGCGACGTCGCGCGGAAGGCGTACGGCCTCGCTATTGCCGCTCCGAAACGTCCGGCTTTTCGTGATTGTCATCGGCGACCCCACTTCGTCATCACACGTATATACCGCAGAAAGCCTCGGCGGCAAGACGAGTTCCGCGGGCCCTGCCTACGGCGCATCGGAATAAAGGGTCGGCCTAGTCGTCCTCGACCCGCCGGCCGGCCTAAGCTCGCGGGCACAAAGGACGAGGCCGACGCCGCATGCCCCGTTCACCGATAGCCAGCGGCAAGAACGGAGAGGGCTCATGCGTCGTATTGCACTCGCACTGTTGTTGTCTGCTGTTGCGCTGCCGGTCTATGCCGCCGATGCGCCGGCGCCCGAACGCAAAGTGCTGATGACCGAACCGCTGACCGGGTCGCCGGACAAGCAAGTCGTGCTGGTCGATGTGACGTGGCCGGCGGGATCCGCTTTGGGCTGGCACACGCATCCTGGCGACGAATACGCCACCGTCGTTGCAGGCGAGTTCAAGCTGCGCAGCGAAGGCGGCGAGTGGAAGACCTACAAAACCGGCGAGTCGTTCCACAACAACGCCGGCGTCGTACACGAAGGCAAGAATGACGGCACCGTGCCGGCACGCACGATTCAAACGTACGTCGTCGCGAAGGATCAACCTGTCGCGACGATGAAGAAGTAAACACTGCGCGTGCTGCGCCGTTCGCGCGAGCGGCGCAGCACTATCCTTTCCGCAACCCCTCCGGCACGTCGACCTCGAACGCGCCGTACTTCGCGCTTTCGACCTGCATCTTTCCGCCGGCCTCAGACACGAACTTCAAATCGCGCGTCTTCAAATGCGCGATCAGTTTTGCTCTCGTGCCGAAGACGCCGTTGGTGATCGCCGACTGCAATGCAGCCTGCATGGCTTTGCGCATTTTGATTTTCTCGGCATTGCTGCCGGCGGCCTGGCTCATGCGGCTTCCTCGATTGTGCGGGGACGCGCAAACGGCGTCGGATAGCGACGGAACAGCAAAAATAAGATGGCGCCAAGCGGAACCCAGAACTGGATCGAGAACAACTCGACCGGAGACCGCACGTGCGTGAACTGGAACATGCCGGGATTCAGAAACGCGGTTCCGAAGGAACGCAGATCGTCACTGAACGCGGGTTGCACCAGCCCAATTACCAGGACGACGCGCCAGAACCAGCGATAGGTCGGCGGTCTGCGCACGGATGACGTCAGACCCCAGATCGTTGCCGCGATTGCCACAAGCAGCGAAGCGAGATTGATCCAATCGCGCGCCTGCATACCGTCGAACCGGAACGACCGGCCGGTTGGCAACGGTCGCGCCATCGATTCCACGTTGATGCTGACGATGCGCGCCGCGTCGCCTTCGCCACGCACCATGAGATGGATCGCGAGCCAGTCATCGCGGCGCTGGCGTTGGTAGGTCAGCGTCGTGATCGGCGGCGGGTTGGGATCGGCGCTGTCTACGTACGGACGCCGCAGCTGCCAATAGACGCGGTCGAGTGCGTTTTCGTAGTTGCCGGTGAAGCTGCGTAGCTTTGCGACGTTGTACGGGTCATACAGTTCAGGTCCATCCGCGACTGCTGCGGCGGCCTTCAAATCATTGGCGTCGATTGCCGCCACATAGAGACGCGCAGTCTCGTCGATGCCGGCGGGCAACGTTGGCGACCTGCTGCAGGCCGCGAGCGGCACGAGCAGCAACAGAACGAAACAACGCGCGGCCGCCCGGATCGACCGCGCGACGCGCATCAAGTCAGCGCGACCCCACCGGCGGCCGCGCCGACGGATCGTCGGGCGTCACGCCCTTGGAATTTTTGAGCGACTCTTCGAACAGACGGTCGGTCTGTTTGTCGGCGTCTTTCGACGTTTCCAACAGCGGCTTGCCCGCCAGCGGCGAACCGGGTGCGCCGGCGCGTTGTTCGATTTCGGCGCGCGTCGCCTGGCGGCGGCGGCCGTTCTGGATCGCGTCTTGCGGGAAGCGATTCAGATCCGAACTTGCGTTCGGCACCGGCGATCCGATCGGCGCCGTTGTGTTGGTCTGCGCCAACGCCGGCGAGCCAAGAACGAGCGAAACAACTGCAGCAGCGAAAAGCGATTTCATCGTGCCTCTCCTGAACAGCACTAGAGCGAGACCGTCGAACCTTGGCGCGCGCACGACGCGGCGCTGAACACAGCTTGCGCCGCGCGTTCGACCTCGTCGAGTGCGACATCGTCGTTGCGCGGGTCGTGATGGAACAACAACAACTGGCGCGCACCGCACGACTTGGCAATGTCGCAGGCCTGTTCCCACGTGCCGTGGCCCCAGCCGCGCTTGCTAGCCAAATCGGTCGCATCGAACGTTGCGTCAACCACCAGCAAATCACTGTTACGCGCAAAGTCGGGAATAGCGGCGTCGATCGCGGCGACGATGCCGGGTTCGTGGTCGAACAAGGTCGTGAACACCTTGCCCTGCGCCTCGACGCGAAAGCCCAGCGAGCCGCCAGGATGATTCAGCGCCAGTGTGCGCACGGTGATGCCGTCGCCCAGATCGAGCACGTCGCCGGCCTGCACGATGTGGATGTCGGTGAGGCCGCGCATCAGATCGAGACTGACCGGCGAGAGCGGCGGATCGAGCAGCGGCGCCAGCGGATCGGGATCGGCGCGCCACAAACGGATCTCGCTGTCGCCGCGATAGAGTGGCGCGAAAAACGGAATTCCCTGCACGTGATCGAGATGACCGTGGCTGAGCAGCAGGTCGCACGCATAGGCACGGTTCGGATGGGTGAGGCCGAGTTGCGCGAGGCCCGTACCCGCATCAATCACCACGCGGCGCGTGTCGATTGTCAGCTCGATACAAGCCGTGTCGCCGCCGTACGTGGCGTGCGATGCGCCGGTGCACGGCATCGAACCGCGCGCGCCCCAGATCTTTACGTCGAAGCTCATGCGGCCAATCGATAGCCGCCGCCGTCGGTGACGAGCAGTTCGGCGGCTTCGTCGCCCAGCTTTTGGCGCAGGCGCCAGACATGGGTTTCGACCGTGTGCGTATTGGCGTCGGCGCTGTAGCCCCAGACTTCGGCCAGCAGACGTTCGCGTTCGACCACGTCGCCGTCGGCATCGACCAGGCGCAGCAGGATCGCGTTTTCGAGTTCGGTCAGGCGCACCGTTGCACCGGTCAGTTCGTGCGTCAGCGCGCGGTCGTTCGGTTCAAAGGTAAAGGCACCGACGATGCGCTGGGCCGGCGCGAATTCGGCTTCGATGCGCGCAATTAACGTCGAGAGGCGCAACGGCACCGGCAGCGGATGGCCCGGACCGGGGGAGAGGGTGACGCCGGCAGGCGTGTTGGCGACCAGGACCGAGCCGGGTGGGGGCGCCGCGCCCGCCTGCACCGGGCGGACGCTGTAGCCGCGCTCGACGGTCAGCTGTTCGCCCAAGGCCCGCGCCAACGCGTCATCGTCAGCGAGCACGGCGACCAGGCGCAAAGGCGGTTTCTGCATGCGCCCGGACGCTAGAACAGTTCGAAGCCCTTGCCGAGGCGGCCCCGGCAGAGTCTGCCCACGCGGCTGTGAACCGGGCGCAAATCCAGCGAAATCTCCCAAAAACCTGCGGTCGGGCGGTGGCACGGGCCTTGCTGATCTGACGGGCAATGGAGTCCTCGCCCATCCTCGTCCCCGGCAGCGGCTATGTGCCCGACGCACCGTCGGCCACGACGACGCTTGCCAATACGCAGGGCGCGACGGGCGACGACCTTTCCTTCAGCGACGTGCTGGACGCGATCAATCCGCTGCAGCACCTGCCCATCATCTCGACCATCTATCGCGAAGCCACCGGTTCCGAGATCAAGACGCTGCCGAACCTGATCGGCGGCGCGATTTTTGGCGGCATCTTCGGATTGATCGGCGCGGCGGTGGACAGCGTCGTCAAAGAAGCGAGCGGCAGCACGATCGGCCACCATCTGCTGGCAGCGGTTGGCCTAGCCGACGACGACAAGAAACCCGAAGTCACCGTGACCGACGTCGCGACCGGCGAAGTCGTACCCGAAGACAAAGCTGCATCGAACGCGATCGTCGTGCCGGGCGCCGGTGCGATCGCATTGAAGACCACGTCGATCATGCTCGACGAAGCGAGCGGCCAGCCCGCCGACTTCGCAGCCGAGCGCATCGCGCGCACGCCGGGCGCCGCGACTCAGGCGACCTATCCGTTGCAGCGTTCGCTGGTACAGCCAGCCGTCGCGCAAGCAGCGCCTGCAACTGCGGCCCAGGCAGCGGCGGCGCAGCAACCGACCGATTTCTATCGCTCGCTGCAGCGCGCGAATTTCTCGCACCAGCCGGCGCGTCCGCTGCAGACCTTGTCGACGATCGAGACCAGCGCAGCGCGCAGCGCAAAAACCAAGACGACCGCCGCGGGCGCGACCGCCAATGATGCAGTCGCGGTCGAGCCTGCGGTTGCAGCGCCGGCCAAGGTTGGTGCGCCGACCTCGATCCTGCCGCAAGCACAAGCGGGCTCGATGCAACCGCCGTCGGTCGCCCAGGCCCAGGCGACGCTGCAGGCCAATCCCGAATCATTCAACGCCAACATGATGGCGGCGTTGGAGAAATATCAGGCGATGCGCGGCGGCGACGCGGCCCGCACGGTCAGCATCACGCAGTAACGCCGAATCCGTTTCGGGTTCGCGATTTCGGCATTTTCCTCGCGCACCTCATTCGCCGATCCGCACGCGCCAACGCACGCGCGCAAATTCAGCTTTGGCATGACGCGATGGCGCAGCAGGATGCGCCGCCCAATGCTTGCCGTTCCGATGATCAGCGTGTCCCAAGACGAACACGACCGCGCCCGCGGCATCGTGCGCTGGGGCGATCAGCACGCGCCGTGCGCGTTGGGCCCGGGCGGCATCAAGCGCGAGAAGCGCGAAGGCGACGGCGTCACGCCGGCCGGCCTGTTTCCATTCCGCCGCGTTCTCTACCGCGCCGACCGGATCGAAAAACCGAAAACCATTCTGCCGGTCGCGGCGATCGAACCGGATGACGGCTGGTGCGATGCACCGCGCGACCTCGCGTACAACTGCCAGGTCAAATTGCCGTTCGATGCCAGCCACGAGGTTCTATGGCGCGACGACGCGCTGTACGACCTGCTGGTCGTAATCGGCCACAACGACGATCCGGTTCTGGCCTATGGCGGCAGTGCAATCTTTCTGCATGTCGCGCGCGAAGATTTCGCGCCGACCCACGGCTGTGTCGCGTTGCAGGTATCGGACCTGCGCAACTTGGTCAGCGTGATCGGCCGCGCGACGTTGCTCCGCATCGGCGAGTAGCACGCCGATTCGCGCCAGCAATCTTGCTGTGCGATCCACGCGTGTCGTGATTTGTTGCGCGCTCCGCACCCGTGAAGATGGAGCCGCAGATGAAGCGCACCGCCTGGTTGCCGATCTTGCTGTTGAGCACGAGCACTACCTTCGCCGCAGAACCTTCGTTCCTGCAACGCGACAAGATCGATCTGCGCGCCGTGCTGCCGGAACCGCCGCAAGCTGGATCGGCCGCGCTTAAATCCGATCTCGCAGCCCTGCATCGCATCGAAGCGCACCGTAGCGAGGCCGACGCCGAACGCGCGCGCTACGACGAAAACAATCCGACCGTGTTCCTGTTCGCGACTGTGTTGGGACCGAACTTCACCGAAGCGCAATTGCCGCTCACTGCTGCGTTCTTCAAACGCGTGCGCGACGATGAAAGCGCGTTTGGCGATGGCGCCAAAGATTTGTTCAAACGCCCGCGTCCGTTCGAGGTCGACACGACCTTGCATCCGGTCTGCCGCACCAAAGATATCGGCACGTCCTATCCCAGCGGCTACATGCTGCGCGGCGTGTTGTATGCGCGCCTGTTGAGCGAGGCCCTGCCCGAGAAGAAAGCGGCGATCGTCAAGCGCGGCGACGATTTCGCCAACAACCGGCTGGTTTGCGGATCGCACTATCCGAGCGACATGGTGGGAAGCCGTGCGCTGGCGTTGCGGATGGCCGAGCTGTTGTTGGCGTCACCCGAATTCCGCGCCGCGTTCGAGCCCGTGCGGGCCGAGATGCGCCACGCGTTGGGGTTGGCGTAGGCGCGCTTACGGCAGCCCCAGCGACGCCAGGAACGCGTCGACCGCGTCGGTATAGGCACCCGGCAAACCAAGCTGCGTGTTGATGTCGAGATGCGACAGCGCTTGCGGAAGCACCTCGGCGCGCGCACCGGCAGATGCGAGCCGCGCCGCAAAGGCGCGTGCCTGGCCGCAGGAATCGTCGGGGCGCGTGGTGCTGCAGATCAACAGCATCGGCGCGGGCGCGCCGCGTACGCGTTCGATCGGGGACGCGGCATGCCAGGCCGCCGGATCTTTGCCGAAGGCCGTGTCGTACAGACCGAAATGCCGGTTCGTCATGATGCGCGCGATGTCGTAGGCGCCGCTGTCGATCGGGATCGTGCCGCGCCAGGGCTGCGCACCCAGCGAGGTTGCAATCGATTGGTCGGCGCCAAGCAGCGCCACCAGATGCGCGCCGGCCGAATGACCCATCAGCACCGCGCGCGCCGGATCGATGTTCCAACGCGCTGCATTCTGCTGCACGAAGGCCAGTGCGCGTGCCACGTCGCGCGCCTGTTCCAGCGGATCGGCATCGGGCACCAGCCGCGTTTCGACGGACACGAAGACGTAGCCGCGCGGCAGGAAATGCGCCGCCTTGTTGGCGACGACGCCTTGCATTGCCTTGTCGCCACGGCGCCAGCCGCCGCCATGTACCATCAAGATCACCGGCGCGTTTGCGGCGCCGGCGGGCACATAGACGTCGATCCGTTGCGCCTTGTCGGTTCCGTACGCGACGTCGCGATCGGTGCGCGCCGCTGCAGCCGGCGTCGCGGCCGGTTGCGCCTGTTCGCGCATACTGCGCGCGGCCCGGATTGCAGCGCCGGCGCCGCAGCCTGCCAAAGTCGCGCCAACCAGCGCGAGCGTCAGAAGCCGCGCGGCGCGGTTCATTCTATTTTTTCGGCGCGGCCGGCTGCGCTGGCACCAGCCCGGCTTTGCAGGCGGGCGACAGCTCGGCCGCGTGATCGCGCAGGCATTTCACGATACGGCCTTCGCCACGTTCGACGTCTTTGCAGAATTTCTGTGCGTCGGGCGTGCAGGCTTCGGCGATCGCACGCAGCTGCTGTTGTCGCGCTGCAGGAATCTCAGGCTCGGCAGCCGAGGCGGTGCCGGCGATCAACAGCAGAGCGGCAAGCAAGCGGATCATTGGAACTCCTATTGAGCTGATTGCACGGCGCAGCGCCGAAACTCCTTCGCGCTTACGTGCGTGCACCGAAGATCGCGCTGCCGACGCGCACATGCGTGGCGCCGTGCGCGATGGCGATTTCGTAGTCGTGGCTCATCCCCATCGACAGGCCTGGCAGATTGTTCTTTTTCGCCAGCGCGGCCAGCAACGCGAAATGCGGCGCCGGATCGGCGTCGGCGGGCGGGATGCACATCAGGCCCACGATCGGCAGTTTGAAATTCTCGCGCGCATGGACGACGAAACTGTCGACGTCTTCGGGCATCGCGCCGGCCTTTTGGGGCTCGCGGCCGGTATTCACCTGCAGAAAACAGTTCGGACGTTTGCCGGTTTTCGCCATCGCATCGCACAGCGCCTGCATCAATTTCGGCCGGTCGAGCGAATGGATCGCGTCGAAGGTCGAGACCGCGTCGACTGCCTTGTTGGTCTGGAGCGGGCCGATCAGATGCAGCTTCATCGACGGATGCGCGGTGCGAAGAGCGGGAAATTTCTTCTGCGCTTCCTGCACGCGATTTTCGCCGAACAGAAGCTGGCCGGTCGCAATCGCGGTTGCGACGTCGTCGGCCGGATAGGTTTTCGACACCGCCATCAGCGCCACCGAACGCGGATCGCGTCCGGCCTTGATCGCTGCATGCTCGATGGCGGCGCGAACGCGCTCTAGATTGCCCGCAATGTCGGTCATGGCGCGCACCTTACCCCTGGTCCTTTTCCTGTCCATGTCGGGCGGCGTCGCACGCGCCGACATCCGCACCGCGTTTTCCGGGTGGGTGCAGGCCGAGGGCGCGCCCCTAAAACATGATGGCGGTCGGGCGCAGCCAAACGGGATGTTCGACGGCAGCCTGCAGCTCAAAGCCTTCGACGTTTCGGCCACCGGCATCGAATACGGCTTCTATGGCGCACAAGGCTCGGCCCGGCCGCGCGAGACGGCTGCCTATCTATATGCGCAAGCCGGTTGGGGTCGGATCCAACTGGGGGATGCGCCGGGCGCAGTCGCGCAAGTGCTGCCGCGCGCGGCGCGGGTCGGGCTGGGTCAGGTCGATGGCGACCAGGGCTTTTATGGATACGCGCCGGCACGGTTGGCGCCGTTGCGGCTCGATGACGACGCGTCGACGCGGATTTCCTATGTCAGCCCGGCCTTTGTCGGCGTGCAGTTGGCGGCGAGCTTTGCGCCGCGGCTCGGCACCTACGCGATCACGCCGCGCGGCGGACGGCTGGCGCGACCGCAGGGTCTGCGCGATCTGGGCGAAATCGCGGTCAACGGGACACGCACGCTTGGATCGGTTGAGCTGAAATTGGGCGCGGGTTATGCGCATGCCGTCGAGCATGACGGCTGGGCGGTGGGCGCCGAAGCGACGTGGGGCGCCTGGAGTTTGGCGGGTGGGCTCACTGACGACACGAAAGTCGCGCCGAATGTGGGCCTGACCTGGAGCGGGTCGGCGGTGAAACTCGGCACCAGCTGGGCGCGCGATTTGAACGGGCGGCGGGTGGTTGCGATCGGCGCTGATTGGGCCGTGCGGCCCTGGCTCAATCTCCTGGCCGATGCGGTAGATCAGCGCGAGAGGTCGCTGCTGTTGCTGGCAGCGCGCGGCTCGTTCTAAGACCGGCCGGTCATGGCCCGTTATAATTTCCGCGAAGCAGAACAAACCTGGCAGGCCCGTTGGGACGAAGCGCAATGCTTTGTCGCCCGCGAAGAGCCCGGCCGTCCGAAAAGCTACGTGCTGGAGATGTTCCCGTACCCGTCGGGACGCATCCACATGGGCCACGTCAAGAATTACGCGATCGGCGATCTCTTTGCCCGTTGGCGCCGCGCGCAAGGCAAGAACGTGCTGCATCCGATGGGCTGGGACGCGTTCGGCCTGCCGGCCGAAAACGCAGCGCATGAAAACAACGTCCATCCCGCGATCTGGACGCGCCAGAACATCGCGTCGATGCGCGACCAGTTGAAGTCGATCGGCCTGGCGATCGATTGGACGCGCGAGATCGCCACCTGCGAGCCGGACTATTACCGGCACGAACAGTGGATGTTCCTGAAATTTCTCGAAGCGGGTTTGGCCTACCGCAAAGAGAGCTGGGTCAATTGGGATCCGGTCGAGAACACCGTGCTGGCCAACGAACAGGTCGTCGACGGCATGGGCTGGCGTTCGGGCGCGCCGGTCGAACGCCGCCGCCTGTCGCAATGGTTCTTGAAGATCACCGAGTTCGCCGACGACCTGCTGCACGGTCTGACGACGCTCGATCGCTGGCCCGACAAAGTCCGCACCATGCAGGACAACTGGGTCGGCAAATCCAGCGGCTTGCGCATGCGTTGGAAGATCGTCGACAGCGATGCGGGAGTCGAAGTCTACACGACGCGGCCCGACACGCTGTTCGGCGCGTCGTTCGCAGCGCTGTCGCCCGAACATCCGCTCATTGCGGATCTCGCTACCCGAGATCCGAAGATTGCAGCGTTCGTCGCCGAATGCCGCAAGAGCGGCACCAGCGAAGCCGCGATCGAAGCGCAGGAAAAGATCGGCGTCGATACGGGTCTGCGCGTGCAGCACCCGTTCCAGGACCGCACCATTCCGGTATACGCCGCCAATTTCGTGCTGATCGAATACGGCACCGGCGCCATTTTCGGTTGCCCAGCACACGACGCGCGCGACTTCGAGTTCGCGCGCAAATACAATTTGCCGATCTTGCCGGTGGTGAAGGCCGCCGATGGTACCAACGTTGCCGAAGACGGATCGGTGTTCGTCGGCGAAGAGTCGTTCAACGGCCCCGGTACGATCGTCAACTCGGACTTCTTGAACGGTCTCGACGTCGAAGCGGCGAAGCTGGAAGCGATCCGCCGCATCGAAGCGCTCGGCCTGGGCAAAGGAACGACGGTCTATCGCCTGCGCGATTGGGGCGTCAGCCGCCAGCGCTATTGGGGCTGCCCGATCCCGGTCATTCACTGCGACAAATGCGGTGTCGTGCCGGTGCCGGAAAACCAGCTGCCCGTGGTGCTGCCGGAAGACGTCACGTTCGACAAGCCGGGCAACCCGCTCGACCATCACCCGACCTGGAAACATGTCGCGTGCCCGACTTGCGCCGGCAAAGCCGTGCGCGAAACCGACACGTTCGATACGTTCTTTGAGTCGAGCTGGTATTTCGCGCGCTTCTGCTCGCCGCATGTCAGCGACAAGCCGTTCGATCGCGACGCGGCGATGTACTGGCTGCCGGTCGACAATTACATCGGCGGCATCGAACACGCGGTGCTGCATCTTCTCTATGCGCGCTTTTTCACGCGCGCGATGAAGAAGGTTGGGCTGATCGGCATCGACGAGCCGTTCGCGGGCCTGTTCACGCAAGGCATGATCACGCACGAAACGTACAAATCGCCGGCGGGCCAGTGGCTGTCGCCCAGCGAAGTGCAGCGTGACGAAGCGGGCAACTGGACGCTGACTGCCGACGGCTCGCCGGTGACGCCGGGCCGCGTCGAGAAGATGTCGAAGTCGAAGCGCAACACGGTGGATCCGCAGGAGATCCTGGAACGCTACGGCGCGGATTCGGCGCGCTTGTTCATTCTCTCAGACACGCCGCCCGAACGTGACATGGAGTGGACCGAGTCCGGTGTCGAAGGCGCATGGCGTTACGCCAGCCGTCTGTGGCGCCTGGCCGAAGACGTCGCCGAGTTGGGCATGGACGGCGCGATCGACGACGATGCGCGCGGCGAAGACATCATGCGTGCCGCGCATCGGGCGGTGGCGCAGGTCGACGAGCAGTTCGAAAGCTTCCGCATCAACAGCGCAGTCGCGACCATCCGCACCCTGTCGAACTTCCTGGAAGAGCAGGTCAAAAAGGGTGGCTTCGGGCAGTCGGGATGGCCCTGCATTGCCAGCGCGACGGCGATCCTCACGCAGCTGGTGGCGCCGATCATGCCGCACCTGGCGGAATCCATGTGGGAACGGTTGGGTCGTCCGGGCTTGGTGGTCGACGCTGCATGGCCCAAGGTCGATCCCGCAATGCTGGTCGCAAGCAGCGTCACCGTCGCGGTGCAGGTCAACGGCAAGCTGAAAGGCACGGTCGACCTGCCGCGCGACGTCGCCAACGATGATGCGCAGGCCGCCGCGGTTGCGGTGCCCGCGGTCGCGCAGGCGCTCGAAGGCAAGCAACTGCGCAAGGTGATCGTCGTGCCCAATCGCATCGTGAACTTGGTGGTCGGATGAAATTGCGCCTGCTGGCCCTGCTCGCCGTCCTCACGCTCACCGCGTGCGGATTCCAGCCGCTCTACGCCAAGCGCGGTCCGATGGGTGGGCTTGCCGGGGAAGAGCTGGCCAAGGTGCGCATCGCCAACATTCCCGATCGCACCGGGCAGCAGCTGCGCAATGCGTTGATCGACCGGATGCAGCCGCAAGGCCCGACCGAGCCCGCCTATCGTCTCGAAGTCAGCCTGCTCGAACAGCAGGTCAATCTGGGCATTCAGCAGGACGCGACCGCGACGCGCGGTCAGTTGCGCTATTCCGGCACCTACGTGCTGCGCGACGCGAGCGGCAAAGAACTGACGCGCGAAAGCTTCCGCGCTTCGCCGTCGTTCAACATTCTGCAGAGCGAATTCGGCACCATCCTGTCGAGCGAAGATGCGCGTGAACGCGGTCTGCGCCAGATCGCCGACGACATCACCGGCCGTCTGGCGCTGTATTTCACGCGGGAAAAGAAAGCCGCTTGAAGCTCGCTGGCGCCGCCATCGAACGGTTCCTGAAAAGCCCGGACAAGAACGTTCGCGCTGTTCTGGTCTATGGCCCCGACGAAGGGTTGGTCCGCGAACGCGCCCGCGCACTGGCAATGACGGTCGTCGAAGATTTGAACGACCCGTTCCGCGTCGCAGCCTTTGCGCACGAAGCCCCGCTGATCGACGACGTGACGCGCCTTGCCGACGAGGCCGCATCCTTGTCGTTGATGGGCGGACGTCGCCTGGTGCGCGTGCGCGAAGCATCCGACAAGCTGGCGAAAGCGGCGGCGTTGCTGCTCGAACGCGAGAGCGACAGTTTCAGCGTGTTGGAAGCGGGCGATCTCGGTCCGCGCTCGGCCCTGCGCAAACTGTTCGAAGCCTCGCCCAACGGTGCGGCCTTGCCGTGCTACGTCGAAGACGAACGGCAAATGGCGCGCACCCTGTCGGACGCGCTGGCCGAACGGAAAATCCGCATCGACGGCGACGCGCTGCAGCTGTTGGCGAGCAGCCTGGTCGGCGACCGCATGATCGCGCGCCAAGAAGTCGAAAAGCTCGCGACCTATCTCGGGCCCGGCGCGACCGCGACGATCGAAGACGTTGAAGCCGTGGTGGGCGACAGCGGCGCGATGGCGATCGACGATGCCGCGCAAGCAGCAGCGTCTGGCGACGTGCCGGGGTTGGATCGCTGCCTGACGCGTTTGTTTGCAGAGTCGACCTCGGCGATCGGCGTGCTGCGCGTGGCCCAGACCTATGTGCGCCGTCTGCACGCGACGCGCGCGCGCATCGATGCGGGCGAGTCGATGGATGCGGCCTGTTCGAAATTACAGCCGCCTTTGTTCTTCAAAGCGCGCGACAATTTCATGCGCCAGCTCGATCGCTGGTCGCTGACCAAGCTCGAAGCGGCGATGAACGGCTTGGTCGCCGCCGAAGCCGCATGCAAACGCACCGGCGCCGATGAAGCGGTGCTGACCAGCCGCGCGCTGTTCGCGGTGGCGCAACTCGCCGCACGACGATAGGCGTCGATCTTCCGATCGTTCTGTTTGCCGTTTCCGCTCGTTCACAGCGTCTTTCGGTCGGCACGGAACGCTTCCGTTGTCGTCGATGACACACTGTCTCTGCAGCGGCTGACTTTGTGCGTCTCGCACGTGCAAGGTTTGGAATAAGACGCGAGGCGACGAGTACGTTGTCCGGGCATCTCCGCCCGCACATCGTTCAACGTAAGGTCACTCGATGATCATCGATATTCCCGGCACGCAAGGCGACGATCGCTTCCAGTTCGCCAAGGTCGGCGCGAATTTTCACGTCTTTGATAACAACACCGGTACGGACACCAATCTCGGCGCCCTTACAGGCCAGGATCAGGTCGCGTTTAATCTCGGCGCGGGCGATGACACGCTCTCCGTACAAGGTCAGCAACCAGCGGGGCTGACGACCACGATCGACGGTGGTGACGGCTTCGACACGGTCAACTTCACTGTGCTCAACTTCATTCTTGAAGCTACGCCTTCCATTTCGATCGGGCGCGGCGTTGATGGCGTCGACATCAACTTTGCGAATAGCGGCGTGTTTCAAGCGTCACGCGTAGAGTCGCTGAGCGTCACGGCTCGCACGGATCATTTGCAGATTGACGATTTCAGCAAATCCGAGCTGCAGTCGATCGAGTTCAATCTGCAAAACCATGTCACCGCGGTCGACTATAATGGCACGACTGGCAACGATATCGTGGATATCGACAATTTCGGTGACGGGTCGTTGTTTCTGGTCAACCGCGTATCGTTTCAATTTACGCAACTGGAGAACATCGACCCGAAGGGTACGTTGCACGTGAATCTCGGCGCGGGCGATGACGTCTTCAACATCGTCTCGGATCCGATCTTCGGGATGACCGTGAATGGCGGAGCCGGGAACGACATCTTCTTCTTCAATACGGTTACGGCCGCTGTTCAGATTGCGGACTTCACAGCCCATCGCGGCACTGCCAACGGCGATGTCGTTGCGTTGCGCAATTACCCCGACCACAGCTTTGCTGACCTGCTGAAGAACCATCACTTGTTCCAGGCCGGCGACGACGTGCAGCTCACCGACGGTCAACATGTCATCGCGACGTTGCAGCACGTGCAGCTGTCGACGCTGACGGCGGCGGATTTCGCTTTTAGCTAACCCATGCGCGTCCGGGCGCGGCGCATGCCGCGCCCGGCGTCAGTGCGTCGGCAGATCTTCCGCCAATTCTAGAAACAACCGGTCGAGCCCTTCGCTTGTCCCTTCGATCCGCTGCTGCAGATCGTCGTGCCCGTCGAGATAGGCGAGCTGTTCGGTGAGTTTCAGAAACGTACCGCTGCCGTCGGCATGAAACTCGACCGTGACGAGCGACGCGGACAGCGACCGACCTCCCGCTTCCATACTGTAGGCAAACAGGATGCGCGCGTCGGGGACGATCTCGAGAAAGACTTTGTCGACGAGCTGCTTCTTGCCGTCGGGCAGGATCGCGCGATGGAGTTCGTGGCCGCCGACGCGAAAGTCGATCGTGTAGTCGGTCGTGCCGACTTCGGCGTGGCAATCGTTCCAACGCCGTTTCGCATCGGGATCGGCCCAGGCCTGAAACACGCGCGCCGGCGAGGATTTGAAGCGTCGTTCGAGCACGAAGCTCGTATGCGCCGCGCTGTGCGTCACTCGTCTTCTCCCAGATATTTCGCAAGGTGGTCGAACTGCCGGTTCCACTGCGTCTTGCGTTGCGACACCCATTCTTCGAGTCCGCTGAACGCATCGTGCGCAATCCGGTAGGTACGCACGCGGCCGGCTTTGTCAGAACGCACGAAACCACCCGCTTCGAGCAGCGCCAGATGTTTGAGCGCCGACGGCAGCGCGATCTGCAACGGCCGCGCAAGATCGGACACCGATGCGGGCCCCTTGCTGAGCTGGTCGATCATCGCGCGGCGCGCGCCATCTGCCAGCGCAACGAACACGCGATCGAGTTGCGCGTCAGGCTGCATCGCGGAACCGCGCAGGCAATGCGTCGCGCAGCGGGAAATATTGGAAGAAAGGTCGTGCGTCTTCGAGCACGCGCTGCACCGACGGCCGCGCCATCAGTCGTTCGTAGTAGGCGATGAGCTTTGTGTGCGTCGGCGGGAACGGCAGCACGCAGGCCGCGTAGAAGAGCGACGGCGCAGCGGCACAATCGGCCATGCTGAAGTCGGCGCTCGCGGCCCAGGGCCGTGCAGGCATGCGCGCTTCGATCAGATCGTACGCGCGACGCAGACGCGTCTGCATGTCGGCGAGCGTGCGCGCATCGCGCTCAGCGCCGGGGCGCAGATGCTGCGCGACGAAGTCCTGCATCGGCGTCATCACGTAGCAATCGAACAACCGGTCCCACAGCCGCACCTCGAGCTGTGCGTCGGCCGGCAACAGCGCGACCTTGCCCGGATAGGTCCGGTCGAGATGTTCGATCTGGATCGAGGTTTCGGCCACGACGCGCCCGTCATCTTCGAGCAGCGGGATTTTCCCGGTCGGCCACAGCGCCTCGAACGCGGCCTTGGCGGATGGATCGCCGAGATTGACCAGGCGCAGGTCGAACGGGGTGCCGTTCTCGTACAGCGCGATCAGCACCTTCCAGCAATAGGCCGACACGGGATGGGAATGCAGGACCAGCGCCATGTCGCACCACAATAGTTTCCGTGACGGCTAACTATTCGGGCGCGCCATCGGGCGCAAGGAGAAACTTTCCGTACTGGCTAAGTTTTCAGTAGGACTTGGGGCGTAGCTTGTGGCGGACGATCGCGATCAGCTCGCGCGACCGCGCCAGTACGCGATCGAAGGTCCATTCGGGGCGCGCCGTTTCATGCAGCGCGGCTAGGCCAAGCGCGGCACTGGCATCGACTTCGCGGCCAAGCAGTTCGAGCTCGCCGCGAAGGTAGGCTTCCCAGGATCCGGCGCGGCCATCGACGCGCTCGAACCATTCGAAGCCGGGATTTTCCAACGAGAGGGCGAGCGCGGCGACGCCACGGTCGCCGTCCAGCCGGATCTCGCCCCAGGTACGCGCATCGCGGGGCGCCGCCTGGTGAAACTTGGTCGACTTGCCGCGTTCGATCCGGCACAGGCCGGCGCGGCGCTCGACCACGCGATAGCCCAGCGCGGCCGCCCAACCTTCGACCAGAAACCAGGCCGCGGCGGGATCGCGCGGCAGGCTGAAGGCGTGGGTGATGACGAGACGCATGGGCGTGGTCTTTCGAGTCTTGGGTGCGGCTTAGAGTACGCCGGCGGCGAAGGCGAGGAACGTGGCGGTGAAGAAGGTCGGGATCGCGAAGGCGACAGCGACACCGGCCCAATCTTCGAAGTCAGCGAGGAAGCGCGACATCGGAATAGTCCCTTGCTCGATGATGGTCAGTTCAGAAGCCGGCGGTGAAGGCCAGCATCGCGGCGGTGATGAACGCGGGGACGGCGACGGCAACCAGGGTGCCCAGGACGTCTTCGGCTTGATTGAGGAACTTGGTCATTGCGTCTCTCCAGTGTCTGTTCCCGACACCAGCGCCGGGATGACCACGCAACTGCAGCCCGCGTGCCAACTCTTAAGCCGTTGATTTTGCTTGGGTGCGTATTCAATCACGGCGGAATGATGGCACATGCCACCATTCGGTGAGACTTTCTGTGATCGTCTCCGTGACGTTCTTTGACGGCGGCCGTACCAAAAACACCCCGGCCGTTTCCGGCCGGGGTGTTGGGTCGTGAAGACTGGAAACGGGGCCTAGTTTCCGCCGGTCAGCCGCGCCAGCAGGTCGTCGAGCTGCTCCATCGACTTGTATTCGATGGTGACTTTGCCGCCTTTGCCTTCGGTCTCGATCGAGACGTTGAGGCCGAGCCGCCCCGTCAGATCGCGTTCGAGCGAAATCAGATCGGCGCTCTTGCTCGCACGCGGCGCGCCCAGCGTGCCGGGACGTGCAGCCTGTTTCGATTTCGCCGCGAGCTGTTCGGTGGCGCGCACCGACAGGCCCTTGGCGACGACTTCGCGCGCCAACGCAATCGGATCGGCGGCGGTCAACAAGGCGCGTGCGTGACCGGCCATCAACTTGCCGTCGTCGAGCAGCGCTTTCACCGCATCGGGCAGCGCCAGCAGACGCAACGTGTTGGCGACGTGGCTGCGGCTTTTGCCGATCGTGTCGCCCAGCGCGCTGTGGCTGTGACCGAACTCGTCGATCAAACGCTGATAGCCCTGCGCTTCTTCGAGTGGGGACAGATCCTGGCGCTGCAGATTTTCGACCAGCGCGATTTCGGCGGCTGCATCGTCGGCAAGCTGCTGCACGAGCACGGGCACGTCGTGCAGCCCGGCTTTTTGCGCCGCGCGCCAACGCCGTTCGCCGGCGACGATTTCGTATTTGTCCTGCCCAAGCGGCCGCACCAGAATCGGTTGCAGAATGCCGCGCGTTTTGATCGACGCGGCAAGTTCGGCAATCGCTTCATCGTCGAAGCGACGACGCGGCTGGTACTTGCCCGCAGTCAGCCAGGTGATTGGCATCGTCTGCTGCGCGCCGCCAACGGCGGTCGCGATATCGACCGGCACACCCGGTGTGCCGCTGGCTGCGGCATACGCGGTTTGCGCGTCACCGAGCAGTGCCGACAGGCCGCGTCCGAGGCCCTTCTTTTTTGGATCAGCCAAGCTTTGCCCCTTCGCGCTTGAGCAGCTCGCCTGCGAGCTGGATGTAGGCTTGCGCGCCCGCCGAACGATGATCGTAGAGAAGCACCGGTACGCCGTGCGACGGCGCTTCGGATACGCGCACGTTGCGCGGAATGACAGTGCGAAAGACGCGGTCACCAAAATGTGCGCGCACATCGGCTGCGACCATTTCGCTGAGGCTGTTGCGCTTGTCGAACATCGTCAGCAGCACGCCTTCGACTTGCAGCTTGTCATTGTAGGCGCGCTGCACGCGTTCGACGGTCTGCACCAGATACGACAGACCTTCGAGCGCATAGAACTCGCACTGCAACGGCACCAGCACGCCGTTCGCCGCAACCAGCGCATTCAGGGTCAGCAGATTGAGCGACGGCGGACAGTCGATCAGCACGTAGTCGTAGGTGCTGCCGATATTGTGCAACGCGCGCTGCAGGCGCGTTTCGCGATCGTCGGCATTGACGAGTTCGATCTCGGCGCCGGCGAGATGCACCGACGCGGGTACGATCGACAAATTCGGAATGCCGCTTTCGCGCACGACGTCGGCGATCGACGCGCCTTCGAACAACACCGCATACGAACCGCGTCCGCGTTGCGACGGATCGAGACCGATGCCGGTCGACGCGTTGCCCTGCGGATCGAGATCGAGCAGCAGCACGCGCTTGCCGACCGCAGCAAGCGCGGTGGCGAGATTGATCGCCGTCGTGGTTTTGCCGACGCCGCCTTTCTGATTGGCGAGCGCGAGAATGCGCACCGTCGGTGACGGCGCGGGCTCGGCAGAAGTGTCGGCACCGCCCGCGTAGGCGGGATCAGCCAAATTTGGTTCGGTCATGCGCGTCTGAGGTTGGCGAGGCGCACGATGCGCGCGTCCTCGGCGGTTTTGCTCGGGATCAACTCGGCGTCGAAGCGATAGCGGGCGCGGGCCGCTTCCAGCTCGGCCGCAACGGTACGGCCTTTGGGAAATATTCCTACACCGCCATGGTGTAGAAACGGAATTGTCAATTGAATCAAAGAGATAAGCGGCCCCAGCGCGCGCGAGGTCGCGACGTCGGCCGGGAAGGGCCGCACCGCTTCGACCTTCTTGGCATGCAGCACGACGTCGAGCTGCAGCTTCTCGATCACCGCGGCCAGAAACTCGGCCTTTTTTATGTTGTTTTCGATCAGCTCGACCCGCGGCCCGCCCACAATGGCGAGGACCAGGCCGGGGAAGCCAGCACCGGTTCCGACATCGACGACGCGCGCGTCCGGCTTTGGCAGCAGCGGTAAAAGCTGTGCAGAATCAAGGAAGTGGCGGTCCCATATATCCGCCTCGGTGTTCTTCCCGATCAGCGCCAGGCCGCGATTGGCCTCGAGCAGCATGGCCCGATAGGCGTCGAGCCGCGCCAGCGTTTCACGTGAAACACCGGTCGCGGCGGCGAAGGCGGCCTGGCCGTCAGGCGACGCGACGATGGTCACGGCGCACGTAGCGAAGCAGAGCGGTCAAAGCGGCGGGCGTGATGCCCGGGATCCGGGCCGCGGCGCCAAGCGTGGCGGGGCGGCTGGTGGTCAGGAGCTGGCGCACCTCAGTCGAAAGGCTGCCGACCTGGGCGTAATCGAGCTCGGCGGGCAAGGCCAACGCCTCGTCCTTGCGGAAGGCGCGGATATCCGCGTCCTGCCGCTCGACATAGCCGGCATAGCGCGCGTCGATCTCGATCTGCTCAGCGATCGCGGGATCGAGGCCGGACAGGGCCGGGAAAATGGCGGAAAGCCTGGCGATATCGATGTCTGGGCGCGACAGAAGCTCGTGCACCGAGCGCCGTACGCCGTCCGCATTCACGTGCAGACCCTGGCGGCCGAGCTCGTTCGGCGTCGCCGACAGCGAGGCGGCGAGGGCGCGCGCGGCGTCCAGCGCGTCTTTCTTTGCGGTCCAGGCGGACTGGCGCGCCGATCCAACGGCGCCGGCCGCAATACCGAGGTCGGTCAGGCGCTGATCGGCATTGTCGGCGCGCAGCTGCAGCCGGTATTCGGCCCGCGAAGTCAGCATCCGATAGGGCTCGCGCGTGCCGCGGGTCACCAGATCGTCGATCAGCACGCCGATATAGGCATCGGCGCGGTCGAGCGTGAAGGCAGACGAGCCCGCAACAGCCCGGGCCGCATTGATGCCGGCCATCAGCCCCTGGGCCGCGGCTTCTTCATAGCCGGTCGTCCCGTTGATCTGGCCAGCCAGGAAAAGCCCAGGGATTCTGCGGGTTTCCAGGGTCGGCGCCAGCTCGCGTGGGTCGACATAGTCGTATTCGATCGCGTAGCCCGGCCGCTTGATCACCGCGTTCTGCAGGCCCGGGATCGAGGCGATGATCGCGGCCTGGACCTCTTCCGGCAGGCTGGTCGAAAGGCCGTTCGGATAGACCGTGTCGTCATCCAGCCCCTCGGGCTCGAGGAAGATCTGGTGGCGATCCTTGTCCGCGAACCGCACGATCTTGTCTTCGAAGCTGGGGCAGTAGCGCGGACCAACGCCTTCGATGCGGCCGGCATACATCGGCGCGCGGTGGAGATTGGCGTGCACCAGGGCGGCTGCTTCGGCGCCGGTCCAGGTGATGTGGCAATCGATCTGCGGCGTCGTGATCCGGTCGGTCAGATAGGAGAAGGGCGGGGGCGGGTTATCGCCCGGCTGGCGATCCAACTGGGCCCAGTCGATCGTCGTCCCATCCAGGCGCGGCGGCGTCCCGGTCTTGAGCCGACCGACAGAAAAGCCAAGCCGTGCAAGGGTTTCGCCCAGCGCGACCGAGGGTTCTTCGCCGGCCCGGCCGGCTGGCCAGCTCTTCTCGCCGAGGTGAATCCGGCCGCGCAGGAAGGTACCGGTGGTCAGGATCACCGCGCCGGCGCCGATCTCTTCGCCGCTTTCCAGCACGATACCGGTGGTCCGGCCGTTGGCGTCGAGGCGCAGGTCGGCGGCCGCGCCCGGCTTGATCGTCAGGTTCGGTTGCTCGGCCAACAGCGCCTGGATCGCCTGGGCGTAGAGCTTGCGGTCGGCCTGGGCGCGCGGACCGCGGACCGCCGGGCCTTTGCTGGCATTCAGAATCCGGAATTGGATGCCGCCGCGATCGATGGCGCGGCCCATGATCCCGTCCAACGCGTCGATCTCGCGGACGAGATGGCCCTTTCCCAGCCCACCAATTGCGGGATTGCAGGACATCGCCCCAATGGTCGCCGGGTCGTGCGTCACCAGAACGGTGCGCGCGCCAAGGCGGGCGGCCGCAGCGGCCGCTTCGCACCCGGCATGGCCGCCGCCGACAACAATGACATCGAAGCTGTTCATGAGGGGCCGGGACCTACCATGGGGGCAGAGTCAGACCTAGGCGTTTCACGTGAAACAGGACGCTTTGTCCCCGCGATTTCTCGATCCTGCACAGGGATGCCCACCGTTCTGCGCACAGGCCGCTATTTGCCGATGCAGAAGCTCGCGAACAGTCGGTCGAGCACGTCTTCGACATCGACCCGTCCCGCGATCCGGCCCAGCGCCCGCGCCGCAAGGCGCAGATCCTCGGCCATCAGCTCGGGCAGGTCGGCCTGCAGCGCACGATGTAGCGCGTCGCGCGCTTCGGTGATCGCGGCCAGGTGCCGCTCGCGCGTCGGGATCGCAGCGCCGCTGGTGGCGAGGATATCCGCCACCGCGCCCTCCAAGGTCGCCAGAAGCGCGCCCAACCCGACGCCCGTGATGGTCGAGATGCCAAGCCAGCCGGCCGGCGCCAAAGCCAGGTCGGTCTTGGTCGCGACGCAGATCGCGCCCGGGATTGGCGATGGGACGCCGGCCTCGGCCGCCTCGGTCAGCCACAGTGACAGGTCGGCCTGCTCGGCCCGGGCCCGGGCGCGGCGCACACCTTCCTGCTCGATCGGATCGGTGGAGTCGCGTAGCCCCGCCGTGTCGATCAACGTCACTGGCCAGCCACCCAGGTCGAGCCGCACCTCGATCGCGTCGCGCGTGGTGCCTGCAATGGGCGAGACGATGGCCACGTCGCGACCAGATAAGTAGTTGATAAGGCTAGACTTTCCGGCGTTCGGCGGGCCCAGAACCGCGATTTCGATCCCGTCGCGCAGCGCCTCGCCGCGCTTGCCTTCTTCCAGCGCGATCGCGAGTTCGTCGCGCAGCGTGACGATGGCGGTGCGCGCGCGCTGTTCGAGCCCGGCTGGCAGATCTTCGTCGGGGAAATCGATTTCCGCTTCGGCCGCCGCCATCGCTTCGACCAGCGACGCACGCCAACCGTCGGCGCGCGCGGCCAGTGCGCCCCCGAGTTGGCGCAGCGCCTGGCGCCGTTGCGCTTCAGTTTCGGCCGCAACGAGATCGGCGATCGCTTCGGTCTGATCGAGCGTCAGCTTGCCGGCGAGAAAGGCGCGTTTGGAAAACTCGCCTGGCTCTGCCGGACGTGCATTGAGTGCGAGCAACGCGCGCACGATCGCGGCGTAGACCGCGCGACCGCCATGCGTGTGAAGCTCGACGACGTCGTCGCCGGTGAAGCTCGCAGGCGCTGAAAACACCAATAGCAGTGCGTCGTCGATCGACTCACCACTATTAGGGTCGCGTAGCAGTCGACGCGCAGCGACGCGCGGTTTCGGCAGATCACCCACAAGCGCGCGTGCGATGTCGTGTGCGCGGTCGCCCGCAATGCGCACGACCGCAACGCCGGCCGGGCCCGGCGCCGATGCGAGCGCGAAAATCGTCTCAGTCAAATTACGCGCACACCGTCACGGCGACGGCGCGCTGCCGCCGGGTCCGAACTGCGACCAGAATTTCTGCCACTGATCGAGACCGGGCGCGGCGCCGCCGAACCAGGTTTTCAAAATCTGCTCGGGGTCCATCGAACGCATCGCGGTTTTCATGCGCTCTTCGACTTCGCCCATCATTGCCGCTTGCAGCGGACGGAGATCGGGCAGCCCCATGAAGGCGCGCGCTTCTTCCGGCGTGCAGTCGACCGTGACATTGACCTTCATTGCCGAAACTCCCGATCTAGATCGCGACGGACATTGCCCCGGAGCTTCACCACGTGTCGATGCGCACAAACGCGCTAGCGAATGAGACCAGCCCCTATCTGCTGCAGCATGCCACCAACCCGGTGGATTGGCTGCCGTGGGGCGATGCTGCGTTCGCCAAAGCGCGCGCAGAGAACAAGCCGATCCTGCTCTCGGTCGGCTATGCCGCCTGCCATTGGTGTCACGTCATGGCGCATGAAAGCTTCGAACAAGAAGCGACGGCGCAGCTGATGAACGAGAAGTTCGTCGCGGTGAAAGTCGACCGCGAAGAGCGACCCGACCTGGATGCGATTTATCAGAGCGCGCTGTCGCTGCTGGGGCAGCAGGGCGGTTGGCCGCTGACGATGTTTCTCGACGCCGACGGCAATCCGTTTTGGGGCGGCACCTATTTTCCGCCCGAGCCGCGCCATGGCCGGCCCAGCTTCGCGCAGGTCCTGCACCGCGTTGCCGAGCTGTATGTGAGCGAGCCGGACAAGGTGGTGCAGAACCGCAACGCGTTGCTGGGCGGCTTGGCCGAGTTGGCGACTGCTCGCGCCGGCAAGTCGCTCGACGCGGCGATTCCGGAACGGGTTGCGGCGCGCTTTGCGGACTCGGTCGATCCCGATTGGGGCGGCGTCGGCGGTGCACCGAAATTTCCCAACGCACCGCTGCTGCGCCTGCTGTGGCGCGTCTGGGCACAGCATGGCGACGAAGCCGCGCGCGACGCGACTTTGCTGACCTTGGTGCGCATCGTGAACGGCGGCATCTACGATCATCTCGGCGGCGGCTTCGCGCGCTATTCGACCGACGCGCATTGGCTCGTGCCGCATTTCGAAAAGATGCTCTACGACAACGCGCAGTTGCTGGAGCTGTTGACGCTCGCCTGGGCCGGTACCGGCGCCGGTCTGTTCGCGCAGCGCGCGGCAGAAACCGTCCTCTGGCTCGAACGCGAGATGCGCGCCGAGCACGACGCATTCGCCGCAACGATCGACGCCGACAGCGAAGGCGAAGAAGGCCGCTTCTATATCTGGACGGCGAAAGAGATCGACGACGCTCTCGGTGGTGATGCCGCGCTGTTCCGGCGCGCCTACGACGTCACCGACAACGGCAATTGGGAAGACGGCAAGTCGGTGCTGCAGCTCAATCACGGGCCCGACCTGACCGACGAAGAAGCGCAACGTCTGCCCGGCTTGCGCGCGCGCTTGCTCGAACTGCGCAACAAGCGGGTTCGTCCCGGACGCGACGACAAGATCCTCGGCGACTGGAACGGGATGATGATTGCGGCGCTGGCTTTTGCCGGCGACGTGTTCGGACGCACCGCCTGGATCGCTCGCGCGGTCGAAGCCTTCGACGGCACGATCACGGCGCTGACCGGCGCAGATGGCCGGCTCGCCCATTCCTTCCGCGACGGCAAGCGCGGCGCGCGCGCAACCCTGGACGATCATGCGCAATTGGCCCGCGCCGCGATCACCCTGTTCGAGACGACGGGCGAGGCACGCTTTCTGGGTGCGGCGCGCGCCTTGGTGACCGAGCTCGATACGCATTACTGGGACAGCCAGGCGGGCGGCTATTTCAGCACCGCCGACGATGCCGAACGTCTGGTGGTGCGCGCCAAGACCGCCGCCGACGCGGCGACGCCGTCGGGCAACGGCACGATGCTGTCGGTGCTGACGCGGCTGTTCATGCTGACCGGCGACGACAAATTGCGCGCGCGCGCCGACGAACTCGAACGCGCCTTTGCCGGCGAGGTCGAACGCAACGTGTTTCCGCTCGCCGCCTATCTCGACGGCGTCGCGCTTAGCCGGCGGCCGTTGCAGCTCGTCGTGGTCGGCAGGTCCGACGATCCCGCGACGCAGGCGCTGGCCGACGTGGCGCGACGTTCGTTCGTCCCCGACCGGACGTTGTTGCGCCTGTCGCCCGACGCCAGGCTTCCGGCCGCGCACCCGGCCTTCGGCAAGGGCCTGATCGACGGCAAGCCCGCGGCCTATGTCTGCGTCGGTCCGACCTGCATGCCGCCCGCAACCAACACGCAGGATCTGTTGCTCCGCCTCGCGGAGGTGCAGGCGGGCGCGTGACGTGACATCCAGCGGTGCGCGTCGTTACGGTCGCGCGCTTAAAGCCAACGAGGACTTTGCATGCCCGACGTGACGATCGAAGCCGCCGATGGCGGAAGCTTCTCCGCCTATGTGTCCGGCACCGGCAGCGCCGGCATGGTCGTGATCCAGGAAATCTTCGGCGTGAACGACGTGATGCGCGGTCTCACCGACTACTGGGCGTCGAAAGGCTACACCGCGATCTGTCCCGATCTGTTCTGGCGCCAGGAGCCCGGCATCCAGATCAGCGACAAGACCGACGAACACTGGAAGAAGGCGTTCGCGCTCTATCAGGGGTTCAGCGAAACCAAGGGCACCGAGGATCTGATCCAGACGGTGAAGTTCCTGCGCGGCATGCGCAGCCTGAAAAAGGTCGGCGCGATCGGCTACTGCCTCGGCGGCAAGCTTGCGTATCTGATGGCGACACGGTCCGACGTCGACGCAGCCGTCGGCTATTACGGCGTCGGCATCGACAAAAGCCTCGACGAGGCGAGTGCAATCACCAAGCCGCTGCTGTTGCACATTGCGGGCAAAGACGGGTTCGTCCCGCCCGAAGCGCAGGCGCAGGTCAAAGCAGCGCTCAGCAAAAATCCGCTGGTTGAAATCGAGACATATCCAGATGACGACCACGCGTTCGCACGAACCGGCGGTCAGCATTACAGCGAAGCATCGGCGACGCGCGCCAACGCGCGCACCGAAGCGTTCTTCGCCGAACATTTGAAAGGCTAAGCCAATGGCACGTGTCGTCCGGATCCAGGCTTTTGGCGGACCCGAAAATCTCAAGCTCGAGCAGGTCGACGTTGCGGCACCCGGCCCCGGCCAGGCACGCATCCGGCAGACCGCGATCGGGCTCAATTATCTCGACGTCTATCACCGCACCGGCCTGTACCCGATCGGCGACCTGCCGGCGCCGGTCGGATCGGAAGGCGCGGGCGTGGTCGAAGCGGTCGGCGAAGGCGTCACCTCGCTCAAGGCCGGCGATCGCGTCGCCTATGTCGGCGGTCCGCTCGGCGCCTATGCCGACGAACGTCTCTATCCCGCCGACCGTCTGGTGCCGCTGCCCGATTGGGTCAGCGACGAACAGGCGGCATCGCTGATGATGCAGGGGCTGACCGCGCAATATCTGCTGCGCCGGACCTTCCCGGTGCAGAGCGGCCAGACAATCCTGTTCCACGCCGCAGCCGGCGGTGTCGGTCTGATCGCATGCCAATGGGCCAAGTCGCTGGGCGCGCGCGTGCTGGGCACGGTCGGCAGCAAAGAAAAAGCCGACCTCGCGGTCGCGCATGGATGCGACGTGCCGATCTTCTATCGCGAAGCAAATTGGGTGCAGCACGTCCGCCAAGAAACGGACGAGAAGGGCGTGCCGGTCGTCTATGACTCGGTCGGCAAGGACACGATCAAAGGCAGCTTCGAATGCCTGGCGCCGTTGGGCACGCTGGTCGTGTTCGGCCAATCGTCGGGACCGGTGCCGCCGATCGAACTCGGCCAGCTCGCCAAAGGGTCGTTCTTCCTGACGCGTCCGTCGATCGCCGCCTACATGGCTGCGCGTTCGGACTTGATGCAGGCCGCAGCCGAAGTGTTCGAGCTGGTGAAGAACGGCACGATCAAGGTCAACATCGCGCAACGGTTCAAACTGGAAGACGCAGCCGAGGCACATCGCGCGCTCGAAGCGCGCAAGACCACCGGCTCGACTTTGCTGATTCCGTGATGCGCGTCGCGCTCGCTTGCACCTTGTTGCTGTTCGGCGGCGCTGCGCACGCCGCCGACGCAACAGTCGACGCGCCGTACAAACATATCGCCGACGCGTTTGCGCAGTTGGATCCGGCGCCGCTGCAACATGTCTTCGCCGACGATGCAGTGCTGTTGTTTCTGCAGACTGACAAGGCACCCGCACTGACCGTCGGCAAGGCCGCGATCGAGCAGCGTCTTGCCGGCACGCTGGCGCGGCTGAAACAGGCGGGCAAGACAGCGAAGATTACGGTTCGGCTCAGCGAGCGGCGCGAAACGCCGAACGCGATGTACGACACCGGCTTTTTCCGCCTTGTCGTGCGCGACGGCAAAGGCGGGGAAGAGATTGAATACGGCAGCATGATGCTGGAACTGCGCAAAGGCGCCGACGGCACGTGGCGCCACCGCGTCGATGCCAACGGACCGGCAACGCGCGAAGCATTCGAAGCAGCGGGCGGCGCGCGCATCTATGACTGAGCTGCGGCGGGTTCAAACCGAGACGCTCGATCTTGCTTATTTCGAGATCGGCGACGGATTTCCGGTCGTGCTGCTGCACGGCTATCCCGACGACGCCAACACCTACAAATACGTTTGGCCCAAACTGGCCGAGCTTGGCTTTCGCGTCATCGTTCCGCATCTGCGCGGCCACGGGCAGACGCGCATTCGCGACGGACATGCGCGCGTCGGCCAGCAAGGTGCCATCGCGCAGGATCTGTTCGATCTGCTCGACGCGCTGTCGCTGCAGCAGGTTGGTCTCGTCGGGTATGATTGGGGCGGACGCGCCGCTTGCATTGCAGCGGCGCTGCAACCGGACCGCGTCAAATTCCTCGTCGCCGGCCACGGCTATCTCATTCAAGACACCTTGTCCGCGCCGGCGCCGTCCGCCGACCAAGAGATCGAACGCGCTTACTGGTATCAATGGTATCTCTGCACCGCGCGCGGTGCTGCGGGTGTGCAGCAGAACCGCAAGGTGATGGGCCGCGCGCTGTGGGACGAGTGGTCGCCGCCCTGGGTCTTTAGCAACGAAGACTTCGAAGAATGCGCCGCGTCCTGGGACAACCCCGACTATGTCGACGTGGTCGTGCATTCGTACCGGCATCGCAACGGCGAAGCGGCCAGCGATCCGCGCTACGACGCGTTGGAACGCGCGCTCGCGGAAAAACCGAAGATTGCCGTGCCGACCATCGTGCTGCATGGCGCCGACGATCGCGTCAGCTTCGCGCGCCTTACCGCCGATCACGCAACGTTTTTCACCGGCCCGTACGAACGCCGCGTGCTGCCCGGCGTCGGACACTTCCTTCCACGCGAAGCGCCCGACGCAGTGGTGCAGGCAGTGCTAGACCTTCAAAGCCGCGCGTAGCAGGTAGCTCGTTGCGACGATCGCAACCACTGACATGACGTAGATCGCGGCGAACCAGGCGAAACGATTCATCGCTAGTGATGGTACCCGTCATCCGCGACTTTGCCGCGGAAGATCCAATAGCTGTAGCCGGTGTAGCCGATCACCATCGGCACGATGAAGACCGCGCCCCATAGCAAGAAGCCTTGGCTTTCGGGCGGTGACGATGCGGTCCAGATCGACAGGTTGGGCGGCACGACGTTGGGCCACAGGCTGATGCCCAGGCCGAGGTAGGACAGCGCGAACAAACCCAGAGTCAGCACGAAGGGCTGCACATGCGTGTCGTCGCGGCGCAGCGCGCGCACGAGATAGAGAAACAACACCAGCACTGCCAACGGAACTGGCGACAGGTACAGCAGGTTCGGCCAGGTGAACCAGCGCTGGAAAATATCGGTTTCGAGAAACGGCACCCACAGACTCACGACCGCGATGAAGATCGTGACCGCAATCAGCAACGTCACGCTGACTTTGCGCGCCCAGGCCTGCAGCGCGCCTTCGGTCTTCATCACCAACCAGGTCGCGCCCAGCAACGCATAGCCCGCAACCAACGCAACGCCGGTCATCAGTGCGAACGGCGTCAGCCAGTCGAACGGTCCGCCGGTGTGCGTGATGCCGTCATGGTGGAATCCCTGCACGAACGCACCCAACACGACACCCTGCGTGAAGGTCGCGATCAACGAGCCGAATTGGAAACTGCGGTCCCAAAGATAGCGGCTGGTATTTGCCTTGAAGCGAAACTCGAACGCGACGCCGCGAAAGGTCAGCCCCAGCAGCATCACGATCAGCGGCAGATACAAGGCCGACAAGATGATCGAATAGGCGGCGGGAAACGCAGCCAGCAGACCGGCCCCACCCAGCACCAGCCAGGTCTCGTTGCCGTCCCAGATCGGCGCCACCGAGTTCATCATCTTGTCGCGCGCTGCGTCGTCGGGCGCGAACGGGAACAGGATTCCGATGCCAAGATCGAATCCGTCGAGCAGCACATACATGAACACGCCGACGACGATGATGCCGGCCCAGATCAGCGGCAGGTCGATGCTCATGACGGCGCTCCCTCTGGCATCGACAACGGACGGCGGGCCGTTTTCGCGGGATGGTCAGCGCCGTCGGGCGGTGCTTCGGGTCCGCGCTGCAGCAGGCGGAACATGTAGTAGGCGCCGGCGGTGAACACGATCGCGTACGACACGATAAACAACAGCAAAGTCGTCAACACGCTGCCAGCCGGCAGAAACGGCGTCACCGCATCAGCCGTGCGCATCTGGCCGTAGATCACGTAGGGCTGCCGACCGACTTCGGCCGTCACCCAGCCCATTACGACCGCGATGAATCCCGACGGTGCTGCAACCAGACACAGACGGTGGAACCAGCGCGACGTGCCCAGCCGTCCAGCCAACGCCAACGCGCCGCCGACCAGACCGACCGCCAGCATCAACAGTCCCATCGCGACCATGATGCGGAACGACCAGAACACGATCCAAACCGGCGGTCGCTCGCTGCGTGGAAAATCCTTGAGGCCTTTCACTTCGCCGTCGGGATCGTGGGTCAGAATGATCGACCCCAGCACCGGCACTTCAATCGCGTAGTCGGTGCGTTCTGTTTCCGCGTTCGGCAAACCGAACAGAGTCAGCGGCACGCGTTTGGCGGTCTCCCATCGCGCTTCAAGTGCAGCAAGCTTCGCCGGCTGAAACCGTCCGACGGCAAGGCCCGACGCGTCGCCCGCCACCATCTGCAACGGCGCCAACACGGCAGCCAGCCCGACCGCCATCAGCAACATGGTGCGCGACTCTTCGATCGCGCGGCGCTTCAACAGCAACCAGGCGGCACAACCCGCGACCGCCATGCCGGTGGTGAGATACGCAGCCAGCACCATATGCGCGAGCCGGTACGGGAAAGACGGGTTGAACACGATGCGCCACCAATCGACCGGCACGAATTTTCCGTCGATCAGCGCAAACCCGTCCGGCGTCTGCATCCAGCTATTCGCCGAGATAATCCAGAAGGTCGACAGCAACGTGCCCAGCGCGACCATGCAGGTGGCGAAATAGTGCAGACCTTTGCCGACCTTGTTCCAGCCGAACAGCATGATGCCGAGAAAGCCGGCTTCGAGGAAAAACGCAGTCAGAACTTCGTAGGACAGAAGCGGTCCAAGGATCGGTCCGGCAGCCGTCGAAAGCCGCGCCCAGTTGGTGCCGAACTGGAACGACATGACGATGCCGCTGACGACGCCCATGCCGAATGACACGGCAAAGATCCGCAACCAGAAGCGATAGAGTGTGCGAAATCGTTCACGCCCGGTGACGAGCCACAGGCCTTCGAGTACGGCGAGGTAACTCGCGAGCCCGATCGTGAAGGCGGGAAACAGGATGTGGTAGGCGATGACGAAAGCGAATTGCAGCCGCGACAACAGCAACGCATCCATCGCTCGATCTCCGGTTCGGATCCGACGTGAGGAGCCTAATCCTTTGTCGCGCAATCCCCCAAGCGTCTGCTGTGACGCAGGCCGAAAACGAAACAGGCGCAGCTAACGAATAGCTGCGCCTGCGGTTCGCGGAACAGAGAGGCCGAAGCCTACTGGTTCATCGACTGGAAGAATTCGCTGTTGGTCTTGGTGTGCTTGAGCTTGTCGAGCAGGAAGTCGACAGCGTCGGCGGTGCCCATCGGATTGAGGATGCGGCGTAGCACCCACATTTTCGACAGCGTGCCGCGATCGACCAGCAGCTCTTCTTTGCGCGTGCCCGACTTGGCGATGTCGATCGCCGGGAAGGTACGCTTGTCCGCGACCTTGCGATCGAGAACGATTTCCGAGTTACCGGTGCCTTTGAATTCTTCGAAGATGACTTCGTCCATGCGGCTGCCGGTTTCGATCAGCGCCGTGGCGATGATGGTCAGCGAGCCGCCTTCTTCGATGTTACGTGCGGCACCGAAGAAACGCTTCGGACGCTGCAGCGCGTTGGCGTCGACACCGCCGGTCAGCACTTTGCCCGACGACGGCACGACCGTGTTGTAGGCGCGCGCCAGACGCGTGATCGAGTCCAGCAGGATCACGACGTCACGCTTGTGCTCGACCAGGCGCTTGGCCTTTTCGATGATCATTTCGGCGACTTGCACGTGGCGCATCGCGGGTTCGTCGAAGGTCGAGCTGACGACTTCGCCCTTCACCGACCGCTTCATGTCGGTGACTTCTTCGGGACGTTCGTCGATCAGCAGAACGATCAAATAGACTTCGGGATGATTGGCGGCGATCGCACCCGCGATCGACTGCAGCATCATCGTCTTGCCGGTACGCGGCGGCGCCACGATCAAACCGCGCTGGCCTTTGCCGAGCGGCGAGACCAGTTCGATGACGCGATTGACCGCGTCTTTCTTGGTCGGATCATCGAGCTCAAGCTTGAGCTTTTCTTCCGGGTAGAGCGGCGTGAGGTTGTCGAAATTGATGCGGTGACGAACGCGATCCGGATCGTCGAAATTGATCAGGTTCGGTTTGATCAGCGCGAAATAACGCTCGCCGTCTTTGGGCGAACGGATTTGGCCTTCGACCGTATCGCCGGTGCGCAAACCGAAGCGGCGCACTTGCTGCGGCGAGATGTAGATGTCGTCCGGGCCTGGGAGATAATTCTCCTCGGGGCTGCGAAGAAAGCCGAAGCCGTCGGACAGAATTTCGAGAACACCACCACCGAAGATCGCGACTTCATTGTCGGCGAGCTGCTTCAGGATCGCGAACATCATGTCCTGCTTGCGCAGGCTGGACGCGTTTTCGATCTGCAGTTCTTCGGCCTGCGCGAGCAGGTCAGCGGGGGTCTTCTTCTTGAGTTCGCTAAGATTCATGCGGGGACTCGAGGGGCGGGGAGGATTCCAACGCGTCGAGAGAATTGGGACGCGGGATTTGCGCGCGGGGCGCGGCCGGAGACGGCCAGAGGAACGGATTTTTCGGGAAACAGAAGACGAAACTTCCGAGCCCGGACGCTAGGGAGCGGTCTGGTTCGTGTCAATTGGGATCTCGGGCAATGGGTCGGATTTCAGGGTAGGAGTCGCTTTCAACGCGCATGCGCAGGAGGAGTCGCGATGTTACGTCGGGTGGGGATTTCGATCTTTGCGGCATTGCTCGCCGCTGGTGCAGTGGGGGCGGCGCCCGCGGCGAATGCGGCTGAGGCGAATACCGCGAAGACGGGGCTTCGGTTTGAAAACCCGGCCGGAATGGCGCCGCCGGTTGGGCCCTACAGCCACGTTGCGATCGTGCCGCCGGGATCCGAGTTGCTGGTCGTGGCGGGACAGATCGGCGCCGATCCAGCCGGCGCGCTGCCGACCGATCCGGCGCAGCAATATCGCAACGCGCTGTCGAACGTGATCGCAGCGCTGAAGGCGCAGGGGCTGGGGCCCGAGCACATCATCAAGCTGAATATCTGGCTGGTCGGTGACGTGCCGGTCGAGATGACACGCGCGATCCGCGCCGAGTTGTTCGGCACCGCGAAACCGCCATCGACGCTGGCTTATATCAACCGGCTGGGCCGGTCGGATCTGCTGGTTGAGATCGAGGCGTGGGCGGCTCGGCCGCCAACGTAAGAATTACGGCGCGACCACCGAAATAGTCGCGCCGCGATTGGCGTTTAGCGCTGCGAGTCGATCGAGCGATTGCCGAAATAATCCGGACCCTGCGCTTTCGACGGATCGAACGCGCGGATCGCGCTTGCTTCGAGATGCACGACCGACTTCCGGTCGACGTCGGTGCATTCGTAGCGGAACGCCGGGTCCTGCGTGGACCCGTGGTTGAAGTCGCGCCGGACCAACACCGCACCTTCGCAGGCGCGTTCCGGCGTCAGCATCTGGGCGCCGCGTTCGGCCAACGCCCGCACCTGCGGGTCATCGGTGCCAAGCGCGTACGTCACGCGCTGCGGCGAGGCGAACGCCGAACTGGTCGCCAAAACCAAACCAACTACTGCCAATGTCATCCGCATGGGTGCCTCCTGGGGACCGCCGACCCGATCAAGATGGGCTGCGCGCTGGTTGCCGCCAAGGACCAACCTCAAAACGGGCGGACGATTACCAGGATCACAATCCCAATCATCGCCAGCGTCACCAGCTCGTTCATGATCTTGAACGTCCGGGCCGGAGTCTTATTCCGGTCTTCGGCGAATTCACGGCGCCACTTCGAGAATTTGCCGTGCAGCGCGCCAAGGCACAGCACCAACAGCAGCTTCACGTGCAGCCACGGTTCGCGCAGCAGCGCCGGCTCCAGCACCAGCATCGAGATGCCGAAAATGAAGGTCGCGGTCATCGCCGGATTGATGATCGCGCGCAGCAGGCGCCGCTCCATCACCTTGAACGTCTCGCTCATCTCCGAGCCCGGCGTCGCCTGCGCGTGATAGACGAACAGGCGCGGCAGATAGAGCATGCCGGCCATCCAGGCGATGACCGAGATCACATGCAGCGCTTTGATCCAAAGAAGCGTCATCGCTGACAGCACCCTGCAAAATTGGGCGGACAGATCCGGCCACCGCGCTCGCTCGTCACCTGCGTTGATGCAACGCGCGCACCGCGCACCAACGATGCCAGGCCACCGATGAACGCGGCGTCGGCACCGACTGTGTCGACGCGCGCAAAATACGGCACGCCGACTTCTTCGGCGAGATGCCGGTATTCGATCTCGATCTCGACCAGCGTTTCGGAATGTTCCGACACGAACGCGATCGGCGCCACCACGACGGGCACTTTGTCGGCGCCGGCGCGATGCAATTCGTCATCGGTCGACGGGCCGATCCATTTCATCCGGCCGACGCGGCTTTGATAGCAATTCACCCAGTCGAGGCCGGGCATGTCCAACGCTGCAACGATGGCCTTGGCGGTTTGCTCGCATTGCCATTGATACGGATCGCCGCTTTTGACGATGCGTTCGGGTAGGCCATGCGCTGAAAACAACAAACGCGGCGGACCGTACGAACGGGCTGCGTTCAACGCCGTGCGGATCTTCGCCACTTCGGCTTGGATGAATCCTGCTTCGGTCGGATAGCAGCAGACGATCCGCGCCGGTGTTTTCAAGCCGATCGTCGCGCAAGCTTCGTTCCACACACGCAGCGATGACGAGGTCGTGGTCGTCGACCACTGCGGATAGAGCGGCAGCAGCACGATCTCGTCGGCGCCCCATTCCTGCACTTGCTGCGCCGCTTCGATGCTGAATGGATGCCAATAGCGCATCGCGATGAAGCAGCGTGCCTGCGTTTGCGCATCGCCGAGTGCGATCTCAAGCGCGCGCGCCTGAATCTCGGTGTTCGGCACCAGCGGCGAACGACCGCCGATCAGAGCATAAATTTTGGCCGCGACCGGCGCGCGCTTCTTGGCGATGAACGCCGCCAGCGGCCAACGGATCAGCGCCGGCACGCGCAGAATCGATTTGTCGCGAAACAGATTGAACAGAAACGGACGTACCGCTTCTGGCGAATCCGGCCCGCCAAGATTCAGCAGAACAACCGCAAGCTTCTTCATCCGCGTACGCGCTCCACAAGTTGCGCGACATGCTCGATCGGCGTCGGCGGCAACACGCCGTGCCCGAGATTGAAGATGAAACGTCGTCCGCGCATCGCCTGGCGGATCGCATCGATCGCCGCGTCGAGCGATGTACCGCCGGCCAGCAGACGCAACGGATCGAGATTGCCTTGCAGCGCCACGTTCTTGATCGCACCCACCGCCCAGTTGAGCGGCACGCTGGTGTCGAGCGACAAACCATCGACGCCGGTCGCATCGGCGTAACGCGGATACAAGGCGCCGGCCTGGCGCGGAAATCCGATGATGCGCGCACCGGGCACACGATCTTTCAGACGGCCGACGATGCGCTGCGTTGGTTCGATCACGAATTTCTCAAACCCGGCCGGATCCAGCGCACCGGCCCAGCTGTCGAAGATTTGCACCGCATCGGCGCCTGCTTCGAGCTGCAGCGCCAGATGTTCGACGGTCGCGTCGACCAGCCTGTCGATCAGACGATCAAAGCCGGTATTGGCGTAGGCCCAACGTTTGGTCTCGACCCAATCGCGGCTACCGGATCCTTCGACCATGTAGGCGGCAACCGTCCAGGGCGCACCAGCGAAGCCCAGGAGCGTCGTTTGCGCCGGCAGGTCACGCCGTACCCGACGTACCGTCTCGTACACCGCAGCGAGCTTCGCAGGGTCGAATCTGAGCGCTTCGACCGCTGCCGTGTCGCGCACCGGATCCAGACGCGGACCTTCGCCTTCGGCAAACCAGACGTTCGACCCCAGCGCGTGCGGCACGGTCAGAATGTCGGAAAACAAAATCGCTGCGTCGAAGCCGTAGCGACGGATCGGCTGCAAGGTTGCTTCGGTCGCAAGGTCGGGATCGAAACAAAAGCCGAGGAAGTTCGGCGCGCGTTTCCGGATCTCGCGATACTCGGGCAGGTACCGGCCCGCTTGCCGCATCATCCAGATCGGCGGTGGTTCGATGACATCGCCGTTGAGCACGCCAAGCAAGGCGCGATCGGGTTTTCCCGGATTTCCTTCCCTCATATCTAAGATGTCTTAGGGATGGTTGTTGCTTGAGGATATGGGGGAGAGTCGGGGATCCCCGTCGAGCGACGATCTGTCCCCAGTCTGATCCACCAAACGTTGTTGGGGGCGAAAGCGGGGACGAAGCCCGCCTATCCTTGCCACGCTATGCGCTGTGAATAGCGGGGACAAAGTCTGTGCGCAGATCGCGGCAGCAACGCGGAGATTCCGTTCGCAGCCCTCCAAGCCGACGGATAGGATCCGGGCCCGTTTGAACAGTTTTGGCGGTTTGGTCGAAAACCGCCTCTTATCCACATTCGTCCACAGGCTGTGATGCGCGAGTTCCATCTCCATCTTGTCTCCGACGCGACCGGCGAAACCGTGATCAGCGTCGCGCGGGCGTGCGTCGCGCAGTTCGATGAAGTCCATGCGGTCGAGCATTTCTGGAATCTCGTCCGAACCGAACGGCAGCTCAATCTGGCAATCGAGGGGATCAAGGATCACCCGGGCATCGTGCTCTACACGTTGGTCGACCCCGACCTGCGCGTAACGCTGGAAACGGCATGCCGCGCGCTGCAAGTACCGTGCGTGCCGATCCTCGATCCGACCTTGGCTGGACTGGGTCAGTATCTGGGCTTGGAATCGCGGGCCCAGCCGGGCCGGCAGCACATGCTGAACGAGCAGTATTTCAATCGCATGGAAGCGATGGATTTCGCGCTGTCCAACGATGACGGCCAATCGGTGTGGAAGCTCGACCAGGCCGACGTGATTCTGGTCGGCGTGTCGCGCACCTCGAAGACGCCGACGTCGATCTATCTCGCCAATCGCGGCATCAAAGCCGCCAACGTGCCGTACGTGCCCGGGCAAGGCCTGCCGGAAGAGCTGGTGCGTGCGACGCGGCCGCTGATCGTCGGCCTGACCGAAGATCCCGAACGTCTGGTGCAGATCCGTCGCAACCGTTTGCGCCTGCTCAACCAGCCCGAGATCACGTCCTATGTGGATCCCGAAGCGGTGCGCAACGAAGTCAACGAAGCGCGCCGCTTCTACGCCAAGCAAGGCTGGCCAGTGATCGATGTCACGCGTCGCTCGATCGAAGAGACCGCGGCCGAGATCATCAAGATCCTCGCCCGCCGCACGGCGCAGGCGGAAACCCAACCATCCCCGTCGGCGTGACCACCATGATCGTTCTCGCCTCGGCGAGCGTGACGCGCAAACAGATGTTGGAGTCCGCCGGACTGCACATCGACATCGACCCTGCACGCGTCGACGAAGACGAAGTCAAACTGGCGCTCAAAGCCGAACAAGTTCCGGTCGAACGCGCCGCCGAAGCGCTGGCGGAATTGAAGGCGTTGCGCATCTCATCGAAACATCCGGGCGCGCTGGTGATCGGCGCCGATCAGATGCTCGAATGCGACGGCGCCTGGTTCGATAAATCACCCGATCGGGCAACCGCGCGCGCGCAGCTGCAGAGTTTGCGCGGCAAGACGCACCGTCTGATCAGCTGCGCCGTCGTGGCGCTGAACGGCGAACGTCTGTGGCACACGACCGAAGCAGCGCGGCTGACGATGCGCAATTTCAGCGACGCGTTTCTCGACGACTATCTCGATACGGTCGGCGAAGCGGTGTTCACCTCGGTCGGCGGCTATCAGCTCGAAGGTCGCGGCGTGCAGCTGTTTCATCGCATCGAAGGCGACTTCTTCACGATCCTCGGCCTGCCGCTGCTGCCGCTGCTCGATTTTCTGCGCGCGCGCGGCGCGCTTGCGGCATGAAGCGCGCTGGCGTCATCGGCTGGCCGATTGCGCAGTCGCGTTCGCCGCGGCTGCACGGCCATTGGCTGCAACGTTACGGCGTCGCGGGTTCCTACGAAGCGATCGCAATCCCGCCAGACCGGTTGCAGGACGACGTACGACGTTTGGCCAGCGAAGGCTGGGCCGGCTTGAACGTCACTATTCCGCACAAAGAACGCGTCGTGTCGCTGCTCGACGAAGTGCACCCGTCGGTGGCGCGCACCGGCAGCTGCAATCTGCTGGTGTTTCGCGACGGCAAGATCGAAGGCCGTTCGACCGATGGCGACGGATTCGTCGCCAATCTGCGCGCGGGCGCGCCGGCCTGGAACGGCGGCGTTGCGACCGTGCTGGGCGCCGGCGGTGCATCGCTGTCGGTGATCGATGCACTGCAACGCGCCGGCGCGCGCGTGCGGGTTGCCAATCGTACCGCCGCACGCGCCGAAGCGCTGGCCGAGAAGCTCGGCAACGTCGATCTTTTCCATTGGGGCGATTGGGATTTCAGCGACAGCGCGCTGCTGGTGAATGCGACCAGTCTCGGTATGACAGGACACGATCCGCTGGACGTGTCGTTGGACTCGTTGCCGCGCGACGCAGTCGTGACCGATCTCGTTTACGCGCCGCTCGAAACGCCGTTGCTGGCGGCCGCGCGCGCACGCGGCAACGTTGCCGTCGACGGGCTTGGTATGTTGCTGCACCAGGCCGTGCCTGCGTTCGAAACCTGGTTCGGCGTTCGACCGGTGGTGGACGACGCGCTGCGTCGCGCGGTGCTCGACTGATCGTTCTCGGCCTCACTGGCGGCATTGCGACGGGCAAATCGACCGCGACCAAGGCGCTGCGTCGGCTCGGCGTACCGGTGCATGATTCCGACGCGTCGGTGCATCGTCTGCTGGGACCGAACGGGCGCGCCGTGCCCGCAATCGACAAGGAATTTCCCGGCGTCGTCACCGGCAACGAAGTCGATCGCGCTGCGCTGGGCGCGCGCGTGTTCGGCGATCGCGACGCGCTGGTGCGGCTGGAAGCGATCGTTCATCCGCTGGTGCGCCAGGATACGAAACGCTTTCTGCTGCAGGCAGCACGGCGCGGCGCCAAGCTGGTCGCGCTGGACGTGCCGCTGCTGTTCGAAGGCGGCCTGTGGCGCGAGGTCGATTTCATTCTGGTGACCAGCGCGCCGCGCTTTCTGCAGCTGCAGCGCGCATTGCGCCGGCCGGGCATGAATGCCGACAAGCTGCACGGGATCGTCGCGCGCCAGACCTCCGACACGGTGCGCCGACGTCATGCCGATCTGGTGCTTTCGACCGGCCAGCCGCGGGGCGTGACCTTGCGACTCTTGCGTCGCGCGCTAGGTGAAGCGAAGAATCGTCCGGCGCGGTGTTGGCCGCCGCGCGCCTATGTTCCGAAGCGGAAGCTCTAGTTGATGCGCGAGATCGTTCTCGATACCGAAACGACCGGACTCGACCCGCTGGCGGGCCACCGCATCATCGAGATCGGCGCGATCGAGCTGGTGAACCACGTGCCGACCAACCGGACGTTTCACCAGTATCTCAATCCCGACATGGCGATCGAAGCCGAAGCGACAGCGGTGCATGGCATCACCAACGAGCATCTCAAAGACAAGCCGCGCTTTGACCAGATCGTCGAAGAGCTGATCGAGTTTCTCGGCGATGCGCGTTTGATCATTCACAACGCCGACTTCGACGTCGGATTTCTCAATGCCGAATTTGCGCGGATCGGATTTCCGACTCTGCCGCCGACGCGCGCCACCTGCACGGTCAAACTGGCGCGGCGCAAATATCCGGGATCGCCCGCCAGCCTCGACGCGCTGTGCCGCCGCTTCGCGATCGACAATTCCGCGCGCACCTTGCACGGCGCGCTGCTCGACGCGCAGCTTCTAGCCGAATGCTATCTGGAAATGATGGGCGGACGGCAGCCAACCTTGGTGCTGGCGGCCGAACGCGCCGCGGCCGCGCATGCAACGACGGCGACGCTGGTTGCCCGACCGCCACGTCCGCACGCACCGAGCGCGGAAGAACTCGAAGCCCACGCCGCCTTGCTCGCGACGCTGAAAGACCCGGTCTGGCTTAGTTAGGCGACGTGTTTGCCGACGCCGTCTTCGACGACCCAGCGGCGGGCGCGGTTGATGCGCATCTTTTCGTCGACCGCGTGGCCCAGGTCGAAGCCCAGTCGATCGGCCATGCGGCACATCATGATGACGATGTCGGCACATTCCGACGCGATCTCGGCGGGCACCAGCGCGTCGCCATTCACCGCCATCAACAGCTCGGCCATTTCTTCATTGGCGCGCGCTGCGATGCGCGATGGATTGGGCGCCGGACCGAACGCGTCACGCGCCCATTGCTGAATCGACGCTTCGCTTTCCTTGTCCGACGCCAGAGTCATTAGTTGACCGTCGAGGTCGCCGAGTCAGCGTTCTGCGCCACTTCGGCCTGGCGACGGCGGAACAGGTCGACGAAGTCGATCGGGTTCAGCATCAGCGGCGGGAAGCCACCGTCGCGCGTCACGTCGGCAACGATCGCGCGCGCGAACGGGAACAGCAGGCGCGGACCTTCGATGAACAACACCGGCTCGAGATGTTCGGGCGGAATGCCGGTCAAGGTGAAGACGCCGGCATAGGCAAGCTCGATCAGGAAATCGACTTTGTCCTCACGGCCCGCCTGCGCGCGCACGTCGAGGATCACTTCGTAGGAATCCTGCCCGACCGAATTGGCGCGCACACCAAGATTGATCTGTACTTCGGGCGCTTGGCTCTTGGGCTGCATCGCGGCCAGGAAGTTCGGATTTTCGAACGACAGATCCTTCACGTACTGCGCGTTGATCGTGATGCCGTAGTTCGGCGCTTCGTTCGCCGCGTCTGCGGTAGTGTCGGTCATGGTTCGGGAAATCTTTCCGTCTTCGGTCGGTCTTCGGGAGCCGCGGGAGCTAGCACGGCCGGCCCGTCCCGCCAACCATCGTCGACCCGGACAAAGGTGCCCTCCAGCACGTCGGGCACGCCCTGGCCCGCGTTGCGCGGGACCAGCGTTTTGGCCAGCCAGCGCTGCACCGGCGGCAACAGCAACGCCACCGCAGCGAGATCGCTGAGGAAACCCGGGATCAGGAACAGCAGACCGGCGGCGATATCCGCGAAGCCGCCGGTTGCGCGGCTGAACGCCGCGCGCGACGGACCCTCGGCCAAGGCCGTGGCGACGCGCACCAGGCCGCGACCGCGCAACAACGCCATACCGATCAGCGCACTCAGCAGCAGCAATCCCAAGGTCGGCAGCGCACCAATCGCGTCGCCGACGAAAATCAGCACGACCAGTTCAAGCAGTGGCCAGAGCAGAAGCAGTGCCAAGGGGTTCATCACCAAAAAGCTCACGTAGTTCGGGCGGAAACTGTGCGAAAACTTGTCTTGGCCAGTGGCCGGGCCTACCTAGGGACAGACAGGTGTCTGGACGCTTGTTCGACAAGTCGAGATGGGGATTGCCCGGCACCCATCCAACCAGGTCGGCCGGCAGACGTATGAAGGCGAGTATATAAGCGTTGGGCTCGAACACTCTCTTGGATCTGGTGATCTTCGCCGCGATTGCGGTGTTCCTCGTGCTGCGCCTGCGCGCGGTGCTGGGCCGCCGGACAGGGGAAGAACAGCCGCGCGCCAATCCGTTTGCGACGCCCGACCCTGCTTTCGTCGATCGCGCGCCGGTTGCGGCGCCGACCCAACTCGGACCGGTTGCGGCCGCACCGTCCGATTTGCCGCTTTCGCTGGAAGCGCGTGTACAAAATCTGCGCGTCGCGGATCCCAGCTTTGACGAAAAGCATTTCCTCGCCGGCGCCAAGACTGCGTTCCAGATGATCGTGCAGGCTTTTGCCGCGGGCGATCTCGGCACGCTGAAAACGCTGCTGGGCCCGTCGCTCTACAACGACTTTTCCGCCGCCGTCGAAGCCCGCAATCGCAGCGGCCATACGTTGCTGACGGAATTGCGCGGCACGGTCGACGCCGATCTCGAAGATGCGCGCGTGATCAACGGCCAGACGCAGGTCGATATCCGGTTCGTCTCGCAACAGATCCACGCCGTGCGCGACGCGTCGGGTGCGATCGTCGAAGGCGACACGACGCAGCCGATTGAAATCATCGATCTGTGGACCTTTGCGCGCGACCCGCGTTCGAAAGATCCGAACTGGCAGCTCGTCGCCACCGACCAGCCCAACTGATGCGCGCCACCAAGCGCGCATCGTTCCTTCGTACCTTCGTTCTTCTCGCCAGCTTCGCCCTGGCGTCGTGCGCGCAGCATGCGCCGCCGCGCACCGTCGCGCTTGATCAATTGCCGGGGTGGAGCGACGACAAAATCGGCGATGCGCGCGACGCCGTGCTCGCCAGCTGCGCGCGGTTCGATCGCGGCGACAGCAAAGCAAAAGTCGGCCCTGACGGCGTTGCAGGCACGGTCGGTGCGTGGCGCGCGGCATGCGCCGACATCAAACGCGACAGCGATTTCCGCGCGTCGTTGCTGCGCAATTTCGAAGCGCTGCGCATGGAAACGCCCGACGGAAAAAGCGATGGGCTGTTCACCGGCTATTACGAACCCGAAATCGCCGGCGCACCGGAAAAGACCGCACGCGCAACGGTACCGATTTACGGCAAGCCCACCGATTTGATCACCGTCGATCTCGGCCAGTTTCGCGACACGCTGGCAGGACAGCGTGTTTCCGGCCGTGTGCAAGACGGGAAACTGATTCCGTATGACGACCGCGCACAGATCGCACGCAGCGGACTTGGCGCGCGCGCACCGATCATCGCCTGGGCCGAAGATCCGGTCGCGCTGTTCGTGCTCGAAATTCAGGGCTCAGGTCGCATCCGCTATCCCGACGGGCGCATTCAGCGCATCGGCTACGCGGCCGGCAACGGCCGACCCTACGTGCCGATCGGCAAAGTGCTGGTCGCGCAGGGCGCGCTGGACGCCGACACAGTGTCGATGCCCGCGATCCGCGCCTGGCTCGCCGCCAACCCGGCGCGGGTGCGCGAAATTCTCGACAGCAATCCGTCGAACATTTTCTTCCAGCTGACCAACAAGCCCGCAACCGGCACGTCGAACATCGCACTGACGCCGGGCCGGTCGCTGGCGGTCGACACCAAATTCATCCCGCTCGACACACCGCTGTGGCTCGATTGCGAAGATCCACGCGGAAGCGGACGACTGCGCCGGTTGGTCGTCGCGCAGGATACTGGCGGCGCCATTCAGGGTGCTGTGCGTGGCGACCTCTTCTGGGGACCAGGCGCCCAGGCCGAAGACGCGGCTGGCCGGATGAAAAGCCGCGGCAGCCTGTGGCTGCTGAAGCCCAAAAACGTCACCAGCTGATTCACCGGCTATGCAGCGCCGGAGCGGCAGGGCTGCAGGTCTTCTGTCCTACGCAATGCGCACCACATCTCGGCCGCATTCGTAACAAAGGAAGTTCCCAATGATCGCTCTTCGCCCTGCCGCCGAGCGTGGCCACGTGCACATCGGCTGGCTCGACTCCAAACATAGTTTTTCGTTCGGCGAGTATTACGACCCGCGCCATCAGGGCTGGGGTCCGCTGCGCGTCATCAATGACGATCGCATCGCCGCCGGCGCCGGTTTCCCGACCCATCCGCATCGCGACATGGAGATCATCACCTATGTGCTCGACGGCGCGGTGGCGCATCGCGACTCAAGCGGTGGCGAGGGCGTCATTCCGGTCGGCGATGTGCAGCGGATGAGTGCCGGCAGCGGCATCCAGCACAGCGAGTTCAATGCCAGCAGCACCGACGCGCTGCGCCTGTTGCAGATCTGGATTATTCCCGATCGTCGCGGCGTGCAGCCCGGCTATCAGCAGATCCGTCTCGATCCTGCGGCCAAGCGCGATGCGTTGAAGCTGATCGCGTCGAAGGACGGTGCCGATGGCGCGCTGACCATCCAGCAGGATGCCCGTGTCTATGCGAGCGAGCTGTCGAACGGTGCCAAGGTCCGCCACGAACTGGCACCCGGCCGTCGTGCCTGGGTCCAGGTCGCCAAGGGTAACGTCACCTTGAACGGCCAAACGCTGGTCGAAGGCGATGGCGCAGCGATCGAAGAAGAACCCGTGCTCGAGCTCAGCGGTGCTGAAGGCGGGGGCGAAGTTCTGCTATTCGATCTTCCGTGAAGAAACGCGCGGCGAGTGACGACGAAAAGGCTTTGTGGCGTGCGGTAACGCACGACGTGAAGCCGCTCGCTCGTCCGCGCCGCGTTCGAATCACCGCAAAGACCGAAGCGGCCGCGCCGCCGCCACCACCCGCCCCGCCGGCGAAGCAAAGCAAACCAGCCAAGCCGGCAAAGCATGCGGCGACGATGACCGCGCCGCCGAAACCCGCGCCACCAGCCAAACCAAATCCCGGTCTCGATCGCGCCACCGAAGCGAAATTCCGCGCCGGCAAAATGGCGATCGCAGCAAAGCTCGATCTCCACGGGCTGACGCAACGCGAGGCGCATGGCGAGTTGCTCGCCTTTCTTGAAAGCGCGGTGCGCGCTGGGCGCCGCTGCGTTCTGGTGATTACCGGCAAAGGTCCCGGGTCGCCGTCACAAGGAATTCTGAAACGCGCTGTGCCGCGCTGGATCGCAAGCTCGTCGGCCGCCGGACAAATTCTCGCCACATCGACCGCACAACCAAAGCATGGCGGCGACGGCGCACTCTATGTGCTGCTGCGGCGTAAACGCGACTAACCGAAAAGAGCGCTGATGAAATATTTGCTGCTGGGCCTTCTCGCTGCGACCTCATTTGCGCATGCCGCGCAGGATCCGCTGACCAAGCCGATCGCGGAAAAGCAAGTCGCGCAGTTACTGACACCGCAAGCGCCGGTGAAAGTCTACGGCAATACGTATTTCGTCGGGTTCGGCCGTCTGGCTGTCGCGCTGATCAAGACCGATGCCGGCTTGGTGCTGATCGACGGCGCGGTGCCGCAATCGGTTGCTGCAGTCGAAGCCAACATCAAGCAACTCGGCTTTCGCATGCAGGACATCAAATACATTCTGAACACCGAAGTGCATTACGACCATTCGGGCGGCATCGCCGCGCTGGCACGCGATAGCGGCGCCACCGTGCTTGCCAGCACGCACGGCGCCAAGGCGTTGCGCGCCGGCCGCTCCGACAAAGACGATCCGCAATTCGGCGGCGCGCTCCATGACACGCCGGTGCCGGCGAAGCTGCGTGCCGTGCGCGACGGCGAACAGATCCGTCTCGGCGGTACGACGATCACCGCGCACTACACGCCCGGTCACACGCCGGGCAGCACAAGCTGGACGTGGGATTCTTGCGACAATGGCAGCTGCAAACATGTCGTGTTCGGCGCCAGCCTGAACCCGATCTCGGCCGACGGATTCAAGTTCGATCCGACGGTCACGCCGATCTTTCGCAAGACGTTCCAGACCGTCGCCAACCTGCCGTGCGATATTCTGATTCCGTCGCATCCGGATGCGGCCGGCATCGATGAAAAGCTCAAACAGCTGGCGACCGATCCCAACGCGATGATCGATCCGGGCGCATGCCGCGCCTTTGCAGGAAAGTACGAGAAGCTGTTCGACGCGCGACTGGCGAAAGAAAAGTCGTAAGAGAAAAGGCCGGGGTTCGCCCCGGCCTTTTGCTTAGAGAATGAACTTCGACAGATCCTGGTCTTTGGCCAGGTCGCCGACTTTGGTGCGTACGTCGTTGGCGTCGATCGTGATCGTTTCGCCGCCGCGGTCGCTGGCCTGAAAGCTGATTTCCTCCAGCAATCGTTCCAGCACCGTGTGCAGGCGGCGCGCGCCGATATTCTCGACGCTGGCATTGATCTCAGCCGCCAACTTGGCGAGCTCGTCGATCGCCGCGTCGGTGAAGACCAGATCGACTTTCTCGGTCTGCAGCAGCGCCTTGTACTGTTTGATCAGGCTCGCTTCGGGTTCGAGCAGGATGCGTTTGAAATCATCCTGGCTCAGCGCTTTCAACTCGACGCGGATCGGCAAGCGGCCCTGTAGCTCGGGCAGCAAGTCCGACGGCTTGGCGAGATGGAACGCGCCCGACGCGATGAACAGCACATAGTCGGTTTTCACCGGCCCGTGCTTGGTCTGCACGACGGTGCCCTCGATCAACGGCAGCAGATCGCGCTGCACGCCCTCACGGCTGACGTCGCCGCCGCGCATTTCGCTGCGGGTTGCGATCTTGTCGATCTCGTCGAGAAAGACGATGCCGTTCTGCTCGACGGATTCGATCGCTTCGCGCTTGACCCGTTCGGGATCGAGCAGCTTGTCGCTTTCTTCGTCGATCAGAATCTCATAGCTCGCGCGCACCGACAGGCGCGTCTGCTTGGTTTTGTTGCCGAAGGCTTTGCCCAACATCTCGTTGATGTTGATCATGCCGACATTGGCGCCGGGCACGCCCGGTATCTCCATCATCGGCGATGACGACGCAGTGTCGGCGATTTCGATGTCGATCTCGCGCTCGTCCAGCTCGCCTTCGCGCAGCTTCTTGCGAAAGCTGGCGCGCGTGCTTTCGGTGGCGTTCTTGCCGACCAGCGCGTCGAGCACGCGTTCCTCGGCATTCAGTTCGGCCCGCGCATGGACGTCACGACGAAGACGCTCGCGCGTCATGTTCATCGCGTTTTCGACCAAGTCGCGCACAATCGAATCCACGTCGCGGCCGACATAGCCGACCTCGGTGAATTTGGTCGCTTCGACTTTCAGAAACGGCGCGTCGGCCAGCTTGGCCAGGCGACGTGCGATTTCGGTTTTGCCAACGCCGGTCGGCCCGATCATCAGAATGTTCTTGGGCAGGACTTCGTCGCGCATGGCGGCCGGCAGCTGCTGCCGGCGCCAGCGATTGCGCAGCGCCACCGCCACGGCCCGCTTGGCGTCGTGCTGGCCGACGATAAAGCGGTCGAGTTCGGAGACGATCTCGCGCGGAGAAAAATCATGAGACATGTGTGTGATCCCGAAGGAGACGCGTTACAGCGTCTCGATCGTCAGATTGGTGTTCGTGTAGACGCAGATTTCGGCCGCGATCGCCATCGCCTTGCGGGCGATTGCTTCGGCATCGAGGCCATCGACGTCCAGCAAGCCGCGCGCGGCGGCATAGGCGTAGTTGCCGCCTGATCCGATCGCGACGACGCCGTGCTCGGGTTCGAGCACGTCGCCTGTCCCGGTCAAAACCAGGCTCGTCTCCTTGTCGGCGACGATCATCATGGCCTCGAGCCGGCGCAGATAGCGGTCGGTGCGCCAATCCTTGGCCAGTTCGACCGCGGCACGCATGAGCTGATTTGGGTGTTTCTCGAGCTTGGCTTCCAGCCGCTCGAACAGGGTGAAGGCATCCGCCGTAGCCCCGGCAAAGCCGCCGATGACCTGGCCGCCGCCCAAACGCCGCACTTTGCGCGCGTTGGACTTCATCACGGTCTGGCCCATCGACACCTGGCCGTCGCCTACGACGACGACGCGACCGCCCTTGCGCACGGACAGGATGGTTGTCCCGTGCCAGGACGTCGCAACAGAATTTTCGGTGTTCATCGTTGCGAACAGGTGGGATGTGGCGCTGCGGGCTTCAAGCCGAGGCTCCAAGGGTGTACCACCCGGCCATGGACCGGCAGGACAACACCGAATTGGCAACGGTTCGCCGTGGTCGCGTCGAACGCACCACGTCCGAGACCAAAATCATCGCCGCCATCGATCTCGATGGCAGCGGCCGCGCGCGCGTCGCAACCGGCATCGGTTTTCTCGATCACATGTTGGAACAGCTGGCAAAACACGGCCTGTTCGACATCGAGATCGAAGCGACCGGTGATCTCCATATCGACATGCATCACACGACCGAAGACGTCGCGATCGCGCTTGGTCAGGCGACCATGCAGGCGCTCGGCGAGCGCCGAGGTATTCGCCGCTTCGGTACCGCCTATGCGCCGATGGACGAGACCTTGTCGCGCGTCGCGCTCGATCTATCGAACCGGCCGTACCTGATCTGGCGGGTCGAGTTTTCGCGCGACAAAGTCGGCGAGATGGACACCGAACTGTTCAAGGAATGGTTCCAAGCCTTCGCCCAGCATGGCGGCGTCTGCCTGCATGTCGAAAACCTGTACGGCGACAACAACCATCACATCGTTGAAAGCTGCTTCAAGGCGCTGGCGACGGCGTTGAAACACGCGGTCGAAATCGATCCGCGTCGCGCCGGCGTCGTGCCGTCGACAAAGGGCGCGCTGTAAAGCGCGCGGGCGGCGGCTGTGGAAACGATTGCACTGGTTGACGTCGGGTCGGGCAATTTGCGCTCGGCCGCGAAGGCGCTCGAACGCGTCGCAGCCGATCTGCCGGGCGGTGCAACCGTGCATACGACCAGCGATCCCGATCTGGTTGCGCGCGCCGATCGCATCGTGCTGCCAGGCCAAGGCGCGTTCGCCGACGTTGCTGCAGGCCTTGCCAGGATTGACGGTTTGCGCGCCGCGCTCGAGCACGCGGTGCGTGCGAACGCCCGCCCCTATCTCGGCATTTGTGTCGGCATGCAGCTGATGGCCGATCGCGGGCGCGAGCATGGCGACCATGCCGGCCTCGGTTGGATCGGCGGCGATGTCGTGCCGATGACGCCGTCCGATCCGGCGTTGAAGATCCCGCAGATGGGCTGGAACGATCTCGACCTGTTGCAGCCGTCGCATCCGGTGCTGCGCAACGTGGCGGCGGGCGAGCACGCTTACTTCGTGCACTCGTACAAATTCGACGTGCAGGATCGCGCCGACTTGTTGGCGCAGGTCGACTATGGTGGCGGCGTCGCCGCCATCGTCGGTCGCGACAATCTGGTCGGCACGCAATTCCACCCGGAGAAGAGCCAGGCGGTTGGCCTCAAGCTCCTCGCCGCCTTTCTCACCTGGCGTCCCTGAGAGAGGAATCGTGAGCGAAAGCCTCATCAAACCGACCCTACTGGTCGAGCATGTCGAGAAGCTGAAAACCGGCGATCTCGGCGATCTGTGCGACGCGGCCGAAGCGGCGATCCTGTCCGACGGCGGCTTCGGCTGGGTGCAGCCGCCGCCGCGCGACGTGATGGAGCGCTATTGGAAGGGCGTGCTGATGGTGCCCGAACGGATGCTGCTGATCGGCCGCCTCGACGGGGTGATCGGCGGTTCGCTGCAACTGGTTCGGCCGGCGCGCAACAACGAGGCGCAGGCCAAGTCGATCACGCTCACTACCGCTTTCATGGCGCCCTGGGCGCGCGGCCACGGGCTGGCGCGCATGTTGTGGCGCGCGGCCGAAGACAAGGCCCGCGAGCATGGCTTCGAAGTGATCAATCTCGACGTGCGCGAGACCCAGACGGCCGCCCTCCAATTGTGCGAAACGATGGGCTACATGCAGTGGGGTACCCATCCGCGCTATGCGATGGTGGACGGCAAGCCCGTTGCTGGGCGCTATTACTTCAAGACGCTGACCTGAAGGGGCGCTCATGATTCTGTTTCCGGCGATCGATTTGAAGGACGGCAAGGTCGTGCGGTTGCTGCGCGGTGACCTCGACCAGGCCACCGTGTTCAACGACGAACCGGTCGAGCAGGCCCTGAAATTCGAACGGCAGGGCTTCACCTGGCTGCATGTCGTCGACTTGAACGGCGCGGTGCAGGGGCGTTCGGTCAATGGCGGCACGATCGAGGCGATCGCCTGGTCGGCAGAACTCAAGATCCAGCTCGGTGGCGGCGTTCGGACAGTCGCCGACGTGCATTACTGGCTCGACCGTGGCGTCGAACGTGTCGTGCTTGGCACCGTCGCGGTGACCGAACCCGATGTCGTGGTCGAAGCGTGCAAGCAATTCCCCGATCGCGTTGCCGTCGGCATCGATGCGCGCGGCGGCTTCGTTGCGACCGATGGCTGGACCGTCACCACCGACATTCGCGCGCTCGATCATGCCAAGCGCGTGCAGGATGCCGGCGCGGCGGCGATCATCTACACCGACATTGATCGCGACGGCGCGCTGACCGGCGTCAACATCGCCGAGACGGTTGCGCTTGCCAAAGGCCTGTCGATTCCGGTGATCGCATCGGGCGGCGTCGGTTCGATGCAAGATCTGCTGGCCGTGCGCGCTGCGGAGAAAGACGGCATTGCCGGCGTCATCTGTGGCCGCGCGCTGTATGACGGCAGCGTCGATCCAGTCGAAGCCATCGCGCTTTTCCCAAGCTGATGCTCAAGCTGCGTGTCATTCCCTGTCTCGACGTGGCAGCGGGCCGTGTCGTCAAGGGTGTGAACTTCGTCGAGCTGCGCGACGCGGGCGATCCGGTCGAGCAGGCGCGCCTGTACGATGCCGCCGGTGCCGACGAACTTTGCTTTCTCGACATCACCGCCAGCCACGAACAGCGCGACACGATCTATGACGTCGTCGCGAAGACCGCGAGCCAGGTGTTCTTGCCGCTGACGGTCGGCGGCGGCGTGCGGTCGATCGACGACGCGCGCAAATTGCTGCTGGCGGGCGCCGACAAGATTTCGGTCAACAGCGCTGCGGTCGCACGACCCGACTTGATCGCCGAGCTCGCAACCAAATTCGGCAGCCAATGCGTCGTGGTTGCGATCGATGCGAAACAGGTCGGCGCCGGATTCGAAGTCTTCACCCATGGCGGACGCACCGCGACCGGACTCGACGCGGTCGATTGGGCGCGTCGGGTTGCAGCGCTGGGCGCCGGCGAAATTCTGCTGACCTCGATGGACCGCGACGGCACGCGATCGGGCTTCGATCTGGCGCTGACGCGCGCTGTGTCGGATGCGGTGACGGTGCCGGTGATTGCGTCGGGCGGCGTTGGCACGCTGGATCATCTTGTCGAAGGCGTTCGCGACGGTGGCGCATCGGCGGTGCTTGCGGCGTCAATCTTTCACTTCGGACAATTCACCATCGCCGACGCGAAACGCGCGCTGGCGGCGGCGGGACTTCCCGTACGCGAGGCAGCGTGATGCAGGCACTCGATGAACTTTGGGCGGTGATTCTGGAACGGCGCGGCGCCGATCCCGAAAGCTCGTACACCGCCAAGCTGTTCGCCAAAGGCCGTCCCAAGATCGCGCAGAAAGTCGGCGAAGAAGCAGTCGAAACCGTGATCGCTGCGTTGGTACAGGACAAAGACGCGTTGGCCGCGGAAAGCGCCGACCTGCTCTATCACCTGCTGGTGCTGTGGGCCGATTGCGGGCTCGATCCAAACGACGTTGCCGCCGTACTTGAGACGAGGAAACGCTGATGCGCAGCTACGACAGCTCGAACATCTTCGCGCGCATCCTGCGTGGCGAGATCCCGTCGCCGCGCGTGCATGACGGCCGGCATGCGGTCGCTATCAAAGATATCCATCCGCAAGCGCCGACGCATTTGTTGGTGCTGCCGACCGGCAACTATGTCGACTTCGACGATTTTGCCGCACGTGCCAGCGACGAAGAGATCGTCGCCTATGTACGCGCCATCGGCAGCATCGCGCGCGAAGCAAAGGTTGCAGACAGCGGATATCGCGTGATTTTCAATGTCGGCCCTGACAGTCATCAGGAAGTGCCGCACCTGCATGCGCATATTCTGGGCGGGCGTGCGCTGGGTCCGTTGCTGAAAAAGATCGACGAATAAACGCCGCGCGATCGGTTGATCGCATAGCAGGAAGCTGGCATCACGCTGTCGTTCCACAGCATGCGCAAAAAGGCTTTCAAGCTCTTTTAAGAGAGGCGGTCTACGTCGCCACGCACGGCAATTTCGCCGGCCTTTGCGACGAGACTCCCATGCTCGATTTCTTCGCCAATCTGCGTATCCAGACGAAAGTCACGATCGCGTTTGCGCTCGTGCTCGTTGTCACCGTCGCGTTGGGTTTGTTTGGCGTGCAGCGTCTCGCCGCGGTCAACGCCGTCGCCGCCGACATCCGCAACAACTCGCTGCCGTCGACCGGCTATCTTGGAAAAGTGTCGGCGCTGAGCGAGCGCACGCGCGTTACCGAAGCAAACCAGCTGATCGTGAAGACCGCCGCCGAACGGACGCGCTATGCCGACAGCGGCAACACGGCGATTGCCGGCCGCGAAACAGCGTGGAAAGCCTACGAAGTGCTGGTCGATCCCGGCGAAGAGCGTGCCATCGCCGACAAGTCGGTGAAGGCCTGGTCGACCTACATGGCCGCGCACAAGAAATACGAAGAGATGGTCGCCGCCGGGAAGTTCGACGAAGCCGCGAACTTCTACATGGAAGACATGCGCGTGATGTTCGCTGACGTGCGCGACGCGCTGGAGAAGGGCATCGAATATAATACGCGCACTGGCCAGGCGATTGCCGATGATGGGGCCAAAACCTACGCGTCGGCGCGGATCTGGATCATCGTCGCACTGGTCGTGACCGCGCTGCTGTGCGTCGGTGCTGGCTTCGCGCTGATCACCGCCGTGTCGAAGCCGATTACGCGCATGACCGACGCGATGCAGCGCCTGGCCGCGCATGACCTCAACGCTGAGATCACCGGCATCGGGCGCCGCGACGAGATCGGCGGCATGGCCGATGCGGTGCAGGTGTTCAAACAAAGCATGCTGACCGCCGACAAGCTGGCGGCCGAACAGGCGCGCGAACGCGAAGTGCGCGAACGCCGCGCCGCGTCGCTGGAAAGCTTGACCCAGACGTTCGAAGTCAAAGTCGGCGCACTGGCCGATGCGTTGTCAGCAGCCGCAACCGAAATGGAAGCGACCGCGCAATCGATGACGACGACGGCGGGCCGCACCGACAGCCAGGCGCTGAACGTCGCCGCCGCTGCGGAAGAAGCCTCGGCCAACGTGCAGACCGTGGCGAGCGCCGCCGAAGAACTCAGCGCGTCGATTGCCGAGATCGGCCGTCAGGTCGGTCAGTCGGCGACGATCGCGGCGCGCGCCGTCGACGACGCAAAGCGGACCGACGAAACCGTGCAGGCGCTGGCCGCGGGCGCCGAGAAGATCGGCGAAGTGATCAAGTTGATCGCCGACATCGCGGGCCAGACCAACTTGCTGGCGCTGAACGCGACCATCGAAGCAGCGCGTGCCGGCGAAGCGGGCAAGGGCTTTGCGGTGGTTGCAAGCGAAGTGAAATCGTTGGCGGCGCAGACTGCCAAGGCGACCGAAGAAATCAGCTCGCACATCACGCATATCCAAAGCGCGACGCAACAGGCGGTGATCGCGATTCAGGCGATCGGCGGCACGATCGGCGAAATCAGCGCGATCTCCAGCGGCATCGCCTCGTCGGTGGCCGAGCAGGGCGCGGCGACGCAGGAAATTGCCCGCAACGTGCAGCAAGCCGCGGCCGGCACGCAGGACGTCACAACCAACATCACTGGCGTCAAAGCAGCCGCCACCGAAACCGGTGCGGCGGCAACGCAGGTGCTCGGCGCGGCGGGCGAGCTGGCCCGCAACGCCGGCAAGCTGACCGGCGAAGTGAACGACTTCATCGCCGGTGTGAAAGCCGCCTAGGCGGGCACGTCTGCAAGCAGGCGGTCGGCCAGCTCGGCCACCTGCTCGCGAATATCCGGCACGGATGTGATTTCCCACACCGCGCCGCGTGTGGGTGGGCCCAGCGCGCTGATTTGCGGCTGGGCCTTTCCAAGTCCGTCGACGACGCGCCAGGCCGTGTCGACGACCAAACCCAAGCCAAACGGATCGCACGCGATCATGCGATCACGCAGCAGCTGCTGCAGCAACGGATCTTCGCTGCGCGCATAGTCGTGATCGGGGCCGGTGCAATTGATGCCGCCGGCCACGCGATGCTCGATCTCGCCGCCGCCGCGTAGCGCAACCGTCAGCCGCACCGAATCGCGGGCGCGTTCGGCCGCGATGATGCGGCCGGCTTCGATGCGCAACACGCCGCTGCGGCGCAGCCGTGTCACATGCACGGCGGGCACGCGCGGCAGACGATGGCGATGCACGTCCCAGTACGGACGCAGCCAGCGCAAAAACCGTTTGCGCGTCGCCGGATCGGCGGCACGCCACAAGGCTTGCACCGACGGTCGCGCGCCTTCCAACACCTGCCGCCAATCGACTCCCTGCGTCGCTGCGCGATCGACCTCGTCGCGCACGCGGCGCACGATCTTGGCCAGCGGCGCGCCGTGCATATCGTCGAGAAAGGGCGGCCAGGCGCGCGGCGCACGATGGATGTTCGGCAACAAGCCGCGGCGCGACAGGGCGATCAACGGAGCGCGATGACCGGCGGCGCGCAGGCTTTGCACGACGTCGACCATGGTGAGACCGGTGCCCAGCACCAGGATCGCACCATCGCGCCCGGCCAATTTGTTGCGCGCAACCGCGTCCCACGGATCATTGACCCAATATTCGCCGAACGCGTCGGCAAAGCGCGGGCGCGCCGGCGCTGGATTGCCAAGCGCCAGCACCACGTGATCCGCGGCAAGCGTGCGCCCATCCGCAAGCCGGACCGTAAATTCATTACCTGCAGGCGTAATGGCGACAGCGCGGCCGGCGACGCGTTCGACGCGTTCATGTGCTGCCTCGAGCAACGCTTCGAGATACCGCCCGTAGGCCGGGCGCGGCGCGAACACATCGTCGGCCGTGCCGATTGCCCAACGTGCGAAATCGTTGGGCGCGTCGGCGAACGCGCCCATGCGGCCGGCGCGCACGTTCAGTGCATGCCGCTCTTCGGCCGCGCCATAGGCCAGGCCCGGACCAAAGCGCGCGCTCGATTCAACCAATGTCGGACGCAGATGCGGTCGCGACCGGACCAGCTCAAGCGCGAGCGCAGTACCGCTATAGCCCGCGCCGAGGATCACGATACGCATGTGCCGACCAGCCTGCGCATCCCGGCGCCGTATGCAAGCGTCTCGACAGCGTGAACCAGCACTCTTTTCAGATCGCTCCGTTGTTGCGATGTTTCGTGCCGCTCAACACACGCGCTTTGGAGAGGACGAGAGCCATGCGGTCAAGGGTCGGATTTGGCTCGTTGCTTTTCTTGGCCATAGCGCTCGCGACGACGAACGCCGTCGCCGAATGCAAGTTTCAAAAAGTCGCCGAGCTGCCGGTGACGGTGCGCGGCAACCAGTTGCTGGTCGACGCCTCCGTCGGCGGACAGAAATTCAAGATGATCGTCGATACCGGCGCCAGCGTGACGCTGATCGACCAGGCGATCGCCAAAGCGGCAAATCTCGACACGCGCGAAGCTGGCCGTGTCACCGGCGTCGGCGGCGAAAGTCGCGTCGACTGGGCGATGATGAAGGACCTCGTCATCGGCGGGTTTCCGTTTCCCGACCGGCGCTTCCTCATCAACAAGGCGCTCGGAAAACAAGAGCTATCGCTTCTCGGTTTTGATTTCTTCAGCCTGTTCGACGTCGAGATCGACGTAAAGAACGGCAAGATCGTGCTGTTTAAGTCGGACGGCTGCGCCGACGCCAACATGGCGTACTGGGCGCCCGATCGCGCTGACGTGGTCGACATCATCAGCAAGGGTACGCCGCAGATCACGGTGCGCGTCGACGGACAGCCGCTGACTGCAACGTTCGACACTGGTGCCACGACGACGGTCATGACGGCGCGCATGGCAAAATTCATGGACGCCGCCGCGGCGGCCGACGCGCAAAAGCGTAGCGGCGTTGGCATCGACGGACGCAAGGTCGACGGGTATCGCCACGCGTTCAAGACGTTCGAAATCGGCGACGAGCTGATCAAAAACCCGACCTTCACCGTGTTCGATGCGCTGAATACGACATCAACCGCCAGCGACACGCGACTCAGTTCGAAAAGCAACACCGACATGCTGCTGGGCTTCGACTTTCTGCGTGCCCATCACGTGTTCATTTCGAACACCGACAAAAAGATCTTCTTCACCTACGAGGGCAGCGGCAACGTGTTTGCGCCGCCTTCAACAACACCTGCGAGCAAACCATGATGTTGAAGACCGCCGCCCTTGTTGCGTTGTTTGTCGGCGTCGCAACGACCGCACACGGCGACTGCAAACTCGCCGAAATGGGAAAGTTGCCGCTCGAAATTCGCGGCAACCAGGCTTTCATTCCGGGCAAGCTGCGCGGCGAACCAATCCGGCTGCTGATCGATACCGGTGCGTTTCGCACCATCTTCGACATGAAGACGGTCAAGAAAGCAGGTTTGTCGCTGGAAGACGCACCCTATCGTGCGATGGGGATGGGCGGCGAAATTCGCCTGCAGCAAGCGACGTTCGACGATCTGGAAATCGGCGGCATCAAAATGCCGCCCAAACGTTTGCTGGTGAATGCCAGCGGCTTTCCGGGCGGACTGGCCGGCGTGCTGGGATTCGATTTCTTCGGCAAGGTCGACATCGAACTGAATTTCAAAGCCGGCGAGATGAAACTGTTCCAGCCAGTCGGCTGTGACGGTGCGGTGCTTGCCTATTGGGCGCCCGAAAAGGCCGACAGTGTCGAGATGCTTGCGAACAAGGACGGAATCGACATTCCGGTGAAGCTCAACGGCGTGCAGTTCCGCGCATCGCTCGATACCGGCGCAAGCACGACTGCGGTGGGGCGCAAAGTCGCCGACTATTTCGGCATGAGCACGGCCGGCAGCGTCAAAGGCCACGGCGCCGACAATCGCGTACTTGAGGGCGCGATGCAGAAATTCGACACGTTCGAAATCGGCGACGAAACGATCAAGAATCCAAATCTGCGTTTGACGTCCGGCATGACTGCCGGCTTCGCCCATACCGGATCGCGCCTGGAAGACCGCTCCGGCGGAGCGGATATGCTGCTGGGATTCGACTTCATGCGCAGCCACCGAATCCTGATTTCGAATTCGCAGCACCGCGTCTACTTCACGTATGAAGGCGGGCCGGTGTTCGCGCAGCCGCCGAAATAGCGAACGCTTACTTCGCGCTGCTTGGCAGCAATGCGTGACGCCGATTGTGGCCGTCACGCTCCGTCACCGTCGCGACCTATCGCGCGTGCGCCGCATCGGCGAGCGTCTCTTCGACCTTGAATCGAGGGACACGATGCTTCGACTTGTGACAGTAGCGTTGGCTGCGGCGACGCTTGCCGGCCCGGCGCTGGCCGAATGCACCTTGGTGCGGATCAGCGAATTCCCCGTACGCATGCAAGGCACGATCGCGCTGTTGCCGGCGAAGATTCGCGGCGAGAAGGTCGATTTCGTGATCGGCACCGGCGCCAACATGACGCAAATCGATCGCGGCATCGCCGAACGTCTGTCGCTGCCGCGCGACGACAAATCGGGTCTGCGCGTCTATGGCGCCGGTCGCGAAATGAAGCTCGAACGCGTGACGGTGCCGGCGCTCGAATTACCGGGCGCGACAGCGCCAGGTGACTTGCGCATGGCGCTGGCGCCCGCAGCACAACATACGGACGGGATTGCGGGCGTGCTCGGCAACGATTTCTGGAGCAAGGCCGACGTCGAATTCGACCTGCCGCACAAGCGCGTCGCGATGTACCAGAGCAAAAGCTGCGACGTCGCGCCGACGCCGTGGAGTGCCGTTCCCGATCACGTCGATCTGCGCGGCGGCGACGCATTTCAAACCATGCTGCAGGTCGAAATCGACGGCGTGTCGTTGTTGGCGCTGCTCGACTCTGCCGCGCCACAGACTGTGATGTCCTGGCGAACTGCGCGACGGTTGGGCGTGGCGCCGTCCGATCCGGATCTTGCTGTGTCGGGCCGTTGGCGCGGGATCGACGGCAAGCCGATCGACATACGCTCGCACGGATTCCGCAGCTTCAAAATCGGCGAGGAAGAAATTCAGCGGCCGCGCATCGCGATTGCAGATCTGATTGCAGAGACGCGTGGCGACACCGGCTCGCATCTCAGCCAGGACGGCGGCTGGGACTTGTTGCTGGGCGCCGACTGGTTGAACGCACATCGTGTTTATGTGCAATCGCGGGAACGGAAATTGTGGTTCACTTACGAAGGTGGCCCGGTCTTCCGCCCGACGAGCGATGCAAACCAGGACTTTCCTTTCCAAAGCGGGCGCGTCGTCTATGCCCGTGGCGCCGAGTGAGGCGCTAACACGACGACAGGCGCTGCGACTGACCGCGGCGCCGTTCTTGTCGAACGTCCTGCCGGCTGCGTGCATGCGTGCGGCACAGGCCGATGAAGGCGGCATCTTCACGTTGCCGGCCTCGGCCGATATTGGCGGCCGCCCCACCGTTCTTGCGCGCGTGCGCGGTCACGAGTTGCGGTTCCTGGTCGATACCGGATCCACCCGCTCGGTGCTGGACCGCACCGTCGCGGACGCGATCGCGCTCGATCTGCGTCGCACCAACTTCACAGCGCGTGGCATCGGCGGCCCGCTGCCAGTTGAGCTTGCGGTGCAGCCGGGCATGGAACTCGACGGCCTGCCAAATCCGCGCGCGCGCAAACAGTTGTGGGTGCTCGCCAGCGGCGGGTTCGGCCCCGGCATTGCCGGCCTGCTGGGAAACGAATTCCTGTGGGACTGGGACGTCGAATTCGACCTGCCGAATTCTGCGCTGCGTTTTTATCCGCGCGGCACCGCGCCGACCCCCGATGGCGCGCGTGTTTCGCGCTTGCGGCACAGCGAGCGCTATCGCGCCATCGTGCAAATCGAACTCGACGGCGTCGTATTGCGCGCGCTGCTCGATAGCGGTGCGCCGTTTTCGAGTGTTGCGCGCCGTGCACTGTACCAGCTCGGTATCGATGCGAATGACGGCAACAGCGTGCAGGTCGGTACGACGCGCGGCGTCGACGGACAGCCGGTGCTGTTGGAAAATCGCCGCTTTCGGCGATTTGCATTTGAAGATGAGACGTTGGATGCGCCGCGCTTCGCCATCCTCAGCGATCGTCCGGACAAACGCATCTACACCGGCAGCCACATCGTTACCGAGACCGATCACGAGTTCGTCATCGGCGCCGATTGGCTGAATACGCATCGTGTTTTGCTGTCGCCGGCCGAAGACCGCTTGTCGTTTCTGCGTGTCGGCAACAACCCGATTTTTCGCGTGCCCGTACCCGCACGATCCGGCTGAACGATTTCTAGTAACGGATCGCGCGTCACGACGAACGACGTCCAATGGTCCTGCTGCATGATCACCCCTGCTTGTTGTCTGGATCGCCTCCTTCCTCTGGGACTGGCGAAACTGCAGGTTCCCGCTCCCCACAACGGAGGAATGAACCATGAAGAAGTATGTGATCGAGCGAGACATCCCGGGCGTCGACACGCTGAACGCCGAGCAACTCAAAGGTGCTGCGCAGACGTCGAACGACGCGCTGGCGAAACTGGACGGCGTGCAGTGGGTCGAGTCGTTCGTGGCGAAGGACAAGACGTTCTGCATCTACCTGGCCAAGGACGAAGCAGTGATTAAAGAACATGCGCGCATCAGCGGCTTCCCCGCGACGCGCATTTCGGAAGTCGTGACCCGGATCTGCCCGCTCACCGCGGGCTGAGATCGCAGCCGTGAAAAGACGAGGACGTAAGGAGTAGTTCGTGCTGGATGTGACGGTTGTTCTTTTGGACGAAGGTCTTTCTTCGACGGCAGTTGTGCCGGTGGAAATCTTTCACGCCGCCGGTGCGCTCTGGAATGAGCTGCACGATCGTCCAACCCAACCGGCGTTTCGCGTCCGCACCGTAACGTTGGGCGGCAAGCCCGTCCGTAGCTCTTACGGCCTCGTCGTCACGCCCGATGGCGCGGTCGAGGATGTCGACCATACCGACATCCTCATCGTGTCGACGTCGGGTTTGGACATGGATCTTCGGCTGGTCGACAACGCGTCGATGCTGCCGTGGCTGCGCCACCATTACGAGCAAGGCGCGTATGTGGCAGGCGTCTGCATGGCCACCGCCTATCTCGCCGAAGCCGGTTTGCTCGATGGCCGTACTGCGACGACGCATTGGGCGAAAGGCGACGATTTCGCCAAGCGCTATCCCAAAGTGAATTGGCGTCCCGACCTGTTCGTCACCGAAGACCAGCGCATGCTGTGCAGCGGCGGCGTCTACGCATCGATGGATGTCAGCCTGTATCTGGTCGAAAAACTGTGCGGCCATGAAGTCGCGGTGCAGTGCGCCAAGGCGTTGCTGTTGCCGATGCCGCGCATCCATCAATCGGGCTATGCGATGTTGCCGATCTCGCAGCCGCATAGCGACGAACGAATTCGCGTCGCCGAGACGTTCCTGCAGGCGAATTATCGCGACGACGTTTCGACTCAGACCTTGGCCGATCGTTGCGGCCTCGGTGCGCGCACGTTCGTGCGCCATTTCAAGGCCGCAACCGGACGGCTGCCGGCGGCCTATCTGCAGGCGCTGCGCATCGAAGCGGCCAAGTCGATGCTCGAACGGGACACCAAAGCGATCCAGTCGATCTCGACCGAAGTCGGCTACGACGACGTCGCCTTCTTCCGCAGCCTGTTCAAGCGCAGCACCGGCATGACGCCGGCCGAATATCGCGCCCATTTCGCACCGCTGCGCGTGCGCGGCCAGGTCGCCCTGGAAGCGCCGTAAGTCGCCGTATTCGTCCGGTCGATTTTTGGCTGCGATCGGCAGTTCAGAGGGAATTTCGCCTATGCCGCGTGCGTCTCAGCCCGAATGATCGATGGCGCGCGATGAGGGAATTGATGCTCACGCCTGGCGATATGCCTTGGGACGTCTTTCCGCTGGATACGTGGGCACGCCTGCACAAACGCATTGCGACGCAGCTTGGCGTCGGCGCGCTGCGCCCTGGCGCAGCTGCAGGCTACATGCCGTTGCGGCAGGAACTGGCACGGCGGCTCGGCGATACGCTCGGCCGTTCGATCGACGCGGCACATATTCTGATCTTGCCGTCGCGCGCAGCGGCGCTGCGCCTGGTTGCCGGCGCGTTGCTCGACGATGCGCGCGAAGCCTGGGTGGAATCGCCCGGCGATAGTCTGCATCGCGCCGCGATCCTCGGCGCCATCGGCACGCCGATCGGGTTTCGCGCCGATCCGACCAACATCCAGGTCGCGCTCGCACGCGGTGTCGTGCACACGGCGCGCTTCGCGCTGGTCAGTCTCGGCGCTTCGACGCCGATCGGTGCACGTTTTTGCAATGCGCGCCGCGCCGCGCTGCATCATTGGGCGAGCGGCGTTGACGGCTGGTTCGTCGAGGACGATCTCGGCGGCAATCTATTGTTGGATCCGACAATCACCGCTGCCGGCTCGCATCCGCGCAGCGTGCTGGTCGGTTCGTTCGGCAAGATCGCAGCGCCGGGCATCGATCTCGCCTATGTCGTGGCTCCGCCCGCCGTTGCCGAACAGCTGCTCGCTGAATTGATGTTGAGCGGCAACGACACGCTGACTTTGCACCAGGCGGTGTTGCACGGCTTCATCACCAGCGGTGCGCTCGATGCGCATCTCGACCGGCTGCGGCGCGAAGCGACGGTGCGCTTCGATGCATTCTGCAGCGGCATCACGCGCTATCTCGAGCCCGGCCGCTCGTTGCGTGCCGATGCGCTGACCTTCACGGCGACGATCGATCTCGAACATGCGGCGGCGGAACGCGAGCTGGTGGCGTCGTGCCGGGTGGCGGGCTTTGGCGTGATGCGCCTGTCGGATTTCTGCGATCCGGCGCTGCCCAGCTTCGGTCTGGTACTTGGTTTCGGCGGCGCCAGCGCGGCACGGCTCGAAACCGAAGCGGCGCGGCTCGGCATGTTGTTGCGTGCACGGGCGGTGGCGGAAAAGCGCGCCGACCGCAGCGCGCCAGCCCACATGAACGCGTTTGCCGCCGAATAACCGTTAAATATATTGCGAGATCGTCGCGTTTTTGCGCACTCTCTCGCAATGGTTGCCAGGATCCATACGGTCGCCTTTCGGGGTTGCGACGTGCAGTCGATCGACGTGCAGGCGCAAATCACCAACGGCATGCCCGGGTTTCTCGTCGTCGGCTTGCCCGACAAGGCGGTCGCGGAAAGTCGCGAACGCGTGCGCAGCTCCTTTTACGCGATGGGCCTGTCGCTGCCGGCCAAACGTGTCGCGGTCAATCTCGCGCCGGCCGACGTCCAGAAAGAAGGCTCGCATTTCGATCTGCCAATCGCGCTGGCCCTGCTCGGCGCGATGGAGGTGCTGCCGCGTGACGAGCTGGCGCGTTTCGCGGCGCTGGGTGAATTGGCGCTCGACGGGCAGATCGCATCCGTCACTGGCGTGCTGCCCGCGGCGATCGATGCGGTGTCGCGCGAGCGCGGCCTGATCTGTCCCGCTGCACAAGGCGGCGAAGCAGCCTGGGCCGGCCCGCTCGAAATCATCGCGCCGCAATCGTTGCTGGTGCTGATCAACCATTTCAAAGGCACGCAGATCCTGTCGCAACCGGCACCCGCAACGCCGCGCGACGATGCACCTTCGCATGCCGATCTCGCCGACGTGCGGGGCCAGGAAAGCGCGCGCCGTGCGCTCGAAATCGCTGCGGCTGGTGCGCATAATTTGCTGCTCGTGTGACCCATACGCCCCGGCACCGCGTTGCGCCTTGCAAGGTCTACGCGGATACCCTGGGGATGACCGAAAAACCTTTAGCTATCAGCTATATCCGCTTCTCCAGCTCCGCACAGGCGGCCGGAGATTCCGAACGACGACAGCTCGCCTTGGCCGAGCGCTGGTGCCAGGAGAACGGCTACCGGCTGGACGAAACCCTCAAGGATCTGGGCCGAAGCGCCTTCCGCGGCGACAACGTCAAGGAAGGTGCGCTCGGTCGGTTCCTGGCGGCCATCACGCAAGGGACCGTACGACCTGGGTCGATCCTCCTGATCGAATCTCTCGATCGCCTGAGCAGGATGCCGCCCTACGACGCCGTCGCCGTGATCCAACAGATCGTCAATCACGGGGTCGAGATCATCACACTGTTCGACCGCGTCCGGTACAGCGTCGATCTCCTTCGCAAGGACTCGAGCCTTCTGCAGCGCCTGATCGGCAAGCTCGAGCGCGGTCACGACGAAAGCAAGGTGAAGAGCGACCGCCTCGCTGAAACTTGGGACGGCAAGCGCGCGACGATCTCCCTGAAGCCGATGACGTCGATCTCGCCCGCCTGGATCGAGTTCGACCGAACCGTCGGCGAGTTCCGTCTCATTCCAACGGCCGCGGCCGTCGTCGAACGGATCTACGCGATGTCAATCGGCGGTATCGGGCCCCGAAAGATCGCGCGCGTGTTCAATCAGGAGGGCGTCCCGCCGATCGCGCGCAAGCAAGGATGGGGTGAAACATACGTGAAGAAGATCCTGGGAAATCGCCAGGTCGTCGGCTTTTTCCAGCCTCACAAGAAGGTCAACGGAGTGCGCGTTCCCGTCGGCGAAGAGGTCGCCGATTACTACCCGCCCGTGATCGACCTGGTGACGTTCATCAACGAGGCGGATGCGCGCGCGAGCCGGCGCAACAAGCCTGGCCAGAAGGGTGAAAGGTTCTCGAACCTGTTTAGGGGGCTCGGGGTCTGCGCGTCGTGCGGCTCGCCGATCTACCGCCAGAACAAGGGACGTTCGAGTCCGGGTACGGGCGATCTTGCCTATGCCGTCTGCTCCAACCACATTCGCGGTGAGCACTGCGACGACCCTCCGCGTTTTCCCTTCGACAAGCTTGAAACCTACACCGTCGTTCTCGCACTCCAATTCATCGGCGAGGCCGACCACGCCGTCGCGATGCACCGGCGCGCGTCCGCGCTCGCCAGCGGTCGCGCCGCCGAGAAGGCAGCGAAGCGCGGCGCGCTGCTACACGAGTTCGCAAGTCGCAAGGTCTCGCCGCCGGACATCCTGAAACTCGTGGGTGACCTTGCCGAAGAGGAAGCGGCGTTGCGCGAAGAGGCCACGGCGCATGCGCTCGCGGCTGCGAAGGCAGGCGGGCCGCGTAAATTCGACGTCATCGAAGCTTGGAAGCGTGCCCGGGAACTTGAAACCGCCACCATCGACGAGCGCCTCGCGTTCGCCGCCGAACTCAACCGGCTGCTCACCTGCATCAAGGTTGGTCCGGGCGAGATCGAGTTGTTTCGCTCGGACGGTAAGTCGCTGGGCGTCGCGCACGTGACGAAAGATCGACTGTGGTCGCCCCCGTCGCGAAGATCCGTCGCCGGCTAACGACGTGGGCGAACGGTGCGCGACGTACGGACGAAATCCGCGCTAGATTTGCGGACGGCCGCTCCAGGGCAAACCATACGTCGCGCGCGCGAGCTCGTCGCAGAAGCTCTCGTGCTTTCGCGCCAAATCAGGCGTGCGGACAAGCAAGAAGAAAATGCTCTCGGCGATCTGCTGCAGCGTGTTCGCGCTCGTCCAGATTACCGAAGGGTCGCCGCCGTGAATGAGGGCCGATCGATTTGAGTAGAGTTTTCTTAGAAGCGAGGCGAGCTCTGCTCGACCCCCGTTGTCGTCCGTCAGCATGACCGCGGCATGTCGAGCAATGGTCTGTACGACCGGCGAAGTCTTGTCGTCGCGCGTGAGAACGGCCTCGATCGCTGTGAAGAAATACAGGAACCGTTCAGCGCGATCGGCGGCCTGACGACCGCGTGCGAGCCAGCCGAGTCCACGGCCAATCTGCTCGCCGAGCGATTTCGGACGTGCGTTAAAAATCGCATCCGCATTCGCCTTGAACGAGTCGGTGGCTATGGCGCGCTGAATGAGCGGCGTTATTGAATACGTCGGCGGCAACGAAACTTTGCCGAACGATGCTGCTGTGCAAGTAAGCTTGATCCCCGCCTTCTCGTGATGTGGAAAAAACGGGTGAGGCTCAACGTCGCCAATCTTGGGGAAAAGCGGACCACGTTCTGGAACGAGGAGACGGAGATAGCTGACGGCCACGTCGATCAACCACTTGGCCTCTTCGTCTGCATTCTCCGGGGCGCCGACGATGGAAACAACCCAGCATACGGGGTGGATCGTGAAGGTCCACGCGTCACCCGGCTCTGGAAATTCCGTGTAAGTCAGCCGTTTCCCTGGCACCAACCGGACGAGCTCGCCCTCCGGTCGTTCGCGAAGCTCCTGATCGAAACGCTGCGTCGTTGTCGCTCGAACTGGTCCGATGCTCACGTCAGCGCCGGCGAGATGAAATAAGTAATTCGGATATATGCCCTCGATCACCGTAGTTGCACGGGTCAAGATCGTGTCGATTAGGCGGTCGATACCTGAAGTCAGAACTTCGGGATTGGATTCGTCCTTCAATTCGAAGGCGCACTGTTCTGCAATTTTGCGAATGGCGCTTTCGTTACCTTTGGTAGCTCCAAGGTATTCCGCAGCACGTTGCGACAGGTCTGCCAGCGCTTGAACTAGTTCTGGCGTGTGCTCTATCGCGCCAAGCTCGTGGAGAGTCCAACCGGGGCTGCGAAGGATACGTGCAACGTCGTCGCGACCCTGCACGGCCGCTTCCCGAAACGCGTCCACGTAAATCGTTGCGAGCTTTTGCAGCTCCCCCCTTTGCTGTTTGTCCATCTGCCCGCCCGATGACGCATTCGCCGGTTCGCCCCGACCTAATGTCGGCCTTTCATCAATAAGTGACAATTTGGCACGATTGTTCAGTAAAAAGGTTCGCTCTCGATATCTGCGGGTACCGGCAACGTGTTTTGGACAAAGCCCGATGGCGCGACTCTGTGCGACGGCTTCGTGCAGCTCGCCGCCACCGTCTGGGATACGCTTGAACACGGATGGTCCGAACCGGCCAGAGTCAGCGAAACCACGATCACGGACATGATTGTTGCGTGGCTGCGGCGCTACTATCCCGACCAGGTCGACGCATACAAAACACATAACGAGAGTTTGGTTGGCGGCGATATCGACATGCATTTTGTCGGGCCGGCCGAATACTTCGGCATCAGGTTTCAGGCGAAGCGTCTCGACGGCCAGAAGGAAAATCTGTCGTACCCCGCGCTCGATTCACAACAGTGTGAAGCCTTGCAAGAGCACGCAAGCGCGGCGAACCTTCACCCATTATATCTCTTTTATAATTGGTGGCCCGGTCACCCTGCTGACTTTCATGCGGGATGCACGGTGCTCGATCCGTGGTTCGTGCGAGATGCATTCCTGGAACATGAGGATGGTGACTGGCGGCGCGCTGCCAATTTCCTTCCTAAGAGCAGGCCCTGGCACAATCTCGTTTGCCTTTCCGGCCCTCCAATTAGCTACCCAGACGTCAGGCCCGGTTCGCCCGCGGGTGTCTCTGCGGTTGCTAGACATCTTAAGCCGAGATTTCGCGCACCTCCCGGGGTAAGCGACGAAGGGCACGCGTACATCGGACGCCTTCGTAGCGCGCCTCGTTCGGTGCGAAGCCTCGCGGAGAGTACTGATGCGCAGTCGGAGTACTTTGAGCGCAATTCCGTGCGCTGGACCGTTGTCGTCAAAGACATGGGCCCGAATCCAAGCAGCGATTTTGAGTCCTCGCCTGCTCCAAGATGAACTGTTGCGCAGCCCAAAATTGAGGAGCGAAAGCGTCAACGCATGAGCTTCTTCCTTCCGTCGAGCGCGTACGATCGCAACCTACACCGTCAACAGATGCGGCGGCTGAAGTGGCTGTATTTTGTCTTTGTTCTGCAGGGTCTTTTTATAGCTGCGATGCTGTCGCTTCCATACGAAAAGAACCTGTTCCGAAAAGAGTTCGAGCTTCAGAACTTTCAATCGCTGTTTCAACTCGCAGTCGCGCTCAACCTTGCGCTAGCGTCGTTTGCCTCGTTTTTGCCCGGAAACGCAGAGCAACAACGGGAGCGTTTGCTTGAAGCCGACGATGCATTTGCAGCGATCGTTTCTGAAACGGAGCGCGAAATGCGGGAGCTGGAGCGCAACGCAATGGACGAAGCCGCTCTGCACGGAACGGACGATTTCACCATATACATTAATCCGAAGCATCGTGAACTTGAGGATCGTATGGTGTCGGCGGCGCAAGGAGCGTCGGACGCGTTCGATGCATATCGCGACAGCTTTCGAACGCGCCTCGAGAGCACGCTCGAAGAGTGGCAAACTGGCATCGCATTTCTCTCGGGTGGTGTGGCATTCCTCACGTTGATCGGCTGCACATTGTTTACCAAAGCCGGCTTGATCGGGGCTTTTGCTCTGCAGCTCATCTTCGGAGCGCTAGCGGGGTTCTGCTACATGCCGATCTTGATTACCGGCTTTGCGATACTGCTTGCGTTCCGACGGTCGAAAGATCTCGAAGTTGCGATCCGCAGGTTCGAACGCCAGATCCAAGGAATCCCCTGACCGGCGTAGTAGAGGTGAGCTATGTGAGCCGATGGTGTGCCCGCACATTTCCTGCCAACTGTGCGCGCAAATTCGGCTCACACGTTCCCGCACAAAGGCTTAGCGGCCAAAATCGAAAAGTCGGCTCACAATAGGCTCAGATCATACGCGTGGCGGCCGGCCCTTCGAGCGTCGATGCTTCGTCGCGAGTTGCGTTAGTTCAGCGCGAGTTGGAGTTAGCGGGGACGAAAGAGGGTTTTCGGCGGCGAGCGCCCACGCGCTCGAACTCTGCGATTTGCAGATGCAGTTCCTGGATCTGCGCCTCCAGCCGATCCCGCTCGTCGATCAGCGCTTCCACGCGCTCGGCAAGCTTCCGCGCCTTGTTCTTCTCTAGCGCCAGAAGCTCGTCGCGGTCCGCCGTCAAAAGCGCGGCGTTCGCCAAGCGCACGAGTTCCCCGCGCGCCTCCGCCGGCTTCGATACGCCGGCCGGGACTGCACTCTTCCGACGGGAAATCGCCGCGTCGAGTTCCGCATCGATGGCTCGCGCACGCTTGATCGTGCTAACATGCACCCCGGATCGCTTCGCGACTTCGCTCAACGAGGGGCGAACGTCAGGCCACCCGAGCGCGCGCACCGCGTCCCAAATGGCTTCCGACGATTCCGCACCGACGTAAATCTTAGGGGGCACGGCTGCGCATCCGTGACATCGCTTTCGGAATGGCGGCATCAGCGATCGCGTCAAAGCGCGCCTGACGCGCATAGCCGCTAGTGGTGTCGGGATCCTCGTGCGACCACCGGTACGCTGCACTGAATCCATGCGGATAGCAGCAGAGACGGTCGAACACCGTCGCGCGAAGCCCGCGCAACGTAACTCGCGTAGCCAAGCCCGCTCTCAGTTCGGCGAATGACGCAACTCGGTCGACCATCGCCGAGACTGGCAGCTTCGCCGAGGGCACGTCGCCGCGCGTGGGGCGATTCCGAAGTACGAAGAACAACCGCCCTTCGCTGTTCGGATGCACATCCGAAAGCGCGGCCAAAGCCTCGATCGCGTGGAGAACGATGGAGTGCGCCGGCTTCTGGACGACCCGACGGCGACATTTCACGTCGTGCATGGTCAGCATCGCGACGTCGAGATGCCCGAGCCGACCGGGCGCGCGTCGGAGTGTGATGCAGTTGCGAGACATCTCGACGATATCCGCCGGCCGCGCCGTCACCGTGAAGACGGCGATGACGACGTAGGCGGCCGCCTGCAGATCCACCTCCCAGCGCGTGAGACCGTTTACGCCCTTTTCGTTCCGCACGAGTCCGGACGGTCCGCGATACTTGCGGCCCATCTCTTCGAGCCTGCGCGCCTCCACGATCTCGCTGGCGAGCACGAGGGTCTTGAGCGCGGCACCTACGAGACGCGCCAAATCTTCGTCGTTCAACGACGGCGTAGCGTTGCGACCCGACGTAACTTCCTTGGAAGCCGGAAGTTCGAACGCGACTGCGTCATTGAGCCTGCCATCGCGTCGGGCGGCCTGTCCGGCCTTCAGTATTTGCAACAATCGATGCCGCTCCTGCGGACCTGCCGACCCCAAACACGCGGCGCGGGCTCGGGCGATCAGGCTTTCGTCGGTATCGCGCGCGCACGCACCTTCGCCGTACCGCACGATCATGAAAGCGTCGAACTCCTCGGCGGTGAGATTGCCGAATTCGCGCACGCCGATCGACGACATCCAGCGAAGCAGTGGCTTAAGTCGGTTGAAGTACGTTCCGAGCGACGAGAACGACGCCCTGTCGCCAGACGTTTCGAGCAACAGGCGCTTCGCCGAATTGAGAAGGCATGCGCTGCCGGCGACGCCCAGACGATGTTGCTCGTGCATCGCCGCGCGCCAGCGAATGACGCGAGCGGACGCGGATTTGCCGCACCCTTCGGTTTCACTCACGCCGTCCCAAACGTCGTCTTCGATCAAGGACGCGCGGGTGACGTTCGCGCCTCGACGCTCGAAGATGTGCGCCGGCGCGGGAAGCGCTTCGAGAGGCTTAGCCGACGGCGCCATCGGCGTACCTCGCTGCCCGACGAAGCAGGTCTTCTCCCGAGGCAAGCACCGCAACAAGGCACTCTTCCTCGGACGAAAGCGTGCGGACATAGGTCGGATCGAGTTCGCCAGCGTGGCCGGCGCGGCGGGCGGCCAGATCGATCGTGCCTTCGCGCGACGTTTCCTTGAGCGCGAGACGTCTGATGGACGTGAAAGGCCGGCGCGCGATCTCAATCGGCAGGTCGCGCGCCAGACACCAACTACGAACGCACGAACGGATCGTCGTTTCATGGCGGTCGTACCGCTGCGCAACGGGACGGCCGCGACGATCGGCGACGACCCAAAGACAGGCGAGATCGCGCGTCGCCGCCGCTGCTCGCACGCCGGCCGAGAGTTGAAGCCATCGATCGCGCACCTCGCGAAGCGCGATCGCCTGCGCCGGATCCAGGCGCAGCGACTGCGGCCCGCCGGCGCGATGCTTCACGTATCGGAGCCGGTGCGCGCCGCGCACGTCCTTCACGATGCAAGCGGTCGACAACTCGAAGAGCTGTGCGTCCGTCAGTCCCGAAATCCGGGCGAACGCCAGCAAGAACGGTACGGCATCGAACAACCTCGCACGCGTCGAGGCCGTCTCCATGCCGATGCGGATCGCGTCGTCGAGCTTGGCGATCGCGCCTTCGTCGAGCGGTTCGCGAACGAGCGCGTTCGTCGGGGCGAAGACCACCCGTTCCGGAAGGCGGCAGGCGCGCCCCGGCAGTCGCCGAAGGATCGACAGCGCTGCGTCTTCGTGGTCGAGCGTCGACCTTGCGGACAGCGGGCCCGCTCCGTCGAGCCTGCCCTGACGCAGCAATGCGTCCATCATCGTGCGCACGAGCTCATCGTCGATATCCGCGACACGCAGGCACTTCGCACGACGCAACGTCGCCTCGGCGACGGCAAGGGCTCGCGCCATACGCTGCGCGGTTTGCGCGAGCGCCGTTGCAGTCGCCTGCCTGTCCGCGAGCGCAACGACGTCGCGGATCGCATGTCCTAGATCTCCGCGATCGGCCCAACCTCGCAACGGAATGCGCCGCGCCGGATTGGTGGGCGACGGAATCGAGACGACGGGAGATTCCATGTCGGCCTTCATCGCGCCCGTCCTCCGTAGTTGGCGCATCGAATGGCACGCAGCAGATCGCGCGCGCGATCCGGCGGCACGATCGCGAGCGAAACGTCCACGTCATGCTCGAAGAGATCGAGATAGCTTTCCGAGGTCGCGAGGCTGGCGTGACCCATCGCCTCTTTCACGACGAGCGGCGGTGCGCCGACACGGTCCGGTCCTTCAAGCTCGAGCAGCGCCTGGTACAGGCCGCTCGCGAATGCGTGACGTGCCAGCGTCATCGTCACGCGCGCTCCGACCTTGCGCGCGGCCTCCTCGATTGCGTGCGCGATGGCGAACCTCGACGGATATGTGGCTCGGTCCCGACGGTGGCGAAGGAAAGCATCGATGTCGCGCGCCAGATCCGCGCCGACATAGACGGGAGCGCCGTCCGGTCGCTTCTTGCGCCTGATCGTGACCACGCAGTCGCCGCCGCCCAGATCGCGCTTGCAACGCCACGCCTGCAGCACCCGCGGCCCCTCGCTCGTACGAACGCCGGCTTCGAGTCCGAGCCGCAGGAAGATCGCCATCTCTCCGTCGAGCGCGGCCACGACCGCGGCGAACGTCTCGGGCTCGGGCAGGATGATGGTATCGCGGACTTGCCGCGCCGGCCGGATGGTCGGGACCATCGCCACGATCTCGCCGCGCGGCGTTCGAATCTTTTTGGCGATCAACTCATACGGCAACGCCGGCGCTCGTCCGGACGCGACGCAGAACTCCATGAAGGATTCCAGGTGGCGCATCGAAACGCCGATGCCGGCGCGGGAACGCGGAGAGCCGTCGGCGCGCTTGGATCGCCTCGTCCAGTAGCTTGCGTACGATTGCGGGTCCGGGGCGCATGGATCGAGGTCCTGCCCGCCGCACCAGCGCAACCAACGGACGACCTCGCCGACGCGATCGGAAATCGTCCCGACGGCGAGAAGGCGGCCGAGTAGCCAGCGCGCGAACTCGACCATGTATTGAATCGGCCGGTCGTCGCCGTCGAAGGCGACGGGCACCGGCAATGACGGGTCCTTCAGGACATAGACGCCTCTCAAGGCGCCCCGGGCAGGCGGAAGCAGAACGGCGGGCAGGGTCATCTGTTTGTCTCGGAGTGATTCGTGACGCCGCCCGAATCACTCTGCGCGAGTCCTGCAAGGCACAAACCCCTGCATCCGCCGCCGCCACAGCGCCTCGCTCATGGCCCCTGAGGATTTGAGGATTCCCAGCAAGAGGCTCCAGGCAACGTTGTGCGCGCCGGCGAGGTCGCCGGGATCCTCCGGCAAGCCCGAGGTCCAGTGCGCCACGCTCAGGTGCTCGTGCGCCGCCGCGCCGGGGGCATGGCCGGGCGGGACCGGCACCAGCTCGCGCACCGGCTCGATCGGGATCCCGAACCTGGCTCCGCCCGACAGCAGTGCCGGAATCTCGCGGTTCATGCCGTCGAGCGTGACGACCAAGCAGTCGGTCCGGCCGGCCCGCCACAGCACGTCGGTGACGGCGGCCAGAACCCCGCGCTCGTCCACCGCGTCGATCGCCGAGAAGCCGACGATCTCGTCGATGATCGGCATCGTCCGGCGGGCCGGCAGTTCGAGCCGACCGACGGCGACGCTGGCCGCGAGCAGCCTGCCTTGGTCCATCAAGCCGGTGAGCAGCACGAGCGATCGCTCGCCTGCGGTGCGCTTCGGTTTCGCCGATGGCATCAGTGCGCCCGTCGCGGTTGGAGGCCGGCGTGGGCGACGTGGCGCTCCAGGGCGCGGCGGACCGTGCGCAGGTTCGCGCCTTGATCGAGCGCGTCCCGCAGTGCCTTCATCACCCTTGCCGGCGGCATCGGCAAATCCTCGGGATCGGCGAGCATGCGGAAGGCGAGGTCGCGTCTCGCGACTTCGAGCACGTTGTCGAGGTCGCGCCCCGACGGACGCGGCACCTCCACCACCTCGACGCGCGACGTCAGCACGTCGGAGATCGCGTCGGGATCGTTGGCGGTGAGGAGCCAGGAACACGCCGACAGATCGCACGCGCCGAGCAGGCACTCGTCGAACCAGCAGCCCGCGGTCGACGGCTCGAGGAACGCGAGCAGCGCATCTTCCATGCGTCCTTCGAAGCGTCCTGCCGCCTTGTCGATCTCGTCGACGATCATCAGCGGGTTGGCGATCTTCGCGCGCGTCATCGCGAGCAGCGGAAACGCCGGCTGTCGCGAAGCCCAGCCGCGGGCGGTTCCGACCAACGCCCGCACGTCCAGCGACGCGGCGACGGAGAGCAGCGTCGGCTGCAGGCCGAGGAGGCGTCCCACCGCCATCGCCAGGCTCGTCTTGCCGGAGCCGGGCGGTCCCACGAACAGCGTCGGGCCGATGCGCGAACCGCGGGCCGACATCGCCGACGCTTCGAGCTGCCGGCGCAGCAGCGCGATCGCGTCGGCCGCCCACGGAAAACGATACGTGAGCATGTAGGCCAGCAACCCGGGCGCGATCGGCGACGTTTCCAGCGGAAGCGGCCGAGTCAGCGCGCCATACGCGTCGAACAGTAGCTCGCCCTCGCGCGTATCTCGATCGCCGATCGCCTTCACGACGACGAGCGACGGGCCTGGCGATCCAGTCTCGACGTCTTCGTCCTCGGAAAAGTTCAGAAGCTCCTCGACGCCGCCGTCCGGCCGAAGGATCGCGGCGATGCCGCCTTTCGGCGGACCGTCGCGAAACAAGGCCGCCCATTCGTCGCGCAGCTCGTCGAGCGTGTCCGCTTCCGCCAACTTGGATGCGCTGCCGTCCCGCTCGACGCGACGGCGAACCCCGTCGAACACGTCGACCAGCAGGCCCCAGGCCTCTCGCGCGCCGCGCGACGCGGCGACGACGAGCCAGCTCGCGTGCTCGTCGTCGGTCGGCGCGCGCTCGGCAAGCGCGATCGCACAAGACGCATCGCCGTTCAGTGCCGCGGTGTACTCGTCGCGATCTCGTTCGTTGGTCGGCAGCGGATGCACGCGAGCGAGCGCGGATACCACCGCCTCGATTTCGCAGTTGGCCAGGCCGTCCTTCCGACGACGGTCGACGCGCAAAAAGTCTTCCGCGCGCAAGATGCGCCAAAGGCGCAGCGCGGGCTCTTCGATGACGTGGGTCATCGATTTCTCCATCTGGTGATGATGTCGGTGAGCGCCGCAGTTGCGGCGCGGCTCAAGCGGCGGTCAGGCCGCGAGCGTTATGACTTCGCGCACGTACGCGCTGACGCGCGCCGCCTTGCTGGGTTCGAAGCTGATCGTTGCGTTCGACATCGGGGGCAACCTAGGGGCGCACGACGCGTCGTCAAGAACGAAAGTCGAACGATGTGGACCAACGACCACAAAAAGTGACTTATCGGTCACGACCGCACTTGCCATCGGCATCCGATCGAACAACATGCGTCGCAATGAAAGCACACCCACTCATACCGAGCGCCGCCGTCGAATAGACGGGGTAAGCACGGGTGTGCAGGCGGGCCTTATATCCCCGCGGGAGCTGGCAGATTACCGGCGACGGGTGGGTTCGAGTCCCACTGCCCCGACCAATTCAACGGCTGGCTTTTCGCGACGCGCGTTTCTTCGGCTTCTTGGCCGGCGCGTGAAGGACCACGCCTTCTTCGCCGTTCCGGCCGTTCACGAACTCGATGCCTTTCGCATGGAGCGCGTCGACCGCGGCCATCAACGTCGACGTGCGCACGTCCTTGCCGATCTCGAGATCGCTGATCGTCTCGCGTCCGACCTTGGCGAGATCGGCGAGATCGATTTGTGACAGGTCCAGCAGCGCGCGCGCCGCCCGGATTTGTCGCCCGGAAACAACCATCCCGACGATAGACCCCGGATGGCCGGTCGCTGAAAAGCACAAGCCCTTTGAAGTGACCCGCAAGTCTCATAATGTGACTTAAAGGTCGACGCCGAACGGGCGTCGTGTCGAAACCGGAGGCCGAATCAGTGCGCAAGTCCGACTTCACCGGGACGCTCCGCGGCGAACTCGTCGAACACGGGACCTACGACCAGGTCGGCCGCGGCAGCCTGTTCAACTCGCTGAGCTGGAGCGATCCGGACGGCGACGATCGTCAGGCCGGGATACTCGCCGGGCCTCAGGTCGCGGACGAAGTGCGAAAGGGCGGCCCCGGTCTTTGGTACATCCAGCGCGGCATCCTCTTCGCCGTGCGCAGACCGGACGGAATCGTGATCGACGACGTCGGCGAGCTGACGGGTTGGCGCGAGATCACCGTCTACATGCTGTGGGCGATTCCGTTCGTCATCGTGGCGTTGGCCATCGCGATTCCCGCGCTCGCATTCGTGGCGGCGTTCTTCGCCGTCGGGGTCGTATTGTTGTGGCTCGGAATGCGCGGAGTGCCTCGGGCCTACCAACTCCGTAAGCAGCTTGACGCACATGTCGGGCCGATCGTCGGCGAGCCTGCGAGCAATGCTGCGTGAGGCGAACCTTTCGCGGCACGCGGACGTGTTCGTCGGCAGGACGGACGCTCCGGCACGGCTGCATGGGCTGATCGACGAATTCCTCGTTCGCGCGAAGCAAATCGCGAACGGCCGCCCGTTCGCGATCGACGCGATCTCCTTGCGGGAGGAAGGCGTTCGCGTCGACGGGCATGGTCCGGGTTGGACGACCGAAGTCGAAAAGCTCGCGCTGCAGCTCGAAGACGCGACGAACCCGCACCGCGACGGCTAGTCGATTTGAACGGCTTCCCACCCGTTGGGCCCGAAAACCTGCACGACGGGCCGTGCGCCGATCGCGGCGAGTTCGTCGGCAATCTCCTTTGCGAGATGCAACGATCCGACGTTCACGCGCTCCCGCCCGCCGCTGCGCACGTCGAGATACTCGACGGCGATCTGTGCACTGGGCCGAAAGGATTCCATTCCGATTAGATGCCGTAATTTGACGACTACCGCAAATAGTGATGACGGCCGATTAAGACCGGCGCATAGTCGGCGTCGTTCCATGCAGGAGAGCGTTCGATGAACCAAGCGGCGGCCCGCTTCGACAACGATTCACAGCGATTGGGCGTCGCCCTGTCGATCATCGAAACGATGTTGCGCGCAGTCGGTACCGCTTCATCGACGAAGGAACTGAAGGATGCGGAGCCAATGAAAAGGGCGCGCGCATTCCTGCAGGGAGAGATGAGTCGATAGCTTGAGGATTTCGCCCGCTCGAGTGCCGCAACGTCTCGAAGTCGGACTATTTCGCGGACGACGCGGCGAGCGATTGCTGCCAGCGAGTCTGTTCGCCAATTAGCTGATCAAGTTTTTTCAGAAGCGCATTGTATTGTTCCGCCTGCGCGGTGCTGGCGAAGATCAACTTGTCGCCCTGGCGTCTCGGCTTGGCGGCACCGGCGAACTCGAGGATTTGCGCACTAACCGCCATTGCTTGATCGTCGAAGTCGAATCCTTGGGCGCGACGGTTGAACGATTGGATAAATCCGTTGCGAAATTGACTTTTCAGCGCTGTTTCGCCGGTCGCGTTCACTAGCTTTTCGGCGGCTTCGTCAAGCCGGCTCGCTGCAGCATCACGAATCTTAGGTAAGTCGGCGCGTAGCTCTGCGAGGGCGATCCTTCGCTGCTGAATTTCCGCGATGTAGCGCGAAACGACGTCGGGCCTCTCCAAATTTTCCGGTCGAAGCCAAGTTTCCGCACCGGCCATGATCGGTACGTAACGACCGTCGAAATAAGCGCGGGATTCATTCCCGATTCCGATCGCCTTACGAAGAAATTCGGCGAATGGCCCCGATTTGCTCTCAAGCTCAGCCGCCGCCCCGGCTGGATCGCTTTGGAGCTTTTCAAGGATCGGCTCGATTTGCTTCGCATAGTAGCTGTTCTCGATCTTGCGATGGTTCGCGACAACGAGGCAGACGGCAACCGCAAGCGCCCAGGCGGCAAAGGGAAACGGCCGCTGATGCTTGGCGGCCCATCGCCGCCCAACCACAGCGCCGATCACACCGAAGACCGCCGTATTTCCGATGAGGTATGGAATTCCGTCATTGGCGCTTCCCCAGGCGTAGGTGCCTAGCCAGCAGACGAAGGCAGACAGCATCGCCGCTGCACCGACGTGCACCACGCGAAGGGAGGGCGTGCGCATTGCGATTTGCGTCATCCGCAGCTCCTCGTCATGGAGATCATGCTCATCACGGGTACGCCTCGCGAAATCGCGGTGCCGGCTGGAACCATGAAGCTGAAACGCCACCGTTTTCCAGCGTCTAAATGTGGAAAGGTTGTGCTTGTTCTCTGTTTGTTCTCGGCGCATGAGTCCCGACCCAAATCTCAGGCGCGTCGGGATGGAGCGGCATGCCGGAAAAGCCACCGAAACGCTGGATCGACGACAGGCGGGTGCCGCGCTCGAGCCTCGAGGCCATCGAGCTGGCGGCGCTTCGGCGCGAGCTGCTTACCCAGGCTCGGCGAAATGCCGAAACCGAGGTGGTGGTCGGGGAAATACTGCGCCGCATGGGGGTGCCGGACAGCGAGGTGAACGCGTGGCTCGAGGAGGCCTTTCAGGGCGGCGGCGGCCCTGCCGCGCGGAAGATCCTCCAAACAATACCGACGGCACGGGCCAGCCGTAGGTTGCCGAAGGAAACGCTCCGCGACCCTGCCGCTCCGAGATCGATCGCCGCGGTAGAGGGAGAGGGGCTGAGGGTGGTCTCGTATCGCAACGTCTTGGGGCCCGCCGGCCCAGAGGTGCATGCGCGGATGTCCGACGGGCGCACCCTGATGGTCATGTGGACCGGTGCGGGCGACGTCATCGCGGACGCGCACCGGGACAAGACCGCCCTCACCGACGGCCAGATGGCGACGCTTCAGAAATGGGGAGCTCGATGGAAATGATGCGCGTGGACTCGGCGCAGCCATGACCACGACCGAAGAATGCCTGCCGGCGACGAAGTTCGTCGTCTTCACGATGCGCACCGTCGACTACGAGGCCGTGGCGCTCGACGCGGCCTGCATGGAGACCGAATTCGGCATCCCCGAGCATGAGACGATCCGTGGTTTTCTCCGGCTTGGGCTCGGCCTCGTGCTTGACGGCAAGGCAAGCCTGCATGCGTCGGTCGCCGCACCGCTCGACGACTGCATCGCGATCTCGTGCGCCCTGGCCTCCGACGACTATCGGACGATGGAGCTCCTGCTGGAGGTGCGCGGCGGGACCATGCAGGATCTCGCCTACGAACTTACGGCGATCGGCCACCTGGCCGGCGATTCCTAGAGGCTGCCGATGTGCAATCGTGTCCGCCGGACCTACACGGTCCACGAGGTCATCGACTTAGTCGGCGCGCGCTTCGCTCCGCGCACGATCAACTTCGACGCGCTGCGCGCGACAAACCTCGAGCCGCGCTGGAACGTGGCCCCGAAGTCGATCGTCCCGGTGTTGCGCGAACTCGACGGTGAGCTGCGCTTCGACATGCTGCATTGGGACATGTGCCCGACGATGCCGTGGTGGACGAAGCAGCGCGTCGGCGAAACCGCCGAACAGGCGGCGAAGCGCCGGAAGCCGTTGATGACCAACGCCGTGATCGAGAAGGTCAAGACGACGGGTGCGGCGACCTTCAAGAAGCGCCGCTGCCTAATTCCCGTTTCGGGTTTTTGGGAATGGACCGGCGAGAAGGGCGACAAGCAGGGCTGGGCGATCGAGCATTGCGACGGCACGCCGATCATGTTCGCCGGCGTCTGGGATTCGGGTCGTCACGAAGGCGTCGATCGCGACAGCGTCGCCATCATCACGATGCCGGCATCGCCCTGGATGTCGGCGATCCACGACCGCCAACCGGCGATGCTGCCGCCGACGGCCTGGCCCTCGTACATCGACACCGTACCCGACGATCTCGCCGCGATGACCGAGACGGTCGACGACGCGCGCTTCCGCGCCTTCAAGGTCAGCAAGCGCGTCAACAGCGTGCGCAATGATGGGCCGGAGTGCCTAGTGCCGATCGCGGCGTAGGCATCCCGCAGGCAATGCTCGGGTCGGCCGCAACGTGTGAGAGGCGTTCAGCAGCGCAGCGAAAGAAGCGAACGCATAAATGACATCGACCGACCTGTATCTGGATCAAATCCGCACCGACATTCTAGATCATTTGGACCCATCGTACTTCGAGGTTCTATTCAGCCGATCGGACTACTACTCGCGCTCGCGCAAGACCGCCCATCCGGATGTGCGCACATGCCTCCGCGAGACGTACGAAGACGCTCCCGAATATAGATACCTGCTGTCTTCCGCGGAGATCGTTCGAGAGCGTTTGGCAATTCAGGGATACACGGCTGATCGAATGTCGCGCGCGTGGAGCGAGGCTCGCGATATGCGGGTCGAATTTTTGAAGAAGTTAGTCGGATCGATCGGGGGTTCCATCGCGACAGAGGCCGCGGTGCTGGCGAAGATCAGCTACGCGGAATGGCAGCAAGCGTTGGCGGCTAGAGAACGCGCGCGTTTCGAAGGCGGCCCATTCCCGCACGAGGGATTCGATCTGGAGGGAGTATTTTCGCAGGAGCCTTTGTTCGATGTCTTTGCTGCGCTCGCCGTCCGATTGGATGCGCTGAAGCCTACGTCCGTCTGGGTCGACCTGACAGAGCTCTACGACGCATATGAATTCGATCCCTCTGCGACCTTCCACGAGAATCTGGAACGGAGCGCAGAGCCATTCGAAGCGGATGGCGGAAAAATCATCATACTCACCGAAGGCACAACGGATCAGCGGATTATTTCCGCGGCCATGCGCGCGTTCTATCCCGAGTTCGCAGACGCATATCAATTCATCGACTTCGAGGCTTTTAGAATAGAGGGGGGTGCGTCGCCGCTTGCGCGAATGGTGAAATCATTCGCAAGCGTTCGGATGCAGAGCCGCATGCTCGCGATCTTCGACAACGACGCTGCGGGGGCGGAGGCCCTTATGAGCCTTCGGAAGATCACCCTGCCTCCGAACCTACGCGCAATGTGTTTGCCCGATCTCGCGATGGCGCGGTCCTATCCGACCGAAGGACCGGAAGGCCTTCGCTTGATGGATGTGAACGGCCGCGCTTGTTCTATCGAGATGTTTCTTGGACGGAGTTCGCTTGCGACTAAGGGCGGAAAGTTCAGACCCGTCCGATGGTCGCAGTGGAACAAGGCCGCTGGGCGTTATCAAGGCGAACTGGATGACAAGTTCGACGTGATGAAGCGTTTTCTGAGCGATTTGAATCAAACACCACGCAAACTTCGCTGCCGCTATCCAGACATGTGTGACCTTCTGGGTTCCATTTTCGGTGCGTTCAAATCGTGATGAGAGTTGCAAAAACTCGGCTCAATGAGATCGTTGAAGGTCTGATTTGGAGGCCGCTGAGCGATACGAGGCTTGAACGAAAGGCTCGATCGCGCTGACAAAGAATCCACGGAACGAAAGCGAAAGCTGATGCACGTCGCGCTTCATCCATACGAGGATCGCCACGTCGACGTACCGACGTATCTGCTAGAGTTCGGTACGGAGACGACGGGCGGCGAAAAGTACGAGGAGGCCCCGCGTTGTCGATGCGTCGGTTGTCGGTGGCCGATGTTCGTTCGGAGCGGCTCGCGTACGCCGCATTTCGTGCATACGAATGGATCCCACTGCTGGCTCATCAAAGCGCTGGAGCAGCCCTTCGTACCTTTACCTCCAGGCCAACCCGATCCGACCGCCGCGCATCAACTGAGGCTCGCCCTTAGACGCAACTGGCGGCGTCATTACGCGAAGTTGCGGGCCATGGTGCCCGGGCTATCCCGGGAAGAGTTCGTAGAGTTGCTGGAAGCGGCAGTACGGCACCGCATCTTCGAGTACCGGGGCGTGCATGAACATTCGCTGCCCCGGATGATGGTAGTGTTGATGGAGTATCCGCATACAGCCGGCCTTCGAGGGCAGCGCAAACATTGGTATCGCTTCGTCGTTCGTAGCGAAAGCGATGGTACGGCCGAAGAACTTTGGATCGATCGAAATTCGTCTCGACTTGATCGCGCAACGTTCCGCCCGCCAACAAACGCGCGGACCAAGCCCAAGCTTCCGGATTTAATCGGGCTCGAAGACGTGCCGGACGATGATCGATGGCTAAGCGGTTCGGAGCCGCAGGTTCACAAGTTCGTCGAAGTGCTGGTCGAAGAGTGGTTCGCGGCGCGCCGCGCGTTTGCGGGATGACGCGGTTCGCAATCGATTGCGAACGTCAGCCTTGGGCGAACCGGTACACCGAGTTCTTCTTCATCTGCGGGTACTTGTTATAGATCGCCTCGACGAGCTGGCCGAACGATAGCGACTGTACCCAACGCGAAGTCTGTTCAAGCCAACCCTGCAGTTCGCCGTTCAGCTTGGCGAGCTGGCGACGCCCGCGTTCGAAGCCTTCGTCAGTGAGTTGGTACCGGCGATAGCGCGACTCCGGGTTCACGATGCGCACGTATCCGTCATGCTCGAGCTTCTCAAGCATCCGATACACTTCCCGGTCGAACGGGCCGTAGTCGTAAGCGTCGAAATTGAAGAGCTCGCCGCCGAGCGCGGCGGCCTGTTCCTTATCGCAGAGGAAGAAGAACTTCTGGGCCTGGACGGGCGAGAAGCTCGTTGCGGGCGCGGCCGAAAGGCCGGCGAGCACGTTGAGCTCCCGTCGCAAGTCGTCCATCTGCCACCCCCTCCGAATCAGTTACGAATTCCGCTCTCGGCGAGTCGGAAAATCCAGCGAAAAAACGTTGACATAGCGACTTAGGTCCACCCTGTGATCCATTTGAATCACAAGGATTCCGACCGAGAACCGCGTCCGGCGTGAATTACGCGGACTCGAAAAACCTCGGCAGCAGCGCCGCCTGTTCAGGGCGGGCCACCAGGCAGAGAACGCGACCGAGGCCGCCTCGATCCCTGAGCAGGCTGAGAAGCTCGTAGGCGAGCTCTTGGGCCTGCTCGGCCGGTATAACCTTCTGGTTCAGCTCTCCGCGCTCGATCGGGGCACGGAAGTATTCGATACCCAAGGCCGCGAAGTCCGCGGCGGCGACGTTGCGGTCGTAACCCGGCAAGTCGAACCACGGGGTATTCCGGAAGTCGACGATCGTCCTGGGTCGGAGCGTGAGGAGGCGTTCACGGAACTGGGAGCCGACGAGATCGGTCATCGCCAGTACGCTGACGTTCGAGTTGAGCTCGAGTTCACCTTGGGTGTAGGCCGGCGCACGGGTTTCCTCGACCACCCCGGCGACGGGCTGGCCGTCTTCCGCCACAAGCCGTAGATGCGTGCTCACGGCGTTGCGAGCCCTCCGACCATAGCGGCCTCGTCCTTCGCGTAGCTTACCTGCGACTTCTGCCACGCACTACCCCATGGCGGCTGCGTAGCGAGGTCCAGAACGCCGCTATAGCCGTCTTTCAGTTCACGATCCTTGAAGAAGGCCCTGGCGTACATCCGCGGACCGACCCCGACGAAGGGCCGGAACAAAACCTTCGGAGCCTTGGGGTCGTCAAGCGGCTCGGGCGGGGGCGCGGCGACTTTTCCCGTGCCCTTGAGCTGGGCCTCGACCACCTGACCGGCGTGCTCCTTCGCTAGCCGCGCGTGCGCGGCCAGGTCGGCGGAGGTCTTGATCGCGTCCCGGTGCAACGAGAGGGCCTTGCTCTTGGGATAGGGCTCGATGAACTGAACTTCCTTCACGCCCGCGGCGACGATGTGGCGTGCGCAGTAGTGGCAAGGGAACGTCGTCACGAAGAGCCTCGTTCCGGCCGTCGTCGCGCCGGTGCGGCCGGCGGCGAGCAAGGCGTCCATCTCTGCGTGCACCGACCTGCTGAACTCGAGCAGGCCGCCGATCCTTGATCGGCGCATTTCCGACTGCAGCGTCTTGATCGCCGCGGCCTTGTCGAACGGCTCGCCGCGCTGCTTCGCGAGCGCTTCCAATCCGAGCAAGATGTCCGGAATTCCGTCGATCACCTCGGCGATGATGTCGTTTTGGCCGACGTTGTTGCTGCAGACGGCTCCCGGCCGATACATGCAGCGATGATCGACGGTCTGCTCGAAAGCTTGGCCGTAGACGCCTCCGCCGGACTTAGGCACTTCGTTCGTACCGGTGGAGACCAGATTTCCCTCGTCGTCGACGAGGGACGCGCCGACCTGGCGCGACATGCACGCGCTGCGCAGCTTCGCGGCATGCGCTTGATACATGGCGGTCTCCGCGATCGTCGGACGAGGTGGAGCGACGTCGCGCGCGAACACGATGCCGACGAGCCGGCGCAGCGCGCCGCCGATGTGTTCGTCCTTGTTGCCTTCGGCGCCGTCGTTGCTGTTGTCGAGATAGAAGTCGGCGAGTTCGAACGCGCCCTGCACGTGTTGGCCGTACTTGTGGACCTTGTCCTTCTCGTCGCGGTCCATCAGCGTCTTGATCGCGCCCTTCGACTCCGGTCGTTTGCGCGCCGGGCCTACGAAGTACTTGTTCGCAAGTCTTTCCTCGCGCGTGTCTTCGTCCGTGACCACGCCGATCAGCGCGAAGGCCGCGCCATACAGTCGGCGGAGCGCGTACACCTCGGACGGATGTCGAAGCGAGTCGATGACGAACACGCGCCGCTTCTGACCGGGGTCGATCGGGTCGTCCGTGTTCGGATCCACGCCTAGATCCTCGGCGCGCGCGCGGCGGATTTCCTTGACGATGCCCATCGCGACGGATGCGAAGTCGGGACTCGAGGACCGCATCTCGTCGCCGAGGTTCTGCATCATGACGACGTCTTCGATCGTCTTGATGTCTCCGGCGCGCGCGGGCGGGATTTCCCTCGCGCTCTCCGTCGCCCAGCGCTTGATCGCGTCGCTGGCCTTGATCGGGAAGACCTCGGTGATACCCGCGTCGTCGAGCGCGCCAAGGAGAGCCTTCGACACGAAGCTGCTGCCGGCGCCGACCGCGCCGACGATGGCGAAGAAGAACTCCTTCGACAGGTTCTTGTTGAGGGCCGTTTGGGCGTCGTCGGACGGCGCGGCGGCCACCTTCTTGTTCGTCTTCGCTTCAGCCAGAGCCGTCATCGCGTGCCTCTTCGGAGAAGAGGACGGCATCGCGCGACGACGGTTAATCCGCGGTGAAGTTTGGGCGTCGCGGCGTTGACGCGAGCCCGGCCGCCGTGAGCCCGCGCGGATCGTGTCCTTGGGCGCGATCGGGGCGCTCGAAAGGGAGCGGGAAGTGCGCGGGCAGTCCATGTACCCATTTTGTTCTCATTTTCGGCTGCCGGCAACTTCGAACTTTCTCGGCGCAGGCCGAAAAAGTCAGGGAAAAGTGAGGGTAATAGCCCACTGGAAGGGGCAGGCTATGGAAATTCTTAGCCTCAGATTTAATTAGCTTTTTTGCAGAAACAACACTAAAAACTATCCAAGCCACAACATTTAAAACTATCTAAGCCACAACACTAAAAACGATCACAGCCGCAACATCTAAAACTATTCAACCGCCGCCCAAGCTGGAAGCCATGGTTTCTCCGAACGAAAAGCTCGCCTCGTCCCTCGAGGAACTCCACGCCCTTCAGCAGGACGGAAGGCGGGTGTTCCGCTCGAGCGAGCTGACCCGCACCCACCGTGAGCGTCTGGTCCAGGCCGGCTATCTCAAGGAGATCATGCGCGGATGGCTGATCTCCAGCAGCCCGAACGTCCGCGTGGGCGACACCACGCCCTGGTATGCGTCCTTCTGGGAATTCTGCGCCGCCTACTGCAACGAGCGCTTCGGCGATCGATGGTCGTTGTCGGCGGAGCAATCGCTGAGCCTGTATGCCGAGGAGACCGCCGTCCCTCGACAAGTCATCGTCTGGTCGACCCAAGCGACCGGCAATCTGATCCGGCTGCCCGAGAACACGTCGATCTACGAGACGAAGATCAGGACCGAGCCGCCGGCGGTCGAGGTGCGGGACGGCCTTCGGCTTCTATCCTTGTCGGCCTCGCTGGTCGGCGCGTCGATCGCGTTCTACCGATCGAGGCCGATCGTGATCCGCGCTGCGCTCGCCGCAATGAAGTCGCCCGCGGAGGTGCTCGCGATCCTCTTGGACGGCGGCCACACCGAGAAGGCCGGGGTCATCGCCGGTGCGCTGGGTGCCATCGGGCGCGGCGACTGGGCGAACGAGATCGTCGACGCGATGAAGGCAGCGCATCACGCCGTCCGCATCACGAATCCCTTCGACGGCGAAATCGCCGCGCCGGCCGTCGTCGCGCCGTCGCCCATCGTCGGTAGACTGCGATCCATGTGGGATCTGCATCGCGACGCGGTCATCCGCAGCTTCCCAGCCCCGCCCGGCGTGCCCGCAGACCACGACGCGTACCTGCAGGCGGTCGACGACATCTACAAGCACGACGCCTATCACTCGCTTTCGATCGAAGGCTATCGCGTCACTCCCGATCTTATCGAGCGCGTGCGCGCCGGCACCTGGGACGCGGAAGCGAACGCGACCGACAACGAACAGAAGAACGCGATGGCCGCGAAGGGCTACTGGGACGCGTTCCAGATCGTGCGCAGCGACGTGGCCCGCATCGTAAACGGCGAGAGCGCCGGAGCGGTGGTTCGCGAGGATCACAACGTCTGGTATCGCGCACTCTTCCAGCAATTCGTCTCGAGCGGCGTGATGCGCGCGTCCGCATTGGCCGGCTACCGCTCCACGCCGGTCTTCATCAACCAGTCGCGCCACTTGCCGCCGCGCAAGGACGTCGTGCCGGACGCGATGGGCGCGTTCTTCGAACTTCTCGCAGCGGAGCGCGACGCGGGCGTGCGTGCTGTGCTGGGCCATTGGATGCTCGGCTACATCCACCCGTACTCGGACGGCAACGGCCGCGTCGCGCGTTTCCTCATGAACACGATGCTCGCGTCGGGCGGCTACCCGTGGACGGTCATTCGCGTCGAAGATCGAGCGCAGTACATGGCAGCGCTGGAAAGCGCGAGCGTGGACGAAGACCTCGCACCGTTCGCCCAATTCATTGCGGAACGCGTGAAGTGGGCGATGGACTTCAGCGCGAAGCCCAAGAGCGATCCGGACGACGAGGAGCCTGCGCCGGCACCCTGATCGAGATCTGCCGGCCGCGGCGTTGTAGGATGCGACCTGACATCGAAGCGACGAACAGCATTGGCAAAAGGACCACCGCCGAAGCGCCATCATTGGTGGCCGAAGTCGCACCAGCGCATTTGGACTGCGACGGATGGTTCGATCGCGTGCGTTCGTCGCGAAGCCGACGGCTCGTTCAACGAGTTCCGCACCAAGCCGAACAACATCGCCGTGGTAGGTCGTCTCAACTCGGCGTTGGCCGAGGCAGGGGTCCGGACCGAGCGCCTCGAGGAGTTCTTCGACCACCACGTCGAAGCGGACGCAGCACCGATCCTGGCTCGTCTGGGCGATCCTGCCGTCGGGCCGCCCCTGTGGTCGCAGCGATTCAATCTTGCGCCCGCCGCACGGCGGAAGTTGGCGCTGGACGGCTTCCGGGCTCCCGGCGTCCCCGAACTGCTGCCGATGTCGGCGGCGGAAAAGACGATCGTCGCCGCTTTCGTCGCGTCGATGCTGGTGCGCGTGCCGACCTACAAGGAGGTGCTACGTTCCCCCGCGCTGTTCGGCAGTCTCGTAGACGCGGCCGGAGGAGAACTGCTCGTCGACGGTGAGAAGCTTAAGGTCGAATTAGATCGCCTGCAGGAGCGCGTGATCCTGCACCACTTGCGCGAATACGCTCGCTCCATGCGGAACATGACCTGGTTCGTGGCGGAATCGGACTGCGACGCGGAGTTTCTGTTTTCGGATGCGCCGGTCATTACCGCCGAATACGGCGCTCACGAAGACATAGACCTCAGCTTTCCGATATCGCCGACGCGTACGCTACTCATGACGCGGAAGTTCGTCTCGCCGTTCACCGATGCACTCCGCGTCATGCGCTGCGCCCGGAAGGTCGTGAACTTCTACAACAAGCTGGTCGTAATGAACGCGGAGTCGAGCGTCTTCTCGCGTGGCCGGCCGCCGGTTGCTTTCATTCGGCGCTATCTTGGACAGCGCGTGTTGCGGGTCTCCACCGGCATCAACGTGGCGCCTGCCGACGCTCCGCTGGATGCGATTGGCCCGGCACCGCTATTCAGCGGAATGCAGGTCCGACAGGTCGAGCGCGGCGCGCCACGAAGTTGAGCGGTTCGATTGACGGTCAGCCGCGCCGGCTCTTCGCTGACGATGCCTTCTTGGGCCCGGTCTTCAAAACCGGGATTTCCGCTACTGGAACCAGCACCGGAATCTCGCCGAGCGTGTCCTGCAGTTCTGCCCGTGCTTGGGCGATCTCCATTCGCGCCTGCATATCCAACCATTCCAGCGCGGAGGTCCCGGGCATGGCCTTTTCCAGGCGCACGGCCATCTGCGGGGTGACCCGCCGATCGCCGTTCTGAAGCTGGTGAGCCGTGACGACGGTGACCTTCAGGGCGGCGGCGAGTGCGCGCTGCGAGATCCGATGTTCCTTCATCACGTGCCGAAGGAGGTCGGCCGGCCCCGAAGGAACGGCCGACGCATCTTCAGTCGATACGCTCACGGTCGATGTCGATCGCACCACGGAACTTATCCCACGTGAACGTAATGAACGTCCGCCGGCCGATATGCACGCCGTAGCGGTGCAGCCCGTGATCCAGCAAACGGTACAATTCGCCCTTCGACGCGGAGAGGCGAACGAACTGCAGCGAACGCGCCGCGGCCAGCGTGGCCCGCACGCGTTCTTCCGCGATGTCGAGCGCGGATTTGCGGCCACGTCGGCCGCGCGAAAAATCTGACATTGGAAACCTCAACACTGTCGGTCCGAAGAACTTCAGCGGCAGAAGCCGCGAGTTTCCGGTCGACAGGCGGAGGGTTGCCGGTCCGCAGTGCGAAGCTGCGGATCATCGAGAACAGCGTCGGCAGCCGGTCTTCAAACCGGACGCCTATAAAACGAACGATCGCGCGCCAAACCCTGCGCACGCGCTGGGTGACGGAGTAGGCGAAGGCCGCGGTCGAGAACGCGCCCTTCGCAATCGAGCGAAGCTGCTCTTCGAACGCGCGAGTGACTGCGCGCAGCAAGCGGAGCTCGATCAACCGTGCGCGATCACGCAGCGTCAGTGTTTCCGGAGCGCGGGCGGAGAGCGACGCGAGCTGCCGATCGAGCGCGAAATGTGCAAACTCGTGGCCGATCGCGAATAGGCTTTTCTGCGGGACGCGCCCGGAGCCGAGCAAATCGGCATAGACATCCGGCGGCGGCCGCACTTTCTCGAGCGCGAGAGCGGCCGCCCGCATCCGACCATCGTGGTCGTGCGCCAGCGCATTGCGGGTCGCTGCATATTCCGAGAACGCAGCGCCAACATCACCCAACACGCTTCCGGCGTTATTGCCGCTGCGTGCCGCCAGTTCGGCCCACCAGTCGCCACGGAAGCTGCAGCCACCGATCCAGCTCGTCATGTGGCGCTGAGTCTCGGCCTGCCCGGCGTACATGTCGAAATGCCAAGGCTGAAGGCCGCCATAAATTGCGCGTTCGACTTGGCGTTGCTGTTCCATCAACCGGTCGACCGCACTGAGCCCGAACGACCTGTTGTAGCGTTCGCTCGCAGACAGGCCGTCTTGCGCGCTCAGACTGGCAAGGCGCGTACTCACCGAATCTACGGATGCGTGGACTTCGTGGATACGTCGGGCCGCGTCGGATGCTGGTTGAGCGATGTGGTCGTACATCTCCCGCGCGCGCTGTTGCGCTTGGCGGATATGGTCGATCGCGCCGTAGCCGTTCGCCAATTCGACGACCCGCCGGGCAGCCGCGACATCTTCGTGGCGGCGGCGCAGCACTTCCGACGCGCTGTCGCCAGCGACGGATTTGAGGAAGTGCAGGGCGGAAGCGTCGATCACTCGACTGTTATCGTACCTGCTAATTTTGATGTCAACGTGGGAACCCCCAGCCGGTATCGTCGGCCTGGCGGGCGGCCCAGTTCGGCTGCGGCTACCTGCAGAGTGTCGCTTTGCACTCACGGCGACAGCCGAAGAACTCATCCGCCACGGATGGCTTTCGACACCTTCTGCGCGACCCGAGGCGGAAGTCTCGGCATCACCTTGCGCAGCTTCTGCCGCTGACCTTCCTGGAGTGTCTGCGCGATCATCGCCGCAGCCGCCTCGGCCTGTTCGGGCGACATCCAAGCGAGCGCGCGCAATGCCCGACCGGCCGGCTCTTCCGGAAGCGAAAGGAGCCAGCCAGGCGCGTGGCGCAACTCGACTTCCTGCAGCCCGAGCTTCAGCCTCTTGCTCTTGCCGCTCGTAAGGAAGACTGGGCGCACGGGGACCTGCGTCGTCAGGCCGAGCGCGTTCGCCGCGGCAGCGCCGTGGCTGGCAACGATCTCGCCTCGTTTCTTCGCGAGACGCAGGACCAGCGTTTCCGCACGAGGCGGAACCGATCCGAAGCGGGATTTCTTGGGACGTACGTAGACCCCCCGCGCCGGGCGCAGCAGCTCGCCGCTGCGGGCCAAGCGCGACAACGCCTGATCTACGGCGCTCCGAGAGCCGAACTGTTCGAGTTCGGCCGGAACGATGGGGGTGCCGGGCGGCAGCGACTTGGCGTACGCCCAAATCCGCTTCGAAGTAGAGGTCACGGCGGTCTCCATGTCAGAAGCGGTAGCACGCTTTCTGACAGCCGACACCCGGAAAACCGTGTAAGTTCCACTGGTTAACGGATAAGCCTTCCGATGGCGAGATCGCAAGGTGGTAGTCGGGGCACGAATTGACGAGTCCTGCCCCTCGGGTCGGAACGTTACCTTGGCGCGCGCCGCCGTAGGCCTACGTCGGGAGCCAGGGCGTATAGGGCACACGACCTTGTCGTTGTGACCTATACGCCCCGCGCGCTGTCTCCAGGGCGTATAGGTCACAACATTCTTTTTATTGGCCCACCGGGAGCGGGCAAATCGATGCTCGCGGCGCGGCTGCCGGGATTGCTGCCGCCGCTGACGCCCGGCGAAGCGCTGGAAGCATCGATGATTCATTCGCTGGCTGGCGCATTGCCCGATGGCGGTCTGGTGCGCAACCGGCCGTTCCGCGCGCCACATCATTCTGCGTCGATGCCGGCACTGATCGGCGGCGGTGCGCGCGCGCGACCGGGCGAAGTTTCGCTGGCCCATCGCGGCGTGCTGTTTCTCGATGAGCTGCCCGAGTTTCAACGCAGCGCGCTGGAAGCACTGCGCCAACCGATCGAAAGCGGGCAGGCGGTGGTGGCGCGCGTGCATAGCCACGTGACCTATCCAGCACGGTTTCAGTTGGTCGCGGCGATGAATCCGTGCCGCTGCGGCTGGATCTCCGACGCGATGCGCGCTTGTTCGAAAGCGCCCAAATGCGCCCAGGACTATCAAGGAAGGATCTCGGGGCCGTTGCTCGACCGGATCGATCTCACCGTCGAAACACCGACCGTCGCTGCCAGTTCATTGTCGCGCACACCGCGCGGCGAAAGCAGCGCGATCGTTGCAGCACGCGTCGCAAAAGCGCGCGACGTACAAGCGCTACGTTGGGGCCGCGATGGCGCCACCAACGCCGAAGCTGACGGTGACGCGCTCGATCGCGCCTGCGCACCCGATGAAGCCGGTCGTGTCTTGCTGGATGAAGCGGCCGAACGATTCCACTTCTCCGCGCGCGCCTATCGCCGTGTGTTGCGCGTCGCGCGCACGGTCGCGGATCTCGAAGGCGCCGACGCGGTGCGCCGGCTGCATGTCGCCGAAGCGATCAGCTATCGGGCGTCGTAGGCCGCTTGCGCCAGATCGTCGTCTGGAACCGCTCGACGAAGCCCGCGCGCGATATCGTTTTGGGGTTTGTTGGCGTGAGCGTTGCAGCGCTAATAGCTCGACACATGTTCTCGAGGTTTCTCGAACAACACGTCGACGATTCTTCGGATTAGCGGCCGCGCGTTCTTCAAAGCGCAGAACGCTATGCTGCGTCTTCTTGCGCTACGCCGTGCTTCACTTCTTGCACGGCTTCCCGAAGCGACCGGCGAACGACCAAACCGATCGGTTCAAAACCAGCGCTCGCTTCAAGTGACGCTAGATCGTCGAGCGCGGCTTCGTACTGTTCCGGCCACGACGCTTGGCGTTCGAGCGCGGCGCGGGCCGCCGTGACGTCGACGATGAACTGTTCGCCGCGTTCGTCTTCCTCGCAGCCTTCCCATTCCCAGAGGCTGCCGTTGTACATCAGTTCCAGAAGCACCGCGCGCTGATCGCTTCCGTGCGCGCCTTCTGCACGCGCGCGATCAAGCTCGACGATGTCGTCGCTGGTCAGCTCCAGCATGAGCGTGCGGACGGGCTCGTCGTTGCGCGCCACTCCGTTCGTGCCCCAGCCTTTTTCGACACGGAGACGAAAGCCACGCCGTATCCAGGTGAGCGCCGTCTCGGCCTGGGCGCGCGACGACATGCCGGCCGCCTTGACCAGATCCTTTGCGGAATCCTTGTCGAGTTCGAGCTTCACGAGAGCGCCTTCCAGCTTGAGCGTCATCTGCGTGGCCATGCTGCTCTCCCGTCCTTGACTCCCGCATAGATGTTCACTTTATGTTCCCACCCTTCTGAAGTCCATAGGCGCGGTGTAGCCGTCCTGGCCGAACAGGCGGACGAGCTAATTGCGCGCGCGCGCACGGTCGCGGATCTCGAAGGCGCCGACGCGGTGCGCCGGCTGCATGTCGCCGAAGCGATCAGCTATCGGGCGTCGTGGGCCGCTTGCGCCAGATCGTCGTCTGGAACCGCTCGACGAAGCCCGCGCGGGTATAGATGCCGTACGCAGCGCCGTCGGCATTGGCCTGCAGCTTTAGCGCGCTACAGCCTGCGTCGGCAGCAAGACGCTGCGCTTCGCGCAACAGCACCGTCGCAAGCCCCTGGCCGCGTGCGCTTGCTTTCGTGCCGACCAGATAGACTCCGGCGACGCCAGCTGCGATTTGCACCATCGTGATCGCGCGCACTTCGCCATCGACGCGCGCCAGCAGATAGATGGCGCCTTGCTGGTTCATCGCGCGCAGCACGCGCGTGCGGAAATAGAGAAGGCGGCGGGCCGGGTCGGGCTCGCTCGGAATCGGAAAACATTCGGCCTGGATGGTCGCGAATGCGTCGGCGCCGGCCTCGTCGGCGACGCGCTCGATCGTCAGATCCGGAACGTCGCGCACCGCGATCGTTTGCTCGATCGGCCGTTCCATGAACGCCATCCGCTCGGTGCGTTCAAATCCCGCCGCGCGCAAATCGTCATCCCAATTCAGCGCGACCCACGGCAGCAACGTGACCGACGACCAGCCCGGATTGAGCCCAATGTCGGCCAGCGGAATCACCGTCGCCAGTTCGGGCCGGTCGGCCACGATTTCGATCCGGTCGGGATGGCGATGCAGCGCCTCGCGTTGGCCGGCGAGGAACGCCAGACGCTCTTCAAACAAGGCCAAGTCGCGCAATGACGGCTGCATGCGCGCCGTCATTTGCGTGCTTGCGCCATTGCCCGCACCAAGGTCGGTGCGCCCGGCCGCGTTTCGCGCGCGAAGCGCAAGATCATCGCGATGGCGACGACGAACAGGCCGATGAACAAGCCAGCCCAGATGCCCGACGGCCCATAGTCGAAACGGAACGCCAGCGCCCAAGCGACGACAAAGCCGATTCCCCAATAGCCGACGCTGGCGATCAGCATCGGTACTTTGGTGTCTTTCAATCCGCGCAGCGCACCGAACGCGATCACCTGTACGCCGTCCGCAACCTGGAACAAGGCCGCGAAGACAAGCAGGCCCAGCGCCGTCGCGACCGTGGCCGCGTTGGCGGGATCGTGCACGTCGAGATAGACCGACACGATCGCTTGCGGGACGGTCAGCATGACCAACGCGGTGCAGCTCATGAACAACGCGCCGATGCCCGTCGCCACGAACCCGGCGCGACGCGCCTCGTCACCTTTGCCCGCGCCGATCCAATAACCGACTCGCACATTGGCGGCCTGGCCGATCGACATCGGCACCATGAAGGTGATCGACGCCGCGTTCAGCACCATCTGGTGTGCCGCCGATGCGAACGTGCCGAACATCGCAATCATCAAGCCGGCAGCGAGAAACAACGCCAGCTCGACGCCGTAGGTCACCGAAATCGGTAGGCCGACGCGCAGCAACTCCCACACGATTTTGAGCTGCGCGCGCACCGGATGAATCCAGCGCCGTGTACTTTTCTTGGTGTGCACGATCACCAGCAACGCCAACGCGCTGCCGACGATGGTGGTCAAGGTCGCGGTCGCCGAACCGATCAGCCCCAGCTGCGGAAAGCCCCAGGCGCCATAGATCAGCGCGTAGTTCAGCAGACCGTTCAGACCCACGGCCGACAGCGAGACGGCGGTGATCAGATGCGGCTTCTCCAGCGCCGGCAGGAACGAACGCATCAGCCCGTTCGAGATCAGCGTCGCGGGCACGCCCCAGCGCAGCACCGACAGATACAGCTCGACATTCGCGACCAGGGTCGGTGGCTCGTCGAGTGCGCGCAGCAACGGGCCGATCGACGACAGAATGGCAAAGGACGGCACCGCCAGCAGCAGGCTGAGCAGCAAGGTCGACCAATAGACGACGGGCACGCGTTCTTCGAGTTTGGCCCCGCGCGCCTGGCTGACCAGCACCGCGCAGGCGGTGACGATGCCTGCCAGCATGATGTTCAGCATGAAATAGATGTTCGCGCTGAGACCGCCGGCGGCCAACGCGTCGCTCGACAAGCGGCCGAGCAAAATCGTGTCGGTCGCCGCCATGGCGATCTGCGCGATCTGTGCGATCGCCAACGGTGCGGCGAGACGAACCGTCTCGCGCACATGTTGTGCGACCGGAATACGTGCTGACGGAATGCGGCCAGGCTTGGTTCCGGCGGCCGCGTCCGGAGACCGCGGCATCTGCATCGGAAACCTCCTCGAACGAGGTTTCTGCCTAGCGTATGTGCAGCACGCTCGGAAAGGCTATTGATTGCAATGCAGCCACCTTCGTCCGAAGCGTGCGCAAGTCCGTACTAGTTGCGCGCTGCGTGGCGGGCCTCAATCGCGTCCCACAACGTGCGTTCGATCTGCACGTTGTCGAGACGATTGATCTCCTGAATGCCGGTCGGCGAGGTGACGTTGATCTCGGTCAGATAGTCGCCGATCACGTCGATGCCGACGAAGACCAGGCCTTTTTCACGCAAGGTCGGACCGATCGCGGCGCAGATATCCTGCTCGCGCTTGGTCAGCGTCGTCCTCTGCGCAGCGCCGCCGGCATGGAAATTGGCGCGCGCTTCGCCGGCCTGCGGGATGCGGCTGACTGCGCCGACAGGATTTCCTTCGACCAGAATGATGCGTTTGTCGCCTTGGCGGATCTCGGGCAGATAACGCTGCACGATCACCGGCTCGCGATAGAGGATGGTGAAAGTCTCGAGCAGCGCGCCGAGATTTTCGTCATCGGGCTTCAAGTGAAACACGCCGCTGCCGCCATTGCCGAACAGCGGCTTCACCACGACGTCTTTGTGCCGGGCGCGAAATTCGACGATCGCGTCCTTGTCCGACGTGATCATCGTCGGCGGCATCAAGTCGGGGAAATGGGTGACGAACAATTTCTCGGGCGCGTTGCGCACTTCGGCCGGGTCGTTGACGATCAACACCTTGTCCGCGACATGCTCCAGCACGTGCGTCGCGGTGATGTAGGCCATGTCGAACGGCGGATCCTGGCGCATCAGAATGACGTCGAAGTCGGTCAGTTCGACCGTCTTCGCTTCGCCCAAAGTGAAATGATTGCCGCGTTCGCGCCGCACCGACATGCGCCGCGCAATCGCTTGCACCTTGCCCTCGTCGAAACGCAGATGCCGCGGCAGATAGTGGAAGACCTCGTGGCCGCGACGCTCGGCTTCGAGCGCCATCATGAAGCTGGAGTCCTTGTCGATATCGATCGACTCGATCGGATCCATCTGCAATGCGACGGTGAGACTCATGTGTTTCTCCTGGATCCCCGCCGGAGTTTATCCCCGCGAAAGCGGGGGCGGGGATGATCGCTTCGCGATCAATTCAGCCTTTGTTTGAGTTGCTGCAGCAACGCGTCAGCCTTGCTGCGCACCGCGACGGGCGCAAGTTGCGCGTGCCGCCCGGCCGCTGCAATCGCGTCCTGCATCTGGCCGGCTTCGGCGCAGAGCGTCGCGAGCTCGAACCACAATTCGGGGTGATCGGGGGCGATCCGCGTCATGCGTCGAAGAATGTCGGTCGCGCGCTGCATTTCGCCAGCCTGGATGAGACGACTTTTTATATTGTTCTGCAGCCGCAGCAGCACCGCGCGGTCGTCGACCGGTGCGTAATATTCCGGCTGCAGCTCGGCCTGGGCGCCCGAGATCGATTTCAGCAGCGAGCGCAATTCGGCGGTCTCAAGACGGCGCCCCGACGCAAACGGATCCAGCAACACGGATTCGTCGCCGGACCGCGCGATGCGGATGAGGAAATGGCCCGGAAAGGCCAACCCGTACCCGTCCCAGCCAGCGCTGCGCGCCGTGTGCAGCCACAAAATGCCAAGCGCGACCGGGAGGCCGCGACGCCGGTCGATCACGCGCGTCAGATCGGCATTGTCGAGATTGTCGTAGCTTTCGCGGTCGCCTTCATAGCCGTGGCGTTCGACCAGCACCGCACGCAACGCGTCGAGCCCGTCTTGCAGCGTGCCGCCGCCAGCATGCAGCGCATGATCGAACTCGGCGGCCAGCTGCGCCAGATGGCGACGGTAGGGCGCCAGATCGACCTCGCGATCCAACGCGGCAAAGGCCAACGCCGCTTCGCCGAGATCGAGACGCGTGCCGTCTGAATCCGCTAGCGCCGCGAGATGTGTTGCAGCCCAGGCGCGATCGGGCTCGCTCATGGCAGCGGTGTGCGTTCGACGCCGCGATTGGTCGGTGGCGCGATCGGTTGTTCGATCGGCGCCTGCTGCGTCGTCGCGGCTGGTTTCGCGCTGCTGTCTTTGACGCGCACGAAACTGACCACGCGCTTCACGCCGTCAATGCCGCGCGCGATCGAGATGATGTCTTTCAGCTCTTGTTGATCGCGCACGACGCCCATCACGTAGACGATGCCGTCGACGCATTCGAGCGAGATGTTCATCGACGAGACTTCGGGTTCGAAAGTCAGCGACGAACGGATCTGCGTCAGGATCCAACTGTCTTTGAGATAGGTGCCAAAGCCGGGGCGCTCGCCGAGTTGAATTTCGTTGGCGACTTCTTTGACGCCGTCGACCTGCCAGGCGAGACGCACAGCGGCCAGACGCTTCTCGGGATTTTCAAGCTTGCCGGCGACCAGCACGCGTCCTTCCTGCACCGACAACCAGAGATGGCTGTACATCTCGGAATCGTAATCCAACCAAAGCTTGTTGATCTTGGTGCGGATGACCTGGTCGTCGACTGCGGTGCCGGCACCGCGTTCCTGCGAAGCGACGACCGCGCCCGTTCCGGCCGCGCCCATCACCAGCGGCGCGACGCAACCAGGCAGCGCAAAGATCGAAACGAGCGCGAGAGCAGGCAGCAACCGCATGCGAAAAACTCTGGTTCGAGACTGGACTTACAAATCGCCGGGCGCAGCACCGTCGTCCCAGGCGCCGGCCAGATGCCGCGGCCAGGACCAAGGCGTAACCAGCATCGCGTCGAACCGCAAGGCGAGCCGCGCCAGATCGGGATTGCGCGCGAGATACGCAGACGCGGCACGGCGCAAGCGCAACCGTGACGCGGGTGTCACCGCCCATGCAGCCGCGTCATGCGTGCGGCGCGCTTTGACTTCGACGATCGCAAGTACGTTGCCGCGCTTGGCAACCAGATCCAGCTCGCCGGCCGGGCAACGAAAGCGGCGCGCCAGAATGCGCCAGCCGCGCAACGTCAACGACGCTGCGGCCAATGTCTCGGCCCAGCGACCGGCGCGCTCAGCGCGTTTTCTATTCGTCTTGCGCACGCGCAAGTTCCAGCGCGCGTGCGTAGAGCGCGCGGCGCGGCAAGCCGGTTTCAGCGGCGACGCGCGCTGCGGCTTCTTTCGTACCGTGGGCGGCAAGCTCGCGTTGCAGGGCTTTGTCGATCGTCGCGTCATCGGGCGCCGCAGCTTCGCGATCGAAAGGTGCCACGACGATGGCAATCTCCCCGCGCGGCGCACCTTCTTGCGCGTAGGCGGCGGCCAGTGCGGCAAGCGTGCCGCGCCGGACTTCTTCGAACTTCTTGGTCAGTTCGCGCGCGACCACGGCCGGCCGATCGCCCAATGTCGCGGCGAGATCGGCCAGCGCATCGGCAAGCCGCGGACCGCTTTCGTAGAAAATCAGGCTGGCGGGAATCTCGGCCAGCTCGTCCGCTGCACGACGGCGCGCAGCCGATTTGGGCGGCAGAAATCCTGCGAACAGAAACCGGTCGGGCGGCAGGCCGGACAAGGTCAGCGCGGTCAGCACCGCGCTGGCGCCGGGCGCCGCGGTTACGTGGATGCCTTCTTCGATACAGGCGCGCACCAGCTTGTAACCGGGATCCGACACGAGCGGCGTGCCCGCATCGGAGACAAGCGCGATGATTTCGCCGTCATGCAGCCGTGCCAGCAAGCGAGGCCGGGCAGCTTCGGCATTGTGCTCGTGATAGGGCGTCGTTGCCGTGCGAATGCCATAGGCGCGCAGCAGATTCGCGGTCACGCGCGTGTCTTCGCACGCGATCAGGGCAGCGCCGCGCAGTACGTCCAGCGCATGCAAGGTGATGTCGCGCAGATTGCCGATCGGCGTTGCGACCAGATGCAGGCCGGGTTCCGGGGCACGAACCGGCGGCGCCTGGCCTTCCTGTTCCGGGCCGGCGCCGCTAGGGTCGCCGTCTTCGTGTCCGGGCCGTTGGTTTTCGGCTTTTTCTGGGGGTTCTTCTGATGGCATTGCGTTCGGCCGTCGCCTGTTTGTTGTTGCCGATGCTCGCCGCCTGCGCCTCGCAGGTAAAGGCACCGCCGCCTGTCGCGCTTGCGCCGACGCCGCGCGCCGCACCGGTTGCAGCGGCGCCAACGCCGTCAAAGACCGCAGCACCTCGTACCAAAGTCGCGTTGCTGGTGCCGATGTCGGGCAACGACCGCGCCTTAGGTGCCGCGCTGCTCGATGCCGCCAACTTGGCGCTGTTCGACGTCAGCGACGACCGGTTCGAAATTCTGCCGCGCGATTCCGGCACCTCGGCCGACAGTGCGCGCGCTGCCGCTGACTCTGCAATCGCTGACGGCGCGCAGCTGATCATCGGTCCGTTGTTCGCCAGCGCGACGCCGTCGGTGAAAACCAGCGCCGCGCGCGCCGGCGTGCAGGTCATCAGCTTCTCGACCGACGCGTCGGTCGCGGGCGGCAACGGATTCGTGATGGGCCAGTTGCCGGCGCAACAAGTGCGCCGCGTGCTTGGCTATGCGCAAAGCCGCGGCATGACGCGCGTCGCGCTGTTACTGCCCGACGATGCGTACGGCCAGGCGGTCGGTGCGGCCGCCAACGACACGGCCAAACAATTCGGCATGACGATCGCGTCGGTTGGACGGCTTGGCGCCAATCAGCCGGCTGCGATTGCGGCGGTGAAAAACACGCCGACCGACGCAATTCTGATCGGTGTCGGCGGACAACAAGCACGCGGCCTGGCAACGCAACTGGTGACGCCGGACAAGAAACCACAGCTGCTCGGCACGGGTCTGTGGGACGATTCCAGCGCCAACGATCCGGCGCTCGCCGGCGGTTGGTACGCAGCGCCCGAACCGACTGTGCGTGGTGATTTCGAACGCCGTTTCGAAGCTGCCTATGGACGCAAGCCGCCGCGTCTCGCGACGCTTGCCTACGATGCCGTCGCGATGGCCGCGACGTTGGCCAAGACCGTGCCGGCGGGCGTGCCGTTCGATCGCGCTGCACTGACGCAGCCGCAGGGCTTTGCCGGGCTTGATGGTCCGTTCCGCTTTGGGCCGGACGGACGCATCGAACGCAATCTCGCTGTGCTTGAACTTACGGGCAGCGAGGCGCGGGTGCTTGACCCCGCGCCGCCGACCTTCGACCGCCCCGCCAGCTAAAGCGGGGCGCTCGCACCTCAACGCGTCCGATCATTCGGATCGTTGGGGTCCTTCTTCTTGTCTTTCTTCTGAGCAGCTTCCTGCGCGGCCTGTTGGGCCGCGCGTTGCTGCGCGGCTTGTTGGGCTGCCTGCTGGGCTGCGCGTTGTTGTGCAGCTTGTTGTGCCTGCTGCTGCGCCGCCTGTTGTGCAGCACGTTGCTGGGCAGCTTGCTGTGCCTGTTGCTGTGCTGCTTGTGCGGCACGCTGTTGCGCAGCTTGTTGGGCGGCCTGTTGTTGCTGCTGTTGGCGTTGGGCCTGCTGTTGCTGTTGCGCCTGTTGGGCCGCGCGCTGTTGTGCAGCTTCCTGGGCAGCACGTTGCTGGGCTGCTTGTTGCTGTGCCGGCTGCGGTTGGGCCTGCTGCTGCGGAGCAGTTTGCGGACGCTGTGCTTGCTGTGCCGGTGTCTGGGCCGATTGCGGTTGCTGCTGCTGATCACGGCGTTGGCCGTCCGGACGCTGTGCGTCAGGTTGACGTTGGCGCTGCTGCTGCTGCGCAGCTTGCGGCGTGCCGGGTGCAGCTTGGCCGCTTGCGGTTGCACCTGCAGTCGCGTTCGGCGTCGTCGCTGGTGCAGTACCGCCTGGACGTTGTTGCGCCTGGTTGGTTGGTCCACCCGGACGCTGGAAGTTTTCCGGCCGTTGTCCCTGGAACCGTTCCGGATGTGCTTGCGCCGCATTGTCGTGCGGCAAAGCCGGACGACCACCGGGCTGCACCGCGCCGGGCTGTGCGCCCGCTTGTGCGGCGGGTGGCGTGCCGGGACGCGCAGCGCCTTGCGCCGACGGAGGTGCGCTCGGCGTTGCGGGTTGCTGCACGTTCGGCATGCCCGGACGCAGGTTGCTTTGCGCGACCGGTGCTGCGCCCGGTTGCGTCGGCTGTCCCGGACGTCCGGCTGTTGCGCTCGTGGCGCCAAAGCCGCCGCGTTGCACGCGACCTTGGAACGCGGGCGTCGGCGGCGGAGCGGCCGGCGTTGCCACCGGTGCTGGCGCGGGCAAGGCGGTGCGAATTGCGGCAGGCGGTGCTGCCGGCGCGCGATTGAAACGGGCCGGATCGACACGTTCATGCGCGCGTCCGATTTCACCGCCGCGCGCGAAGACTTGCTGCGGCGCTGCGGTTGCGTAGGACCGGTTGACGTAGCTCACCGTCGCGGGACGTTGATTGATGATCGTGACGTTGGTGACGTGCGTGACGTTCACCTCGCGCAGATAGCGCGGGCTGGTGTTGTACCAGGGCCGGTAGACTTCACGCGGTCCAAGCGGAACCCAGCCGACCGGTCCGCCCGCTGCGATTGCAGCGAACGCAACCAGCGCCGGCGCCCACACCGGACGCGCAACGTAGGTGCCCGGAACCCAGCCCCAGCGATTGCCGACATAGGCCCAGCGTCCGTAGTGGAACGGCGCATAGCCCCAGGGTGAATCGTCGACCCAGGTGTAGCCCCATGGCGCGACATAGCGCCAATGGCCATAGCGATAGGGCGCCCAATCTTCCGGCACGTCGCGCGGATACCAGACCGCGCCCGTGTTCGGTTCTTCCGACCACGTGCCGTAGGTGGCGAGATCTTGATAGCCGGTGGTTTCGGCCGAAACGAATTTCGGCGGTGCCGCGACTTTCTGTTCGCCTTGCAGGCGCTTGTCGACCCAATCGTCGAACGGCGTGTGCTGCACGCCGCGCGAAACTTCACTGCGATACGGGCCGGTGCCTTGCAGCAGCGCGGTTTCGCCAGCGCCGATACGCCTGTCGCCGTCGTCGGTATGAACGGTCGCTTCGCCGTTCAACACCGAGATGCGCGTCGGCGCGTTTTCGCTGCCGGCATCGACATGCAATTCGGCGCGACCGTTCAGATCGACGTCGCCGCGTGGTGTGCTGACGCGCAAGGGACGTTGCGCCGCGGACGTGACGCGCAATGTGCCCTGGCTCAGCACCAGGCCGGTCCCGTTATCGTCGAGCCGTTCGACCGTCAGTTCGCTGCCGCCGTCGAGACGAAATGCGTCGGCGCCAACCGCAAGTTCGGCGCGTGCACCCGGCTCGACCCAAAAGCCCGAACCCGCTGCGACCGGATCGTTGCGCGTTGCGGGAAACCAGTTCGCATCGCCGGGCACGTGCTCGCTCAGCTTGCCTTCAATCAACGCGACACGGCCGACACGGCCGGGTGGATCGCCTTGTTGCGCTGATTGCGGCGCCAATGGCGGTGCGCCGGGCGGGCCGTCCTGCGCGTTCGCTACCGCAGGTGCGAGCAACAACATCGACAGTAAGAGTGCGCGCATGACTGCCTCTCTCCCCGACACGTGACAGCGACGCCGGGAAGCTGACACACAAATTAAGGCGGTCAAATGACCAGTGCAGCGAGAACCGCGTTTAGCCGTTCGAGCCCGGCCGCTGTTGCAACTAGACGTTCGTCGCTCATTCGTACGAAGCCGCCGCGCTCCAATCGCGCGACCGCCTCAAGATCAATCACGCGCGACAGTGGTACGCCCGCTTCATGGGTCAACCGTTGCAAGGGAACGCCTTCGACCAGACGCAACCCCATCAACAGCGCTTCGGTTCCGCGCTCGGCTGGTTCGATCCGCGTGCGATCGGTGGTCGTGTTTGCTGCAGCGCGTTCAAGCCAGATCTCGGGCGCGCGATGCGCGCGCGTCGCGTATTTGACGCCGTCGATCGTCACGCGCCCATGCGCGCCGGGCCCGATGCCGACATAGTCGCCATAGCGCCAATAGGTCAGGTTGTGGCGCGACTCCGCACCCGGTCGCGCGTGGTTCGAGATCTCATACGCAGGCATGCCCGCGTCGCGCAAAATCGCCTGCGTGTCTTCGTACAAAACCGCTTGGGTTTCTTCGTCGGGGATCTGCAATTCGCCGCGGCGGAATTTGCCTTCGAACACGGTGCCGGGCTCGATCGTCAATTGATAGACCGACAAATGCCCGTCGGCATGGGTCAGCGCCTGCCGCAATTCGCGCTCCCACGCATCGCGCGTCTGGTGCGGACGCGCATAAATCAAATCGAACGAAAAGCGTGCGAACTGTTTCGCCGCCAGCGCGACCGCATCCAACGCTTCCCGCGCCGAATGTTGACGGCCGAGTTGTTTGAGCGACTCGTCGTCGAGCGCCTGTACGCCCAGCGACACGCGATTGACGCCGGCTTTGGCGAGATCGGCAAACGCAGCCGCTTCGACCGAAGTCGGATTGGCTTCGAGCGTGATTTCCAGATCGGGCTCGACCGCCCAACGTTGCGCGATTTGTTGCAGCACCGCGTCGACGGTTGCGGGCGGCATCAGCGACGGCGTGCCGCCGCCAAAAAAGATCGAGGTGACGGTGCGGCCTTGCGTCTGCTCGGCCCAGCGATCGATCTCGGTCAGCAGCGCGTCACGCCACGCGGCCTGATCGACCTTGTCGCGCACATGACTGTTGAAATCGCAGTACGGGCATTTGGCCAAGCAGAATGGCCAATGGATGTAGATGCCGAAGCCGCGCTCGTCGTTTGTCATTTCATTTGCCCGATCGATTCACGTTGCGGGCTGCGCCCTTCACGATCGAACGGGCCGAAAACAACGTGCAACGAGTTTCCGGAAAGCAATGGCGCGATGGCTGATCGCGTGTTTCTCGGCGGGATCCATTTCGGCAAACGTAATCGTCTGCCCGTCGCCGACGAAGATCGGATCGTAGCCGAATCCTTTTTGTCCGCGCGGCGGGAAGGTGAGCGTGCCGTAGACCGCACCTTCGACGGCTTCGATATGACCGTCGGGCCAGGCCAGCGCGATCGCGGCGACGAAATGCGCGCGGCGATCAGTACCGTCGCCCAACTCGCGTTCGACGCGCGCGATGGCGCCCGCGAAATCCTTGTTGCCGCCGCCGGCCCAGCGAGCCGAATAGAGGCCTGGCGCGCCGCCCAAGGCGGGCACGACAAGACCGCTATCATCGGCCAGTGCCGGATGTCCCGACGCAGTCGCCGCCGCGCGCGCTTTGATCGCGGCGTTCTGCACGAAGGTGCAACCGGGTTCGTCCGGCTCCGCCAGTCCAAGTTCGCCGGCGCTGGGAAAGCTTTGCGCGTACGGCGCCAGCAGCGCCGCGATCTCGCGCACCTTGCCGTGATTGTGACTCGCGACGACGATCGTGCTGCCGTCGAACTTGCGGACTGTCATCAGCCGCCGATTGCGCGCTTCTGCTGTTCGACCAACTCGCCGATGCCTTTGCGCGCCAGGCGCAGCAACTCGTTGAATTGCGTTTCTTCGAACGGACGTTCTTCGGCGGTGGCCTGAATTTCGACGATGCCGCCGCGACCGGTCAGCACGAAATTCGCGTCGGCCTGTGCCGCAGAATCTTCGACATAGTCGAGATCCAGCACGGCGCGTTCTTCATGCAGGCCGCAGCTGATTGCAGCGACGTGATCGGTCAGCGGGATCGCAGTCAGCTGGCCGATTTTGACCAGGTGCTGAAAGGCGAGATGCAACGCGACCCAGCTGCCGGTGATGCCGGCTGTACGGGTACCGCCATCGGCCTGCAGCACGTCGCAATCGAGACGGATCTGGATTTCGCCCATCGCCTTGCGATCCACGACGGCACGCAGCGAGCGGCCGATCAGTCGCTGGATCTCTTGCGTGCGGCCCGATTGGCGGCCCTTGGCCGCTTCGCGATCGGTGCGGGTGTTGGTGGCGCGCGGCAGCATGCCGTATTCGGCAGTGACCCAGCCGAGCCCGGTGCCCTTCAGCCAGCGCGGCGACGTGCTTTCGACCGTGGCGGTACAAAGCACATGCGTATCGCCGAATTTGGCCAGGCAGGATCCTTCGGCATGCTTGGAGAAGCCGGTCTCCAAGATGATCTGACGAAGCTGGTCGTTGGCGCGGCCGGACGGGCGCATAGTCGTGATCCTGCGGGGTTCTGGGGCGCGGGACCCTAGTGCCGGCGGTTGCACGGGGCAACCGCGCTTCCTATTTTCCGGGCCACCCATGCATTCCGACCTCAACAAACGCGCGCGCGAGATCCTGCGCCACGTCATCGACGCCTATGTCGAGACGGGCGACCCGGTCGGATCGCGCACGATCAGCCGCAAGCTGGGCTCGCTGTCGCCCGCCACGATCCGCAATGTGATGGCGGATCTGGAAGAGGCGGGCCTGCTCTATGCGCCGCATACCTCGGCCGGGCGCCTGCCGACCGATGCCGGATTGCGGCTGTTCGTCGATGGTTTGCTGCAGGTCGGCCAGCTGACGGCGGACGAGCGCACCGCGGTCGAAGCCCGCATGCACGGGTCGGGGCGGTCGGTGAACGACATGCTGGAACAGGCGTCGATGGCGCTGTCGGGCCTGTCGGGCCTGACCGGGCTGGTCGTCGCGCCCAAGACCGACCGGCCGCTGAAACACCTGGAATTCGTGTCGTTGGGACCCGGACGGGCCCTGGTCGTGCTGGTGACCGAAGACGGGCTGGTCGAAAACCGCGTCGTCGAAGTGCCGCTGGGCCTGCCGGTCGGCTCGCTGGTGATGGCGTCGAATTATCTCAACGCCCGGCTGGCTGGCCGCACCGTCGACGAAGCGCGCCGCGAAGTGATGATCGAAATCGAAGCACGTCGCACCGAGCTCGACGAGCTGACGACCAAAGTCGTCGAAGCGGGCTTGGCGGTGCGCGCCGACCAGACCGGGCAATTGATCGTGCGCGGCCAGTCGGCCCTGCTTGACGACGTCACCGAACTCAACGATCTCACGCGCATTCGATCGTTGTTCGACGCGCTGGAAACGCGCGAGACGATGTTGAAGCTGCTCGAAGTGACCAACGACGCAGAAGGCGTGCAGATTTTCATCGGCGCGCACAACGCGTTGTTCGCGCATGCGGGCTGCTCGATGATCGTCGCGCCCTACACCAACCGCAACGAACAGGTGGTGGGTGCGATCGGCGTGATCGGCCCAACGCGCATCAATTACGCGCGGATTATTCCGCTGGTCGATTACACCGCCAAGGTGGTCGGCCGGCTTATCGGATAGGACAAGAGATGAGCGATCAAACCAACGAACCGGCGCAGGAAACAGCGCCTGCAGACACGCTTTCGAGCCCCGACCGGCCGAGCGAAGGACAGCCGACCGCACCGTCGGTTGGTGAAGACATGGCGGCGCGCGTTGCCGCTGCGGAAGCCGAAGCGGCGTCGCTGAAAGACAAGCTGCTGCGCGCGCTGGCTGAGACCGAAAATGTGCGTCGTCGCAGCGAGCGCGAACGCGAAGACACGGCGAAATTCGCGGTGCGTAAATTCGCCGGCGATCTGTTGAACGTTGCCGACAATCTGCGCCGCGCGCTGGAAGCGGCGCCGGCCGGTCAGGTCGCCGATGCCGGCATGAAAAATCTGCTGGGCGGCATCGAAGCGACCGAGCGCGAATTGTTCGCCGCCTTCGATCGCGCCGGCATCAAGCCGGTTGCGGCGCAGGGTGCGGTGTTCGATCCGAACGTGCACGAAGCGATGGTCGAGCTGGTGGCCGACGACGTGCCGCCCGGCACGGTGGTGCAGGTCTTCCAGAATGGCTGGACGATCAGCGACCGTTTGCTGCGACCGGCCCGGGTCGGCGTCGCCAAGGCTGCGACCGAGCGCGAACGGATCGTCGATACCAAGGCGTAGGGCCCCAAAAGGGGTAAGTGGTTGCTCTGGCAACGGTTGCAGGCCGGAAAACCCTCCCTATATGTGACTCGCTTCGCGGCCCGGCCGCCCACCGAAAAACCCTTGGCCCAGCCAGGGTTTGGGCGCCGCTGCTGAGGCCGGGCAACCAGGTTTGAATTTCTCGAAGGGGATCGGGGCCGGCGCCGACGCAAGTGCGGGCTGCCCAAGCGATTTGCCGAAACAAGGGGACGATGGAATGAGCAAGGTAATTGGTATCGACCTCGGCACGACCAATTCGTGCGTCGCGGTCATGGAAGGCAGCCAGGCCAAGGTGATCGAAAACGCCGAAGGCATGCGCACGACGCCTTCGATGGTCGCCTTCACCAGCGGCGACGAACGCCTGGTCGGCCAGCCGGCCAAACGCCAGGCTGTGACCAACCCCGACGCGACGCTGTTCGCGATCAAGCGTCTGATCGGCCGCCGCTTCGATGACCCGGCGGTGCAGAAGGCGTTGAAGACGACGCCCTACAAGCTGGTCGCGGGCGACAATGGCGACGCCTGGGTCGAGGTGCAGGGCGAGAAATACGCGCCGTCGCAGATCAGCGCGCTGATCCTCGGCAAGATGAAAGAAACCGCCGAAGCCTATCTCGGCGAAAAAGTCAGCCAGGCGGTCATCACCGTTCCGGCTTACTTCAACGACAGCCAGCGCCAGGCGACGAAAGACGCCGGCCGCATCGCTGGTCTTGAAGTGCTGCGCATCATCAACGAACCGACTGCGGCTGCGCTCGCCTATGGCTTGGAGCGCAAGGGTCACGGCACGATCGCGGTGTACGATCTCGGTGGCGGCACGTTCGACGTGTCGATCCTGGAAATCGGCGACGGCGTGTTCGAAGTGAAGTCGACGAACGGCGACACGTTCCTCGGCGGTGAAGACTTCGACCATCGCATCATCGATTACCTCGCGGACGAGTTCAAAAAGGAACAGGGCATCGACCTGCGCGGCGACAAGCTTGCGCTGCAGCGCCTGAAAGAGGCCGCGGAAAAAGCCAAGATCGAGCTGTCGAGCGCTGCCCAGACCGACGTCAACCTGCCGTTCATCACGGCCGACCAGACCGGTCCGAAGCATCTCAACATCAAGCTGACGCGCGCCAAGCTCGAACAGCTGGTCGACGATCTCGTCCAGCGCACGATCGAGCCGTGCAAGAAGGCGCTGGCCGACGCAGGCATCAAGGCGAACGAAGTCGACGAAGTCGTTCTGGTCGGCGGCATGACGCGCATGCCGAAGATCATCGAAGTCGTGAAGCAGTTCTTCGGCCGCGAACCGCACAAGGGCGTGAACCCGGACGAAGTCGTCGCGATCGGCGCCGCCATTCAGGGCGGCGTGCTGAAGGGCGAAGTCAAAGACGTCCTGTTGCTCGACGTGACGCCACTGTCGCTCGGCATCGAAACGCTGGGTGGTGTGTTCACGCGCCTGATCGATCGCAACACCACGATTCCGACGCGCAAGTCGCAGACTTTCTCGACCGCCGAAGACAATCAGCATGCGGTGACGATCCGCGTGTTCCAGGGCGAGCGTGAAATGGCGGCCGACAACAAGATGCTCGGTCAGTTTGACCTAATGGGCATTCCGTCGGCGCCGCGCGGCGTTCCGCAGATCGAAGTCACGTTCGACATCGACGCCAACGGCATCGTCCAGGTTTCGGCCAAGGACAAGGCGACGGGCAAAGAACAACAGATCAAGATCCAGGCCTCGGGCGGCCTGTCGGAAGCCGACATTCAGAAGATGGTCAAAGAGGCCGAGCTGAATGCCGCCGAAGACAAGCACAAGCGCGAACTGGTCGAGGCGCGCAACAACGCCGACGGTCTGATCTATTCGTCGGAGAAAACCGTCACCGATCTCGGCGACAAGGTTTCGGCCGAAGACAAGACTGCGATCGAAACCGCGATTGCCGAGCTGAAAGAGACGCTCGACAAGAACGACGTCGAGTTGATCAAGAGCAAGACGAACGCGCTGACCCAGGTGTCGATGAAGCTTGGCGAACAGTTGTATCGCCAAAGCCAGGAAGCGGCGCAGCCGGCCAACGAAGCCGGTGCCGCGCATGACGCGCCGAAGAACGACAAGGTGGTCGACGCCGACTTCACCGAAGTCGACGACGAGCATCGTCGTAAGTCGGGCTGATTGGTTTGCGCAAGATTGGATAAGGCGTCGTCAAGAAACGCGCCGATAAGAACAACGTCGGGATGAGCACTTTGCGGTGCTCGTCCCGAACGTGATTTAGCCCGAACGTGATTTAGAAAGTCGGGGATGAAGAAGACGGTGATCAGGACTGAGCAGGCGCCCAGCTCGCCGCTCTACAGCCAAGGCGTGCGGGTCGGATCGACGATCTACGTTTCAGGAACGACCGGAATCGACACGGCGACCAAGCAGATGTCGGGCACGACGATTCAAGAACAGACGCGGCAGGCGCTACGCAACTGCAAAGCCATCCTCGAAGCGGGCGGCGCGACCTTGGATGACGTCGCGCAAGTCACCGTTCTGCTGACCAATCCCGCCGACTTCGCGGGCATGAACGAAGAATACGCCAAGGTCTTCCCGACCGAGCCGCCGGCGCGTGCGGTGACCAAGCTCGGCGTCGAGCTGCCGAACGTGCTGGTGTCGATCATGATGACCGCGCACGTCGAGAACTGAGCCATGGCCAAGGCGGATTACTACGAAACACTCGGCGTCCAAAAAGGCGCAAGCGGCGATGAGCTGAAAAAAGCCTATCGCTCGATGGCGATGAAATATCACCCCGACAAAAACCAGGGTGACAAGAACGCCGAACAGAAATTCAAAGAGATCAGCGAAGCGTACGACGTCCTGAAGGACGATCAGAAGCGCGCTGCCTACGACCAGTTCGGTCATCGCGCCTTTGAAAATGGCGGCGGTGGCGGCGCAGGCGCCGGTGGCTTCGGCTTTGGCGCGTCCTTCTCGGATATTTTCGACGAGATGTTCGGCGACATGATGGGTCGCCGTGCCGACGCTGGCGGGCAAGGCGGCGTTCGCCGTGGCAGCGACCTTCGCTACAATCTCGAAATCGGCTTGGAAGACGCGTTCGCCGGTTCGAACTCGACGATCAAAGTTCCGTCCTTCGCTGCGTGCGACGTGTGCAAAGGCACTGGCGCCGAAGGCGGCGCGCAGCCGGTGACCTGCCCGACTTGCGCCGGCAATGGTCGCGTGCGCGCACAGCAAGGCTTCTTCACGATCGAACGGACCTGCGGCACCTGCGCGGGCGCCGGCAAGATCATCAAGAATCCTTGCAAGAATTGTGGTGGCTCGGGCCGCACGCGCAAAGACAAGACGCTGCAGGTGAACATCCCGGCCGGCGTCGAAGACGGCACGCGCATTCGCCTGACCGGCGAAGGCGAGCCGGGCCTACGCGGCGCGCCACCGGGCGATCTCTACGTGTTCCTGGCTGTGCGCCCGCATCGTTTCTTCCAACGCGACGGCGCCGATCTGCATTGCCGCGTGCCGTTGCCGGTCACGACCGCAGCGTTGGGCGGTTCGATCGAAGTGCCGACCATCGAAGGCAAGCGCACCAAAGTGAACGTGCCCGCCGGTACGCAGTCGGGTCAGCAATTCCGTCTGCGCGGCAAAGGCATGTCGGTGCTGCGCTCGTCAACGCGCGGCGATCTCTACATCGAGGTCGCGGTCGAAACGCCGGTCAATCTGTCGAAGAAGCAGCAAGAGCTGCTGCGCGAATTCGAAAAGACCGACGGCGGCAAAAGCCACAACCCGCAATCAGAAGGCTTCTTCAGCAAGGTAAAGGAGCTGTGGGAAGACCTGACCGAGTAGCGCGCTAATCCGTCGGCGCGTCGATGCGATAGCCCATCGCGCGCAGCCGGTCGAAGGCGCCGCTCTGCCGCGCCAGCAGCGCATTGATGTCGAACACGGCGACGCTTTTGCCCGGCTGGCGCAGCGCGTCGGTCAGTGCAGCGACGATATCATCGACCGCGCGCGCTTCCATCGCCTGATAGCTGGCGGTCTTTTTCATACAGGCATTGAAAGCCGGCTCGCGCACATGCGCGCGCAACGTCTTCAGGTCGCCGCGCGCCCAGGCGTCTGCCGCGGGCACCGCATGCGCCATCTGAAACTGCACGTCGTCGAGCGATTGGCGCATGCAGGCTTCGGACTCTTCCGCTGGCAGCGCCGCGAGTTCGCGCATCAACGGGCCCGCGTCGTAATCTTCGCCGTCCTGCAGCTTCACGCGCGCTTTGCGCGCCAGATCGAACAAGCGCCCGTTCGGCTGTTGCGGTTGCAGCTGCAGGAATTTATCTGCATCGCCGCGCAGCAGAAACGCAGCGACGACGGGCTTCAATCGCGTATAGCGCCCGCCCGTCTGGCCGATCGCCAGTGCGGTATCGACCAGCGACGACAAAGCTGCGCTGGAAATATGGTCTTCGATCCGCCCTTCGTCGGGCAGACGCAGATCGCCCAACATGCCGATGACGGTGAACAGGCCCGCCGTGGCGCGCGGCGGCGTGATCACTGCGCGCGCGCCGCGCAACAGCGACTCCAGCCGCGCGCTATTCCAGGGCTGACCTGCAGGTAGCGCGGGCAAACGTCCCAGCACCCAGACTTCGCTCGTGTCGGATGCGATGCGCCAGAAGACCGGCCCGGGCGCGCGCGCTTCGACCACCAGTTCGTCGGTCCAGTCGGGCGCTGTCTGCGCCTGCACCGGCAGCGCGGCCAGCATGACGGCGAACAAGGCGGTGAACCGCATGACCTCTCCCGATGGTGACGATGACGGAGGCGCTCGTACCACAGGCGGACGCGGCAAATTATGGCGACAAAGCTTCAGCGATAGACGCGGCATCCGTTGCCCAATAGCGCGTCGAGCCAGCGCGGCATCGGATCGATTTCGTTCCAGCGCAGGTCCAGCTTGCGCAAGCGCGGCAAGGTCGCAAGCGTGTCGGGCAAGGCGCGCAGACCGCAACTGCGCAGATCCAGCATCTCCAGCGACGGCAGGGCGCCGATGCAATCGGGCAGCACGCCGATCCTGGTTTTGCGCAACGACAATTCCTGCAGCGCGTGCAACTTCGCGAAGCTCGTGGGCAGCGAGCCGAGCTGCATTTCTTCCAACCGCAGCTCGCGCAGCGCCGACAGCTCGCCGATCGACTCCGGCAAGGCCGCAATTGGGTTGCTGCCGAGATTGAGATATTCGAGCGCGCGCAACGCGCCGATCCAGCCGGGCACCTGCGCAAGACGCTGGCCGGCGGAATAGAGGAAACGCAGCCGCGTCAGTTGCGACAGGTCGGGCAGTGCGGCCAGCGGATTATGGCTGAGATCGAGCATCTCGAGCCGTGTCAGCGTTCCGATTGTCGCCGGCAGCGCCGTCAGCGCGTTGGTGGCGATGCAGAGTTCGCGCAACTTGGTCAGGGCGCCGATCGCATCGGGCAGCACGGTGAGACCGATCTCACCGAGATCGAGCTGTTCCAGTTCGGTTTGCGCGAAAATGTCCGGCGGAACCGTCGGCAGGTTCTGGCCACGCAGACTCAGTTTGGACATGCATCCGCTCTAGCCATCGCGCGCGGCAAGCGCTACCCCAAATCCATGAGCGACATTCGTATCGCCGTGCTCGGCGCCGGCGGCCGTATGGGCCGCGCCCTGATCCGCACCATCGAGGCAACGAACGGTGCCGTGCTGGCTGGCGCCAGCGACCGCGCCGGCAGCGAGGTGATCGGGCAGGACGCGGGCGTTCTGGCCGGCGCACGCGCCGCCAACGTGAAGATCGTCGATGATGTCGCCGCCGCGTTCGCGCAGGCCGACGTCGCCATCGATTTCACCGCGCCCGGTGCGCTCGACGCGCATCTCGCCGCCGCACGCGCGACCAAAACCGCGCTGGTGATCGGCACGACCGGATTGCAAGCGCCGCAGGAAAGCGCGATCGCTGCCTTCGCCAAAGATTTCCCGGTGATCCGCTCGGCCAACTACTCGGTCGGCGTCACGCTGCTGCGCGCATTGGTGCGCCAGGCTGCGACGGTGCTTGGTCCGGACTACGACGCGGAGATCGTCGAAATGCACCACAACGCCAAAGTCGACGCGCCGTCGGGTACCGCGCTGGCGTTGGGCCGCGCGGTTGCCGCGGGCCGCAACGTCCAACTCGAAAACGTCTGGGTCAAAGAACGCGACGGTCACACCGGCGCGCGCGAGCCCGGCACGATCGGCTTTGCCACGCTGCGCGGCGGCGACGTTGCCGGCGATCACACCGTGTATTTCGCAGCCGCTGGCGAACGTCTCGAACTCGGCCATCGCGCCACCTCGCGCGAAGTCTTTGCGACCGGCGCCGTGCGCGCGGCCTTGTGGGTCGCGAAACAGAAACCCGGCCTCTACGACATGGACGACGTGCTGGGTCTGACATGACCGGCTTCAATGATCGACTTTAGGGGGCGGCCGACGCGCGACGAGGATCTCGACTGGATCCTGCGGCTCGAAACGGCCGAGCGCGAAGCGGGCTGGATCAAAGGCTCGACGCGCGACCAGCATCGCGCCTGGTTCGGCGATCCCAACATCGCGCATGTCGTGTTCGAACAAGACGGCGACGCGGTCGGCTATGCGATCCTGCGCGGCCTGCTGAGTCCCGATCGCGACATCGAACTGAAGCGCGTCGTGGTCGAAACCAAAGGCAAAGGCCACGGCCGAGCCGCCATTCGCTGGTGCCGGCATTTCGCTTTCGCCGAACACGGCGCGCACCGGCTCTGGCTCGACACGTACGAGCACAATGTGCGCGCGCAAGGCCTGTATGAAAGCGAAGGCTTCGTGCGCGAAGGCCTGCTGCGCGAAGCGGCGCGCACCGACAGCGGCTACGTCTCTCTGGTGATTTATTCGCTGCTGGCCAGCGACGCCGGCTGAGCGTCGCCCGTCACCGGCAACACCAAGGTCAACATCGCACCGCCGGTCGCGCGCGTTGCCGCTTCGGTGGTACCGCCATGGGCCAACGCAATCTGGCGCACCAGGCTGAGACCGATGCCGGATCCGTCCGGCTTGGTGGTGAAGAACGGCACGAACAACCGGTCGGGCGCGTCGGCGAAACCCGGCCCGTCATCCAACACCGACAGACGCACCAATCCCGGTTCGACGCGCGCTTCCAGCGCAACTGTGCCGCCATCACGATCGGCGAGCGCTTCGAATGCGTTGCGGATCAGATTGACCAACGCCTGTTCCAGCATGTCGCCGTCGCCTTGCAGCGACAGATCCTGCGGACGGATATCAACCGACCAGGCAATGCCGCGCTTGGTTGCTTCGGGCGCGAACAACGCCGTCATGTGCGCGAAGATGGTTGCGACCTCGACTTTGCGCACGACCGGTCGCGGCACTTGCGCGACGCGGCGATAGCCGTCGACGAAACGCATCAGCCCGGCGCTGCGTCGCGCCACGACCTCCATCGCCATTTCGGCTTCTTCGATTGTTTGGGCCGTGCGCGCGTCGGATGTGACACGCGCCTCGGCCAGCAACGGCTGCACCGATGCGCTGAGCGACGCGATCGGCGTCAGCGACGAATTGATTTCATGCGCCAGCACGCGCACCAGCTCGGCCCAGGCGCCGGTCTCGGTTGCTTCCAGCTCGAGTCGAATATCCTGCAGCGACACCAGGCGCGAACGCGCGCCGTCGATGCGCAGCTCGCGTCCAAGTGCAGCCCAGCGTCGCCCGTCCAAACCGCGCAGTAGCGCGCGTCCGCCGGGCCCAAGATTGCCCAAGGTTGCGGGCCAGTCGGGCCCCAGCCGCGCCAGATCGTCGAGATTCTGTTCGCGCCGCTCGAGCAGCGCGCGCGCGCCACGATTGAGCGCGCGCACGCGGCCCGCATCGTCGATCGCAAGCAGCGCCGACGGCACGGTTTCGACCAGCGCCGTCAGTGCCGCACGTTCCGCTTCGGCTGCGGCGCGGCGCGCGCGCAACGCGTCGGTTGCGGCACGAATAGCGGGACCCAACGGTGTACGGCTGAGCGCCTGGTCGCCGCTCGGCGCGTCGTCGCGCACGCCGTCCAGCCAACGCGACAGCTCGCGGTTGGGCGCCGACAGGCGATGTGCGAACGCGACCGACGCAGCCAGCGACAGCAACGCGCAGAGCAGTGCGCTCGCATACCATTGGGTTGCGATCACCAGCCACGCGGCCATGGTGCCGAGCCCGGCAGCAGCAACCGCGCGCAGCGCCAGGGCGAACGCGTCAGAGCCCATGTTTTTCGATGCGCCGGTAGAGTGCCGCGCGCGTCAGTCCCAGTGCAGCAGCCGCGCGGCTGATATTGCCGCCATGTGCGGCGAGTGCGCGTTCGACCGCGCCGCGCTCCATCGAATCCAAGGTCGCCGCGTCGGTCGTCGTGGCGCTGCGCGGTGCCGCCAGCATCGGAAAATCTTCGACCGTCAGCGCGTCGTCGCTGGCCAGGATCGTGGCGCGTTCGACCGCGTGCTGCAGCTCGCGCACATTGCCGGGCCAACCGTAAGCTTCCAGCGCTTCCAGCACCGACGACGTCAAGCGCCGCCGCGGCTGCTGGTGCTTGCGCGCATAGAGCGCCAGGAAATGTTCGAGCAGTGCCGCAATGTCTTCGCGTCGCTCGCGCAACGGCGGCAAGGCGACTTCGACCGTGTTGACGCGGTAGAGAAGGTCCTGGCGGAACACCGCTTCGCGCGCCAGCTCCAAGCGCGGCAGGTTGGTCGCGGTGATCAACCGCACGTCGATGCGCACGGCCTGATCGCCGCCAACCGGAATGACTTCTTGCCGTTCCAGCACGGTCAGCAACTTGCGCTGCAGATGCGGCGGCAGATTGCCGATCTCATCCAAAAATAGTGTGCCGCCGTCGGCGGCAACAAAGCGCCCGGGGCGATCTTCTTTCGCATCGGTGAAGGCGCCGCGCTTGTGGCCGAACAGCTCGCTTTCAAACAGGCTTTCAGGCACCGCGCCGAGATCGACGGTGACGAATGGCTTGTCGGCGCGCGCCGACATGCGATGCAGTTCGCGCGCAAGCACGCCCTTGCCGGTACCGCTTTCGCCCAGCAACAGAACGTTGGCGCCGCTGGGTGCGGCGCGTTTCAGCAGGGCCAGCGCCGCCAACATGGCGGGTGCCGCGGCGACGATGTCGCCGCTTGGACTCGTCGTTGATGCAGCTAGCGCGCGGTGACGTGATTCCAACGCGACGCCGGCACGACGCGACTGCGCCAATGCAGCCGCGGCGGTGACGGTCGCGATCAGCCGTTCGTTCTGCCACGGCTTCAACACGAAATCGGCGGCGCCGTGTTTCATCGCTTCGACCGCAAGCCCGATCGAACCGAACGCAGTCATCAACACGACCGACACGGTCGGATCGGCGGCGCGCAGCCGTTGCAGCCAGTCCAACCCGTCGCGCCCGTCGCGCGCACCGGTGGCGAGATTCATGTCCAGCAGCACGACGTCGAACGCGGTCGGATCGACCGCTTCGGGCCGCGGCTCGATCACGACCTCGCCGACATGGCGCGACAGGGCCAGCCGCGCGGCAGTGCGGATGTCCGGATCGTCGTCGACGACGGCCACGCGGATGGTGGGCGTTTGCTCCATGTCCGCCACCGTACAGTGACTGTCCGAAACCGAACAGCGATCGGTGGACAACCCCAGAATTTCTGCGGATTTCTCCGCGGCACACCCCTTGCGGAGACCGCGACATGACTTCGACCCGCCGCGCCAACACGCTGCTCGACACCTTGGCCCAGACCTACGGGCGGTTGAAGGAATCGACATGACGCTCTCGATGGATCGTCCGATCACGCGCAAGCGCTGGCGCAAATCGCATCTCCGTTGGGCCGGGCTTGGCGTGGCCGCCATTGCGCTGGTAGTGCTCAGCGTGCGTCTGGCAACCGCGCCGCCGTCGATCACGGTGCGCGGCGACGGTGTGGCAATCGCGACCGTGCGCCAGGCGACCTTCGAAGATGCGATCCCGTTGCGCGGCTCTGTCGTGCCGTTGGAGACCGTGTTTCTCGACGCTGTCGAAGGCGGCCGTGTTGAGCGCGTGCTGGTCGAAGCGGGCGAGCAGGTCAAAGAAGGCCAGCCGATTCTGGAATTGTCGAACACTGCGTTGCAGCTCGACGTCATTCAGCGCGAAGCGCTGGTGATCCAGCAGATCAACGCGATCTTCGATTCACGCCGCTCGGTCGAGCTGAATCAGCTCAACAACATCCGCACCGTTGCCGAAGCGGAATGGCACATCAAAAAGCTGCGGCAGGAAGGTGCGCGCAAAGCGACCTTGCATGCGCAGGGGTATGTCTCGGCCGAAGTCAACGAACAGGTCGCGGACGAGCTGGTCTATTGGGAAAAGATCCGCGCCCGCACCAACGAAAGCATCGCCAAGTTCGACGCCTGGAAGCTGGAAGAAGACGGCAAGCGCGCCGACCAGCTGGGCAAGATGGAAGACGGATTGAAGGTCGCGCGCTCCAAACTCGACGGTCTGATCGTGCGCGCGCCGATGAGCGGCCAGTTGACCGCGCTCGATGCAAAGCCGGGCGAAACCAAACCGGGCGGACAACGTCTCGGCCAGGTCAGTCGCGAAGGCGGCTACAAGCTGCAGGCTGATTTCGACGAATACTATGTCAGCCGCGTGCGCGCGGGACAGGTTGCGTCGATGGTCGTCGCGGGCAAGCAACGCAAACTGACCGTCACCAAAGTCTATCCCGAAGTGAAGAACGGACGCGTCGTCGTCGATCTCGCGATCGATGCCGGCACCGATCTGCGCCCGGGACAAACCTTGCAGGGCAAGCTGGCACTCGGTGCTGCCGAACCGGCGCTGGTGCTACAGAGCGGCGCCTTCCTCGAAGAAAGCGGCGGCGCATCGGTGTTCGTCGTCAGTGCCGACGGTTCGTACGCCGAACGTCGTCCGGTGCGCCTCGGCCGCCGCAGCTCCGACACGATCGAAGTGCTCGACGGGTTGAAGCCCGACGAGAAGGTCGTCGTCTCTGACTACAGCTCGTTCAAAGACAAGACGCGCATCGACCTGCGCTAAGAGGGAAACAGCACATGATCCGCCTCGAAAACGTCACCAAGTCGTACCGGACCGATGAAGTCGAAACGACGGCGCTTGCCGATCTGTCGCTCGCCATCGATCCCGGCGAATTCGTCGCCATTATGGGACCAAGCGGTTGCGGCAAGTCGACCTTGCTGAACATTCTGGGTCTGCTCGACAAACCTGACGGCGGCCGCATGGTCGCGTTCGGCGAAGAAGTCAGCGATGCAGGCGAACGCAAGCTGGCGCGGCTGCGCGCTGACTCGATCGGCTTTGTTTTTCAAAGCTTCAATCTGATCGACGAGCTGACGGTCGAAGAGAATGTCGAAGTGTCGTTGCTCTATGGCAGCAACGGCCGCAGCAACCGCAAGCAGCGCGTTGCCGACGCTCTGTCGCGGGTCGGCATGGCGCATCGTGCGCGCCACCGTCCGCAGCAACTGTCGGGCGGACAGCAGCAACGCGTCGCGATCGCGCGCGCCATCGCCAGCGACCCGAAACTGATCCTGGCCGACGAACCGACCGGCAATCTCGACACCAAGAACGGCGACGATGTGATGGCACTGCTGGGCGAACTCAATCGCGCCGGTCGCACCGTCGTGATGGTGACCCACTCGCCCGATCACGCCGCCTATGCCAAGCGCACCGTGTCGCTGCTCGACGGACGTGTCGTCGCCGAAACCCGGAACGGTTGAGATGGTCCGCAACCTGCTGACGACGGGACTGCGCGTCCTGTGGAAAGACCGGCTCTACGCCGCGATCAATCTCGTCGGCCTGGCGGTTGCGTTTGCGGCGACGTTGCTGATCGCTTTGTGGATTCGCTACGAGCTGAATTGGGAACCGTTCCTGCAGCAGCCGGAGCAGACGCGGTTGATCCTGGCGCATGTGCGGCTGCCGCAGAATCGCGGGTTCGACACGCTGAGCAACCCGGTGATGATGCGCGCCGAGTTCCAGACCGCGCTCGGCGATCGTGCGCTCGTCGCGCGCTTCTCCGACCAGGATGTGGTGTTGTCGGTCGGCGACCGGCGCAGCAACGAAAAAGTCGGCTTCGTCGATCCCGAATTCTTTCGCATCGTCACGATGCAATTCCTCGCTGGCGATCCGGCCCATGCGCTCGACGCGCCCGACTCGATCGTGCTCAGCGAAAGCGCGGCGATCAAATTCTTCGGCGCCAAGTCGCCGCTGGGCGAAACGATCGAGCTGCAGAACCGCGCCACCGCGCGTGTGACCGGCGTGATCGCCGATCCGCCCGGCAATACGATGTTTCGCAAGACCGCCTTCGCCGCGTCGCTGTCGCCGGTCAGTTCGATCCAGGCGAATGAAAAGATCGGACGCTGGAGCAACTTCAACGCCTATGAACTGATCCGGCTGCAGGGCGCCACCGAGGCCGACATACGGCGCGAGCTGGATCGGCTGACCGACCAGAAATATCCTGAAGACAAGACCGGCAACAGCTCGCACACATTCGACATCGTCGCGCTGCGCGACGCGCATTTCGTGCATGTCGTCGACGGGCGCGCATCGGGCAAGACGTCGCTGGTCACGCTAGCCATTGTTGCGGTGCTGATCATCGCGATCGCGGGCGTCAACTTCGTCAATCTCGCCACCGCGCGCGCCGCACGCCGCACGCGCGAAGTCGGCGTGCGCAAATCGCTCGGCGCAACGCGCCGCGCCATCACGCTGCAGCTTCTGACCGAGCCGTTCCTGCTGACCTTGGCAGGGCTGTTGCTAGCCTTCGTGCTGGTCGAAACGGCGCTGCCGTTTTTGTCCGACGTGCTGGGCGCGGTGCTGGTGTTTTCTTACGGGCGGGACTGGACGCTGGTTCTGCTTGCGACCTTTGTCGCGCTGCTGGTCGGGTTGCTGGCTGGCCTCTATCCCGCGCTGATCTTGTCGCGCCTGTCGCCGGTTGAAGCGCTGCGCGCCGCCGGTCGTAGCGGTGGCGGCTCGTCGCGTCTGCGCCAGGCGCTGGTGGTGGCGCAATTCGCCGCGTCGATTGGGCTGATCGTGGTGACGATCTTCATCCAGCAGCAAGCGGAACATGCGCGCGACGTGAATTTCACGCAGATCGGCGGCGATCCGCTGGTGATGATCAACAATCTCGCGCGGCTCGATGATTCAACCCGCAAGACGATGATCGAGCGCTTGAATGCAGAGCCGGCGTTGCGTGGCGCAACCGCCGCGTCGACGGCGCAGGCCGACACGGCGCGCAACAACGACACGCGCGACGACATACGGCCGGGTCAGCAGGTGAGCTTTCAGCTCGTCTCGGTCGATCCGCGTTTCTTTCCGCTGCACCAATTTCCGTTGCTGGCCGGGCGCAATCTCGAAGCGGGCCGTGACGAAGGACAGAACGACGTCATCCTGAATGCGACCGCGTCCAAGCTGTTTGGCTTCGTCAATCCGCAAGACGCGATCGGGCGCAGCTTTGGCAGCGCGGAGAGCCGCCTCACCATCATCGGTGTCGTACCTGATTTTCCGCTGCAGTCGGCGCGCGAGAATGTCGGGCCGTTGGTGTTCTTCCATGACCCGACGATCTTCCGCTACGCGATCGTGCGCGTCCCCGGCAGCAGCATCCGGCCGGCCTTGCAGGCGATCGACCGGATTTGGCGCGACGCGGCGCCGACCTATCCGATCGTGCGCGAATTCGCCGACGAACGTCTGGCGCGCATCTGGCGCGCGACGCAACGCGAAGCCGACGTGCTGACCGGCTTCGCGCTGGTTGCAGTGTTGATCGGCTGTCTGGGCCTGCTCGGCCTTGCGGCGTACACCGCCGAGCGGCGCACCAAAGAAATCGGCATCCGCAAAGCGATGGGTGCATCGACCGCCGACGTCGTGAAGCTGCTGGTGCTGCAGCTTACCCGGCCGGTGATCGTCGCCAATCTGCTCGCCTGGCCGGTTGCATTGTGGCTGGTGCAGCGCTGGCTGGCTGGCTTCGCCGATCGCGTGCCGATCGAACCCTGGCCATTTCTTGTCGCCAGCGTGGGCACGTTGCTGCTGGCTTGGACGGTGGTCAGCGGACACGCGCTTGCGGTTGCGCGCGCCCGCCCCGCTTTTGCTCTTCGGTACGAATAACGGAACGCTGCCATGTGGATGAACCTGCTCACGACCGGTTTGCGCGTGTTGTGGAAGGACCGTTTCTACGCCGCGATCAATCTGGTCGGTCTAGCCGTCGCCTTCACCGCCGCGATCTTCATCGCGCTGTGGCTGCGGTTCGAACTGACCTGGGAACCGTTTCTGGAAAATCCCGACGCCGTCCGTGTCATTGCGCTGGATATCCAACTTCCGTCGGCGAAAGGCTTCCACAGCATCAACGGCCCCAACCTGCTGCGCGAAGAACTCGACGCGGCGCTCGGTGATCGCATCATCTCTGCGCGCTACCAGGACGGCAGGTTGATCGTCGGATCCGGCGACCGCCGCAGCGTCGAACGGGTCGGCGCCGCCGATCCGAACTTCTTTCGCATCGTCACGATTCCGTTCCTCGCCGGCGACCCGGCGCATGCGCTCGACGAGCCGAACGCAATCGTTCTGACGCGCAGCGCTGCAAAGAAATTCTTCGGCGACGAAGATCCGATGGGCCGTACGCTCGAGTTGCAGAATCAAGCGACCGGAAAAGTCACTGGGCTGATCGACGACATGCCCGACAACTCCCTTTTCCGGCGCGCAATGTTCGTCAGCGCTGAAACGGCGGGAAGCTATATGTCCCGGTCTGTTGCAAGCACGCGCTGGGAAGATCTCAATGCGTATACGCTGCTGCGACTTCGCCCCGGCACGACCGACGCGGATTTGCAAGCGCCGCTCGGCGCAATCGCGAAAGTCAAATACCCGGACGACGCGTCATCCGGCGTTCGTCACATCTTCGAATCGCACAAGCTGCGAGCCGTGCATCTCGAGGGTGTGCTGTACGGGCAGACGCGCAGTCGCACGTCGCTTGGCGCGCTGGGCATGGTCGGTTTGTTGATCCTGGCAATCGCCGGCATCAACTTCATCAATCTTGCAACCGCGCGTGCAACCCGGCGCACACGCGAGGTCGGTGTGCGCAAGGCGCTCGGTGCCTCGCGCGCGCTGCTGATCGTACAGCTGTTGGCCGAGCCGGTCCTGCTCGCGGCCGCATCTTTGCTGGTTGCTTTCGTCGCGGTGGAGGTAACGCTTCCAGCCGTCTCCGGGCTGCTCGGAACGCGGCTCGAATTCGCCTATTGGCGCGAGCCGATTTTGACGCTTGGCATGTTGTTGTGCGGGCTCGCGGTCGGCGTCGGTGCAGGTTTCTACCCGGCGCTGATCCTGTCGCGGCTGACGCCGGTTGCGGCGCTTCGCGCTGCTGGCCGCAGCGGCGGCGGGTCAAGTTTGGTGCGCCAGGTGCTGGTGGTGATGCAATTCGCGGCATCGATCGGGCTGATCGTCCTGACCATCTTCATCCAGCGACAAACCGAACATGCACGCGACGCGAACCTGACTCGTATTGCGGGCGATCCGTTGGTGATCCTGGAGGATCTCGATCGTCTGCCATTGTCGCAGCGCAAGCTGATGATCGAGCGGCTGGCAAGCGAGCCGGCGCTGCGCGGTGCAACGGGATCTTCCCTCGCCCAGGGCGACGACAAGCAGTCACTCTCGACGCGCGACGACTTGGTGCCGGGCCAACGCATCACCTATTCGGTCGTTCGCATCGACCAGAGCTACTTCGCTGTGCATGGGCTGCGGCTTCTGGCCGGTCGTGTGTTTGACGATACGCGCGATCAGGTCGATCCGGACAACCCGCCTGCGCGCGACGTCGCGATCATCAGCGCCAGCGCCGCGCGCGCCTTCGGCTTTCCGAACGTGCGGGATATCGTTGGCCAATCCGTCGGCGGTTCCAATGGCGATCCCAGCGACCGACCGCTCGATGTAATCGGCGTCGTCGAAGACTTTCCGCTGCACTCCGCCCAGGATTCGATGGGGCCGACCGTGTTCTTCGACGCGCCCGGCTGGTTTCGTTTCATCACCGTCCGTGTGCCAGGCGCGCATCTGCGTGACGGCGTCGCGGCGATCGACCGGATCTGGAAAGATCTGGCGCCGATCTATCCCATCCAGCGTCAGTTTGCCGATGTCAGGCTCGACCGCGTTTGGACAGCGACGCAACGCGAGGCCGACGTGTTGACCACCTTCGCCTTGGTAGCGGTGTTGATCGGTTGCTTAGGTCTGCTCGGCCTGTCGGCTTACACCGCCGAACGCCGCACCAAGGAAATCGGCATCCGCAAAGCGATGGGCGCGTCGACCACCGACGTGGTGAAACTGCTGGTGATGCAGCTGACGCGGCCGGTGATCGTCGCCAATCTGTTGGCGTGGCCGGTGGCGTTGTGGATCGTGCAGCGTTGGTTGTCGGCCTTTGCCGATCGCATTCCGATCGACATCTGGCCGTTCCTGGCCGCTGGCGCAGGCACGTTGGTTTTGGCTTGGACGGTGGTGATCGGCCACGCGCTTGCGGTTGGCCGGGCCCGCCCGTCCTATGCGCTGCGCTACGAATGATCGCGTCAGGCCGAAGGCATGTGGAGAAGTCTACTCAAGATCAGTCTTCGCGTGCTGTGGAAGGATCGGTTCTATGCCGGCATCACGCTCGCCGGTCTGGCGGTTGCATTCACCGCTGCGATCTTCATCGCGCTGTGGCTGCAGTTCGAATTGAAGTGGGAACCGTTCCTGCAAGATCCCGATTCCGTGCGCGGCATCGCGACCGATATCCGATTGCCGACCGCGAAGGGGTTTCACACGCTGAACACGCCCAGCAGTCTGCGCGAAGAACTCGACGCGGCGCTCGGCGACCGGATCACGACAGCGCGCTATCTGCAGGAAACCGTCGTGATGGCGGTGGGCGACCGCCGCGCCGTCGAGAATGTCGGTACGGCTGATCCCAACTTTTTTCGTGTCATCACAGTTCCGTTTCTTGCCGGCGACCCGGCACATGCGCTGGACGAACCCAATTCGATCGTGCTGACGCGCGCGCTGGCGACGAAGTATTTCGGGTCGCAAGATCCGATGGGGCGCACCATCGAGCTGCAGGACGGCACCGGACGCGTGACCGGACTGATTGACGATCTGCCGGACAACTCCTTGTTCAAGCAGGGCGCATATGTTGCCGCGCAATCTGCCTTCTCGTTTCTCAGCGCCGGCAAATCTTCGACGCAATGGTGGGATCTCAACGCCTATACGTTGGTGCGGCTTTTGCCGGGCACGACGCATGCGGATCTGTCGCCCGTTTTGCGCCAACTTGAAACCGCGAAATATCCCGACGATGAAACCTCGGGCGTGCGGCACCACTTCGAAATCGTCAAGATTCGCGATGCGCATCTGCTGGGCATCGTCTACGGGCAAACGCGCGATCGCACGTCGCTGGCCGCGCTGGGTCTGATCGGCATTCTGACCTTGGGCATCGCCCGCGTGAACTTCGTCAATCTTGCCACCGCACGCGCGACACGCCGCACGCGCGAGATCGGTGTGCGAAAAGCGCTCGGCGCATCGCGCGCGACGCTGACATTGCAGCTGCTCGTCGAACCGATGTTGCTTGCCATCGTCGCGTTGCTGATCGCGTTCGTTGCGATCGAGCTGTTGCTTCCGACCATGTCGAACTTGCTCGGCGAACGGTTGGAATTTTCTGTGCAGCGCGAGCCGCTGCTGGCGGCAGGGATCGTTCTCAGCGGCCTGTTGGTCGGCGTCGCGGCCGGTCTATATCCGGCGCTGTTGCTGTCGCGCATGACGCCGATTGCGGCGCTCAACGCGGCGGGGCGGAGCGGCGACGGGTCGAACTTTGTGCGGCAAGCGATGGTGATGCTGCAATTCGCAACCTCGATCGCACTGATCGTGTTGACGATCTTTCTGCAGCGCCAGACCGAACATGCGCGGGCCGTGAATTTAACGCGGATTGCGGGCGATCCGCTGGTGGTGCTGAACGACCTGCAGCGCTTGCCCGACACGGCGACGCGTCAGTTGATTCTGCGGCGTCTTGCCGACGAACCGCTGTTGCGCGGGGCGACCGGCTCGTCCTTGGTCCAAGGCGACACCAAACAGACGCTGTCCACACGCGATGACATTGTGCCGGGCCAGCGCACGACGTTTTCGGTGGTGCGCATCGATCAGAACTTCTTTCCGGTGCACGGGCTGAAACTATTGGCCGGCCGCAATCTCGACGATGCGCGCGACACCCAGGAGGACAAGCTCGATACTGCCGTTATCAGCACCAGTGCGGCCAAGCTGTTCGGCTTTGCAAATCCGCGCGATGCGGTGGGGCGCACCATTGGCGGCAGCGGCGATCCCACCGATCTCCCGATCGAGATCATTGGCGTGGTCGAAGATTTCCCGTTGCACACAGTGCAGGAATCGATGGGGCCGACTGTCTTCGTCGATCGCCCAAACCGGTTCCGCTACATCACAGTGCGTGTTCCGGGCGGACATTTGCGCGAAGGGATCGATGCGATCGAACGGATTTGGAACGACGTGGCGCCGTCCTATCCGATCCAGCGCCAATTCGCCGACGCGCGTGTCGAACATATGTGGCGTTCGACGCAGAACGAAGCCGACGTGCTGACCAGCTTCGCGCTGGTTGCGGTTCTGATCGGGAGCCTCGGCCTGTTCGGGCTTGCGGCCTACACGGCGCAACGCCGCACCAAGGAAATCGGTATCCGCAAAGCGATGGGCGCGTCGACGGCTGACGTGGTGAAACTGCTGGTGATGCAGCTGACGCGGCCGGTGATCGTCGCCAATTTGCTGGCCTGGCCGGTGGCGTTGTGGGTCGTGCAGCGTTGGTTGTCGGCCTTTGCCGATCGCATTCCGATCGATATCTGGCCGTTCCTGGCCGCTGGCGCGGGCACGCTGGTCCTGGCCTGGACGGTGGTGATCGGCCACGCGCTTGCGGTTGGCCGGGCCCGCCCGTCCTACGCATTAAGGTACGAGTAGACGGCGCTAGTCGGGATCCCATATGACGCTGGGACGTTTCCCTCCCGGCGGAAAAGATGCGCGATCCCTACCAAGTACTCGGCGTTGCGAAGAACGCGACTGCGGACCAGATCCGCGCCGCGTATCGCAAGCTGGCAAAAGCCAATCACCCGGATCTGCATCCGGGGGACAAGGCTGCCGAGGCGCGGTTCAAAGATGCGTCTGCGGCCAACGATCTGCTCAGCGATCCAGACAAGCGCGCGCGCTACGACCGCGGCGAAATCGACGCTGCCGGCACCGAGCAGGCGCCGCGTGGCTATCGCGCCTATGGCGAGGGCGCGCAGGGCCAGCGCTACAGCGCGCATGGCGGCGGTGGATTTGATTTCGACGATCTATCCGAACTGTTCGGCGGCGGCGGTTTCAGCGCGCGCACGCGCGCGGCGTTTCATCGCCGCGGCAGCGACGTGCAGTACATGCTCGATCTCGATTTTGCCGAAGCGGCGCTGGGCACGACCAAGCGCATGACCTTGCCGGGCACCAGCGCGCCGCTCGACGTGCGCGTTCCGCCCGGCACGATTTCGGGCACGGTGCTGCGCCTCAAAGGCAAAGGCGAGCCGGGTGCCAATGCCGGGCCGGCCGGCGATGCGCTGATCGAAATCACCGTGCGTCCGCACCCGCGACTACGCCGTGAAGGCGACGATCTGCATCTCGATCTCGATATCGGGCTGCGCGTTGCGATCCTCGGCGGCGAAGTCGAAACGCCGACCTTGGACGGAACGGTGAAGCTGAAAGTCCCGCCGCGTTCGAATACCGGGGCGGTGCTGCGGCTAAAAGGAAAGGGCGTGCCCGATCGTGACGGCGCGCGCGGCGATCAATATGTGCGGCTGCGCATCGTGATCGAAGACCCAGCCGATCCCGAGCTGGCCAAATTTCTCGAAAGCTGGCGCGTCGCGGCGGGTGCTGCTTGATTGCGATCGAAATGGTGCTCGAACAAGTGCGCGGTCTCGACCGGCGCCAGCTCGAGAACTTCATTGCGCAAGGTTGGGTGCGGCCCGAGAACGATCAGTTCGACGAGATCGACGTGGCGCGCGTGCGCCTGATCGTCGAACTGCGCAACGAGATGGCGGTCGAAGACGACACGATCCCGTTGGTTCTGTCGCTGCTCGACGATCTCTATGACACGCGCCGTCGCTTGCGCAATTTGCTGAACGCGGTCGCCGCCCAGCCCGAACCGGTGCGGGCCGCGATCCGCGCGCAACTCAACGACGACTAACTAGATTTGCGGTTCGATCCGCACGTCGCTCTTTACCGAATTGGCGATGAAGCAGTAGCGATGCGCTTGCTCGTGCAGCTGGCGCAGCACGTCGTCTTCGATCGGTTGCGCGAACACGACGCGCGGGCGCAGCCAGACGACATCGACCCAGGATTTGCCATCTTCGCGCTTGCCGATGCTGCAGGTCGCATCGTCCTGGTAGGTTTCGACGGTGAAGCGACGTTTCGCTGCCAGCGCAAGAAATGTCAGCGCATGGCACGACGACAAGGCGGCCACCAGCGCCTGTTCCGGATCGACGCCCGCTTCGCTGCCGCCGAATTCCGGCGCCGGACTGCCGTCGACGTCGAGTCCGCCGGGAAATTGCAGCACGTAGTTTTGCGGGTAGGTGCCTGGCGTGAAAGCTGCGTCGCCGCGCGACCAGAAAAATCCAACGTGATGTTCTGAGGCCATGCCTATCGATACCGCACCTTCACGTCGCGCACATACCCATTCGTGCCGGGGCCGACCCAGACGGCGATGCCGCCATGCGCATCGGCGCCCAGCTTGAGGTCGGTGACGACCAGGCATGGCTGTTTCGCTCCGTCAACGAACAGCCGCGCCTCGGCGCCTTTGATCTCGATCTTCATGTGGGTCCAGTGATCGGGCAGCAGATCGACATAGGATTCGTACTTCTCGGGCGATTCTTTGCGCAGCCGGTCGAAATCAAAATCGGGCGTCGAGATGTACTGCGTCGTGTGGTTGCGGCGGACCTGATCGTCGGCGCGGCCGTTGGTCGGGCGCAGATAGATGGTTTCGAAATGTGACGCGTCCGGCGAAACGCGAAACGACACGCCGATGAACGCACGCGCAGTTGGTGAAGCGTCGGGTCGCAACCCGCCGGCAATGTCGAGCTCGATCGTGCCGTCGCGAAAATCCGGCGCTGCTTTCAACCGCAACAGACCCGACGTGCCCGGCGCACGGCTGACATTCAAGCCCGCTTTGCCGTCGAGCTTGCCGGGCGACACGGTGATGTTCACCGCCTCGGTGTCGTTGGTCGTTGTGAGAGTCGACGTCCAGATGCCGGGTGCGGCGCTGGCGTTCAGGCTGATGAGCACACCGGCAAGCAATAATCCCGCGCGCATTCGTGTCTCCATCGTTGGAGACGCGAAGCTGCGCCAGAAACGCAGCGTCGGCTAGGCGGCGTCGGCCGTGTCCAAATGGGCACGTTCCCACGCCAACAATGCGCGCTTGGTCGGTACGCCCCAACGGTAATTGTGCACGACGCCGCTCGACTGAATCACGCGGTGGCAGGGAATCAGAAGCGAAATCGGATTGGCACCGACCGCGCTGCCGACCGCGCGACTGGCCGCTTTGTTACCGACGCGCGCCGCGATCTCGCCGTACGACACAGTGGTGCCGTAGGGAATCGCAAGCAGCGCTTGCCAGACTTTGATCTGGAAGTTGGTGCCATGCAGGTCGAGCGAGATGCGCGCCTGATCGGCGCCGAAGATCGACGTGGCGGTTTTTTCGGTCGCTGCATCGTCGCGCACGAAATTGGCTTCGGGATAGGTTTCGTGCAGCTCGCCGAACATCGACTTGATCGTGTCGTCGCTGCCGAACGAAAGCCAGCACACGCCGATCGGCGTCTGCGCCAGCAGCACGCGGCCGAACGGCGACGCATGCACGCCCCAGCGAATGTCGAGGCCACGGCCGCGACGACGCACATCGCCAGGCGTTACCGCATCGCAGGTGACGAACAGATCGTGCAGCCGGCTCGGGCCCGACATGCCGACATCCAGCGATGCATCCAACACCGGCGTTTCCCCCTGGGTCAGCAGCTTGCGTGCCGGACCCAGACGCAGCGCCTGCGCGAAGCGTTTCGGGCTGACGCCGACGCCGCGTTTGAACAAGCGCTGAAAGTGGAATGGCGAATAGCCAAGCTCGGCCGCCAGCGTTTCGAGCGATGGCGGATCTTCGGGCGTGGCCACCATGCGCGCGATCGCGTCGGCCACCGGTGCAAGCGATGTGTCGTCGTAAAGAGCGTCGGTCTGCATGGGCGGAAGATCGGTCTTCGACCCGTCCGGTTCGACCCGTTTCTTGCTCACGAGCGGGTACGCCAGTCGGCCAGCGCCTGGCGCAGGCTGCGTGCGAAATGGCGGCGCGGCTCGGGCGCCAGCAGCAAGCCGATATCCAGCGCTTTGCCATGGGTGCGCAGCCGGACCGGACTGTCGTGGCGCACCGGGTCCGCCAGCTCGACCTGCAGCCAGGTCGGTGGCAAATCCCACCGCCGCGTCGCGCCGTTGGCGGCGACGCGCTCGACGATCAACCGGTCGTCGGTCAGCCGTACCTGCTCGTAGGCTCTGGCGCGGGCGTAAGACACGCGCAGCGCCGCCCACAGCAGCAACACGTCGAGCCCCATAAAGCCGATCACCGGCCACGCGCCGGCGACCCAGAAAATCGTGCCGACCGTCAGCGACAGGCCGCCCAGCGCGCCGAGCAAAAGGTGAAAGCCGCGACGCGACAGCGAGCGATGCGGCACAAGCCGCATCTCGAAGAAGACAGTGCTGTCGACGGTTGCCATGCCGGTACGATATGCACCGGCATGAACCGCGCTCAAGTCGCAGAATTTTTCGCCCGGCTGCGGGCACGCAATCCTGCGCCGAAATCGGAACTCGAATATCTCGATTCCTACACGCTGCTGGTCGCGGTCGTGTTGTCGGCGCAGGCGACCGATGCGGGCGTCAATCGCGCGACCGGGCCGTTGTTCAAGAAAGTGCGCACGCCGGCGCAGATGGTGGCGTTGGGCGAAGCGGGCTTGAAGGAGTTCATCAAGACGATCGGCCTGTTCAACACCAAGGCCAAGAACGTGATCGCGCTGTCGGAAATCCTGGTGCGCGATCATGGCGGACAAGTGCCGCGCGATCGTGAGGTGCTGGAAAGCCTGCCCGGCGTTGGACGCAAGACCGCAAACGTGGTGCTGAACGTTGCCTTCGGCGAACCGACCATGGCGGTCGACACGCATGTGTTTCGCGTGTCGAACCGCACCGGTCTCGCACCCGGAAAAACGCCATTGGACGTCGAGCTGAAGCTGGTGCGCGTGATCCCGGCCGAGTTCATGCAGCACGCGCATCACTGGCTGATTCTGCACGGCCGCTACACCTGCATTGCGCGCAAGCCGTTGTGCCCGACCTGCGTCGTGCGCGATCTGTGCGCGTTCAAGGACAAGACGCCGGGACCGGGCGATGTGCTGATCGGAACCGCGAAGAAGACCGCACAAAAGAAAAGCGCCGCGGTGAAGCGGCGCTGAACTTTCTTATCGGCCTGGCAGCTTTGGTTTGTGCGCAGGAACGGGCGGCTCTTCGACTGCCTGCGGTTGGGGTGGCGGCGTTTGACACGCCGCAACCAACACCAACAGCAGAGCTAGAGCGATTTGTCGGTGCAACGCACCGGCAAATCGCTCTCTCGTCTTTTGTTTGCGCGTTATTCTTCCGCGAAACGGTAGTCGTTTCGCGGAAAAACGCGCGAGCGTCACCGCCCGCACCAGCATCTTAGTTCTGCACGTCGAGCGTCGATTGGCCTTCGGCGCGCTGCGGTGCTGCGGCCGGGCGCGGACGCGCCAGGCCCGAGACGGTACCTTCGAGATGGCCGCCGGCTTCGACTTCCAACTCGCCATACTGAATCTTGCCGTCGATGCGACCGCTCGACCGCACGCGCAGACGACCGCGCACGGTCAGCTCGCCTTCAAAGCGGCCGGCGATGTCGGCTTCGCTGATCTCAACCTTGCCGCGGAACAGGCCGGTGTCGGTGATCTCGATCCGCTGGCCTTCGCGCAGGGTCGCATCGACCGTGCCTTCGACGACCAGGTGATCGCAGGCAGCGATCTCACCCGACAGCGAGATGTCGCGGCCGACCGTCAGCTTGCGCGGAGTCGTATCGGTGGCGAGCGCCGGCGCGGTGCCGGGGCGTGCCGAAGCAGCGGCGATCGGCGCCGCAGGGCGGGGCGCTGCACCCATCGGCGCAGGCTTGGGCGGTTCGGGCCGCAGCGGCGTCGCCGAAGCAGCAGCGGCGGGTGCCGCAGGCCGCATCGGTGCGGCAGCGGCAGGCTGCTGCGCCGGCATCGGCGGAGTCGTGGGCGTGTCGGTGGGCTTACGTCCGAACATAGCGTCGCCTCGAAATTCGTTGTTGCTGCGGTGCCGGCGTCGATTCTGCCGCGAAGCCCCACGTTGAGATTTGCATCGCTGTGACAGCGACGATCTCGTCCTAGCGAGGCGCGCCTTCACTCGCAAGACGGGCGCGGTGATAGACGTGCGACATCGCCGCCGCGCCGACGATCGGCGCCAGCAGGTTCAACAGCGGAATGTAGGACATCGCGGCGATGCCAACGCCCGCCACGAAGGCGGTAAAAGGCGCGTCGTTCAACCGTCGCCGTGCAGCAGCCGGCGTCTCATGGCGCACCGCGACCATCTGGAAATATTCGCGCCCGATCAGCCAGCCATTGACGATCAGAAACACGACGATGTTGAGGCCGGGCAGCAGCAGATACAGCGGCAGCACCAGCAGGTTCAGCGCCAACGCTTTCAGCGCGAAGCCAAGTCCGGTCGACAGAATCTCGAACCACGACTGGTCGCGCGGATGCGGCATGTCGGGATACCAGCGCCGTTCGACCGCTTCGAGCACGTCGTCGAGCAGAAACCCGGCAACGGTCAGAACGATGGTCGAAAACAGCAGCAGGCTGAGACCGATCGTGCCGACGAAGGCAAAGCCGCGCGCCAACCAATCCAGCCACGACGTCTCGTAGAAGTGCGTCTGGCTCAGCACGCCGCCGGCGCCGGCCCAAACCAGGACGACAAACAGCAGCGTTGCGAACACGCTCTTGAAGAACGCGCCGCGGATTTTTGGATCGCCGAGCTGTCCGAAGGCGCGGCTGAAAGCTTCGAACGCGAAGATGGTCAGGTCACTCGCACGTTTTTGAACTGCCACGGATCGGTGTGGTCGACGTCTTCGGGGAACAGCGTTTCGCGATCTTGCAGCGGTGTCCAGTCTGCGTAGACGCCCACCACGCGTCCGAGATACGGGCGCATGATCGCCATGCAGCGTTCGTGATCCATCTCGTCGGCTTCGACGACGCCGCGGCGCGGATTTTCCAGCGCCCAGACCAAACCTGCCAAAACCGCGACGGTCACCTGCAGCGACGTCGCATTGTTGTACGGCGCCAGCTCGCGCGCTTGTTCGACGCTGAGCTGCGAACCGTACCAATAGGCGTTCTTGGCATGACCGGCGAGCAGCACGCCCAGCTCGTCCGTGCCCGACACGATCTCGTCCATCAACAAACGTTGCGTCGCTTGTTGTTTCCAGTTCTTGCCCGCCAGCTCGTGCACCGATTTCACCGCGTCGTCGCACGGGTGATAGGCGTAATGCACCGTCGGCCGGTATTGCGGCTTCGCGGCGTCGCCGACCGTGTAGTAATCGGCGATCGAGATCGCTTCGCTGTGCGTGATCAGGAAACCGTGGAACGGACCTTCGTTCGGCGTCCAGGTGCGCACGCGCGTCGATGCGCCCGGGCGCATCAAATAGATCGCGGCCTTGCAACCTTGTTCGTGCATGCGGCCGTCGGGCGGCAGTGCTTTTTCGTGGCTGCCCCAACCAAGTTCGGCGGGCTGGCAACCTTCGCTGACGAAGCCGTCGATCGACCAGGTGTTGACGAACTCGCCAGCCTGCTTCGGCACGCTTGCAACCTGCGTGTCGCGCTCGGCGACGTGAATCACTTTGATGTTCAACTTGTGCGCAAGCGCAGCCCAACCGGCGCGATCTTTCGGCGTCGTCGCGTCAACGCCCGTGTCGCGCGCGATGTTCAGCAGCGCTTCTTTGACGAGATGCGAGACCAGACCCGGATTGGCGCCGTGCGTCAGCACCGCAGTCGGTGCATCCGGCTTTTTCAGCTCCAGCGCCGCCGCGCGCAGCGCGTAGTTGGTGCGTTGTGCCTGGGTCAGGTTGGGATCGGTGTAGCCGCCCGGCCACGGCTCGATGCAAGTGTCGAGATACAGCGCGCCGACTTCGCGTGCGTATTCGACCAGCGCAACCGACGACACTTCGACCGACAGATTCAGCAGAAAATCGCCCGCGCTCAGCAACGGTCGCAGCACGTCGCGATAATTTTCGCGCGTCAGCGGTTTCTGCACGAACTTGATGCCGTAATTGGCCGCTTCTTCCGACCCTTTCGGTTCGGCCGTGATGATCGTGATGCGATCGGGCGCCACATCGATATGGCGCAGGATCAGCGGCAGCACGCCCTGACCGATTGAGCCAAAACCGACGATGACGAGACGGCCGGCCAAAGCGGCGTGCTTGATCTGTTCGTGTGCCACGGACGGACCTCAAAAAGGGCTGGACGGAAACGGAAAAAGGCGGAGCCGCAAAAACAGGATACGGACGGGGATCGTCAAGCTTTGCGGGGCGTGCAAATGGCGGACAGGCCAAATACGGCGCTTGCCCTGGCCGTCTGAATCGCGTTAGAACGTCGCAGTGCGGCAGGCTGTCGCACAGGTCGGCCAAACAAGCAAAAAGAGCCGGCGCAAGATTGGGGAGGAACGTCGATGGCAAGCAAGAACACGCTGTATTACATGCTCGGCGTCGCTGTTGTCGGCGCGCTGGGATTCACAGCGTTGCAGTTCCTGACCGGTTAACCCGGCCGAACTGAACCGGGGATCGTCCCCGGGAGGCGCGAACAGCGCCGAACCACGCGGGGCATGCCTCGCACCGAGGGGCCGTCTTCCGTACACCGGAGGGCGGCCCTTGTTCTTTGCGGCCCCCTTGTTCTCGCCGTCCGACGTGTAAGTTCATCCCCGCTCGGTGCGCCGTTCCGTGCGCCGCCTTCTTCGAGGTCTCTCTTCTTGTCCGCTGCTTCCCAACTGACGCCAGTCGAGCGTCGGATCACGCTCCTCGTTGCCGCCGTTCAGCTCGTCAACGTGCTCGATTTCATGATGGTGCTGCCGCTTGGGCCGGACTTCGCGACGGCGTTGGGCATCCCGACGTCGCATCTTGGTTATGTTGGCGGCGCCTATACGGCAGCCGGATTCATCGCCGGCCTGATCGGTGCCGTGTTGCTCGACCGGTTTGACCGGCGCCAGGCGTTGGCGGTCGCAATCGGCGGGTTGGTGATTGCAACCGCGCTGGGCGGTTTTGCGGTCGATCTGCCGACCATGCTGGGCGCGCGCATCCTTGCGGGATTTTTCGGCGGCCCTGCGACCGCAATCGCGCTCGCCATCATTGCTGACTCCGTACCGCCGCAACGGCGCGGTCGCGCGATGGGTATGGTCAGCGCGTCCTTCGCTGTGGCGAGCACGATTGGCATTCCGCTCGCGCTCGAACTGGCAACGCTCGGCGGCTGGCGCATGCCGTTCTTTGCCGTCGCCACGTTCGGCGCCGTGGTTGCGATGCTGGTCGTGTGGGCGATGCCGCCGCAGCGCGCGCATTTGCAGACCGGCGACGCAGCTTCGCGTGCGGTCAGTCTTGCTGATTTTGGTCGGCTTCTGTCCAAGCCGATGGCGCGCATCGCGATGTTGCTGGTCGGGTTGGCGATGATCACCGGCTTTATGCTGATCCCGAATTTCAGCGCCTGGATTCAGTTCAATCGCGGCTTCCCGCGCGAACAGATCGGCGTGCTGTACATGCTGGGCGGCGTCGTCGGCTTTTTCGTCACGCGCTATGCCGGCATCGGCGTCGATCGGTTTGGCGGCACGGCCATCGCGTTGACAGCAGCGATCGTGAACATCTTCGCGATCTGGGCGGTGTTTCTCGCCACCAATCTTCCAGTGTCGCTCTACGTGCTGTTCCCGCTCTTCATGGGCGCCAACGCATCGCGCTTCGTCGTCGTGTCAACCGTGACGTCGAAAGTGCCCGACGCACCCGAACGCGCGCGTTTCATGTCGATGACCTCGTCGGTGCAGGCGCTGTCGAGCTCGTGCGCGGCGTTCGTGGCGTCAGCAGTGCTGATCGAATTGCCGGGCGGTGCGTTGGGCGGCATGCCGCCGATCGCGACCGCCGCGATCGCGTTGATCCTGGTCGTGCCGCCGTTGATCTGGGCAGTCGAACGCTTCGTCGAAAAACGCGCCGCGTCGCTGCGCGTACAAACCATCGTCGAAACCGCGCCCACGCGGTAACAACAAAAAAGGCGGCCGTTCGGCCGCCTTTTTCTTTCTTTCGATGCTGCGCCTTAGCGGCGAACCACCATCAGCTTTTTGATTTCGGCGATCGCCTTGGCGGGGTTCAACCCCTTCGGGCACGTCGTCGTGCAGTTCATGATCGTGTGGCAGCGATAGAGGCGGAACGGATCTTCGAGATTGTCGAGACGTTCGCCGGTCGCTTCGTCACGGCTGTCGGCAATCCAGCGATAGGCCTGCAGCAAAATCGCAGGACCGAGATAGCGATCGCCCGACCACCAATAGCTCGGACACGAGGTCGAGCAGCAGAAGCACAGGATGCATTCATAGAGACCGTCGAGCTTGGCGCGCTCTTCCGGGCTTTGCAGACGTTCGCGCGACGGCGGCGACGACTGCGTCTTCATCCACGGCTCGATCGAAGTGAGCTGCGCATAGACATGCGTCAGGTCGGGGATCAGATCCTTGATCACCGGCATGTGCGGCAACGGATTGATCTTCACGTCGCCGTCGATCTCGTCGATCGCCTTGGTGCAGGCCAGCGTGTTCATGCCGTCGATATTCATCGCGCAGGAACCGCAAATGCCTTCACGGCACGAACGACGCAAGGTCAGCGTCTGGTCGATGTCGTTCTTGATGTGCAGCAGCGCGTCGAGAACCATCGGGCCGCAATTGGCGAGATCGATCTCGTACGTGTCGATGCTAGGCGTCTGCCCATCGTCGGGGGACCAACGATAGATCTTGAACGTCTTTGGCTTCTTCGAAGTGGCCGGCTTCGGGTGCGTTTTGCCCGTGCGGATCTTCGAGTTTTTGGGAAGCGTGAATTCGGCCATGTTCTGTCAGCCTTTTAGTAGACGCGCTTTTTCGGCGGGAAGGTCTGCACTTCGTTGGTCAGCGTGTTGAGATGCACCGGACGATCGCCGAGGCGCGTCGTGCCTTTCTCCACGTCGACCCACACGGTCGAGTGCTTCATCCAATTGACGTCGTCGCGATCCGGGAAATCTTCGCGCGCATGGGCGCCGCGGCTTTCCTTGCGGTTCAACGCCGAATGCACGGTCGCAACCGCCTGCGCCATCAGATTGTCGAGTTCCAGCGTTTCGACCAGATCTGAATTCCAGATCATCGAACGATCCGACACGTTGATGTCGCCGCGCTTGGACCAGACCTGCTCCATGCCCTTCTTGCCGGCTTCGAGCGATTCACCGGTGCGGAACACGGCGACGTCGGTCTGCATCACCTTCTGCATTTCGAGGCGCACTTTCGAGGTCGGCAGCGAACCCTTCGCGTTGCGCCAGCGATCGAAATGCGACAGCGCGCGATCGGTTTCCGACTGCGGCACCGAACGATGCGACGCACCGGCTTCGACCACTTCGGCGGCGCGGATTGCGGCTGCGCGACCGAACACGACGAGATCGAGCAGCGAATTCGAACCAAGACGGTTGGCGCCGTGCACCGACACGCAAGCGGCTTCGCCGACCGCCATCAGACCCGGCACGACACGATCCTTGTCGGTGTCGCTGGGATTCAGCACTTCGGTGCGGAAGTTGGTTGGGATGCCGCCCATATTGTAGTGGACGGTCGGCTGCACCGGGATCGGTTCCTTGGTCACGTCGACGCCGGCGAAGACTTTTGCAGTCTCGGAAATGCCGGGCAGGCGCTGATGGATGATCGCCGGATCGATATGTTCGATATGCAGATGGATGTGATCTTTGTGCGGGCCGACGCCGCGGCCTTCGCGAATCTCAACCGTCATCGAACGCGAGACGACGTCGCGGCTGGCGAGGTCTTTCGCGCTCGGCGCGTAGCGCTCCATGAAGCGCTCGCCGTTTGAATTGGTGAGATAGCCGCCTTCACCGCGCACGCCTTCGGTGATCAGACAGCCGGCGCCGTAAATGCCGGTCGGATGGAACTGCACGAATTCCATGTCCTGCAGCGGCAGGCCTGCGCGCAACACCATGCCGCCGCCGTCGCCGGTGCAGGTATGGGCCGAGGTCGCGCTGAAATAGGCGCGGCCATAGCCGCCCGTCGCCAACACGGTCTGATGCGCGCGGAAACGATGGATCGAACCATCGTCGAGATTCCACGCCATGACGCCGCGGCAACCGCCCTCGTCGTCCATCACCAGATCGAGCGCGAAATACTCGATGAAAAATTCGGCCTGATGCTTCAACGCCTGCTGATACAGCGTGTGCAGCATCGCGTGACCGGTACGGTCGGCCGCGGCGCAGGTGCGATAGGCGGTGCCTTCACCGTACTTGGTCGTCATGCCGCCAAAGGCGCGCTGATAGATCTTGCCCGCTTCGGTGCGGCTGAACGGAACGCCGTAATGTTCCAGCTCGATGATCGCGGGGATCGCCTCGCGACACATATATTCGATCGCGTCCTGGTCGCCGAGCCAGTCCGACCCTTTGACGGTGTCGTACATGTGCCAGCGCCAATCGTCGTCGCCCATATTGCCGAGCGCAGCCGAGATGCCGCCTTGCGCTGCGACCGTGTGGCTGCGCGTCGGGAACACTTTGGTAATCACGGCGGTCTTCAAACCGCGTTCGACCATGCCGACCGCAGCGCGCAGGCCGGCACCGCCGGCACCGACGATGACGACGTCGTATTCGTGTTCGATGATCGGATAAGCAGTCGACATCAGACGACTCCGAAAGCGATGCGCAGCACCGCGATGCAAGTCGCGGCGATCAACACCACCGCGGCGAATTTGGTGAGAACGATCGCGCCGAGGCGCGCGCCTTCATGGCCGATATAGTCTTCGTACACGACCTGCAAACCCAGCGCGGCGTGCCAGAACGACGTCACTGAGGTCAGGATCAACAGCACCGTGTTGCAAGGCTGCGCGACGAAGGCCAACGCCTGGTCGTGCGTGGCGTGCGACAGGCGCACGACGACCCACACGAACCACAAGGTCAGAACCACCAGCGCCAGCGCGGTGAGGCGCTGCAGCCACCAATGTTCGACGCCTTCTTTGGCGGAGCCCAGACCACGCGCGCGAGCGAGCGGTGCTGCGTAGGAGCGAATGCGCGACGACGACATGTTCGCCTCTTACAGAACGTAGACAGTCGCCCAGGCGACTGCGGTCAGCAGAACCGAAAGCACGAGCACGATCACACCGCCGGTTTTCACCGACGGCAGGTCGAGCGCCGCACCTGTGTCCCAGATCAGATGGCGGATGCCATTTGCGAGATGAAAGAACAGCGACCAGGTCCAGCCCAGCAGCAGGAACAGACCGAACGGCGAACCGATGAAGCCGCGCAGATGGGCGAAGGCTTCGGGACCGCTGGCCAGCGCCAGAATCCACCACGAGAAGAGCAGCAGGCCGCCGGCCAGGGCGACGCCGGTCGCGCGATGCACGATCGAAAGCACCATCGACAGGTGCCAGCGATAGATCTGCAGATGCGGCGAAAGCGGTCGGCCGGTGCCGACGGTCGGCGTGGAGGTGTTTTCCGTGGCCATCGTTATGACCTATCCCGTTGATGCGCTGCGAATTAATCGTCGAACTTATAGAGACAAGTTAATGCCGGGGTCTACGGCCCCAGGCCTCATTTACGGCGCCTACGCACCCGACCTTTAATCTAAAGCGTGGCGCCTACGCGCCACGGGCGATCTGGTGGTCCAGCCGATGGTCGTCGAGCCCGGCCGGCTCCTGATGGATCAGAATCTCGGCCCGCGGGAAGGCGGCGCGCAATTGCTGTTCGATCACATCGGCAATCTCGTGCGCGCGGGTCAGCGACAGCTCGCCTTCCAATTCCAGATGCAGCTCGATGAAATCGGCGGTGCCGGAACTGCGCGTGCGTAGATCGTGCAGACCGCGCGTGTCGGGATGCGCATGCACGATGCGTTTGATTTCGGCGCGCGACTCTTCCGGCAACTCGCGGTCCATCAGCAGATCCAGCGATCCACGCGCGATGCGCGTCGCGCTGTAGACCAGCCACAGACCGACGATGAATCCCAAGCCGACGTCCCACCACACGCTGCCGGTCAATTTCACCAACACCAGCGCGACGATGACGGCGGCGTTGGTAGCGAGATCGCTGGCGTAATGGATGCTGTCGGCAGCCACCGCAACCGATCCGGTTGCAGCCACGACGCGACGCTGAAAACTAACCAGAATCGCCGTGATGACGATCGAAAACCCCATAACCGCCAAGGCCCAGCCCTCATTGGCGATCGGCTGCGGATCGAGCGCTTTGGCACCAGCCTGAATCGTCAGCAGCACGGCGGAGCCGACGACGAACGCGGCTTGCACCAATGCGGCCAGCGGTTCGGCTTTGCCATGTCCGAAGCGGTGATGCCGGTCGGCTGGCTTCGATGCATGCAGCACGCTGAACAACGTCACCGCCGACGCCAGCAGATCGACCGACGAATCAATCAGCGACGACAAAACCGCGACTGAATTCGATGCGAGATAGGCGGCGGCCTTGCTGAAGATCAGCAACAGAGCTGCGGCAACGCTGGCAAAGGCGGCGCGGCGCGCGCCTCCGGCGGTCACGGATACAGCCGTTCGACCGACCAGTTCTCGCCGCTGCGGCGGAACACGAACCGGTCGTGCAGGCGGAATTCGCCGTCGGACCAGAATTCGATCGTCTCGGGTTCGACGCGCCAGCCCGACCAATGCGCCGGGCGCGGCACCGGGTCGGTTTCGCCGAATTTCTCGGTCTCGGCAGCCCAGCGTGCCAGCAAGGTGGCGCGATCCTTGAGCGGCCGCGATTGGTCCGAGGCGCGCGCGGCCAAGCGGCTGCCGCGCGACCGGCTGCGGAAATAGGCGTCGGCCTCTTGTTCGCTGACCGGCACGACCGGGCCTTCGATCCGGACCTGCCGGCGCAGCGATTTCCAGTGCAGGCACAAGGCTGCGCGCTGGGTTGCGGCCAGCTCCTGGCCTTTGCGGCTTTGGTTGTTGGTGTAGAAAACGAAGCCGCGGCGATCGACGCCTTTCAGCAGCACCATGCGCACCGACGGGCGTCCGGCGGCGTCGACCGTGGCCAGCGCCATCGCGTCGGGGTCGTTCGGCTCGCTTGCCTTGGCTGCGTCAAACCACAGCTGGAACTGCGTGTACGGATCGAAAGTTTCGAGTTCCACGGGACCTGCACCGAGGGTTGCCGCGTTGTCGCCGGAATTGCCACGTTGCATCGTGGACCAGGGCTCCGCACGAACTTCGCCGGGGCCGCGAACCTAGCTTCGAAGGAAGGAAGAGAGAACCCATGAGGCCGACTCTGAAGAAGACCAGGGCCATTGCGCTTGTCCCGCTGCTGGCGGGCACGCTGGCGCTGACGGCCTGCCAACAGGACCCGTACGGTCCCGGCATGAACAAACAGACGGGCGGCGCGCTGGTCGGTGCGGGCCTGGGTGGCCTGGTCGGCAGCCAGTTCGGTGCCGGCGGCGGCAAGGCCGCGGCAACGATCGGCGGCGTGCTGCTGGGCGGCCTGCTCGGCAGTGAAGTCGGCAAGTCGATGGATCGTGCCGACCGTGCCTATCTCGACCAATCGACCAATCGTGCGCTCGAAACCGGCTATGCCAATTCGCGCAACGAGTGGAGGAACCCGGACACGGGTAACTACGGCTACACGGTGCCGCAGCGTGCCTATCAGTCGCCGGACGGCCGCTACTGCCGTGAATATACGCAAACGGTCTTTATCGGCGGCCGTAAGCAGGACGCGAATGGTACGGCTTGCCGGAATCCCGACGGGAGCTGGCAGGTCGTTTCGTAAAAAATCAGTGCTGCGGTGCGTCAGGCGTCTGCCCTGATCCGTCCGCACCCGTGCTAGGAAGGTGCCGCCGCGTCCGAATAGGATGCGGCGGCTTTTTCTACGCTGATTCTTTTGCCGCGATTCTCTCGAGGAGCTGATGACGGATCGACCCGGTCTGATGGCAGGCAAGCGCGGCCTGATCATGGGTGTCGCGAACGATCGTTCGATCGCCTGGGGTATTGCCCAACAGCTTGCTGCGCACGGCGCCGAGCTGGCCTTCACCTATGTCGGCGAAGCGCTGCAAAAGCGCGTACAACCGCTTGCCGAAAGTGTTGGCTCCGACCTCGTCCTGCCATGTGACGTGGGCGAAGACGCGTCGCTCGACGCTGCGTTCGACGAACTCGGCAAACGTTGGGGCGCGCTCGACTTCGTCGTGCACGCAATCGGCTATACCGACAAAGCCGCGCTTGACGGCCGCTACTGCGACACGTCGCGCGATGTGTTCAAGCTGACGATGGATATTTCGTGCTTCTCCTTCACCGCGGTTGCACAGCGTGCAGCACGACTGATGAAGGACGGCAGCGGTCTGCTGACGCTCAGCTATTACGGCGCTGAACGCGTGATGCCAAATTACAACGTGATGGGCGTCGCCAAAGCCGCGCTGGAAGCCAGCGTGCGCTATCTCGCCGTCGATCTCGGTCGCGACGGTATTCGCGTCAACGCGATCTCGGCCGGCCCGATCAAAACCCTGGCTGCGAGCGGCATTTCGGATTTCCGCTACATCTTGAAGTGGAACGAGCTCAACGCGCCGTTGAAGCGCAATGTCAGCCAGCAGGATGTCGGCGGCGCTGCGCTGTATCTTCTGTCGGATCTCGGTGCCGGCGTGACCGGCGAAGTGTTGCACGTCGATTCCGGCTATCACGTTGTCGGCATGACGGCGCAGGACGCGGCTGCCGGCACGGCGCAGCTTCTGCAGAGCATCGCCGACCGCACGACGTCATAAGCGACCGTCCGGCGTGAACAGCTTCGGCCATCTCTTTCGCGTCACGACGTTCGGCGAAAGCCACGGCCCCGCGATCGGTTGCGTCGTCGATGGATGTCCGCCGCTGCTGCCGCTCGACGAAGCGTGGATCCAACCGTTTCTCGATGCACGCCGCCCCGGCCAGTCACGCTTCACCACGCAACGTCGCGAACCCGACACGGTGCGGATTCTGTCCGGCGTCTATGACGGGCAGACAACGGGTCACCCGATCACGCTGCAGATCGACAATGTCGATCAGCGTTCGAAAGATTACAGCGAGATCAGCGACAAATACCGCCCGGGTCACGCCGACTACACCTACGACGCCAAATACGGCATTCGCGATCCGCGCGGCGGCGGGCGCAGCAGCGCGCGCGAAACCGCGTCGCGTGTTGCAGCCGGCGCAGTCGCGCGCCGCATTCTGGGCGATGGCGTGCGCATTCGCGGGTGCGTCACGCAGATCGGCCCGCGCGCCATCGACCGTGCGCGGTTCGATTGGGACGAAGTGGCGCGCAACCCGTTCTTCGGTCCCGACGCCGACACCGCTTCCAAGTGGGAAGAAGATCTCGACGCGACGCGCAAGAACGGCTCGTCGCTCGGCGCCATCGTCGAGGTGATTGCCGAAGGCGTGCCGGCCGGTTGGGGCGCGCCCGTCTATGGCAAGCTCGATGCCGATCTCGCTGCCGCGATGATGAGCATCAATGCGGTGAAGGGCGTCGAGATCGGCGCCGGCTTCGCCGCTGCGTCATTCACCGGCGAACAGAATGCCGACGAAATGCGCGCCGGCAATCACGGCCCGACTTTCTTGTCGAACCATGCCGGCGGTGTGCTGGGCGGGATTTCCAGCGGCCAACCGGTCGTCGTGCGCTTCGCCGTCAAACCGACCAGCTCGATCCTGACGCCGCTGCGCACGATTACCAGCAGCGGCGAAGAGACCGAGATTTCGACCAAGGGCCGTCACGATCCCTGCGTCGGCATTCGCGCCGTGCCGGTCGGCGAAGCGATGCTCGCCTGCGTGCTGGCCGATCACTTTTTGCGTCACCGCGCGTTGGGACGTTGATCCAGGAGAAGAGTTGATGCGCTACCTCGTCGGATTCTTTGCGGCCATCGGGGTGCTCTTCGTTCTCGCCATCGCCTTCAGCGTCTGGGTGGTGTCGAACGTGCGGACCTTGCAGCCAGCACCGCAACCCATTCCCGCCGTCGCCGTGCTTGCGATCGATCTCAAAAGCGCGATTGCGGAAGAGACGGGCGGTGTCGAACTGCCATTGCCGTTCCTGGAAAACAAAGCGCGGCTGCGCGACATCGTCGGCACCATCACGCGCGCCGCGAATGACGGCCGCGTCAAAGTGCTGATGCTGCGCATGGAAGGCGGCGCGGCCGGCCTTGCGCAGGCGCAAGAAATTTCCGACGCGCTGCAACGGTTTCGCGACAAGAACAAAACCGTCATTGCCTGGGCCGATACGCTCGGCGAAGGCGGCCCGGCGAACTCGTCCTATTTGCTGACCGCGATGGCGACGCAGTCCTGGGTGCAGCCGCAAGGCCAGGTCGGCCTGATGGGCTATGGCAGCGACTTTCTGTTCTACCGCAACGCGCTCGAACGGATCGGCGTCAAATACGAAGTGTGGAAGCGCAAAGAATATAAATCGGCGCTCGACGAGTACGTTGAGACGCAGATTCCGGCGCCAGTGCGCGAGAATTACGAAAGCCTGTTCGGCGACGTGATGAAGCAGCTCATCGAACGCGCCGCGGCGGCGCGCAAGCTCGACCAGGCCGTGCTGCGCGCGGCGATCGAGAAAGGCCCGCTGCTGGCGTCCGAAGCGCTCGATGCAAAATTGATCGACAAGATCGGCTATCGCGACGAAGCCGAAGCGGCGGCTTTGGCCGAAGCCGGTGCGGGCGCCAAGATCGTCGAATTCCCGGCCTATCGCGCCGCGCTTCAACAAGTCGTGCCACCCGCCAACGCAACGCAGATTGCGGTGATTTACGGCGTCGGTGAAATCAACCGCCGCAGCGCGCGCGATTTCAGCAACACCGACCCGGTAATGACGCCCGAACCGCTGCGCAAAGCGTTCGAAGAAGCGATCAGCAACGCCGCGATCAAAGCGATCGTCTTCCGCGTCGACAGTCCTGGCGGTTCACCGGTCGCGTCGGAAACGATTCGTCGCGACGTGCTGCGCGCCAAAGCAGCCGGCAAGAAGGTGATCGTTTCGATGGGCAACGTCGCCGCGTCGGGCGGCTATTGGATCGCGATGGACGCCGACAAGATCGTGGCCCAGCCCGGCACCATCACCGGTTCAATCGGCGTCATCGGCGGCAAACCCGAAGCATCGGGCCTGGCCAAGCTGCTCAATATCGGCATCGACAAGATCACCACCACCGACCAGCCGCCTTTGTCGATCTGGCGTCGATTGACCGAGCAGCAGCGCCAACGCCAAGAAGTGCATCTCGACGACACATACGGCGCCTTCGTGCAGAACGTCGCTGCCGGTCGCAAACTGGCGCCGGAGAAAGTCGAAGCGGTCGCCAAAGGCCGCGTCTGGACCGGGCGTCAGGCGAAAGAGATCGGACTCGTCGACGAGCTAGGCGGCATCGACGTCGCGTTCAAAGTCGTGCGGACCGAACTCGGCCTTGCTGCCGACGCGCCGCTGGCGACGCGCGTGCTGCCGGCGCGCCGCACGCCCGGCGAACAGATCCTGCGCATGTTGCGCGGCGAAGACTCCGTGTCCGTGTTCGAGCCGCTGGGACCGTTCCTGCGCGCTTACCGCGAACTCACCGCCAGCGAAGGAACGCGCACGCTGCTCTACACGGGTCCGTCGGTCGACTAGGGCTCTTTGACTCCGCCCAGCAGGAACTCTTTGTTTCCTTCTGGGCCGGTGATCGGGCTTTCGACCACGCCCAACACGCGCCAACCCGGCTGCGACGACAGCCAGAGTTGCGCGCGGGCGCAGACTTCTTCGTGCAGCACCGGATCGCGCACGACCCCTTTCTTGCCGACTTGTCCTTTGCCGACTTCGAATTGCGGTTTGATCAGCGTGACGAGATGCGCGCGTTCGCGGGTCAACGCCAAGGCGGCAGGCAGGACGGTCGACAGCGAGATGAAACTCGCATCGCACACGACGAGATCGATCGGATCCGGGATCTGTTCGCGCGTCAGCATGCGTGCGTTGGTACGTTCCAAGGTCACGACGCGTTCGTCAGTGCGTAGCTTCCACGCCAACTGCCCGTGGCCGACATCGACCGCATAGACCTTGGTCGCGCCACGTTGCAGCAGCACGTCGGTGAAGCCACCGGTCGAGGCGCCGACATCGATTGCGGTTAGGCCGGTCGGATCGATCGCGAACGCGTCGAGTCCTTTGGCGAGCTTCAACCCGCCGCGCGACACATAGGGATGATCCTGCCCTTTGAGCGTCAGCGTGTGATCGGGCGCGATCATGTCGCTGGCTTTGTCGATGCGCTTGGTCCCGTCGAAGACGAGACCCGCGATGATCAGCGCCTGCGCGCGCGCCCGGCTTTCGACCAGGCCGGCATCGACGAGAGCTTGATCGGCGCGTTTCTTCGCGCTCACCGCGTCGCTTCGGCGTACAGGCTGCGCAGCTGCGCGGCGAGCGACAGCGGATCGAACGGTTTGGCGATCACGTCGCACGCACCCAGCGCGCGCAGCCGTTCGATTTCCTGCGGCTGCACCTTGGCGGTGCAGAAGGCGGCCGGCACATCGGCGAAGCCGTCGATCGAACGGATCTGCTCCAGCGTTTGCGGGCCGTCGAGGCCCGGCATCATTACGTCGAGCAGCAAAAAGTCGGGGCGGAATTCGCCGACCGCGTCGACCGCTTCCTGTCCGCTCGAACAGATGCGCAGTTGCAGTTGGCCGACCGTTTCCAGCGCGATGCGCACGATCGCCTGAATGTCGGGATCGTCCTCGACATAGAGGACGCGGGTAAGGCTGCTGGCGGAAACGTGATTCACGGTGCGCTTCGTACGATGCGCTGGATGGTTTGCGCTAGCTCGTCGCTCGAAATTCTTGATTTGACCAAGGTCGCTTCGACCGCCCGGGCGGTTTCCTCGCCCACCTGGTCGGCCGAAAAGACGATGACCGGCACCGGACGGTCCTGCGCCGTGCGCGCCAGCGGCAGCAAGTCCAGCCCCGACCCGTCGGGCAATTCGATATCCAGCAGCAGCAGATCGAACCGTTCCGCCATCATCGCGGCCCGGCCGGCCGCAAGGTTCGGCGCGGCAACCACGTCGCCCACGTCGCGCAACAGCAGCTGCGTCACCCGCGCCACGTCGGCGTCGTCTTCGACATGCAGGATGCGCGGCCGCGACGTCCCGGCGACGGCCATTCGCACCGCGTCGAGCAGGCGCACCGGATCAATCGGCTTCGCAATCCAGTCCACGACGCTGACCGCGTCGCCGTTCAGCTCGCGTTTGCCGTCGACCACCACGGCCGACACGACGACGATTTTGAGATCGGCGGTCGCGGGCGAACCGCGCAGCTCGCGCACCAGCTCGACCGCATTGCCGTCGGGCAACATCAGATCGAGCGTCATCGCGGCATAGCGCTTGGCGCGCACCGCACGGCGCGCTTCTTTCAGATCGGCGACGCGATCGACCGAATAGCCCGCATGTTCAAGAATGAGCCGCAGCAAGGTCGCGACGTCTTCATCGTCTTCGACCACCAGCACCGGCGCGCCGTCGCGATTTTCGAGATGCGGCAAGGCCCCAACCGGCTGCAATGCCGGCAGCGCGAACCAGAAGCTGGTCCCTTGTCCGGTTGCGGTTTCAAACCCGATGCGGCCGCCATGCCGGTCGACCAGCGACTTGGCGATGGCAAGGCCAAGACCGGTGCCGCCTTTGCCGCGCGTGTCGGACGAATCAGCCTGCGCAAACCGTTGAAAGATGCGCTCGCGAAATTCGGGTGGGATGCCGGGACCGTGATCGCGCACTTCGACGCGCGCCTCGTCGCCGTCGCGCGTCACGGTGACGTCGACCGTGTGGCCCTTGGGCGAAAACTTCGCAGCGTTCGACAGAAGGTTGGTCAGGATCTGCGTCAAGCGATCGGAATCGCCGTAGACCGTCGCTTCGGCGTCGTTGGCGATCAGCCGGTATTCGACGCCAAACTCGCGCGCATAGGCGCGGTTGGTTTCGATCGACTGGGTGACGATGTCGCGCAGATTGAGCCGGCGGAAATCCAGCATCAGCTGGCCCGACTCGATTTTCTCGACGTCGAGAATGTCGTTGATCAAGCGCACCAGGCGGCGGCTGTTCTTGCGCGCAATCTCGACCAAGGTCGCCGCCTGTTCGGGGATTTGTCCGGCAGCACCCGCGCCGATCAAATCCAGCGAGCCCGCGATCGAGGTCAGTGGCGTGCGTAGCTCGTGGCTGACCGTCGAGACGAATTCATTCTTCAGTCGCTCGACGCGTTTGCGCTCGGTGATGTCGCGCAGCACGCAGACGAATAGCGGATCGCCGTCGCCCGCAACGCGACCGATTGCAATTTCGACCGGCCGTTCGCCGTCGCTCGACAGGACGCAGGATTCGGTAAAGCGCAGATCGCGGACCGGCTGGGCCGCAAGCTGTTCGACGCTGATCGGTGCGCGCGGAAACAGGCTGGCAAGCGGGCGGCCGCGCAAGATCATCGCGCTTTCGCCGAACAGAAGTTCGGCGGCAGGATTGACCTCGTAGATCGTGCCGTCCTTGTCGACGACGACGACGCCTTCGGCGACCGTATCCAGCACTGCGCTGGTGCGCTGCCGTTGCAGCGTCAACTCGCCTTCCTGCCGTTGCACCAGATCCGCCATCGAATCAAAGGCGCGAGCCGCGAGCGAAATCTCGTCGCGTCCGCCGACGCTCGCGCGACGCGTGCGGTCGCCAAAGCCAAAGGCGCGCGCTGCATCGGCAAGGCTGGCCAGACGGCTGGTCACGGTCTGCGCCAGCAGCCAGGCCAAGCCACCGCCAAACAGCACCAAGGTTGCGACCGCAATCAGGGCGCTGATCTCGAACGTCACGCGCGCGCGGTTTGATTCGAGTTCGGCGACGCGACGCCGGTCGCTGACGCGGCCGTCGATCTCGCTCAGGATGGTGCGAATCCGTTCCATCGTATCGCGGCCGCGGTCGGAATTGACGATCGCAAGCGCTGCGGCCGATCCCTGTTCGCGCTGTACGCGGATCGTCTCGGCAAGCTCGATCGCTTTCAGGCGAGCAAGCTTCTTCACCTCAGCCATTGCTTCGAGATTGACCGGGCTGCGCAGCAGCCGGTCGAGATTTTCGATCTCGACCGAGGTCATGTCGGCGGCCGCCATGTACGGCGCGAGATAGATGTCGCGACCGGTCAGCAAATAGCCGCGCTGTCCCGTCTCTGCATCGACCAGCCCGACGCGCAGCCGCGCAATCGCGGTCAGGATGTCCTGCGTGCGGTCCAGCTCACGAAACGAACTTGCAGTGCGTTCGCCGAGGATGAATCCCGCGGCGGTAATCACACACATGAGGGCGGTGACCGCCACGTAGGCGATCATGATCTTCCGGCGAAACGTCACGCCGGGAGTATCGGCGTTAGGTCAACGCCGATACAGCGCTTTCTCGCGCCCAAGATGTACGGATTGTTGCAGCTACCTCAGCCGCGCGCGTGGAGGTCGATCGCCTCGATGCCCAGCGCGGTCAATGCCTGCAGCGCGATCGAACGGGCATCCAGTCCCGCTTCTTCGTACTGCTTGATCGGCGAGTCGTGTTCTTGGAACACGTCCGGCAGAGTCATGGTGCGGATCTTCACGCCCGCATCGAGCAGGCCAGTCTCGGCCAGGCGATGCAGCACGATCGCGCCGAAGCCGAGCTTCGAACCTTCTTCGATCGTGATTAGCACTTCGTGTTCGAGCGCCAAGCGCTTGACCAGGTCGTTGTCGAGCGGCTTGGCGAAACGCGCATCAGCGACCGTCGTCGACAGGCCGCGTGCACCCAGCAGCTCGGCTGCCTTCATGCATTCATTGAGACGCGTGCCGTACGACAGCAGCGCGATCTTGGTGCCTTCGCGCAGGATGCGGCCTTTGCCGATTTCCAGAATTTCGCCGCGCTCCGGCATGGTAACGCCTTCGCCTTCGCCACGCGGGAAACGCACCGCCGACGGTGCGTCGTCGATCGCAAGCGAGGTGCGCACCATGTGGCGCAGCTCGGCTTCGTCAGCCGCCGCCATCAGCACCATGTGCGGCAAGCAGCCGAGATACGGAATGTCGAACGAACCTGCGTGCGTCTGGCCGTCGGATCCGACCAGACCGGCGCGGTCCATCATGAAACGCACCGGAAGCTTCTGGATCGCAACGTCGTGCACGACCTGGTCGTAGCCGCGCTGCAGGAACGTCGAATAGATCGCGCAGACCGGACGCATGCCTTCGGTCGCAAGACCGGCGGCGAAGGTCACAGCATGTTGTTCGGCGATGCCGACGTCGAAACAACGTTCGGGGAAACGCTGCTGGAATTTGTCGAGGCCGGTGCCCGACGGCATCGCCGCCGTGATGGCGACGATCTTGTCGTCGAGTTCGGCTTCTTGAATCAGCGACGAGGCGAACACGCTGGTATAGGTCGGCGCGTTCGACTTGGCCTTCACCTGCGCGCCGGTGACGACGTCGAACTTGGCGACTGCGTGCAGCTTGTCGGCGGCTTTTTCAGCCGGCGGATAGCCGTGGCCTTTTTCGGTGACGACGTGCAGCAGGATCGGACCTTCATCCGCGTCGCGCACGTTTTCGAGTACCGGCAGAAGATGGTCGAGGTTATGGCCGTCGACCGGGCCGACATAGAAGAAGCCGAGTTCTTCGAACAGCGTGCCGCCCGTGATCATGCCGCGCGCATATTCTTCGGCGCGGCGGGCTGCGTTGCGTAGCGGCGTCGGCAGAACGCTCGAGACTTCTTTGCCGAGGTGACGCAACGAACGATACGACTTCGACGAGAGAAGGCGCGACAGATAGGCCGACAGCGCGCCGACCGGCGGTGCGATCGACATGTCGTTGTCGTTCAGAATCACGACGAGGCGCGAACGCAGATGACCTGCGTTGTTCATCGCTTCGTAGGCCATGCCGGCCGACATCGAACCGTCACCGATGACGGCGACGACTTTGTTGTTCTTGCCCAAGAAGTCGCGCGCGACCGCCATGCCGAGACCGGCCGAGATCGAGGTCGAGCTGTGGGCTGCGCCGAACGGGTCGTATTCGCTTTCGGTGCGCTTGGTGAAACCCGACAGGCCACCACCCATGCGCAGCGTGCGAATGCGATCGCGACGTCCGGTGATGATCTTGTGCGGATAGCACTGATGGCCGACGTCCCAAATCAGACGATCGTCCGGCGTGTTGAATACGTAGTGGATCGCGGTCGTCAGTTCGACAACGCCGAGGCCAGCACCGAGATGGCCGCCGGTGATCGACACGGCGTCGATCGTTTCGGCCCGCAATTCATCGGCGAACTGGCGTAGCTGCGACGGTTCCAGGCGGCGCAGATCGGCCGGCACTTTGACCTTGTCGAGCAGCGGTGTTTTCGAGGGTGTCTTGGTAGTCACGTGAGAGGGCTCCTCAGGGTCCCTTTAGGCGCGGCGTTCAACGACATAGCGCGCGAGCTGGCGCAGAACATCGGCCCTGTCTTCAAATATGTCCAAATGTTTCGCAGCCTGGTCGGCCAGCAGACTCGCCTGCGCCCGGGCCCGTTCGAGGCCCAGAATCGAGACGAAGGTCTGCTTGCCCGCAGCCGCGTCGGCACCCACCGGCTTGCCGGTCACCGCCTCGTCGCCTTCGGCGTCGAGCAGGTCGTCGGCAATCTGAAAAGCGAGTCCCAAATCATGTGCATAGGCGCGTAAGGCCAGGCGTTGCGGGGGCGACGCCCTGCCCAAAATCGCCCCTGCTTCGGCTGAGAAACTGATCAGCGCGCCGGTCTTCAAACGCTGCAGACGTGCGACTTCTTTCTCATCCAACGGCACGGTTTCGCCGATCAGATCGAGCTGCTGGCCGCCGACCATGCCTTCCGGCCCTGCTGCTTTCGCGAGCGCCGTGACCAAATTGCAACGCACATTCGGATCTTCGTGGGTCTCGGGATCGGCCAGGACTTCAAAGGCGAATGTCAGCAATCCGTCACCCGCAAGGATTGCAGTCGCGTCGTCGAATTGCTTGTGCACGGTCGGACGCCCGCGACGCAGGTCGCTGTCGTCCATCGCCGGCAGGTCGTCGTGAATTAGCGAATAACAATGGACGAATTCGATCGCGGCGGCGGTGCGCAATGCACATGTTTGGCTGACGCCGAACAGCGACGAACTCTGCAGCACCAGCAACGGGCGCAGACGTTTGCCGCCGGCGAGACAGCCCCAGCGCATTGCGTCGAACAGTTTTGCTTCGGTCAGCGGTTTGTTCGGCAGCAGCGTCGTCAACGCTTCGCCAACTTGCGCCGCCGTTTGGGCCATGACGGCTTCCAACGTCGCGTTCATCTCGAACTCTCGAAGTTTGTTGGTTCAGCCGTCGCTGAACGGTCGTGTCTGTGCGCTTCCGTCGGATGCCAGCGCGATCTGTTCGATGCGTGCTTGTGCGTCCTTCAACTTGGCTTCGCAATGCCGCTTCAACAGCACGCCACGCTCATACGCGGCGATCGCGTCGTCGAGCTTGGCGCGGCCTTCCTCGACCTGACGCACGATGCGTTCAAGTTCGGCCAACGCGTCCTCAAAGCTGAGGGCGGCGATGTCGGCTGGAATGGGGCTGGTGGGGGCGGGGGTCGCCATGGGGGCCGGACGATAGATTCGCAGCCGCACCCGAACAAGTCCGGGCGACGCCTTGTTTTGCTGGCACGGGGCTAGATCAACACGAGACGCGCTGTGAATATCCTTTTAACTCTGCGTCAACCCGACGCGCGCGGACTGCAGGTTCCTGACATTTGCTGCCTACCCCGGAGGCACCGTGAAGATCCCGCTTCCCCATCTGCGCCTGTCGACCCGCGCCGTTTTGTTCGGCGTGGTCGGCATTGTGGCCGTCGCTGGCGGCGTGTTTTGGCTGGCCGTGGCCGAGTTCGAACGCGAACTCTACGACCAGGCGCAGGCGCGCCAGGCCACTGCGATGCGCGTGCTGAAAGACGTGGTGGCGAGTTACGGCAAGGGCTACCGCATCGTCGACGACAAGCTGCTGGTCGGCGACACGGTGCTGAACGGCAATTTCGAACCGGTCGATCGCGTCAAAGCGCTGGTCGGCGGCACCGCGACGATCTTTCAGGGCGATACGCGCATCACCACCAACGTGATGAAGCCCGATGGCAGCGGTCGCGCCGTCGGCACCAAGCTGCAAGGGCCCGCCCGCGATTCCGTGATCGACAAAGGCACCGCATTTTTCGGCGAAGTGCCGATTCTGGGCGAGCCCTATTTCACCGCCTACGAGCCCATCAAAGACACCGCCGGCAAGACGATCGGCATTCTGTATGTCGGTCTGAAGAAATCCGAACTGTTCGCGGTGCTCGATACGCTGCAGACCAAGATCGCGTTGTTTGGCGGCGCTGCGGCTTTGCTGGTTGCAGTTGTTCTGCTGTTCGCGCTGCGTCGCTTGTTGCGCCCGCTCGGTGCGTTGGAAGGCGCGATGAGCCGCATCTCGCACGGCGATCTTGCGACCGAAGTCGCATTCACCGACCGCAATGACGAGTTGGGCGCGATGGCGCGCGCGCTGCAGGTGTTCAAAGACAAAGCGGCCCAGGTCGAACAGATGCGCCGCGACCAGGAAAGCGAACGCATCGCCGCCGATGCGCGTCGCCGCGACGAGTTGCTGCAACTCGCCGACCGGCTGCAGCGCGACGTGCAAGGCGTTGCATCGTCAGTGCGCGACGCGGCGGGTGAAATGCGTGGCCAAGCAGGCGCGATGGGGCGCGCGGTGGAAACCGTGCTGGGCCAGGCTTCCGGCGTGTCGGCTGGTTCGATGCGTGCATCGACCGACGTGCAAACCGTCGCTGCCGCCGCCGAACAGCTTGCGGCTGCAGTCGGTGAAGTCAGCCGTCAGATCGACGGCACAGCTGCGGCGGCAAAAGATGCCGTGACGCGCGTGCGCGAAGCGGGTGCGACCGTCACCGGTCTCGACGAAGCATCGAAACGGATCGGCGAAGTCGTCGGCCTGATCAACAACATCGCCAGCCAGACCAATCTTCTGGCGCTCAACGCCACGATTGAAGCGGCGCGCGCGGGCGATGCAGGCAAAGGTTTTGCGGTGGTTGCCAGCGAAGTGAAAACCCTGGCCGGACAAACTGCGAAAGCGACCGAAGACATTCAGGCGCAGGTCAGCGCGATCCAGGCCGCAACCACACGCGCGGTCGGCTCGATCGAAGCGGTCGTGGGCGTGATCGAACAGATCGATTCGATGGCGGCTGCAGTTGCAGCGGCGGTCGAAGAGCAAGGTGCGTCGACCCGGTCGATCGCTGACTCGGTCGCGCATGCCTCGACCGGCATCGCCGAAGTGACGCGCGGCGTCGCTGCCGTCACCGACGGAATCGCGCTCAACGAACGGGCCGCGCAAGCGGTCGTCGGTGCAGCCGAAACCTTGTCGGGCACGTCGACGACCTTGGGCGCCGCGGTCGACGAATTCGTCGCGCGGATGCGCGCCGCGTAAGGGTCAGCCGAAGGCCTGAATCCCGGTAATCGCGCGGCCCAGGATCAACGCGTGAATGTCGTGCGTGCCTTCATAGGTGTTCACGGCTTCGAGATTCATCGCGACGCGGATGACGTGATATTCGTCCGACACGCCATTGCCGCCGTGCATGTCGCGTGCTTGGCGCGCGATGTCGAGCGCCTTGCCGCAATTGTTGCGCTTCACGATCGAGATTGCTTCGGCTGACAATTTGCCTTCGTCGAACAGACGGCCGACGCGCAGCGCTGCGTGCAAGCCGAGCGTGATTTCGGTTTCCATGTCGGCGAGTTTCTTCTGGATCAACTGGGTCGCCGCCAGCGGACGCCCGAACTGTTTGCGTTCCAGCGTGTAGTCACGCGCGCGCTGGAAGCAGAATTCCGCTGCACCCATCGCGCCCCAGGCGATGCCATAGCGCGCGCGGTTCAAACAACCGAACGGACCCGACATGCCGGCCACGCCTGGCAGCAGATGGTCTTCGGTCAGTTTCACATCATCGAGCGCGATGCCGCCGGTAACGCCGGCGCGCAACGAGAATTTGCCTTCGATCTTGGGGGTGGTGAATCCCTTCATGCTGCGATCGACGAGAAAGCCGCGAATCTTGCCGTCCCATTCGCACTTGGCCCACACGACCGCGACGTCGGCGATCGGCGAATTGGTGATCCACTGTTTCGATCCGTTGAGGACGTAGCCGCCCGGCACTTGTTTGGCGCGCGTCTTCATGCCGGCGGGATCGGATCCGACGTCGGGTTCGGTCAGACCGAAACAGCCGATCAATTCGCCTTTGGCGAGGCCGGGCAGCCAGCGTTCTTTCTGTGCGTCGCTGCCATAGGCGTAGATCGGGTACATCACCAACGACGATTGAACACTCATCGCCGAGCGATAGCCGGAATCGACCCATTCGACTTCGCGCGCACACAGACCGTACGCGACATACGACGCGCCGGCGCCGCCATAGCCGTGCATCGTGATGCCGAGCAGGCCCAGCTCGCCCAGCTCGTTCATGATCTCGCGGTGGAAGATTTCGTGCCGGTTTGCTTCCAGCACGCGCGGAAACAGCTTGTCGCGGCAGTAGCCGCGCGCCGCGTCACGGATCATGCGCTCGTCTTCGGTCAGCTGCTCTTCCAGAAGCAACGGATCTTCCCAGTTGAACTGGGCCATCTTCGACTCTGCCTTGGTGGCTTGCGTCGTCTGGTGGATAGAGTGCTGGGTCACGATCGGGCTCCTGGAGAAAAGCGCGCTACCTTATGCCGACGAATCCCGGCGCGGAACACAGCTGGCCGGATCAACAGCAGGCGTATTCATGGGCCGGACACTGACCGAGAAGATTCTCGCACGCGCCGCAGGAAAAGATGCGGTTGCGCCAGGCGAGATCGTGACCGCCACGGTCGATTTGGCGATGTTCCACGACAGTTCGGGACCGCGCCGTGTCGCACCGCGCCTGAAAGAGCTGGGCGCGCGCGTCTGGGATCCATCCAAAGTCGTGGTCGTCAGCGACCATTACGTGCCGGCGGTCGATCCAGAGTCGGCGGCGATTCTCAAACTGACGCGCGATTGGGTGCGCGAACAGGGAATCGGCGCCTTCTACGACATGCAGGGCATTTGTCACGTGATGCTGGCCGAAGGCGGCCATCTGCGTCCGGGCCTGTTCTGCGTTGGTGGTGACAGTCATTCGACGATGGCGGGCGCCTATGGCTGCTACATGGCGGGGTTTGGCGCGACCGAAATGACCGGCGTGATGGTGACGGGCGACATCTGGACGCGCGTGCCGGCAACGATTCGCGTCGACTGGAACGGTGCATTCGCCGACGGCGTCGTCGCCAAAGACGTGATGCTGCATCTCTGTCGCACGCTGGGCATGGATAACGCGTTCAAAGCGATCGAATATGGCGGCGACACAGTGCGTGCCATGTCGATGTCGGAACGCGGCGTGCTGACCAACATGGCGGCCGAGCTGGGCGCCGAAAGCGCGATCATCGAACCGGACGACAAAACCCTCGCCGCCATTCGTGCCGCGGGCGTTGCGATCGATGACGAAGAAGCGCTGCGCTGGCGCTCCGATCCTGATGCGACCTACGAGGCGGTGCATCGTTTCAACGCCGCCGATCTGGTGCCGCAAGTTGCGCGCCCGCACTCGCCCGAAAACTCCGGGCCGGTTGCCGAAGCCAACAGCGCGCGCATCGACCAGGCCTATATCGGTGCCTGCGTCGGCGCGAAATTGACCGACCTGCAAATGGCGGCGCGCGTGTTGAAAGGCCGCAAAGTCGCGAAAGACGTGCGGCTGCTAATCGCGCCGTCGTCGCGTGCGACGACCGAAGCCGCGGCGAAAGACGGCACCTTGGCGATCCTGACTGAAGCGGGCGCGATCGTGATGCCGTCGGGCTGCGGCGCGTGCGCAGGCATGGGTGCAGGCGTGCTGGCTGCGGGCGAAGTCTGCATCTCTTCGACCAACCGCAATTTCAAAGGGCGCATGGGACACAAGGACGCCGAAGTCTATCTCGGCTCGCCCTACACGGTTGCAGCCAGCGCAATCGAAGGCCGCATCGCTGATCCGCGGAGCTACCTACAATGATCTCCGGGCGCGCTTGGAAATTCGGCGACGGCATCGACACCGACGTGTTGGCGCCCGGCCACTATATGAAACTGCCGTTGGAAGAAGCGGCGACGCATTGCCTCGAAGCGATCGCGCCGAACTTTGCGAAAGAGGTGCGCCCCGGTGATGTGGTGGTCGGCGGCGCATCGTTCGGCATCGGCTCGTCGCGCGAGCAAGCGGCGCAGGCATTGAAGCAGCTTGGCGTCGGTGCAGTGCTCGCCACCAGCTTCGCGCGCATCTTCTATCGCAACGCGCTGAATCTCGGCTTGCCGGCTTTGTTTTTTCCGCAGGCGAACGAAATCCGCGACGGCGACGCGATCGAGGTCGATCCGGTTGCGGGCATCGTGCGCAGCAACGGCCGCGAATTTCGCGTCGAACCGATCCCGGCACATCTGATGGTGATGATCGAAGATGGCGGGCTGATGCCGCATCTCAAAAAGAAACTGGCACGCGCATGACGACTCCCGCTGCAACGCTCCGCAGCCTGTTGGCGCGGCCCGATCGCGCCGTGCTGGCGCCCGGTTGTTACGACGCGCTGACCGCGTCGCTGATCGAACGCGCGGGTTTTGAAGCTGCGTATTTGTCGGGCGCGTCGATCGCCTATACGCGATTGGGACGTCCCGATATCGGCCTGACGACTGCGGCTGAGGTCGAAAACGTGATCGCGAATATTCGCGACCGGTGCCCGGATCTGCCGCTGGTCGTCGATGCCGACACCGGTTTTGGCAATGCGATGAACGTGCAGCGCACAGTGCGCACCTTCGAGCGCGCGGGCGCCTCGGCGATCCAGCTGGAAGACCAGCTGATGCCGAAACGCTGCGGCCATCTGGCCGGCAAGCGCGTCGTGCCGGCGGCGGACATGGTCGGCAAGATCAAAGCCGCCTGCGATGCGCGCCGCGACGCGTCGACGATCATCATCGCGCGCACCGATGCGCTTGGTGTGAACGGCTTCGACGACGCGATGGCGCGCGCGGCTGCCTATGTCGATGCGGGTTGCGACTTGCTGTTCGTCGAAGCGCCGCAGGATGAAGCGCAGATGCGCACCGTGTCGGCGCGGTTCGCGGCGCGCGTTCCGTTGCTCGCCAACATGGTCGAGGGCGGCACAACGCCGATCCGCGATGCGGCCTCGTTGGCTGCGGCGGGATTCAAGCTGGTGATTTTCCCCGGCGCTGCGACGCGCGTGCTGGTCTTCGCGCTCGAAAAGTTCTTCGCCGACTTGAAGCGCGACGGGTCGAGCGCTGCCTGGCGCGACCGGATGCTGGATTTGAAAGGGCTGAACGCGGTGCTGGGAACCGACGCGCTGCTCGAAGCCGGACGCGCGTACGATCCGGAGATCCAGGACGCCTAAAACAAAAGAAGGGCCGGATGCTCGTCCATCCGACCCTTCTCGTGAAGCGTCTGCGCCTAGGGGAGCGCTCCGCTTCGCCGGCGACAAGTCTTCCGGTGGCAGCCTCGGGCGTCGGCTCGTTGCCCGGCTCGCACACGCGAGGAAGATCGGCGTCGCCGCTCTCTCGCTTTCCTCAGTGTCGAGCTTGCAACAGGATGACCCCCATCCAGGTTCCGTCGGCAGCGAGGTTTCGTGCGACGTAGTTTTCTCTTCCTGTTGGCGCTGGCCGTGCCGGTCGCAATTGCGGTTGCGGCGGCGCACCAGACGGCCGATCTGCCCGGCCTGGACAGCGATGCGTGGCTGGCGATCGGCGCTGGATTCACACTGATCGTTGTTGTGATCGGCTTGCTGTTGTGGGTGCAGCTGCGGCGACGCTGACGGAACCGACCCGTGTGTGCGTCGTTGGCGGGGCATGGCGCAATCGCAATCCCCCAAGTCCATTGGCGAGTCCGTTCGCACACAACACCGTCCGATGGTGGGCTGGTTGCTGTTGCTGCTCGCGCTGCTGTTCTTCGGCGCGCTGATCTTTTTCGCCAGTGGCGGGACTTCCACCTAGCGGCGTGACCCCCTGATTGGTCCGGTGGTTTGCTTGACCGGCTGGGCTGCGCCGGCTTCGACTGCGCGCATGGAATTGTCCGACAAGACGCCGCGCCAATATCTCGCCGAGATCCGCGCCCGGCCCGCACGCGCCAAGTTCGGCTTTGGCGCACGTCCGGCGCTGATCAATATCGACCTGCAGAAGGCCTATACCTGCGTCGGTGAATTCGCGACCGCGTATGAAACCGATCCAAAGCAACTCGACTACATCAACGAACTGTCCGATCTGGCCCGCGCCAAAGGCTTTCCGGTTGTCTGGACCTATGTCGCCTATATGGAAACCGCGGCCGACGCGGGCGTCTGGGGTACGCGCACCAATACGCCGGACAGTTTACAGAACATCAAAGTCGGCAGCCGCCGCAGCGAATTCGACGACCGTCTGCGCATCGATCGCGTGACCGACGCGATTCTGAACAAGCGCATGGCGTCGGCGTTTCACGAAACCAATCTGCAATCGCTGCTGGTCTGGCACAAAATCGATACGGTGATCGTCACCGGCGGTTCGACCTCGGGCTGCGTGCGCGCGACCGTCGTAGATTCACTGTCGCGCGGCTACCGCACCATCGTTCCGGAAGAGTGCGTTGCCGACAAGCACGAGATCCCGCACTTCGCCAATCTCTGCGACATGCTGCTGAAGTATGCTGATGTCGAGTCCGTTTCCACGGTTCGCGACTATCTGCAGAGGCTTCCTTGAACAAAATCGCACTCGTCTGGCCGGCTGCTGCGCTGGCGCTGTTGAGCTTCATCGTCATGATGATCATGGCACGCCGGCGCTTTGCCGCGGTGAAGTCTGGCGCACTGCCAGCAGGCTATTTCCGCACCTATCGCGGTGCCGAGCCGCCGGATGCATGCGTGCAGGCCGCGCGGCACTACGAGAATCTGTTCGAACTTCCGGTGCTGTTCTATGCGCTGATCGCGATCCTGCTGGCGATCCCGTTTTTCGATTACGCTCTGCTGCTGCTGGCCTGGGCCTATGTCGCAGCCCGCCTGGTGCAGGCAGTCATCCATCTCGGCAGCAACAACGTGTCGATGCGCTTCTACGCGTTTTTGGTCAGCTCGCTCGTGTTGATGACGATGTGGGGCTACGCGGCCGTCAAACTTGCTGTGCGCGGAGCGCCGCTGCTGTGAAAGCCGATCCCGGCCTCTACGACTACTGGCCCTATCGCGACCGCCCCAAAGTCGTGTGGCCCGATGGCAAGCGCCTCGCCTTCTGGGTTGCGCCCAACATCGAATTCTACGAACTCGATCCGCCGCCCAATCCGCAGCGCAAAGCCTGGACGAAACCGACGCCGGACGTGATGCCGTATAGCTATCGCGACTACGGCAACCGCGTCGGCCATTGGCGCATGATGGAGCTGCTCGACCGGTTCAAGATCCGCGGCTCGATCTCGCTGTCGGTTGCGCTGATCGATCATCACCCCGAAATCATCCAGGCCTGCGTCGAACGCAGCTGGGAGTTCTTCAGCCACGGCATTTACAACACGCGCTATTGCTACGGCATGGACGAGGCGCAAGAGCGCGCCATCATTGAAGACGCGATCGAAACCGTGCAGCGCGCCACCGGCCAGCGTATTTCCGGCTGGTTGGCGCCGGCGCTGACCCACACCGAACGCACGATGGATCTGCTGGCCGAGTACGGTCTGACCTATACGTGCGACTTGTTCCACGACGACCAGCCGACGCCGGTCAAGGTTGCAGGCAAGCAGCGTTTTTGCTCGGTACCCTATTCGCTCGAAATGAACGACTCGATCACGTTCAACGTGCAGAACATCACGCCGCGCCGCTATGTCGACATTCTGAAAGCGAACTTCGACCGGTTGTACAAAGAAGGCGAAGAGAGCGGCACGGTGATGTGCATCCCGCTGCATGCCTATCTGATCGGCCAACCTTACCGGCTCGAACCATTCGCCGAAGCGCTCGACTACATCACCAGCCATGACGGCGTGTGGGTGACGACGGGCCGCGAAATCGCGCGCTATTGGTTGGACAATTACTACGACAAGGCCGCGGCGGATATCGCTGCACGGGCGACGTAATGGCGCTCGATCCGTCTTATTTGCGCTACGACATGCGCCGCTATGGCATGGATCACGATCGCTATACGTGGTCGCCACTGCCGACGCGCCCGAACGTCGTGTGGCCGGGCGGCGCCAAGGTGGCGTTGTGGATTTCGGTGCATCTCGAATTCTTCCCGCTCAACCCCGCGGGCACGCCGTTCAAGCTGCCGGGCGGCATGGTCACGCCCTATCCGGATTTGCGGCATTTCACCTTGCGTGAATACGGCAATCGCGTCGGCGTGCAGCGTCTGCTGCGCCTGTTCGAACGGTTGCAGCTGCGCGCGTCGTTTCCGACCAACGCGGCGGTCGCGCGGCGCATTCCGTCGTTGCTGCGTGATCTTGGCGGCCACGAACTCGTCGGGCACGGACGCGACATGGATCACCCGCATTATGGCGGCATGGAGGAGGCGGCCGAGCGCGCATTGATCGCCGACTCGCTTGCAACGTTGCGCGACGTGTCGGGGCAAGCGGTCGATGGCTGGATCTCGCCTGGCAAAAGCGAGTCGCAGCGCACGCCCGAATTGCTGGTCGAGAACGGCGTGCGTTGGTTCGGCGATTGGATCAATGACGACATGCCGTACCAGTTCGTCACTGCGAACGGATCGCTGGTGGCGATGCCGCATTCATCGGAACTCAGCGACCGGCAGATTCTGATCGACTATCGCCACGCTGAAAGCGAGTTCGCCGACCAGATCTTGGATCAGCACGCCTTTCTCGCGCGCGAAGCGGCGGCGACGGGCGGCGGCCGTATTCTGGCGCTCACGCTGCATCCCTGGGTGATCGGCCAGCCGCACCGAATCGGCGCGTTGGAGCGGGCGCTGGAAACGGTTCTCGGTAGCGCGTGGAATGTGACCGGCGGCGAATTGTGCCGCGTCTGGGAAGCGCAGCAGAAATTGTCAGGCGGTTGAGCTAGGGTCGGCGCCATGCCGCCCAGTCACACGCATAGCCACCACGCGCACGACCATCATCACGGGCACAGCCACAGCCACGATCACGGGACGCCGCCATCGCGCTGGTCGAGTCGCTTCGCGCTCAGCGTCGCGCTCAATCTCGGTTTTGTCGTCGTCGAAGCGGTCTATGGCGTGCTGGCCAATTCGTCGGCGCTGCTGGCCGATGCGGGGCACAATCTTTCCGACGTGCTGAGTCTGCTGCTCGCCTGGGGCGCGTCCTGGTTGGCGACGCGACGCCCGACGGCGCGACGTACCTACGGGTTGCGGCGCAGCTCGATCCTGGCTTCGCTGCTCAACGCGGCGATTCTGTTCGTCGCCATCGGCGCGATTGCGATCGAAGCATTGGGACGCTTTCACACGCCCGAAGCGATCGCGACCAACGAAGTGATGGCGGTCGCCGCGATCGGCATCTTCGTCAATCTCGGCTCGGCCTTTCTGTTTCAGCACCATCACGGCGATCTCAATGTACGTGGTGCCTTCCTGCACATGCTGGCCGATGCCGGCGTGTCGCTGGGCGTGGTGATCGCCGCCTTCTTGGTCCAACGCACCGGCGCGCTGTGGATCGATCCCGCGGCGAGCCTCGCCATCGTCGTGGTAATTGCGATCGGCACATGGGGTTTGTTGCGCGATTCGGTATCGATGGCGCTCGATGCGGTACCGCCGGGCATCGACGAAGCTGCCGTTCGCCGCTATCTCGCCGATCTGCCGGGCGTGGCGCAGGTCCATGACCTGCATATCTGGGCACTATCGACGACAGAGACGGCACTGACCGCGCATCTGGTGCGGCCGGCCGCGACGCTCGACGACGCGTTTCTCGACGCGACCGCGAATGCGCTGAAACAACAGTTCGCGATCCACCACGTCACGCTGCAGATCGAGTGTGGTGACACCACCCATCCGTGTCCGCTGCACCAACGATCGCATTAGTCACAGGCTTCCGCCGCATTCTTGCCGTCTCGCCCGCATTAACCTCACGGAAGTGCAGTCGAACTAGCGTCGCGTCATGGCGGACAAGGCCACCGAATCAAGTGTTGTTGGACGTGCCGCGCGCCGCGGTGCGGGCATCGCGTGCGTGCTTGTCCTCGCCAGCACCATTTTCCTGCGCACGCCGGCGCCGGCCGCTTCGCCTGACTCTACGTTTTTCCGCATCGGCGGCACCAAAGTCGAAGACGCAGCCTTTCGCTGGTCGGCGGCGATCGCGGGCGTTGCGTCGCGCCCGCCGGGCCTGCCCGCATGTGATGTCGGCGGCACGTGCGGCATTCCCGGCGTCATTGCGGTGGCGCAGACATTCGAGTCACCCCAGGCGCTGATCCGCGCGGTCGCGGCGGGCACGGTCGAATCCGGCATCGCATCGGCAAACATGGTGCAGGCCTCGCGCTGCGATTCGAAAGGGGGCGACGGAAAATCGGCGCAGCAGGATCTGCGCGTGCTGGCCAATCTCTATCGCGAGCAGCTGCATCTGGTGGCGCGGCGCGACGCGAAAATTGCGTCGCCGGCTGACCTCGCGGGCAAGACGGTGATCGTCGGTGAAAAGGACAGCGCCGCCGAACTTGCGGCGCGCGCGCTGTTCGACGCCGCGGGCGTGGCGAAGAAAATCAAATTCCAGAATGCGACCTGGCCGGCCGCGATCGAGGCGCTGGAAGCGAACAAGGTGCCGGCCGCGATCTTTCTTGGGCCGGTGCCCGATCCGCGTCTGGTCGATGCGGCGCAAGCGGGCGATTTGATGCTGGTGCCGATCACCGGCGGCACGGCACAGAAGCTGGTCAAGGCAGGCACCGTCTTTGCGCCCGAACAGATTTCTGCCGACGCCTATCCCGGGCTTGGTGCAGCCAGCACGATCGCGCAATTCGTGCAGTGGGTGGTGCGCGACAAGCTGGATCCAGGCCTCGCCTACAAGCTGACGCAGGCCGCCTGGGCGCCGGCCAATCGCAAACGCATCGTCGACATGGTGCAGCCGATCGTAGCGGGCGAACTCGGCACCGCTTGGACCGAAGTGCCGGCGCCGGTCGATGAAGGCGCCAAGCGCTACTACACAGAAAAAGGTGTACCGGGCAGCGAGCTCGCATGCCCGAGCGAGCCGGTCACGCCTTCCGCACCGCCAGCGCCAGCGACCCCAGCAGCAGCAACGAACCGACCGCATGTGCGATCGTAGGCGTTTCGCCTAACGCTGCGATTGCGACTGCGACTGCGGTCAACGGCATCAGGGCCGTGAACAGCCCAGCCTTCGCCGCCGGCACGCGCACCGTGCCGCGATACCAAAGCCAGAACGCGAACACGCTCGCCATCAACGCGTAGGCGAGCAGCAACAGCCAGTCCGACACAGCAACTGCCCCGAACGCGACGTCGCCGATCTGGAACAGTCCGAACGGCAGAAACAACACCAGCCCGATCAGATTGGCCCACATGGTTGCGTGCAGCGGCTCGATGCGGCCGGACAGTTGTTTGGCGTAGATCGTGTAGAGCGCTTCAAACAGCACCGCGAGAAACACCAGCGCGTCGCCCAGCAGCGAATTGTCGCCGCCGTCATGCGATCCCGCCAGTTCCAGCAACGCGACGCCCGCAATCGCCAGCAGCACCGCGACGCGCGTCGGCACCGTGATGTGTTCGCCCAACATGCGCCACGCCAGCAGCGCGATCATTGCAGGCAGGGTGCTGGTGATCAGGCCGGCTTCGATCGCGCCGGTGCGCGCGACGCCGGCCAGCAGCGCGATGTTGAACAGGAAATTCCCGAACAACACCTGCAGCAGCAGCGGCCGCCACACGTCACGCGGCGGCGGGCGCAGCGAACCGCCGGTTGCTGCGACCCAGGCCATCAACGTCGTCGACGCGATCACTTGGCGAAGCGTCACCAGCACCAGCAGCGGAAAGACGGCCAGCAACGGTTTGGCGAGTGCGACGACTGCGCCCACCATCGCCATGGCAAGCGCGAGCTGCGCGTAGGCAAACAACACTGTGCTGGTCCTCAGACGATGATTGCGTGATCGACCAGCGCCAGCATGGGCACGTCGTGCGGCGCGTTGCCGTAGCCCCAGCTTTCGGCGAACGGCCCGTTCTGCGCCAGCCAGGCTTCGACGCGCGCGCGTTTCGCGGCGCGGACCGGATTGGGTGCGGTGAGATTGCCGGTGAGGCGCCCGTCGCGTTCTTCGAGATCGGCGCCCAGCATCGCATCGATCGGCAGATGTGCGAGCAAGGCGGGCAGGTAGATCTGCGGCGCGCCGGTGACCACGACGATGCGGTGGCCCAGCGACGCGTGCGCGCGCAACGCGTCGAGAATGGGCGCGCGCCATTTGATCGTGTCGCGCACCCTGGCGCCTGCTTCGGCGGCACGGCGCGTCTCGACGCCCGCGACATTGGCGAGAAAGGCGCATTTGACCCGGCCCCGCCAATCCGCGGCCATCTCGTTCGGCGTGCGGAGTTTGCCAAGAGCGCGTGCGAAGGCGGCGCTGGCTTGGGGCCGGCCGATCAGCGACGCGATCCACCAGAACAACGTGTCGCCCCGCGTCAGCGTGCCATCGAGGTCGAAGAGCGCCAAAGCTTGGCGTGCACGCGTCGCATGGGCTACAGACGGGGCCTTCTCCGCCCCTGTTTCCCCGCTCGCCGCAAAAGGTCCGCTCATGGCCTCGTACCAGTACGTCTACGTGATGAAGAACCTGACCAAGATCTATCCGGGCGGGAAGAAAACGCTCGAGGGGATCTGGCTCAGCTTCTATCCGGGCGCAAAGATCGGTGTGTTGGGCCCGAACGGCGCGGGTAAGTCCACCCTGCTCAAGATCATGGCCGGCCTCGACAAGGACTGGTCGGGCGAAGCCTGGGCTGCCGAAGGCGCCAAGATCGGCTTCCTGAGCCAGGAGCCGCAGCTCGACCCGACCAAGACCGTCTACGAAAACGTGCTCGAAGCACTGGCCGACACCAAAGCGGTGCTCGACGAATTCGAACAAGTCTCGATGAAGCTCGGTGAAGTCACCGACGACGACGAGATGACCAAGCTGATCGAGCGCCAGGCCGAGCTGCAGGAAAAAATCGAAGCGTCGAACGCGTGGGAACTCGATCGCACGATCGAAATCGCGATGGACGCGCTGCGTTGCCCGCCGGGCGACGCGGCCGTGACCAACCTGTCGGGCGGTGAAAAGCGTCGCGTCGCCCTGTGCAAGCTGCTGCTGCAGAAGCCCGACCTGCTGCTGCTCGACGAACCGACCAACCATCTCGACGCGGAATCGGTAGCGTGGCTCGAACGCACCTTGCGTGAGTACACCGGCACCGTCGTGCTGGTGACCCACGATCGCTACTTCCTCGACAACGTCACCGGTTGGATTCTCGAACTCGATCGCGGCAAGGGCGTGCCCTACGAGGGCAACTACACGTCCTGGCTCGAACAGAAGCAGAAGCGTCTCATCCAGGAAGAGCGCGAAGAGTCGTCGCGCCAGAAGCAGCTCGCCGAAGAGCTGGAATGGGTGCGCGCCAGCCCGAAGGCACGGCAGACGAAATCGAAGGCTCGTATCTCGGCCTACGAAGAATTGCTGGCCAAAGGTCCGCGCGAACAGACTGGCGAAGCGCAGATCGTTCTGCCGACGCCGCCGCGTTTGGGCGACGTCGTCATCGAAGCCGATCACCTCAAAAAGGGATTCGGCGATCGTCTGCTGATCGAGGATCTATCGTTCAAGCTGCCGCCCGGCGGCGTGGTCGGCGTGATCGGTCCCAACGGCGCCGGTAAGACGACCTTGTTCCGCATGCTGACCGGCCAGGAAAAGCCCGACGGCGGCACGTTCCGCCTCGGCGACACGGTGAAGCTTGGCTATGTCGATCAAAGCCGCGATGCGCTCGACGACAAGAAGAGCGTCTGGGATGAAATCTCGGACGGCAAGGAAGTGATCGAACTGGGCAAGCGGCAGATGCCGTCACGCGCCTATGTCTCGGCCTTCAACTTCAAAGGCTCGGACCAACAGAAGAAGCTCGGCATGTTGTCGGGCGGCGAGCGCAACCGCGTGCATCTGGCCAAGATGCTGAAGCAGGGCGCCAACCTGCTGCTGCTCGACGAACCGACCAACGATCTCGACATCGAAACCTTGCGCGCGTTGGAAGAAGCGCTCGACGAGTTTCCGGGTTGCGCCGTGGTCATCAGCCACGATCGCTGGTTCCTCGACCGTATCGCGACGCACATTCTGGCCTTCGAAGGCGACAGCCAGGTCGTGTGGTTCGAAGGCAATTACCAAGCCTACGAAGCCGACAAGAAGCGTCGCCTCGGCGCTGAAGCGGACCAGCCGCACCGGATCAAATATCGTCCCCTGACGCGGTAGCGCGTCAAAGAACAAGCCACGCGCTGATCGCAGACATGAAAAACCCCCGCTTCGGCGGGGGTTTTTAATGGTACGTCCGGTCGCTTAGTAGCCGGTATTGCGATGCACCTGCGGCAATTCCTTGTCGGTGATCAGCGACCAGATCATCTGGCCGACGATTTCCGGCGCGATCACCGTGTGCATGTTGCCGGCGGCGGCCAGCTTGTCGCGCAATTGCGTCCGCACCGTGCGGCTGCCCGACAGGTCGAAAATCACGTCGATCTCGCCGCCCATTTCGGCGATGCGTTCGAGCGTTGTGACTTCGATCCCTTGTTCCTTGGCCATCGCCTTGGCCGGCGTGTCCTGCAATTCCGCAACAGCGCGAATGGCAAAGCCACGTTCGCGATAGCGCAGAAGCTCGCCGAGAAACTCACCGCCCACACGGCCTAGACCGACGATCGCAACACGGTAACTCACTGCTGGCCTCCTGGTGTTCGCGCAAAGTCGTAGCGCGTCCGGAAGCGGCTGACGATCAGCAACTTGGCACCGTCACGTTTCTTTCACGTCGGCGTCCTTTGACGCCTTCGCGTCGTTGTCCCTTGACGCCTTCGCGTCGTCGTCAGCGGCGTGGTTGGTAAAGCGTGCGTTGCCAAGTCCGGTGCCGATCGTCAGCACGCCCCAGCGGGCGACGTCGCGTTGGAACGGGACTTCGGACAGGCCCTGCACCACGGCGTCATTGTGCAGCAGCACAGTCGGCACGTGCCCGTCGATCTTCGGTAAGCGATCGCGCAGTTCGCGCGGCAGATTGAATTTCGACGATTCCCAATTGCCGCCCGGCAGATTCTGGCCGCCGCGATCGATCGAGCCGTCGGCTTCGATGATGCCGGGACAACCGACGCCGACGAACGGCGCCAGCTTCAGCCCGTCTTTGGCGGCGCGCGCGATCATCAGCTCGACCATCGCGGCGATCTGGTCGATCGCCTCGTCGCGCTTGGGTTCTTTCTCTTCATCGGCGTGGCGCCACAATTCGCGCGCATGGACGTCGGCGTTCTCGTGCCGCTTGCCACCCAAGGTGACCAGCCCGACGCGCACGTTCGATCCGCCGATATCGACCGCCAGAATCGAATCATGGCCTTTGAACATCCAGGCCGGTGCCAGATGCAGACAGCCAAGCAGGCCGGCGTCGTCGGGATGGTGGCGGATCGGGACCAATTCGATTGCGTGCCCGTCGGCCTTCAGCAGCAGCGAGGTACGACCGATCGCAAGTTCGCCGACGCGGCTGTCGCGCAGACCGCCGCCGACCACGACACGTTCGGTGTCGCGCCAGGCTTTGAGACGCAGGAAGCGGCGCACGATCGCGGCCAGTTCCTGCGCGAATTCTTCGATCGCGCTTTGCACCAGCGCTGCTTCTTCGCCCGAACCTTCGGCCAGCAGCTTGTCGAGTTTCTTTTTGCTGATCTCGTCGGACGGCGTGTCGCCCAGCGGATCGTCGCCGTGCTTGCGCAGCCGCTCACGCCATTCTTCGAGCAAGGTGCGGAAGGCGCGGTTTGAGGCGCGGTCGCCGATGAACCCCTCGGAGTCGCGTAGCTCGGCGTTGTAGGCGTCGACGGTGACGGACGGGAGATGGGCGGCGCCATGACCGGCAATCGGCGGCGCGTCGACTTCGCTGGTTTCGCTCATGAAAATCCCCGCAAAAGCGGGGATCCATGTATCCGCCGCAACGCTCTCAGAACGCTGCGGCGGTGGGATGGGTCCCCGCTTTCGCGGGGAAGCTTTACGGCTTGGCGACCGTGACCGTCTTGGTGCGCAGCGCCTGGATCAGCGAATCGACGTTGCCGCCGTTGCGCTCGATCACCGCGGCGAACTCGCTGCGCTGGGTCGTCGCCATGCTGACGCCGGCAACCGCCACGTCGACGATGCGCAGACCTTGCGCACCGTTGCGCACGCGCCACTCGACGTCGATCGGCGGGCCCTGCGGGCGCACGATTTGGCTGGTGACGACCGAATCATTGCCCTCGGTCCGCGCGCCGCCGACCTTGAACGTCTCGCCCGCATATTCGCGGAAGCGCGTCGCATAGGCGTCGACCAGCTGGTCTTCGAACAGCTTCAGGTAATCTTGCTGCTGCTGCGGGTTGGCGGCGTTCCAGTAGCGGCCCAGCGCGAAACGGCCAATCGTCGGTACGTCGAAATTGCCGTTGAGCAGCGCGCGGAAGCGCTGCTGCAACTCAGTCGCGCTGGCCTGCTTGTTGGTCAGCGCGGCGAGCGCCTTCTGCCCCAGATCGTTGATGAACTGCGCCGGGTTCTGGTTTTGCGCGCTGGCGGGTGCGGCGGCCGCAATCGCAAAGCAGGCGGCCAGGGCCAGGAAGGAACGTCGGATCATAAAATCATCCTTGCAGCGACGGGCGTCGGTAAATCCACGTGGCGGTAATGTAAAGCCAGCCCGCCCGCCGGCAACCGACCCAAGAGAACCCGATTGTGAATGCGTAGTTCCGAAACTCTTCGGCCACAGTCGTGCAGAGAGATGGGACTTCGGCGCCGATGCGCTAGATAGGGCGCGTCATGGAAAGCCTGCCTTTTGCGCCGCGCCCGAACCCGCCAACCCAAGCTGGCGCGGCCCCGTATCTTGCCCAGCTCAACGACATGCAGCGCCTTGCGGTCGAGTCGCTGGACGGACCTGTGCTGGTGCTGGCCGGCGCCGGTACGGGCAAGACGCGCGTCCTGACGACACGGCTGGTGCACCTGCTCAGCACGCGCCGCGCGCACCCATCGCAGATCCTGTCGGTGACCTTCACCAACAAAGCCGCGCGCGAAATGAAGGACCGCGTCAGCCTGTTGCTGGGCATGCCGGTCGAAGGCTGGTGGCTGGGCACGTTTCACGCACTCGCCGCCCGTCTTCTCCGGCGGCACGCCGAACTGGTCGGACTCAAGTCGAACTTCACCATCCTCGATACCGACGACCAGATCCGTCTGATCAAGCAGCAGCTCGAAGCGCTGCGGATCGACGACAAGAAATGGCCGGCGCGCGTCGTGCTGGGCGTGATCGAACGTTGGAAAGATCGCGCGCTGACGCCCGACAAACTTGCGGCCGGTGACGGCGGCGACGTTGCGGGCGGCCGCGTCGTCGAACTCTACCGCGAATATCAGGCGCGGTTGCGGGCGCTGAACGCATGCGATTTTGGCGATCTGTTGCTGCACAATATCGCGATCTTCCAGCAGCATCCCGACGTGCTGGCGGAACAGCATCGCCGCTTCAAATATCTGCTGGTCGACGAATATCAGGACACCAACGTCGCGCAGTATCTGTGGCTGCGCTTGCTGGCGCAGGGACAGAACAATGTCTGTTGCGTCGGCGACGACGACCAGTCGATCTATGGTTGGCGCGGTGCCGAAGTCGGCAACATTCTGCGATTCGAAACCGACTTTCCCGGCGCCAAGGTAATCCGGCTCGAACAGAATTACCGTTCGACCTCGCATATTCTGGCTGCTGCCAGCGGCGTGATCGCGCACAACCAAGGACGACTCGGCAAGACCTTGTGGACCGACGCGCCCGGCGGCGAGAAGGTGCGGTTATTCAGTGCCTGGGACGGCGAAGAAGAAGCGCGTCTGGTCGGCGACGAAATCGAAACGCTGCAACGCGCCGGTCGCTCGCTCAAAGACATGGCGGTTCTGGTGCGTGCCGGTTGGCAGACGCGCGAATTCGAAGAACGGTTCTTGCAGCTTGGATTGCCCTATCGCGTGATCGGCGGTCCGCGCTTTTACGAGCGCATGGAAATCCGCGACGCGCTGGCTTACTTCCGTGTCATCGTGCAGCCCGACGACGATCTGGCGTTCGAACGCATCATCAACACGCCCAAGCGCGGCATCGGCGACGCAACCATCCAGACCTTGCACGCCTATGCACGCGCCAACGCGATCCCGCTCACCGAAGCGGTGTTGCGTCTGGTCGATACCGACGAGTTGAAACCAAAACTGCGCGCAACGTTGCGCGCGCTGATGGGCGATTTCGGCCGCTGGCGCGATCAGGTCGGGCGTATCCGGCACACCGAACTCGCGCGCATCGTACTCGATGAAAGCGGCTACACCGCGATGTGGCAGGCCGACAAATCGCCCGAAGCCGAAGGCCGCCTCGACAATCTGAAAGAACTGGTCGACGCGCTCGACGAGTTCGAAACCTTGGAAGGTTTCTTGGAACACGTGTCGCTGGTGATGGATGTCGCCGACAATGCCGACGGCGACATGGCGACTTTGATGACGTTGCACGGGGCAAAGGGTCTGGAATTTCCCGTCGTGTTTTTGCCCGGCTGGGAAGAAGGTCTGTTTCCCAACCAGCGTGCGATGGATGAAAGCGGCATCGCCGGTTTGGAAGAAGAACGACGGCTGGCCTATGTCGGCATCACCCGCGCACGCGAACGCGCCTATATCAGCCACGCCGCCAACCGCCGCATGTTCGGCAGCTGGGCCGCGGCGATCCCGTCGCGCTTCGTCGAAGAACTGCCCGAGGCCGATGTCGAGCGCATGCACGACGCAACCGCGCACACGCACCAAGATCGATTCAGCAGCGGCTTCGACGCTTGGACGCACAGCCACGGGCTGAGCCGCGCCGTGAAATCGCCCGCGCGTGGCGTCGGCGAACGGCCCGTCGTGCTCGACGGGCGCGCCTATGTCACCGAACGCAAACGACCCGAGGTCGCGTATCGCAACGGCGAGCGCGTCTTCCACCAGAAATTTGGCTACGGAACCATCGTCTGGGTCGATAACGACAAGCTGGAGATCGACTTTGACGCTGCCGGTCGCAAGAAGGTGATGGACTCGTTCGTGGTCCCGGCTGACAAGGCGTCGTAATGCCGATTCCGACTCAACCAATCGCCGACCAGCTGTGGCGCGTCGAAGTGACGACGACGCGTGATGCCGCCGACGCCATCGCAGCCGTGCTCGAAGAATCTTCGACCGCCATCTCCGCGTTCGAACGTGGTGAGATCTGGGTGGTCGATGCGGTGCTGCTCGACGAGCCCGACCGCGCGCAGCTCGATGCGCAGCTGACCGTGGTTGCCGCCGCGGTCGGTGCGCCGGCGCCGGTTCTGACGGTTGAGAAATTGCCGCCGACCGACTGGCTGCAGCAAGTCTACGACTCGTTTCCGTCGCGCCGGCTCGGTCGGTTTCTGCTGCGCGGTTCGCATCTGAAAGACGCGCTGGCGCCGGCACCGATCGTGCTGACTTTGGATGCGGGCACCGCGTTCGGATCGGGCGAACATCCGACCACCGAAGGCTGCCTGCGCATGCTCGGCATGTTGGCGCGCGAAGGCATGCGGCCGCGCCATGTGCTGGATATGGGGTGTGGCTCGGGGATTCTCGCGCTCGCTGCGGCCAAGCAATGGCGCAAACGCGTCGTCGCGATCGACGTCGATGCGGAATCGGTGCGGGTCGCGCGCGAGAACGCGCAGTTGAACGGCACCATGCCGCTGGTGCGCGCTGAAGTCGGCAATGGCTATCGCGCGCCGATCGTGCGCCGCGAAGGTCCCTACGATCTCATTCTTGCGAATATTCTGGCGCGCCCATTGATCCGTCTTGCGCCCGATGCGCGCCGCAATCTTGCGCGCGGCGGCAAGCTTGTTTTATCGGGCCTGCTGCAACGGCAGGAACGCGCCGTGTTGCGCGCCCATGCGGCCCACGGGTTCAAGCTGGTGCGCCGCTGCCCGATCGGTGAATGGCAAACGTTGGTACTGACGCGATGAATGCTCCCAGGGATTCGGAATCCATGACTCGTCCAATCGATCTGCTCCGCGCCGAGCTGGCGAAGCGCAATCTCGACGCGTTTCTCGTGCCGCATGCCGATGAATGGCAGAACGAATACCAACCCGCGCGCAGCGCACGCCTGGCCTACATCTCGGGCTTCACCGGATCGGCCGGCATCGCGGTCGTGACGCGCGACCGCGCTGCGTTGTTCGTCGATGGTCGCTACACGCTGCAAGGCGCCAAGCAGGCGCCAGGCTTTGAACAAAAGCATCTGGTCAGCGATCCCTATGCGGCGTGGCTGGTCGACGCGCTGCCGAACGGTGGCAAGGTCGGCTATGATCCGAAGCTGATTACCGAGCAGGCGCGCAGCAATCTGCTCGCAGCGCTGGAAGGAAGCGCGCTCGAACTGGTCGCGGTCGAAACCAACCCGATCGACGCGGTGTGGCACGACCGTCCCGCAGCCTCGACCGCAGCGGCGCGCGCGCAGCCAGTCGAATTCGCCGGCGTCACTGCGGCCTACAAGCGCGCGCAGATCGCGGTCGACCTGTCGCAGCTGCGCAGCGACGCGCTGGTTGTGACCGCGCCCGATGTCATTGCGTGGTTGTTCAATCTGCGCGGCGGTGACGTCGCCCATACGCCGGTCGTGATGTCGACTGCGATCATCCGCAACGATTCGACCGCCGAGCTGTTCGTCGATCCGGCCAAGCTGGATGCCAATCTCGTCTTGTCGCTTGGCAACGCGGTGCAGGTGCGGCCGGAAACCGAATTCGCATCGGGCCTGGCTGCGCTGCGCGACAAGACCGTGCTGGTCGATTCGACGGCGCTGTCGGGCTGGGTGTTCGATCAGTTGCGCGGCGCCGGCGCCAAGCTGCGCAGCGGCACCGATCCCAACCTGCTGCGCCGCGCGCGCAAGAACGACGCGGAAATCGAAGGCACGCGCAACGCGCATCGCCGCGACGGCTGCGCCGTGGTGCGTTTCCTGCGCTGGCTCGAAACCGCCGAGAATGCCGACGAGCTGATCTGCGCCGACAAGCTGCTCGAATTCCGCAAAGCGGTGCCGGGCTTTCGCGACACGTCGTTTCATTCGATTTCGGCGGTCGGCCCCAACAGCGCGCTGCCGCATTACCGGTCGGATGAAACCAGCAACCGCAAATTCGAACGCGGCACGCTGTATCTGATCGATTCGGGCGGTCAGTACGATGACGGCACCACCGACATCACCCGCACCGTGTCGATCGGCGAACCGACACAAGAAATGCGCGATCGTTTCACGCGCGTCTTGAAGGGCCATATCGCGATCAGTGCGGCGCGGTTTCCTGTCGGCACCACCGGCCAGCAGCTCGACGCGCTGGCGCGGCTGCATTTGTGGGCGGTCGGCTGCGACTACGACCACGGCACCGGTCACGGCGTCGGCTCGTATCTGTCGGTGCATGAAGGACCGCAGCGCATCGCCAAACAGTCGAGCGCCGTGCCGCTCGAACCCGGCATGATCATTTCGAACGAGCCCGGCTATTACGCGGCCGGTCGTTGGGGCATCCGCATCGAAAATCTGGTGCTGGTCCGTCCGCCCGAAGCGGTGCCGGGCGGCGATCTGCCGGTGATGTCGTTCGAGACGCTGACTTTGGCGCCGATCGCGCGCGATCTGATCGACGCGGCGTTGTTGACGCGTGACGAGTGCGATTGGCTCGACGCCTATCACGCGCGCGTCTACGCGCTGCTCGCCGACGATCTCAACAAAGACGAGCGCGCCTGGCTGGCCGAGGCCACCGCGCCGGTGCGCTGATCCGTAAAAGAAAAACGCCCGGTTTTGCCCGGGCGTTTTTGTATCTCTATCGAGCGAGATCCAACGAAGGGCTTAGAAGCCCTCGCGGTCCATCCGCTTGCGCAGCATCTTGCGCGAACGGCGCACGGCTTCCGCCTTTTCGCGGGCGCGCTTTTCCGACGGCTTTTCGTAGTTACGACGCAGCTTCATCTCGCGGAAGATTCCCTCGCGCTGCATCTTCTTCTTCAGCGCGCGCAGGGCCTGGTCGACATTGTTGTCGCGGACGAGAACGTGGACGATCGTACTTACTCCGGGATGGGTCGCGGCCGGCCCAGCATCCCAATAGAGAAAAGCGTAGGGGCCACGACCACACATATGTTGGTCGCTCGAAGGCGCGGCTTCTAGCAGAGGCCGCCTGCCCTGTAAATGCGGGCTTTCCTGCCTTTTCTCCGGTTTCCGTCCCGCCCTGCCTGATTCAGGCCGCAATCCCCCGGCGATATGCGATTCGACGCGAGCAAATGAGGCGAATGATGAGCAAAGCCGGCCGGATTGGTGCGATTCTGATCCTGACTCTGGGTCTGCTCGACCTCACCGCGATCCTGTTTGCCTCGCATCGCAGCTGCGCCGAGCCGGTGCGACCGGACCGCGCAGCCGTCTCGGTACCGGTCCTGGTGGGCCCGATCGAGGCGCTCGATCCGCCGTCCCAGCCCGTGCTGTAGGCCTGGGCGGGCCGGTTTTCGGCCCGCGGTCGAAATTCCATCCTGTCGAACGTCATGGGGCAGGCGCGATGATCGTCGCGCCGACGACCGACGGAGACGACACGATGAAATACATGCTGCTGGCCCATGCCGACGATACGCCCTTCCAGGCGATGTCCCCGGCCGAAATGGAAAAGGCGGTGGGCGAGTACTACGCCTACACGATGGCCCTGGAGCAGGCGGGGATTCTGTTGGCGGCCGAGCGGCTGCGTCCGGCCGAAGACGCCGCCGTGGTGCGCGTCGGCCCGGATGGAACGCCGCGCGTGCTCGACGGGCCGTTCATCGAGACCAAAGAACAGCTCGGCGGTTTCTGGATGATTGAAGCCGCAAACCAGGACGAAGCAGTGCGCTGGGCAACGCGTTGTCCCGGTTCGCGCCATGGCACGATGGAAGTCCGCGCGGTCTGGGAACGGTCCTGAGCGCGGACGCGGTTCGCGCCGCCGCCGACCACGCGGCGCGAACCGCCTACGGCAAACTGGTCGCGTTGCTGGCGTCGCGCGGCTTCGATCTTGCCGCGTGCGAAGACGCGCTGGCGGATGCATTCGCCGCCGCGCTTGCGACCTGGCCCACCGACGGCGTGCCGCGCATGCCGGAAGCATGGTTGCTGATTTCGGCACGGCGCAAATTGATCGACCGCGCACGCCGCGATCGCACGCGCATGCAGGCCAGCGACGAGTTGTTGCGCCGTGCCGACGCCGACATTGCCTCGCCCGACGAGGCGCCCGCAATTCCCGACCAGCGTCTGGCCTTGCTGTTTGCCTGCGCGCATCCCGCGATCGAACCAGCAGCCCGCGCGCCGTTGATGTTGCAGGTCGTGCTGGGCTTCGATGCGGCGCGAATCGCAAGCGCATTTCTCGTTGCGCCGTCTACGCTTTCGCAACGTTTGGTGCGCGCCAAACGGCGGCTGCGCGACGCCAAAATCGCGTTCGAACTTCCATCCGCAGATCAGCTTGCGCCGCGTCTCGATGCAGTGGCACAGGCGATTTACGCCGCCTATGCCGATGGCTGGTTGGAGAATGATCCCGACCGTCGCGCGATCGCCGACGAAGCGGTGTGGCTGGCGCGCGTTCTGGCTGTATCGCTGCCCGGCGAAGCCGAAGCGCAAGCGTTGCTGGCATTGATTCTCTACGCCGATGCGCGGCGCGACGCGCGCGGCGTCGGCGGCGTATATGTGCCACTGTCGGCGCAGGATACACGGCTGTGGAATCACGCGCTGATCGACGAAGCCGAGTTGCTGCTGCGTCGTGCATTGACTTCGCACCGGCTGGGACGGTTTCAGCTCGAGGCCGCGATTCAATCGGCGCATATCGCACGCCGCTCGACCGGCACAGTCGATTGGACGGCGCTGGTCCAACTCTATGATGCGCTGACCTTGGTGACGGGCTCGATCGTGGCGCGCGTCAACGGCGCGGTGGCGGTCGCGCGGGCACAGGACGCGGCGGCGGGACTGGTGCGACTCGACGCGCTCGCCGCCGACCCGGCGCTGCGCGATTACCAGCCTTACTGGGCGGCGCGGGCGCACCTGCTTGGCGAAACCGGGGCCGTCGATGCCGCGCGCGAGGCCTATCTGCGTGCGATCGGCCTATCGAGCGACCCGGCACTGATCGAATTTCTGCGGGCGCAGATGCCGTGATGAGGCGGCCGCTACGGGGTCAGAAAAGACCAGAAAACCCCTGTCAAACGGCGATTTTCGCTAGGCGGTAAGGTTCCGTTGACCCTCGGCCGCCCATCCTGGCGGCCGTCCGAACGTGCGTGTCGTGGCTGCTCGCCGATCCCTTCGGTGGAACCGCCAGACAGGATCCTGTAGGGTCGCGCCCGATCGGAAGGCCTTGGAACAGTTCGGCAGAACACGATGAATCCGCAGGAAGTTGTCGACCTCATCGCACGCCACGAAAAGTGGCTGCAGAACCGTCCCGGCGGGCTGCGCGCAAACTTCGCGATGAAGGATCTCCAGGGCTTCGATCTGTCGAAGTCGAACCTGCAGAACGCCAAATTCTCGGGCGCCAACCTGTCGCGCTGCAATTTCTCCGACTGCGATCTGTCGACCGCTGACATGTTCGCGGCCTGCCTGCTCAAGGCCGATCTCAGCCGCGCCAACCTTGCGCGCGCCGACCTGCGCGGCGCCCAGCTGCGTGGCGCGAAGCTGCGCGGCGCCATTCTGCGCGACGCCGATCTGCGCGGTGGCGCGCTGCTCGACGGCCGTACGAACGAGCCGGTCGCGTTCAAAGAAACCACGATGAATTCCGCCGACATGGACGAAGCCGTCCTGTCGCGCGCCAATCTCGCTGGCGCGGATCTCAGCCAGGCCAGCCTCATCGGTGCCGACTGCCAAGGCGCGCTGATGACCGGCGCGAACCTGTCGCGCGCCGTGTTGCGCAAAGCCAATCTGACCAAAGCGAATTTGAAGGGCACCAACCTGATCGGTGCCGACCTGTCGGGTTCGAATCTCAAAGACGCCAATCTCGGCGGTGCGATTCTCGACGGCGCCAATCTGCGCGGCTGCAACCTCGAAGGTGCGTATCTGGTTGGCGCGTCGATGGACGGTGCCGACGTTACCGATGCCGTGCTGACGCGTCCGGCCGAAGATTTCTCGGTCACGATTCAGCGCAACTTGATGGAACACTTTGCCTGGATGTCGTCGAACGGACGTTCGGGTTCGCGCTGCGATCTCGAAGGCGAAGATCTCAGCCACATCGATCTGTCGGGCGTGAATCTTTCAGGTGCGAATCTGAAAGGCGTGAATTTGAAAGGCGCCAACCTCACCGGCACGCAGCTCGTGATGGTGGATTTGTCGGGCGCCAATCTGGAAGGCGCGAATCTCGCGGGCGCCGTGCTGGAAGGCGTCAATCTGCGTGGCGCATGCGTCGTCGGCGCCAAGCTTGAAAACGTGAAAATGGGCTTCGCCGAACTGCGCGACGGCAAAGGCAAATCGACCGGCCGTACCTGGGCCGCGAATCTCGCCGGCTGCAATCTCAGCAAAGCGATTCTGACCCGCGCCGATCTGCGTCAGGCCAATCTGACCGACGCTTCGTTTGAAGGCGCCGATCTGACCAGCGCCGATCTCACCGACTGCATTCTCGAAAACACCAAATTCGAGAAGGCCAAGACGGTCGACGCGAAGATCCCGGTCTGGAAGACGGAAGAAGAACTCGACGCCGAGTTCCTGCGTCAGCAGAAGCGCAAGCCGCGCATCTAACTTCGAGTCAGCGCTTCGGCTTGGGTTGTTCCGGCGCGGCCTGCGGCTGCGCCGGTGCTGCGTCGTCGCGTGCGGTCGCGCCGGCGGCCGGACCGCCGCAATCTTTCAGCCAGATGTCATAGACCGGGTGATCCATCGCTGAGAGCGCGGGGCTCGACGCGAACATCCAGCCTGAAAACACCCATTTCGACGCCTGTCCGGGTTTGGCTTCCCAAATACGCAAGAAGGCCGCCGACTCGCGTGGTTCTTCCGGCGGTGCTTTGCGGCAGGCCTCGACCTGCAAATTCAGCGTGCCGAAGGTGAAGGTCTGTCCGACGCGCGCTTCGATCGGACGGACGCGCGCGGTGATTTTGTCCAGCGCCTGCAACTCGGCGATCGGGTGATCGATCATCGATCCGGGCGGAAGCGCGGGCGGCAATTCAGCGTCGGCGGGCTTTTCCGGACGCGGTGCTGCGGCGCGCGGTTGCGCTGCCGGACGCGGTGCGTCTTGCGCCAACGCGGCGGCGGATGCGAGCGACGCGAGAAGCGCCGTGAGAGCGAAGACTTTCATGCTGGCCCGGAAGCTGGTCCGCAGAAACGGCGAAAAAGCGGCAGCTGTTATTTCGGTGCGGCAGTCGCGGGTGCGTTGCCGCTGTTCGCGTTCTTGTCTTTGTCGCCGCCCAGATTCTGCAGGCTAAAGATCACTTGGCCGAGCAGCTTGTCGAGGCTCGCTGCTGACTGGGTGCGTTCGATACGGCCGCCATTGGGGATGCGCGCATCGTCGCTGCCCGGTTCCAGCGCGACGAACTTGCCGCCCAGCAGACCTTCGCTGGTCACCGATGCGAGCGAATCTTTCGGCAGCTGCACTGCCGGATCGATCACCAAGCGCACGATGGCGAGAAAGGTTGTGGGCTCGATTTTGATGTCGGCGACCTGGCCGACTTTGACGCCGCTGACGCGCACGTCGCTGCCTTTCGACAGGCCGTCGATCGCAGAGAAGCGCGCGGTGAGTTCGTAGCCTTTGGCGATGGTCGGCGTCGACGCGCGGCCATAGGCGAAGACCAAGAAGCCGATCGCGACGAACAGGATCAGCGCACCCAGAATCGGTTCAACGACGCTGCGGTTCAAGTTGGCGGCGTCCAGGATTCATAGTCGCCAGTCGCCGGGCGGCGCTTGCCGCCTTCGAGCTGATGGCCCGGCGGACGGTACGCGTTTTCGGTGCCGGTCTGGTTCGCTTGCGGTGGCAACATCCAAGGACGCTGCGTCGCGGGCGACTCGCTCGGCGGAGCCACGGGCTGGTGATGCATCCACGCATGCCATTCCGGCGGCACGGTCGATGCTTCGGGTTCCCCGGCATAGATGACCCAACGACGTTCGCGCTTCGAGCCGCGACGTGCGGGGCCTTTGTAGTAGCGGTTTCCGAACAGATCCGTGCCCACCGACGTGCCACGACGCCAGGTGAAAAGCAGGATCGACGCGTTCGAAAGGGCGCGCAAAAGGGTCAGGCGGGCCATGGTTCGTTTGGCTACACCGGGCCGTGCTGCGGCACAAGGCGGGCCGCTGCACGGCACCTCGCAGAAATTTCCGCTGCCCGCACCCGACCGGGCAAAAGTTGCGCGGCGGCCGCAGGGACCGTCGAGAAAAAGCCAGGGTTTTCAATTGTCCGTGCCTAGCACGTGATTTGCAGAGGGGAGAGGCACAACCGACCACGGAGTACCCCGTGACCGAAACGACGCGCCTGAAACAGGCCCTGCACGAAGTAACGCCCGCCGAACTCTATCGAGACGCGGTGCCTCCCGGCGCGACCAGCGTCTATGCCGAGGTCCGGCTGCACGGGAAGGTCATTGCCACGCTCTATAATAGCGGCGTCGCGGCGACATCGGGCGTCGACCCCCGGATCGAAAACCTGCCCAGCCTGCGCAATGCGCGCGGCAGCGGCCCGACCCTGGCGCAACGGCGCGCCGAAGACATTGCACGCGCGGTCGGCGGCACCATCGTTCTCGCCAACAGCGCGCAAAATGTCGTGCAGCGTCCGCTGCCACCCGCGCAACGCTATGTCGATTACAGCGCCGTTGCCCGCGCCCAGTCGCAACTGCGCAGCCGCGGCGCGACCATCTAAAGCGCCCATCTAGGACTGGGCGCGACGCAATTCGCGCGCTACCTCCTGGCGTCAAGCACGTAGGCTTGCCGGGAGAGTTGGATGTCGATCGACGCGCGCCTCAAAGAGCTGAACATCGAATTGCCGCCGGGCGGCACGGTCGCCGGCAACTACGTGCCGTACGTCAAGACCGGCAATCTGCTGTTCATCTCAGGCCAGCTGCCGCTGCGCGACGGCAAAGTTGCGATCACCGGCGTCGTCGGTCGCGACGTGACGTTGGAGGCGGCGCGCGACGCGGCTCGCTTGTGCGCCATCAATATTCTCGCCCAGACCAAAGCCGCGCTTGGCGGCGATCTCGAAAAAATCCGCCGCGTCGTCAAGCTGGGGGTCTTCGTCGCTTGCGTGCCCGAGTTCACGCAGCAGCCCGACGTCGGAAACGGGGCATCAGACCTGTTCGTCGAAGTGCTGGGCGATCGCGGCCGTCACGCGCGCTCGGCCGTAGGTGCGCCGTCGCTGCCGCGCAACGGTGCGGTCGAGATCGACGCCATCATCGAGGTCGAATAGCGAACGTGGACGGGATCGCGCCGACGCTGACGGTCGTCGAGCGCATCGCCGATCTCGATCCGGCGGCGTGGAATGCGTGCGCCGGAGCGGACAATCCGTTCGTCGCGCATGAATTTCTCCATGCGCTGGAAGCGAGCGGGTCGGCGACGGCGGAGACCGGCTGGTTGCCACAGCATCTGGTGCTGACGCACGACAATATTCTGCTCGGCGTCGTGCCGTGTTTTTTGAAGTCTCATTCCTACGGCGAATATGTCTTCGACCATGGCTGGGCGCAGGCCTATGAGCGCGCCGGCGGTCGCTACTATCCCAAATTGCAGGTCGCGGTGCCGTTCACGCCAGTACCGGGACCGCGCTTGTTGATTCGTCCGGAATTCGACCGCGCGCCGATCGCGGCGGCATTGATCGACGGGCTGCAATCGCTTGCCGCGGCGCATCGCGCATCGACCGTGCACGCAACCTTTCTGAACGACCGCGACGCCGACGCGTTTGCCGCGGCTGGCTGGTTGGCGCGCGAAGGCGTGCAGTATCACTGGGCCAACGACGGCTACGCGACGTTCGAGGATTTTCTCGGGGCGCTGTCGTCGGCAAAACGAAAAGCGATCCGGCGCGAACGACGCGCCGTCGCCGCAGCCGGTGTCGAGATCGTTGCGGTCAGCGGCGACGAATTGAATTCAAGTCATTGGGACGCGTTCTGGCGCTTCTATCGCAGCACGTCCGATCGCAAATGGGGCAGCCCCTATTTGACGCGACGCTTCTTCGACCGGCTGGGCGAAACCATGGCCGATCGCGTCGTGTTGATTCTGGCGCGGCGTGACGGGCGTTGGATCGGCGGCGCGCTGAATCTCATCGGCAGCGACACGTTGTTCGGCCGCAACTGGGGCGCAACCGAAGATGTGCCGTTCCTGCATTTCGAAGCTTGCTACTACAAGGCGATCGAGTTCGCGATCGAGCGCGGCCTGCAGCGTGTCGAAGCGGGCGCGCAAGGCGAGCACAAGATTCAACGCGGCTATCTGCCGGTGAAAACGCGCAGCGCACATTACGTCGCCGACCCACGCTTCCGCAGCGCGCTGGAATCTTGGCTCGAACATGAACGGGATGCGATGGACGAAGAACGCGCGGCGCTGGCGGCGCTGTCGCCGTTTCGCGAAGACTAGTAGGGCGTACGGTCGGCCTTCGCCGCCCAGTCGTGCATCACGGCGGCGGCTTCCTCTTGCAGCGACTGTTCGGCGACGACGCGACGCGCATGGGGCGGGCGGCGCAGCTCGTCGAAAATCTCGCCATCATCGAACCCGATCGACGCCGCATCGCTGCACGCGGCTGCGTAGACGATCCGTCCGATCCGCGCCCAATGAATCGCGGCCAGGCACATCGGGCACGGTTCGCAGCTGGCATAGATCGTCGACCCCGACAGGTCGAACTGTCCGACTGCAGCGGCAGCGTTGCGGATCGCTGTGACTTCGGCGTGGGCGGTCGGATCGCCGCTGGCGACGACGCGGTTCCAGCCTTCGCCGATGATCTTGCCGTCGCGCACGACGACGGCGCCGAACGGCCCGCCTTCGTTCGACTCCATGCCGGCGCGCGAAAGCGCAATCGCGCGGCGCAGAAAAACTTCGTCGCTCATGAAAGGGAAAGAACGAGCCGGCCTAGTCGGCCGGCTCGAGAATCTTTTCCGGCGCAGCAGGCTTCGCTTCGAGTTCGAAGGAAAGCTTGCCGTCGCGTACGTCGATGCGGACGGTGCCGCCCTTCGACAATTTGCCGAACAACAATTCTTCGGCGAGCGGCTTTTTGACATGTTCCTGGATCGTGCGGGCCAACGGCCGCGCGCCCATCTTCACGTCATAACCCTGTTCGCCCAGCCAGCGACGCGCTTCGTCCGTCATCGTGATTTCGACGCCACGATCGGCCAGTTGCGTTTCGAGCTGGATCACGAACTTGTCGACGACGCGACCGATGATTTCCGGCGTCAGGCCGCCGAACGGAATGATCGCGTCCAACCGGTTGCGGAATTCCGGCGTGAACATTTTCTCGATCGCTTCGGTGTCTTCACCGATGCGCACCGTGCGCTCGAACCCGATCGTCGGCTTGGCCATGTCGGCCGCGCCAGCGTTGGTCGTCATGATCAGAATGACGTTGCGGAAATCGACCGTCTTGCCGTTGTGATCGGTGAGACGTCCGTAATCCATCACCTGCAACAGGATGTTGAACAGGTCGGGATGCGCTTTCTCGATTTCGTCGAGCAGCAGCACCTGGTGCGGATGCTGATCGACGGCATCGGTCAGCAAGCCACCCTGATCAAACCCGACATAGCCCGGCGGCGCGCCGATCAGGCGCGAAACCGTATGGCGCTCCATATATTCGGACATGTCGAAGCGCGTCAGTTCAATGCCCAGCGTCTTCGCCAGCTGACGTGCGACTTCGGTTTTGCCGACGCCGGTGGGGCCGCTGAACAAATAGCTGCCGATCGGCTTTTCCGGTTCGCGCAAGCCGGCGCGCGCCAGCTTGATTGCGCTTGCCAGCGCTTCGATCGGCTTGTCCTGGCCGAACACCATCGTTTTCAACGAGGTTTCCAGCGAACGCAGCGCTTCCTTGTCGTCGCGGCTCACCGATTTCGGTGGGATGCGCGCGATCTTGGCAACGACCGCTTCGACTTCTTTGACGCCGATCGTCTTGCGACGGCGGCCTTCGGGCAGCAACGCCTGCGCCGCCCCGACTTCGTCGATCACGTCGATCGCTTTGTCAGGCAGTTTGCGGTCGCCGATATAGCGCGCCGACAATTCCACCGCGGTCTTGATCGCGTCGGCCGTGTAGCGCACGCGATGGTGCTTTTCGTAGTACGGCTTGATGCCGTTCAAGATCTTGATCGCATCCGGAATCGACGGTTCGTTGACGTCGATCTTCTGGAAGCGACGGACCAGCGCGCGGTCCTTCTCGAAGTAGGAGCGGTATTCTTTGTAGGTCGTCGAACCGATGCAGCGCAGCGTGCCTTGCGCCAGCGCCGGCTTCAGCAAGTTCGACGCATCCATCGCGCCGCCCGACGTTGCACCCGCGCCGATGACGGTGTGGATTTCGTCGATGAACAGGATCGAGCCAGGCTGCTGGTCGATTTCGGTGATGACCGCTTTCAACCGTTCTTCGAAATCACCGCGATAGCGCGTGCCGGCCAGCAACGCGCCCATATCGAGCGCGTAAATGACGGCGTCTTTCAGTACTTCCGGCACTTCGCCGTGCACGATGCGTCGCGCCAGGCCTTCGGCGATCGCCGTCTTGCCGACGCCGGGATCGCCGACATAGAGCGGATTGTTCTTCGACCGGCGGCACAGAATCTGGATCGTACGTTCGACCTCGTGGTCGCGTCCGATCAGCGGATCGATTTTGCCGCTCTGCGCTTTGCGATTGAGATTCACGCAATAGGAGTCGAGGGCCTCGTGGCCCTTCTTCACGACCTTTTCGGCCTGCGCGTCGGCGTCGGCACCGCTGACCCGGCGTGTTTCGGTCTGCCCCGGCGCTTTCGAGATGCCGTGACTGATGTAATTGACCGCGTCGAAGCGCGTCATCTCCTGCTCCTGCAGGAAATAGACGGCATGGCTTTCGCGTTCGCTGAACAGCGCGACCAGCACGTTGGCGCCGGTGACTTCGTCACGGCCCGACGACTGAACGTGAATTGCAGCCCGCTGCAGCACGCGTTGAAACCCGGCCGTTGGCTTGGCTTCATCGCCGCCATCGGTCGTCAGGTTCGACAATTCGTTGTCGATATAGTCGGCAAGCTGTTCGCGCAGCTTGGACATGTCCACGCCGCAGGCACGCAGGACGGCGATCGCGTCCTGGTCCTCGGTCAACGCGAGCAGCAGATGCTCGAGCGTCGAATATTCGTGGCGACGGGCGTTCGCCTGGGCGAGCGCGCGGTGAAGAGTTTGTTCTAGGTTGCGGCTAAGCATTTTCGTTCAGTCCCGCTCCAACGTGCATTGGAGAGGGTGTTGCTGCTGTCGGGCGAAATCCATGACCTGCGTCACCTTCGTCTCCGCCACCTCGTAAGTGTACACGCCGCACAAGCCGACACCGCGCCGGTGTATGTGCATCATGATACGAGTCGCCTCTTCGCGACTCTTACGGAAGAATCTTTCCAGCACATGAACGACGAACTCCATCGGCGTGTAGTCGTCGTTGAGCATGAGCACTTTGTACATGGACGGCTTTTTGGTTTCGGCGCGGGTCTTTACGACCACGCCGGTGCCACTACCGTCAGAAAAGCGCTTGTCGTCGTCTGCCATGCTGTCTTTTCAGGTGAACGCGCGAGACCAGGATATGGCGCGCAAGGGCCAGTTCGCAAAGTGCGCAAAGCGACAGGAACGTGAATTCCCTGCAACAACGCGCTTGCCGGCATGATGGTGGCGCGACCTGGGGAAAACTCCAGCCCGAAAACGACGAAACCCCGCGGCAGTGATGCCGCGGGGTTTCGAACCCGTGCTAGTCGGTGGTGGCTGCGGTCTTAGGCAGCGACAGCCGGCTTCGAGAAGGTTTCGACCACGGCGCTGACGCGGGCGTTCAGCGGCTCGATCGCTTCGTTGGCGACGCGAACCGAGAGTTCGCCGAGCTTGGTGGTCTCGGTGACCAGCGAGTCGAACGCCTTCTTGGCGTAGTCGTTCTGCAGGTCCGCGACTTCGCGGATCGTCTTGGCGCCGAAGAGGGCCTTCGTCGCGTCGACCGATGCGGTCACGTTGGTCTGGCTATAGGTCGCCACGGCGCGGGTCAGTTCTTCCAGACCCTTCGCGATGGTCGAGCCGGCCTTGAGGTAGGCGTCGAGGTTGGCTTTGCCGAAGGCGGCCACTTCATCAACGGTCTTGAAGTTCTGGCCAGCGAACTTGCCAAAGGTTTCCTTGGCGGCTGCGAAGGTGGCGGCTTGGAACTGGGTGGTATCGGTCATTTGATCTCTCCGTCGCACGGTTGTTTCGCGGGTGCGGCGCAGGTTTCCAGTAGGGAGCCGGCCGCTTTCCGCAGTGGTTTGTTGCGGTGCAGCATAAGTCGTCCTGAACTGCCTAAAAGTCAAGCGTTGTTCGGTCGCATATTGGACAAAGCGCAAAAAAGCTGAGTGAAATCCGGAATTTGCTGGACAACCCAGAAGTGCTTCCTTAACCAAAATTCGGCAAACCTCCAGTTCAGTCGCTGGAGGCGGGGGGCAGGAATGCAGCTTGGGGGACGGATCGCCGGTCGGGCGATGGGTGCGATGTTGGTCGCGCTCCTATTTGCAGTGCCCGGCATTGCGCGCGCCATGGATGCGTCGATCGTGATCGATGCCGACACCAACCAAGTGCTCAGCCAGGAAGACCCCGATCGATCGCTGCACCCAGCGTCGATGACCAAGATGATGACGCTGCTGATGACGTTCGACGCCATCGAAAGCGGCCGCTTCAATCTGCAAAAACGTTTGCCCGTTTCAGCAGCAGCCTCGTCGATGTCGCCGACCAAGCTCGGTGTGCAGCCGGGTGACTCGCTGCGGGTCGAAGACGCCATTCTGGCGCTGGTGACGCAGTCGGCGAACGATGCCGCCGTCGTGCTGGCCGAAGGCATCGGCGGCACCGAGCAACGCTTCGCGCAGATGATGACCGCACGTGCGCGCCAACTCGGCATGCGCAACACGATCTTCCGCAACGCGTCGGGTCTGCCGGATCCGGGACAGATTTCGACCGCGCGCGACATGTCGGTACTCGGCCGTGCGCTGATCAAGCAATACGCCAAGTACTATCACTATTTCTCGACCGAAGAATTTGAGTTCAACGGTTCGACCTATCGCAACCACAATCACCTGATGGAACGCTATGCCGGCATGGACGGTCTCAAAACCGGCTTCATCCGCGCGTCGGGTTTCAATTTGACCGCATCGGCGGTGCGCAACGGTCACCGGCTGATCGGTGTCGTGTTTGGCGGACCCAGCGCGGTCGCCCGCGACAACTACATGGCCGCGCTTCTTGATGCCGGTTTCCGCAAAGTCGGTCAGGGCGACGCCGCCGTGGTTGCTGCGGCCGGCGTACCGAAGCCGGGTCACAAGCCGCTTTCGATGCAGGTTGCGCAGTACCAGCCCGAAGACGAACCGGCGGGCGAACAGCTGGCCGCGCTTGCCGACGCCGCAACCAAAGGCGAGGGCGACATTCCGTTCCCGGTGCCGACGCCGAAGCTGATGGCGCCGCCCGCGCCGGTCATGCAGGCCGCATCGATGAAGCCTGCCGCTGCAGCGACTGCATCGGGCAAAGGTTGGAGCATTCAGGTCGGCGCGTTCTCGAGCGCGAAAGCAGCGCAGGCTGCGCTCGACAAGGCGATCAAGCAGGCACCGGCGCTGCTGCAAAAAGCCCAGCGCGCTGTCGAAGCGTTGAGGTCCGGCGGCTCAACCGTCTATCGCGCTCGTCTGGTCGGACTCGACCCTGCAGCGGCGAAGCGCGCCTGCAGCGTCGTCGCCAACTGCTTGAAAGTCGCACCGGGCGCGTAAGCGTCAGCATGCTGCGCGCGGTTCTTCTCCGTATCTCTGGTCGTGTGCAGGGCGTCGGTTATCGCGCCTGGTTTGCCGACGAAGCGCGTGCGCGCGGTCTGGTCGGCTGGGTTCGCAATCGCGCCGACGGCAGCGTCGAAGCGTGCATCGCCGGAAATGACAGCGCGCTGACGCAGATGATCGACGCGGCGCGCAGCGGCCCGTCGCACGCGCGCGTCGACAAGGTCGACGTCACCGGCGCGGATTCCAAAGGACTGGACGGGCTGCGGATCCTGCCTACGCTCTAGGGTCATGGCGCTCCGACCCATCATCCGTCTCGGCGATCCGATTTTGCGCGCTGTCGCAGCACCGATCGTTGATCCGACCGATCCCGAACTCGCACGGCTGCTCGCCGACATGGCGGAAACGATGCAAGCGGCCAACGGTGTTGGACTGGCGGCGCCGCAGGTTGCAAGCGGGTTGCGCGCGATCGTGTGGCGGCCGATCGCGGTGCGCGGCGAGTCCAGCGACCAGATTGTCGGGCTGCTCAATCCCGAACTGATCCCGCTCAGCGACGTGCGCGAATTGGGTGCCGAAGGCTGCCTGTCGATTCCCGAGCTGCGCGGTCTGGTGCCGCGCTTCGCACGGGTCGGCCTCAGCGGGATCGATCTCGCCGGCAACCGCGTCGAACGCGAAGCGACCGGCTTTGAGGCGCGCATTCTGCAGCACGAGGTCGACCATCTCGACGGTGTGGTCTATCTCGATCGGATGACCGATATGGCGTCGCTGGGCTATGGGCCCGAGCTCGACGCTGCGCGCGAGGGAGAAACATTATGAGCGACCAGGACGCCGATCGCCTTCTGACGCAGTTGCTGCCGTCGGTCCCATTCGACGGTTGGACCGAAGCGGCGCTCGCCACCGCGTCGCGCGCCGCGGGTTTCGACGAACAGGCCTGGCGCCGGATTTTCCCGCGCGGTCCACTCGACGCCGTGCTCGCCTTCAGCGATTGGGCCGACGCTGCGATGCAGGCGACGTTGCAGACACACGATCTGACCAAGATGCGCGTGCGCGACCGCGTTGCGCTTGGCGTGCGTGCGCGGCTCGAAGCATTGGCGCCGCATCAAGAAGCGGTGCGTCGCTCGACGCGCGTCTTGGCGCAGCCCGGTGCTGCGCCCGACGCGGCGCGTGCGGTCTATCGTACGGTCGACGCGATCTGGCGCGCCGCCGGCGACACATCGACCGATTATAATTTCTACACCAAGCGCGGCCTGCTCGCGGGCGTTGTGGTTGCGACCACGGCGTACTGGCTGCGCGACCGTTCGCCCGACCACGCGGCGAGCTGGCGTTTCCTCGAACGCCGCCTCGACGAGGTTCTGCGCGTCGGCAAGCGTTTGGCGCAATTGAAGAACCTCGGCGACCATCTGCCGCTGCCGTTCCGTCGCATGCGGCGGACGTAATTTTCCCGTCGAATCGGCTTCGCCTGGCGGAGACGCTGCGCTAGGGTCCGCCCCCCTCGGGACCAGGAGACATGGGATGGCCGCGCCGCGCGGAAACAAGACGAATGTCGTTTCGATGACCAATCAGTCCGATGAAGTCGGCGCCAAGCGCCTGCGCAGCTTCGTCGACCGGATCGAACGTCTTGAAGAAGAAAAATCCGGCATCACCGCCGATATTCGCGACATCTACGCCGAAGCCAAAGGCACCGGCTACGACGTCAAAGCGCTGCGCAAACTGATCGCGCTGCGCAAAGTCGAATTGGAACAGCGCCGCGAGCAAAGCGAATTGCTGCAGCTCTACATGCACGCGCTTGGTATGGAAGCGTAACCAGCGTCGTTAGCGCATTCCGACGCGCCGCGCGCCTTCGCGGAAGAGGCGCTCGCCGTCGGCGTCGAACTTCAGCGCGGTGAAAAAATCGTCACTGCTGTAGCGCGGTTGCGTCTTGTGGATGGTCGCAAGCTGCAGTCGCGCTTCATCGGTGCGGCCTGCGAGCGCCAGAGAACAGGCGGCGATTGCATGAATCTGCGCGTGCGCGTTGGGACGCGCCGCAGCTTTCGCCGCCCAGTCTGCTGCCTCTTCGAATTGTCCCAAGCGCACCAGCGCCAAGGCGCGCGCACCCAGCATCGCGAAAATCAGTGGATCGAACGGGCTGAGATGTCGTGAGTGATCGGATGACAAGATCGCCGCGGTCGGATCGCCGGCCTGCGATTGCACAAACGCAAGCGCGTAGTGACCGAGCGCAAAGTTCGGGCTGAGATCGATCGCCTGTTTCAGCTTGTCGACCGAGTCATCGTACTGACCGCGTAGCCAGAGCGCGCGCCCGACCGCCCAATGCGCCGCTGGATCGCGATCGTCGATCAGCATGCTGCGGCCAGCCGTGTCATAGGCGAGGTCGATTTCCGCTTTGCGATCGGCCCAACCCTGAAACGCGCTTTGAAAATGCGTGAAAGACAGGCCCGCATAGGCGCGCGCAAAGGTCGGATCCAGCCGCACGGCCATCTCGAAGAAATGCTGCGCCCGTTGGTTGTCCGCTTTGTTGAAGCGGTACATGTGCCACAGGCCGCGATGATGCGCTTCCCACGCCGTCAAGGAATTGGGCGGCTTCAAGATCGCAAGATTGCGCTCGTTGGTTTCGACCTCGCTCGCGATCGACGCGACGATGCGATTGCCGATCTCGTCGAGCACCAGAAACGCGTCGTCGAGCTTCTGGTCGAACCGTTCGGCCCAGACGATCCGCGCCGTGCGCGTTTCCGCCAGCTCGACAATGACGGTCAGCTGGTTGCCCTGGCGACGCACCGAGCCGCTGACGACATAGTCGACATTCAGCACACGGCCCGCATCTTCGGCGCAGATCTTCCGCTCGTGCAGCGCGAAGACGCTGCCCTGCGCGATGACGAACAAGCTGCGCAGCTTGGCGAGGCGCGTGATGATGTCGTGCGCCATTGCATCGGCCGCGCCGCCGCGTAGGTCGCCCGCAAACGAACCGTCGACAAACGGCATGACGGCAATTGAGGCCCGCCGCGTCGCCGGCGTAGCGGCGACCTCGCTTGCATCCGGGACGACCGCCATCGCGGGCTGGCCGCGCGCATTGCGCCACGATTCATACAGCGGCGCTGAATCGAGACCTTCGACCTCGAACGACTTGGCGGTCGCGGCCAGATGTTCTTCGCCTTCACGTATGCGCCCGCGCCGCGCCAGGGTCTGCAGCAGCTTGTCGTGCACGCGATGATCGAACGGTGCGAGTTCGAGCCAGGCTTCGAGATGGCCGAGGATCTCGTCGTCGCCGGCGTCGCTGACGAGCCGCTCCAACACCGCCGCATGAAAGAAGCGAAAGCGTCGTCGTTGCGCGATCAGCCAGCCGTTGAACACGGGGCTGCGATCGATCTCCAGCCCGTCGAGGAAATCGCCGCCGAAGAAGGACGCGATCTGGCGCAGCCGCGCCGGCGCCACGGTCGCAAGGTTCTGCACCGCTTCGGCGATGGCGATCGCGTCGACAAAACAGCCGCGCAGATCCAGCCGCACCGTGTCGCCGGCGGTCTCGACCCGCCGTTGGTCCGCCGTTTCGATCAACCCGCGAATTTTGCTCAGGCACCAGCGCAGCTCGCCGCGCGGGTCGTTGGGAACGTCCCACAACAGCTCGCAAAGCTGGCTGCGCGTCACCGCATGCGGCGCCAGCGCGAGATAGGCGAAGAGCGCACGCGCTTTGCGCGAAGCGGGCAGGGTCAGCACGTTTCCGTCGCGCCGGATCGTCAGCGGACCAAGCATTTGTACGTGCAGACCGGTCATTTCCACGCTGGCTACCACGCTCGGCTCCACGCCGCCCGCGTAGAGACAACAGCAAGCGTTGCAACGCGTCGTGCCGGTTCCCGCCGGCCCCGCCGCGCATGCGCGCAAGCGAACCTGCAGGATTCGGTCCTGCTCCAACGGAGAAAAAGTATGTCTATGGCTGGCACGGCTATCGTGAATCCCCCACCCGCACCCCTCGATGTCAAGGCAATCAAGACCCGCCAGCATGGTGCTTGGTCGTCCGGCGACTACGCGGTCGTCGGCACGACGCTGCAGATCGTCGGCGAAGAACTATGCGAGGCGCTGGATCTGCGCCCGGGCCAGAAAGTGCTCGACGTGGCAGCGGGTAACGGCAACGTCTCGCTCGCCGCGGCACGCCGTTGGTGCGACGTGGTGTCGACCGACTATGTGCCGGCGCTGCTCGAGCGCGGCCGCGAACGCGCCGAGGCCGAGCGCCTGACGATCGAGTTCCGCGAAGCCGATGCCGAAGCGCTGCCCTTTTCGAATGAACAGTTCGACGTCGTCGTTTCGACCTTCGGCGTGATGTTCACCGCCGACCATGATCGCGCTGCTGCCGAACTGATCCGCGTCTGCCGCAAAGGCGGGAAAATCGGCCTGGCGAACTGGACGCCCGACGGCTTCATCGGCCAGGTCTTCAAGACGATTGGCAAGCATGTCGCGCCGCCGCCCGGCGCCAAGTCACCGGCGCTGTGGGGAACCCGCGCACGGCTAAACGAGATGTTCGGGCCGCAGGCTGCATCGATCGAGACGACGTCGCGTACCTTCGCCTTCCGCTATCGCTCGCCGCAACACTGGCTGGATATTTTCAAGACCTTCTACGGCCCGGTCCTGAAGACGTACGCCGCCTTGGCGCCGGCGGCGCAAGCCGCGCTGGATCACGATCTGCTTGCATTGATCGCGCAGCACAACGTCGCCAAAGACGGCACGATGGTCGTGCAAAGCGAATATCTTGAAGTGATCGTCACTCGCCGTTGAGGTGCAGCGCCGACCGTTCGGTCGGCGTCAACCACAACAGCTCGGTCCTGGCATCGCAGTGCGGTGCCAGGACCGCCTCGATCGCCGGCCGCGACGCGCCTGGATCGAACGCGACGAAACAGACAAAGACATTTTCCTCGCGCACCGGCAGAGCCGGGAAGTTGTTTTCTTCGTGCGCTCGCACATACGTCGCGCGCAGTTGGCCGCCAGCCGCGCGCAGTGCCGGTGCAATCGATCGTTCGAACGATGTGACGAACGCAACCGTATCGGCGACGAACCAGGTCACGGCCAGAAACAGGCCGGCCGGCACTGTCTCACTGCCGATCGGCGCGCGACCGCGCACGTCGTGCGTAAACCCGAATTGCGGCGCTGCCGGCCGCAGCAGGAACACGTCGTCGGAATCGATCATCGTCGCATTGGCGGCGTCACGATTCGATTTCCAGGCTGGACCGCCATAGAACGCACCAAGTCGATCGCCGCGCGTCGCCATGTCGGGAAAGCCGCGCAACCAGACGAACAGCTCGGGCCGATCCAGGACGCGAAACTGGCCGAGCAGAGTCATGCCTTCCGCTTCCTGGGTCTCGACGAATTCGCGCTCGAACAAGGTGATCAACTCGTCGCGCCGGCCTAGATGCAACGTGTAGCGGCGATATTCGACGAACGGGTACGAGGTCACGTCAGGGCTCCTTGGTGAGAGGCTGGAGAAGCCCGATTCACCGCGCGTCGTCTTGGACCACTTGGCGCCCCGCGACAGGGCCGCGCGAACTCACCAGCGGGTGAACAGGTCTCGCTCTGCGTTGCGCCGCTGCGGCGTGATGCTCGGCAGCCATGACGATCCGTACTGACCAAGATGGCGCGCTGGCGCGTCTCACCATCGATCGGCCACACCGGTTGAACGCACTCAATTACGCGACCATCGACGCGTTGCTGGCGGCGCTTGACGCGATCGAGCGCGACGATACGGTGCGCGCGATCGTTCTGACTGGCGCCGGCACACAGGCTTTCTCGGCCGGTGCCGATATCCATGAATTCGCCGGCAGCATCGCCGCTGGACCATCCGTGGCGGTGCGCGAATTTCCGCGCCGCGGCCAACGCCTGACATCGCGCATCGAAGCCTTTCCCAAACCGGTCATCGTGGCCGTGAACGGGCTCGCTTATGGCGGTGGTTGCGAGATCACCGAAGCGGCACCGCTCGCCATCGCCTGCGAGGAGGCGACGTTCAGCAAAGCCGAAATCAAGCTGGGTCTGCCGCCGACCTTCGGCGGCACGCAGCGTTTGCCGCGCCTGATCGGACGCAAGCGCGCAATGGAAGCGATCCTGACCGCGGCACCGTTCAGCGCGCAGCGTGCGATGGAGATGGGGCTGATCAATCGTGTTGTCCCGCGTGCGCGGCTATTGGATGAGGCGAACAGTCTGGGATTGGCGATCGCCGCCTTCGCACCGCGCGCGGTCAGCGCCTGTCTCGCAGCAGTGACGCGCGGGTTGAACGTCTCGATCGATGAGGGGCTCGCGATCGAAGCAGCCGAGTTTGCGGCGCTGGTCGGCAGCCACGATCTTGCCGAAGGCGTAGCCGCGTTCCGCGAACGGCGCGCGCCGCGTTTTACCGGGGTTTAAGCGGGCGCCAGCAGGCGCAGCAGCTCGTCCGCCGTTGTCGCTAGCGGAATCGACGGCGCGAAGGCGGCAGGGGTCGCGTAGCCCCAACCGACGGCGACGAAACGCAGCCCGGCTTTTTGCGCGGCGTCGGCGTCGCGCGCTTCGTCACCGACATAGGTCGCTTCGTGCGGTGCGACGCGCGCACGACGCAGCGCTTTGCGCAGCCGCGCGGCTTTGCCGAACATGCCGACGCCGCCCTCGAAGAATTCGATCCGGTCTGCCAGCGGTCCCAAGGTACAGCGCATGCTGGCTTCGGAATCGCTGCTGACGACGGCGATGCGCACGCCGCGTGCGGTCAGCGTGCCGAGCAGGCGTGCGGTGTCGGCGAACAGCGGAATCGCATGCGCCTGCGCCAGTTTGCGTGCGCGCATGCGGCGCGCGATGCGCGGCATCTTCCACATCGATACGCCCAGGCGCCGAACGATTTCGCGCGAGCCTAAGCCGCGCAGCTCTTCGCGTTCCGCTGCGGTGACGCGGCGAAAACTGAACTCGTCAGCGATGTCGTCGAACACGCTGAGAAACCACGGCATCGAATCGGCAAGCGTGCCGTCGAAGTCGAACAAAGCGAGGCGCGTCACCGCATCCGGCCGCGCAGCAACGCCAGGGTCACGGCGGCGATGGCGCTTTTGGCCAAGGCGCCGAGCAGCACGGTAAGTTCGACGCCGCCACGATTCCACGCCAGGCCAACGGCGATTGCGACGATGTGCGCAGCGAGTGCGACCGCAAACCACGGGCCCAGCCGCGCGCCCGCCCAGCGCCGTGCAGCACCGGTCAACAAGGCGGCGGGCAGAAATCCCAGCACCCAACCGAATGATGCGCTGTGGATGAAACGCGGAAACGGGATCGCGCTGCCAAAGGACAGAACCGGCAGGCCCGCCCAAGCGCACGCGGCATACAGCAGCACCGCGACCGCGCCGACCCATGGTCCCCAAATGCCGGCGACGAGCACGACCGCGAGAGTCTGCAGGGTCGACGGCGTTGTTCCCAGCGACACCGCGCAGCGCGCACCGAGAATGATCGCCGCAGTTCCGAGAATTGCGAACAGCAGCGGTTGGCCGAGCACGAGGACAGGCCTAGATCTGGCACGAGACATCGGAGCGGAAACCTATGAAGCGGTCTGATTTGCGGCGAGAAACGGCGGGCGCGCCGGGTGCAACCGGTGGCGCAGCCGAATCGCCGCCGCCCCAATCTTTACCGAGGTGGGATCTATCGGATCTCTATCCGGGGCGCGAGTCGCCGTCGATCGAAGCCGATCTGCAGCGTCTGGCGCAGGAAGCGGCGTCGTTCGCCAAGCAGTATCAAGGAAAAGTCGCGACCTTGGACGGCAACGCGCTGGCTGCGGCGATCGCCGGATACGAACGGATCGACGAAGGCTTGTCGAAGCTTGTGTCCTATGCCGGGCTGGTCCATGCCGAAGATCAGGAAGATCCGGCAATCGGCCGCTTCTACCAAACGATCATCGAACGCGTGACGGTGATCTCGAGCGATTTGATTTTTCTGTCGCTCGAACTCAACCGGATCGAAGAGACCGACATCGCGCGTGCCTACGCCGACAGCGAGGCACTGCGCCATTGGCGTCCGTGGCTCGATTCGGTGCGCGCCTTTCGCGTGCATCAATTGACCGACGAAGCCGAGAAGCTGCTGCACGAACGCCATGTCGTCGGTTCGGGCGCGTGGAGCCGGTTGTTCGACCAGACGATTGCGGGGCTGCGCTTTCCGGTCGGCGGCAAAGAGCTGCCCATCAGCGACACGCTGAATCTGTTGAGCGAGCCCGACGAAGCGGTGCGTCGCGAAGCGGGCCTGGCTGTTGCGGGTGTGCTGGCAGAAAACAACAAGCTGTTCGCGCTGATCACCTCGACCTTGGCGAAAGACAAAGAGATCGATGATCGCTGGCGGCGCTATCCGCGCTCAACCTCGTTCCGCAATCTCGCCAACCAGGTGGAAGACGACGTCGTCGATGCGTTGGCTGCTGCGGTCGAGAAGGCGCATCCGCGCCTGTCGCATCGCTACTACGCGTTGAAGGCGAAATGGTTCGGCAAAGAGAAGCTGAACTGGTGGGATCGCAATGCGCCGATTCCGGGTGACGATGATCGTGCGATCACCTGGCCGGCAGGACGCGAGCTGGTATTGGGCGCCTATGCGCGTTTCTCGCCCGAGCTGGCCAAGATCGGCGAACGGTTCTTCACCAACGCATGGATCGACGTGCCGCCGGTGGCTGGAAAATCATCGGGTGCTTTCGCGCATCCCACGGTGCCCAGCGTGCATCCGTATCTGCTGCTCAACTGGCACGGCAAGTTGCGCGACGCGATGACGTTGGCGCACGAGCTTGGTCACGGCGTGCATCAAGTGCTGGCTGGTGCGCAGGGCCATCTTCTGTCGCAGACGCCGTTGACCTTGGCCGAAACGGCCAGCGTGTTCGGCGAGATGCTGACCTTCCGTGCGCTGGTCGATGCCGAACAAGATCCGGCGATCCGCCGTCGCATGTTGGCGGCGAAAGTCGAAGACATGCTGAACACGGTGGTGCGCCAGATTGCGTTCCATCAATTCGAATTGCGCGTCCATGCAGAACGTCGCGAAGGCGAGTTGACGCCGGAACGGCTGGGCGAGATCTGGCTGGAAACGCAACGCGCCAGCCTTGGTCCTGCGATCGAACTCGACGCGCGTTATGCCAATATGTGGGCGTATATTCCGCACTTCGTGCACACGCCGTTCTATGTCTATTCGTATGCGTTCGGCGATTGCTTGGTGAATGCGCTCTACGCCGAATACGAAGCGCATCCCGACGGCTTCGCGGAGAAGTATTTCGATCTGCTGCGTGCCGGCGGCACCAAACGCCACAAAGAATTGCTGGCGCCGTTTGGGCTCAATGCGGCCGACCCAGCCTTCTGGGCACGCGGCCTGTCGGTGATCGAAAAGATGATCGACGAGCTCGAAGCGGTATCTTAGATCGCACAACGAAAAACGGCGGGCTGTTGGGCCCGCCGTTTTGATTCGATCAGATGATCGAGGCGATTAGTAGCGCGTGCCCGGGCTGTTGCTGCTGCCGGTGGCTGGCGTGCTGTTGCGCTGCGACTTGTTCGCCTGTTCCTGCTGCTGGCGCAGCGCTTCTTCGTTCTCTTTCTGTATTTCGGCGTTCTTGCGCTCGGTCTCGGCGTTCACTTCGCGCACCTTGGCGTCGAAGTCCGTCTGCGCTTTCTGGATCGCCGCCTTGGTGTCGGCAATGTCCTTCGCCGAAGCGCATTTCTGATAGCGCTCGTTGAAGTCCGGAATCACCGTCTTCAGATCGGCCTGCAACTGGATGAGCTGCTCACGCGTCGGCGCGGCGGGAACTTCCAGCTTCTTCACCGGCGTGCAGCTTGCGGGCGTCGTCGTCGGCCGCGAGTTCGCCTTGTTGAACGCGTTGACCGCGCTGTTCAGCTTCGCAGCGTAGGCGTCGACCTTGGCTTCGTACTTGTTCCAGTCCGGATCGCTCGAGCAATTGATGTAGCGCGCTTTGCCGTCGCGCTGCGTCGCCTGGAATCCGCTGACCAGCGCGTTCAGCTCTTCGGTGCTCATCGAGGCCGAAGGTGCTTTGGGGAAGGTCGGCTCTTTGCAGCTGGCCGGCGTTGTCGCTGGGTGCTGCTGCGCCGACGCTTCAGCGCATGCGAATAGCGCGAAGACGGCGGCGGCGAAGATAGCGGGCGCTTGGCGGATCATCGGATCTCTCGCGATCGTTCAAAAAAGAAAGTGGTGGCGCGGCCACTCGCGGACGGCCGCTGCCATAACGCTTCGGCGTTGCCTTACGGCTTCGCCGGCGCCTTGTTCCATTCGTCCGCAGCGACTTTGTAGTCGGCCTGCACTTTTTGGGCTTCTGCAGTCGCGGCTTTGGTTTCACCCGCGAGGCACTGCAGATACTCGTTCACGGCCTTCGTGTAGGTCGTGATCTTGGTGTAGGAGGCCTTCATGTCGGCTTCCGAAGCGGACTTGCCGTTCGGAATCGGAGGGGAGGCCGGGCGGGCGCCACAATCCTTCGCAACCGCAGGGGCGGCGGCGAAAGCGACGAGAGCGGCGAGCGCGAGGGCGGACTTCATCTGACAGCGTCTCCTTGGAGATGTGATACGGGCGTCGGAACCTATCCGAAGCATTGGTGGAGTCACTACCCCGAATAGGACCGAAATAGGGCCTTGGTTAACACCAGCTCCCACCTGCGGAATCGCTCAGACGGGCGCGACGGTTCCAGAATTCCGTAGATTCAGGAAAATCAGGCCGAAGCGGACAGTTTTTCGCGGCGGCGTTGCACCGACGACGGGATCCGCAGCTGCTCGCGGTACTTCGCCACGGTGCGGCGTGCGATCTCGATTCCGTCTTTTTGCAGCAGGTCGACGATCGTGTCGTCGCTCAAGACCGCGCTGGGTTCCTCGGCGGTGATCAGCTTCTGGATCCGGAACCGCACCGCTTCGGCCGAATGCGAATCGGCACCGGCCGAACCGGCGATTGCGGTGGAGAAGAAATATTTGAGCTCGAAGATGCCGCGCGGCGTCTGCATGTATTTGTTCGAGGTCACACGCGACACAGTCGATTCATGCATTTCGATCGCGGTCGCAATGTCGCGCAGGATCAACGGCCGCAGATACTGCACGCCGTAGATGAAGAACGCGTCCTGCTGACGGACGATCTCGCTCGCGACTTTCAGAATCGTCGTCGCGCGTTGGTCGAGCGAACGGACCAGCCAGTTCGCCGCCGTCAGCCGCTCCGCCATATATTCGCGGTCGGCTTTGCTCAGCGTGCCCTTCTGCACCACCGCGTGATAGCGGCGATTGACCAGCACTTTCGGCAAAGTGTCGTGGTTGAGTTCGATCGCCCAGCCACCGGACGGATTCGGCCGCATCAGAATGTCGGGCACGACCGTCTGCACCGGTGACGAATCAAACTCGCGCGCCGGCTTGGGATTTAGCTGCTTGATCTCGGCGATCATGTCGGCGAGATCGCTGGCATCGACGCCGCACAACCGCATCAGCTCGGGCATGCGCCGTTGCGCCAGCAGGTCGAGATTGTCGAGCAAGGTTTGCATCGCCGGATCGCAGCGATCGCGTTCGCGCAATTGCAGCGCCAGACACTCGGCGAGCGAACGTGCGCATACGCCGGTCGGTTCGAATTTCTGCAAGCGCAACAGAACCGCTTCGACCTGCTCGACCGGTGCGCCCAGCGCAGTCGCGAACGGGCCCAGCGGTTCGGTGATCCAGCCGCATTCATCGACCAGCTCGATCAGCGCGCCGCCGATCAGGCGTTCGACCGGATCGGTGATTTCGACTGCCAGCTGATCATAGAGATGCTCGCGCAGCGTTTTGGATTCGGTCAGACGTTCGGTCGCGTCGAATTCATCGTCGTCGAATGAGGAACCGCCGCTACCGCGCTCGCGCGCGAAGGCCGACGGGCCGGCTTCGTCGTACGTCGTGTCGTGATCCGTATCGAGCGGCGTCTCGGCCGCACCGGTCGAATCATTCTGCGTGATCTGCGTCAGATCCTGCGTGCCCTCGCTTTCGGGCAGCGCTTCGGCGGCGGGTTGATCTGCGGCGGTGGGCGGCTCGGCCGGGTCGGCCAGTTCGAGCAGCGGATTCTGTTCCAGCTCGCGCTCAACATATTCGACCAGCTCAACGTTCGACAACTGCAGCAGCTTGATTGCCTGCTGCAGCTGTGGGGTCATCACCAGGGTCTGGGCCTGGCGGAGATCGAGCCGTTGCGTGAGCGCCATAGCGACGTACTGAACGCCTAGAGACTGAACCTTTCACCCAAGTAAACCCGCCGGACATCTTGGTTTCCGACGATGTCCGAGGGTGCGCCCTCCATGAGGACGGCGCCATCATGCAGGATGTAGGCTCGATCTACGATATCGAGTGTTTCACGGACGTTGTGATCCGTGATCAGCACACCAATGCCCCGCCGACGCAACAGCTGGATCAGCTCGCGGATTTCGCCCACCGCAATCGGGTCGATGCCGGCCAGCGGTTCGTCCAACAACATGAACTGCGGCTGGCTTGCCAATGCGCGCGCAATTTCGACTCGACGGCGTTCGCCGCCCGACAGGGCCAGCGCCGGCGTGCGCCGCAAATGTGAAATCGAGAATTCGGCCAGCAGGTCGTCCAGCATCACCGCGCGTTGGTCGGGATCGCTTTCGACCACTTCCAGCACGGCACGAATGTTTTCCTCGACGGTCAGGCCGCGGAAGATCGACGCTTCCTGCGGCAGATAACCGATGCCCAGCCGGGCGCGGCGATACATCGGCAGTGACGTGATGTCGTGCCCGTCGAGATGGATCGAACCTGTGTCGGCCGCGATCAATCCGGTGATGATGTAAAAACACGTCGTCTTGCCGGCGCCATTCGGCCCCAGCAATCCGACCGCTTCACCACGCTGAACCGCAACCGAAACATCGCGCAGCACGGGGCGGCGTTTGAATCGCTTGCCCAGATGCCGGGCAACCAGACCGGCATTGTCCGCAACCAGGCGCGGCGTGTCGTTCATTTCGCTGCCGTCTCTGCTTTTGCCGGCGTCGCCGTCGCGGGCGCAGGCTCGGCCGCGGGCTGTTGCTGATCTTTGTTCTTCGGCACGAACAAGCCGCGGACGCGCACCGGCGCAGGACCGGGCGGTGTGCCTGGCGCGGGCGCGCCCTTGGCACCTTGCGAGAATTTCGCCGGGCCCGAGATCGTCGCCTTGCGCGTGCGCATGTCGTAAACGCCCTGCGCGCCACGCACCACGTCCTTGGGCGTGGTGATGATCACGTTTCCGAATCCTTCCACCTGATGCAGCGTGGTCGAGCCGTTGTCTTCTTTGGTGAAGTGCGCGACCAGCACGTCACCGGCCAGCGTGTCTTCGCGTTTGCGCGCCAGCGCGTGACCGCGTGCAACGGCAGTCTGCGTTTCTTCCCAATATTCGATCGAGTCTTTGGCAGTGACGGTTTCGATCGCGGTGATCACTTTCAGGTCGCCGCCGGTCAGCACCACGACTTTTTTGTCGACGTCGTACACGGCGCGTTCGGCATAGGCGGTGCGACCGTTATTTTCGATCTTCACGCTGCCTTCGGCGATGACGCGCCAGATTTCGCCCGGGTCGGCGCCCTGGTCGCTGCCCTTCTTCTCTTTTTCTTTGTGCTCGCCGGCGGCGCCCGGTTTCTTCGCGTCCTTGGGCGTGTCGCGATAAAACGCCGTCATCGTGTCGGCATGTACAGTCGACGGGCCGCGCGTTGCGACGGCGTTCTTGCGTGCAACATAGGCGCGCTCGCTCTGCAGCCATTCCAACGTGCCGTCGGCGGTGATTTCCAACGGCGACTTGTCGTTTTTATCGGCCGGTTCAGCAAACGGCGTGAACTGCGCGAAAGCGGGCGATGCAGCGCCGATCGCCAGCAGCGCCATCGCGGCGAGCCTCAATCTCGAAATTTTCATGAGGGCGGACGATCCGCCATGCGCAACGTCAATTTTGACGGACCTGTGAACACTGTGTTCTCGCCTTTGTCGGTTACGCGAAAGCCCAGTGCGCGAATCTCGCCTTTCGGACCGTGACCCTCGACTGGTTGATCGCCCCACACGACCCCCTCGTTGAAATCGACATGCGCCTTTTCGGTCAGAAACCGATAGCCCTCGTCGTGGAACAGTTCGACCGCGCCGTCGAGATCGATTTTACCGGTGTTCTGGTCGTAGCGACCATGCACTGCTTTCACGGCGATCCAACGACCATTCGCTAGCGAGATTTCCGCGACCGGGTGATTCATCTCGACGATGCCGGATCCGTCCATCGCCTGCGCGGCCGAATCCGAGGTGATCGTATAGGGGCGGCTCGACCGGTCCATGCCGGTGAAGCGCGTATTGACCATCTCGGACCGGCGCCGTTCTTCCTGCGCGGTCTCGATCTGGCGCGGCCGGAATTGCGGCCACAGCGCGATGACGCCCAGCAGGACCACCACGAGAACCGGCAACGCGACGCGCAGCATGCGCACCTGGCGGCTGCGTCGAAGGTTGATCGGATCGCGCTTGGCCGGCGTCCAGGCGACGCGGTCACGCGCGGGGGCGGCCTCTTGCTCCATGCCCAGACATATACAGAGAGAAGGCCTTAAGGTCAGGCCCCGTGCCGGTTTGCGAGGCAAACCGACACAGGCTTAGGAGTCGCGCCGTCGATTCATGCGCGGCCTAACGGCCGCACGATCGAAGGCGCCGCCGTTAATGCGCGAAAATGTCCGCGTCTTCGTAGCCGTGCAGATCCAGCCACCCGCGGGTTGGCAGGAAGCGGAAGCATGCCTCGGCATGGTCCATCCGGCCTTCACGCACCAGCATTTCGGTCAGCTTGGTCTTGAGCGCATGCAGATGCAGCACGTCCGAGGCCGCATATTCGAGCTGCGCCTCGGTCAATTCGGGCGCGCCCCAATCCGAGCTTTGCTGCTGTTTCGACAGTTCGACACCCAGCAGCTCGCGCACGAGATCTTTCAGCCCATGACGGTCTGTAAACGTGCGAACCAGCTTCGATGCGATCTTGGTGCACCAAATCGGATTCACGTCGACGCCGAGATAGGCTTTCAGCACCGCCACGTCGAACCGCGCAAAATGGAACAGCTTCACGACCGAGGGATCGGTCAGAAGCCGCTTCAAATTGGGTGCGTCGAAGTGATTATTGAACTGAACGAGATGCACCGTTCCGTCGCCGGACGACAGCTGCACCAGGCACAGCCGGTCGCGCTCGGGGCGCAATCCCATCGTTTCGGTATCGATCGCAACGATCGAACCGAACGAGAGATCCGGGGGCAGGTCGCCCCGATGAAGGGTGATTTTATCGTTCACGTAATAAGTGGTGCCCAGGAGAAGACTCGAACTTCCAAGGCCTTTCGGCCACTGGTACCTGAAACCAGCGCGTCTACCAATTCCGCCACCTGGGCATGCGGGCCGGCTTGATAGGCCGCTGGCAGGCGCGTTGTCAACGCGCGTTGTCAACAGGCGTTCTGGGCGCTACGAGCAGCACAAACCGAAAGCTGGACCCACGCGATGACTTATAAGACCCCGGTCGCGACGATTTTTGGCGGCACCGGCTTTGTCGGCCGCCACACCCTCAAGAAGCTGGCTGGCTCTGAGATGGTGATCCGGGTCGCTACCCGCAGCACCGCCAACGCCGCGCGCCTGCGGACCGGCGGCGTCGTGGGCCAGGTCGTCCCGATGCTGGTCGACCCGTATGACGACCGTCTGCTCGCGGCCGCAATCGACGGCGCCGACATCGTCGTCAACCTGGTCGGCACGCTGACGACGGGTGGCTTCAAGCGCGCCCATGCCGAATTGCCAGGCCGGATTGGCGCAGCTGCCAAGCGTGCCGGCGTCCAGCGCGTCGTGCATGTCTCGTCGATCGGCGCCGATCCCAACGCGGCCTCGCGCTACGCCGCCAGCAAAGGCGAAGGCGAAGTTGCGCTGCGTCAGGCGTTCGCCGACGCGACGATCCTGCGCCCATCGGTCGTGTTCGGTCCCGAAGACAACTTCTTCAACCGCTTCGCCATGCTGGCGAGCTTCGTGCCCATGCTGCCGTTGATCGGCGGCGGCAAGACGCGCTTCCAACCGGTTTGGGTTGGTGACGTGGCGCAGTCGATTGCCAACGCGGTTGCCGATGACAATACGCGCGGCCGCACGTTCGAGCTGGGTGGGCCAAGCGCGCATTCGTTCGAAGAACTGATGCAGCTGATGCTGAAAACGATTCGTCGCGAAGGCATGCTGCTGCCGATTCCGTTCGGCATTGCGGCGCTGGCGGCGAAATGGACCGGCTGGTTGCCGGGCGCACCATTGAGCAGCGATCAGGTCGAACAGCTGCGTCACGATAATGTCGTGCAACAAGGCGCTGCGACGTTGAAGGATCTCGGCATCGAAGCGACGTCGCTGGAACAGATCCTGCCGACCTATCTCAATCGCTATCGCAAAGGCGGTCAGTTCGCCGACATCCGGGACTATTCGGTCCGCTGACGCGTCATCCAGATCGTTGAACGCGGACGGTTTCGAGCAGCGCCCAGCCAAGCACGAAAAACGCAACTACGACGCTCATTCCGACGCGTTGTGATCCGGTCGCGGTGGTCGCCAGCGAAAAGCTGAACGGTCCTAGAAACGTAAAAGCGCGTCCGGTCAGGCCGTACAGGCCGAACAATTCCGCGGTGCGTTCGGGCGGCGACAGACGGACCAACAACGACCGGCTTGCTGCCTGGGTCGGTCCGACAAACAGCGACAGCGCCAACGCAAACACGACAAACATCGTCGTGTCTTCGACCAGCAACAACGGCACGCCGGTCGCGATCAAACCGATCAACGACAGGCGCACGGTCGGTTTCGAGCCAAGAAAATCATCCAGCCAGGCAAACAGAATCGCGCCGATGCCGGCGGCGATATTGAGGCCGATCGCCAGCAGCACGACTTTGTCGAACGCCATGCCGAACGTGCCGGCGGCATACAGACCGCCCATCGCGAAGACCGTCGCAAGCCCGTCGCGATACAGCGCACTGGCCAACAGAAAGCGCCACAGATTCGGTTCGCTGCGCGCTTCGCGCAATGTCGCGCGCAGTCGCGCCATGCCTTTGCGTGCGGCTGCGCCAATCGACAAAGCAGGTTTGCCTTCGCGCAAAATCAGCAACAGCGGCAAGGTGAAAACCAGATACCAAGCGGCGACCAGCAGCGTCGTCGCGCGGATATGTTCGGCCTTGTCGTGCGACAGGCCAAACCACGCTTGTTGCGGCTGCACGAATCCGACCAGCGCAAGCGCCAGACAGGCGATGCCGCCGAGATAGGCGCAGGACCATCCCCATCCGGACAGGCGGCCAAGCTTGGCCGGCGGCGCCAAGCGCGGCAGCAGCGCGTTATAAAACAGAAACGCCAATTCGAACGCGACAGCGGACGCGCCGACGACGAGCAACACCCAGATCGCGTTGCTGCGATCGGGTAGCGCGAACCATAAACCCGCGCTGGCTGCAGCGACGATGCTGCCGAAGAAAATCAGAAACGGTTTCACGCGGCGTTGTTGGTCGGCGATGGCGCCGACCACCGGGCTGAGGATCGCGACCGCGATGCCGGCTGCGCCCATCGCGAAGCCCCACGCAGCGCTGCCGCTGGTTTCGTCGCCCCAGATCGCTTTGGCGAAATAGACCGGAAAGACGAAGGTGACGATCACCGTGTTGAAAGCGGCGAGTCCGACGTCGTACAGGCACCAGGCCAGCACGGTCTTCAGATCAAAACGTGCGGGTGGCGCGGAACTGGTCGCTAGAGCCATCGTTCGGAAGTACAGAACATCCGGCGGAGTTGCGAGATGCTAGTCACGATCATCATCGGTCTTTTGGTCGGCCTGGTGGCCAAGCTGCTGATGCCGGGCCGCGATCCCAGCGGATTCATCATCACGATCGTGCTTGGCATCGCGGGCTCGTTCGTCGGCACCTATATCGGCCAGACACTGGGCTGGTATCTGCCGGGCGAACCGGCAGGGTTCGCCGGCAGCGTCATCGGCGCGATGATTCTGCTGCTGATCTATCGGATGTTCGCGGGGCGTCGCGACAGCTAGCTTCGCGACGCTTGTTGGTTTGCCGGCCTGCGCCGGCGTTGCGACTAGGCTCACCGCGGCGTGAGGCGTCTTCGCTTTCACGCCGCACGATCGCGTGCGACGAGGCGGTATGCCGACCGCCACCTTTCTGTTGATCGCTGTCATGATGGTGATCACGCCTGGGCCGAACATGGCCTATCTAATTTCGCGCTCGATCAGCCAGGGACGCGTCGCGGGCATGATCTCGCTCGGCGGCGTCGTGCTTGGCTTTGTCGTCTATGTGCTGTGCGCGTCGTTGGGCCTGACGGCATTTCTGCTGGCGGTGCCCTACGCCTATGACGCGCTGCGCCTCGCGGGTGCGGCCTATCTGTTCTATCTCGCGGTGCAGGCGCTGCGTCCGGGCGGACGTTCGCCGTTTCAGGTTAGCGAGCTTCCGCGCGACAGCCGCGCCAAATTGTTTTCGATGGGGCTGCTCACCAGCCTGCTGAACCCGAAGATCGCGATGTTCTATCTCTCGGTGATTCCGCAATTCGTCACGCCCGAACACGGCAACGTGTTGCTGCAGTCGCTGTTGCTGGGCGGAACGCAGATCGTCGTCAGTCTGGTCGGCAACAGCATCTATGTCTGCGCAGCCGGCGCGATCGCATCGTTTCTGTTGCGTCGTCCGGCTTGGGCGACCGCGCAACGCTGGTTCATGGGATTGGCGCTGGGCGGTTTCGCAACACGCATGGCGCTGGACGCGCGCCGTTAGCGGCGCGCTTTATTTGTTTGCCGGCCTGCGCCGGCGGGGGGGGGCGCTAACGCCGCCACACCATCGCAAAGCTGATCGGATGATTGCGGTGCGTTTCCCATTTTGGTTTCGCCGCGACCCACGTATCGTCGATGACGCTTTCGATCATCTCCTGCAACACGAAGCCGTGCGCGTGCGCAGCGGCGACGTGATCGGCGAAAAGATGGACGTGGCTTTCGACGGTCACGGATTCGCCGTTGGCGCGATCGAAATGCGTCGGCATGCCCAGCATCAGAAAATGCGGGTGGTACCCGACCAGCACGAACCGACCGCCCGGACGTAGCAGCCGGGCCACTTCGCGATAGAGCGGCTGCAGATCGGCGAGATGCTCGTCGGCCAAACTCTGCGTCGCGAGATCATACGCACCGTAGGTAAGGCCGGTTGCGGTGACGTCGCCTTGTTGCAGCGTGTCGTAGACGTTCTTCTGCGTCGCCAGCGCCAGCATCGCGGGCGTCAGATCCACGCCGTCGAGACGCCGCACGCCTTGGGCACGCAGCCAGGCGCCGATCCGACCGGTGCCGCAGGCAAGGTCGATTGCTGCGGCGCTTTCCTTCCAGTCGACACAGCGAAGCTGGGCCAGCAACCGCAGATCCATCAGGTCGAGAACGGTCGCCTCATAGGTCGGCGCCCATTCGCCATACCCGTCGCTGGGTCGCAGGACCGGGTAGTGGCGCTTGTCGAACGATGTGAAGTCCATGCCGCCTCAAACGCAAAAAGCCGCCCCGAGGCGTAACGGCGCCACCGGGTCGGTTCAAATCCGACTGAGAAGAAAATGGAGCGGGCGAAGGGATTCGAACCCTCGACCCCAACCTTGGCAACGCGACCCAGGTCGTTACTCCGATGTTCGACGGAATACGCGCTCGCGCGCGCTTTTGTCAACGCGATCAATGGACAAGATCAGTTTTTCTACGATTTTCTGCGCCGGAATTTCTAATCGCACGACGCCCGTCTGCTTACGCCTTGCTTCCGAATCGGGAGCCGTTCTGATGCTCGTAAGCAGAAGGTTCGGCGAAAGTTCTAACGTGTCGCGGCTCACCAAACGGGTGGTCGATAATTTGCGGCCGGACCCGGCGCGCGAGGTCTTTGTCTGGGACGACGAGATCAGCGGGTTCGGGGTCCGGGTGCAGCCGACCGGCGTAAAGACCTACGTCGTGCAGTACCGGACCCAGGTCGGCCAGACGCGCCGCATGTCGATCGGGCGGCACGGTGTTGTCACCACCGATCAGGCCCGGACAGTCGCGCGCAAGCACCTCGCCCATGTCACGCTGGGCGACGATCCGTCCGCCGCCCGAAAAGCCGCGCGCAAAATCATGACCGTCGCCGAGGTCTGCGACTGGTACTTGGAAGAGGCGGAAGCGGGCCGGCTGCTGGGGCGCCGTCGCCGGCCGATCAAGGCGTCGTCGCTCAAAATGGATCGCAGCCGCATCGTCGCGCACATCAAGCCGCTGCTTGGAAAGCTGCCTGTCGCCGCGCTGAAACTCGCCGATGTCGAGGACATGCAGGCTGATATTGCGGCCGGAAAGACGGCGAAACCACGCGTCGGGAGTCGCGGCGGCGCCACGACGGGCGGCGAAGGAACGGCGGCCCGCAGCGTCTCGACGTTGCGCAGTTTGCTTAGTCACGCGCGGCGCCGCGGCCTGATCGACAACAATCCGGCGATGGGTGCGCGCATCTTCGCCGGCAATGTGCGAGAGCGCCGGCTCAACGAAACCGAGTTGCGTGCGTTCGGTTTGGCGCTGCGTTCCGTTGCGCAAGAAGGCGAACACCCGACCGGGTTGGCTGCAATTCGACTGCTGCTGCTGACCGGCTTTCGCCGCATGGAAGGCTTGGGTTTGCAGCGAGCCTGGTTGGTCGAACGCCGCGCCATTCGCTTTCCCGACACGAAAAGCGGACCGCAATTGCGGTATGTCGGCGCCGCTGCGGTCGAGTTGATCGAAGCACAGCCAACCGTGGATGGATCGCCGTTCGTGTTTCCCGCAGATTGGGGCGACGGTCACTTTATCGGCGTCGTGCGCGTGCTGGATCGAGTATGCACGCGCGCAAATCTGACCGAGGTGACGCCGCATGTTCTGCGGCACACCTTTGCCAGCATCGCAGGCGATGTGGGGTTCTCCGAATTGACCATTCGCGCGTTGCTGGGGCACGCGGCGAGTGGCGTCACGCAACGCTATGTGCATCTCGACGCAGCGCTTGGGCTTGCTGCCGATAGGGTCGCCGCGATGATTGCCGGGCTGCTTGATGGTGCGGCCACAATGCCGTCGCCGCTCGATGTGACCGAGATAGAACCGGCGCTGAAACAGTTCGCGTGATGCGCTCGAATAACGATCAGCGCGCAATGAACGTGCGCTGATCCTCTTGTCCCCGCCCCGTGCCGGGGCGGGTAAGTGCGGGGTAGGACCATTGCGCTGGTCCTCCCGCTTGGCACGCGAACGCCAGCCGAAGCAGGGCCGCGTGCATCGCATGGCGTGCATCGAGCGCGTTTCAGCGTCCGTCCCTTGACGCCACGCGTTGCACACAACCCGGCTTCGGCGGTTCGCGTACCACCCAACCCCGTCGCTTTCGCTCGCCGCTTGGCAGGGGTGCAGGCGTTGCCTGCACCCCGCCCAGAATTTGCAGCAGATTTTTTTTGAAGCGTGTTCGACCCGCAACAGAACCGCGAAAGTCGTTCCGTTCTACGAAGCGCCGCGCGCCATGCGCGCATAAATATCGATCAGCAATGTGCGGAGATCGGACGAAGTGAACGGCTTTGGAAGAAAGCCGATCGCATTTTCCTCGATCAAGTTATCCATGCCGGGCGTGCGGTATCCGCTAACGAGAACCGTCGGAATGTGATGATCGCGTTTCAGAATGCGCGCCAACGAAATGCCGTCGATTCCGTGGCCAAGATTGATGTCCACAATCGCCAACGAGAACTCACCCAATGATGCGGCGCCCGTAGCGGATTCAGCACTTCCTGTGCTGACACATTGGTGCCCCATCTCCCGCACCATTTCACAAAGCAAACCAGCGACGCGAGGCTCGTCATCGACGACAAGAACATTCACCGGAATCCAACCTTACAAGGAGCTAAACGGCCCCAAATTGCGAGTGAGTAAGTTGGACAAATTGTGCTTATTTCAGTTTGTGTCAACAGCGCTTCGCGCCGTCCGCATAGCGGCGCGAGTAGCAAACATTGTCAGACTACGCGTCGTCGATGAGTTCGTTGCGCGCGTGCAAAAGCGCACGTTGCAATGCGTGCGATGAAAACGGCCATGTCAGGTATCCGATGCCGAGACGTTCCGTCAGCACCTCAAGCGGCTTTGAATATAGGTCACCGACGAACAGCGCTTGCAATCGCGCGGCGCGTCTAAGTAGTTGCGCCGCAAGAAATCCGTCAGTCGCGGCGTCGGACGAAATGTCGATGATCGCCACATCGAACGTTGTTTCGCCGACAAGTGATAGCGCATCCGAAATCGAAGATGCGCACAAACAATCGTGGCTTAAGTCCCGCAACAAGCTGCAAAGCGTTGCACCCCCCACCTCGTCGGCATGCAAAACGAGGACGTGCAAATGATCGGCCTGCAGGCGCCGCGGTGCGATTACATGGTCAAATGTTGTCGGCATTTAATCCCCGCGCAGGGGCAACGCGCCGGTCGGCAAATGCAACCGAAGCCCGCCTTATCCCAACATTTCGGCGGACGCGTCGTTCCTCGACGGCCGCGAACAGTGCGCTTCAGGTATGGTGCAACGCATTCCCCAACGCGTGTCGCGTGCAGCGCGAAAGCAAATCCAAAACGATTTGACGGCGCATCGAATACAGCGCTAACACGCATTTGCCGTCGCTTGTTGCGGATAGACGCATCGTACTTTGGCGTACAAAAGCGCAGGTACGCGTACTTTGCTTGGTCTGGCGGATCGGATTGGCGGATCGGGCGCTGTACGGCAAGATAAAAGGAATGGTGCTGCTTGTAGACGAAAGGCGCACAAATCCTTATGCGCTGAGGCACTTATCTTGGTGCCGTTCGAATAGGCTGGTGCCGTGCCATAGGCGAGAGCAGCAGAGAGCTTGTCTTTCGACAGCACCATCGCCGCTCCGGCTGGAACCTTCAACACGCAGGCCCATTAGGCCACGCGCCGCAGCCATCTAGCTGACTACCTGTAATCCGTCGGTTTAGAAGCGCATTGGCTCCGAGCCGAAATTAGTCTCCGCTGGATCCGTGGTCCCGCTACTCATAGGCATGCCCGGCAGGGCCAAATCCGACGTAAGCAGTCGAGCACAGCGTCGCCCGGAGGCGAGCCTAATTGCTTGGCTTACGGCAATTGCAGCGACCGCTGCACCGACAAACGGTAAGGCAACGGACGCATCGGCGATTTCGACTAGCCCACAGCGCGTACGGGCGTCAGCTGTTGAGAGCAACTCAGCATAGGCAGGCATCGCAAGCGTAGCCTCGCGCGCTTTGGGTCGCTCCGGATTCCAGGCGGCTTCGACTGAATCGCCGTTTCGAAACGTGCGAACTTGAAAGCATTCATACTCGGTCGCGCCCCCGCCAGTACCGCCATCGACGACATGCTCGAATCCAGCGGTCGCAACGAGTTTCCGAGGCGGCACTTTGTCTAGACCGACTAGCGCGATGCGGGGGTCGTCAATTTCAAACAATGGAGGGGCATTGAAGGGGCGCTCGATGAGCGTGGTTTTCCAACCGGCGCATTCAAGCCAACGGGAAACCAAGCGTGTTTTCCGTTCTCCAAAAGGGACTTCATTCCAGAACGCGAGACTGGTCCCCTCATTCTCCTCCGCAAGCAAGTCGAAGTCCTGCAGATGGGCGCGCCGCCGACCGGAGTAGGGCAGGAAGGTCAAGGCCCAAGCATATGCCTGGCCGACATGGCCTAGACCGACGATCCAAACATTGTTCGGTACATCGACGGCCTTCGGGCCAATATCCGCGTCGCGAACTTCGAGGTGTGGCTCCCAAAGTGAAGTGCACATAGGACGGAAGCGAAGGACGGCTTCGGTTCCAACGGTGCGAAAGATTGCAGCTGTGGCGAGGGCGCCCGAATACACGCCCGCCAGCGGATTCATCCCGTCTCCGAGTCTCGCGTCGGAATCAAGTCCAGCGTGCCATCCGTTCCACCAACAACGGCGATACCAGGCCCCACACGGTGGAGTGTCGCCAATCGTGATAACGTGCGTCGCTTCAATGTCAGCGCTGAGCGGAACACCGATCCGCGTCAGCGCGTCGCCAATGCGATTGCCGAGCGGCCCGCACGCAAACAGCGGAACGTTGGGGTCAGCTATTACGCGAACTTCGCCGAACGTCTTCTTTGCGGTTGCCGCTGCCGTAAGCATCGCAGCTTGTCCTGCAGGCGAGTTGGCGGCTGCGCTGTCGCAAACAATCAAGGCCCGTATTCCCTTCAAGCGCGCAAGCGCTTCATCGAAGAGAAGGCCGTTCGGATGGTCCGTCAGCGCCTTGATGATCCGCGATTCTCTGAGCGGAATCATTTCAGCACCTTAAAAAATCGGCTGCCTCGTTTTGTTTGATCCATCCACGCCCCGTTGCCGCGGTACTCGAACTGGCCGATGCCGCCGGGGTGCTTCGGGCCGCGAGCGAAGTTCGGTAAAATGAACGCGATATGCCCCGCGCGCGGGATCGCCGGATACGCACGATCCGACTCGCTTTGCTCATATCCAAAGGGGTGAACGTGTACGTCTGCGACGACCTGCAGCTTTTTCTCCGCGCATAAGTTCCATAGCGCTTCGAATTTAGCGCCGTGGAAATGAACGATGCCGGTGTTGAGCGCAGCCGGATCAATGTCGTCGTAAAAGACGAATTCACGAATCTGCAGTTGCTCACCGCAGCGTACGCCCAGCAGAAAGGCGCCGCTCTCGCGTGTGTGCTTCTGTGTCCTTCGCTCCAAATCAGCGACGCCGTCAGCCCAGACTCGTTCTTCGCAAACGATCCTAGGCGGCTCTACGCGCAGCAACCGCTGAAGCGTAATCCGCAACCAGCGCATGGAGTTCCTCCAAAATAAATGTGATTTCGCGATCAGGGCGCCAGGCTAGATCAGGACGAAGCGCTGCCCAGTTGTTGTGGCCTGCACAACGGCGTTCCCACGGGCGGTACAACCCATGATCCCAGTGTTTGAAGGCGTCAGCGACGTGCGGCGGAAAGGTTGGGCGCGCTTCGTTGGCAAGCTGCACGCCCTTGGCTGTATCCCAAATCTCCACGAGCGGCGGTTGCGCGGGTAGGTCATCGCAGTAGAAACGGAAATCGAACGAAGCGTGTTCGCTCGAATCCCGATCAACGGCGCTGACTCGGATTATAACTTCCGGCCCGCTTCGAGAGACGATTGTCCATCGGCCAGTCTCACTGCCGGCGATGAACTTGGCGGACGCGAGGTGCTTGTTTAGCGCGCGCTCACCTGCGCTGACATCCTCACCCATTGGTGAAGTCTTTCAGTGTCAGCACGAGATGTGAGCTGCAGGTTGCGCCGTCTGTCAGGGTGCCAACAACCGTGTCCTTGGGCAGCGGACTGACTGCATTCGGAAGCGTCAGATTGGCCTTACCGGCCTGGTCCGGATCGAGGTTGAAGCCTTGCTTGCCGACGGCCCATTTGAGGATGCGGTAGATCGTGGCCGACGGCGGAAAGGCTTTCGACTTTTCTTGGTCGAAGCGGACCGTCACCTGAACCTGACGGCACCGATGAACGACCATCACGAGTGCTTTGCGGTCGCGGACGATTTCAATATCGATCAGCGGCTCTTCACCATCGTGTTCGAACACATGGGCGTCCTCGCCCAGCCCCGCAGCTTCGCGGATCACGCGAAGCAGATCCTCGGCATTTTCGAGTTCGACGCTGTGAAGCCCCCCGGCTTCCGTATGGATCTCTACGTTCTTCATTTCTGCAGCCCCTCCTTCGGGCTAGCCCCCTGTTTGGGTTTCTAACCGTATATGGATTGGCAGTCTTCAATGTCAACCACACCGACATCATGGCGTGTCTAAATGTTTATAACTTACTGATTTAAAACGGAAATCTGCCGAGATGATGCGCGTGGGCTAGCTCGGAACCGAGGAGGGCCGGGGATGGTTGTTTCACTGTCACCCATGCCGTCTCTGCGGTTTGTTGACACGGTTGACGGGTTCGAATCGGGCAATAAACTCGCGATAGCGGCGCGATCATGGGGTCGTAGGGGAGTCTGTATGGACGACGTTTTTTATCAGCGGATGGGAAGCCGCATTCGCGAGCAGCGCGAAAAGAAAGGCCTGACGCAGGGCGAATTGGCCGAAAAGCTGAGCCTTTCACGGACATCTCTGACGAGCATTGAAACTGGCAAGCAGCGTGTCCTGGTCGATCAACTCGATCGCATAGCTACTGCGTTGGATGTTCCTGTCACGAAGCTGTGGCCGAAGACGACTGAGATACAAACCCCGAAGCCAGGACTTCCGGAGATCGTCGTTCAGTGGCAACGCAAGCGCAGCGACGCGGCATGACACCGCTTCGCGTGCGATACGCGCGCATCGAAAGCGTCGTTTTAGAACTACTCGCTAAATACCAAAGCGCGAAAGCGCCGATCGACATAGTGCAGATCGCGCGCGGCGAAGGAGCATCGATCCACTTCGATTCGTTCGATGATAAAAGCGTATCCGGCTTTTTGGTTCGCGAAGGGGATAGCGCTGATATTGTCGTGAACAACGGGCAGAGTCGCGAACGGCAGCGATTCACGATCGCCCACGAGCTAGGACATTTTAAGCTTCACGAACGCGCGCCAGTTCACGTGGACACCACGTTCAGCGTCTTCCTTCGCTCCGACAAATCATCTGAAGGCAAATATGTAGCTGAGATCGAGGCGAATACGTTTGCTGCATCAATCTTGATGCCTTCTGCAATGCTTAGAGCAGAAATCGATCCAGCTTCCCTCGACATTGAGGACGAAGCGGTGGTCGCTGTCCTTGCAAAGAAGTATGGCGTGAGCCGTCAAGCTATGACGTATCGCCTTCAAAACCTATTTGCTCAAAGCCGCGAAACTTAGAGCACTGGGCTTCGGCATTGCGCCCGTGGCGCCTCCCGGCTGTCCGCGTACAACGATTGCTGATTCGGGACCAACGTTGCTGCTCGGGCTTGATCTACGTCCCCAATGGGCGCAAACGCGCTGTTTCTTTTTTCAGGAATTAAGGAATTCCCGGAAAAGTGGGAATCGAATCAGCGAGTTGACCGCAATGCGCGCTGTAACCAATTTAAAATTGAGTCAAGGCTTTTCTGGCGTTGTAGTTATTTTCCGGGTATGAATTTCAGATGATCGTAGATGGGGAATTGCCATGAATCGCCGTCTTTCTGGCGACCCGATCGAGTTGTTGCGGGTCCAAGATGCAGCATCGCATCCAACTCCAGAAGAAGACCGGGGCGTTAGCGAAACGGCGCGCGCTGACATTGAGCAAATTGAGGCGTATCTGCGGAGCCCCGATTTCCAGGTCATGAAGACGCGATTTCGATAAAATCCCGCATTCTCTTCTGTTAAAAAGGCAGCTTCGGCTGCCTTTTTTATTGTCCCTACATGCAACTGACCGGGAAGTTCCGAGCCCTTGCGCTGTCAACCGACGCGGATTGGGCCAACATCAAACTAAGCATGACCGCGACGGGCGCTATTGACCACGTTGCGAATAAGCTGATCGACGACTTCCGCGCGCTGGGCGCCGGCGCCGTGATCCTCGAAGAATCCTATCTCGATCGCGACTTCAGCGATGACTTCACGAAGTTTTACGCCGGAGTGTTCAGGGCACATCACAAAGTATGCCAGCGCTGGCACTTCTTTACTTCTGATCTCGTGAAGATCGCGGCAGCGGGCGCGATCTATGAAGGGCTGGAGATTCTCAGCAGGCAGAAAAAATATCTCGGGTTCATAGTTACGCGTCCCTTGGAACACGCACCGATAGCCCGAGCAGTAATAGCTTGCGACACAGGTAAGTGGCCGGAGCGACAAGTTTTGATTAGCGCCGAGCACGAAGTGCATTTGCTCGGCGCCAGAATGATCGTTCGGGGAATCCCGTTCACGCAGCAAGACACGCAGGTTGGCGCTTGTGCTCAAGCGGCGATTTGGATGGCCGGACGGCATCTTCATACCAAGCACCGAGAGCGCTGGTATTCGACGTCAGCGATTACGGAAGCAGCGGTACGACACGAAAGCTACATGTCAGACCGGCTCCCCTACGGATCGGATGGCCTAAGTGCGTTGAACATAGGATCAGCGCTGCGCGCGATGGGGCGTGAGCCAATCATTTATGCCGCGCGCATCGACCAAGGCGAACTTCGGTGGCCCGATCATTTTCGTCCGGAAGAAATTATCCATCGTTTCGTGGACTCTGGCATACCGGTCATTCTTGGCCTTCGGCCGTGGTCGCCGGATGACGCATCCTATCATGCAGTAGTTGCGGTCGGCCGCGTTCTTGGCGGTCCGGAGCGACACTCAGAAGGCTCTACGGTCGCCGCTTATTGCCCAGCCTTCCTCGTCAATGACGATCAGATTGGAAGCTGTGTGCGTATTCCGGTTGGCGGGAATGAAGAGGGCGACACGCCGTACAACGTTCGGGATCACGTGCACTATCTGATGATCCCAATGCCTACCAAAGTTTACCTGAACGCGGATACCGCTGAGCGTTTGGGCCGCGATATGCTGAGCCGCTACGTCGATCGCTGGGAGGAATTTCGAGACGCCTACCGCGATAAGCTCGGAACTTCCGTCAATGACGGTGAGGCGTTTGTGCGCGACGTGCGCAATGGTCAGGTGTTGGCGCGCACGTACTTAACTTACGGCTGGCGCTATAAAGAGCGAGCGCTGCGCAATACGCATCCAGCAGTCGTCATCCAGAACATAGCGACAATGCTGTTGCCGCGCTTCGTCTGGGTCGTGGAATTCGGAACTGTCGAGGAGCTTTCTTATCCGAACGTCGCTAATGGGCGCATACGCGCACATGCGGTGTTCGATGCGACCGCTAGCCAATATCGAGAAAGTAAATTGCTCTGCCATGCGCCTGGCTATCTGCGATTGCTCACGCATGCTGAAGATGTGTACGCGCCGTATTCGGACGATACGGTGTGTATCAAGGACGACACCTCATATGTTCCCAAGCCGCTCGACTAATCCGACGAAGCGTGCGGTCGGTCGCCGGCGCATCTGCCACATGATTAAAGCGGGCTAACGCGCTCGATCATCGCACTGTCGCTACGTAGCAAACCGCTTCAACAAACGAGCCCAATCCAGATCGAGCGTCTGGCAGAGATGGACAAACTCGAAAACGTCGATTCGCTGATCGCCGGATTCAACGCGCGAGACGTACATCTGATCGCGCCCAATCGCCTCGCCGAGCGCGCCTTGGCTCATTTCTTGATCTTCACGCGCACGGCGAAGCTCTTGCACGAGTTCGCGATACCGCGGATCGACGATCGTCTTTCTACGCCGTGATGTTTTCCGGCCAGCCATTAGGACTGGCTATCATCGGAATATCGTTTAAACGAAAATCGTGTTGACTTTCGTTCTGCTTGAAGCAGGATGAGGTTTGCGAGCCGGGATCGAACTTGGCCGCGCCAAACGCGTGCAAATGCCTAAACGAAAAACGTTTAGCACATGCGTCGAAGGGAGGTGGGAGGATGCCGCCATGCTGGCGTGGAATGGCGGCATCCAATCCGGAGCGGCATCCCGCAATCCGAAAAGCAAAGGCAACCGACGCGGCAGCAACGAAAGGAAGAACAATGACAACGCGGAAACGCGCACACAGCGCAGGGCAGGGGCCGCAGCGTCTATTGGTCGAGTGGCGATCAACGCTTCGGCAGGTCGATGCGGTGAACCGTGTTGTGACCCAGCACGAAAACGCGTTCTTCGCCGCACAACGCAGGGCATCGGGCGCTGCGCAGGTCGCGGAAAAGAAAGCGGCGGTGCAGAAGGCGATGGACGAGCAGGGGCGGCTACTGACGCGGGCCGACAAGATCGCCACGCGCATCTATCGAGCCCAGGTCGATTCCGTTGCCGACGTGATCGCCAAGCTGCGCGTCCTGGTCGTGCAGGAAGAGGACATTCACCCCGCGGTTCGCACGTGCCTGCGGAACCTGCGGCAGTTGTCGCGCAAGTGAGGGTCGGAAAATGCCGAATCTCGACCCCAAAAACCGGTCTTGCTTCCAAGTTGCTTCCAAATCGCCGCGCGCGGCCGCGTGGAAGCAGCCGCCGAGCGAGTCGCTCGCGGCTAACAACCTGATCTGTCTGGTAGAAAATGGAGCGGGCGAAGGGATTCGAACCCTCGACCCCAACCTTGGCAAGGTTGTGCTCTACCCCTGAGCTACGCCCGCGCTCCGAATCCCGCGGCAGGGCCCGCCGCGGAAGTCGCGCACTATACGGATCCGCGTTCCGGGCGCAAGCGGCCCCGAATTTGACCCGGAAGCCCAGGCCTGCGACGAAAACGCCTTGCCCCGCGGGTCCCGGCCGCACATCTAATCGCCGCCTCAAATCGCCTTCAGTACGGAATTGATCGCATGACCTTCACGCTCGGCCAGACCGCAGCGGCACCGCACGCCGACGACGCGGTGATCGACGCCACGACGCAAAGCTTTGAGACCGACGTCCTGAAAGCCTCGCGCGAACGCCCCATCGTGGTCGATTTCTGGGCGCCGTGGTGCGGCCCGTGCCGCCAGCTGACGCCCGCGCTGGAAAAGGTCATCGGCGCGACCAAGGGCAAGGTCCGCCTGGTCAAAGTGAATATCGACGAGAATCCCGAGCTGGCGCAGGCGCTGCGCGTGCAGTCGATTCCGACTGTGTACGCGTTCCTCGACGGCCGCCCGGTCGATGGCTTTATGGGTGCGCTGCCCGAAAGCCAGGTGAAGCAGTTCGTCGAACGTCTGCTGAAAGGCGCACCCGACAGCGAAGAAGAAGGAATTGAAGCCGCGCTCGCCGAAGCCAAACAGGCCGAAGACGAAGGCGACGTTGCGGGCGCAGCCGAAATCTACGCGGCGCTGCTCGAACACGATCCGGAATTGGCGGCGGCGCATGCGGGTTTGCTGCGCACCGTGCTCGCCACCGGCGACATTGAAGGCGCGAAGACGCGCCTCGCCACATTGTCCGAAAGCGTCGCCAAAGATCCTGCGATCGTTGCCGTGCGCACCCAGCTCGATCTTGCCGAACAAGCAGCGAAAAGCGGCCCGCTCGACGATCTCAAAGCCAAAGTCGCGCGCGATCCGGCCGATCAGGCGGCCCGGCTTGAACTGGCGCTCGGCCTCTATGCGGCCGGCAAACTCGAAGAGGCGGGCGATATTCTGCTCGACTCCATTCGCCGCGACCGCGCCTGGAACGACGGCGAAGCACGCAAACAGCTGGTCAAATTCTGGGAAGCCTGGGGCCCTGCCGACCCGCTGACGATTCAGGGGCGGCGAAAACTCTCCTCGATTTTGTTCAGCTAAGCCCTAGCTGGCTAGTTCATGTCCCGCAGCGCTTTCGATCCACCATTCGAGCAGTTGCCCACGACGCTGCCGATCTTTCCGTTGGCGGGCGTGCTGTTGCTGCCGCGCGGCAAACTGCCGTTGAACATTTTCGAGCCGCGCTATCTCGCGATGTTCGACGATGCGATCCGCGGCGATCGATTGGTCGGCATGATCCAGCCTTGCGATGAAGGCTGCGCGCACCGCGCAAAGTCCGGCAACGGCGAACCGATTTTTCCGGTCGGTTGCGCCGGCCGCATCACCAGTTTCAATGAGACCGAAGACGGCCGCTATCTCGTCACGCTGACCGGCCTGGCACGGTTTCATGTCAAAGACGAATTGGCGATGGTCAAAGGCTATCGCCGCGTCAATGTCGATTGGTCGGCGTTCCAAGCCGACTATCAACAAGCTGGCGTCGCACCGATCGATCGTTCGCGTCTGCTCGAATTGTTGCAGGCGTACTTCCGGCAACAAGGCCTGTCCGCCAATTGGGATGCGATCGAAAGCGCGCCTGACGAGAAATTGGTGACCTCGCTGGCGATGATCTGCCCGTTTGCGTCGAGCGAGAAACAGGCGCTGCTCGAAGCGACCTGTCTCAAAGACCGCGCCAAAGTCATGATGGCACTGCTCGAAATCGCGGTCGCGACGCCGATGGACGGCGACGACCCCTGCCACTAGATTCCGGCGCATGCCTGACGCGCGCCGCACCGTCGACCCCAAGCTGCTCGACCTTCTGGTCTGCCCGCTGACCAAACAGCCACTGCGCTACGATTCCAGCGCGCAGGAACTGATCAGCGACGCAGCCCGTCTCGCCTATCCAATTCGCGACGGCATTCCGATCATGCTCGTCGACGAAGCACGGCAACTCGATCCATGACCGATATTTGGCCGAGCGAGATCAAGTTCGTTCGGGCAACGCAGACGCTTGAGATCGATTTCGACGACGGCACGCGTGCCTCGTTGCCGGCCGAATATCTGCGCGTCGAATCGCCGTCGGCCGAAGTGCAGGGTCACGGCGCCGGTCCCAAGCAACTGGTGACCGGCAAGCGCGACGTCACAATCGACGCGGTCGAGCCGATCGGAAACTACGCGGTCCGACTGCGGTTCAGCGACGGCCACGACACCGGCCTCTACAGCTGGTCCTATTTGCATCTGCTTGGCCGCGAGCAGGCCGCGCGCTGGGCCGATTACCTGAAGCGGCTCGACGCCGCAGGCGCCCGCCGCGATCCCGCCATGAGTCGCGCGTAGGCGAAAGCCATGCGAGCAGGATTGCGACTTATCGGTCTGGCGTTGGCGCTGTTGGTCAGCGGCTGCGACGACGATCAAAAGAAACCCGACCCGGCGCCGGCGCAACGTGCGGCGGGTCCGGCGCCCGGCCGCCCGAACCAAGTCGAACGGCGAAATTTCGTCTGGCGCCTGGTGCCGCCGACCGAAGCGCTCGAAACCGTCGAACAGGCGCTGTCGCATCGCGAATTGCCGTCGCGCGCAACCTTGGACGTCGCATCATTGGTTGCGGGCTTCGTCTACGACGTGCCCGCACCGCGCGACGCGCCATACGACGTGCACACGACGTTGCTGCGTTCGCCGTGGAATGAAAGCGGTTGGTTGCTGCATGTCGCGGTGCGCAGCGCCGATGGAAGCAAGCTTACCAATCTTACCAGCGACGAAGGTGTCGCGATCGAATTCGATCCGACCGAAGTTGCACGCGCACGTCCGATCGGCGGCGACCGCGTCGCAATGTCGGCCGACGGAAAACTTGCGCAGACGCTGTACGAATTGACGCCGGCGCGGCCGTGGGCGCAGCGCCGCGATGCGCGCGCCCAAATTCATCTCGGCACGGTGCAGCTCCATTGGCGCACCGCCAGCGCCAACGAACCCAGCAGCCTGGCGCGGGCCATCGCAGTCACTGCGGTCGACGATGTCGAGAAGATCGATTCCGAAACACGCTTTGCGATTGCCGCCGCCGCGTTCGGGCTGGTGCTGCGCGGTGACCGTGCGGTGCGCGACTTCGACTATTCCGACGTGGAAATGCTTGCCGCCCCGCCAGCCGCACGCGATCCGGACGGGCGCCGCGCCCGCATGCTGGCGGCGGTGCGCAGCGCCGATCACACCGTCTCAGGCGTGCCCGAGCGGAGCCGCGAATAGCCGACCTGCGCGAGATTCATCGTCTGATGAATTGACGCCACGTGCCGCAAACGGCTACGGACCCAGCTCCACGAAGATCGAGGGCTCGGGATGGCATCGCGGAAACTCGTGACGGACGCGCGGACGGCGCTCGACGGCGCATTGTTCGATGGCATGACCATCATGGCCGGCGGGTTCGGCCTGTGCGGCATTCCCGAAAACCTGATCGACGCGCTGGTCGCCAGCGGCGTGAAGAACCTGACCATTGTGTCGAACAATGCCGGCGTCGACGGGTTCGGCCTCGGCAAGCTGCTCGAAACGCGACAGGTCAAAAAGATGATCTCGTCCTATGTCGGCGAGAACAAATTGTTCGCCGAGCTCTATCTCAAAGGCGAGCTTGAGATCGAATTCAATCCGCAAGGGACACTAGCGGAACGTATTCGCGCCGGTGGCGCCGGTATTCCCGCTTTCTTCACCGCAACCGGCGTCGGTACGCAGGTCGCAGACGGCAAGGAAGTGCGCGAATTCGACGGCCGCAAATACGTGATGGAACGCGGCATCGTCGCCGACCTGTCGATCGTCAAAGCCTGGAAGGGCGATGAAGAAGGCAACCTCGTCTATCGAAAGACGGCGCGGAATTTCAATCCGATGATGGCGACCGCGGGCAAGATCACCGTCGCCGAAGTCGAGCATATGGTGCCGGTCGGCTCGCTCGATCCCGACGGCATCCACACGCCCGGTATTTTCGTGCAGCGCATTCTCGAAGGAAAATTCGAGAAGCGCATCGAACAACGAACGACCCGCAAGCGGGAGGCCGCATAACATGGCTTGGACTCGCGACGACATTGCGGCGCGCGCCGCCAAAGAATTGCGCGACGGTTTCTACGTCAATCTCGGCATCGGCATTCCGACCTTGGTTGCGAACTACGTGCCCGCCGGCATGAAAGTGACGCTGCAATCCGAGAACGGCATGTTGGGCATCGGCCCGTTTCCGTTCGACGACGAAGTCGACGCCGACTTGATCAATGCCGGCAAACAGACCGTGAGCGCATTGCCGGAATCGAGCTATTTCAGCAGCGCCGACTCGTTCGGCATGATCCGCGGCGGGCATATCGATCTGTCGATTCTCGGCGCCATGCAGGTTGCAGCCAATGGCGATCTCGCCAATTGGATGGTGCCCGGCAAAATGGTGAAGGGCATGGGCGGCGCGATGGATCTCGTCGCCGGCGTCAAGCGCGTCGTCGTCGTGATGGAGCATGTCGAGAAGACCGGCGCGCCGAAATTGCTCAAGGCGTGCAATCTGCCGCTGACCGGCACCGGCGTGGTCGACATCGTCATCACCGATCTCGGCGTGTTCGAACTCGACAAGCGTGGCGGGAAGACGCCGCGTCTGCTCGAAACCGCAACCGGCGTGACGGTCGACGAAATCCGCGCCAAGACCGACGCGCCGTTCGACGTCGCGATCGGCCAGCAGGCCGCTTAAGCGCGGAACGTTTCTCTGGCGCCGCGGATGCCGCCGAACCAGGCGGCAGCAAGACCTGCAAGCAAGGCTGCGAACGTCCACAGCGTGCTGCTGCGCGCCTGCGATTCAAACTGTTCCAGGCGCGCGGTCGCCTGATCTTCGGGAATGCCGGCTTGCGCCGCCATCGCGCGCGTCAGCGACGCGCGGTCGACGCTCGACGGATTGGCCATCAATTGCCGCAACTGCAGCTGCACGCCGTCCGGACTGTCGGCACGTGCGAGCATCGCTGCGATTCCTGGGTCGCTGCGCGCAGCCAGCGGGATCAGTGACAGGTTGGTTGCGACGACAACGACGGCCCAGACAGTGACGCCGTGCAGCGCGCCGCTCTGGCGCGAAATTCGCGCAGCCAGATAGGCGCCGGCCGCCAGTGCCAGGACGGTTGCGATCACCCAGACAAGGCCGAGCCTGCTGCAGATCGGGTGCAGCGCCACCAGGATCGCGGTGCTGAAGGCGGCGCCGGCCAGCACGGCGCCCCAGCTGAGACGTCCGGTGACGGAAGTTGGGTTCATGGATAGGGAGAAGGCCGCGACAGCGCCCCCCGTTCCATCTTGGAGGCGCTTTGGGCATGGTCCGGCCCATGCAGCCTCAACGTGGATTTTTTGGTGTCGGCGTCGAATCGATCAGCAAGCCGCAAAATGCCGGCAACCTGATGCGATCGGCGCATGCGTTCGGCGCCAGTTTCTTTTTCGCGGTCAATCCCAGCGTCGATTTCGACGGGCTGCGCCAATCCGATACGTCGGACGCGGCGCTGCATCTGCCGTTCTATCAATGGAACACGGCGGCCGAACTGACTTTGCCGCAAGGCTGCGTGCTGGTCGGTGTCGAGCTGACCGACGATGCAGTCGATCTGCCGCAATTCCGGCATCCGTTGCGCGCCGCCTATGTGTTGGGGCGCGAACGTGGATCCTTGACGCCCGCGCTGGTCGCGCGCTGCGATCACGTGGTGAAGATCCCGACCAAATTCTGCGTCAATGTCGGCGTCGCCGGCGCGATCGTTTTGTACGACCGCATGATCAGCCTCGGCAGTTGGGCCGAACGTCCCGTGCGCGTCGGCGGTCCCGTCCGCACTGCATGAATTCGTCAGGCCGTGCACACGAAGAAGCTGTCGTGGCGCGGTTGCGCGCCGCGCTTGGCAGCGAATATCTCGTGCTGCACGACGTTGCGACCGACGACGATCCGTTCGCGCGGCAAATTGATGTTCTTGTTTTGCACGCAGCGCGCGGTCTTGCGGTGATCGAATGCAAAGCGTCGCGTTGGCGCGTGCAGAACGGCCAGTGCGAAGTGTTGCATCGTGGTGCCGATGCGTGGATCGCGTGCGGCGATCCGTTGGCGCAATCGAAACGCGCGCTGCATCGTCTGTGGGCCAAGCTGCAAACCGACCGTGAATTTGCGCTGCTGCGCGACGCGGGACTGTTCCTGCCGTTGCAGCACGCCGTCGCGATGTTGGAGATGGACGGCGACGAAGCGCTCGACTTTGCGCGCCTGTCCGGTGCGCCCGACCGGTTTCTGTTCGGCGACGAGCCGAATCCAGCGACCTGGCTTTCGGTTCTTCTGCCCGGTGGTGCTGCGCGCCCGGTGCAGGCGCCGTTGCAGCGCTGGGTCCATTGCGTGCTAGCGCGCGTTGCACCGCGGATCGAAACGGTGCCGCCAGTGTCGGTCTCATTTGTACGGACCGCACGCGAGTTTCGTCTGGCGCTGCGCCGTCCGCCACGCTGGCGCCGCATGCTGGCCCGGCTTGGCGGGAATTTCACATTGCTTGGATCAGAGGCCAGGCGTCGCTAATTTCCGGCGATGTTTCGGTACGCCTCGCTCGTTCTCGCCGCTTTTCTCGTCCCCGCCTTGGCGCAGGCGCAGACCGAGCCTGTGCCCAAAGGCACGTATGGCGACTGGTCGATCTATTCCTATCGCGAAAAAGGCGGCCCGGTTTGCTATGCTGCGGCCAAGCTGCCGCCGTCGACGAATGGGGCGCCCAAGCGCACCGGCTGGGTCATGATCACCCACCGCCCGGGCGAAAAGACGCGGGGCGTCGTCTCGGTTCTGCCCGGATATACGTTTAAAGACCGCTCCACTGCGCTGGTTTCGGTGGGTGGCAAGCAGTTCACCCTCTATACCCAGGGCGACACGGCCTGGGCCGCCGACGCCGACGATCCCCGTCTGGTCGAGGCGATCCGCACGTCGGGTCTGTTGGCGTTCACCGGCACGACCAAAGACGGCGCGGCGCAGGTCGATAATTTCAGTTTGGGTGGTGCGGCGGCGGCGTTCGACGCGCTGGATAAAAGCTGCACCGGCGGCGCTGCGCCGAAGAAGACGTCGAAGAAGAAGAAGTGATGAGCGGGAATTCTCACGGCAACGCATATGCGGCGCCGACCAATGGTGCCGATGGCAAGCGATCGCTGATCGGGCTCGAAATGGACGAGCTGGTCGCGGTGATGGCGGAGTATGACCTGCCTGCCTTTCGCGCTCGCCAAGTTTGGCATTGGCTGTATCAGCGCGGTTCGACCGATTTCGAGTCGATGACGACGCTCGCCAAATCGGCGCGTGCGACCTTGGCCGAACATTTCACGCTCGATCGTCCGACCGTTGCGCGCGCGCAGAAGAGCGAAGACGGCACCCAGAAATGGCTGCTGAAAATGCCCGACGGACAAGAAGTCGAAACCGTCCACATTCCCGAAAGCGATCGCGGCGCCCTGTGCGTGTCGAGCCAGGTCGGTTGCACCTTGACCTGCCGCTTCTGCCATACCGGCACGCAGCCGCTGGTGCGCAACCTGTCGGCCGCTGAAATTCTGCATCAGGTTTTGTACGCACGCGACGCGCTGGAAGAATGGCCGTCGACGGCTGAAGACCGTCAGCTCACCAACATCGTGCTGATGGGCATGGGCGAGCCGCTCTACAATTACGACGAAGTCGCCAAGGCGATGCGCATCGCGATGCATGGCGAAGGCGTTGCGATTTCCAAGCGCCGCATCACGCTGTCGACCTCGGGCGTGGTGCCGATGATCGAGCGTTGTGGCCGCGAACTCGGCGTCAATCTTGCGATTTCGCTGCACGCGACCAACGACGAGTTGCGCGATCGCATCATGCCGATCAACAAGAAATACCCGCTCGCAGATTTACTGCGCGCCTGCCGCGAATATCCTGCGGCCAGCAATGCGCGCCGCATCACGTTTGAATATGTGATGCTGAAAGACGTCAACGACTCGCTGGCGGACGCCAAGCAATTGGTGAAGTCGCTGTCCGGCATTCACGCCAAGGTGAACTTGATCCCGTTCAACAAATGGCCGGGCGCCGAGTTCGATTGTTCGGACGACAAGACGATTCAGAAATTCGCGCAGGTGCTGATGGACGCGAATTACGCGTCGCCGATCCGCACGCCGCGCGGTCGCGACATTCTTGCGGCATGCGGGCAGTTGAAAAGCGACTCCATGCGGCAGCGCCGGCGCATCGATGCCTGATTTTTTCAGCGACCCGCTGCTGGTTCATTTCCTCGTCGCCGCAATCGCACTTCCCGCCCTGGCGCTGATCGCGCGCCGTGCGGGATTGGCGATGGCGTGGTCGGCGTTGGTGCTGATCCCGGTGTTCGGCTGGCCGTTGATCGGCACGGTGTTGGCGCTCAAGCCGTGGCCGTCGCGTCCGAAAGAGCTGTGGCGCGTCGACGATCGCAAAAAGAAGCGCAGCTACTGATGCCGCCGTATTTGCAGCAATTCGAATTGCTCGGCGCGCTGCCCGATTGGGCGGCCTATCTGATCGTGGCGGCGCTGATCGGCTGGACCTTGTGCATGTTCGGCGTCGTCGCCGGCAAAGCGGGACGGTCGCCGGTCTGGGGTCTGGCCTTCGTCGTGCCCTATGTCGGCTTGCCGCTGCTGTGGTGGTGGGCGCTCGGACGCTGGCCCGTCAGGGCTCCTCGCTCGTAACCCCGTGCGTCGCTTCCTCGACGCGGTCGTCATAGCCGCGGCGCGAGGAATAGAAGACCAACAGCATCAGCCCCGATCCCAGCGCAATCGTCAGAATCGTGCCGATGATGGCGGCGGCCCAACCGGCCGGGCTCATTTCGCCCCCGACCAGACCAGCCACAACGTCCCAACCGGCCCAGACCGCCAGGACCAGCATGGCCACCAGGGATAGGACGACGATCAAGATTCGCATGGCTCTGCGCTCCTTCGCCGGGTTGGATTGCCGACATCAGGAAAGTATCGTCCGCGCCTTCGGGACCAGTGGGACAAGAAAGCACAGGCGATGGCCGGCAAAACCAAAGACGTAAAGAAGGTTGTACTCGCATTTTCGGGCGGGTTGGACACGTCCGTCATCCTGCGGTGGCTGCAGGAAACCTACGCGTGCGAGGTGGTGACCTTCACCGCTGATCTCGGCCAGGGCGAAGAACTGGAACCGGCGCGCCGCAAGGCCGAGCTGTTCGGCGTCAAAGAGATTTTCATCGACGATCTGCGCGAAGAGTTCGTGCGTGACTTCGTCATGCCGATGTTCCGCGCCAACACGCTGTACGAAGGCACGTATCTGCTGGGCACGTCGATCGCGCGTCCGCTGATCGCAAAACGCCAGATCGAAATCGCGCGCCAGGTCGGCGCCGACGCGGTCGCGCATGGCGCTACCGGCAAAGGCAACGATCAGGTTCGCTTCGAACTGACCTACTACGCGCTGCAGCCTGACGTGAAGGTCGTGGCGCCGTGGCGCGAATGGGATCTCAACAGCCGCACCAAGCTGATCGAATATGCCGAGCAGCATCAGATTCCGATTCCGCGCGGCAAAGAAGGCGAGCCGCCATACTCGACCGACGCGAACCTGCTGCACATCTCGTACGAAGGTCGCGCGCTCGAAGATCCGTGGATCGAAGCCGAAGAAAAGATGTTCACGCGCTCGGTCGATCCGATGCTGGCGCCGAACACGCCGACCTATGTCGAAATCGAATTCGAAAAGGGCGATCCGGTTGCGGTCGACGGCAAGCGCCTGTCGCCCGCTGCGATGCTGACCAAGCTCAACGAACTTGGCGGTGCAAACGGCATCGGCCGTCTCGACTTGGTCGAGAACCGTTTCGTCGGCATGAAGTCGCGCGGCGTGTACGAAACGCCGGGCGGCACGATCTGGCTGGCGGCGCATCGCGGCATTGAAAGCATCACGCTCGATCGCGGTGCGATGCATCTCAAAGACGACCTGATGCCGCGCTACGCCGAGCTGATTTACAACGGCTTCTGGTATTCGCCCGAACGCGAAGCGCTGCAGGCGCTGATCGACCAGACGCAGGAACGCGTCAACGGCACGGTGCGGCTGAAACTGTTCAAAGGTTCGGTGCAGGTGGTTGGCCGCAAGTCGCCCAACTCGCTTTACCGCATGGACTACGTCACGTTCGAAGAAGACGCGGTCTACGACCAGACCGACGCCGCCGGCTTCATCAAGCTGCAAGCGTTGCGTCTGCGTCTGGCCGCAATGGCGGGGCGCAAGCCGGCGTGATCATCTTCGGGCACGATTCCTTCCGCGAACACGATACCGGCCCGCACCATCCGGAGCGGCCGGCGCGGTTGGAAGCGGTCGCGCGCGCGATCGGGCATCGTCCCGAACCGCGCCGCGACGCGCCCGACGCCACCGACGAACAGCTCGCGCGCGTGCATGACGAGTCATACATCGCGCGGCTGTTCGCTTCGATTCCTGCAAATGGTCGTGCAGCATTGGACGCCGACACGATCGTGTCGCCGATGTCGGCAAAGGCGGCACGCGCCGCTGCCGGCGCAGCCGTCGCTGCGGTCGAGGCAGTTCTTGGCGGCGAAGCCGACACGGCCTTTTGCGCCGTG